>NZ_JARANV010000031.1 GCF_029889845.1 Halomonas sp. 25-S5
ATAGGTTCAATTCGTTGGCTATGGCCTGCATCTTGTTGGAATCTAGTTCGTCGGATTGCGGAAATACTGCGAGCGGGTTTCCAGAAAATGCTCGGTCAGTGAAAACATCGATAAGATAATAATGGTGTTTATTCATTATTTTTCAGTTCCTGTGTTATTGACTATCTGCTTGTCAACTTGGCCCCAACAGTCGGGCAGCGTGAGGTGCCGCTAAATTCTGATCTCGCCATGCACTAATTTCAATCTAACAAAATTAGAATCCTTTCAATAGGGAATCGCATTTTTCCAAAGCGACAACCCGCTTTCTCAGAGCTACTGTGCATGATGCACCCCTGTCCGGGAAACGATCATTAGACGGCCAACCCGAACAATGTCCGAGAATAGCCTTGTTTGATGGGTTTTCGGACAATAAGATAAGCGGATGGATTAACGGACAAAAGGGACGGTCAATGGCGCTGATCGGCTATGCGCGGGTCTCGACGGCGGAGCAGGACACCGCCTTGCAAACAGATGCGCTGCGCAAGGCGGGGTGCGAGCGAATCTTCGATGACACCGTCTCCGGGGCCAAGGCGGAACGACCGGGGCTGACGGCCGCCTTGGCGTCCTCCGCGACGGGGATGTGCTGGTCGTGTGGCGACTGGATCGACTGGGACGCTCGTTGCCGCATCTGATCGAGGTGGTGAGCACCCTGGAGGCGCGTGGTGTCGGATTCCGGTCACTGACCGAAGCCATCGACACCACCACCCCCGGTGGGCGGCTGATCTTCCACGTGTTCGGCGCCCTGGGTCAGTTCGAGCGCGACCTGATCCGTGATCGCACCAAGGCGGGGTTGGCCGCTGCCGCCGCCCGTGGGCGCAAAGGGGGACGCAAGCCCGTCGTCACCGACGACAAGTTGAAGCGGGCCAGGGAACACCTGGCCAATGGGCTGAACGTCCGCGAGGCCGCTGCACGCCTCAAGGTCAGCAAGACGGCCCTCTACGCCGCCTTGAAGGCCAGCCAACCCGATGCCCCAGACCACAGTGCAGCCGACTCCTGACACTCCGTGCGGTCGCCTTCTGAAAATGACAGCTGGGTGCTGGAAAAGGCTCAGAAAGGTCTGGTTCTGGTGTCGACAGGACGAGCTTCGCTCATGCAAAGCCCAGGAAGACGGCCAGCGCTCTGTTGACAGCGATCATGGCGCTGTCGTCGAGGTGGCCGAAGGCCTCTCCAACTCTCTCTCGCTTCACCGTCATTGGCTTGTCCACCATGATCTGGGAGCGTCGCTGCAAACTATTTTCGGGGTTGGGCTCAATATCGAGGCGGATCAACGGCGCATCGACCAGAGTGCTGGATAGCAGCAGCACCGTCACACTGCCGGTTCCGGCAAACTGATCCGACTGGACGATGAGGGCAGGACGAGGCTTTCCAACGTCACCCGACAGGGCAATGGTCACCAGCTCTCCGCGCCTCATGCGTCACCCTCGTCGTCCAGGTCCTGTAGTGCCGCGTCCATGAAGTCCTGCAGATCGCGATCCCCGGCGTCGGCAGCCGCCACGACAGCGCACTGGCGGCGGGCTTCTTCGGCGAAGCCGGGTTGTCGGGTATCCGGTACCCAGATCTGGATCGGGCGCAGGCCGGCCGCACGCAGGGCGGCACGGTGCTTCTTTACCCGTTTTTTCACGTCATTGGTTGCCACCATGGCGATGCCTCCGCTCTGTGTCATGTAGCATACTAGTATGCCTCTACGTTACATGCAACATGAAGCTTATCCAGGAAACGACCGTAAGACCTACGATGATTGACTATGGGCATAAAGATCACACTCCACTCTCGCCGAGACCTGCCCCGGCGCCCATCGTCACCAGGAGATGTCAGGCTTGCAGGCCACAGGCGGCGATAACCCGCGCCAGCCCCTCGCGCTCGGCATCGGGCGTGAACAGCGGCGCGCGCGCCAGCACCTGGCGGCGCAGGCCCTCGATGAAGGCCGGCTGCGCCTCGGCGCGGCGCAGCAGGTCGCGCAGCGCCGCGGTATCGGCCACCGGGAAATAGCCGGCATAGTCGTCGCCCAGCAGGCCGCCGTTGCCCGGGATGTCGGAGGCCAGCACCGGCAGGCCCGCCACGCAGGCCTCGCTGACCACGTTGGCGCCCCCCTCCATGCGCGAGCTGATCACCATCAGCCGGGCCCGGGCCATCCACTGGCGCACCCGCCAGCGGGGCTGGTCGCCGAGCCAGCGATAGCGGGGATTGGCCGCCATCTCGTCGCGGGCCACCTTGGCCCAGGCCTCGTCCAGGGCCCCGCCCAGCTGGATGACCCGCAGCCGCGACGCCGCCGGCAGGTCGCGCACCGCCAGGGCGGCACGCAGCGGGTCCTTCTCCTCGCGCAGGTGGCCGGCCACCAGCACGTCCAGGTGTCGCTGACTTGGCCGCGGCGCACCGGGCGGCAGGGGCCGCGCCGACTGGTGGACGACCTGCAGCCGCGGCAGGAAGCGCGCGGGCAGGTCCTCGGCCAGGCCGTCATGCAGGCCGACCAGGGCATCCGCCGCCGCCAGGCTCTCCTTAAACGCTTCGGGATGGCTATGCTGGAAGCGATAGACATCGGTGCCCGTCAGCACCACCACCAGGGGGCAGCCCGGAAAGGCATGGCGACAGGCGAGGATGGCCCCATAGCTGCGCCAGGCATGCAGTGCCATCACCAGGTCGGGCGGCTGGCCGGCGATAAGCCACTGGCCCGTGTCGTCCTGCGAACCGGCGATCCGCACCCGGCAGCCCAGTGCCCGCAGAAGCCCCGCCCAGCGGGTCGCCGTGGCGCGGTTGCCGGCGCGGGACCCTCGACCCGCCGGGCTGATCAGGGCTACCTTCAATGCCATGGTATCTCCTCGAGGAAGTCAGCATGCCCTCTACACCTCTCAGCACACCGCCGACGCCGCCCCGGGCCGCCGATGAGCTGGCGGAGATGCTCGTCGATGCCCGCACCCGCAGCCTGGCGCTGATGCAGGACATCCTCGAGGCCCGCGAGCTGGGCCCGCGCCTGGCGATCGTCAACCCGCCGCTGTGGGAGCTCGGCCACCTGGGATTCTTCCACGACCACTTCGCCCTGCGCGGCCTGTATGGCCTGCCCGACTACCAGTTTGCCGGCGCCGAGCGGCTTTTCGACTCCGGCAGCATCGCCCATGACGACCGTTGGGCGCTACCGCTACCCTCCCGCGACGAGACACTGGACTACCTGGCGCGGGTGCAGCAAGCGATGCTCGAGCGCCTGCCCGAGGGCATCGCCAGTGCCGCCCAGAGCTATGTCTACCAGCTCACCACCCTGCACGAGGACATGCATGGCGAGGCCTTCCTCTATACCCGCCAGACCCTCGGCGACCCGGCCCCGGACCTGGACATGCCGCCACCGGGCCAGGCCCCCGGCGAGGCCTCGAGCGGCGCCCTGCCCGGGGATGTCGCCATCCCCGGCGGGCGCCACCGGCTGGGCTCCGACGAGACCCTCCCCTTCCGCTTCGACAACGAGAAGCCGCCCCTGGAGGTCGAGGTGGCGCCCTTCTCGATCGCTCGGGCGCCGGTCACCAACCGCGAGTTCGCCGCCTTCGTCGAGGACGGCGGCTACGCGCGGCGCGAGCTGTGGAGCGAGGCCGGCTGGCAGTGGCGCGAGCACCAGACGCTGCTGGGGCCGATCTACTGGCGCCGTGACGCCGACGGCCACTGGGAGGCGCGCTGCTTCGACCGCTGGCGGCCACTGGCTCCCCACCAGCCGGTGGTGCACATCAGCTGGCACGAGGCCGAGGCCTGGTGCCGCTGGGCCGGGCGACGCCTGCCCAGCGAGGCGGAATGGGAAGTGGCCGCCAGCCGTGCGCCGTCGGCCGACGGGAGCGCTCTCGCGCCCGGCAAGCGACGCTTCCCCTGGGGAGAGGCGACGCCGGATGCCGGCCTCGCCAACCTGGACGGCTGGCGGCTCGGCCCGCTGGACGTGGCCGCGCTGCCCGAGGGCGACAGCGCCTTCGGCTGTCGCCAGATGCTGGGCAACGTCTGGGAGTGGACGGCCTCGACCTTCGCCCCCTTCCCGGGCTTCGTGCCCGAGCTCTACCGCGACTACTCGGCCCCCTGGTTCCAGGAAGGGCGCTACGTGCTGCGCGGCGGCGCCTGGGCCACCCGCTCTCGGCTGGCCCACAACAGCTACCGCAACTTCTTCACCCCGGACCGCCACGACACCCTGGCCGGCTTTCGCACCTGCGCCCGTTGAGCGCCGCAATTCTTGAACGCCGCCCCCTGGGCTCAGGTCCCGCGGGACGCCCTGCGAGGAACGTTGCGAGAAGAGCTGCGAGAAGAGTTACGCAGCGCCTCGAAGCCGATGATGACGTCCAGCAGCTCGGTGGTGATCTCATCCTGGCGCACCGATCGCAGCTGGCCCTTCACCTCGTCCAGGCGGTCGTCCACCGACTGCTCGGCCTGCTGCATCAGGGCCAACCGTGCGGCATTCTCGGTGACCATGGCCTCGGCCGAGGCCCGGAAGACACTGGCGAAGATATGGCTGCGCAACAGCGCGGCAAACAGTTCGGCGCTGGGCATCGAATAGTCGGGCAGGGAGCGGGATTGCCATGGCCGGCCGGCGAGCTCCGACAGGAACGCCTGCCCCAGGGGCAGCAGCGGCACCAGCACCGGTTCGTGCTGCCCGCGTCCGGCGCGCCGGGTGAAGGCCAGCGTGACCTTGCGATGGTGAGGCTCGCCGCCGCCGATGTCGTCCAGCCGGGTGACGATGCTGCCCGCCAGGCGCCCGATGCCATCCGCCGAGGCCGGCGGCAGCAGCACGCTCTCGGGGCTGAGGCCCTGCCCCGCCAGGGCGTCATGCATCTGGGCGCCGACACACAGCACCCGAAGCGCACAGCCTTCGGCCGTCGTCGGCACGAGTTCCGCCTGCACCTTCTCGGCGAGCAGTTCATTGTAGTTGCCGCACAGGCCATGGTCGGAGCCGAATACCACCACGATGCTCTCGGCCGGCTCCACGGCCGGCATGGCGATGGGGCCGGTTCTGGCGACAAACGCCTGCAGTCCGCTGCGCACCGTCCGGTGATAGGCCTCGATGGAGCGGGCGGCACGATCAAAGGGCACGGCGTTGATGGCCGAGATCGTCTTCATGGTGTGCACGATTCCGCGGATGCTGGTCAGCGTATCGTCGCGGCGGGTCAGGGCTTCAAGCGTCTGCGTCACGGCCGTCCTCCGACTTGCCGAGGGCGGTGCGCGCCACCGAGAGGATGGCGGCGCGGTCCTCCTCGTCCAGGGGCTCGTTGCGGGCGATGCGCGTGGCGACCCCCGTCAGGGCGTCGCCCACCGAGGCCCGGATGGTGTCCATGGCGGCCACCACCTCGGTCTCCGACAGCCCGTCGAACATGCCCTCCATCGCCGCCAGCAGCACCAGCAGCTGCTCCACGGCCGGTACCGGGTCCCGCTCGGGCTGGCGCAATGCCGCCCGGACCGCCGCGCCCCGGCTCAGGCGAGCCCGGGTGGCGTCGTCCAGGCGGGTGCCGAAGCGAGCAAAGTCCTCCAGCTCCTCGAACTGGGAGAGGGTGACGCGCAGGTTGCCGGCGACGTCCCGGAACGCGCGGTGCTGGGCCTTGCCGCCCACCCGCGACACCGACACCCCGAGATCCACGGCCGGGAACTGATTCTTGCGCACCAGCCGCGGCGACAGGTAGATCTGGCCGTCGGTGATCGAGATGAGGTTGGTCGGGATGTAGGCCGAGAGGTTTTCCGCCTGGGTCTCCACCACCGGCAGGGCGGTGATGGAACCGCCCCCGGCCTCCTCGGTGAACTGGCCGGCCCGCTCGAGCAGCCTGGCATGCACGTAGAAGATGTCCCCGGGGAACGCCTCGCGCCCCGGCGGTCGCCGCAGCAGCAGCGAGAGCTCCCGATAGGAGCGGGCGTGGTGGGTGAGGTCATCGAAGACGACCAGCACGTCCCGGGCCTGGTCGGCGAAGTATTCCGCCATCGTCATCGCCGCATAGGGCGCGATATAGGCCAGGCCCGGCGCGTCCTCGTCGCCGGCGACGACCACGATGGTGTTGGCCAGCTGCCCGCTCTCCCGGAGCGCCTCGATGACCCTGGCCACCGCGTCCCCGCGCTGGCCGATGGCGCAATAGATACTCAGGACCTCCGAGCGGGCCTGGTTGAGGATGGTATCCAGGGCGATGGAGGTCTTGCCGGTCTGGCGGTCACCGATGATCAGTTCCCGCTGCCCCAGGCCGACCGGCACCGCGGCATCGATCGCCTTGAGGCCCGTCGCCAAGGGGCGCGTGACGGGCCCGCGGCTGAGGATGTCCGGCGCCCGGGCCTCCACCGGCCGTTCGGCCACGGCAGTCACCCTGCCCTTGCCGTCCCGGGGCTGGCCGGTGGCGTTGACCACCCGGCCGACCAGGCCCGGTCCCACCGGGACACTGATCACCTTGTGGGTGCGCCAGACATCCTCACCGGCCCTCACGCGCTCCGAGGGGCCCAGCAGCACGACGCCCAGCCGGTCCGGCTCGAGGTCCAGCACCACGCCGCGAACCCCCGAGGCGAAGACCAGCAGCTCATCCGACAGGGCCCGCCCGAGCCCCGAGACCACGGCGATCCCGTCGCCCACGGTGGCGACCGTCCCCACCTCGGCCAGCACCGGCGAGGGGGCGGGGCTGTCAAGCAGGAGGTCGATGAAGTCCTGCACGTCGGGCCGGTGCGTTTCATCCGCCATGAGCGTTCACCCTGCCCGACTCGCCGCTGGCCAGGCGCTCCTTGAGCAGCTCGACCAGCTCATCGGTGTAGCTGTCGACCGTCCAGGCGAGCTCGAGGCTACCGATGCGCAGGACCAGGCCGGGGGACTGGCTCTCATCGGTGGCGAAGCGCAGGGGAAGGCCGGGCACCCGGGCCTGGAGTGCGGCCTTCACCTCTTGCCGGGCGCCCTCCGGCAGCGGGTCATGGGTGGTAGCCACCGCTTCCTCGGCATGCTCAGCGGCCGAGGCCAGCTCGTCCGACAGCGGCGCCAGCTTGCCGATCACGTGCAGGGCGATGTGCTCCTCCAGGCGCTCGTCGGCCAGGTCATGCAGCGCCCGGCCGGCCAGCTGGTAGAGCGTCTCGGCACTCGCCTGGTAGAGTTCCGACGTGAAGCGTTCCCGTTCGCGGGCCAGGTGGGCCAGGGTATCCTGGCGTTCCTGCTCCATCTTCTCGTGGGCCTCGGCCAGCAGGGCGTCCCGCTGCTGCTTCGCCTGCTCACGCACCCGCTCCGCCAGGGCGTCCTGGTCGGCCTGCAGCTTCTGCTGCCGTGCCACGAAGTCCGCCTCCGCGGCAGCCGCCTTGTCCTTGGCCCGTTTGGCCTCCCCCATCCGTTCGGCAATCTCGGCCTCGCGTGAATCGATGCCCTTGAGGATCGGCTTGTAGAGGAAGCGCTTCAGCAACCAGACCAGCACCAGGAAGTTGGCGATCTGGGCGAGGACGGTAACCCAGTCGATCGACATGGCTCAGCCTGCCGCCGGTTGGGTGGTTTGGAGGAAGGCGCCAATGAACGGGTTGGCGAACAGCACGATCATCGCCACCACGAAGCAGTAGATCGCCGTGGACTCGATCATCGCCAGGCTGACGAACAGGGTCCGCGACAGGGTGGAGGCAGAATCCGGCTGCTGGGCGATGGCGTTCAGGGCGGCGGCCGCGGCGCGGCCCTCCCCCAGCGCCGGGCCAATGGCACCGAACGATACCGTCAGTCCCGCGGCGAGGATGGAAACGGCCGCAATCAAGGCTGCATCTGTCATCGATCTTGCTCCTTATGTTCACGTTCGCTGTCGAGATCGTGGTCGGACTTCTTGACGGTGGCCGTGGCCGACGCGATATAGACGGTCGCCAGGATGGCGAAGATGTAGGCCTGGATCAGGCCGGTCAGCAGGCCCAGCACGTCCATCACCACGGGAAAGAAGAACGGCGCCAGGCCCAGCAGTATGCCGGCAATCACCGCGCCGCTCATCACGTTGCCGTAGAGGCGGATGGCCAGTGAGATGCCCCGGGAGAACTCGCTGATGATGTTGAAGGGCAGCATGACGATGGAGGGCTGGATGTAGGTCTTCAGGTAGCCGCCGATGCCCTGCCGGCTGATGCCGAACAGCGGCACGGCGACCAGCACCGACAGGGCCAGGGCCGCGGTGGTCGAGAGCGACGAGGTGGGCGGTGTGAAGCCCGGCACGACCAGCAGCAGGTTGGACAGCGCGATGAACAGGAACAGCGTGCCCGAGAAGTACAGGACGTGGCGCGACGACTGTGGCGAGACCTCCTCGACCTGCCGCTGGATCCCGGTGACGATCACTTCCAGGGTCGTTCGCCAGCGATTCGGCGGCACGTCCGGCCGCAGTTTCCGGGTCACGAGCATCGAGGCGATGGTCAGCACGGCCATGACGATCCAGGTATTGACCACGGTCTCGTTGATGCCGAGGCCCCAGAGGGTGAAGACCGTCGTCTCGTCGGGTGTCAGTTGCATCCGGCCTCCTTTACCCGGGGTAGCCGGGCCATCAGGGTGGCGATGAAACGCACCAGGAAGAAGGCAAGCGCATAACCGGCCAACGCCCAGCCCAGCCTTCCCCCCTCGGTCACCCACCAGCCGGCCGCCAGCAGCCCCCCGATCCGCAGCGCGCCACTGGGCAGCAGGACCGACACGGGCCGAGTCAGGCGCAGCGCCAGGCGGACGCTCAGCGCCAGGCCCAGGAAGTACAGGATACTGACGGCGACACCGGCGCCGAAGCCGGTGATCACGACGTGCCAGTCAATCGTCATCATGCTCGTCCCCCTTGTCGTTGGCTTCCTTGCTGACCCAGGCCCAGGCAATGAAGCTGCCCAGCGCCACGCCCCCCAGGATCAGGGCAATGGTCCACTGAAACGCCTGCGGCATGTGGCGGTCGAGCCACAGCCCCAGAAAGGCGCCGCCCACGGTGGGCACCGCTATCGACCAGCCGATCATGCCGAAGACCCCGAGCCCCCGCAGCGGGCTCGCGCCCGGGTCGTCCCGCGCCCTCTCCCGACGCCGGGCGCGACGGCCGATGTCCTCCACCGGAGACTTCCGCTTGCGGGTCATGGCGTCTTGGGCCGCTGCAGGTCGGCAAACCGCCGCACCATGCCCGCCTCCAGGCGAGACAGGGCAGAGCGGGCCACACGCTCCTCTTCATCCACTTCGACGAAGCTCTCCTGCACGGTCTCCCTCAGCGAGGCCAGGTCGCGGCCCTGGACGCCCCGCCGGATGGCGATGTCCACGTCATGGCCCTTCTTCACCAGGAGCCCCTCGTCGATGCCGAAGATCCGTTCCTGGCCGTCCGCCAGGGTCAGGATCAGCACGGAGGGCACCAGCGCGGTGACGAAGTCGATATGGTTCGGCAGCATGCCGAAGGCCCCGTTCTCCGCCTCCGCAAACAGCCGAGTCGCCGGGCCCTCGAACAGGGTCCGGGTCGGCAGCCGCAGGGTCACCTGCATCTCGGCTGACAGGCTCATGCCTCCTCCTTCAGGTCGGAGAGTGCGCCGATCATGTAGTAGTCACCCTCGTCATGCTCGAAACGGGTCTGGTTCAGGATGGTGTCGCACCCCTCGAGGGTATCGTCGATGGACACGCGCTTGCCCTCGGTCCCGGTGAACGAGCTCGTGGTGAAGAAGGGCTGGGTCAGGAAGCGCTCCAGCCGGCGGGCGCGGGCGACGGTGGCCCGGTCGGCGGCCGAGAGCTCCTCGATGCCCAGCATGGCGATGATGTCGCGAAGCTCCTCGTACTCGGCCAGGGTGCGGCGCACCGCCCGGGCGATGTCGTAGTGCCGCTGCCCCACCACCGAGGGCGTGAGCATGACCGAGGAGGAGGCCAGGGGATCGATGGCCGGGTAGAGGCCCTCGCTGGCCCGCTTGCGCGACAGCACGACCGAGCCCGACAGGTGGGAGAAGATATGCGCGGCCGCGGGGTCGGTGAAGTCATCGGCCGGCACGTAGACGGCCTGGACCGAGGTGATGGCGGCCTTGCGGGTGGAGGTGATGCGCTCCTCCAGCTCCGCCAGCTCGGTCGCCAGCGTCGGCTGGTAGCCCACCCGCGAAGGCATGCGGCCCATCAGCCCGGAGACCTCGGAGCCGGCCTGCACGAAGCGGAAGATGTTGTCGATCAGCAGCAGCACGTCCCGCTGCTGATCGTCGCGGAAGTACTCCGCCATGGTCAGGGCGGTCTTGCCGACCAGGAATCGCACCCCGGGCACCTCGTTCATCTGGCCGAACAGCATCACGGTGTTGTCGCGCACGCCGGCCTCGCCCATTTCGCGGTAGAGCTCCTCCGCTTCGCGGGAGCGCTCGCCGATGCCGCAGAAGAGGCTCACGCCCTTGTGCTGCTGCACGGTGTTGTTGATCAGCTCGGTGATCAGCACGGTCTTGCCCACGCCGGCGCCCCCGAACAGGCCGGTCTTGCCGCCCCGCTCGATGGGCGACAGCAGGTCGATGGCCTTGATGCCGGTCTCCAGTACCTTGCTGCGCACGACCCGATCCTCGAGCCGCGGCGATGGCTGGTGGATGGAGCGCCGCTCCTCGCTCGCCGGGGCCGGCTTGCGGTCGATCGGCACGCCGAACACGTTGAGCATGCGCCCCAGCACGGCGTCGCCGACCGGCACGCTGATCGGCGCGCCGGTGGCCCGCACCGGCATGCCGAGTCCCAGCCCCCTGACCGGCCCCAGCGCCATGCAGCGCACCACCCCATCGTCCGCCAGGCCGGCCACCTCCAGGCCGACCTTTCCGGCATAGAGCAGCTCCCGGATGCCGGGGACCTGCCCGGCAAACCTGACGTCCACGACGCCGCCGCGAATGGCGACGATGGAACCGGTGGCCTCCTCGGCCTCCAAATGGGCTTCATGCTGCGTCATCAGCGCATCCTATGCGTCGGCCGACACCCGCGTGCCTGCCGTTCCCTCCAGTATGGCGAAGGCATCAACCAGCCGGCCGATGCCGCTGATACCCCCATTCTGGGCAAAGTCGCAGGCGGCCGCCAGCTTCGGCCCCATGGAACCGGCCGGCAGGGCCATCTCCCGGGCCTGGGCCACCGTCAGTTCGTGGACCGGGCTCGCGGCGTCGGTGCCGTAATCCCGGTACACCCCGTCGACATCGGTCAACAGCAGCAGGGCGTCGGCACCCAGCTGGCGCGCCAGCAGCGCGCTGGCGGCGTCCTTGTCGATCACCGCCTCCACGCCGATCATGCTGCCGTCCTCCCGGCGCAGGACCGGGATCCCGCCGCCCCCGGTACAGACCACCACCACGTCCTGGGCGAGCAGCAGCTGCAACACCCGCAAGTCCGGGATCTCCAGCGGCGTCGGCGAGGGCACGACCCGGCGCCACTTGTCGCCGTCCCGGGCGATCTGCCAGCCGGCCGCTGCCGCGCGACACTTGGCCTCGTCCCGCTCGTAGACCGGCCCGACGAACTTGGTGGGATTGGCGAAGGCGGGATCCCGGGGGTCCACCACCACCTGGGTCAGCAGAGTGGCCACCGGGCGATCATGGTCGAGCGCGTTCTCCAGCTCCTGCTCGATCATGTAGCCGATCATGCCCTCGCTCTCAGCGCCCAGCACGTCCAGCGGATAGGCCTCGTCCGGCCGATAGGCCGCGCCCTGCAGCGCCAGCAGGCCCACCTGGGGGCCGTTGCCATGGGTGATCACCAGCTGGTGCCCGGCGTGCACGATCTCGGCCAGCGCGCGGACCGCCAACTGCACGTTACCGCGTTGCGCCGCGGCCGTCAGCGGCTCGCCGCGCTTCAGGAGGGCGTTGCCGCCCAGTGCCACCACCACCAGCATGTCAGCCTCCCAGGGTCGCGACGAGCACCGCCTTGATGGTGTGGAGCCGGTTCTCGGCCTGGTCGAAGACGATGGAGGCGGGGCTCTCGAACACCTCCTCGGTCACTTCCATGGCATCGAGCCCGAAGGTCTCCTTCATCTCCCTGCCCACCGAGGTCTCGGTGTTGTGAAACGCCGGCAGGCAATGCATGAAGCGTACCCGGGGATTGCCGCTCCTGGCCATCAGGTCGGCGTTCACCTGATAGGGCATCAGCAGCTTGATGCGCTCGGCCCACTTCTCTTTGGGCTCGCCCATGGAGACCCAGACATCGGTGTAGACGACATCGACCCCGGCCACGGCTTCGTCGATGTCGTCGGTGATCATGATCCTGGCACCGGTCTCTGCCGCGAGCGACCTGACCTCCTCCTGCACGGACGGGGAGGTCCAGCAGGCCCTGGGCGCACAGAGCCGCACGTCCATGCCCATCTTGGCCCCGCCGATCAGCAGGCTGTCCCCCATGTTGTTGGCGGCATCGCCGAGGAACACGTAGGACACCTCGCGCAGCGGCTTCTCCACGTGCTCCTGCATGGTCAGCAGGTCCGCGAGGATCTGGGTGGGGTGAAACTCGTTGGTCAGGCCATTGTAGACCGGCACGCCTGCATGGGCGGCCAGCTCCTCCACGATGGCCTGCCCGAAGCCGCGGTACTCAATGGCATCGTAGACCCGGCCCAGGACCCGGGCGGTGTCCTTCACCGACTCCTTGTGACCGAGGTGGTTGCCGCTGGGGCCGAGGTAGGTGACGCGGGCGCCCTGATCGTAGGCCGCCACCTCGAAGCCGACCCGGGTGCGGGTGGAGTCCTTCTCGAAGATCAGCGCGATGTCCTTGCCCACGAGGGTCGGCACCTCGGTGCCGGCGTACTTGGCGGCCTTGAGGTCCGCGGCCAGCTTCAGCAGGAAGCCGATCTCCTGCGGGGTGAAGTCGCGCAGTGTCAGGAAATGCCGGTGCTTGAGATTGAATGCCATGGTGCGGTTCCTTCCCTGTCAGATCGGGTCACGGCGGGTGGGGCAGCTCATGCAGCGCCCGCCGCCGCGCCCCCGGCCCAGCTCGGCACCGGGAATGGCCAGCACCTCGATGCCCGCCGCCTCCAGTGCCGCATTGGTGTCGTCGTTGCGATCGTAGCCCACGACGACACCGGGACTCAGCGCCAGCACGTTGTTGCCGTCGTTCCACTGCTCACGCTCGCGTTCCTCCGGGGTATCGCCGCCTGTAGGCACCACGTCCAGCGCCCCATACCCCAGCACCTCGGCGACCAGGTCGAAGAGGTGGCGCGGGTCCTGGCGGAAGGCCAGCGTCCTGCCCTCCTCGCCGGGACGCAGGTCGTAGCAGACCACCCCATCCGCGACCTCCTTGAAGGCGGTCACCACGTTGCCGCCACAGAAGGTGAAGACCGTGTCCAGGTGCATGGCCAACCGGGCCCTGGGGAGCTGGCAGGCGATTACTCGGTGGACGCTGCCCTCCTCGAACAGCGCCTTCGCCAGCTGGCCGATGGCCTGGGGCGAGGAGCGCTCGCCCATGCCCACCAGCACCGTGCCGTGCCCCACCGGCATGATGTCGCCGCCTTCCAGGGTGGCGAGGCCATGGTCGGCCAGTGGATCCCCCCAATGCACCTTCACTCGGCCCGCGAAGGCCGGATGGAAGGCGTAGATGGCGGCCATCAGCAGGGTCTCCGGCTGGCGGGCACTCCAGAACATCGGGTTGAGGGTGACGCCACCGTGGATCCAAGCGCTGTTGTCGCGGGTGAACAGGAAGTTGGGCAGGGGCGGCAGCACGAAGCCGAAGTGGCCGAGGTGGTTGCCGAAGAGCCCCACCGGGTCGAAGGGCAGGTCACCCACTTCCAGGCCGCCGATCAGGAACTCGGCCAGGGTCCTGCTCGGCAGCTCGTCCATCCAGGCGCGCAGGTCCGACATCATGCCCACCCCGATGTGGTTCCAGGTGATCCGGTGGTCCAGCACCCAGGCGCGGGCTTCGTGGATATCGAGGGTCTCGGCCAGCAGCGCGTTGACGTCGAGGACCTCCACGCCCCTTCCCCGCATCACGCCGGCGAAGACGTCATGATCCTTCTGGGCTTGCTTGACCCAGAAGACGTCGTCGAAGAGCAGGGTATCGCAGTTGGAGGGGGTCAGCCGCCGGTGGGCCAGGCCCGGCCGGCAGACGATCACCTGCCGCAGGATGCCGGTCTCGGAATGCACGCCGAGGTCGGGCGGCGCGTCATGGGAAGGGTCAGTCATGGCAGCACTCCTTTCCGTCGGGCGTCATGGGCGTTGAACACGGCCATTCGTCACGGCTGTTATTCACCCCCTTCATCAGAGAAGGGCCCCGAGACTGATGACCAGGCTGATGAAGAGGGTCAGTATCAGCAGCAGCGGCCAGATGAAGACCAGCCAGCGGTCGTAGGAGACGCGACCGATGGTCAGGCCGCCGATCACCACCGCGAAGGTGGGATTGATCAGGTTCACCAGGCCATTGGCGGACTGGTAGGCGGTCACCACCAGGTCCCGCCCGACGTTCGCGAAGTCCGCCAGCGGGGCGAGGATCGGCATGGAAAGCACCGCGAGGCCGGAGGACGAAGGCACGAAGAAGCTCATGCCCACCTCGATCCAGAACATCAGGTTGATGAAGGCGAGCTGGGGCAGGTCCCCCAGCGACGCCTCGGCACTGTGCAGGATGGTGTCGGCGATCATGCCCTGCTCCATGATCACCACGATGCCGCGTGCCAGGCCGACCACCAGGGCCACGCCCAGCAGCTCCCGGGCCCCGTCGACGAAGCTGCTGGTCAGCGTCTTCTCGCCCAGACGGGCGACGAGGCCGATCACGATGGCGGCGCCGAAGAACAGGGCCCCCATGCGCGCCATCCACCAGCCCTGGGTGGAGACGCCCCAGATCATGACCGCAAAGGTCAGGGCGAAGATCGTCAACGCGATGATCTGAGTGGCGGTGAGGGTGGCGTTCTCGATGTCGTCGCCCTCCTGCCCTTTCAGGAACAGGCGCCGGTGGGCGTCCCACTGCTTGGCAACCACAGAACGGGAGGGGTCGGCCTTGACGCGTGCGGCATAGCGCATGACATAGGCGATGCAGATCAGCAGGCCGCCGATCAGCAAGATGAACCGCAGCACGATGCCATCAGTGAAGGGAATATCGGCCGCGTTGGCCGCGATGACGGTGGCAAATGGATTGATGGTGGAACCGAGTACCCCGATGCCCGCGCCAATCAGGATGATGGCCACGCCGGTGACGGCGTCGTAACCGGCCACCAGTATCACCGGGATCAGGATGGCGTAGAAGGCGAGGGTTTCCTCCGCCATGCCATAGGTCGTTCCGCCCAGGGCAAACAGTGTCATCAGGATCGGGATCATCCAGATCTCATGGCCTTCCAGGTGTCGCATGGCGCTGCGTATGCCAGTGTCGATGGCCCCGGTGGCGTTCATGACGCCCAGGAACCCGCCGAGGAACAGGATGAACAGCGCCACATCGATGGCGTTGGCGGCATAGCTGTCCGGGTCGTAGAAGCCGGCGGTGGGGGCCAGCATGACCTCGACGAACCCCTGCGGGTTGGACTCCACCGTCTGGTAGGTGCCGGGCACGGCCACCTCGCGGCCGACCTCCTCGTTCATGGCCCGGTCGTACTGTCCGGCCGGGATGATCCAGGTCAGGGCGGCGACGAGGATGATCAGGCCGAAGAGGATGGTGTAGGCGGTGGGGAAACGCGAGGCGAGGTCACGTTCCGCGTCGGGGGTTGGCTTGCCGTCCTGGGTCATGGCGCGTCTCCCTGTCATCGACCAAGTGTGATCAACCGCATGCTCGAGGCCAGGCCAGGTCCTCGAACACCTCGGCAGGCTCCGTCGCCATTCGAAGCGAGCCCGTCTTGACACAGGATAGTCCAAGCCGCCGGCCTCGGTGCCCGGGGGTGATGAAGGTCAACCAACGACAGGAGGGCACCGCACGGCCGTGCCGGGGCCACACGGTGCCTGACGGGACACCGCGGCAAAACGACGCAGGCCGCGGACGGGGAGGCAGCAGAAGCAGGGGAGCATCACTCCGGCAGATCGGTCACCGCCCCGGTGGAGGCCGAGCTCACCGTTCGCGCGTACTTGGCCAACACCCCCCGCGCATAACGCGGTTCGGGCTGGCGCCAGGCCGCACGACGGCGCATCAGCTCCTCGTCAGGCAGGTCGACGTCGATGGTATCGGCCTCGGCATCGAGGGTGATCAGGTCGCCATCCTCCACCAGCGCCAGGGGGCCGCCGTCGAAGGCCTCGGGGGTCACGTGGCCCACCACGAAGCCGTGGCTGCCGCCGGAGAAGCGCCCGTCGGTGATCAGTGCCACCTCGCTGCCGAGCCCCCGGCCCATGATCGCCGAGGTGGGCGTGAGCATCTCGCGCATGCCGGGGCCGCCCTTGGGTCCCTCGTAGCGGATCACCACCACGTCGCCGGCCACCACGGTGCCGTCGTTGATGCGCGCCTGGGCCTCCTCCTCGGAGCCGAAAACCCGGGCGGAGCCTGCAAAGTGCGTTCCCTCCTTGCCGGTGATCTTGGCCACCGCCCCTTCCGGCGCAAGGTTGCCGTAGAGGATGCGCAGGTGGCTCTCGGCCTTCACGGGCCGATCCAGCGCCGCGATGATCTGCTGGTCATCGGGATAGGGGGCGACATCGGCCAGGTTCTCGGCCAGCGTCTGGCCGGTCACGGTCAGGCAGTCGCCGTGCAGCAGACCGGCGTCGAGCAGGGTCTTCATCAGCGGCTGGATGCCGCCGATCGCCACCAGCTCGCTCATCATGTAGTGGCCGCTGGGCCGCAGGTCGGCCACCACCGGCACGCGCTTGCCGATGGTGGTGAAATCCTCAAGGGAGAGCGCGACGCCGATGGTGCTGGCCATGCCGATCAGGTGCAGCACCGCATTGGTGGAACCGCCCAGGGCGATCACCATGGTGATGGCGTTCTCGAAGGCCTGGCGGGTCATGATGTCGGAGGGCTTGATGTCGCGCTCGAGCAGCGTGAGTACCGCCGCACCGGCGGCCTCACAGTCCTCTCGCTTGTCCCGGGAGACGGCATTCTGCGCCGAGCTGCCCGGCAGGCTCATGCCCAGCGCCTCGATGGCCGAGGCCATGGTGTTGGCGGTGTACATGCCCCCGCAGGAGCCGGGGCCGGGAATCGCCGTCTCCTCGATCTGCTTCACCTCGATCAGGTCCAGGTCGCCGCGGCTGTAGGCGCCCATGGCCTCGAACACCGAGACGATGTCGGTGTGGCCTTCGCCGGGCAGGATGGTCCCGCCGTAGACGAAGACGCTGGGGCGATCGAGCCTCGCCAGGCCCATCAGGCAGCCCGGCATGTTCTTGTCGCAGCCGCCGATGGCCACCAGGCCGTCGAAGCCCTCGCAGCCGGCCACCGTCTCGATGGAGTCGGCGATCACCTCCCGCGACACCAGCGAGTACTTCATGCCCTCGGTGCCGTTGGCGATGCCGTCGGAGATGGTGATGGTGTTGAAGATCACCCCCTTGCCGCCGGCCGCATCGGCGCCGTCGCTGGCCCGGCGGGCCAGCTCGTCGATATGGCTGTTGCAGGGGGTGAGGTTGCTCCAGGTGGAGGCGATGCCCACCTGGGGCTTGGCGAAGTCGCTGTCGGTGAAGCCCACCGCCCGGAGCATCGCGCGGCTGGCGGACTTGCCGACCCCGTCCACCACCGGGGCGGAGTGGCGGCGACGGGGATCCTTCGGGATATCGCTCATGGGGGCCTCCTCTGATCGATCATAATGGATCCCCAGAGAGTGGCCTTCCTGGCGCGGCCTGGCAACCGCTCAGGCCGGACGCCCCCTCCCCGCCAGCCGGAGCCCGGCGACCAGCAGGCTGACCAGGGTGGAGGCCACCAGCGCCCCCAGGAACGGCGGCAGGGTCGGGATGCTGCCGGGGAAGCTGGCCGCCAGCACGCCCGCCGCGAGGCTGCCCTGGGCCACCCAGCCCGGCAGGATGGCGCCGAGCATGCCCGCCACGCCGCCGGCCACCGCGGCCGTGGCGCTCATCCGCGACCAGAGACCCAGCAGCACCGGCACCACGATGGCCGCGCAGAGCAGGTCGGCGATCAGGAACAGCCGCAGCACCGAGAGCCCCTGCAGCGCCACGATCACCACCGGCACCATCAGCGCCACCGTGACCCAGCGGGCCGCGCCGAGGGAGAGCCCACGCCGGCCGGAGCCCGCCACCACCAGCGAGGCGAGGCCGTTCTGGAGGGTATCCACGCTGGAGGCGACCAGGGTGACCGCCAGCACCAGCGCCGGCAGGGCCAGCCAGCCCGGCGCCTGTGCGAGCAGCGCGAAGAAGGGGATCGGCGGCTCGCCCAACGCCACGCCGGCCATGGCCGCCAGCGTGCCGAGGCCGCCGACCGCCATCACCACCAGCACGGTGATGCCGCCGCCCAGCCAGGCGCCGCGCCCCAGGGCGCGGTCGTCCCGCGCCGCCCAGACCCGCTGCCAGTAGCCCTGGTGGAAGAGGTTCGCCGCGGTCACCGCGATTACCAGGGTCAGCGCCACGGCGAGGGCGCTGCCGGTGGGAATAGAGGGCAGCGTGGCGTCCACCGGCATTTCGGGCAGGCGCATCAGCGCCACGCCGCCAACCACCGCCAGCAGCGCGACCAGCAGCCAGGCCTGCCAGCGGTCGGTGGCCAGGCTCGCCCGCAGGCCGCCCACCGCCGTGTAGAGTAGCGTGGCGACCGCCACGCCGATGACCACCAGCGCCGGCGGCACATCCGAGAGCAGCGCGGTGATGGCCCCGATGGCGGTGAGCTCCGCGGCCAGGAAGCAGGCCATGTAGAGCACCGAGACCAGCGATACCCAGCGCCGTACCCCGGCACCATAGCAGGCCTCGGCGAACTCGCCGATGCTGCGCCCCTCCGGCAGGTGGCGCCGGATCACAGGGCCGTAGAGCCCCAGCACGATGAACGGCAGCGCCGAGCCGATGGCATAGCCGGCCAGTGCCAAGGGGCCAACGAAGGCGCCGATCTCGGGCGGCGCGAAGAGGATCCAGGCGCCCATCCCCGAGGCCAGGAAGGAGAGGCCCAGCGACTGGGCGCCCTGGGAGTTGCGCGCGGTGACATAGTCGTCAAGGGGGCCATCGGCCCGGCGGGCCCGCAGGCCCAGGAAAGCAAAGCACAGCAGCGCCGCGCCGAGCACGGCAGACGTCAGGTAAGGCATGTCGCACTTCCTCCGCCGGTATGAACCGGATCAGGTTCCAGGGTCAGCGCCATGCGCTCTCTCAGCCCCGGCCGACGCGTGCGGCAGCGGGACTCCCCTGGCGACAAGTGAATGGATGGTGGGATCGCGCCTCGCATCGTGGCCTGGCTGGCCGATAGCGACGGGATCGAGGGACATCATAGCGCCGCCTTCCCCTGGCGACCACCCGGGCCCGATTCCCGTGGGCTTGCCGGCGCGCCCGGCAACGCACCCCAAACGTCTCTCTCGAGGGGCGCCTCTCGGCGATGACGGAACTCCTTCTCCACAAGCAAGGTCGCAGAACGAGGCCATGGGCCATGGACGCATTGTCATTCGCATCACCGATATCACCCACGTGTAGTCAAGGAGGAAACGCATGCACAGACCGATCCCGAGAACACTGCTGGCCTTGCTCGGCGCCGGACTGCTGGGGAGTGCCGCCCAGGCGGCCGACACCGCCACCTATGGCTGGATCGAGAAGGCCACCATCGAGCCGTGGGGCACGGAGGTCAAGGTGAAGCTGGATACCGGTGCCCTGACATCATCGATGCAGGCCGAGGAGATCGAGACGTTCGAGCGCGACGGAGAGGACTGGGTTCGCTTTACCGTCGAGGTCGAGGATGAAGAGACGGACGATGTCGTCTCGAAGACCTTCGAGCGTCCGGTGTTTCGCGACCTGCGTGTGGTTGGTGCCGGAGGGGAAGAGAGCCGGCCCGTCGTGCTGATGACGATCTGCATGGGAGAGACGCTTCGTGAGGAGCAGTTCAGCCTGGAGGATCGCGACAACATGAACTACCCGGTCTTGCTCGGGCGACGCACCATTCAGGACCTGGGCAGCGTCGAGACGACCCGCACCTTCATGCACGAGCCCGAATGCAATGATGATTCGCCCGTCAAGCCACACTCCGAGAAGGAGTATGACGAGGATATCGGCGTATGACGGCCCCCACGGAGGGTACCGCTGCCGACCATGACACCATCCAACCGATGCCACAGGAGCCCATCGTGACAGTCAAGACACGCACGCTTTCCTGGCTAGTGCTGCTGGGACTTCTCGTTGTCGCTTCCCAGCCCGCGCTGGCGCAACAGCGCCTGCCGGACTTCACCCAACTGGTGGAGGACGCCGCCCCGTCCGTCGTCAACATCTCGACATCCCGAACGGTCGAGCGACAGGCACCCCCCAGCGGCCAGTTCGGCGGCCAGGAGATACCCGAGATCTTCCGGCACTTCTTCGGTGACCGCATCCCCATGCCCCCCGGCGGCGGCCGGGGCCAGGGCAACCAGGAGCGCCGCTCGCTGGGCTCGGGCTTCATCTTCGATGAAGACGGCTACATCATGACCAATGCCCATGTGGTCAAGGGGGCCGACGAGATCCTGGTGCGCCTCAACGACCGGCGCGAACTCGAGGCCGAGCTGGTGGGCACCGATGACAAGACCGATGTCGCCGTGCTCAAGGTCGAGGCCGACGACCTTCCCACCCTCGACATGGGCGAGGCGGGAGACCTTGAAGTGGGCCAGTGGGTCGCCGCCATCGGCTCCCCCTTCGGCTTCGATCATTCCGTGACGGCCGGCATCATCAGTGCCATCAACCGCACCCTGCCCCAGGATGTCTATGTGCCCTTCATCCAGACCGACGTGGCCATCAACCCGGGCAACTCCGGTGGGCCACTGTTCAACCTGGAAGGGGAGGTGATCGGCGTCAACTCCCAGATCCTGACGCGTAGCGGCGGGTACATGGGGCTCTCCTTCGCCATCCCGATCGATGTGGCCATGGATGTCGCCGACCAGCTGCGCAATGAGGGTTACGTCAGCCGCGGCTGGCTCGGCGTCAGGATCCAGCCGGTTTCCCGGGACCTGGCAAGCGCCTTCGGACTGGACCAGGCCGAAGGCGCCCTGATCGCGGACCTGGCCCCCGACGGCCCGGCGGCAGAAGGCGGGCTCCAGGCGGGCGACATCATCCTGGAAGCCAATGGCCAGGAGGTCGACCACTCCTCCACGCTCCCCAGGCTGATCGGCGGCGTGGCCCCCGGCGAGGAGGTCGAGCTGCTGGTGCTGCGTGAAGGCGAGCGGCAGTCGATCACCCTGGAGGTTGGCGAGTGGCCGGACGCGGGTGCCGACCAGGCCGGCAACGAGAGCGAACCGGCCCGTCTCGGCATCGCGGCACAGCCCTTGAGCGACGCCGAGCGCCAACAGCTCGGTATCGACCATGGCGTGCGCATTGCCGATGTCGACCCAGCCGGACGCGCGGCAGCCGCCGGGATCCGCCCGGGCGATGTGCTGGTGAGCATCGGGCAGCAGCGGGTGGAGAGCCCCGAACAGCTGGCCGATATCGTCGCCGACCTGCCGGAAGGCCAGGCGATCCCAGTGCGGCTCTACCGTGACGGCAACTCCTACTTCGTTGCCTTGAGTCTCGGCAGTGAGTGACCCCAGAGCCCAGTCATTGCCATGAGTCAGCGCCCCGGTGGTAACGCCGCCGGGGCGCTGTACTGTGCATGTCATAAACGACTTGCACATGTTGCCACGGATCCACCCGGGCATTGAACATAGCGCTATAGATGCTGAAAGAAAGCTGTGTCATTTAGCACCGGAAGCACTCTCGGTAGTGCCAGGCGAGATAGTCGCGGCTGGGAAATACCGAAGCCTCCAGGTTTAAAGGTTGTCCATTTAGATCGCTTAGATGGTTCTTGAGCTGCCCGTTTAATCCTGCTTCAGCCAACCCCGGAGAGATTCGTATCCGGCCTTGACCGTCGATAGCCAACAGTCCCTTATCGAAGGCGCGATCATGGAGCGCATTGAGACAGAGCCCGTTGGCTGGGTCGAGACGAAATTCGGGACGCCACTGCCAGGGCACGATGTGACTCGCGATCAGCAAGTCTTCATGACGCAGTCCAGTAATCACGCAGCGGGCGTCATAACGAATCATCACTGCCTTTCGAAATAAGGACTGTCCCACCCGGCGTTTCTGGATACCCACGGAGTCCCGTGCGGTGTAGTCAACCTCGTCGTCAGCTATATCCATCTCATTGGCGATTATCGACCACGCTTCCTCGCATTCGCTGGCCACGGCTTCCGGTTCGGCCATGAAACGTTGCCACAGCATGCGATCCTGCTGGGAAGCGCCGGATAACCCCTTCTTGCCCAGAGCCAACACTTCGGGATCGAGACTCGCATAGTTGGAAAGCTTCATCGCAACGGAGTTGGCCGAACGCCCAATCCGTTCGGCCAACTGAATGACTTCAGGTCGTCTCCGGTGAAGCTGCCCAAACGTCAACCGACAGTAGAGCGATAACACCAGTAGCCGATCTTGATCCGTCCATGCCTTTCTTTCCGCTGCCATGTGGCCTCCCGATGCTGCCTGTCTCGAGCCTACGCTCGAGCGGCCATAGAGGCCAATTCTGCTTACTTTTCCCGCGGCACCCGCCCCATCAGGTAGAACTCCTCGTTGGGTGGCGTGCCGGTCAGGGTGACCAGCCGGTTGGAGAGGCCGAAGAAGGCGGCGATGGCGCCGATGTCCCAGATGTCGTCGTGGGTGAACCCGGCCGTCTTCAGGCGGGCCTCCCACTCGTCGGTGAGTTCTCCCACCTCCAGGCCGCAGTAGAGGGCGAAGTCCAGCATGGTGCGATGGCGCTCGCTGATCGGCGCGGTGCGGTGGTTGATGGCTACCTGGTCGGCGAGCAGTGGGTCCTTGCTGTAGATCCGCACCAGGGCGCCGTGGGCCACCACGCAGTAGAGGCAGCGGTTGCGGGCGCTGGTGGCCACCACGATCATCTCCTTCTCGGCCTTGGTGAGCGTATCGGATTCGCGCTCCATCAGGGCATCGTGGTAGGCGAAGAAGGCACGGAACTCAGCCGGACGATGAGCCAGCATCAAGAAGACGTTGGGCACGAAACCGGCCTTCTCCTGAACCGCCAGCATGGCGTCGCGCACGTCCGTGGGCAGGTCCTGAATCGATTCGGGGACGGGAAAGCGGCTGATCGGTGGGGTCATGGTGGCTCCAGGGATTGTTGTTGCTGGGTAAGCCACCAAGATAGCAGTTGACGTTAACGTAAGCATATAGCCATTGGCTCAAGATCAACCGAACCGCCGAAAGGGTGCCGCTCTTCATTGCGACATGCTGGTAGCAAGGCTAGCATTACCGTATTACTTCAAAAATTCGGAAGGAGGGTCGTCATGTCCACCGCCAGCAGTCGGCTGACCACCAAATACCAGGCGACGATTCCCGGCAACGTCCGCAAGGCACTGGACCTCCACGCCGGCGATACCATCTGCTTCGAGATCGAAGATGGTGAGATTCGACTTCGCAAGGCATCACCGCTCGACCTGGCATTTACCCATGCGGTGGAAGAAACCCTGAGCGAGTGGAATTCCGAGGCCGACGAGGACGCCTACCGTGATCTTTGAGGCCTTCGATGTTGTGGTTGTGCCGTTTCCTTTCACCGACAGGAACACGACCAAGCGTCGGCCAGCGCTGGTCATCTCTTCTAACGAGGACTTTCATCGCTCTACAGGACAGCTCCTGATGGCCATGATCACCAGTGCCAACAACTCCGCCTGGCCGCTGGATACCGAAATCCAAGGTCTCGATGCCGCAGGCTTACCCGCGACTTCCATCGTGCGCATGAAGCTCTTCACTCTGGATGAACGCCTGATCATCCGACAGGCTGGACGACTTGAGCAGGATGACCGACGCCGAGTGATCAGCGCCCTGAGGGCCCTGATGCCAGCCATCATCCAGTAACACAATACGGCCCCGCCTCTCTCGAGACGGGGCCGCTAGGATCACTACGCTGAACGAATCAGCTCAGCGAGATGGTGCTGTTGATGCCGCTGGAGACGTTCTCCGGCTCGAACCAGCGCGCGGTGACGGTCTTGGTCTGGGTCCAGAAGGCGATGGCCTGCTTGCCGTTGGGGCCCAGGTCACCGAGCTTGGAGCCGCGCGAGCCGGTGAAGCTGAAGTAGGCCACCGGCACCGGGATCGGCACGTTGATGCCCACCTGGCCGACGTCGATGTCGCTCTCGAAGCGGCGCGCCACCCAGCCGGAGTTGGTGAAGATCGAGGTGCCGTTGCCGTTGGGGTTGGCGTTGATGAACGCGATGGCCTCGTCCAGGGTCTCGACGCTGAGCACGCAGAGCACCGGGCCGAAGATCTCCTCGCGGTAGATGGTCATCTCCGGGGTCACGTCGCTGAACAGGGTCGGGCCGACGAAGTTGCCGTTCGGGTAGCCCTCCACCTGGCAGCCGCGGCCGTCGACCAGCAGCTTGGCGCCCTCCTGCTCGCCGGTGGCGATCAGCCGCTCCACGCGCTCCTTGGCCTGGGGCGAGACCAGCGGGCCGAGGTCGGCGTCCTGCTGGGTGCCGGGGCCCACCTTCATGTTACGGGCGCTCTCGACGATGTCATCCAGCCACTCGCGGGCCTCGCCCACCAGCACCACCACGGAGTTGGCCATGCAGCGCTGCCCGGCGGCGCCGAAGGCGGAGCCCAGCAGGTTGTTGATGGCCTGGCTGCGGTTGGCGTCGGGCATCACCACGCAGTGGTTCTTGGCCCCCATCATCGCCTGCATGCGCTTGCCGGCGGCGGCGGCGCGATCGTAGAGCAGCGAGCCGACGTGGGTGGAGCCGATGAAGGAGAGCGCCTTGATGTCGGTGTGGTCGGCGATCTGGTTGGCCACGTCAGGGCCGCCGTGCACGACGTTGAGCACGCCGGCCGGCACGCCCGCCTCGTGGGCCAGCTCGACCAGGCGCATGGTGGAGCTCGGATCCTGCTCGGAGGGCTTGAGCACGAAGGTGTTACCGGTGGCGATGGCCAGCGGGAACATGAAGCAGGGCAACATGATCGGGAAGTTGAAGGCGGTGATGCCGGCGCCCACGCCCAGCGGCTGGTTCAGGGTGTAGACGTCCACCTCATTGGCGGCGTTCTCGGCCAGTTCGCCCAGCTGCAGGGAGGTAATCGAGCAGGCGTGCTCCACCACCTCCAGGCCGCGACCCACCTCACCGGCCGCGTCCGGCAGGGTCTTGCCGTGCTCCTCGCTGATCAGCGCGGCCAGCTCATCGGTGTTCTCGCGGATCAGCGCCTGGAGCTTGAGCATGATGCGCATGCGCTTGCCCAGCGGCACCTTGCGCCAGGTCTTGAAGGCCTCCTTGGCACTGGCCACCGCCTGCTCGACCTCCTCGGCGGTGCAGAACGGCACCCGGGCGACCACTTCCTGGGTGGCCGGATTGACCACGTCGCGCCACTCCTGGCTCTGGGACTGGACGGGCTGGCCGTCGATGTACATGGGAATCTCGCGAACGGACATGGTGGCATGCTCCTCTGTGCTGTTCCTGCCCCGACCGCGAGTCTGGCTTGTCGTTGTTCGGCCATCGTCAGGCGCCGCGGCGGCGGGGACATTAGACTTTATGTGTATCTATACACGAACCGTGGTGACATCGAGTCTATACAGACGTCGGATGGCATGACAACGGGCACTCGGGCACATTGTTTGTGCATCCATGCACAACCACACGGCCACGGGAGACCTCCATGCTCGACTGGCAGGATATCCAGATCTTCCTCGAGGTGGCGCGCAGCGAGCGGCTCACCGACGCCGCCCGCCGGCTGGGGCTCGACCACTCCACCCTGTCGCGGCGCACCCGGCGCTTCGAGCAGGCGCTCAACACCCAGCTGTTCGAGCGCAGCACCCACGGCTACCACCTCACCGAGGCCGGCCAGCAACTGCTCGCCCACGCCGAGGAGATGGCCCGCCACGCCTTCGAGGCCGGCGAGAGCCTCACCGACAAGAACCACCAGATCAGCGGCCAGATCCGCCTCGGCGTCACCGAGGGCTTCGGCACCTGGGTGATCGCTCCGCTGCTCTCGGCCTTCTGCGAACGCCACCCCGGCGTGACCCTGGACCTGCTCGCCCTGCCCCGGGTGGTCAACCTGAGCCGCCACGAGGCGGACCTCGCCATCACCGTGGAGCGCCCGGTGAGCCCGGGGCTCGTGATCTCGCGGCTGTGCGACTATCGGCTGCGCCTCTACGGCAGCCAGGGATACCTCGCCCGCCACGGCACCCCGGCCCGGCTGCCCGAGCTGGGCGATCACCGGCTGGTGGGCTACGTCGACGACCTGATCTTCAGCGAGCAGCTCAGCTACCTGGAGCCCCTGCTCGACCCGGCGGTGGTCGGCCATCCCGGCCCGCACTTCGCCCTGCGCAGCACCAGCGTGACCACCCAGCACGCCGCCTGCCTGCATAGCGCCGGGCTCGCCGTGCTGCCCTGCTTCATGGCGAGCACCTCGGACGCCCTGGTGAACGTGCTGGATGACGACGTGGAGATCGTGCGCCACTTCTGGATCACCGCCCGCCAGGAGCAGCGACGCCTGGCCAAGGTCCGCCTGCTGTGGGACTTCCTGCGCGAGGCCCTGGAGGCCAACTGCGCCTTCCTGATGGGCGAGGCGAAGGCGATGGTGGTGCCACCTCCCGCCTCCGATACAAAATAGCTATCGACACGGTCGGCAATGTCACATTGAGCTAATGGACCGCCGGAGCGTAAGTTGAAGTCACAGGACAAGGAGCCCCGGCCATCACGCTGTCTCAGGGTTCATGGTTGATACGGCTCATTGTTCCGCCGGACTGCCATCGTCTATACACAGGTAGCAGTTCCAACAACGCAGCCAGATGGGAGAGCGATATGGGTGATCAGCAGAACGCCGGCAAGTGTCCGGTGATGCACGGAGGCCAGACCGCCAGCGGTCATTCCAACACCGACTGGTGGCCGGAGTCCCTGAACCTGGACATCCTGCATCAGCACGATCGCAAGACCGACCCGATGGGCGAGGACTTCGACTATCGCGAGGAGGTCAAGAAGCTCGACTTCGACGCGCTCAAGAAGGACATGCACGCCCTGATGACCGAGAGCCAGGCGTGGTGGCCGGCCGACTGGGGCCACTACGGTGGCCTGATGATCCGCATGGCCTGGCACGCGGCGGGCACCTACCGCATCGCCGACGGCCGTGGCGGCGGCGGCACCGGCAATCAGCGCTTCGCTCCCATCAACTCCTGGCCGGACAACGGCAACCTCGACAAGGCGCGTCGCCTGCTGTGGCCAATCAAGAAGAAGTACGGCAACCAGATCAGCTGGGCCGACCTGATCATCCTGGCCGGCAACGTCGCCTATGAGTCCATGGGCTTCAAGACCTTCGGTTTCTCCTTCGGCCGCGAGGACATCTGGCACCCCGAGAAGGACATCTACTGGGGCGCCGAGAAGGAGTGGCTGGCCCCCTCCGACGAGCGCTACGGCGACGTCGACAAGCCCGACACCATGGAGAACCCGCTGGCCGCGGTCCAGATGGGCCTGATCTACGTGAACCCAGAGGGCGTCAACGGCCAGCCGGACCCCATCAAGACCGGCGAACAGGTCCGCGAGACCTTCGCCCGCATGGCCATGAACGACGAGGAGACCGCGGCCCTGACCGCCGGCGGTCATACGGTCGGCAAGACCCACGGCAACGGCGACGCCGAGGCCCTTGGGCCGGAGCCGGAAGGCGCCGACGTCGAGGCCCAGGGCTTCGGCTGGCTCAACCCCAACATGCAGGGCAAGGCCGCCAACGCCGTCACCTCCGGCCTGGAAGGGGCCTGGACCAAGAACCCGACCCAGTTCGACATGGGCTACTTCGATGCACTGCTCGACCACGAGTGGGAGCTCAAGAAGAGCCCTGCCGGTGCCAACCAGTGGGAGCCGGTGGACATGAAGGAGGAGGACAAGCCGGTCGACGCCACCGACATGTCCACTCGCCATAACCCGATGATGACCGATGCGGACATGGCGATGAAGATGCATCCTGACTACCGCAGGATCATCGACAAGTTTCGCCAGGATCCCGAATACTTCAAGGACTGCTTCGCCCGCGCCTGGTTCAAGCTGACCCACCGCGACATGGGGCCCAAGGCCCGCTACATCGGCCCGGAAGTGCCGGACGAGGAACTGATCTGGCAGGATCCGGTGCCGGCCGGCAGCAGCGACTACTCCGTCGAGGCGGTCAAGAAACAGGTCGCCGAGAGCGGCCTCTCCACCGGCGAGATGGTCAGCACCGCCTGGGACAGCGCCCGTACCTTCCGCGGCTCCGACATGCGCGGCGGCGCCAATGGTGCGCGCATCCGCCTGGCCCCGCAGAAGGACTGGGAAGGCAACGAGCCGGACCGCCTGGCCAAGGTACTCAAGGTCTACGAGAAGATCGCCGCCGACAGCGGCGCCAGCGTGGCCGACGTCATCGTGCTGGGTGGCAGCGTGGGCATCGAGCAGGCGGCGAAGGCCGCCGGACACGATATCCTGGTGCCCTTCGCGCCGGGTCGCGGCGACGCCAGCGACGAGATGACCGACGCCCCCTCGTTCGAGTACCTGGAGCCGCTGGCCGATGGCTTCCGCAACTGGCAGAAGAAGGACTACGTGGTCAAGCCGGAGGAGATGCTGCTCGACCGCGCCCAGCTGATGGGACTGACCGCGCCGGAGATGACCGTGCTGATCGGCGGCATGCGCATGCTCGGCACCAACCACGGCGGCAGCAAGCATGGCGTCTTCACCGACCGCGAGGGCCAGCTGACCAACGACTTCTTCGTCAACCTGACCGACATGGGCAACACCTGGAAGCCGGCGGGCAACAATGCCTACGAGATTCGCGACCGCAAGACCGACCATGTGAAGTGGACCGCCAGCCGCATCGACCTGGTGCTCGGTTCCAACTCCATCCTGCGCTCCTACGCCGAGGTCTACGCCCAGGACGACAACCAGGAGAAGTTCGTCAAGGACTTCGTCAAGGCCTGGACCAAGGTGATGAACGCCGACCGCTTCGATCTGGAGAAGCTCCAGGCCTGAAAGCGGCCTGAGCCGGGCGAAACGCCCGGCTCTACCGCCGGAAAGAGCGAGACGCCCGGGTGCTTACCCGGGCGTCTTCTTGTTGCCCCTCTGCGTGATCTCTCGCCTGGCCAGAAAGATCGCTCGGGTAGCCCTGAAGTATCAGTGACTGGTCACCCCGGGTACGTAAGTCCGCCGCTCGAGGAGTCCCAGCAGGCTCGCCACCGTAGAGGTGAGCACCAGATAGATAAGTCCCGCCCAGAGGAATACCAGGAAGAAGTCCAGGGTGCGCGAGCCAATATCCGATGCGATGGAAGTGATCTCCACTACGCCGATGGTGTAGGCAATGGAAGTGAACTTGAGTTCGATGATCGCTTCATTCGACCACTGCGGGATCACCCGGCGTAGCGCCTGGGGCAGCATGATGTACCGAATCGCTTGCCACTGGGTCATACCACAGGCCCGCGCCGCCACCAATTGCCCTTTGGGCACCGACAGCACCGAACCGCGGAAGTACTCGGCCTGGTAGGCGGCGCTGTTGAGGGTGATGGCGATCACCGCGGCGGTGAAGGCATCAAAGACGATACCCAGATGAGGCAGCCCCAAATAGATGAAGAACATCTGCACCAGCATCGGTGTGCCGCGAAACAGCTCCACGTAGACGGTGCTGATCCAGTAGAAGAGCCGGTTACCGTAGACCCTGGCCCAGCAAAGTACCAACCCCAGGAAAAAACCCAGAGTGATAGCGATCACCCAAAGCGCCAACGCAACCGGAACGCCCTTGAGCAGTTCGGGTAGCCACTCGATGCCGAACTCGATGAATTCCCGCATGGTTCACCCGTGCTTCGCTATAACGTTGAGGAAGGCCCGGGTCCGCTCGTGCGTGGACTCGGTGAACATGGTCTCCGGTGGCCCCTGCTCGACGATGTGACCGTTCTCGATGAAGATGATCTCGTCGGCGGCCTGGCGAGCGAAGCTCATCTCGTGGGTTACCACCACCATGGTCATACCCTCGACGGCCAGCTGCTGCATCACCCTCACCACCTCGCCGGTCAATTCCGGGTCCAGCGCCGAAGTAGGCTCGTCGAACAGCAGCACGTCGGGGTCCATGGCCAAGGCCCGGGCGATTGAGACGCGCTGCTGCTGTCCACCGGAGAGCTCAGCCGGGTAGGCGTCGGCCTTGTCGCCAAGGCCGACCCGCTCCAGCTCACGATGCGCCCGCTGGGTAGCGGCCTCCTTGTCCGACCCGTTGACCTTGATCTGACAGAGGCGCACGTTGTCGAGCACCGTCAGGTGAGAGAAGAGGTTGAAGTCCTGGAAGACAAAACCCATACGCGCCCGCATGGCGTCGATGTTGGAATCCAATACCTCATCGCCGTTGAGGTAGATGCGCCCGGTATCCGGCACCGTGAGATGATTGATACAGCGCAGCAGGGTGCTCTTGCCCGAGCCAGAGGGGCCGATCAGCACCTTGGTCTCACCCTTTCTCAGACTGAAGCCGATGCCCTTGAGCACCTCCAGGCCGTCGTAAGCCTTCTTCACATCCTGCACGTCCAGAATCAGATCGTCGGCCATTATCGCCATTCCTCTCGCATCATTTTTCGAAGCCCGGCACGGCCAGCTTGCGTTCAAGGGCATACAAAAGGCTACCTGATTACGCATAAGGCTCAGCCATCTTCAGGAACCGGTATGGCATCGGCGGTGTTCGGGCGGCTACCGTGAGAAACCGCGGGATCATGGCCTTGAGGTCATAGCGCCGA
>NZ_JARANV010000032.1 GCF_029889845.1 Halomonas sp. 25-S5
TACCGGACACCCGACGAGGTCTACCTGAGCGGCTTGGGTGGCGGGGCATCCATACCCGATCATTTCAGTGGCCGAAGGGCGACATCGCAGAACGAAGAAACAGGGCAGCGCCGTGCAGCTGCGAACATGGCCGAGGTATTAGCTTAAACTCAGGCAAATTCTGTCTTGACCGTGGGGTCCACTATACCACTCCACTCACCCTGGTTCACAATTCCCCGCCGAGACATACCATCGGGTTCATGATGTCACGCTTCCTACACCCGACGGCACCACCCAGGTGAATCATCAGGGACGCTACATCTAAATAGTGAGTGGCAATGAGCTGTTAACAAGCGGCTTCTGGCGGACAGGCAAAAGCCCCGGCCAAAAAGCGGCCTCCACGTTTGCCTGCCGCAGAGCCGGGCGTTAGGGCTGATCGTAGTGCCCACCAATAGCGAAGATGTAGATGGAATTCTCGTCGAAACGATATATCAAGCGGTCTTTCTGTGAAATTCGTCTGGACCACAGGCCAGAGAGGTTGTGTTTGAGCGGCTCGGGCTTTCCCAAGCCTGACGAAGGATCTGCAGACCGGAGCATTTCCTTGAGCAATCTGCATAATGCTTTGTGCAGTCGCTCGTCCTTCTCGCGCATTGTTTCGTACGCTTCCCAGGTATTACCCTCAAATACCAGTGATCTCATTCAACTGCTCATCGGTCGGTTTATAGCCTTGGCCGCGGGTGTGGGTCTCAAGAGAGTTGGCAATTTGTTGCATGAGATTCTTGCTTTGGAGCACGTGAAGGGTTTCTTGCTCCCGCTCCCAGTCATCGGCGCTCATCACAACAAACGCTTCACCTGCCCGCCGGGTCACCTTGAGCGGTTCGTGCCTGCTAACCACTTGTTCTATGACACTTTTCAGATTATCCCTAAACTTGTTTACGCTGATTGAGTCCATACGGCCACCTTTGTGTACGGAAATACCGTACGACTATACACCGAAAGCCCTAACTAGGCCACGCAGCGCGACCCATATTTCGTTGCGCCGTCGGCTCCACTAAAATCATCACCGCATCGCCCAGTAGCGTGCCCCTGGGTCAGCCTCCGGCGCCAAGGGTCAGCCGCAGGGCCTGCAGGCTGTCGAGCTCGAGGCGGTACTCCTCGGAGAAGGCCGGATGGCCGATCACGCGGATATCGAGGCTCGCCTCGGCGCCGCCGTAGGTGACCTCGGCGGTGACGTGGGTATCGGTGACCAGCGGCGCCATGGGATCGAAATCGACCCGCTTCACCTCCACCGCGGTGAGGCCAAGGCCGTCGAGGTGATCCTTCACGGCGCGCTTGATGCTGACGTCGTAGTATAAGTAGACCCCGCCATAGGCCAGGCCGGCCAGCAGGGTGAGATAGAGAATGAAGCGGACCATGGCTGTCTCCAGGGTGACATTGCCGGTAGGGGTTCTTTGGTGTCCGCGTTTATACCACAGCCGTGGGGTTATCGGGGCCGCCAGGCCCCACGCTGACCTTCTCGCCGCTGGTGGGCTTGGACCTCGCCGCCGAGGCGGCGGCCACCCTGCGATTGGAGCTACGCCACGCGTTCGAGTACGCCGTGCTGCCGCTGGAAGGGGAGGTGACGCTGGACGGCGAAGCGTTTGCCGTCGATGAACTGGCCTATCTGGGCCGTGGACGCGAGACGCTGGAGCTGACGCTGCCGGCGGGCGCCAGGGCGCTGCTGCTGGGCGGCGAACCCCTCGGCGAGGAGGTGGTGATCTGGTGGAACTTCGTCGGCCACAGCAAGACCGAGATCGCCGAGGCCCAGCGTGAGTGGGAGGCCGGCGGCGAGCGCTTCGGCAGCGTTCCGGAATATGAGGGCGAACGGCTGATGCCACCGCCGATTCCCTGGAAGGTCTAGCCTGCCGGCTGCCAGAGGTCAGCGGAGTACCATGGCCTCCGCCGGCGAGACGCCCTGGGCCACGGCGGCGGCATGCTGGGCCTCCAGGGCGCGCTGGAAGCCCTCGCGGGCCTGCAGGCGTGCCCAGTAGTGGCGCACGTTCGGCTTGAAGCGCTCCTCCAGTCCCATGTGGCTGGCCAGCAGCAGGGCGTAGCCCACCGAGACGTCGGCGGCGGTGAAGCGTTCGGCGCAGAGCCAGCGCCGTGTTTCCAGCCGTGGCTCCAGGGTCCGCAGCCGGGAGAGGAACCAGCGGCTGTAGTCCTCCACCACCTGGGGCTGGCGGCGCTCCGGGGGTTCGAACTGGCCGTAGCGCAGCACCAGGGTTTGCGGGAAGGTCAGGGTCGCCTCACCGAAGTGCAGGAAGTTGAGGTAGTCGCCATAGGCGGCATCCTGGCTGGCCACGTCCAGGCCGGCCTCGGGATGGCGAGCGGCGAGGTACTGGCAGATGGCCGCTGACTCGGTCATGCCCACCTCGCCGTCGAAAAAGGCGGGCACCGTGCCCAGCGGGTTGATCGCCAGGAAGGCTTCGTCGTGCACCCGCGGCGGGAAGTCGTGCAGGATCAGCTGATAGGGCAACCCCAGTTCCTCGAGCATCCAGAGGGGGCGGAAGGAGCGGGCGCTGACGCAATGGTGGAGCTGAATCATGGGGTCTCCTGAGCTGATCTTGATCTCCGTCGGGGCAGACGATGGGCAAAGGCTACTATGCTGCCTTCCACCTGGGTAGGCGCCCGGCGCGCCAGGCGCCACTCCGGGAGATGCCCTGCAGGCCAGAGGAGTCCGCCATGCATATCGCCGTCCTCACCCTCAGGATCGCCCTGCCGGGCTGTCGCTCGCTGAAGGAGAAGCGCCAGCGCATGGGCGGCCTGCACGAGCGCTTCGGGCGACACCCGTCGATCGCGGTCTGCGAGAGCGGCGACCTTGACCGCCACGATGCCAGCGAGTGGACCTTCGTGGTGGTGGGCACCTCCTCGCGGGACGTGACGTCGCTGTGCAGCGAGATCGAGGACAAGCTGCAACGCACGGTCGACGGCCGGGTGCTGGAGGCCACCCGCGAGTTCCTGTGAGCCCGACCGCATGGGCCTCAAGGCGGTCAGAGCCTCGGGGCGTCGAAGTCGGCCGGCTCGTCGGTATAAACGCAGACGTTGGCGTCCTCGATGTCGCCGTCCGGGTCCTCGAGGTGGGTCGCGAAGAACGCCTGGATCTCCCGGCGCTGGCAGTGCGCCTCGAAGGCCTCGCGGTTGGCCCAGACCTCGTGGAAGACGATGGGATAGCTCTCGCCCCGGGCGAAGGGGTTGTCGATCTGGCGGGTGACGGTGTAGCGCAGGCAGGCGTCCTCGCGATGGGCATTCGGCTCCAGGGCCTGGAGCGCCTGGAAGACGGCCGCTTCCTTGCCGGGCTTGGGCTTGAAGCTCGCGATGCAGTAGATCTTCTGTGACATGGTGACTCCAGGGGGATGAATGCCGCGCCGACGATAGCAACTTGCCTGCCTCCCCACCAGCGAGAGGTCGCGCTCTTGCCAGCGGGTCCCTGGTGTCGGACATTTCTCCCTGGCGTCCCGTGAAGAGCGGGGCGAGACCCTCACCAACGACCCGGAGGAGTGATCCCATGCGGCTCGAAGGTTCCTGTCACTGCGGCGCGGTGCGCTTCCGCGTTGAATCTCCCCACCCCTATCCCTACCAGCGCTGCTACTGCTCGATCTGCCGCAAGACCGCCGGTGGTGGCGGCTATGCCATCAACCTGGGCGCCCGTGCCGGCACCCTCGAGGTCGAGGGTGCCGAGCACACCCGGGTCTACCATGCGGTGATCGACGGCGAGGAGAGCGCGGGCGAGCGGCACTTCTGCGGCCGCTGTGCCAGTGCGCTGTGGGTCTTCGACCCGAACTGGCCCGAGCTGGTCCATCCCTTCGCCTCGGCGATCGACAGCGAGCTGCCGGTCCCGCCCGAGCGGGTCCACCTGCTGCTCGACAGCAAGGCCTCCTGGGTGGAGGTCGAGGCTCGCGACAACGACCGCTGCTTCGCCGGCTACCCCGAGGAGAGCCTCGCCGAGTGGCATCGGCGCCTGGGCCTGGAACGCTAGCGACTGGCAGCGCGGTATGGCTATGCCACAATGGCGCTGCCCGATGGCCGGGCCGGGGTGGTGCCCAGCAAGCGAGGCACGATGAGCGATGCACGGCGATCTGATGCACGGTGGCTGATGCACGGTGAGAAAAGGAGCGCGGCAATGGCGGAACCGGCGGCAAGCAGGGACGGGATCCCGGTGGGCATCAGCGCCTGCCTGATGGGCGAGCAGGTGCGCTACAACGGCGGACACAAGCGTTCCCGCTACTGCCTGGAGGTCCTGCAGGATCGCTTCGTCTTCGAGCCCTTCTGCCCCGAGCTCGAGGCCGGCCTCGGCGTGCCCCGTGACCCCATCCGCCTGGTCGGGCTGCAGGGCGAGGCGCCCCGCGTGCAGGGGACCAAGGATCCGAGCCTCGACGTCACCGAGCGGCTGGCCGAGGTCAGCGAGGACTTTGCCGCCCGCCACCGTCACCTGCGGGGCTTCATCCTGATGAAGGGCTCGCCGAGCTGCGGGCTTTCGCGGGTCAAGGTCTACCACCCCAACGGCATGCCCAGCCACGCCGACTCGGGCGCCTTCGTGCGCGCCCTGCGTCGCCACTTCCCGGAGCTGCCGCTGGAGGAGGAGGCGCGCATGAACGATCCGGTGCTGCGCGAGAACTTCATCACCCGGGTCTACGCCTTCGACGACTGGAAGCGCCGGGTGGAGGCCGCCCCCAGCTATCATGCCCTGCTGCAGTTCCACAGCCGCCAGAAGTACCTGCTGATGGCCCATCACGTGGAGGCCTATCGCGAACTGGGGCGTTACCTGGCCGAGTCGAGCAAGCTGCCGCTGGAGGAGGCCCTGGCCCACTACCTGCAGCGCTTCATGGCCGCACTGGGCCGTCCGGCGACCCGCAAGACCCACGCCAATGCGCTGATGCACGTGCTGGGCTACCTCCGTGAGGCGGTGGACGGCGAGACCCGCCAGGACCTGCTGGTGGCCATCGAGGACTATCGCCTGGGGCACGTGCACCTGGTGGTGCCGATCCGTCTGCTCAACCACTACGTGAAGCGCCACGGCTCGGACTATATCCGCGAGCAGACCTACCTGAACCCCCACCCCTACGAGCTGGGGCTGCGCAATGCCATCTAACGAGGCGAAGCTTGCTCCGGCAATGGGCACACAGCCTACCTGTGGGAGCGACACTCGTGTCGCGATGGGAGGCCGCAGGCCTCCCCGGCCATAGGCACCAAGCGCCGGGGCGCCTGTCGGCGCCATCGCGCAGCAAGCCGGAACGCCGGACCCTGCGCTCCTACAGGGGCGTTGTCACCACTGTGGCTGGCTACCGGGTGCGTTCAGTTCGACGAGCCCTCAAGGCTGCTTCTTATCGCTCAGGGCTGTCGCTCGTCGCGGGTCGAGCGCAGCAGTACGCGGTCCAGCACCCGGGTGCCGAGCAGGCGCCTGAGGGTGCCGAACAGGTGGGTCGGCACGGTCACGTAGTAGCGCGCCCTGGGGCGCGGGCTCTCCAGGGCATGCATCAGCTTGTCGACCACCGCCTCGGGCCCGAGGGTAAAGCGCCCGCCGCCGTCGTCGCCGGCCAGCCGTGCCTCCACGGCGCGATAGGTGTCGGCATGGGCGCTGTGGGCGGTATCGATATGTGCCTTGAAGGCGCGATAGGCATTCTCGCGGAAGCGGCTGCTGATGGGGCCCGGCTCGATCAGGCTGACGTGGATGCTCCAGGCGCAGGGTGTCGGTCAGCCCTCCAGGGCGAACTTGGAGCAGACGTAGGCGCCGCGGTAGGGCAGGGCGGCCAGGTCCGCCTCGCGCCGGGCAGTGGCGAAGACCCGCCAACCGCGCCCGGTCATGCAAGCCGGCCGCGGAGCCCCTACAATGCGGCCCTGTTCCGAGATTGACACGCCATGTCCGAGACTTCTTCCCATGCCTCCCATGCCGACCGCTTCGCACGGCTGACCGCGCTGCTGGCCGAGTGGCAGCCGCTGTGGCGGCCCATGCCGTTCCAGCATCGCCGGCTCCCTTGGGCCGAGGCGCATCCCGAGCTTGCCGACGGGCTGCGCTCACTCGATGACGCCGAGTGCGCGCGGCTGCAGGCCGACCCTTTCACCGATTCCCCTCTGGCCGAGCGTCTGCCGGTGGCGGAACTCGCGGCCCTGGTCGAGCTCCCCGAGCTGCCTGCCGAGGGGCCGGGCCTGCCGGCGCAGTGGGCCGAGCACATGGGCGGGCGCAAGTGGCAGCAGGTCGCGGCCTTCGTGCCCCGCATGGCCGCGCTGCCGGGGGCCGTGCTGCTGGAGTGGTGCGCGGGCAAGGGCCACCTGGCCCGGACGTTGGCCCGCCGCCTCGATCGTGAGGTCACCGGCCTTGAGTGGCAGGCCGCGCTGTGCCGGGACGGCCAGGCGCTGGCCGAGCGGCAGGGGGCCCGGGTGCAGCTGGCGCAGCAGGACGTGCTGGCCCCCGATGCCGCCCGTTGGCTCACGGCGGACACCCAGGTGGCGGCCCTGCATGCCTGCGGCGACCTGCACGGCCGGCTGATCGAGCTGGCCGCCGAGCAGGGCAGCGCCGTGACCCTGGCGCCTTGCTGCTATCACCGCACCGCCCGGGTGCACTATCGCCCCTTCTCACGGCGGGGGCGCGAGCTGGCCGCCGCCCACGGCCTGTCGCTCACTCGGGAGGACCTGGCCATGGCGGTGCAGGAGACCGTGACCGCCCCGCGCCACGTGCGCCGCCATCGCCAGCGGGCCAATGCCTGGCGGCTGGGCTTCGATGCCCTGCAGCGCCAGGTGCGGGGCCGGGATGCCTACCTGCCGGTACCGAGCCTCGCCTATGGCCGGATGCCCGAGAGCTTCGCGGGGTTCTGCCGCTGGGCGGCCGAGTGCAAGGGGCTGGTTCTGCCGGCGGGCATCGACTGGCACGCCTTCGAGCAGCAAGGTCAGCGACGCCAGGCCGAGGTCACTCGCCTGGAGCTGGTCCGCCACCTCTTCCGCCGCCCGCTGGAGGTGTGGCTGGTGCTGGACCGCCAGCGGCGGCTCGAGGAGGCAGGCTTCCGGGTGGAGCTCGGCACCTTCTGTGCCCGCGAGCTGACCCCGCGCAACCTGCTGCTTCGAGCCTCTCGGGGCTAACTCAGGGGGTGGAGTCACTGGGGCAGGCAGTGCGCGTTACTCCGCCTTCCGCGCCTCAAGCCAGGCCTGGAAGTAGTCGCGCATGCGCCCCAGGGTGCGGGCGTACCAGGCCTCGTCCTTGGCCAGGGCGTTATCGGCGTTCAGCGGATGGGTGGGAGTGTGCAGGCGCATGTCCACGCCGCTGTCGGGATGGGTGGTGACGCGTACCGCCGCCGAGCGACGGGCCGGGCCGTAGGGGATGTGCCGCGACAGGTCGGCGAGGCGCTCGGTGGTGGTGGCGAAGCGCAGGAAGTCGCGGGCCGTCTCTGGGTGCGAGGCGCCGCGGGGGATCGCCCAGGTCTCGTGCTCCTGGACCTGGCCGTCCCAGAGGATCTCGATGGGCACCTCGCGGTTGACCATGGCATCGAAGAAGCGGCCGTTGTAGCCCGAGGCCATCACCACCTCGCCCTCGGCCAGCAGCCGCGGCGGGGTGTTGCCGGCCTCCCACCAGCGGATTTCCTCCAGCTCGTCGAGGCGCGCCATCGCCAGGTCCAGGCCGCGCCGGGTGCTCAGCAGGCCGTAGAGCTCCTCGTGGGGCACGCGATAGGAGAGCAGCGCCCACTCCAGGTTGACCGCCGGGGTGCGCTGCAGCGCCCGGGGCCCGGGGAAGCGCTGCTGGTCGAAGAGGTCCGCGATGCTGTCGGGGCGCTTGCCGGGGAAGGCATCGCGGCGGTAGGCGACCACGGTGGCGAAGATGCTGTGGGTGATGGCGCAGCGCCCGAAGGAGTCCGGCAGGAAGTCCTCTTCCGGCGGCGTGCCGTCCGGGGCCGGTGCCAGCAGCGCGGGGGAGAGCGGTTCCAGCAGCCCCTCCGCGCAGGCGGCCATGGCCTCGCTGCGGGTCATGTCGATCAGGTCCCAGGGGACCTCGCCCTCGGCCACGGCGCGGCGCAGGCCATCGAGCCCCCCATCGTACTGCGCAACCTCGATGGGCGTGCCGGTGGCGGCGGTATAGGGGGAGAAGAGGGCGGCCTGCTGGGCGCGCTCGTAGGCCCCGCCCCAGCTCAGCACGCTGAGGGCGTCGTCCTCCGCCTGGCCGGGCATGGCGGCGAACAGCGCCAGCCCCAGTAGCGCCAACCTCGGTGCGCTCGCCGGCCAACGGCTGCTGTCGTCACCCCGTGCCATGTTCCTCCCGTCTCAGTTCGTCACTATGCGCCAGGTAGGCGCGGGTGATGCTCGACTCGAAGACCACGCCCCGGAAGGCATCGTCCGCGGCGGGGTCGACCACCGGCAGGGCCTCACCGGTGACGTCCTGCAGCTCGGCCATGGCATCCCACAGCGAGGTGTCCGGCTGCAGTACCGGTCGCGCCAGGGTTGCCACCTCGCCGACCCGCACCGGCCCCGTCGCGGCCTCCCGCACGGCCTCCAGATCGGCCAGGCCCACGCAGCCCCGGTAGCGTCCCCGGCCATCGACCAGGTAGCCTTCGCCGTGCCGGGCTCGGCACAGGGCGGTCACCGCCTCGGCCACCGGGGTCTGCGGGTGCAGGGTCACGCAGTCGTCGGTCAGGTGCTCGGCCACCGGGGTGGAGCGCAGCACGGCACGCCCGCGCCCGGCGGAGAGGTCCAGGCCGCGGCGCTCGAGCTGGATGTCGAACAGCGAGCGGCCGAACAGCTGGGCGGCGATGGGGCTGGCCAGGGTCACGCTAGCCAGGGCAGCGGTGGTCAGCGCATAGCTGCCGGTCAGCTCGAAGACGATCAGCAGGCTGGTCAGGGGGGCGCCGATCACCGGCGAGGTCACCGCCACCATGCCGCACACGGCATAGAAGACGAAGGTTTCCTGGGGGGCGCCGCTGAGTTGGCCGACCAGGCTCCCGCACAGGGCGCCGAACAGCATGCCGATGACCAGCGCCGGGCTGAACACTCCGCCGCTGAAGCCCATGCCCAGGCAGAGCCCCGTGGCGGCGATCTTGAGCACCAGCACCAGCAGCAGTTCGGCGCTACCGAAGGCGCCGGCGATGGTGGCGAAGCGCAGGGTCTCCTGGCCCATGCCGAGGATGTCGGGGACCCAGAGGGCGGTGAGGCCCAGCAGGGCGCCGGCCAGGGCCGGGCGCAGCGGCGCGGCCAGTGGCAGCCGCTCGGCGCCCCGGGTGACGGCCAGGATGACGTGCATGTAGGCCCCGGCGACCAGGGCCCCCAGCCCGCCGATGGCCAGGAAGGCCACGAACTCCCACGGGCGGGGCACGGCGGTGTCGGCGACGTGGAAGAGGGCGCCCTGTTCGAGCACATTGGTGGCGATCACGTAGCCGACCAGGGCGGCCGCGGCCACCGGGGCGAAGGCGCGCAGGGCGTAGTGGCGCAGCACCACCTCGTGGGCGAAGACGATGCCCGCCAGGGGGGCGTTGAAGGCGGTGGCGATGGCCGCGGCCACCCCGCAGGCGATGGTGATGTTGTCGTCCGAGCGCCCCAGGCGCAGCAGCCGGGCGCCCAGCGAGCCCAGGGTGGCGCCCAGGTGCACCAGGGGGCCGTACTGGCCCACCGAGGCCCCGGTGCCCAGCGAGACCAGGGCGCTCAGCGCCGAGATGCCCCCCGCCCGGGCCGGCAGCCGGCCGCGGCGGGTCTGCACCGCGGCGATCACGTCGGCCGGGGCATGGGGGCGCCGTTCGGGGATCGCGCGATGCAACAGGCCGACCACCAGGCCGCCCAACGCCGGCACCGCGACCGTGGCGGCCAGCAGCAGGCCGGGGTGGTCGAACATCATGCGGCTGCGCGGCGAGATCAGCAGCAGGTCATTGAGGGCCAGCACGGCGCTGACGAAGGCCGCGGCGAGGAGGGCGGAAACGGCGCCGACGATGGCGCCCAGCAGCACCAGGCCCAGGAAGCGGATAACGGCCAGCGGACCACGGCGAGAAACAGGGCGTACCGGAAGGGTGTCCATCCCCAAGGTGTAGGCGGCCCCTCGGCACAGGGCAAGTGCCGCCCGCCGGCCGTCGCCGCCTCGGGCGTGGCGCGTCAGGCGGCCTGGGCGTCGGCCTTGCCGAAGTGGCGGTGCAGCCAGGCGTTGATGTCGTCGGATTCGTAGAGCCACTCGTTGGCGCCGTCGTCGTGGGCGATCTTCAGGCAGGGCACCTTGACCCGCCCGCCGCCCGCGGAGAGCGCGCGGCGGTGGTCGGGGTCGAGCTGGGCGTCGCGCAGCTCGATGTCCAGGCCCAGGCGGGCGATCTCCTTGCGCACCTTGATGCAGAACGGGCAGGTGCGGAACTGGTAGAGCGCCAGGTCGCGGCACGCCTCGTCGACCCGGGCCTGCGCCTCGGGGCTGCGCTCGACGGCCTGGGGGGTGGAGAGCTTCTCGGAGATCAGCATGACCGGCGCCAGCACCAGGCGCAGGCCGCGGAAGAAGGTACGAATCAGGATTCTCATCGGCGGTGATCTACCTCGCGGACGATGGATGGGTCAGGGGCGCCCATGATGCCTGTCGTGGCCTCAGGTTGCGAGAACGTACGGACGCCGACCCTCTGTGCCACGGCCCACCTCGCCTCCATGGAACTCAATTCGCGGGGGGCGGGAAGCGCGCCAGCACCTCCTGACGCTCGCCGCCGCGACGGATATCCAGTGGCAGCAGGGTGCCGGGGACCTGGCGGCCGATCACGGCGGTGAGGTCGGCGGGCTGCGTCATGGGCCGGCCGGCGGCGGTGACGATGACATCCCCCTCGGCGAGGCCGGCCGCCTCGGCCACGCTGCCGGGGGCGATGCCCTGCACGAGCACGCCCTCCGCGTGCTCGCCGATCAGCACGCCCAGGCGCGGCGGCTCGGGGGGCTGGAAGGGCGACTCGTCGCCCAGCACGTAGAGGGCATCGGCGCGCGCCGCGGGTGGCTGGCAGTCGGGGCCCGGGATCCAGGGCTGCAGGCTGCGGTGGTCGCCAAGGCCCAGGTCGTCGAGCTGGTAGGGCACGCCGTCGCCGTCGGCCAGGTGGCCCTCGCCCATCAGCCCCGCCACCAGGGTGCCGTCCGCGGCGGCATCGGCCAGGGCGGTGGCCATGGCGCGGTCCCAGACCAGCTGGGCCGCGATGAAGCGCTCCAGATCCGCCGGATCGCCGTCGCGCTCGGCATGCTCGGCGTAGATCGCCGCCAGCGACGCCCGGTAGGCGGGCCGAGCCGGGGCCGGCGGCGTGATGCCGAAGCGCTGCTGCTCGGGGACCGCCTCCCAGCCCTCGCTGGCCAGGCGGCCGCGCAGCGCGGGGGTGATATTGAGCGCCAGCAACGGAATGCGCTGCATGCGTGCAAAATGCAGGATCGGCAGGTAGAGGTCGGGGTCGAAGCCCCAGGCCCGACGCCAGTCGCTCTGCTCGAGGAAGGCCGCCTCGTCGAGCGCGCCGGCCACCCAGGCGTCCAGTGCCGGCTGGGCCTCGCGGGGCAGCATCTCCAGGCCGATCATCATCTGCGGGCGATGGGCATGCAGGGCGGCCAGGGTGTGCAGCTGCCAGCGGTGGTGGTCGAGGCGGTCATGCTGCTCGCCGAGCAGCACCACGTCGGCCCCGGCGAGCTTGGCCATCAAGCCGGCGGTGGTCAGCGTTTTGCCGCCGGCGACCTGCCACTGGCCGGGAGTGGGGCAGCCATCGGCCTGGGCGAGCGGGGCCAGCCAGGCCAGGGCAGCCCCGAAGCAGAGGGAGCGGACGGGGAAGAAGCGGGATCGCGACATCGGCGACTCTCGGTGGATACACACCCGTTCAGCCTACCCCGAGGCCCCGTGGGCGCAAAGCGCCGCAGCGATGACGAAGCCACGACTGTTCGGCGATACTGGCGCCGGTGTCGCCCATGGCGGTCGATCCAGGGCCCGCTGCCAGCTGCTGGCCGAACACGCACTGCGCGACATCGCCAGATCCTGCGCGAGGGCTGATGAGCAGGCGCTCCTCTCGCGGCATACGGGTGGCGGGCCCGCCTCGCTCTCGGTTGCCGTGACGCGGGCGCCATGAAACACTGTTCGCAAAACAGCCCCCTTTCCCTGACGACGTCTTCGAGACCATGACCATCATGAACGCTTCCGCGATTTTCCCCCTGGCCAGGCGCTGTCGGCCCCTGGCCCTAACCCTCGCGCTGCTGCTCCTGCCGGCGACGGCCCTGGCCGAGGCGTCGTGGCCCCGCGGCCACTACCCGCTGCCCGAGACGGGCAACATGGTCGGCGAGGTCTATACCATCGAGACGCGTGAGGGCCAGACCCTGCTCGACATCGCCCGCGAGCACAACGTCGGCTACGAGGAGATCCGCAACGCTAACCCGGAGGTCAGCCTCTGGGCCCCCGACCCCGGCACCGAGGTGGTGATCCCGGCGCGCTACATCCTGCCGCCGGCAAAGCGCGAGGGGGTGGTGATCAACGTGGCCGAGCTGCGCCTCTACTATTACCCGGATACCGCAGAGGGCGAGACGCCCCGAGTGGAGACCTATCCCATTGGCATCGGCCGGGAGGGCTTCAACACCCCGCTGGGCGTGACCAAGACCACCATGAAGCTCAAGGACCCGGCCTGGTACCCGCCTGAGTCGGTCCGCCAGGAGGCCAGGGAGAACGGCGAGCCGCCGCCCGAAGTGGTGCCGCCCGGCCCGGACAACCCGCTGGGCCAGCACGCCATCTTGCTCGACATCTCGGGCTACCTGATCCACGGCACCAACCGGCCGGACGGCATCGGCATGCGGGCCAGTCGCGGCTGTATCCGCATGATGCCGGAGACCATCGAGGCGCTCTTCTCGCGCATCGCGGTCGGTGAGCGGGTCAACATCATCGACATGCCGGTGAAGGTGGGCCAGGCGGGCCAGCGCCTCTACGTGCAGTCGTTCAAGCCCCTCGAGGAGCAGGAGAACGGCATGGGTGACCTGCTGGAGGCACTCGGCCAGCTGCAGGCGAACGAGGCGGCGGCCGGCATCCCGGTGGACTATGCCCGACTGCGCGTGTCGCTGGAGGCCAGTAGCTGGCAGCCGGTCGCGCTGGCGCCCCTGCCGGAAGCGGCCATCGAGCCCGAGCCGCTGCAGTGGTTCGACGAGATCCTGGCCATGCGGCCCTGGCACGGCCAGCTGGAGACCCGCCAGGAAGGGTGACAACATTCAGGCGTCCGAGGCCGGGGTTTCCTTGCGCCCGGCGGGGCGTCGCGCCATCACGGTGATCTCCACATGGGCGCCACCGTAGAGGCGGGGCGACTGGGTGCAGGTGCGCGCCGGGTAGCGACGGGCGTCGAAGAATTCGGCGTAGGCGGCGTCCATGTCGCGGATCATGTTGAGGTCGGTGATGTGCACGTCGACCCGCACCACGTCCGCCATGTCGCAGCCGGCGGAGGCCAGCATGCGCTGGAGGCCGCGCATCACCAGACGGGTCTCCTCGGCCATGTCGCCGATCACGGTCTCTCCACCCTGGATATCCTCGGCGGTGAGCCCCGAGAGGAAGACGTAGTCGTCGTCGATCACCATATGGCTGCCGGGGAAGAGCGGCAGGGGCAGGGTGGCATCGTTGTGGTATTGCGGCATGGTGGCGTTCTCGGGGCGGCGAGGGCGGGGTCTCGTGAAGCGTCGTTCAGGTACCCCGGGATGTCCAGTCGGTCCCTCTACGCCCCTTGCCATCGACCAATGGGACGGGCGCCTCGAGCATGGTATTGCTGGTGGCCCTGGATGGCCAGGGGCACCTGCCGCCGGGGGATCACCCGGTGCTGACCGAGGGGCGCGCGGAGCAGCAGGCGGGGCAGTGGGTCTCGCTGGAGGGTTAAGGGTCGTTCGCGTCCAGATGGCGTGCGACTGGCCTATGCCCAGCGCTCGTCGGCGGTAAAGGCCACGGTGAACCAGCGCCGCTCCGGCGGCGGGCTCAGCTCGGCGCTGATCTGCTCGCGGATCTCGTCGAGCACGGCGATGCCCTGGCCCTGCCCGTACTCGGGCGTGGTGACGATATGGATCTCGATGTAATGGCCGCGGCCGGCCTTGGCCACGTGGCTGTAGTAGCGCAGCAGCCCCTCGCGCGCCATCACCGGCGCCATGGCCGCATGCACCTCGCGGTCGATCTCGCTCGGCGCGATCAGCAGCACCTCCTTCATGGCGCGACGCACGATGCCGATGGGCACCGGCATGAAGCTGGCCGTCAGTACCATCAGCAACACCGAGTCCACGTAGGGGGTGACATGCGCCCAGGGGGTGCCCTGCAGGAAGCGGGCGATGATGAAGGCCACCAGCAGCGAGGTGGTGATCAGCGCCGCCATCAGCCAGCCCTGTATGTCGATGCGCACGAACTCGGAGTCCGCCGTGCGATTGATGCGCCGCTGGTAGGCGGTCATGGCGAAGCAGACGATGGCCACCACCACCGCATAGCCGATCGCCAGGTCGAAGGCGAGCTCGCGGCCGCCCTCGCGCAGGTCGAGCAGGGCAGTGAGAAAAGCATAGAAGCAGAACAGCATCAGGATGCTGCCGTTGAGCGCCGCGACCAGTGGCTCCAGGTGCCAGTAGCCGTGCTGGAAGCGATCGCTGGCCTCGCGCACGGCGAGCCGTGCCACGAAGAGCGCCAGCCCCGACATTGCGGCGTCGATGGTGGAGAAGACGCCATCGAAGAGGATCGACTGCGAGCCGGCCAGCAGGCCGAAGGTGACCCCGAGGCTCGAGACCCCCAGGGTCACGAGGATGGAGAGCTTGAGGGCGCGCTGCTCGAGGGTGGCTTGCATGACGGGTCTCTGGGGCGGAAAGCCTTCCAGTCTAGCCGAGCGGGATAGGGCGGGCGAGGGGGGCGACGATGCCCTGTTCCCGCGCCATGGCATAGGCTGCCCGGGGGCCGGCCCACAGTGAGGGCAGCAGCACCAGCGAGACGGGAATCGCGGTGATCACGATGAACTGCTGCAGCGCGCCGATCTGCCCCGCGCCCATATAGAGCAGGATGCCCGCCATCAGCGCCATGGCCAGGATCATCTCGCGGATGGTGCGCCCGCGGGAGATGCGTGCCACGAAGATCGCCATCAGCGGCGGGTAGCCGATGAACCAGGCGAAGCCAGCGCTGATGCTGTCGGCCACCAGGTCGATGTCGTAGAGCGACAGGCCGATGAAGGCGACGATGAAGCCGACCGTGAGCAGCAGCACGATGGGATCGCCCAGGCGCGACAGCGCCGAGGCCCTGGCGGGTGCGGGGGTAGGGTTCGGAGGCATGGGGACGCTCTAGTTGCGGAGGATGTGTGCGTCACTAGGGCGATGGCATTCTAACAATCTTCTACTTAGGTCTAAAAAGATGACCCGGCTTCTACTTAGGTCTAAAGGGATGACCCGGCTCGGCGGGCATGCCACCATGGTTCCCGATGCATGACCGAGAGGCCTTGATGCTCAACGACAGTCCGCCAAGCCGCCCCTGGCGATGAGTGGCGCTCGGCGCCATGCTGCTGATGGCCGGCTACCTGTGGATCTGGCACTCGCCCGAACTGGCCGACCTCCAGCGCTGGGCCGACCAGGCCTCCCACCACCCCGCGGTGATCGTCTCGGTGATCGCGATCATGGCGGTGACCCTGGCCATCGGGCTGCCCGGCAGCATCGGGCTGTGGCTGATCGCGCCCTTCTATACGCCCCTGGCGGCCACCCTGATGCTGACGGTCGGCAGCGTGGTGGGCGCCCTAGGCGCCTACTACCTCGCTTCCCGCTTCAGCGACCGCTGGAAGCCCCGGGGCCTCACTCGCAATGTCATGGGCAAGTTGGAGAAGCGCAGTGACTTGCTGACCCAGTGCGCCCTGCGCGTGCTGCCGGGTTTCCCCCACTCCGTGGTCAACTTCGCCGCTGGCCTGCTGCGCCTGCCGTTGGCGACCTTCGTGATGGCAGCCATCATCGGCCTGAGCGCGAAGTGGGGGGTCTACTCCAGCGCCATCTACGGCGCCCTGGAGGCGGTGGAGACCGAGCAGGCCGTGAGCCCCAGCGTGATCCTGCCGCTGGTCGCCCTGACCCTGCTACTGCTGATCGGTGCCTGGCTCAGGCGTCGAGTCGCAGCCCACGGCCACCCGTTGGGGTAGGATCATACTGCCTCCGCGCTGTGAGGCGTAGCGGCGCTCGGACACCGGCGTCGACCTGGCGGGATGATCGCCTGTCGCGCCGCACGACAGTGCTTTTTCCAGGTGAGCATCGACACAGGGTGGCATGAAATGAGTCAAAAGGATCACTGGGAGCAAGTCTACACGAGCAAGGCGACCGAGGAGCTGGGGTGGTATGAGCCCCATTTACGGACCTCCTTGAACCTTATCCAGGGGCTGGGTCTGGCCATGGACGCTTCCATCATCGATGTCGGTGGGGGTTCGTCTACACTCGTTGATGACCTGTTGGACGCAGGCTATCGATCCATCACTGTGCTCGATATCTCTGAGAGAGCCCTGTCCCTGGCAAAAAAACGGCTGGGGAGCAAGGCAGAACTCGTGACATGGTGGGTGGGCGATATGGAAGAGATTGACTTGCCCGAAGGTCACTATGATGTGTGGCATGATCGCGCCGTGTTTCACTTCCTTACTGGCGCGGATCAGCAACATGACTATCGCGACAAGCTTCTGAGATCGCTAGCGCCGGGTGGGCACTTCGTGGTCGGCACCTTTGCGCCAGAAGCGCCCCCAACATGCAGTGGTCTGCCGGTGCAGCGGTACAGTCCGGAACAGTTGGAAGCGACACTGGGCGAGAGTTTCGAACTGATACACCATCGCAAAGCCCTGCACATGACGCCGGGTGGGGTGAGGCAAATGTACTTGTATTGCCATTTCCGTAAAACATCCTGACGAGTTCCGGCAGCCTCTTCGCCCACCGCTCTCATTGGATGGCAGCATTACATGGCAGGGCCAGTCGTCGGGTCCAATGATACGGAGCGCTCCCCTCCCTTTGCTTTCGAAGGAAGTCGCCGATGAAGCGCTCGGCGAGGCCGCTCCCCTCGAGCCACGCCGCCTGGAGCGGGTCGGCACAGGCGCCTATTCTTCCAGGCTGATCCGGCGCAGGGTGTAGTCGCCCCCCTGGTTGGCCAGCACGACGCCCTGGAAGGGATCGCGCAGGCCATTGTCCTGCACCCGCAGCAGCCGCTGGTCATCCACGCGAACCTGCATCTGTCCGTCCTCGTCACGGGTCCAGACGATGCGGTGGAACCGGCCGTCCTCGAGGTCGAGGCTGTCCTCGTGGCGGGCGACCACCTCGGCGCTGCCGGAAATCAGCCTGACCAGGCTCAGCCCCGGGCGCGAGCCGGGCGTGTAGACCAGGCGATAGCCGGTGCCGCGGGGTCGGTTGCCCTGGAAGACCCCAAGCTCCAGGCTGCCAGGCCGCTGCCGGGAGGCGACGTCCAGTTCCATCCTGAAGGCGTTGTCGACGGGGGCGTTGACGAAGATGTGCGCCGGTTCCACCGGGACAGTCACCTCGTCCTGCCCGGTATTGCCCGTCTGCTCGAGGATCAGCGCCAGCATCGCCAGGCCGATCTCCTCCGGCCGCTCGGCGCTGAGACGCCGTGATTCGCGATCGGTTGTTCGCCGCGTCTCCACGATGCTGCGCAATCCGTTCTCATCGACCTCGAAGTTGCCGCTGAGCACCGTCCAGGGCGGATCGCGACGGTAATCGCCGTCGCTGAAGTCGTCCTGCAGGGCGACCCGCGGCTCGGCGGCGGGGGGTGGCTCGGAGGGTGCCGCCACCTCGCGTCTCTCTGTCTGGCGCAGGCGTTTCAGCAGCTCGGCCGTTGCGCGGCCGTCCTGGGCCATGTCCCTGTCGGCCTGATACTGGCGTATCGCATTGCGGGTGCGGCGTCCCATGGCGCCATCCACCGGGCCGGCGTCATAGCCGAGCCGGTTGAGCTCGCGCTGTATCTCGGCAATGCCCTGTCGATCCGACAGGGTCTCGATGTCGGGCCGCGCTCGCTCCGTCGCTTGTGAAGATGCTTCCTCTTCCGGTTGCCAGCCGCGTGTCGCTCGCTGCGCCTCGGCGATCTGTCCGGCCGTCATGCGTTCGGCCAGTGAATCGCGTGCCTCGGCGGCATGGCGGTGACCGCGGGCCGCGGCCAGGTTGTACCACTTGTGGGCCTGCACGAAATCCTGGGTTGTCCCGTTGCCGGCCTCGTGCAGGCGGCCCAGCATGTACTGGGCATCGGCATCGCCGCCTCTGGCCGCGTCGCCGAATTCCTGCAGTGCCTGGCGGTACTCCTGCCGCTCGTAGTAGCGCATGCCGTCGGCATAATCGGCGCTGGCCAGTCCGACGGAACCGAAGAGGATAAGACTGAGTACGAGTCTCTTGATGATCACGGTCGTGCCTCCAGTGAACGGGCTTGTCATCCGTAACATCAGGATAGGCAAGATGCGTGATGATGCAGGCCGAATGGTGCCGACGGGTCGAGTCAGGTGAAAGGCTTAGCTGTTCAACGTCCCCAACCACGCCACCTCCAGCCGGAAGGGGCCCGGCCGCCGGTCGGCGATGAGAAGCCCCACCTGCCGGATCGCCGCGGAGTCGAGCGGCGGGGCATCCTCCAGCCGCTGGCCGCGGAATACCGCCTCGAAGTCGTGCCAGGGCAGAGTGACATGCTGCCACTCGCCGGCCTCGGCCTGGAAGATTGCGCGGTAAGCCGCGCCCTGTGGCAGCTGGTCGGTATAGAGGCGCAGCTGATAGCGGCGTGCGTCGCCTGCTGGCGCGGCTCTTGCTGTGGCGCACCTCCCTGGGCTGGTACGCCTTCCTGTTGCTGGGAGTGCCGCTTTTCTTCTATGCGGCGGCCCTGTGGCAGGGTTGGCGGTTCGGTGACCCGCCTCACTTCGCGTCGCTGTCTGGCTGGCTGGTGGCCGCGCTGCTGATGGCCATCAAGGGGCCCTCGTGACGGCGCGGTGGCGCACGCTGGCCGAGCGCTCGCTGCTCTCGAGGCGCTGGAGCAGGCCGCGCAGGCACAGACGCTGGCGCGCAAGGCGTACCAGGCCGCCCGTCTGACGGCGACGGCGCTGGCGCCGGGCAACGTCGAGGAGACCCTGCTGCGCGAGCGACTTGCCACCCTGCAGGCCGGGCTCGCCAAGACCGTGGTGCGTTCCGAGGTGGCCGGCACGGTGCTGACCCGCGACGTGGAGCCCGGCGACCTGGTGCAGCCTGGCCGGGTGCTGTTCACCATCGCGCTGAGCGGCGCTACCGAGATCCGTGTGCCGCTCGACGAGCGCAACCTCGCCCTGCTGGCCTTGCAGCAGGACGCCATGGCCGTCGCCGATGCCTATCCGCAGCGCCCGTTCCCCGCCTGCGTCAGCTTCATCGCCCCGAGCATCGACCCCCAACGCGGCACCGTGGAGATTCGGCTGGCGGTCGATCCGGTCCCCGATGTCCTGCGCCAGGACATGGGGCTATGCGCGGCAGGGCCGGGTGCGCGATGGCGCCCGCCTGGAGCGTGACGGCGATCTGCTGGTGCTGCGGGCCCAGGTGGATGGCAGCGGTCGTCGTCGTTACCAGACGCGCCTGGCCGTGGACCCCGGCCGCCCCGAGATGGGTGTGATCAGCGATTGCAGCTGCCCGGTGGGGCGCCAGTGCAAGCATGCGGTGGCGGTGATCCAGGGCTTCATCGACGAGATGGAGGCCGATGGCCTCCCGAACCGTGACGACTCGGCCTTGCTCGAGCAGCGTTGGGAGTCGTGGCTGGCCGAGCTCGAATCACCGGTCGGCGGCAAGCGCTACGTCGAGGAGCTGGAGGAGGACTATCGCCTGGCGCTGTTTCTGGACATCGACCCGAATCCTCGCTCGCCGACCCTCAAGGTATCGCCGGTCTGGGTGCGGCCGACGAAGCAGCGCAGTCGCGGTAACGGCTGGGTCAAGCCTCGGCCCATCATGGTGCGGCGCGGCGGCGGCCTCTCTCCCAGGCCGCCCCAGGGGCTTTCGTCGGACCAGGAGGAGGCCCTGGAGCTGCTGATGCTTGGCGAGCAGCGCCGCCAGCTCGCCGGTGGGTACGAGCAGTATTGGAGCTCGGTCGCTCACGCCTTCCAGGCGCGAGCGCTCTGGTCGCTGCTGGAGAGCGACACGCCGCCGCTGCTCTTTCACCCCAAGCAGACCGGCGCCATGCATGACGCCTGGCGGCAAAAGCTGGATAATGGCGGGTTTTCCGCCCCCGCTTCGCTCAACGCTCCGGTGCCCGTCCATGGAAATCAAGGTCAACTATCTCGACAACCTCCGGCTGGAGGCCAAGTTCGACGACTTCACGGTCATCTCCGACCAGCCCATCCGCTACAAGGGGGATGGCTCGGCGCCGGGGCCGTTCGACTACTTCCTGGCCTCCTCGGCGATGTGCGCGGCGTATTTCGTCAAGGTGTACTGCAACGCGCGGCACATCCCCACCGAGAACATCCGCCTTTCGCAGAACAACATCGTCGACCCGGAGAACCGCTACAACCAGATCTTCAAGATCCAGGTGGAGCTGCCGGCGGACCTCTCCGACAAGGATCGCCAGGGCATCCTGCGCTCCATCGACCGCTGCACGGTGAAGAAGGTGGTGCAGACCGGGCCCGAGTTCCAGGTCGAGGCGGTCGACAACATCGACGAGGACGCCCAGGCGCTGTTGCAAGGGAACGTGCTGGACTCGCCGCAGGGCGACGCGAATGACGAGACAGGCACCTGGATCGAGGGCAAGGACCTGCCGCTGGAGCAGACCATCGCCAACATGACCGCGATCCTGGCCGACCTGGGCATGAAGATCGAGATCGCCTCCTGGCGCAACATCGTGCCCCACGTCTGGTCGCTGCACATCCGCGACGCCGCCTCGCCGATGTGCTTCACCAACGGCAAGGGCGCCACCAAGGAGAGCGCGCTCTGCTCGGCGCTGGGCGAGTTCATCGAGCGGCTGAGCTGCAACTTCTTCTACAACGACCAGTTCTTCGGCGAGCGGATCGCGGGCAGCCAGTTCGTCCACTACCCCGACGAGGAGTGGTTCCAGCCCGGCCCCGACGACGCGCTGCCGGCGGGCCTCCTCGATGATTACTGCCGGGCGATCTACGACCCGGAGGGGGAGCTTCGCGGCTCGAACCTGATCGACACCAACTCCGGCCAGCAGGCGCGCGGCATCGTCTCGCTGCCCTTCGTGCGCCACTCGGACGGCGAGGTGGTCTACTTCCCCTCCAACCTGATCGAGAACCTCTACCTCAGCAACGGCATGAGCGCCGGCAATACCCTGCACGAGGCGCAGGTGCAGTGCCTGTCGGAGATCTTCGAGCGGGCGGTGAAGAAGCAGATCATCGAGGAGGAGCTGGCGCTGCCGGACGTGCCCCAGGAGGTGCTGGCGCGCTATCCCGCCATCGTCGAGGGCATCGAGGCGCTGGAGGCCCAGGGCTTCCCGGTGCTGGTCAAGGATGCCTCGCTGGGCGGGCAGTTCCCGGTGATGTGCGTCACCCTGATGAACCCCAAGACCGGCGGCGTCTTCGCCTCCTTCGGCGCCCACCCGAGCTTCGAGGTGGCGCTGGAGCGCAGCCTCACCGAGCTTCTTCAGGGCCGCAGCTTCGAGGGCCTCAACGACTTCCCGCCGCCCACCTTCAACACGCTGGCCGTCACCGAGCCCAACAACTTCGTCGAGCACTTCATCGACTCCTCGGGGCTGGTCTCCTGGCGCTTCTTCAGCGCTCGTCCGGACGTCGAATTCGTCGACTGGGATTTCTCCGGCAGCGGCGCATACAGTAACGAACAGGAGGCCGCGACCCTGTTCGGCATCCTCGAGGAGCTGGGCCTCGAGTCCTACATGGCCATCCATGAGGACCTGGGCGCGCCGGTGTGCCGCATCCTGGTGCCCGGCTTCTCCGAGGTCTACCCGGTGGAGGACCTCATCTGGGACAACACCAACAAGGCGCTGCTGTTCCGCGAGGACATCCTGCATCTGCACGAGCTCAGCGACGCGCAGCTGGCCGATCTGCTCGAGCGCCTGGAAGAGAGCCAGATCGACGACCACCAGGACATCATCACCCTGATCGGCATCGAGTTCGACGAGAACACCGAGTGGGGGCAGCTCACCATCCTCGAGCTGAAGCTGCTGATCAACCTGGCGCTGGGCCAGCACGAGGAGGCGCTGGAGCGGGTCGACATCTTCCTGCAGTACAACGACAACACCGTGGCGCGTAACCTCTTTTATCGCGCGGTGAGTGCGGTACTGGAGGTGCTCCTCGATGACGAGCTGGAACTGGACGACTTCCTGCACAACTTCCGGCGCATGTTCGGCGAAGCGACCATGGAGGCCGTGGTGGGCTCGGTGAACGGCAGCGTGCGCTTCCATGGCCTGACCCCGACCAGCATGGCGCTGGAGGGGCTGGAGAAGCACCAGCGGTTGATCGAGAGCTACCAGAAGCTGCATGCTCACCGCGCGGCCCGGGCCGGGGTCACCATGGCGCAGGCGTAACGCGCCGTCGGGAGCCGACGACGCCCTGCATCACAACGCCCCCGCGCCAGCTGCCTGGCGTGGGGGCGTTGCGTTATGGCGTTATACGCGGGCAGGCCGGTGCGCGAGATGGTGCGCGAGGCCGAGGCGATCCGCGATCGGCTGCAGCGGGTCGAGGGCGTCAACAAGGCGCAGGTGCTGGGCGAGCGCCAGAAGCGGATGCATCTCGACTTCGATCTGGCGAGGCTGCAGAGCTTGGGGATTTCTCCCCAGGCCGTCTTCGCCGCCATCGAGGCGCACAACCGCGTCGCCATCCTGGCTCAGTGGATCCACGATACCTGGGGGCATCTGCACCCGGGCAGACGCCTGGACACCGCCACCGCCCTGCTGCGCGAGGAGTGTGCGGCGGGCGGCGTGCCGTCGGTGTTTGCCGCCCTGCATGGCGATACGCCGGTGGGCACCGCCAGCCTGGTGGCCGACGACATGAGCGACCGCCGCGACCTGACGCCCTGGCTGGCGTCGGTCTTCGTGCGGCCCGGGTGGCGCGGCCGGGGCATCGCCTCGCGGCTGGTCCAGCGCGTGGAAGACGAGGCGCAGGCCCATGGGGTTGAGCATTTCTACCTCTACACGCCGGATCAGCAGCCGCTCTATCGACGTCTGGGATGGCGCGACATCGAGGCGCGAGACTACCGCGGCGAGACTGTGACCATCATGCGCCGCCTCTTCAGCCCCCTTTCCTGAACCGCTGGCCGCTGAGCGCGCCGCAGGTTTCCCGACACCACCGAAGGAGCGCACATGGCGAAATTGAGTACGCTGTTCGTGATGCTGGCTGCACTGTTCTGGGGGCTGTCCGGCGGCATCGGCGGCGTGCTCATGGCCGACGGCTGGGACCCGCTGGTCGTCTCCTTCTACCGTGGCGCGATTGGCCTTCTGTTCGTGCTCGTCTGGCTGGCGCTGCGCCCGGGCGGCAGCGGCCTGGCTGATCGCCGGTTATGGTTCTGGTCGGCGATGGCGGGCCTGGGCGTGGCCGGCAACTTTACCTTCTACTTCGTGAGTATCTCCGAGGGCAGCGTGGCGGTGGCGGCGACGCTGATGTACTGCGCGCCGGTGTTCGTGTTTCTTGTTTCCTTCGCCCTCAAGCTCGAACGCCCCACGCCGCTCAAGTGGGCCGCCATTGCCATGGTCATGCTGGGGATCGTGCTGCTGACGCGCCTCTACGACGTCCAGCCGGGCGGGGTGACCCCCGTCGGCGTCATCGCAGGGCTGCTCTCCGGGCTCTCCTATGCGGTCTTCATCTTCGGCTTCAAGTACGCCGCACCCCACGGCAGCCCCCAGGCCATTCTCGTCATCGCCTTCGCGGTACTCTCGCTCATCCTGTTCGCGCTGGGCGATACCCAGCAGACCCTGTCCGCGTTGAGCACATCGAGCTGGCCGCTCTTCGTCACGCTGGGCGTGCTCGGCGCCGGCGTGTCGTTCATTCTCTATATCGTCGGGTTGAACTATACCGCCCCGGCCGTGGCCTCCATCGTGGCGATGGTCGAGCCGGTCACGGCGTCGCTGTTCGGCGTCGTGGCGCTCGATGAGAGCCTGGTCGCGATCCAACTGGCTGGCATGGGTCTGATCTTGCTCACGGTGACGGCATTGAGCGTCTCCACGAGCACTCGGTAGGCTTCCTGTCATCTGGACAGGTATCCGGTACTGTGGGTATCGGTAACATCCGCAAGCGCGCGGAATTTGCATCGCCTGGCGGGCTTTACCTAGGCACGGTCAGGCCGGCCAGCTGGATACCAGGGCCGCTCGGCTGACGGCAAGATCCACGCGGCGGATAGTACGGTTGACCAATGATTTCAGGAGATCAGAATGATGGGTTGGGGCAATGGGCATGGATGGATGGGCTTTGGCGGGATTTTCATGATCTTGTTCTGGGGGCTGGTCATCCTGGGAGCCGTCGCGCTTTTACGGTGGCTGTGGGTGAGTGGCAAGGACAGTGGCAACGCGTCTCGGAAAACACCGCTCGACATCCTGCAAGAGCGCTATGCACGGGGAGAGATCGAGCGGGAAGAATATGAGCGCAAGCGCCGGGACCTCGAGGGTTAGCCAGCGAGGCTGGCGGGAGAGAGCGCAACTCACCGCTGCCTAAGACGGAGAGGGCTGATCAGGGCAGGAGCTGAGAGTCGCCCCAGAGCTACTGCCGGCTGATCCCTCAGCAGGTGAGGGCGGAGCGGGGTAGGCTGCCCTCGGCTCGGCTCGGCTCGGCTCGGCTCGGCTCGGCTCGGCTCGGCTCGGCTCGGCTCGGCTCGGCTCGGCTCGGCTCGGCTCTCCTCCACGCGCCTCGAGCACGTCGAGCTCACCCCATGCAACCGGATTGCTGCCATGATTCGCGCCCTCTTGCGCTATTTCGAGACCCTGGTGAACCCCTATCCCGAGGACAACTGGGGCACACCCCCCAGGGGGTTGTTCGCCTTTATCCTGCACTTCTCGCGGCCGGTGCTGCCGCTGCTGGTCGTGATGTCGCTGCTCACGGCGCTGGTCTCGGCGGCGGAGGTGCTCTTCTTCAGCTACATGGGCGACCTGGTGGACTGGCTGGCCGGCGCCGAGCGCGAAGGCTTCTTCGCCGAACATGGCTGGCGCCTGGCCGGCATGGCGGCGCTGGTGGTGGTCGGCCTGCCGCTGTTGACCCTGCTGCAGGCGCTGGTGACCCACCAGAGCATCTTCGGCAACTACCCGATGATCGGCCGCTGGCTGGCGCATCGCCATATGCTCGGCCAGAGCCTGGCCTTCTATCAGGACGAGTTCGCCGGGCGGGTCTCCCAGAAGGTGATGCAGACGGCGCTGGCGATGCGCGAGACGGTGATGAAGCTGATGGACCTGATGGTCTATGTGCTCGTCTACTTCACCGGGGCCATGCTGCTGATGGGCCGCGCCGAGCCCTGGCTGATGCTGCCGCTGGTGCTCTGGCTGGCCGGTTATATCGCCATCATGTGGGGCTTCGTGCCGCGCCTGCGGGCGGTCTCCATGGCCCAGGCCGACGCCCGGGCGGTGATGACCGGGCGCATCGTCGACAGCTACAGCAACATCCAGACCATCAAGCTCTTTGCCGATACCCGCCGTGAGCAGGAATACGCCCGCGATGCCATGGAGGGCTTCATGGGCACCGTGTATCGGCAGATGCGCCTGGCCACCGGCCTGACCGTGAGCCTGACGGTGCTCAACTCCCTGCTGCTGACCGGGGTGGCGGCCATGGCCATCGGCGCCTGGTACCTGGAGACGGTCTCGCTGGGCATCATCGCCGTGGCCATCGCCCTGGTGATGCGTATCCGCTTCATGTCCGACTGGATTCTCTGGGAGGTGGCCGGGCTGTTCGAGAACATCGGCACGGTACAGGATGGCCTCAACACCATCGCTCAGGAGCCTGCAGTCCAGGACGCGCCCGATGCCAGGACGCTGACGGTGCCCCGGGGCGAGATACGCTTCGATGCCGTGCGCTTCGGCTATGCGCGCCCGGATGGAGAGGGCGTTCGCGTCTTCGATGGCCTCGATCTGACCATCGCCCCCGGCGAGAAGGTGGGGCTGATCGGCCGCTCCGGGGCCGGCAAGTCGACGCTGGCCAGCCTGCTGCTGCGCTTCTTCGATCTGGAGGGCGGGCGTATCCTGATCGACGGTCAGGACATCGCCGAGGTGACCCAGGAATCGCTGCGCCGCCACATCGGCATGGTCACTCAGGACACCTCGCTGCTGCACCGCTCGGTGCGCGACAACATCCGCTACGGCAGCCCCCAGGCCAGCGAAGCGCAGATCCAGGAAGCGGTGCGTCGCGCCCATGCCGACACCTTCATCGACGATCTGGTGGATCTCCAGGGCCGCAGTGGCCTGGATGCCCATGTGGGCGAGCGTGGCGTGAAGCTCTCCGGCGGCCAGCGCCAGCGCATCGCCATCGCCCGGGTGCTGCTCAAGAACGCGCCCATCCTGGTGCTGGACGAGGCCACCTCGGCGCTCGACTCCGAGGTGGAGGCGGCGATCCAGGAGCAGCTCTACACGCTGATGGAGGGCAAGACGGTGATCGCCATCGCCCATCGGCTTTCGACCATTGCCATGCTCGACCGTCTGGTGGTGAACGATGAGGGCCAGATCGTCGAGAGCGGCAGCCACCGGGAGCTGCTGGCCAAGGACGGCCTCTATGCCGCCCTGTGGCGGCGCCAGTCTGGCGGCTTTATCGGCGAGGATATCGATGATGAGGCCGAGTCGGTAAAGGCCGAGCCGGCGTCAGGGCGCGATGGGCACGACTGAGGGCTCGAGTCAGGGCAGGGCGGCGCCGGCTCGCGGCGTCACTCAGGTGTCGGCGATCTGAGCGCGCAGCCAGGCGATCTCCTCGGCCCAGATCGCCGGCTCGACGGTTTCCAGCACCATCGGGATCTCGTCGATGCGCGGGTCGCGCATGAGGGTGGTGAAGGCGTCCAGCCCGATGTTGCCCTGGCCCAGGCTGTGATGGCGGTCGACGCGGCTGGCAAACTCGCTCTTGGCGTCGTTCAGGTGCATGCCGCGTAGATACGCGAAGCCCACGACCTTGTCGAATTCATCCAGCGTGGCGGTGCAGGCCTCCGGAGTGCGCAGGTCGTAGCCCGCGGCGAAGGCGTGGCAGGTATCGAGGCAGACCCCGACCCGCGACTTGTCGTCGACTTGGGCGATGATCTCGGCCAGGTGCTCGAAGCGCCAGCCCAGGTTGGTGCCCTGGCCGGCGGTGTTCTCGATCACCGCCGTCACGCCGCGGGTCTCGGCGAGCACCTGGTTGATGGAGTCGGCGATGCGGGTGAGACACTCGCCTTCGCCGATCTTGTTCAGGTGGCTACCGGGATGAAAGTTGATCAGGGTGAGGCCGAGCTGCTCGCAGCGCTGGAATTCGTCGAGAAAGGCCGCGCGGGACTTCTCGAGCCCGGCGCTCTCCGGGTGGCCGAGGTTGATCAGGTAGCTGTCGTGGGGAAGGATCTGCCCCGGGCCGAAACCGTGCGCCTCGCAGGCCGTGCGGAAAGCCTCGATGGCCTCGTCGGTCAGCGGCTTGGCATGCCACTGGCGCTGGTTCTTGGTGAACAGGGCGAAGGCATCGGCGCCGATTTCCACGGCGCGCAACACCGCCTGGTCGGGGCCGCCGGCGGCACTCACATGGGCTCCGAGGTATTTCACGCGGGATTCCTTCCGTCATCGCTTCGGTAAAGCCCTACCATAGCACCGCAAGAAGCCGCGAGCGGCGCTTACAACCAAACTCGACTTTGCAACCCTACACCGGCTCACATAGGCTCTGCTAATGAATATCCCGCAGGGAGCCAGGAAGGCACAGCGCGACACGCAAGGACTACCGCATGGATGGCTGCAGGTCGTGAACATGCCCAGGTAGGGGCGGTAGCGTGGCTGAAGCCTGCGTATTAACGCTAGCCGAGCGGGCTTCGGACACCGGCAAAATCCTTGCCGGCTCTCACCGTAATAATCAGTCGTTCTACGTCGATATCCCGGACGCGCAGTCGGCAAGTTTCGATCAGTCGCAATCCCGAGCCGTACATCAATGTAGCCATCAGGTTCACGGGGCCAGATAGCTGGCTCAGTACACGCATGACGTCCTCATGGGACAGCACCACCGGAAGCCGGCGAGGTCGCCTGGCACGCGAGAATTCCCCGACATCTCCCAAGGGCTGTTCGAGGACGTGACGATAGAGGAACAAGAGGGCATTCAGCGCCTGATTTTGCGTGGCCGCCGCCACCTGGCGCTCCACCGCCAAGTGCTCCAGGAAGGCGCGGACCTCGGGGCCTCCCATGCCGGCGGGATGTCGCACACCATTGAAGCGAATGAAGTAGCGTATCCAGTAGCAGTAGGTCTTCACGGTACGCGGGCTGTAGCATTTCACGCGCATGGTAGCCCTGACCCGGTCCATCAGCTCCGGCGAGCTGCGATGTGTATCCATAAGGCCTTCCTCCCGACGCATGGATATACGTACAGTTTTATCGGTGATGGTAGAATTCGCAAGCACGCGAATTCTGCATGGGTAGCCGAGCTATGCTTCGGGCCTAGAAAAATCAATGATTTAGTCACAAAAAATACGCGCTTGATAAGATTGTTGAACGCGCGTGCTCGTTCAAGTCAATGAACGAGCACGCTGTCCGATACCTGTTAAGGCCAAGTGCAAGGAAGCGAGGAAGTATCCTTGAAAACCAATTACGTATTGATTGATTTCGAAAATGTTCAGCCAAAAAATCTTGAGCTACTCAAGGGACATGGCTTCAAAGTCATCGTTTTTGTCGGCTCGAAGCAGGTAAAGATTGCATTCGAATTGGCATGTGCCATGCAGTCTCTCGGCGCTGATGCAGAGTATGTGAAAATTGAGGGAAACGGACCGAATACGCTGGATTTTCACATTGCGTACTATATTGGAAACATCGCTGCAAAAGATCCAGACTGCTACTTCCATATTATTTCAAAAGACACTGGCTTCGATCCTTTGATTAAGCACCTGAAGACCAGGCGAATCTATGCCCAAAGAGAAAAGGATATTTCGGAGATTCCGCTTCTCAAAATCTCGAATTCAAAGTCAATGGCTGAGCGAGTCGATGCGATCGTGGAATTTCTCAAGGCTCGCGGCGCAGCCAAGCCAAGAGCGGTGAAGACACTCTCTAACTCCATTAATTCTTTGTTCATGAAGAAGCTAGAAGAAGAAGAGTTGGCAAGAATTATGGACGAACTGATCCGACAAAAAATCGTTATCACAAACGGCTCGAAGGTGAGTTACCAGTTACCTGGAAAGCCTTAACAAACCGCGTAAGTCGGACGTCCCTGACGGGCCGCCGCTTCGCTCCGCGTTAAGGCTATCTATCGGATGGTGTTGCAATCGTATGACTGATACGTGGATCGTTAATCTTCGGCATTACCTGAACCAGGATGGCTCCATTGGGATCAAGTCGGGTTCTGGCCGACGCTTGGCAGAGCACTTTGCGGCGATAGTACAAGAGACCAGCGGCGATTTAGAAGGTGAAGGGAATTTCCCAAAGGTTCGGTGCCGCTATAGTGGACCCTGAAATCCAGACACTGGTTTAAGCTATCGCCTGGCCGATTTCGAAGGGATCGATGATGTCGAATCAGAAACGCAACACCCACTCCCCCGAGCTCAAGGC
>NZ_JARANV010000033.1 GCF_029889845.1 Halomonas sp. 25-S5
TGCGCGCACAAGAAAGCCGGCGCGCGGCCGGCTCTCGATGTTGCGTTGATACTGGCGGGAGTCAGGCGGTCGCGCTCTCAGTCGTGTCGCGACGGAACGGCACCACGGCGGCGCCGGGGTCGTTGGCCACGTGGTCGCGCACCAGGGCGCCCCATCGCTTGACCAGGGCGCGCTGCTCATCTCGATACGTTTGCCGCTGGTAGACGGCCTCCAGGGCATTGGCCGGGGCGTGACCCAGCAGACGCTCGATGACATGGGGCAGCGCGGCCAGGTGCTCCCCCCACAGCGTGGCGCAGGTGCGGCGCAGGTCATGGACCCGGAACGGCTTGGCCTGGCCCAGGGCGGCCAGCGCGCCCCCGCCTCTGCCCTGCCGGTCTGGCTGCCGCTGGAGGCGCTGAACGGCGCGGCTCAGGCTCGCCGGCGTCAGCCCCTTGTCGCCGGCCCCGGCACGGAATACCGGCCCTGAGGCGGCGCCGATGGCGGCCAGGCGGGCACGCAGCAGCTCCACCGCCTCCGCACACAGGTAGACCGTGCGCCCCTCCTTCGTCTTGGTGCGCTCCGCCGGCAGGTGCCACTCTCCCGTGTCGAGATCCAACTCCTCGATGGCCATGCCGGCCACCTCGGCACGCCGGGCGCCGGTCAGGATCAGCAGCCGGAGGGCGTCGACGGTGGCCGTGGCCAGGCGCCCCACGTCCAGGGCGGCCCACACCACGCGCAGCTCCTCCAGAGTCAACGCCACGTCGCGCGCCTTCCCGGCCTTGCCGCCATAGGTGGCCGGCTTCATGCCGCTGGCCGGGTTCTCCTCGAGCCAGCCCTGGCCGTGCGCCCACTCCAGGGCGCTGCGCAGCGTCGACAGCGTGGCGCGGGCTTGTACCGGCGAGCGTTCGGCGGCGCGGGTCAGCTCCGGGGCGATGTGCTGTCGCGTCAGCTGGTCGACCGGCACCCCGTCGAGACGCGACAGATAGGCCTGCCAGCGCTGGCGATGGGCGGCCAGGGTCGACGGGGCCAGCTCCCCCATGCGCTCCAGGTGAGCCAGCCAGCGGCGCATCATGTCGCCGAATAGCGGGACCACCTCACTGGCGGCCACCAGGTGGCGGGGATCGTGGCCACGCGCGGCCGCGGCGACGTTCTCGCGATGACGCTCGCGGGCGGCGTCGATGCTCCACGCCGGCCAGGGCCCTATCTGGACGTCGACCCGGCGACCAGGGCGGCGGCGCAGTGGCTCGCCGGTTGCGGTCGGGGGCAGGTGGCCGGTGGCGATCGTCAGCCGTGACAGCCAGGCGCGGCGGCCGGAGGGGTAGACCACCAGCAGCAGACCAGGGGCCGGCGCCCCGGTATCGGGCACGCGGTAGGGGCGGTCCTTGGCGGGCAGGGTCTCGACGCGACGCGGGGTGAGGCGTGGGGCTTGGCTCGTGCGCATGGGTGGGCCCTCGTTCTTGTCGTGGCTCTTGGGTGGTCGATAGTGGCCATGGGGGGAGGTGGTGAAACCCAGCGTTCACGCTCTTGGCAGAAGTGTGAACACATGGCGGAATCACCCTTGATTGATGGCCATATCAACCATTCACTTGACCACATTACCACTTCCACCACCCCGGCAGCGTGAAATTTCGGGCGCACAGGCGGAAAAGTCGCCCTCGGCTGAGGTGGAGGGGCGCTACTCTGGAAGCGTCCGCTCGGGAGGCCTCTCCTTCCTCGCAGTTCGCCGGGCGGGCGGCTTCATCATGGGAAGCAAAGAGGGCAGGCGTTTCGGCGCCTGCCCTCTCTTCGTTCATGGCGGGAAAACGCGCCCAGGGCTTGGCCGGGCGCGGGGTATCGTGACGGGGCTCCTTTGCAGACGGGAGCACCTTGATGGGACAGGGGGAGCCGCTTCGGTGGCTCCCCCTTCTCATGTCTGGGCTATTCGCCAGACAAACGCCGATGGGCGGCCTCCTCCAGGAGGTGCTCCTGGCGAAGCTCCTCCGCCCTGTCCAGCACCTCGATGGGCTCGCGCATCTCGCGGCAACCACGCTGGAGCATGTCGTCCTGCCCCGGGCACTGGAACCACAGCCACTCCTCGTCAAACTGGTACCGGCCCCGGTAGCCGTCGGCGCTCTCGAAGTGAACCGCCGCGGCCTCCAGGTCGTAGCGATACTCCCAGTCCCCCAAGCGCTGGTTGCGCCAGTCGGACTGTCGGGCCTCGATCGCGCCCAGCAGCCGGCCCACCGCCTGGCGAGCGCGCACGGTGTCGCCCTCGCGCAGCATGTCGCGAATGGCCTCGAGGTCGGTATGGGCATCCTTCAGAAGGTCCCGGTCCAGCTGCGGGCTGGTCTTCATCGTCGGCATGGCAGGCTCCTTTGCCAGGCTGTCGGCAAGGGCGGCCACGCCGTCAGGCCACCCCTGTAACCCGTACTCCTCATCGATCCACGCCAGACGCTCGTCGCCCGGCGCGAAGGTGGTGGCGATGGCCTCGCCTTCCTGAAGCTGGTCGATCGCCGGCACGAAGTCGTCAGGCTCCAGATACTCCACCTCGGGCGTCAGGCGGGTCAGCTCGCAGACCGTGAAGCCGTTCACGGTGTCGGCCACGACGGTGACGCCCTCGCTGTCCCGGGCGAACCCGGCCGCCACGGCCAACCAGGGCGCGTCTCTGGCCATCTCCGGCGCCTCGCTCTCGATGATCTCCCGCACCGCCTCGGCGACGTTGGCCAGCGGCTCCTCGTCGGCCAGCTCTTCGAGGGCTGTCAGGTAGCCGTGTTCGATCAGCCAGGCGTTGATCGTGGCGCGTTGGTCAGCCATGGCCCAAGGCCTCCTCCAGGGCATCGCGCAAGGCCGCGGCCGCGAACGGGTAGCCCCCGGCCTCGCGCAGCGTCTCGCCCTCCTCGTCCGCGATCTCCCAGGCATAGACCCCCAGCTCCGGCTCGGTGACCAGCACATGACCACCCTGAGGCAGAGGCAGCTCGTGGAGCACCCCGGGAGCCTTCACGATGCGCGCCTGAACGGCGGTGGCGTGACCCGACGCCCATCCACTCTGCCAGGCATCGCGCTCGGCGGTGCCGCTCTCATAGGGGCAGGCCGTCTCCCGGTTGCGCTCCGGCGTCGCCTTGGGCTTGCCGGCCAGGCACCAGGCCAGGGCATAGCGCTGGCCCTCGTGGAATGCCTCGCTGTGCTGGGCGAAGCCCCCGGACAGGATGCGCTCGGCTTCGTCGAAGTGGCGTTGCTCGATCATGGTCACCCCTCCAGCTTAGGCAGGCGCGGCCAGGCGCTGCCGGTGGTCAGGATGCGCTCGACGCTGGCCTCGGGCGCCTCGTGGCTGTACCGGCCCCAGTAGGGCGCGGGGTGACGCTGCTGGCCGTCGTGGCCCGTGTCGATCGCCACCACGAAGGCGAACAGCTCGCCCTGTGTCGTGGCCAGGGCCAGGGAGCACCCCGGGTCGCTCTCGTCGTACACCAGGCCGGTGCGGGTCTCGATCTTCATCGGGCGTTGCCCTCCTTGTTCAATGCCTCGGCGCAGTCCATGACGTCGCCAGCCAGGAATAGCATGTTGCCCCGGTGCTCGCCGGCACGGACCAGCGGCCGGGGCGGGGTCACCCCGCGCAAGGGCTCCCCGCGGTGAATGGCGTCCTTCAGCTCTGTGACTGGCACACCCAGCAGGCGTGCCGCGTTGGTCAGGCCGATACGCTCGGCGCGGAAGTCGCTCACTGGATGCCCTCCACGTCATTGCCGATGCGGCCCTGCGCCAGGTGGAGCTCTCGATGGATGCGTACCCAGAACAGATAGGCATCCCCACCACCATCGGCCAGCGCCCTGTCTCTGTGCCGCTCGGCAGCGTCGCGCTGCTTGCGGACCTCCTCCAGGATCTTCCGGGCTTCGGCCCTCACCTCATCGCTGACGCCTTCAAACATCACCCACCTCCTGCGTCAGGCCGCTGGCGGCCTCGAGAATCTTGAACAGCATCTCCCGGGCGAAGTCTTGGCCGTACTCGGGGTGCTCGGGGTCATCGGTCCCGAACAGCAGCTCGGAGAATGCCTCTTCCAGGTCCTCGGCTATTTTGGGGTGCTCCAACGCCAGTCGCAGCGCGGTGCAGATGTCGCCCTGCGTGTATCGGAAGGCAACGTTCACCTCTTGCCCCCTCAGGTTGATGACATCGCCCATCAGGCGCCCTCCCCTGCCTGGCGGAACCCGACGGCCCTGAGCCGGTCGGCAGCTCGCAGCATATCCCGCAGCGCCCGCTTGGAGCGCAGCGGATGGGCTTCCGCCCTTTGGCGGTAGGCCTCCAGGGGCGCGACGGACGGCGCGTAGGAAGAGCGATTCAGCGTCTCCATGAGGACACCTCCAGGGTATGGCGGCTCTTGATCTTGGGCTCCCAGCAAATAACTTCCTGCTCGCCTCTATCCAGCTTCAGAACGCAGTCATGCTTGTTGGCGGTCGCTTCCACCAATAAGGCTTCGCTGTCCGGGTGGTGATAGCGGTTCAAAAAAGGGAACTTCGCTGCGATATCCCTCGCCAGGCTCCAAGAGAGGCCTTCCACATTCCATTGATAGCAGCCGCGGTAGATCGTTATTACATCAGGCAGCGCAGCCAGGGCAGCACGCTCTTCCTGCGTCATCATTAGCTCGACGTACTCGGGCTCTGCGCTTGCGCAGCCGAGGATCTCCTGTAATGCGTACTTGAACTCCCCCGTGTTGTCACAGCACGACCATTCCTCGCCCAGCGCGCGAAACCAGGCAGACAAGTCCGGCTCAAACGGATCAAACAGGTTCAGCAAGGCCGGCATCCGGCTGTATGAGTCGCAGAACCGAATGGCGCTCTCAATCTCGGCAGCGGTCATGGACCCACCCCCTCGGCATCGCTCGCCTTCGGCGTCGGGCTCAGGGCCATGCGCTCGACCAGGGGCAGCACGCTGGGCGCCAGTTCCATGGGGGGACAGTCATACGGCAGCATGTCGTCATCGCCCGGGCGACGGAAGAGGATGGTGTTGGTGCCCAGCACGTAGTTGGCCTCATAGGCGGGCCAGTCGCCGGCCCGGGCCTTGCTGGATGCCTTCACCACGCCGGCATGCTCCTCCAGGTCCCAGCGGGACGCCAGCTCGTCGTCCCACGACTCCTGACGCTCCTCGAGGCGCTCCACCAGGTCGGACAGGATCCCGTAGGCCGCCTCGATCGCAGCCCGGTCGTGAGCGTGGAGCCGGTCCACCCCGTCACGCGTGATGACAGACTCCAGCAGCAGGGACGCGCGCTCAACGCTCCCGCTGGATTGGCAGATGATCAGCTGGTCATCGTTGCCCAGTTGCTCAAGACGCATGTCGGCGCTCCATGACTCGTTTATCGAACTCCACCAGCCCCGGCGTCACCAGGGCCAGCACGGTAACCACGCTCAGCAGCTCAATCAGGGTGCTCATGCCTCGATCTCCTCCGCCACTTCCAGGCGGCACAGCGCCTGTTGCCGCATCCAGGCCTCGACCTCGGACTTGATCCAGCGGATCGTGCGCGCCCGGCCGGAAACCCGGCTCAGCACCACCGGCTTGGGGAAGGTCAGGTCGCTCTCTCGCCGGCGCTGAACCGTGGTGCTGGACAGCCCCGTCTTGGCGATCACGTCCTGAGTGGTCAGGAATACCAGCTCGTCCTTATCGCCCCACGCCTGCTCGGTGGCCACCTCGCCGACGATGGGGCCGCTGTCGAGCCGCAACGCCCGGGACATGGGCAGGTCCGCCTTGCGGTCGCATTCGTCGGCCAGTCCGCGAAGCAGGTAGGCCAGCTCGAACCCCGGCGCCTCCTCCAGGCGCTCGCGCTGCTCAGGATCCGCAACCAGGCTCGTGTCGAAGGTAATGGTGGTCTTCATCAGGCGGACTCCTCTGTGAGGGTGGCAGCGACTGGCGTGGCTTGCGACAGCGCCTGCTCGGCATGGAGACCGGCCTCATATGCCTCGGACATTCCGTCGCTGGCGACCTCCTTGCCCAGCTGAGCGAGTTTCAACACGGTCATGTGGTCAGCGGGGCGGTGGGTGTCGAGAAGCGAGGCGATGGCCTCGAACAGCGCTTCGGTGTGCTCCAGGCGAGTCGACGCGGCCTCGAACCCGAAAACGATGGCGTTAGCTTCCTGGCGGTTCATTGGGCGGCCTCCATGCTGGGGTGGGCGGTTTCGATGCGGGCCAGCCGGGCGGCCAGCTCCATGACAGGGGCGGTGACAGGCTCGGCGCGGTACGGGCTCAGCACCTCGACCAGGGCGGCCAGCTGTCGGCGGGTCAGGGTTCCCACCCGCACACGGCGGGGCGTATCATTTACGTACATTGCGTTTGCTCCCAAGGTTGACGCGATGTCATGGCTCCGGACGGCTCCACCCGTCGCGGGGCCTCTTTCATTCAGCCCTCCAGGGCTTCGAACGGCTTTAAGACTCCTTCCTCTCTTGCAAACTCCTCCAGGCTCTCAATGCCGTGGGCGGCGATCGTGCCTTGCTCCAGGTTGACGACGTGCCAGGTACCAAGCTCTTGCTGAGCACTGGGCGGCGTCTTGTGGATCTTCCTTCCGTCCTTCTTCAGCCGGCGATTCAACCTGGCCGTCAGGGCGCGCTCGGTAACCGGCTTCTTCGGTGTCATGGGGTGAGTGTCTCGCCGTGCTGTTGTCATGGCTTCACCTTAGCGTGATTTTGTGAAAGTGTCAAAACGTGATTTCGTGATTTTTGCCATGATGAACGAAGCGGCACACTTCAGGCGCCGCCCTTGCGCTCCATGTACTCGTTCACTGCCGTCTCGAACACCTCGACCATGCTCATGTCGTGCGCCACGGCGAAGGCCTTCAGGCGGCGTCGAAACTCCGGGCTCACCCGGAAGTTACAGGGCACCGTAGAGCCTGCCTCGGGCTTGCTGGTGTGGTTGCCCACCACGTGGGCGGTCTGCGTCGGCTGCGGGGGAAGCCCCTTGCTGCCTGGCTTCTTGCTGGGTGCGGCCATGTCGTCGACTCCTTGCGTTAAAGCGTTATTGCGTTAATTCGTTACGGATTCCAGGCGGTCGATGATGGCCTGAATCAGCCGGTCCGCCTGCTCACGCGGCCCCTTGTAGGGGGTCTCCACCACGGACAGGCCGCCATCCTGTGCGCGGCGTAACGCGGTCTTCTCCGGTACCTGCGAGTCGAGCACGTGGTAGGGGGTCGCCTCCAGGTAGGCGCGGGCCTCCTCGAGCTCACGGGGACTGTCGCCGACGCGGCTCAGCGCAATGGCGATGCGCTCCATCGGGACGCCATGCTCGCTGACCAGGGTGTTGGCCAGGATCACGGTGGGCTCCAGGTCGTCCAGGGACAGCCCGGTAGGCAGTACCACCAGGTGCGACTTCTGGCCAATCTCGGCGGTTGCCCGGGTCGCATGTGGGGCACCGTCCAACACCATGAGATCGTAGGCGTCGGCGATCCTCAGGGCCTGGCCCACGGTACCGAACGTCTCGACGGCCACCACGGGCTCGATGCCGCGGCTCAGCCGGCGCTGAAGCCAGGTGAAGCTGGTGGACTGGTTGATATCGAGGTCGCCTATCTTCACGTTCCAGTCGGCGGCGGCGTAGGTCGTGGCGATGGCCCGGGCCACGGTGGACTTGCCCACCCCACCCTTCTGGCTCACCACACCGATGATGTAGCCCATGGCGTCCGTCCCTCCTTGCGTTATTGCGTCAATTCGTTAAAGCGTCACGGCGAAAAGCCGACCCCGTGGGGCTGCTCTCACCCGATAGGTTGCCCTTGGCAGTATAACGCAATGACGAAATAACGCTTTAACGCAAAAAAGAAAGCCGCCTCGATGGGCGGCTGGTCGCGGTGGCACTGGTGGTTTCCAACCAGCTGGGAGGGGGTCAACTCCGACTTGCCCCCTCAGCTGTGGCCATGCTCGCGAATGTACTGCTTCAGGGCTTGGTCGATGCGGCGCTGCCAGCCTTCGCCCTCGGCCTTGAAGTGCTCGACCACCTCCTGAGAGAGGCGAATCGAGGTCTTCACCTTGGTGGGCGCGTGCTGCTTCCCGCGCTGGCCGATGGTGCGCTGGAGGTTGACGGGCAGGACCTCCGACATGGGGCGCATGCGCTTCACGTCGGCATCGGTCAGCTCGCGCACCTCGCCGTCTTTATCCGTGAGTCGCGTTTTCATAGCGGCGTACCTCCCGTGGGTTGGCCTTCCTCAGGCTGATGACTCGGATCCCGTCCTCAATCGGCGTGAAGCACACCACGTGGACGCGCTGGCCGATCTTCCCCAGGCCGATGAAGCGACGCTCCGGGTACTCGAACCGGTTGTCTTCCGAGAACACCGCGCCTTCCCAGTCGAAGCGCTCGACCGCCGTGAAGGGAAGGCCGCGCTCTCGCTCGTTCCGGTCGCTCTTGTTGGGATCGAAGTCGATGATCATGGATTTAATTGTATGGACAAAAAGAGGAGAAAGGAAGTTCCTTCGCTCAGCGCTCGAACGGCGAGCGTGACGGCATGCCCGGCCAGGGCTTCGCCGGGCTCACCTCGCGGGCAGGGCTGCCCTCCGGCGCCTTGGGGACTTCCCCTTCGACCAGGGCGCGCCCCTTCGGCGTCAGGGTGCCATCCACCTCGAACAGGCCGCTCTCAGCCCAGGCGTCCAGCGTCGCCTCCAGGTCATCGCGCTTCACTGCCAGGCGCCACGCACGCACGCGCTCGCCGCTCTCCAGCCGGGCCAGGGCCTCCGGGGTCAGGCGGCGCAGCCGGGCGGCCCGTTCGTCCTCGAGGCGCTGACGTTCCTTGCGCTCCGCTTCCTGCCGCTGGACCTCCTCCCGCTTGCGCGCCTCTTCGGCTTCACGACGCTCCCGCAGACGGTCGCGGGAAACCTCCTTGATGCCCTCCACCTCCTCAGGCGTCAGGCCGGCCACCAGCTCCTCCAGACGCTCCCGGGTCTGCTGGTGGGCCTGGCGCTCCTCGTCCAGGGCGACCTCCGTGCGCCGGGCGGTCTCTGCCATCTCGTCCGCGCGGCGACGATCGAGGTCCGCCGTCGCCGCCCTGGCCACCGTGGGCGCGTAGTGCTCGACCACGAAGGCGCTCACCCTGGCGGCGTGCTCCTCGGGGCTCTCCTTGCCCCACAGCAGCCCCTGCCGGGCCAGGTCGTCGGGCGACAGGTTCAGGTTCTCGGCCAGGCCACGGGCCAACGCTTGGTGATACGCCTTGGTGGTGACGTGGGTCGCCGCGGAGTGGCGCAGCCCCCGGCGCAAGCCATGCGGGATGGCCACCTCCTCGGCGAACGTCGTCTGGAGCTCGCGCAGCTGGTCACGGCGGCCCATGAAGTGCGTCGCGCTCAGCGCCGTGCGGGCCGGCACATCGAAGGACTTCGGACCCCGGATCCACTCGCCGTCACGCTTCCCCAGGATGACGTTGCGCGTCCGCGTGGTCGCCGGGTAGTTCACCAGGGGCACGGCGTAGACCACCAGGTGAGGCGTGAGCTCATCGAGCTGGACGTTCACCCCAACGATGTTCTCGGCACCGTGGCGAGCTTCCAGGAAGGCCAGCGCATCGCGGAAGTACGGGCGCCACTCCACGGGACCGCCTTGCTCGGCGAAGACCTCATGGGGACCAGACACCACGTACTCGATGACCAGCACCGAATCGGCGGCCACGTTATCGGCCAGCTCCAGGCGCTCGCGGATCGCGGCGCGCAGTGCCTTGGGGCTCGACACCGGCCGCCAATCCTCGTTGAGGGGCGTCCGAGACTTGTCGGCATGCGGTACCGGCATCGTGCGCCAGGTGTGGGCCGCGCTGGCCCCCAGCTTGTGGCTGTTGAGCTTCGTCGCGCGGATGACGGCGTTGTTGCGGATGGTGGTGGTCTTCGTGCGAGCTGCCATAGCTGGCCCCTCCGTATCGCGTGGTTGAGATCCACGGGGACGGCGTATCCATTGCCCCGTGTCTCTATACAGGGGTCCAACACGGGGTTTTTGCGGTGAGGAGGGCGAAATTGGTGGTTTCCAACCAGTGACCAGGGGGCACAGTTAATGTGCCCCCCTACGGATGGTCAACACGACAGGAGGCTGGCACTACGGCGGTTCAGCACCAGGAAGGAATGGCTCTACGGCCTGTCAGGCAGGGGAAGGACACCACTACGGGCGGCCTCTCGTCAGCTGGAGGGCCCTACGGTCGATCAGCGGGCCAGGCTGAAGCCCCGTAACTCACTCTTGGCGTTGTGCCGGCCGGGCAGGGAGGTCCCGTCTCAGGACACCCTCGGAAATATTTCCGACACCCAAGCGGTTGCCCTATCTGACATTAGGTATTTCCCCACCCAAGTCAGCAGCAGGCGGGGCGCGTTTGGTGTGGTCGCCCTCTGGAACAGGTGGTTCTATTCGGCTAACCCCCACCCCAAGGGGTGCCCTATCTGATATTAGGTATTGGGACACGGGTTAGGCATAGGCCTTCACCCAACGACTCAGCGTCTGTTTCGGGATGCTGAGCGTTGTGGCTATCTCGGCTTGTGACTTGCCCTCGCCAATGAGCTCGAGCACACGCGGCATCAGCTCGTCACGACGTGCCTTGCCTTTCCGCGCGCCACGCTTAGCTTGGATCTCGGGCGTGTGCGTGCGCTCCACGAAGCCCCGCCAGACCTCCGGGCTGAACCGCTTCCACGTCCACTTGGCCACGCTCTTGGCGATGCCCTCGACCTCCTTGACCGGCAGCGGCGTCGTGAATGCGCTCTGCATATCGCCAGCCACCTCGACCAGGTGCGCCCGGAAGCGGGCCTCACCGCCCGGCCCCCAGAAGTCACGCACCGCCCGGTAGGCGTGATGCCGCAAGCGCTCGAAGGTCTCGCAGTTGCGCCCCAGGCCGGCGATGTCTTCATTCGCGGCCTTCTCGAAGGGGATCAGCGTCAGCTCGTCGGCCAGGTCGCCCAGGGCGTAGGCATCGGCCCACTGGTGGACGCGCCAATGCGCGTGAAGCGGATTCTTGACCAGGGTGCGGGCATAGCCCCTGTCGGCCTGTAACGCGGCTCTCAGGCTACGCTCGACGGTCTCGGCATAGCGCAGCGGTCCCAGCCGGGCGGCATTGGTGCGCGCCACGGGGACGGTCAGGGCGTACAGCAGGTGGGCGTGGCCGTTCTCGGGGTTCTGGCAGGTCAGGGTGGGCGCCGGCACGCGACGCTCTTCCCAGTCCAGCACGGCCTCGGGGCGATCGATGTCGAACATCAGCCACCGGACCATGCCGGCAGTGTTGGGCTCGATCAGCCGATAGCCGACGGCGCGGCTCTTGATGCGAATGCGGTTGTCGACGGCCGGATCGTTGGCGCAGCGGGGCCGCGCGGGCAGCGTATCGGCGAAGTAATTGACGGCCTCCATAGCCGGTCAGCTCCAAATCATTTGAGCCGCCCGGTTGCCGCCGCTATCATGCACAAAGCGGCGGTCGCCAAGCGACCACGTGACTGAGCCACCGCCTCAAAGCGGTGGGTTGGTAGCCGACGCGGCGAGTGCCTTCCCCAAGGGTGGCCGCGCGGCACAGAACTACAGGCTTCTCAGCCCCGCTCCAGACCCTCGGTGTTACCAGCACCGGGGGTCTTTCGCTTTCGGGCCCCGGCGTGCCAGCGCCAAGAACCCGATTCGGATCAGTCTACTACCGCTCTCGCTAAATTCGGAACCGCTGTCGGCGGCTGGGTGCTCGTGGGTCGCCATGGGTAGCCAACTCGCCAGCAGTTCGCCAGGGCGCCGAGAATGGCCCTGTGAGCGCCGACAGGTCGAACCCGCCCCCTTGCCCACCTTCGGCACCTTTCGCCCCGCGCGCGCCCACAGCAGCGGCAGGCGGGCATGATCGACGCCGTGTGTCTGTACTTGCTGCCCCTTCAGTCCTTGCTGGTCTCTCAATCCTTGCTTGTGTCGGATTCGCCGGATACGGGAGAGCCGTGCCCGGTCCCGCCGTATACGGCCAACCCGGATGCGGTGGGCTTCACACCCTCAACCAATCGGGGTAATCTGACCCGGTTACTGTCGCGCTGCGACCGGGGATGCCGGCCTCGTTACCAATTCGGTCCTTGAAGTCCTGCCCACGGGCAGCGGGGTAGCGCTGGCCTCGAAACCCAGATCAGCATTCGAACCGCCCTCAACGGGCCTACCAGCCTCCGGGCTGAGTGATATCGGGCTTCGCGCCCTATCTCCGTCTCGTCCTGCTCCAGGGCAGCGGATGACTCCAAACCGCCTTCGCTCGCGTCTGCCTGCGTCGGCACTATGCCCAAGGTGCGCCCTCTCGACGGCACCCTGTCGCATCTGAACCCGGCCTCGAGCCTCCCCACCGCCACTCCCCAAGGCGGATGATCCCCTGCGGTCCTGCCGCACGCTTCGCCCTGCCAGGCGAATACTGAACTTCGGCCCGCTGCGGTCGATGGCTTAGGAGCGGGAATCACCGCTTCTAACTCAACCTCCCCCGGCCCATCGTGGCCGTGATCCAAGACGGCACGCTCCGCCGCTGGCGTGGTGTGCGCGTTCGCTGGAGTGCTTCCGGGCGCGTCACAGGCAATTCACCGCCGACGCCCGGGCGCTCTTCGCGACCCGCACGCCGCCCAGCCAAGGGCGCCGCCGTCCTGCCCATGCGTCTCTGTCGCGTCAGCACAGAGACGCATGGGGCTACCACCCCGGGAGCCCGCCATTCACGGGCCTCTCGGCTTCACCTCGCCGGACGAAAACCGGCGAAATGACCTCCCCATGAATGCCAGCGGCGCAACGCCGCATGACCTGAAGCGCCGTCCCTGTGCCAGCAGGACACGGCGACGTGACGACGATCCCGGGCGGTCCCTCGCAAGGACCGGGGCCCTGGCCCTACGCCGGAGCTGGCAGCGCCTGACGCTGCCGGCGTGCGCATCCCCGCGCCATAGCACCCGATGGGATCCCGTCACTACCCAACGCGATACCAGTCCGCTGACTTGCCGCCAGCGTGAAACAAGCGGCTACCCCAAGGCTTGCGCGTGCCTAAACGCAGCGAATCACTTACCGCCAACGGCGGGGGATGGGGTCGACCAGAAGCACCAAGAACAGGAGGAGGGCATGGCCAGAGCCAACAACTACGGCCTGAAGACGCGGGATCTCGCCAAGGCGGGCGCGTTCGCGGCCAGCCGCGCGGCCCGGGAGGGCGCCACGTCGTATGCGTCTGCGGCGGCGCTGGGCGACCGCTGGCAGGCGTTCGCCGCCTATGCCAAGGGTGAGGGCATCCGGCGCATGGAACACGTCACAGCGCAGCACGTGGCCACCTACGGCCAGGGCATCGCCGCCCGGGTCGAGGCCGGCGAGCTGTCTGCCAGCTACGGGCAGAATCTCGTGTCGGCGGTGAACAGCGTCATGCGGCTGGCCAGCCAGGGGCGGTGGCAGAGCGTCAGCCCTACCAAGGATTGCGGCGTCGAGAAGCGCTCGAACGTGCGTCAGGAAGCGCCCCAGGGCATCGAGCGGGGCACCGTGGCCATCGTCGCCGACACCCTGCGCAGCAGCGGACAGGAACGCGGCGCGGCGGTGGTGGAGCTGGCCCGGGAGTTCGGCCTGCGCAGCAAGGAGGCCTCGCTGATCGACGCCCGGGCAGCACTGAGGCAGGCCCAGCAGGAAGGCAGGGTGGCGATCACCAGCGGCACCAAGGGCGGCCGGGCGCGCACGGTCCCTGTCACGACGCAACGCCAGGTCGAGGTCCTGACCAGGGCCGCCGATGCCCAGGGCGGCGCCCGGAGCCTTGTCCCATCGGAACAGAGTTGGCGGGAGTGGCGAGAAGGCGGTCTACGCGATGCCCGGGAGTCGCTCCAAGCCGCGGGCATCGGGCGCCTTCACGAGCTGCGGGCCGCCTACGCTGCCGAGCGCTACCAGCAGCTCACCGGCCACCAACCGCCGATGCTGGGCGGCCAGGCCAGCCGGGAGGATGACCGGGCGGCACGCCTGACGATCGCCAAGGAGCTGGGTCACAGCCGCGTGGCGATCATGACGGCCTACATCGGGCGGGCGGCATGAGACTCCCGGCAGAGGTCCGGCACCGGCTCAACCTCCACGCTCGCAGGGGGAGCAAGGCGGCGCGCAAGAGGCAGGTGAAGCGCGCGGAGGCCTTCGCGACGTGGTGCGGCTGCGACCCCCGCCAGATCGGCAAGGCCCACGTGTACCGCTACTTCAGGGCCCATGACCTGGCACCCACCACGGCCCGCGACCACTGGTATGCGGTGCGACTGCTGTGGCAGGCGACGGGCAGGCCTGGCGATCCGCCCAAGCCGCCGGAGGTGCCGAGATAGGCGGAATTCCGCCTATCGGCCAATTCCCCAGATTCGGGGTATTACTCCAGGTAACCTCCTCGCCGGCAGGGGTCTGGACGGAACAGGCCCCCCGCTACCGCGTGGGCGGGCGGGGTCGATTCCCTCCGATTGGAGGTATTTAGGTGGCGCGCCCCGCATCCGCGTGGACGGGAACAGCCGAAATGAGCCGACTCGGCCCAAGATGAGCCGACTCAGTCGCCGCCCCGTGCGCGCGGGGATGCCTCGACTTTGAAAACTGCGATGATGCTCGCACTTTCCCCCACACCCGGGCGCGCGGGGATGCCAGCCGCTTGATCTCCGATTTCGGAGGTCAAGTCCTCGCACCCGGGCGCGCGGGGATGCCTCGTCGATACAGGAATCTGGGTATCGGTCGAAAGCCCCGCGCCCGCGGGGATTCGGCTAACCGGAGATTCCCGGTTTGCCCCGCGCCCGCCTGAGTCAGGCCAAATTGACCTGACTGAGATAGGCCAATTTGACCTGACTGAGGGCATCTTGCCCTGACTCGGGTGGCCATCGGTCTACTTCCTTAAATAGGTATTTAAGAAAGTAGAGCCGGCCACACGGCGAGTTATCCCAACTTGGGGTGACTCAGATACCCCAAGTTGGGATAACTGACCCCATCTTGGGGACGTTTTTCGTCCCCATCTTGGGGACTCTGACCCCAATCTGGCGCGAGTGAGAGCGCCTTGCTCTCACTGAGACCATTTTGGTAAGAGTCGGACCCTTTTGGGCACTCTCAGGCAGTCGGCCAGGGTGATAATCACGCCTCACGTAAGCCATTGATTTTATTGGCGCCGAAAAATCAAGATAAGAAGAATAATCTTGACTTTGACGCATCGCACAAAAGCGGCCCTCCACGGCGCATCCGGCTGGCGTGTTCTGGCCTGTGATACTAAAATGTAGTACCATTGAGACATGAAACGAAAACACGCCAAGACGCTGGCCGCCATCTTCAGCCGGCCCACGCCGGGATCGATCCCATGGAGCGACATCGAATCGCTGCTCAGGGCGCTGGGGGCTGAAATCCGGGAACGGGAAGGCTCGCGTATCGCCGTCGCGCTGTTTGGCGAGGTGCGCGTGTTCCACCGGCCCCACCCTTCCCCCGATACCGACAAGGGTGCGGTGGCCAGCATCCGCAAGTGGTTGGAAGAGAACGGAGAGACCCCGTGAACAACATCATGATCATCGACGGCTATCGCGCCGTCATCCAGTACGACCCGGATATCGAGATGTTCCGCGGCGAGTTCACCGGCCTGAACGGCGGCGCCGACTTCTACGCCGACAGCGTGGCCAAGCTGCGTGAGGAGGGGCAGGTGTCGCTGCGCGTCTTCCTCGAGGAGTGCCGGGAGCGTGGCATCGAGCCTACCAAGTCCTACTCCGGTAAGTTCCAGGTGCGCCTGCCTGAGGATCTGCACAAAAACGCCGTCGATGCCGCCACGGCCAAGGGTCAAAGCCTCAATCAGTTCGTGGCCACCGCCATCGAGCACGAGCTGTCGGCCTAACACAAGCACGACGGCCACCATTCGGCCACGCGCTGGGCGATATCCAGCGCCATGGTCAGCAGCTCCAGGAAGAGACGGGCAAGCTCAAGGCGGTCGCGCATGGGGTGGCCTCACGGTCGTTGATGGGCCTCCCATGGTGATGTTACGACGCAGCAGCGGCGACAAGGGCGCGTTGTACCAGCCCTCTGGTACAACGGTTCACCGCGCCGCCACTTCCAGCACGTCGACGTTCCGACGCTCGATCGAGAGGCGACGCAACTGCCGGTCCAGGTTGGTCAGGGCAGGCATGTCACCACGCAGCAGCGCCCACTGCCGGCGCCGCATCAGCCGGTCGTACTCCCCGGCCAGGCGCTCTCGGCGGTATTCGTGGCCGGGGCGGACGTCGAAGCCAGGGGCAAAGTCACTCATCGCCGGCGCCCTCCCTGAACTCACCCTCGTAGGTGCTGCCGGGATAGGTTCCGTCATCGTGCACAAGGCCAAGACGCTCGGCGCGCCCCCTCATCTCGCGCTCGACCTGTGCGGCCTTCTCCAGCGCGGCCTCGATACGCCCTCTCATGGCCTCCTTGTCTACCAGGGCAATGGTCGGCTCCTCCTCGAGCTCCACCTTGTCCTTCCAGAACTCCGGCTGCCGATTTTTCAGCCACAGCCGGGCGGCGGCGGTCTCGGGCGGGTAGTGGCGCTCCAGGTCTGTCAGGATCACCTGGCCTTGGTGCTGGGCCACGTGCGTCTCCGGCACCACGGCCCCGGTGGCACGATGGAACAGCGCATGAGCCACTTCGGCATCGGCCAGGGCGCCGCCGCGCCATATGGCATGGCGAAAGTCCTCGTGCTGCTGCTGCCAGCGGTAGATGGTGCGCTCGTCCACCTCGAAGAAGGCGGCCAGCTTCTCCCGCGTGAAGCCCAGCAGGCACAAGCGTTCGGCTTGCTCGGCATACTCGGGCCGGTATTCGCTGGGCCGGCCGCGCCCTTTGGTTACGGGCGTAACCTCCTGCGTAACTTCGGGCGTAACCGTAACCTCTGGCGTAACTTCGGGCTCGACACTGGGCGGCGCGGGCTCCTCCTCGACGGTGCGTTTCTCCCAGCCATCGGCCTTGGCACGCCGACTGACGGCCACACGGGATACCGGAAGGTCCAGCTCGCGTTGGAGCCAGGCGTAACCCGGACGCGCGTCCGCCTCCCACAGCTTGCGGGCCTTCTCCCATTGCTTTGCGGTCATCTTCTTCGCAGCCATGGGGCTCTCCTCACCGCGTGGGGGCCTTGGCGTCGTACCAGTCCGCCCCATCCCAGGCGGTGAGCGTCGCGAACGTGATGGGGATCTGGATCTGGACGAAGCGACCGAACTTGTCGGAGGGGGAGTTGAGGGGCAGGCCGATGGACTCGATCACCATCGGGGCATAGGTGCGCCCCTTGTAGCGAATGGCCAGCAGGGAAGGCGCCGCCGACGGCATGGCGGCCTCCACCAGGCTGTTCACGTCCTTGTCATCGTTCTCTCGCCACCACTCCAACGCCGCGGTCAATAGCGTGCCCTCAGGGGCCAGGTACTTCGGAAGCGCCCAGTCCATGAGCATGTCCATCGGGTCTTCCACCTCGGTCTGGGGATCGCGCCAGGCACGCAGCATGATCGTGGCCTGAAGGCGGATAGGCGGCATGCCGCTGAACACTTGCGTACTGTTGAGCTTGGTGATGCCCGTGCGCCCGCGCGCGGTCTCGCTGACCTCTTTGACGGCCTCTCCGACTGGCTCGCCGATAGCCTCGGCCAGCGGCTGGATAGCACCGCTCTGGAGCATGGCGGCCAGGGACGGCGCCCGGGCCTCTGGGCCAGTCCCATCAAACGGCGACTGCCAGTTGAATTGCGCTTCCAGGTTGGCGTCGTCGACGAACAGGCAATGAACCACGGGGCCATTCTCCAGGCGCTCCCGTTTGTGGTTCACCTCGTAGATGGCGGCCACCAGGTTCGGGTTAATCCCATCCCACAGCGGCCCCATGTTGTTGTGGAGCCGCGCAGCGGAGACGGTCATGGTCTCCAGTTCCTGAGTCATATCAGCTCGCCTCCTCGCTCAGGTTCCGGGCCTTTTCGGTCAGCAGAATGGCGTCACGGGCTCGCACGGTCGCGGCCCGCATGGCGCCCTCCTCACTGCCATACGTCGCCACGTCGGCGCGGTAGCGGGCTTCCATGGTCAGGGTGGCGAGCTCTTTCTGCTGCTCATCGGACTGCCGGACAATCTCGGCCCAGGCATCGAAGGGGGTCGGCTTGGCGTTGCTCATGACAGGCTCCATCGTCAGCTGAAGGGGGTAACGGGGCCGCTTATGCGGCCTCCTCCTCGTGGGTGGTCTCGGCCAGGTACAGCTCCACCCGGCCCGCGTAGCTGGTCAGCAAGGCATCGTTGCGCTCGATCTCGCCCGGAAGTTCAGCCAGCTCGCGCCCCAGGGCCTCGATGTCGGCCAGGGTGGGCTTGGCCTGGCGGTCCGCCATGCGGCGCGGAAGTCCGGCCTCCACCAGGTCGCCGATGGCCCTCTCGCGGGAGGTGCGGGCGCGCTCGATATGGCCTCGACCCCCCTCCAGGGCGGCCTTGCGCTCACGCAGCGCGCGGGCCTTGGTGATCAGGCCGCTGGTCACGGGGTTCAGAAGTGCGTCGAGCTCGCGGCGGTCCTCCTCGGCATCTGAGCCGGCTACGGTGGCCTCGTGGAGGCGCTCGGTCAGTGCCTCGACCTCGTACTGAACGGCGCGCAGGGCCTCGGCGGGGCTGCCGTGCTGGGCGACAGCGGCGGTGAACCGCCCCTGAGCGCGGACGTTGCTCAGGTCACGACGCAGGCGGTCGGCCTGGCGAGTCAGCCCAAGCCACTCGCGGAAATCGGCGGAGTTGAGGTCGTCCAGGCAACGGGCCTTGCCCATCAGGGCGTCACGGTTGATGTCAGTCATGGGTCTCTCCTTGGTTGCGGGTCTTGCTCTTGCGGTTGGCGTCTCGGGTGCGCCACAGGCGGCGAAGGCCGCGCAGGCGCAGGAAGGCGGTGCGGTCGCCGGCCAGGGCGCGGCGGTGAAGCCGCTCCTCGAGGCGGTCGCGTTGTAGCGGGTCGCGGGGCGTCGTCATGACTTGTCCTTGGCGGCCGCTTGGAAGATGGCGGCGGCCTGTTCTGGTGAGATCCCGAACTCCCGGGCGGCGGCCATCAGCTTGTCGCGGGCGCTGCCATTGCCCTGTGCCGCCTGATTCGCCAACGCTTGCATGCGCTTTCCGCCGTTGGCGACCTTCTTGGGCTTGGCAGTGGTGGTGGCTCGGCTCTGCCGGCGCAGGGCGCGTCGCGAACGATCGAAGTCACGGTCGCCGGTGTCCTGTGCGTTCGCCGCCATGGGCCGGCTGTCCTGCTTCTTGGCCTGACGGTCGGCGGCCTTCTGCGACGTGCGCTGAATCGCCGTGCCGCCGTCGCGGGCCTTGTCGATGGCCCTGGCCAGGAACATCTGGACGGCGTTGCCACCCTCGACCTCAGCCATGACACGCAGGACGTGCTTACAGGCGACGCCGCTCAAGTCCGGGTTGGTGATCTTGGGGTAGCCGGTCTCAGGTCGGCCGGCGTTGTAGCGGCCGATGGTGGCGATGTAGCGACGGCGGTACCGGTGGTGCTCACAGCTACAATCGAAGCGGATGCGGCCCCTGGCCAGCTCCCGCGCGGCCTTGCGGGGGCTGAACGCGCCGTTGGCCACCAGCCCCTCGAACTCGACGAACTCCACGAGCACGTGATGCCGGGCTCGCTTGCTCTGCGGGCTCGAACTGGTGATGAAGCGCGCCTCCAGAGCCCCGCCCTTCACCTGGCGGGAGGCAGCCGGTACCGCGCTCGGGATCTCCGTGCGCGCCCTGTGCCTATCTTTGCGGAGGCTGAGGTCGATCACCTGGCGGGGCGTGATGCCACCCTTGAAGCGGTTGCCCAGCATCTTGGCGTTGCGACGGAACGCCGCCAGGTCCTCGTCGGTGATGGGCCGCTGCTCGCCATTGAGCGTGGTTTCCATCAGCCGGCCGGCGTCGTAGTCGCCCTGAACCTCGCGGGGGTCCAGGATGTTCGTCGCCGCGCGGCGCTGCCGGGCGTCATCGCCGAACCGGTCACGCAGCTCCCGGGAGGAGCCCTTGACGGAGCCGATGGAGGTGCTGGCCATCAGTCGAACAGCCCTTCCAGGATGTCCTCCAGGTTGTCGCCGGCACTCTCCAGGGCGACCACCAGCAGGAACGCGCGCTCAGGGGTCAGGGCGTCGCCCATGGCCACCTGGCGCAGCTCCTCGAGGACGGAATCGACGCAGTGATGGGCGCGGCTCACCGCTTGGTCGCGCTCTTCACGTGAGAATGCCGCTACGGACGCCTCCATGGCCTCGTGCTGGGTCATCGGGGCCGGCTCGCGCACGGTGCTGATAGCGAACTCGAACGCCGCATGAGCGCGGCGAATCGCGTCCTCGGTCAGCTGGCCGCCGTCCATCGCCGCGGCGAGCTCGTCTCTGGTGAGCTCCATGGCCTCGCGGATTTCATGGTCGTGGTTAGTAGGCATGGGCTTGGGCTCCTTGGGTCGTGCGGCGACGGGTGGTCTTCGAAGGCGCTGGGCGCGTGGCTTCCTCCAGCACGGTCTCCAGCCACGTGGTGAGATCGCTCAGGCGATAGCGGACGACGTTCGTCGAGATCTCAATATGCGGCGGCGCGGGACGCCCCAAGAGCATCCCGGTACGCCTGGCACTCCTCATCAGGCCATCCGAGACGCTCAGCACATCGCCGGCCTCGACGCTGGTGAGGAGGACCAGGGAGGGGTCGAGGTCATATGCCGCTGCCAGAATCTGGCGGCACCTCTCAGTCCTCGCGTTGTTCTTCAGTTGACGCATGTCGGTAACGACTCCTATGCAGCCTTTCGCGGGCTTTGCCTGCCCTTGGTGGAGTCATGATGCAACGGGCCTGGGAGGGGAATTCGGGCAGTTTTCCGGGTTTGGTCAGCAGACAGGCAGATACACGAAGCCCCGCACGGAGGCGGGGCTGGAAGGGAGGGTGAGCGCTGTTGGCAACGGGTCAGGCGGCGGCAATCTCCAGGTCGAGAAGGATCTCCGGTGCCTCGGCGATCATCTCGCGCTCGACGTAGAAGCGGGACCGTCTCGCCAGTCCGTTGGCGGACTCCTCCAGCGCTTCGATGGCATCGGCAAGGCGAACACCACCCCGCACGTTCTCCCAGCGCCGGGGGTTGAGCTCGATGACGCGCTCCATCGCCGCTTGCGCACCCTGAATGCCGTCCAGCACCTCGGCGGCCAGGGCGTAGAACTCGGCAAGGTGCGCATCGCGGACGGCCAGGTCCGCCACATAGCGCGCACGATCCCGGGCAGCACTGCCATTGCTGATGTAGGCAAGCTCTCGCCAGGTGGGCCCCGGCTCGTCAGGTTCACTCTCCTCCGTCAGACCCAGCAGGAAGTCGACTTTGACGCAGCAGACGACAGCGATGCGGTGAAGCATCCAAGGGGCCACACCGCCCTCGATATCGATGCCGGTCTCGGCTCGCCCCATGAAGTCACTGCGCACGCCTACTGCTCTGGCCAGCGCCGATTGGCTCAGACCAGCCAGGGTGCGGGCTTCCTTGATTCGCGCACCAATGGCGCGGTTGTAGGCGGTGATGTCTGCGCGGGTATGCAGTCGAGACTCCGTAGCAGCGGCAACCTGGGTCAACGTCATGTCTCCGTGGCTGGGGGTGGCTTCGCCATGGTACGGCGACCAGGGCGCGCCAAGCGCTCGGGTTGTCTCGCCGGCTAGACCAGCACGTTGTCGATATCCGGGCCTACGGCAGCCTCCTCGGGGTGTGCCAGCTCGAACAGCGACCAGAGCCGGGAGTCCAGCGCCTCGAAGGCCTCGGCGACAATCGGATCGCCACCCTCCTCCAGCAGCTCGCTCGCCAGCAGGCCGGCACGATTCGTCGCGTTGCCCGCCGCCTGCCAGGTCTCCACGCCATAGGCCTGTGCCGCCCCTCCAGCCTCCGCCTGGCTTTGCAGCATGGCGACCAGGGCCAGGGTCTGGTTCACCGCCTCGGGAAGCTCAGACGCCAGCTTGGCGGTTGTCTCGCCATCGCCAGGCTGAAGCGACTTCGCCTCGTCGCTGGCCCACGCCACCAAGTCGTGAAGATCGTCCGCCATGCGCCGGAGGTGTTCCGGTACCAAGGTCGGGTTGCTCATCGGTCTCTCCATCGTCGTCGACTGCTACGCGCACCGCCTTGGCGGCGCGCGCCTTCGGGCGCCTCCCCAAGGGGTGGGGTGCTTTCACACCCTCTCCCCGTAGGGGAGTGACCACCCCACCCCACCTCAAAGCCCCGTGTCATGCGGGTTTCAGCTGGGGTGGCACATTTTCACCCCACCCCACCCCCTCGATCCTCTGAAACCCCCGCATCATGCGGCCTAAGACGGGGTGGGGTGGTTCGGGTGGGGTGGTTCACCCCACCACCCCACCCCACAAAATCACCCCACCTCTGGAGGCTCTTTGAGGATCTTCAGGGCATGGTCATCACCTACTGCCAGATACCCCTCCTCAATGGCGCGGCTCACCACCCCGCGCAGGTTCTGGTCACCCATCCTGAAGATGCCGGACGTGCCCGCATACTGGCGGATGCTGCGCCTTGTCAGCGGTTGTTCGGTATCGGCGTGGTTCTTCACCAGGCTGGCTAGAGTGGGCAGCGCGTCGAGATAGCGCGCCTCGGCTTTGTCGTCCGACGCGGAGCTCTCTGCCCGGGGTGCCCGGGGTGGGGTGGTTGGCTTGAGCACCCCACCCACCCCACGGCGCATCCAGTGCTCGGAGAGGTCCGTGCGGTAGTTGGACTTCACCACGTTGAAGCGGACCAGCTTGTCCGCCTCATCTCGCGGCAAACCCTTGCCGGGCTTGGGTTTGGACAGGGTGCCTGCGAAGCGCAGGGCGTCCACGAAGGCGCTCGCACCACGGATGTCATCTGCACCATCGCCGGTGCTGCCCTTGCGGCTGTGGTGGGCGCACAGGACGGTGACGCCGGTTTCCTGGCGAATCTGCTCGAGGACCTCGACGAAGCGGGTGGCGGCCTCGTTGTCATTCTCGTCGCCGGAGCGAAAGCGCGACACGGGGTCGATGATGATCAAGCGCAGGTTCGGGATGGAGTTCGCCGTGGCGATCACCTCATTGACGCGACGGGCGTCGCGCACGATGTCGCGGCCATCGTGGTAGGTCAGGCGGTTGTCCTGGCCCAACACCGATATGGGGTAGAAGTTCTCCCCCAAGGCCTCGGGATCGAGGCGACAGCCGTCCCACTCGTACTCCTTCACGATGCTTTGAAGCCGGCGAGCCATCTCGTCACGGTCATCCTCGGCGCCCAGCATCAGCACGCCACCAGGGCGCGGTACCGACTGCCCCATGAAGGGCGTACCCGAGGCCACGCAGGCGGCCAACTGCATCAGCCAGAAGCTCTTGCCGGTCGAGCCCGGCGCCACGATCGCGGCGGCAACCGGCTCGGGTATCAAGCCGTCGATCACGTATTGCTGAGGCGGTGGCTCCGTGGCCAGCAGATGCTTGGCCTTGAAGCTGTTGACCATTCTCAGCGTGGCCAGGCGCTTGAGCTCCGCCTTCACGTCCAGGGCTTCACACAGGGCCCAGATGCCGCGGTTGGCGTGGTAGTCGTTCCAGTCGCTGCCCGGCTCTTCGTCGTCGAACGGGGGCAGCATCAGCAGAGCGCCGGTGTCCCTGGCGACGGCATCGGCGGCATCCCGGCCGGGGTTGGTGCCGTCTTCCTTGCGGTCGTTGTCGCCGGCAATCACCAGCTGCTGATCCGGGTAGCGCGTCGCCATGAAGTCGGCGACCAGCCTCAGGTTGCCGCTGTCGAACGCCACCGCGACGGCCGCATTGGTGGCCATGCGGATGCTGGCCCCGGTGGCCCACCCTTCCACGATGTACAGGGCGGGGCACTCCCCCACCAGGTCCAATCCGGGCATGACCGAGAAGCCGCCGGCCTTCTTCGCGCCGGCCAGGAAGTATTTCTCTCCCTTCGGGGTGATGGCCTCCAGTGACTGGATATCTCCGTGCTCATTGAGAACGGGGATCAGCAGGCAGTCACGCAGGGCGCCGACACGCGATGGATCGTCGAACCACTCGCTGAGGCTGACCGTGCTCTGACGAACGCCGTCGCATGGCTTGAGGCTTTTGCGCAGCAGGTACGGATGGTTTTCGTCGGCGGGCTCGGCTTCGCTCCACAGCACTCTGGCCAGCTCTGCGCGCTCGACATAGCGGGCTTCGCGCCTGGCTTCGCGAACGGCACGCGCCTCCTCCATGGCGGCACGCAGCCGGTCCAGCTCCTCGCGGTCCAGCTGGCCACCGTTGCGGGCGCTCCAGTTCTGGCTGAAGCCGGTTCGCCAGCAACCAAAGTGCCCGGCCGGGATCCCGTCCAGGTGGAGCACGTAGTAGCCCGCCGAGTCGCCGTTGCGCCCGTTGGTGGAGAAGCGGTGAAGTTGGCCGTCGGCCTCGATGTGAGCGGGCACCGGGAGGCCGGCAGCCGCGATCGCATCCTTGAAGGCCCCTATAGGGTCGTGGTGCTCCGTGGAAGCGGGGTTCCGTTCATCCACGGGCTTACGATTGATGCGCTCGGCATCATTTGGTGGTACTCTGTCCATAGCAGTTCTCTCTAGACCCCGGTTTCCTCTTCGCCTGCCACAGCTTCCGAGGATTCCGGGGTTTCGTTTGTTTAGGGTCACGAGACGCGGTGACCCGGACCAATCCCATTGTGACACATTCCGGCATCAAGATTGGGCTGCCCGGGCAAGCCCAGCGAAAAAATCGCCGGCAGGCAGCCACTTCCCCTGATTCAGGCACACGCCTTCTCGACGTCTGCCCGACTGATCCCGCGGCGTCCCGCCCGGTAGATCGCCAGCATGCTCTCGGCTTTCTCGATACTCCCTTCCGCCAGGCGATAGTCCTGATACAGCGCCTTGCCGCCGTGGCGGTGCATATGGGGGTGGTCTCGCTGGATGAACTCCAAGCCCTTCTCCCTGAGATCCGCGATAGAGCTGTGAAAGCAGGTATCGCCGTGGTCATTCAGCGCGTCCAGGGCGCACACATAGCGGTGCTCGTGATAGGCCTCGACCAGCAGGGCCAGGGTGAGCTCGATCTTCATCGGCGGGCGCACGTGGGCGCCGTCCTGGCCGGCAGCGGACAGGACTCGATCCATTGATACGGTCATGACGCACCCCCTAGCCCTGAGCGGCGCGGCACTCGACCGCGACCCGCTCTGCCCATTCCAGGATGTCGCGGCGGCGATAGCGCACGCTCCTGCCGAGCTTCACCCACTGCGGCGCTTCTTCGGATAGGAGGCGGCCTGTTGTGCGGGACTGGCGGAGCGATGACTCCGACACGTCCAGCAGTCGAGCCCCCTCTCGGGTCGACAGGTACTCAGGCAGCACGGGCTGGTACTCGCCGCTGTTGGGCGGGCACTCAGGGGCTGCGTGTGACATGGCGTTCTGCATGTTCCGTCTCCGGCTGTGCCGGCGAGGAAGGGGCTGGTATCCTGTTGCGGCTGGGCTCATTGCCTGGCCCGGGATAGCCCGCTATCTCGCCGACGCTTCGTTGGTGACACGCCTGGCATGGCGTGCCGGCTCTTATCGAGAAGCATCCAGGCCGGGCGTGTGGCGCACCCCCGGCCTTTCTTTTGCTCCATGCCTACATGCGCTTCGTCATGTAGTGACAAGGACAGTACAACGACGCATATCAGCCGATTTCTTCAGTTTTCCGGGTTTGCGCGCACAAGAAAGCCGGCGCGCGGCCGGCTCTCGATGTTGCGTTGATACTGGCGGGAGTCAGGCGGTCGCGCTCTCAGTCGTGTCGCGACGGAACGGCACCACGGCGG
>NZ_JARANV010000034.1 GCF_029889845.1 Halomonas sp. 25-S5
TTCATTCGATCTGATTCGTTAAATAGCGGGCTATTCGCCTCATCAGATCGATAAACTTGTCTCGAAATCCGTCTCTCTCGCTACGATCGGTCAAACCCGACAGGCTCCTAGCGGATACCTCACGCAATACTCACAATGAGCCGGGGGATCATTGACATCCTGAACTCACACCTCAGCGCAAGCGTGCGGTGTTGATTCCATGCCACTGAAGATGTCTAAAGTTGACCGGGATCAAGACACGCATGCTTGCACCTCTATCTTATCTTGACCCTTGGGTTACCCACAGGTCTTAACCTGACGGTAGGGCAGGGTGATTCAACATGACAGGAGATCCGACCATGTGGGGTGACATGATGGCGTATATGGGGAGTTACGGCTGGGGGCATATGCTCTTCGGCGGGCTCATGATGGTGTTGTTCTGGGGCGCTGTCCTTGCCCTGGCCGTTCTCCTGGTCCGTCGCCTGACCCGAGACCGAGGCGAGGCCCTTTCTCAACAGCGGCCAACGGCACTGGATCTTCTGCAAGAACGCTACGCTCGGGGAGAAATCGACCGCGAGGAATACGAGCAACGCAGGCACGATCTACGAGATTGACGACGCGGCCTAGGCACCAGGGCGTCCCTCGCACACGGAAAGACCCGGAGATACCCCCAGCCAACGAAGGTAACGGAGACGGCTTCATGACTCAGCAGCACATCAAGCGGCGTGAGCACTCGCATCACGGCAAGCAGCAGGAAGGCACAGATGCCGGCTCCATGAACGCCAGCGATCAAGGGGCTTCCCAATATACTTGCCCAATGCATCCCGAGGTCGTCTCCGACCAGCCGGGTGACTGCCCGAAGTGCGGCATGCACCTCGTGCCCATGGGAAGTGACGGCGCTCAAGCACCTTCCGATCATGGCAAGGATGGCGGATGTCACGGGCATGGCACCGGTCATTCAGCCAGCGAACCGGTGCGCGGCGGCAAGTACGACAAGGTACCGGCCGGGCATGCCGGCGCCGTCTACACCTGCCCCATGCATCCCGAAGTGCGCCAGACCACCCCCGGTGCCTGTCCGCTGTGCGGCATGGGGCTGGAGCTGGAGTCGGCAGCGGTCGGCGATGAGGGGCCGAATCCCGAGCTGGTCGATTTCACCCGGCGTTTCTGGGTCGCGGCGTTGCTCACGCTGCCGGTCCTGATTCTGACGATGAGCCCCTACCTGGGCTTCGGGGCGATCCGCGACTTCTTCGGCGAGCGAAGCGCGATGTGGATCGAGTTCGCGCTCAGCACGCCGGTAATCCTGTGGTCGGGCTGGCCGTTCTTGGTGCGCGGCGTCACTTCCTTTCGCACGATGAACCTCAACATGTTCAGCCTGATCGGCATGGGCGTCGGCGCGGCCTATCTCTTCTCGATCGTCGCGGTGCTGGCGCCCGGCATCTTCCCCGAGGGCTTCCGCCGGGACGACGGCACGGTGGGCGTCTATTTCGAGGCCGCGGCGGTGATCGTGACCCTGGTCCTGCTAGGCCAGGTGATGGAATTGCGCGCCCGCGAAGGCACCGGCAAGGCGATCCGCGCACTGCTCGACATGGCCGCCAAGACCGCGCGGGTGATCCGACCCGACGGCAGCGAAGAGGAGGTGGCGCTGGAAGACGTGCAGGTGGGCGATCACCTGCGCGTGCGGCCCGGCGACAAGGTGCCGGTAGACGGCGTGGTCGTCGAGGGCCGCTCCTCGATCGACGAGTCGATGATCTCGGGCGAGCCGGTCCCGGTGGAAAAGGTCCAAGGCGACAAGGTCACGGGGGCCACGATCAACGGTACCGGCAGCCTGGTCATGGAGGCCACCCGTGTCGGCGCCGATACCATGCTCAGTCAGATCGTCGAGATGGTGGCGAATGCTCAGCGCTCGCGCGCGCCGATCCAGAAATTCGCCGACAAGGTGGCGGGCATCTTTGTCCCCGCGGTGATCGGCGTTGCCGTGCTGTCCTTCATCGCCTGGGCGATCTGGGGACCAGCGCCGGCGCTCTCCTATGCACTCATCTCGGCGGTGGCGGTACTGATCATCGCCTGCCCGTGTGCGCTGGGCCTGGCCACGCCGATGTCGATCATGACGGCCACCGGGCGCGGCGCCCAGCTGGGGGTGCTGATCAAGAATGCCGAGGCCCTGGAGCGTTTCGCCAAGGTCGATACGCTGATGGTCGACAAGACCGGCACGCTGACCGAAGGCAAACCGAAGCTGGTGGCCGTACTGCCGGAGGCGGGGCATGACGAGGCCGAAGTGCTGCGCCTGGCGGCCAGCCTCGAGAGAGGCTCCGAGCACCCGCTGGCCGAGGCCATCGTCACCGGCGCCGAGGAACGCGACGTATCCCTCGCCGATGCCACCGATTTCGAGGCCGTGACCGGCATGGGCGTCAAGGGTGTCGTGGGCGGCCAGTCGGTGGCCCTCGGCAACGCCAAGCTCATGGCCGAACTGGGCCTCGATGGCGGGCGGATTTCCGAGACCGCGAACGCCCGCCGCGATGAGGGCGAAACGGTGATGTTCGTCGTGCTCGACGGGCAGATCGCCGGCCTGGTCAGCGTGGCCGACCCGGTAAAGGAAACCACACCGGCCGCGCTGAAGGCGCTGCACAAGCTGGGCTTCCGCATCATCATGGCCACCGGCGACAACGATCGCACCGCCCGTGCCGTGGCCGGCCGGCTGGGCATCGACGAGATCCGCGCCGACGTGCTGCCCGAAGACAAGGCGCGCATCATCCGCGAGCTGCAGGCAGAAGGCCGCAAGGTGGCCATGGCCGGCGACGGGGTGAACGACGCCCCCGCCCTGGCCCAGGCGGATGTGGGTATCGCCATGGGCACCGGGGCCGACGTGGCAATCGAAAGCGCCGGCTTCACGCTGGTCAAGGGCAACCTCGACGGCATCGTCCGGGCCCGCAAGCTATCGCTGGCCGCCATGCGCAACATCAAGCAGAACCTGTTCTTCGCCCTGGCCTACAACGGGGCGGGGGTACCGATCGCCGCCGGGATCCTCTATCCGTTCCTCGGCATCCTGATCGGGCCGATGTTCGCCGCCTTCGCGATGAGTGCATCCTCGCTGTCGGTGGTGATGAATTCGCTGAGGCTGCGCCGGGTGAGGATCTGAATCATGAATGACGAAAAGGGGTGGCTGGAGCGACGTCCCGGCAAGGGCACCTTCTGGCTCATGGTGGTACTTACCCTGGGGGTAATGGGCTTCCTGCTCTGGGGAGAGCACAAGGTGCACCTGCTCGGCGCCCTACCCTGGCTGATCCTGCTCGCCTGTCCGCTGATGCATGTATTCATGCATGGCGGGCATGGTGGACACGGAGGCCATGGCGGGCATGATAACCGCAAGGGAGGACAAGATGAGTAGCGATACTTGGGACTGCCACTCGACCCCGACATCATGGCCCTTTGACCTGGCCGCTTATCAGCTCGACCTGTGGCAACGCGGCGTGCGCTACCTGGATACCCTGCGTGAGCGCGCCAACAACATGCTCGAGCACGAGCGGGCCGGCAAGCCGCCGCTGCTCGACTTCGATTACGAGACGATCCTCGATGGCCGGCGGCTGGAAGGTCCCGCCAACTATGCCCTGCTGCGGGTCACGCGCGTGGGCGATGACTGCCTGGAGGACTGCTTCGACGAGACCAGGCCGCCGGTGGTCATCGTCGATCCACGCGCCGGCCACGGCCCGGGCATCGGCGGCTTCAAGCGCGACTCCGAGGTGGGTATGGCCCTCCATGAGGGTCATCCGGTCTACTTCGTGATCTTCTTCCCCGAGCCCGTCCCCGGGCAGACGCTGGAGGACGTGCTGCACGTCCTGCGACGCTTCGTCGAAACGGTGGCCGAGCGCCACCCCGGCCAGCCGCCGGTGCTCTACGGCAACTGCCAGGCGGGTTGGGCCATCGCGCTGCTCTGCGCCGACTGCGAGGGCCTGGTGGGGCCGGCGGTACTCAACGGCTCGCCGCTCTCCTATTGGTCGGGCGAATCCGGCGTCAATCCCATGCGGCTGGCTGGCGGACTGCTGGGCGGTGCCTGGCTGACGCATCTGCTGGCGGATCTGGGCGATGGCCGCTTCGATGGCGCCCACCTGGCCACCAACTTCGAATCGCTCAAGCCGGCCAACACCCTGTGGCAGAAGGACTACCAGCTGTTCGCCGACATCGACGGACAGCGCGAACGCTTCCTCGACTTCGAGCGCTGGTGGACGGGCTTCTACGCACTGAGCAAGGAAGAGATCACCGCCATCGTCGAGAACCTCTTTGTCGGCAACCAGCTGGAACGCGGGGAGCTGCAGGTCTGTCCGGGCTGCACCATCGATCTCCGGCGTATCCGCAATCCCCTGGTGATCTTCGCCTCCAGCGGTGACAACATCACCCCGCCCCATCAGGCGCTCAACTGGATCCCCGCGGTCTACCCCAGCACGGAGGCGCTCAAGGCCGCCGACCAGCGCATCGTCTACCTGCTCAATCCCCATGTGGGGCACCTGGGCATCTTCGTCTCATCCAAGGTCGCGCGCCTCGAGCACCGGGCGATCCTCGAGAGTGTCGGCGAGCTGAACGACATGGCGCCCGGCCTCTACGAGATGCGTATCGACAACCCCACCGGCGACCCCGACTGCCACAAGCCCCAGTTCCAGGTGCACTTCGAGGAGCGCCGCGTGGAAGACCTGGACTACCCCGACCAGGCTCCGGCGTTCGACCGGGTGCGCGCCCTCTCCGAGCACAACGTGGCCCTCTACGAGACCTTCGTCGGGCCCTGGGTGCGGTTTTACACCACACCCTGGTCCGCCGAGGCGCTGCGACAACTGCATCCGGCGCGGACCAGCCGGCTGATGCTCTCGGAACGCTTCTCCCCTGGATGACCGGCGTGAAATGGCTGGCCGAGATGGTGGAGACCGCGCCGGCGCCGATCGATAGTGACACCCCCTATCGGCAATGGGAGACGCTGGTGAGCGACGCTATCGCCTCGACGCTGGAGCTTGCCGGCACGACCCGCGACAGCCTGTACGAGATGGGCTTTCACAGCCTCTACGGCGGGGGATGGTGGAGCCAGAACGAGTGACCCAGTCGAAGCCGACCCGGTTTACAGCCAATACCTATAGAGCAACCCTCTAATGGAGCGTAAATGAATATCGAGACCTTTCACGACCTGATCGACTGGACTCGCCAGCTGCATGCCCAGTTGGCCGAGTGCTTCAGGCACTGTGCCACCCAGCAGGAGGAGGCACGGGCCAAATCGCTGCTGGAGTACCTCGCCGATCACGAGGCGGTCCTGGAGCACACCGTGGCCAGCTTCGAAAAGCAGGCCGACCCCAAGGCCCTAAACACCTGGGTCTACGACTATCTGTCGCATGCGCCCATCAAACCCCATCAGGCGTGCAATTTGCCCTATGCCGAAATGGGCTTCGAAGACATCAGCCGGGAAGTCTTCTCGCTGCACGATCAGGTCATCGCGCTATACCGCTACCTGGAAGGACGCGCCGACATCCCCGAGGCTCGGGATCTCCTTCGCGAGCTCTTGAAGCTAGAGGAACACGAGGCGATGCGTCTGTCCCAGCAGATCAACCGAGACCGAGACCTGTAGTCGGCCTGCTGCCCCAAGGAGACGCGCTGATGAACACCACACCCCAAACCACCACCATCGACGGGCCGAAAGCGAGCCCACCAGCGACGACCACCGACCCGCGCCTGCACGCCATGATGAGTCTGTTCACGGGTGGGCTGTCGCCGACCGCCGTCCAGCAGGCCTGGTGGGACTGGGCGCAACACCTGCTCCTGTCACCGGACAAGCAGGCCGAGCTTCTCGGCAAGGCCCTGCGCAAGTGGCAACGATTCGGTAGTTATTGCGAGCAGGCTTGTCGGGACGCTAACTGCGAACGCTGCATCGAGCCCCTTCCCCAGGACAAACGCTTTCGGGACGACGCCTGGCAGCGCTGGCCCTTCAACATGCTCTCTCAGGGCTTCCTGCTGCAGCAGCAGTGGTGGCATGCGGCCACCATCGGCGTACCGGGCGTCTCGCGCCACCATGAGGCGATGGTGAATTTCGGCGCACGACAGCTGCTCGACGTCTTCTCGCCGTCGAACTTCCTCACCACCAATCCCGAATTGCTGGAGCAGACGCGGCGCGAGGGTGGCGCCAACCTGGCCCGCGGCGCCAGTAATCTGCTGGAGGACTGGCGGCGCCGGCAGGCCGGCGAGGGGCCGGTGGGCGTCGAAGCGTACCGGGTCGGCCGGGACGTGGCGGTGACGCCGGGCAAGGTGGTCTTCCGCAACCGGCTCATCGAGTTGATCCAGTATGCGCCCGCCACCCAGGAGGTGCACGCCGAGCCGGTGCTGATCGTGCCGGCCTGGATCATGAAGTACTACATCCTCGACCTCTCCCCGGCGAACTCCCTGGTCCGCTACCTGGTGGCACAGGGCCACACGGTGTTCGTCGTGTCCTGGAAGAACCCGGGCAGCGATGAGCGGGACCTGGGCATGGCCGACTACCGCCGGCTGGGGGTCATGGCGGCCCTCGACGCGGTCACGGCCATCTGCCCGCAGCAGCGTGTCCACGGCGTGGGGTATTGCCTGGGCGGGACGCTGCTGTCGATCGCCGCGGCCGCCATGGGGCGGGACGGTGACAATCGCCTGGCCAGCCTGACGCTGCTCGCCGCGCAGACCGACTTCAGCGAGGCCGGCGAGCTGATGCTGTTCATCGACGAGGACCAGGTTCGCTTCCTCGAGGACCTCATGGCGATCAGGGGCTACCTGGATACTCGCCAGATGGCGGGCGCCTTCCAGTTGCTGCGCTCCCAGGACCTGATCTGGTCGGCGATGGTGCGCAGTTATCTGGCCGGCGAGCGTCCGCCCATGTTCGACCTGATGGCCTGGAACGCCGACGGCACCCGCATGCCGGCGCGCATGCACAGCGAGTACCTCCGGTGGCTGTTCCTCGACAACGACCTCGCCGGCGGGCGCTACCGGGTGGACGAACGGCCCATATCGCTGACCGATATCAGGATTCCCGTGTTCGCCGTCAGCACGCTCAAGGATCATGTCGCCCCCTGGCGCTCCGTCTACAAGGTGCAGTGGCTGACGCCGGCAGACGTCACCTTCGTGCTTTCCAGCGGCGGGCACAACGCCGGCATCGTCAACCCGCCCGGTGATTCCCGCCGCTTCCATCAGATCTCGACCATCCGCCGCGACGACCCCTTCATGGATCCGGACGGCTGGCAGGCCACTGCCGCACATCATGACGGCTCCTGGTGGCCCTGCTGGCAGGGCTGGCTGATCGATCACAGCACCCAGCGCGTGCCCGCCCGGGAGCCGGGGATGACCAGAGGCTATCCGGCGCTGGACGAGGCGCCAGGGCGTTATGTACTGGAGTAATGAGCCCGTCCTGCGGGCCTGGTAGAGGAAGCGGTGCAACTATAACCGCGAATTGCCCCCTATACGTAGCTCGCCATGAGCTGCCATTTGTGCCACTCAAGGAGGTAACATCATGAAAGCACTCGTCTATCACGGACCGGGCCAGCGTCGCTGGGAGGAAAAACCGCGCCCGAGCATCACCAAGCCCACGGACGCGGTGGTGCGCATCACCCATACCACTATCTGCGGCACCGACTTGCACATCCTCAAGGGCGACGTGCCCGCCATGGAGGATGGTCGTATCCTCGGCCACGAGGGCGTCGGCGTCGTCGAGGAAGTCGGCGACGGCGTGAGCAACATCCAGATCCCGGCTCCAACCCAAACGATAATGTCATAAGGAGTATTTGGTGAAGCCCCAATCCTGGCTCTGGTCTCTGATAGCGGTGTTGGTGCTCGCCGGCGGTTCTTATGGGGTTTTTGTTCTGTTCGGGGAAGAGCCCTTACCCCAGGGAATCGTCTATGGCAATGGCCATATCGAGGGGCGGGAAGTGCGGATCGCGGCCGAAGTGGCCGGTCGGGTCATCGAGCACCATCTCGCGGAAGGCAGCAAGGTTTCGGCTGGCGACACGGTCGCCGTGATCGACCCCGCCGATGCCAAAGACCGCCTGCGCTCGGCACAGGCCGAGCTGGCCGCCGCACGGGAAGTCCGTGACGGCTTCGACAGCCAAATCACCACCTGGCGTCATCATCTCAAGACTGCCGAGAAACAACGGCAGCGGATCCGGGACTTGCGGTCCCGCAATCTGGCCAGCGCCAGTGACCTGGATCAGGCGGAAAATGCCGTCAGTGAGGCCCGGGGCCGGCTCCAGTCTCTCCAGCGGCAGAAGGATGCCGCCGAAGAACAGGTGGCTGCAAGGGCGGCGCAGGTGGCGCTGGCTGAATCGCAACTGGAAAAAGCGGAGGTTGCCGCGCCGCTCTCCGGAACCATACTGATCCGGGCGGTGGAGACGGGAGAGGTTGTCGATGCCGGCCAGCCGCTGGCCACGATGGTCAACCTGCGGCAGCTCGAACTCAAGGTCTATGTCCCCGGCGATACCGTCACCCGGATCAGTCTCGGGGACCCGGCCAGAATCCGCGTGGACGGTTTGTCCGGGGACTTTTCCGCCAAAGTCGGCAGGATTGACGATTTCGCCCAGTTCACCCCCCGTGATGTCCACATGCCCGACGAGAGAGTTCGGATGGTCTATGGCGTTACCCTGGTGCTGGATAATCCGGCCGATGCTCTGAAACCCGGTATGCCGGCGGATGCCTGGATTCGCTGGGATCCGGACGCCGAGTGGCCAGCGACCCTCTCGGTTCCGGCGCGCTGAGCCGTCATGTCTTCCCCGGAACCCATCGTCGCCAAGGGCCTTGGCCGCCAGTTCGGAGACAATGTTGTCATCGAGCCACTGGATGTTTCGGTTGGTCGCGGCCAACGAGTGGGTATTGTCGGTGCTGATGGCGCTGGCAAGACGACGCTGTTACAGATGTTGGCCGGCATCCTCGACCCCACTGTGGGGGAGTGCCGGGTGCTGGGTTTCGATACCCGTCGAGGGGCCAAGCAGATTGCTGCCCGGATTGGCTATATGTCCCAGGGTTTTACGCTTTACGATCGACTCAGCGTCAAGGAAAACCTGAGCTTTGCCGCTCGCATCCGGGATGTGCCCGACGAACTCTATCGGGAGCGTTCAGAGAGGCTGCTATCCATGTCGGGGCTTGGCCGCTTTACCGACAGGCCCGCCGCCAAGCTGTCCGGTGGCATGCGGAAAAAGTTGTCGCTATGTACCAATCTGGTCCATGAACCGGAGCTGCTGATCCTTGACGAACCGGGGCTCGGCGTCGACCCCCTGTCCCGGCGCCATCTCTGGACCATGCTCGACCGCTTCCGGGCGCAGGGCCTGACCATGGTTGTCGCCACCTCCTACATGGACGAGGCGGAGCGCTGCGACAGAATACTGCTGCTGGAACAGGGCCACGTTCTCGCGGATGGCTCGCTGAAAGAGCTGCTGAGGCCCGTCGCGGGAAGGGTGTTCACGGTAAATGCCGGGAATACCGGGCGGGGCTTGCGGGAGTTGTCCGGCATCCTGGCTCAAATTGACAGCGTCCATTCCGTGCAGTGGTTGCCGGATCACCTGCGACTGGTGATGAACACGGACATCGCTGAAAACCGGCTGGCCGCCTTATTGCCTGAGGGAGCCCACCTGGCGGCGGCCGAGTCCCGGCTCGAGGACCTGTTTGTGCTGCGGACGGAGAAGAGGACCGGCGAGCAGCAGTTTCCGGAACTGGCCCGGCAAGACAGGGGAAAAGAGGAGGGGCTGGTGGTCACCGGTCTGAGCGTCCGCTTCGGCCATTTCAAGGCCGTTGACCGGGTGAGTTTCGAGGCGCCATCTGGCGAACTGCTTGCGTTGCTGGGGCCCAACGGGGCGGGCAAGACGACCCTGATCAGGGCCTTGTGCGGGCTTGTGGCCATCGATGAGGGCGGCGCCCGGGTGGCCGGGGTGAGCTCCGGTGGGGGTAGCACCGCATTGCGCCGGCAAATTGGTTATATGTCACAACGATTTTCACTCTATCTGGAACTGACCCCCTGGGAGAATCTCCGCTTCTTTGCCAATGCGTACGGCCTGGCCGGAGGCGCGGCGCGGGCTGCGATCGACTGGGCCAGGGAAGTGACGGGGCTGGCAGATATTCCCGACAAGCTCACCGGTGATCTTTCAAGTGCCTTGCGCCAGCGTCTGGCGCTGGCTTGCAGCCTGCTTCACCGGCCCCGGGTGCTGTTCCTTGATGAGCCCACCTCGGGTGTCGATCCCGTCGCCCGGTACCGTTTCTGGCGGGTTATCCGTGAGCTGGCCGCCAGCGGTATGACCGTGCTGGTCACGACCCATTACCTGGAGGAAGCGGCCTACTGTGATCGTCTGGCGTTAATGCTGGACGGGCGGCTGCTCGCACACGGTAGCAGATCGTCACTGAATCATTCGCTCGGCCTCGAAGCCGACGCCACGGTGGAGACACTCTTCACGGCGGCCATAGAACAGACGGGAACGGCCAATTCCCGGGCGTTGGGACCATGAAGGCTCATCGGCTTGGAGCCCTCATCGTCAAGGAAAGTCGCGAGCTGATTCGCGACCCGGTTACCGTTGCGTTGGCCGTGATCATGCCGCTGATCATGCTTTTTCTGTTCGGCTATGCGGTCAATCTGGATGTGGAACAGGTTTCCGTGGGAATTTACGATCTGGACAACACGCCGGCAAGCCGCGAACTGTCAGCCCGTTTCGACAGCTCGCGGTATTTTCAATTAGAGCAGAAAACGACCGATCTCCGCGATCTGGAGCTGGCACTGCAAAGCTCGACCATCAGCATGGGAGTGGTGATTCCAGCCGGCTTTGCCCGGCAACTGCTCAGAGGCGACGAGGCGCCTGTCCAGGTGATCGTGGACGGCGGCTATCCTGTTCTGGGTCGATTGGCATCGGCCTATGCCGAGGCGGTAATCGCAAATTTCCCCGCCCCGCGTCAGAGCGCCGTCCGGGTCCAAGCCAGGGTCTGGTTCAATCCCTCCCTGCGCAGCGTCAATTTCGTCATCCCCGGGTTATTTGCCGTGATCCTGATGGCCTTCCCACCCCTGCTGACCGCCCTGGCGATCGTGCGTGAGAAAGAGACCGGTACGATTGAGCAGATCTATGCATCGCCGGTCACCTCAACCGAGTTTGTTGTCGGCAAGCTGGTGCCCTACGGTCTGGTGGCTTTCCTGGAGATTCTTATGGTCATGGTGGTGGGGTTTGCCTGGTTTCAGGTCCCCATTGCCGGCAGCCCGATACTGCTGCTGACGTCCGCTTTCGTTTATGTGCTGACCACGGTGGGTATCGGCCTGTTGGTTTCATCGCTGGTCCGTACCCAGTTGGCGGCCATGTTGATAACACTGATTGTCACCTTGATGCCGTCGTTTTTGTTTTCCGGCTTTCTGTTCCCCCTGTTCACCATGCCTCTTGCCCTGCAACTGTATAGCTGGCTTTTCCCTGCCGGTTATTTTATGGAAATCTCCCGGGGCATCGTGTTGAAATCAGCCGGCCTTGAAGCCGTTCTGCCGAATCTGATGATGTTGATCGTCTATACGGTCCTGGTTTTTGTCTTCGCGGACTGGCGAATGAAGCAGAAGGTGGCCTGATGGGAATTGCCTTATTTGGTTTGTTGCGCAAGGAGCTCGTGCAGTTCTTTCGTGACCGGTTGATACTGACCCTGATACTTTGGCTTTACACCATTGAAGTCGTCATTTGTGCCGTTGCGCTCAGTTTTGATGTAAGCCACCTGCCCCTGGCGGTGGTGGACGAGGATCGCAGCGCCTTGAGTCGCTCGTTGATCCAGAAATTTGCGGTGAGCGAAACCTTCGACCTGAAATTTCAGGAGACCCGTGTGGCAACCGCCACCGACCTCCTGGAGAAAGGCGATGCCACTGCGGTGTTGGTCATTCCCGCCGGGTTCGAAGGTGATCTGCTCGCTGGCGAGAGTGCTCAGCTCCAGTTCCTCCAGGACGGCACCAATTCCAACATTGCCGCCAATGCCGTCAATGATGCTCTGCGGATCGTCCAGCGCCAGGAGCGCGAAGCGCTCCCTCCTGCCGGGAAGAAGGGGGGCGCGGTACCCCTGATCCGTATCTGGTATAACCCCGACCTGACAACATCGGGTTTTATCGTGTTATCCATGATTGCTCTGGCCGGCATGATGGTGGGCGTTATTCACCCGGCAGCCTCTATTGTCCGGGAAAAGGAGCGCGGCACCATCGAGCAGCTGCTGGTAACGCCCATTTCCACCCTGGAACTGTTCCTGGCCAAGGTCACACCGACGCTGATCATGGGTGTACTGTCTATCTTCCCGAGCCTGGTGATTGTCAGAGTCTTTGATGTGCCCCTTCAGGGCAGCCTGCTTTTATTTCTGGTGCTGACCGCCATCTTTTTGCTCAGTGCGATTGCGCTGGGCGTACTGATTGCCGCCTACAGCCGGACCCTTCAGCAGGCGCTGCTGCTCTCCTTTTTCGGACTTTTCCCGCTGATGTTCCTGTCGGGCAGTCTGACGCCGGTAGAAGCCATGCCGGCTTTCCTGCAAAGCCTCTCCCTGCTGAGTCCACTGCGTTATTACATGGATATCACCGTCGGTATTTTCCTCAAGGGTGCCGGTCTGTCGGTTCTCTGGGATGAGGCTCTGGCCATGCTGGCAATCGGTGTCACCCTGTTTCTGGTATCCCTCTGGGTTTTTCGGCGCCGGGTGCAATGAGATCGGCTGAGTGAGCGTCCAAAAAGGCTGCTGTGTGACATCCCCCAGTGTCAGCACCGCTCGACGCCTCGAACGCCGCGCAGACTCCCCGAGCCGTCAGCGCCACGCCGCTGGCGAACCCGCCCCGACCCCTTTGCCAGGATGTGGGAGGAGGGGCTCGTCCCGCAGCTGGCCGCCGCCCCGAGCTTGCAGGCCCTGACCCTGCTGGAGTGGCTGCAGGAGCACTACCCCGGCCAGTACCCGGACAGCTTGCTGCCGGTGAACGATGGCATCAAAAACGCCGAATACCAGGCGCTGCCGGGTTCAGCCGGTGTTGCGCAGCCCGGCGGCGATCCCCGCCATGGTCACCATCAGCGCCCGGGAAAGATCCGCGCTGATCGCCCCGTCGGCATCGCGGTTACGCTGCAGCAACTCGGCCTGCAGACCGTGCAGCGGATCGATGTAGGGATTGCGCACCTCGATGGCCTGGCGGATCAGTGGCGTCTTCTCCAGCAGCTCCTGCTGGTCGAGCACCTGCAGCAGCGCCTCGTGGAGGCGGCCGAAACGGGTGCGCAGCCGCTCCCCGAGCGCCTTGAGGGACGGCTCGTCGACCAGCCGATGCTCGTAGTAGGCGGCGATGCCCACGTCGGCCTTGGCCAGCAGCATCTCCAGCATGTCCAGGTAGGTCCCGAAGAAAGGCCACTGGTCGCGCATCTCGCGGAGCACCTCGAGTCCGCCCTCCTCCTCCAGCCGCTGGCTGAAGGCCTCGCCACTGCCCAGCCAGGCCGGCAGCATCAGGCGAATCTGGGTCCAGGCGAAGATCCAGGGGATCGCCCGCAGGGTCTCGACGCCACCATCCTGGCGACGCTTGGTGGGTCGCGAGCCCAGCGGCAGGCGGCCGAGCGCGCCTTCCGGGGTCACCGAGCGGAAATAGGGGACGAAATCGGGATCCTCGCGCACCACCCCCACATAGGCGCCGTGGGCCACCTCAGCCAGGCGATCCATCTCCTCGCGCCATTCCGGCCTGGGCGCCGGCGGCGGCAGCAGGCTCGCCTCGAGGACCGCACAGGCATAGATCTCCATGGAACGCAGGGCGATCTCCGGCTGGCCGAACTTGAAACGGATCATCTCGCCCTGTTCGGTCACCCGCAGGCTGCCGTTCACCGAGCCCGGCGGCTGGGAGAGGATGGCCGCGTGGGCGGGCCCACCCCCCCGGCCCACGGTGCCGCCACGGCCATGGAAGAGCGTGAGGTCGACCCCGTGGCGATCGCAGACCTCCACCAGCGTCTCCTGGGCCCGGTACTGGGCCCAGGCGGCGGCCAGCTGGCCGGCGTCCTTGGCGGAGTCCGAATAGCCGATCATCACTTCCTGGCTGTCGCCGGCCAAGGCGCGATAGCCCGGCAGCGCCAGCAGGTGGTCGATGACCTCGCCGGCATGGTCCAGGTCATCGAGGGTCTCGAACAGCGGCGCGATGGGCAGGCTGACCGTGCCCCCCACCTCCTTCATCAGCAGCGCCACGGCGAGCACGTCGGAAGGCTGGGCCGCCATGGAGATGATGTAGGTCCCCAGCGCCTCGCGGTGCTCGGAGGCGATCACCCGGAAGGTGTCGATGACCTCGCGGGACTCGGCGGAGCACTCCCAGCGCCGCGGGATCAGCGGACGCCGCGAGGCGAGTTCGGTGAGCAGGAATTCCTGGCGCTGCGCCTCGTCCCAGTCGCGGTAGTGGCCGAGCGCCAGGCCATGGGTGAGTTCCTCCATCACCTGGGCGTGGCGACTGGCCTCCTGGCGCAGGTCGAGCTTGGTCAGGGTCACCCCGAAAATCGCCACGCGGCGCAGGGTGTCGAGCAGCACGCCGTTGGCGATGGTGTCGAGCCCCACGTCACACAGCGAGCGATAGCAGGCCAGCAGGGGGGCATAGAGCTGGTCGCGGGTCTCGATGATGGCACCGCCCTCGTAGCTGCGCCCGTCGAGTTCGGCCTTGGCCCAGTCGCGGGTCGCCTCGACCCTCGCCAGCAGGCGCTTGATCAGCTCGCGGTAGGGCTCGGCCACCTCCCCCACCTCGGCCTTGAGCGCGCTGTTGGCCTTCCACATCGAGAGCTCGGCCTTGAGCTGCTCCAGGTCGCGCAGGTAGAGGTCCGCCGCCATCCAGCGCCCCAGCAGCAGCACCTCGCGGGTCACCTTCGCGGTGACGTTGGGGTTGCCGTCGCGGTCACCGCCCATCCAGGAGGCGAAACGGATCGGCGCGGCATCCAGCGGCAGGCGCTCGCCGGCGGTCTCCAACAGCAGGTTGTCCAGGTCGCGGTGGAAGTCGGGCACCGCCTGCCACAGGGAGTTCTCGATCACCGCGAAGCCCCACTTGGCCTCGTCCACCGGGGTCGGTCGCTCGTGGCGGATCTCGTCGGTGTGCCAGGCCTGGCTGATCAGCTCCTCCAGGCGGCCCTGGGCACGCGCCCCGCGCTCCGGATAGTCCGCGGAGGACTCGATGGCCGTGAGGCAGTCGTCGATGGCGTCGTATTTCTGGATCAGGGTGCGGCGGATGACCTCGGTGGGGTGCGCGGTCAGCACCAGCTCGACGCGCATGCCTGAGAGGGTCTCCACCAGCTTGCGCGGCGAGTGGCCGGCGCCCCGTGCCCGCTCGAGCAGCTCGGAGAGCACCGGCTGGGAACCGGGCTTGTAGTCCTCGACCCGGCGGAAGCGCGCCCGATAGTGCTGCTCGGCGATGTTGGCCAGGTTGAGAAACTGGTTGAAGGCCCGGGTCACCGGCAGCAGGTCACGGTCGGGCAGCTTGCGCAGGTACTCGATCAGCGCGCGCTGGCTGCCGTCCTCGCCCTGGCGGCCGCGCTTGGCGAAGCTGCGGATGGTCTCGATGCGGTCGACGAAGCCCGGACCCAGGTCATCGGCGATGGTGCGGCCCAGGCTGTCACCCAGGATACGGACATTGTCACGCAGCGATTCGTGCAGGTCATGGCTCATGGCCGGGACTCTCCTTCTTGCGACGGTTCCTGAACGGGGGTGTCGAGGTGCTTGGCGGCCTGCCAGTGCCGCTCCATGGCCGCCAGGCCGGCCTCCTGCAGCGGCACCTCGGCGGCGGCCAGGGCCGCCTCCACGTGGCGAAAGCGCCGCTCGAACTTGGCATTGGTGGCGCGCAGGCACTGCTCGGGATCGGCCTTGAGCGTGCGCGCCAGGTTGGTCACCGCGAACAGCAGGTCGCCCACCTCCTCGGCGGCATGCGCCCGATCCCCCTCTGCCAGGGCCTCTTCCACCTCGTCGAGTTCCTCGCGGATCTTGGCCAGCACGCCGCTGGCATCGGGCCAGTCGAAGCCGACCCGGGCGGCGCGCTTGGAGAGCTTGGCGGCCCGGGAGAGTGCCGGCAGGGTGCGGGGAATGTCGTCCAGCACCGACGCCGCGGCGGTGTCGCGCGTGTCGCCTGCCCGCTCGGCGCGCTCCTCGGCCTTGAGGGACTCCCAGCGGGAGTGCACCTGCTGCGTCTCCACCTCGGCGGCGCTGACGTCCTGGCGGCGCGAGGCCAGGGTCCCGGCGGGGAAGACATGGGGATGGCGGTAAAGCATCTTGGCGGTGAGGACATGCACCACGTCATGGAAGTCGAAGCGCCCCTCCTCGGCCGCGAACTGGCTGTAGTAGAGCACCTGGAAGAGCAGGTCACCGAGCTCGCCGGGCAACTCGTCCCAGGCCCGCCGCTCGATGGCATCGGCGACCTCGTAGGCCTCCTCCAGGGTATGGGGCACGATGGAGTCCCAATCCTGCTTCACGTCCCAGGGGCAGCCCTGCTCGGGGTCGCGCAGCACGGCCATCAGCTCGAGCAGGTCGTCGAGGTCATAGCGGGGCAGGCTCATGTCGTTCTCCTCCTGCGCTTGCCGGACTTGCCTTGCCCCCCCCCGCTACGCAGCCGTCGCACCTCGATGACGTTGGGCAGCTGCTGGATGCGCGAGAACAGGCGCCCCAGGGTCTCCAGGCCGTCGACCTCGACGGTGATCGACATGCGCGCGATGCCGTCCTCGGTATCGGTGAGGGTGTTCACCGAGAGCACGTTGACGCGGTCATGGCTGAGCACGCCGGTGACATCGCGCAGCAGGCCCGAGCGGTCCCAGGCCTGGATCTCGATGTCCACCGGGTACTGGGTGCGGGCCCGCTCGCCCCATTCCACCTCGATGATGCGCTGGGGTTCGTCCAGGCGCAGCTGCAGGATATTGGGGCAGTCCTGGCGGTGAACGGTGACGCCGCGCCCCTGGGTGATGAAGCCGACGATGGCGTCACCGGGCACCGGATGGCAGCAGTTGGCCATGCTGGTCTTGAGGTTGCCCACCCCGAGCACGGTGATGTCGCCGCCGCTGCCCTTGCCCGGGGCCTTGCGGGGCTTGGCCAGCAGGCGGTCGAGCCGTTCCTGGTCATCGCTCTCGCCGAACAGCTGCTGGGCCTGGTGCAGCACCTGGCCGATGCGCAGGTCGCCCGCGCCCAGGGCCGCATACATGTCGTCCGGGGTGGGGTAGTTGACCTTGTTGGCCAGGGTGGTCAGGTCCATGTCCTCGACGTCGAGACGCTTCATCTCGCGCTCGAACAGTGCCCGGCCCTCCTCGAGGTTGCGGTCGCGGGCCTGCAGCTTGAACCAGGCCTGGATCTTGGCCCGCGCCCGGGAGGTACGCACATAGCCCAGGTTGGGGTTGAGCCAGTCGCGGCTCGGCCCGCCCTTGCTGGCGGTGAGTATCTCCACCTGCTGGCCGGTCTTGAGCCGGTAGGTGAGCGGCACGATGCGCCCGTTGACCTTGGCCCCCCGGCAGCGGTGGCCCACCTCGGTATGCACTCGATAGGCGAAGTCGATCGGCGTGGCGACCCGGGGCAGGTCGATCACGTGGCCGTCCGGGGTGAAGACGTAGATGCGGTCCGGGGCCACGTCGCTGGTCAACCCCTCGCGCAGGTCACCGAAGTCGCCCACTTCCTCGTGCCATTCCAGCACCTGGCGCAGCCAGGCGATCTTCTCCTCGTAGCTGGCGCTGCGCGCGTTGGTGTCGTGCCCCTTGTAGCGCCAGTGGGCACAGACCCCGAGCTCGGCCTCCTCGTGCATGGCGAAGGTGCGGATCTGGATCTCGAGCACCTTGTTCTCGGGGCCGAGCACCGCGGTGTGCAGCGACTGGTAGCCGTTCTTCTTGGGGTTGGCGATGTAGTCGTCGAATTCGTTGGGTACGTGATGCCAGCGCGAATGGACGATGCCCAGCACCGTGTAGCAGTCGGTCACCTCGGGCACCAGGATGCGCACCGCCCGGATGTCATGGACCTGGGAGAAGTCGATGCGCTTGCGCTTCATCTTGCGCCAGATCGAGTAGATGTGCTTGGCGCGCCCGTCGACCTGGTAGCGGCCGATCCCCTGGGCCGACATCAGCGACTTGAGGGTCTCCACCACCTCGCTGATGTAACGGTCACGGTCCAGGCGCTTCTCGGCGAGCTGGCGGGCGATGGCCTTGTATTCCGCCTCGTGCAGGTAGCGAAAGGAGAGGTCCTCGAGCTCCCACTTGAGATGGCCGATGCCCAGGCGGTGAGCCAGGGGCGCATAGATGTCGAAGACCTCACGGGCCACCTGCAGGCGCTTCTCGCGCGGGGCATCGCGCACCTGGCGCAGGGCGCAGGTGCGCTCGGCGATCTTGATCAGGGCGACGCGGACGTCGTCGATCAGGTTGACCAGCATCTTGCGCAGGTTGTCCTGCTGGTCATGCTGGCTCAAGCCCTGGCTGGGTGCCTGGAAGGTGCTGATGGCGGCCATCTGCAACACGCCATCGATGAGGCCGGCGACTTCGTGGCCGAAGCGCTTGTCGACCTCCTCGAGGCCGATCAGCCTCTCGCGGACGGCGCGATAGAGCACCGCGGCCTCCAGCGCCGGCTGGTCGAGCTTGAGCTCGACCAGGATGTCGGCCATCTCCAGGCCCATGCGAAAACTCGAGCCATCCTTGAGCCAGGCCTTGTGGGGGCGGTCGGACGCCAGTTCCAGCTGCTGGGCCAGCTCGCAGGCACGGCGCATCTCGTCGACATCGCGCAGCTTGACGTCGTCCTGCAGGCGTGTGAGCCACTGGTCGATAGCGACCCGCCCGTCCCGGGTCAGCGGCTGCTCTTCACGCACTTTAACCATTGCTTGACGCTCCTTGGGCCTGCTGCGCCGAGCCGGGATACTCGAACAGCAGCATGGATTCCAGGTGTGAGGTGTGCACGAACATGTCGGCCACGGCCGCACGCACGATCCGATAGCCACCATGCACGAGGTGTGCCGCATCCCGGGCCAGGGTGGCCGGGTCACAGGAGATGTAGAGCAGACGCGGCACCGGTTGTTCCACCAGTGCACGGCTCACCGCCGCGGCCCCTTCCCGGGGCGGGTCCAGCACCACCACCTCGGGAGCGGCCTCCTGGAGCAAGGCGCGCACGGCCGGCAGCGCGGCGAGATCCGCCTGGCGCGCCGCGATGTCCAGGCCCCGCCCTGGTGAAATGGCGCAGGCATTGTCGCCGAGCCGTGCGACCATCGCTGGGTTGCCCTCTGCCGCCGTCACCCGGGCACCGGCGGCGGCCAGCGGCAGGCTGAAGTTGCCCACGCCGGCGAACAGGTCCAGCACCCGCTCGCCGGCGGCCAGCGGCGCCAGCCAGGACAGGGCCGTCGTCACCATCAGGCCATTGACCTCGCCATTGGCCTGCAGGAAGTCCCCGGGGGCGATGCCCAGGGAGAGCTCCCCGTCAGGCCCCGGCACCCCGCAGCTAAGCGCCGGCGGGGGCGTCAGCCAATCGAACTCGGGCGCCTCGCGACCCAGCCAGCGCGCCAGGTGGACGCCATGCGCCGTGGCGAAGGCCTGCCAGCGCCGGGCGTCCCCGGGGTGGTCACGCAGCTGGCGCACGACCACCACCACCGCCTGGTCGCTCGCGAGCAGCTCGAGGTGCCCCACCTGGCGCGGGGCCTCGAGGTCTGCCAGCAGCTGGTGCAGCGGCACCAGCAGGGCGTCCAGGGTCGGCACCAGCACGGTGCAGGCATCGATGTCGACCAGGCGGTGGCTATGGCGCGCGCGAAAGCCCAGGTGGACGCCGCCGTCGGCGTCCACCTTGACGCCCAGGCGGGCGCGCCGGCGATAGCCCTCGCCCGCGCCGGCGAGCAGCTCGGGCGACGCGGCCAGGGCGATGCCCTGGCGCTCCAGCAGTTCCTCGAGTACCGCCTGCTTGTGGCGGCGCTGCGCCGGCAGGGCGAGGTGCTGCAGGTCGCAGCCGCCGCAGCGTCCAAAGTGGGGACAGGGCGGCGCGACGCGCTCCGCCGAGGCCACCAGCAGCTCCCGCACATGGGCCTCGTCGAAGCGCTGGCGGGTGCGATGAACGGCGACCCTCACGCGCTCGCCCGGGAGCGCGCCCTCGACGAACACCATCTTGCCCCGGGCGGTGCGTGCCACCCCGCGCCCGTCATGGGCCAACCCCCGGATCTCCAGGGCATCCTGCTCCCCGGCGGCGGAAGCCTCCCGGCGCTCTCCCTGGCGCCTCTGCAACCCCGAGACGCCCAACGGCGCGCGCGTAGGACGACGCTTGCCTAGCATGGCCATTCTCAGCGCTCCGGGGCGAACAGGCCGGTAGAGAGGTAGCGGTCGCCGCGGTCGCAGACGATGAAGACGATCACCGCGTTCTCGACCTCGGCGGCGACACGCAGCGCCCCGGCGAGCGCCCCGCCGGACGACACGCCGGACAGGATGCCCTCCTCCCGGGCCAGGCGACGCATATGCTCCTCGGCCTCCTGCTGGCCGATGTCCAGCACCCGGTCGACGCGGCTGGCGTCGAAGATGCTCGGCAGGTACGCCGGCGGCCAGCGGCGGATGCCGGCGATGCTGGCGCCATCCTCGGGCTGCAGGCCGATAATCTGCACCTCGGGGTTGCGCTCCTTGAGGTAGCGCGACACGCCCATGATGGTGCCGGTGGTGCCCATGGAGCTGATGAAGTGAGTGATGGTGCCACCAGTCTGCTCCCAGAGTTCCGGGCCGGTGGTGCGGTAGTGCGCCAGGGGGTTGTCCGGGTTGGCGAACTGGTTCAGCGGCTTGCCCTCGCCGCGGGCGATCATCGCCTCGGCCAGGTCACGGGCCTCCTCCATGCCCCCTGCCTTGCTCACCTCGATCAGCTCGGCACCGTAGGCGGCCATGGCCTGCTTGCGCTCGGCGGAGGCACTCTCCGGCATGATCAGCACCATGCGATAGCCCATGAGGGCGGCCGCCATGGCCAGGGCGATCCCGGTGTTGCCGGAGGTCGCCTCGACCAGGGTGTCGCCGGGCGAGATCTCGCCGCGTGCCTCGGCCTGCTGGAGCATGGAGAGGGCCGGCCGGTCCTTGACCGACCCGGCGGGATTGTTGCCCTCCAGCTTGGCCAGCAGGGTATTGCCGCGCCCGGCGGTGATGCGTTTGAGGCGGACCAGCGGCGTGTGGCCGACGGTCTCCTCGAGAGTGGAGAAATGCATGTAACCTTCCTGATGGAAACGCCGTTTCGGCATTATATCCCTGCGGCTGCACACTGGACAGGCATCTGCCCGCCCTGTGGCATACTGGACGCCGATTCACCGCCCGACGAGCCGCCGATGTCCCTCAAGACCCGACTGATGCTGATGATCCTCGGCCTCCCCCTGCTGCTGCTGGCCCTGCTCGTCGGCGCGGCCCTGGCACTCGAGGATCGCCAGCGCCACGCGACGCTGCGCGATGAGCTGACACGGGGCGCCGAGCTGGTCGCGCCGGCCCTGGACGATGCCCTGGCGCGGGAGGACGAGCGGGCGCTGTCACGCCTGACCGACGGCCTGCTGGCGCTGCCCCATGTCCAGGCGCTGAGCCTCCTGAATGACCAGGGTGAGTCTCTGCTGGAGCGCGGCCGGTTTCGCGACCCACCGGCGCCGCCCGAGTTCGACGCCTCACACCTGCTGGACCGCGATCATCGTTGGCTGCTGCAGGTCCCCTTGCCCGGCGCACCGACGCCGACCTGGCTGGCGCTGGATATCGACACCACTCCCCTGCTGCTGAGCTTCTACCGCCACCTGGCCAGCGCCAGCCTGGCGCTGATGCTCGCCGGCCTGCTGCTGTTCCTGGCGGCCCATGCCACCACGCGACGGCTGAGTCAGCCGCTGGAGGATGCCGGTCGCGCCCTGGATCGCCTGGCCCTCGGCGTGGTGCCGGAGCGGCTGGCCATCCCCCCGACACCGGAACTGGCCGGGCTGGCCCAGCGCGTCAATGACCTGGCCGCCCACCTGGAGACGGCGCGCGAGGAGATGCAGGCCCAGATCGAGCAGGCCACCGACGAGCTCCAGGAGTCCATGGAGACCATCGAGGTCCAGAACATCGAGCTGGACCTGGCCCACCGCCGGGCCCTGGAGGCCAACCGCGTCAAGTCGGAGTTCCTGGCCAACATGAGCCACGAGATCCGCACCCCCCTCAACGGCATCGTCGGTTTCTGTCGGCTGCTGGGGCGTTCGCGGCTGGAACCGCGCCAGCGCGAATGGCTGGACCACGTGCAACGGGCCTGCGACAACCTGCTGATGCTGGTCAACGATGTGCTGGATTTCTCCAAGCTGGAGGCCGGCCGGGTGGAGCTCGAGATGCTAGCGCTGGACATGGTCGGCCTGGTCGACGAGGTGCTGGGCCTGCAGGCCCCGTTGGCCCAGCAGAAGGGCCTGCAGCTGCTCGGCCTGGTCTACGACGACGTGCCGGCCGACCTCAAGGGCGACCCGCTGCGGGTCCGCCAGGTGCTCACCAACCTGGTCAACAACGCCCTCAAGTTCACCGACCGGGGCGAGGTGATCGTGCGGGTCATGCTGGAACAGGCCGAGGCCAGCCAAGTGATCCTGCGGGTCAGCGTCAGCGACACCGGCATGGGCCTGACCGACGAGGCTCGCCGACGCCTGTTCCAGGCCTTCCACCAGGCCGACATCAGCCATCCGCGGGAGTTCGGCGGCACCGGCCTGGGGCTGGCCATCTGCCGCCAGCTGGTCGAGCAGATGGGCGGGGAGATCGACGCCGAGAGCGTGCCCGGCACGGGCTCGACCTTCGCCTTCACCCTGCCGCTGTCGGGCAGCACGCAGACCGAGCGCGCCCCGGAGCTCTGCCTGGCTGGGGAAGTCATCGTGCTCGAGGAGCCCCACCCGCCTACGCGTCGCGCCCTGCAGCACCTGATGAGCCGCTGGGGCGCCCGCGTCACCACCCAGGCGAGCGCCGGGAGCGAGCCTGCCGCCTCGCTGGTCGTGGCGGGGCTGAGCAGCGAGGACCTCGATGAGGCGCGTCTCGCGGGATGGCGGCGCCGGCTGGACGGACTGGGCTGCCCCGCCCTGCTGTTGGTCAACGTCAGTCCCCCCGACCTGCCGGCCCTGCCCCTGCCGCATGGCGGCGAGGTCCTGGGCAAGCCGGTCGCCCGCTCGGCCCTGGCCGATGCGGTGGTCCGCCATCTGGCGGGCCCCCCTCGGGCCCTACCGGCCCCCACGCAGCGCCGGCAGGCCGCGTCGCCGGTCCGGCTGCTGGTCGTCGATGACACCGAGTCCAACCGGCTGCTGCTGAGCGAGCTGCTGGCCGGGCCCGGGCTCACGGTCACCCAGGCGGCGAGCGGGGAGGAAGCCCTGGCGCTGGCGCATGACCGGGACTTCGACCTGGTGTTGATGGACATCCGCATGGCGGGCATGGACGGCGTGGAGACGACCCGGGCACTGAGGCGGCTCGGCGGCGCCTGGCGGCGGGTGCCGATCATCGCCGTCACCGCCCATGTACAGGGTGAACAGCACCGGGGGCTGCGCGAGAGCGGACTCGACGATGTGCTGATCAAGCCGCTGCAGCCGCGACGCCTTGCTCAGCTGCTGGAGGAGCACCTGGGCATCGTGCTGCCGCCGCGGGCTGCAGAGAGCGAGCCGTCGGCGCACGGTGACGCCCCTGCCCCGGGGAAGGGAGAGGAGGACCAGGAGCTGGCGGTGGTCGACCTGGAGCTGGGTGCCCGCCTGGCCGGCGGACGCGAGCCCCTCGCCCGGGAACTGCTCGACAAGCTGGCCAACTCCCTGGCGCGCAGCAAGCAGGCCATCCGTGACGCCGTCGAGCGCGACGACGAGGTGGCCCTGCTCGACGCCCTGCATGCTCTCAATGGCGCCTGTCGCTATTGCGGCACGCCACGCCTGGGGCTGCTGGCCGAGACCCTGGAGACCCGCCTGCGCTCGCGGGGCCTGTGCGCCGTGGTGCCGCTACTGCCCGACCTCTACGCCGCCATGGGCGAGCTGCGCGCCTGGCAGGCGGCTCAGCCCTCGAGCACCACAAAGGCCATCGCCAGGGCCTCCTCGTCGGAGAGCGACAAGTGAAGCGACCTGACGCCGGCCGCCTCGGCCAGCTCATGGGCCTTGCCGGAGAGCACCAGTGACGGGCGCCCCAGCGCATCGTTGACCACCTGGATCTCGGTCCAGCGCATGCCGCGGCGCAGGCCGGTGCCCAGCGCCTTGACGAAGGCCTCCTTGGCGGCGAATCGCTTGGCCAGGAAGGCCGCGGGCAGGACATGGCCACGCAACCGTTCGTGTTCCCGCTCGCCGAGCAGGCGCAACGCGAAGCGCTCGCCGTGTCGCTCCATGGCCCGCTCGAAGCGGGCCACCCGGGCGATGTCGGTGCCGATCCCGATGATCATCGGCAGCAGTCCGCCGCCGCGTCATGATCGTGGTCGTGCGCCTCGAGCGAGGCCACGAGACCCGCCTCCTGGCCGGCGATGGCCAGCCGCTTCATCTCGGCCACGGCTTCCTTGAGGCCGACGAAGAGTGCCCGGGCAATGATCGCATGACCGATGTTGAGCTCGTGGAGGCCGGGCAGCGCGGCGATCGCCTCGACGTTGTGGTAGTTGAGGCCGTGGCCGGCGTTCACGGTGAGTCCCAGTTCGTGGGCCATCTCGGCGGCGGCGGCGAGCCGGGCATGCTCGCGACGGGCGGCCTCGCCCGTGACCTCGGCGTAGGCACCGGTATGCAGCTCGATCACCGGCGCGCCGGCCCTGGCCGCCGCCTCGATCTGGGCAGGCTCGGGATCGATGAACAGCGACACCTCGCACCCCGCCGCCGCCAGGCGCCGACAGGCCGCGCCGACGGCCTCGAAGTTCCCCGCCACGTCGAGCCCGCCCTCGGTGGTCAGCTCCTCGCGCTTCTCGGGCACCAGGCAGACATGGGCCGGGCGCAATTCCTCCGCCAGGCACAGCATCGCCTCGGTGACCGCCATTTCCAGGTTCATGCGGGTATTGAGCACATCAACCAGCAGGCGCACGTCGCGCTCCTGGATGTGGCGACGGTCTTCGCGCAGATGCACGGTGATGCCGTCGGCGCCGGCCTCCTCGGCGAGCAGCGCCGCCTGGATCGGATCCGGGTAGCGGGTGCCACGGGCCTGGCGCAGGGTAGCGATATGGTCGATGTTGACGCCGAGCAGGATACGGGGGGGATGCATGGAAGATCTCCAGGGGACGAGGGTCAAGGAATCAAGGAAGAAGGGTAAGCGCCAAGCGGCCAAGCGGCCAAGCGGCCAAGCGGCCAAGCGGCCAAGCGGCCAAGCGGCCAAGCGGCCAAGCGGCCAAGCGGCCAAGCGGCCAAGCGGCCAAGCGGCCAAGC
>NZ_JARANV010000035.1 GCF_029889845.1 Halomonas sp. 25-S5
CAATGATGGCGTCTTGGCTTACGGCTTACGGCTTACGGCTTACGGCTTACGGCTTACGGCTTACGGCTTACGGCTTACGGCTTACGGCTTACGGCTTACGCGCCGAGCGGAGCTCGACGCGGGACGCTTACATATTGGGATAGTTGGGCCCGCCGCCGCCTTCCGGTGCCACCCAGGTGATGTTCTGGGCCGGGTCCTTGATGTCGCAGGTCTTGCAGTGGATGCAGTTCTGGAAGTTGATCTGGAACTTGGGGTGACCTGCGTCGTCCTCGATCACCTCGTACACGCCCACCGGGCAGTAGCGCTGGGCCGGCTCGGCGTACTCGGGCAGGTTGTCGCGGATCGGCAGCTCGGGGTCGGCGAGCTTGAGGTGGCAGGGCTGGTCCTCCTCGTGGTTGGTGTTCGACAGGAACACCGAGGAAGGCTTGTCGAAGGAGAGCTTGCCGTCGGGCTTGGGGTAGTCGATCTTCTCACACTCATTGGCGGGCTTGAGCGTCGCATGGTCCGGCGTGGTGTCGTGGACGTTGGGCAGCTTGCCGCCGAGCAGCTGGTTGGCAAAGTTGTAGGCGCCGCCGCCCAGGGTGCCGTACTTGTGGATCGCCGGGCCGAAGCTGGCGCTCTCCTCGAGTTCGGTATAGGCCCAGCTGGCTTCCCACTTTTCGGTGAAGGCGGTCAGCTCCTGGCCGCCCTCGTCGCCTTCCGCCGTTGCTTCACGATCGTTTAGCGCCTCGAACACCGCCTCGGCGGCTACCAGGCCGGACTTCATGGCGGTGTGCAGGCCCTTGATCTTGGCGAAGTTCAGCGTGCCGGCGTCGCAGCCGATCAGCAGGCCACCGGGAAATGTCATCTTCGGCAGGCAGTTCAACCCGCCCTTGGCGATGGCCCGGGCACCATAGGCGACCCGCTTGCCACCCTCGAGATGTTTCGCCAGCACCGGATGGTGCTTCATGCGCTGGAACTCGTCGAAGGGCGACAGCCAGGGATTCTGGTAGGAGAGGTCCATGATCAGGCCGACCACCACCTGCTGGTTCTCGGCATGGTAGAGGAACCAGCCGCCATGAGTGTGCTTGTCCAGGGGCCAGCCGGAACCATGCAGCACCAGCCCGGGCTCATGCTGCTCGGCGGGCACGTCCCACAGCTCCTTCAGGCCGATACCGTAGTGCTGCGGGTCCTTGCCCGCGTCGAGCTCGAAGCGCTCGATCAGCCGCTTGCCCAGGTGGCCGCGGGCGCCCTCGGCGAACAGGGTGTACTTGGCGCGCAGCTCCATGCCCGGCATGTGGCCATCCTTGGGCGCCCCGTCGGCGCCCACCCCCATGTCGCCGATCAGGATGCCGCGCACGGTGCCGTCCTCGTCGTGGATCACCTCCTGGGCGGCGAAGCCGGGGAAGATCTCCACACCCAGCGCCTCGGCCTGCTCGGCCAGCCAGCGGCAGAGGTTGCCGGCGCTGATCACGTAGCGCGTGAGGTCGCCGCCGGTGTTGTGCATGGAGGGCGGCACCAGGGCATTGGGCAGCTTCTGGCCCTTCTCGGCATCCTTGAGCAGGTAGACCTCGTCGCGGCTGGCCCGGGTGGTCAGCGGCGCGCCACGCTCCTCCCAGTCGGGGAACAGCTCCTGCAGGGCGCGGGGTTCGAAGATCGCCCCGGAGAGGATATGGGCGCCCACCTCGGAGCCCTTCTCCACCACGCACACCGTGAGCTCCTGGTCGGCCTCATTGGCCTGCTGCATCAGCCGGCACGCGGCAGCCAGGCCCGAGGGCCCGGCGCCGACGATGACCACATCGAAATCCATGGAATCGCGTTCGACTTGTTCTTCCACCTGAGCTCTCCTCACTGTTCACTGTCCCGGCGACGTGGCCACCGGATGCGACCAACGTCGGAAGGATTTAAAACGGTCGTTTGCTTCTAGCCATGCCCCATGATAGGCATAATAGCGTTAAAGGGTCACCCCCTGCGATGGTGCAGTGCGTCATGGCCTGGCTGTTCCCCGGCGGCGCGAGGATTGTTGATCAGGATGTGGCTATGGCACATTGGATATGTTTTACGGTGCTGCGCCTATCAAACGCTTGCATGAAACGAATAAGGGTATGCCAGCCGGTTCCTAAGGAGGCAGGTCTCCTCCCGCCGCGACGCGGGGCAGAGGCCGCTTCTCCAACCATCAGGTTCCCAGTGTGAACCAAGCGAGGACACTATGAAGGTACTCGTCGCGGTCAAACGCGTCATCGACTACAACGTCAAGATCCGGGTCAAGCCGGACAACAGTGACGTCGACCTCACCAACGTCAAGATGGCCATGAACCCCTTCTGCGAGATCGCCGTGGAGGAGGCGGTGCGCCTGAAGGAGCGCGGGGTGGCCACCGAGATCGTCGCCGTCACCGTCGGCCCCAAGGCCGCCCAGGAGCAGTTGCGCACCGCCCTGGCGCTGGGCGCCGACCGGGCGATCCACATCCAGACCGACGAGCGCGTCGAGTCGCTGGGTGCGGCCAAGGCGCTGGCCAAGGTGGTCGAGGAGGAGCAGCCGGGCCTGGTGATACTGGGCAAGCAGGCCATCGACACCGACAACAACCAGACCGGCCAGATGCTCGCCGCGCTGACCGGCCGGCCCCAGGGCACCTTCGCCTCTGAAATTACTGTCGAGGGCGAAGGTGATGAAAAGCGGCTGCAGGTGACCCGCGAGATCGACGGCGGCCTGCAGACCGTCGAGTTGACCCTGCCGGCCATTGTGACGACGGACTTGCGCCTCAACGAGCCGCGCTACGCCAAGCTGCCCGACATCATGAAGGCCAAGAAGAAGCCGATGGACGTCAAGAGCCCGGCGGAGCTCGGCATCGAGGTGGCCTCGAAGGTCAAGCTGCTCAAGGTCGAGCCGCCGGCCGAGCGCCAGGGCGGCGTCAAGGTGGGCTCGGTGGACGAGCTGGTCGACAAACTCAAGAACGAGGCGAAGGTGATTTCATGAGCATTCTGGTTCTGGCCGAACATCACGACGGCGCCCTAGCCGGCGCCACCGCCCATGTGGTCGCGGCGGCTCAGCAGATTGCCAAGCACGGCGGCGGCGATATCGACGTGCTGGTGGCGGGCGAGGGCGTTTCCGCCATCGCCGAGGCCGCGGCCAAGCTGGACGGCGTGTCCCGGGTTCGCGTGGCCGACCATGCCGCCTACGCCCACCTGCTCGCCGAGCCCACCGCGGCGCTGATCGCCGAGCTCGCCGGCGACTACAGCCACGTGCTGGCCTGTGCCTCCACCACCGGCAAGAACGTGCTGCCGCGCGTCGCCGCGCTCAAGGACGTCAGCCAGCTCTCCGAGATCATCGCCGTGGAGAGTGCCGACACCTTCAAGCGCCCGATCTATGCCGGCAACGCCATCGCCACCGTGCAGAGCGAAGATGCGCTGAAGGTGATCACCGTGCGCGCCACCGGTTTCGATGCCGTCAGCGAAGACGGTAGCGCGTCCATCGAGGCGGTCGACTTCGTCGCCGACAACGCCCAGTCGACCTTCATCAAGGAGGAACTGGCCCAGTCCGACCGTCCCGAGCTGGGCGCCGCCAAGGTGGTCATTTCCGGCGGGCGCGGCATGGGCAACGGCGACAACTTCACGTTGCTCGAGGGCATCGCCGACAAGCTGGGCGCCGCCATCGGTGCCTCGCGCGCCGCGGTGGACGCCGGCTTCGTGCCCAACGACATGCAGGTCGGCCAGACCGGCAAGATCGTCGCCCCGGACCTCTATATCGCCGTGGGCATCAGCGGGGCCATCCAGCACCTGGCGGGCATGAAGGACTCCAAGGTGATCGTGGCGATCAACAAGGACGAGGAGGCGCCGATCTTTCAGGTCGCCGATTACGGATTGGTGGCGGACCTCTTCGAGGCGCTGCCAGAACTGGAAAGCAAGCTGTAGGGAGATAACTTCCAGGTGGCGCCAGCGCGCGGGCCGGTCCCTTGGGGGCGGCCCGCGTCGTTCAGGGCGTCGATTAACGTCTTCTATACAAGGAATAACAGGAATCATTAGCAACAAGTGCCGTTCCCTGCCATCCTCGTAGGTGAACCGGGCCTACGGGGCCTATCCGACATCAACAAGGAGGAGTGATCATGGCGCATATCCTTCCTGATCTTCCCTATGCCTACGATGCCCTGGAACCGCATATCGATGCGTTGACCATGGAGATCCATCATTCCCGTCACCACCAGACCTATGTCAACAACCTCAATGCCGCCCTCGAAGGGACCGGCCTCGAGGACGTGCACGTGGAGGAGTTGATCGCCAACCTCGACCATGTGCCGGAGGGCAAGCGCCAGGCGGTGGTCAACAACGGCGGTGGCCATGCCAACCACTCGATGTTCTGGCAGATGATGTCGCCCGGCGGGGGAGGAGAGCCCCAGGGCGAGGTGGCCCGTGCCATCGAAGCGGAACTGGGCGGCTTAGATGCCTTCAAGGACGCCTTCACCAAGGCGGCACTGGGCCGCTTCGGCAGCGGCTGGGCCTGGCTCTCGGTGACCCCGGAGAAGTCGCTGGTGGTGGAGAACACCCTCAACCAGGACAGTCCCATCATGCACGGCAATACGCCGGTCCTGGGCCTGGATGTCTGGGAACACGCCTACTACCTGAAGTACCAGAACAAGCGCCCGGACTATGTGGCGGCCTTCTTCAACGTGATCAACTGGGAGGACGTCGAGCGTCGCTACCGCAATGCCACGGCCTGAGGCCGCGCCTTCCTTCCTCCAGACAAGCCGTGCCCTCAGGGGTGCGGCTTTTCTGTGCGTCGCGCCAGTGCAGACGATAACCATGTGCATTGATAATCGTTCGTATTGGTGGCATGGTGGGCGCTCTGCCCGGGACCACGATGGAGAGCCACGGTGAGGATCTTTCGCTTACAATTGCCATTCGGCATCGCCATCGGCGTGCTGGCCGCCGGCATGCTCCAGGCACAGCAGCCTGTGGTCGAGGAGGCGAGCCAGGCCCAGCACGCCCAGGCCGAGCTTCAGGCGCACATCGACGCGGCCGACGAGGAGAGTCGCAAGATGCTCCGCGAGCTGCGCCGGGTGGAGGCCGAGACCCGGCGCCTGGAGGCGCGCAGCGACGCCCTGGCGCCACGCCTCGAGCGCCGGGGCGAGCGCCTGGACCGCCGCGAGGCAGCGCTGGATACGCTGGCCGAGACCCGTGAAGTGCTGCCGGAAATCGAGCAGGCGCTGATCTCGCGCCTGCAGGCCTGGGTGGAGCGCGATCTGCCGTTCCTGAAGGATGAGCGCCTGGCCCGCGCCGCGGGTCTCGAGGCCGGCCTGGCCGATCCCGGCGCCTCGGCCGCGGAGCGCCTGGATCGACTCCTCGCCGCCTGGCGTACCGAGCTCGACTACGGCCGCGAGCTGGACGCCTGGCGCGGCACCCTGAACGAGGGGAGAGATGAGGGTGACGCCCGCCGTGAGGTGGACTTCCTGCGCCTGGGGCGGGTGGGTCTCTACTACCTGACCCCCGACGGGCGTGAGGGCGGTGTGTGGCGGGCCGATGCCGATCGCTGGGAACCACTGGATGAAGCCGGACGCATGGAGCTACGCCACGGCCTGCGCATCGTCCGCGACCAACGGGCACCGGAACTGCTGACCCTGCCGATCTCCCGGCCCCTCGAGCGGGCAGATACCACTGATGCGGAGGCGAGCTCATGAGCCATCCCTGGACGCGTGCCGCACGCCGTACCCTGGTGGGGCTGGTCATGGGCGGCCTGTTGATCGTCGGGCTGCCCGCCCAGTCTCAGGACGAGCCCCTGACCACTCTGCGCGCCGAGCGCGAGGCGGCCGAGGCCCGCGATGCGGCGCGGCTGGCCGCGTTGGTCGAGGATCGCGGCGCCCTGCAGGCGGCCCTCCAGCAGGCCCGCGAGGCCCACGACGAGGCTGAGGCGCGCTTCGCGGCCCTGTCGGAACAGCAGCAGGCCCAGCAGGTCCGCCGCGACGTGCTCGACGAACGCCAGGACGAGCAGGGTGAGGATATCAGGGCGGTGCTGGACACCCTGGCGCGTCACAGCGGCGAGCTGCGCGATGACCTGGCGGAGAGCTGGATCACGGTGAGCGGCGCGGCATTGCCGCCGCGCCTGGATGACGCCGAGGTACTCCGACCCGAGCACCTGGAGACCCTGGGCGATGCGCTGATAGCGCTGACCGCCGAGACCGGCCGGGTCGTCGCCTTCGACATGCCCGTGGCGGCGAGTGATGGCCGGCTCGCCACTCGCGAGGTGGTGCGCCTGGGTGATCTGGCCGCTTTCAGCGCGGGCGCACTGCTGGAGCGCGGCGCCGAGGAGGGCGTGCTCGCCACGGCGCCACGCACCCCGGGAGAGGTCAGCGAGCTGCTCGCCGACTTCCAGGCCGGGGAGGGCGAGCGGCTGGCGCTGGACCCTACCCGGGGCCAGGTCATCGAGGCCCTGGCTCAGCGGCCGAGCCTCACGGAGCGCTTCCAGCAGGGCGGCGCCGTGGGCTATGTGGTGGTGGGCCTGGGCGGCATCGGCCTGCTGATGGCGATGCTGCAGTATGCCTACCTGCTCAGGGTGAGCGTGGCGACCCGCCGCCAGCGGCGCGACCTCAGCCGGCTACGCGAGGACAACCCGCTGGGCCGGGTGCTGCTGCGCTTCCGGGCGCTCGCCGACGATCCGGTGCCCGAGGCGCTGGAAGCGCGCCTCGACGAGGCGGTGCTGGCCGAGTTGCCGCGGCTCGAGCGCGGCCAGGCGCTGGTCAAACTGCTCGCCGCGGTGGCCCCGTTGCTGGGCCTGCTGGGCACCGTCACCGGGATGATCGTCACCTTCCAGGCGATCACGGTATTCGGCACCGGTGATCCCCAGCTGATGGCCGGCGGCATCAGCCAGGCGCTGGTCACCACCGTGTTGGGCCTGATCACCGCCGTGCCGCTGTTGTTCGCCCATACCGCCCTGGCGGGCCGTAGCCGTCACCTTGCCGGGGTGATGGAGGGCCAGGCCAGCGCGGCCCTGGCCGAACAGCTCGAGCATCGTCAGGTCGCCCCGAAAACTTCAGGGAGCGAGCGCCGTGCTGCCGCTCTGGCTTGAGCCCCTGGCGCGGCTGGTCGATGCCGGTGGGATCATCCTGGTGGGCATCGCCGGGGTGGCGGCACTGCTCTTCAGCTTGGCCCTGGAGCGGCTGCTGTTCTTTCGTATTACCTACCGCCGCGCGCGCCGCGCGCTGATCGCGCGCTGGGCGTCGCGCCCCGACCACCTGAGCTGGAGTGCCCGGACCCTGCGTGAGGCCTGGACCCGTGAACTGCTCGGCCGGCTGCGGCGTCCGTTGCCCTGGCTGAAGCTGCTGGTGGGGCTCTGCCCGCTGCTTGGTCTGCTGGGCACCGTCACCGGCATGATTGCCGTGTTCGACAGCCTGGCGCTGAGCGATACCGGCCAGGCCCGCGCCATGGCCGACGGCGTGGCGCGGGCCACCCTGCCGACCCTGGCCGGGATGGCGGTGGCAGTGGTGGGTCTGCTGTTCACCAGCCGACTGGAACAGCTCATCCGGCGCGAGGACCAGCGGCTGCATGACCGCCTGGCCCGCGCCGTGGAGGAATACCATGCGTAGACGCCGCGGCCTGACCGCCGAGGGAGGCGACGCCGGCGAGGTCAACCTGACCCCGATGCTGGACGTGGTCTTCATCATGCTGATCTTCTTCATCGTCACCACCAGCTTCATCAAGGAAAGCGGGGTAGAGATCGAGCGGCCCGAATCCAGCGCCGCCAGCCCTCAGCCCGACGCCCAGCTGATGGTGGCGATCACCTCGGGGGGCGCCGTCTGGGTGGACGGCCGGCCGGTGGATGCCCACCGCGTCGGCGAGGCGGTCGCCGCCCTGGTCAGTGGCGACGGCGGAGTGGTGATCCAGGCCGACCGCGAGGCCACCACCGGCCGGCTGATCGAGGTGATGGATCGTATCCGCGAGGCCGGTGTGGAGCAGATCGCGGTGGCTGCGACCCAGGGCACGCCATGATCCGGGTGCCCCTCTCGGCGCTGGCCGGCGTGTCCATGGCGCTGCTGCTGTTCTGGCTGCTGGCACTGCTGGTCGTGCCGCCGGAGCAGACGATTGAGCGGCCGGATGCTGCCGTGCCGCTGAAGCTGGCCTCGATGACGGAGGTCGTCGAACCCGCCGCGCCGGAAGCCGCGCCGGCCCCGGAAGAGGCGCCGTCTCCCTCCCTCGCCGAGGCCGAGTCCTTGCCTGAGCGACCCGACGCGATCCCCCTGTCTGAGCCTGATCCGCAGCCGGAGCCGGAGCCGGAGCCGACCCCAGCGCCGGAGCCAGTGCCAGAATCGACTCCAGATCCGACTCCCGAACCGGCGGCAGTCCCAGAACCGGAATCGATCCCTGATCCGGCACCAGCACCGCAGCCTGAGCCAGCATCTGCGGCGCCTTCCGAGCCCGTGGCCCTCGCCGCCGAGGAAAGCGCCGAGGAAAGCAAGCCCGCCGATGCTGCGCTGGAGGCTGTCTCCACCGCCGAGCCGGCCGGTCAGGGGAGTCAGGCCAGTGACGTGCCCGTGGAAGTGGGTGAGGCCATCCCGGTCAGCCGGGTGCCGCCAAACTACCCGCGGCGAGCCCTGCGACGGGGGCTGGAAGGCCATGTGGAGCTGGAATTCCTGATTCAGCCGGACGGTCGCGTTGACCCCTCGAGCATTCGGGTGCTGGAGGCTCGGCCGCGCAGGGCCTTCGAGGCGGCCGCCGAGTCGGCGGTGGCGGAGTGGCGTTTCGAGCCAGATGGCCGTCTGCGTCGGGCGCGGCAGCGGCTGGAGTTCCAGCTCAGATAGGCTGCGACAGGGAGCCCCCCATGACCTGTCTTCGGGGTCACCACCGGCTGGCTGCTGATGGCGTTCATGCCGGCACCGGGCGCCGGGTGCCTATATTGCCGCGGGCCAGTCGGGCCGGCTTACAGCGCGAGCTCCGTCCACACTGGCGCGTGGTCGGAGGGCTTCTCCATGCCACGCAGGTCATAGTCGATGCCGGCATCCGTCACCTTCTCGGCCAGCGGCGCGCTGACCAGGATATGGTCGATGCGCAGGCCGCGCCGGGGCTCGCGCTCGAAGCCGCGGGAGCGATAATCAAACCAGCTGAAGCGGTCGTCCGTCTCCGGGTAACGCACTCGATAGCTGTCGGTGAGTCCCCAGCCCTTGATGCCGGCGAGCCAGTCGCGCTCCACCGGCTGGAAGCTGGTCTTGCCCTCGCGCAGCCAGCGCTTGCGATTGGCCTCGCCGATGCCGATGTCGTGGTCCTCGGGGGAGATGTTGAAGTCGCCCATCACCGCCAGGCGCTCGTCGGGGCGGTGCTGCGTTTCCAGCAGGTGCTGAAGCTGAGCGTAGAAGGCACGCTTGTGGGGAAACTTCGCCGGGTGCTCGACGTTCTCGCCCTGGGGAAAGTAGCCGTTCCACACCGTCAGCGGGTCGCCATCCCCGCCACGCAGGCGCACCCCGATCATGCGCCGCTGGGCCGCCTCGCCGTCGTCGGGGAAGCCATGGAAGATCGCCTCCGGTTCGCCGCACTGGGCCGTGTCGACCATCAGCGCCACGCCGTAGTGGCCCTTCTGGCCGTGGTAGAAGACGCGATAGCCCAGCGCCTCCACCGCCGCCACGGGGAACTCGCTATCCTGGACCTTGGTTTCCTGCAGGCCGATCAGCGTCGGGCGATGTGCCTCGATCAGGGCGGCGAGCTGGTGCAGGCGGGCGCGGATGCCGTTGATGTTGAAAGAGACGAGACGCATCGTCAGTCGTCCTTCCGCTCGGGGGTGTCGTTGCCCGATGTCTCGGGGTGGATGGCGATCGGCTGTCCCGATTCCTGGCGGGCCATCTTGCGGGCCGCCTGCAGCTTGCGCTGCTGGCGCTTCTTCTGGGTGAAGCGGGTCGTCGAGGTGACCTGGTCGGGATTCTCGTGGCGCCACTTCTTGAAATCCTTGCGCTTGCCGGTGCGGATCTGCACCTTGTCGGCGAGCGAGCGAGTCTTCTTCTGGCGTGTCATGATGCAACTCCTTGCATGAATGGGTGCCATTCTACCAGTCGCGGCGGCCCTGCCGACAGCGACGAACCGGCGGTAGACGTCCGGGGGCGCCCTCGGCGCCGGAGACTGGTACAATGCCGGCATGCGTCATGCACCCCATCCACCGATACGGATAAGACAGCACAGCCTATGAGCGAGTCGGAACAGACCACAGCACCGGCCCAGAACCGCAAGCCCAAGCGTCGTCGGCGCAAGCCGCGCCGTCGCCAGTCGAACTGGGATCTGCGCCAGTTCCAGGTCCCCGTCGTGGCGGGCAAGTGGCGCTTCCATGACTTCGACTTGCCGCTGCCGTTGATGCGGGCCATCCATGCCCTGGGCTTCGAATACTGCACGCCCATCCAGGCCGAGGCCCTGGCCCAGACCCTGCTGGGCGGTGACGTGGTCGGCAAGGCCCAGACCGGCACCGGCAAGACGGCCGCCTTCCTGATCTCGATCCTGGCCTACTTCCTCGAAGAGGAGGTTCCCAACGGCCAGAAGCCGGGCGCACCGCGGGCGCTGATCGTGGCCCCGACCCGCGAGCTGGCGCTGCAGATCGAGAAGGACGCCAAGGCCCTGGCGCGCTTCACGGATCTCAAGGTCGCAAGCGTCGTGGGCGGCATGGACTACCAGAAGCAGCGCGAGGCGCTGGGGGGCAAGCTCGACATCCTGGTCGCCACGCCCGGACGGCTGCTGGACTTCCATGAGAAGCGCGACGTCGACCTCACCCAGGTGGAAGTGCTGGTGCTGGACGAGGCAGACCGCATGCTCTCCATGGGCTTCATTCCCGACGTCAAGCGCATCATCCGCCACACGCCGAACAAGGAGCAGCGCCAGACCTTCCTGTTCTCGGCCACCTTCAGCCAGGACATCCTCAACCTGGCCAGCCAGTGGACCCATGAGCCGGCCCATGTGGAGATCGAGGTCACCGTCGACAACGCCGCCGATATCGACCAGCGCGTCTATATGGTCGGCGACGAGGACAAGCAGCGCCTGCTGGTCAACCTGCTCAAGCAGGAGAGCTTCGACCGCGTCATGGTATTCGGCAATCGTCGTGACCTGGTGCGCAAGCTCGACGACCTGCTCGAGAAGGCCGGTATCAGCGCCGCCATGCTCTCCGGCGACGTGCCCCAGAACCAGCGCATCGAGACCCTCGAGAAGTTCCGCGAGGGCCAGATCCAGGTGCTGGTCGCCACCGACGTGGCGGGGCGCGGCATCCACATCGAGGATGTCAGCCACGTGATCAACTACACCCTGCCGGAAGACCCCGAGGACTACGTGCACCGCATCGGACGCACCGGCCGCGCCGGCGCCAAGGGGGTATCGATCAGCTTCGTGGGCGAGGAGGACGCCTTTTCGCTGCCCGAGATCGAGCGCTACATCAACGACAAGCTGCCCTGCGAGCACCCGCCGGAAGGCCTGCTCTGACGGCCCATGCTTGAAGAGGCGCTGAAGGCCGAGATCCAGGACGCCTATCGGCGGGTGCTCGAGGGCCTCGAGCTCACTCCGCGCTACGGTCAGCGGCTGATGATCGCCGAGATCGCCCGCACCCTGGCGGGCATCGAGGCCGACGAGGCCGGCCGGCGCGTCAGCGACGAGCACGTTTGCGTGCTCGAGGCCGGCACCGGCACCGGCAAGACCCTGGCCTACCTGCTGGCCGCGCTGCCGGTGGCCAAGGCCCGCGGCAAGCGGCTGGTCATCGCCACCGCCACCGTGGCCCTGCAGGAGCAGGTGCTCCATCAGGACCTGCCGGCGCTCAAGGCCCACAGCGGACTCGACTTCGACTATGCCCTGGCCAAGGGGCGCGGGCGCTATGTCTGCGTGGCGCGTCTCGACCAGGCGCTGGACGGCGGGGAGGAGAACGCCACCCTGTCGCTCTTCGAGCAGTCTCTGGCCAGCGGCGGCGACGACTTCCAGGCGCTGGTCAAGGACCTGGGCGAGGCCTACGGCAACGGCCGCTGGGAGGGCGATCGCGACAGCTGGCCCGAGGCCATCGAGGACAGCCACTGGCGCCGCCTCACCGTGGACCACCGTCAGTGCACCAACCGCCGCTGCGGCCACTTCGGGGCCTGCGCCTTTTTCCGGGCTCGCCGCCATCTCGAGAGTGCCGATGTCATCGTCGCCAACCACGACCTGGTGCTGGCCGACCTGGCGCTGGGCGGCGGGGTGGTGCTGCCGGCCCCGGGCGACTGCATCCACGTCTTCGACGAGGGGCATCACCTGCCCGACAAGGCCCTCCAGCATTTCACCTACCGTTTCGCGGTGGGCGGGGCGCTGCGCTGGCTGAAGACCCTGAAGAGCTCGCTCAGCGAGCTCAACCAGGCGCTGGCCGTCCAGCCGACCCTGGCGCGGCTGCTGGCGGGGCTCCCGGAGGCGATCAACGCCTTGGAGCCCCGGCTCGGCGAGACCTTCGCCCTCGGCCACCAGCTGGCCGGCCGCCCCCAGGGGTTGGCCGACGGCGAGGAGAGCCGGCACCACCGTCTGGAGATGGGCCGAGCCCCCGAGGCGCTGCGCGAGCAGGCGGGTGGCCTGGTGGTGGTCTTCGCCGAGCTCTCCCGCACTCTGGAGAGCATGGCCGACATCCTGCGCGAGAGCCTCGACCCGGACAAGCACACCGGACTGCCGCGCGAGCAGGCCGAGGCCTGGCTGCCGCTGGTGGCGCTGCTCCACGGGCGTGCCCTGGAGGCCCATGCGCTGTGGCTGGCCTTTGCCGAGACCGATCCCGACGGCGAGCCCCCGCGCGCGCGCTGGCTGACCCTGGAGCGCTTCCATGGCGAGCCCGAGCTGAGCTTCTCGGCGAGCCCGGTCTCTGCCGCCCACACCCTCGCCAAGTCTCTGTGGGGAAGTACCTTCGGGGCGGTGATCACCTCGGCGACGCTCACCGCGCTGGGCCGCTTCGAGCGATTGCAGGAACGCGCGGGGCTGGCCAACCGCTATCGCTATCAGCGCCTGCCCAGTCCCTTCGATTACTCGCGGGCGGTGCTCAGCGTGCCCCGTGAAGCGGTTGATCCCGCCGACCGCGAGGGGCACGAGCGGGCCATCGTCGACTTCGTGGAAGCGCTCGGTGAGCAGGAGGCAGTGCTGATGCTGTTCTCGTCACGGGCCCAGCTGCGCGGTGTCGAAAAGGCGCTCTCCCGGGGCCGCCGCGAGCGGGTGTTGGCCCAGGACCGCCTGCCCAAGCGCGAGCTGATCAGCCGCCACCGGGCGCGGGTGGATGCGGGGGAGGGCAGCATCATCTTCGGCCTGGCGAGCTTTGCCGAGGGGATCGACCTGCCCGGTGACTACCTCACCCATGTGGTGATCACCCGGCTGCCCTTCTCGGTGCCGGATGATCCGGTCGGGGCGACGCTGGCGGAGTGGATCGAGAGCCGCGGCGGCAATGCCTTCATGCGCATCAGCGTGCCGGATGCCTCAATCAAGCTGGTGCAGGCCTGTGGCCGGCTGATCCGCAAGGAGGCCGACCATGGGCGCATCACCCTGCTCGATCGCCGGGTGCTGACCCGCCGCTACGGGCGGGCGCTGCTCGATGCCCTGCCGCCCTTCGTGCGCGAGATCGACGGGGTACGTGAGGTCTGAGGGGTCAGGTGGCCTGGCGTCGCTCGGCCAGCACCGGCGCGAGCTTCTCGTTCATGCGCTTGAAGGATTCGATCGTGGTGTCCCAGTCGATGCAGGCATCGGTGATGGAGACGCCGTACTTGAGCTGGCTGAGATCCTCGGTCAGCTTCTGGTTGCCCCAGCCGATATTGGACTCGACCATCAGGCCGATGATCGAGTAGTTGCCGTCGAGGATCTGGTTGGTGACGTTCTCCAGCACCAGCGGCTGCAGGGCCGCATCCTTGTTGGAGTTGGCATGCGAGCAGTCGATCATGATGTTGGGCGTGATCCCGGCCTTCTTGAGTTCCTGCTCGGCCAGCGCCACGCTGACGCTGTCGTAGTTGGGCTTGCCGTTGCCGCCGCGCAGCACCACATGCCCGTAGGCGTTGCCGCGCGTGCGGATGATCGCCACCTGGCCGGCCTGGTCGATGCCCAGGAAGTTGTGGGGGTGGGAGACGGACTGCAGGGCATTGACCGCGACGTCCAGGCTGCCATCGGTGCCGTTCTTGAAGCCCACTGGGCAGGAGAGCCCCGAGGACATCTCGCGGTGGGTCTGGGACTCGGTGGTGCGCGCACCGATGGCCGACCAGCTGATGCAGTCCTGGATGTACTGGGGCGAGATGGGGTCCAGCGCCTCGGTGGCCAGCGGCAGGCCCATCTCGGCGAGCTCGACCAGCAGCTTGCGGGCGATGTGCAGGCCCTCCTCGATCTCGAAGGAGCCGTTGAGGTGGGGGTCGTTGATCAGGCCCTTCCAGCCCACCGTGGTGCGGGGCTTCTCGAAGTAGACGCGCATCACGATGTAGAGGCTGTCCCTGACATCGTCGGCCAGCTGGCGCAGGCGGCGGGCGTAGTCTAGGGCGGCATCCACGTCATGGATGGAGCAGGGGCCCACCACCATCAGCAGGCGAGGGTCACGGCCGTCCAGGATGGCCTGGATCGTCTCGCGTCCCTCGATCACCGTGTGTTCGGCGGCCTCGGTGAGGGGGATCTCCCGCTTCAGGGCCTCGGGCGTGATCAGGACGTCCTGGGCGAGAACGTTGAGGTTATTGACCTGCTGCTCTGACATTGTGCTTCCTGTGTCGTGTCTGCGCTGATGGCGATGTCCAGTGGCATCTACTATCTACTATCGCGCGCGGGGCCAGCAAATTCAATCGCCATGCGAACCCGTCCGGGCGCGGCCGGTCCCATCGACGGCAGCAGGGCAAGGCAACCGGCTTGATGGACGTTCAAGAAACAGGAACACTTGTACCTCTCGTGATTCATGACCCTGACCATTCAGCGGCTCCAAGGCCCAGGTTGACACTATGCTAGTAATGCCAGACCGTTCGCGACCCGCCGTTGGGTCGCTATCCGCACCTCTCTGTTCGGGGAGGGCCTGAATGGGCACCCGGGAAACCGACCAGCAGCTCGTCGAGCGCGCCCAGAAGGGGGACACCCGCGCCTTCGACCTGCTGGTGAAAAAGTACCAGCACAAGATCATCGGCCTGATCGGTCGCTACGTGCATGACCACGCCGAGGTGCAGGATGTGGCGCAGGAGGCCTTCATCAAGGCCTACCGGGCATTGGGCAAGTTCCGCGCCGAGAGCGCCTTCTACACCTGGATGTACCGCATCGCCATCAATACCGCGAAGAACTACCTGGTCTCCAAGGGGCGGCGTCCGCCGGGCAGCGACCTGGACATCGTCGATGCCGAGATCGTCGACCACAGCGGACGACTGGCCGATACCGAGACCCCCGAGGCCGCGCTGGCCCGCGACCAGCTCGAGGCGGCCATCTTCGAGGCGATCGAGGGCTTGCCCGATGACCTGCGGACCGCGATCACCCTGCGTGAGCTCGACGGCCTCTCCTACGAGGACATCGCCGCTATCATGCAGTGTCCCGTGGGTACCGTCCGCTCGCGGATCTTCCGGGCCCGGGAGGCGGTGGACCAGCATATCCGCCCGCTCGTCACCACCTCCCGCAACCAGGAGACGGTGGTCGAATGAGGTGAAACTGCAAGCTTTTTGACGATTTGCTGAACTGTCCGCCATCCGCGACGTCATATGCGGTGACCGGCCTGCCACTAGCAGGCAACTACATGCCGACGCGGTCAGGGCGACACGCGCCGATGTCGGGATCAACAGGCTGTCAAAGGACCCGGACCGGGTCGCCTTGTCGAGTGTGAGGGTGTGAAGAATGAGTCAGAACGCACGGGAATCGCTTTCTGCCCTGATGGACAACGAAGGGGATGAGCTGGAGCTTCGTCGAGTGCTTACGTCACTGGACGACGCCCCGGATGCGGCCGAGACCTGGCGCCGCTACCATCTGATGCGCAGCCTGATGCGGCGCGAACCGGGGGTCGATGTCGCTACCGATCTTTCGGCGGGCATCATGGCGCGTCTTCAGGACGAGCCGGTGCCCCGGGTCGATGCCGGCGAGGCGTCCGGGCGTCCCATTACGCTGGCGCGTGGCGCCGGCATCGCGGCCGCGGTGTCGCTGATGGTCATCAGCGGCGTGCAGTTCTACAACGGCAGCCTCGATGCGGGTCAGACCCCCACCGAAGTGGCTTCCCAGGGCCAGCCGGTGGGCGAGCAGCAGGCGAGTCCTGCCGCTTTCGGCGGGTCGGGGCTGGCCGCCTCTGGCGTCGATAGCCGTTCCTCGCTGCCGGGTCTGCCGCTCTTCCAGACCCCCTCCGGGGATTCCCGGGGCGTGATGACGGTGGGGGCGGACTTCGATTCGCCGTTGTTCCTCTCCCCGCGGCAGTCTGCCCGGGGTGACCAGCAACAGGCACAACTGCTGCAGTCCTATCTGGACCGCCATGCCGAGGGCGCGGCCTACCGCAGTGGAGATACCTGGATGCCGCTGCTGCGCGCGTCCGGTAGCGAGTCCCTGGGGCAGCACTGATGCGTCAGGGTCGTCCGACCCGTCTGCTCGGCGCGATGCTGGTCGCGGCCCTGCTGAGCCTCTCGTCAGGCGCCGTGGCTCAGTCCGACGCCGATCCGTCCCCGGCCGAGCGGTTCGACTGCCGCTCCCTGGCGGAGCGTGAGCCACCCGAGACCGCCCAGGAGTGGCTGGAGCGCAGCCTCTGGTCCAACCACTGCTACGATTTCCAGGCACGGGCGGTACGCATCGGCGGCGACGGGGTCCGTTCCCTGGCGCTTTCCCATGATGTCGTGGAAGGCGTCGAGCGCGAGGTGGCGCGGTTTCTGGACGGCCCCCCGGTGGTCTTCGAGCGGCGCGGGCGCATCGGTCGCTTGAGCTGGGCCGAGGGTAACGCCCCGGTGCCGGCCTCACCGTCGGGCATCGCCGAACACCTCGATGGCCTCTATCGCCTCCAGCTGAGCGGTGAGGAGCGTCTTGCCAATCGCACCACCCTCCGCCTCGACATCGAACCCCTGGATGGCATGCGCTACGGCCACCGTTTCTGGCTCGACACCGCCACGGGGCTGCCGCTCAAGCACATCCTGCTGGACGAGCATGGACGCGTGGTGGAGACCTTTCAGATCACCGAGCTGCGTCAGCCCCAGCTGCACCAGGGGGAGATCGAGCTCGACCGACGCCGTGCCCGCCCGCAGGATCCCTGGCACCCCGCCTGGCTGCCCACGGGCTTCATCCCCCAGCCGGTGGAGTCCCGCAGTTCCCGTCATGACGATGACATCGGCCACCGGGTCTTCAGTGACGGCCTCGCCACCCTCAGCCTGTTCGTGGAACCCGTGGAGGGGGCGGACCAGCTGATCCCGGGCATGCATCGCCTCGGCGTCTCCTACGCGGCCGTCCGCCAACGCAAACTCGGCGGTCGGACCCGCCAGGTCGTGGCGATGGGGGAGCTGCCACCCGGTGTCCTGCTGCGTGTGGCCGATTCGGTGGAGTGGCAGGACGGCGCTGAGGGCGATATGCCCTGAACCTTTTGACACCCAGGCGGTATGTAAGGACACATCCTTTTTTCCTATCCCTTGTCGAGCAGGAGCCTTTCATGAAGCGCATGACACGACACCTTTCCCTTTGGATGCTGCTCGCCACGGCCCTGCTGGTGTGGCAAACGGCCGTGGCCCGGGACCTGCCGGACTTCACCGAACTGGTCGATCAGGCCGCGCCCGGGGTGGTGAACATCTCCACCTCGCGGATGGTGGAGCGCACGGCGTCGCCCTTGCACAACTTCGGCGATCAGGAGATCCCCGAGATCCTGCGTCGCTTCTTCGGTGATCGCTTCGACGACCGTGTCCCGATGCCGCCCGGCGGGGGGCCGGAGCGCCGTGAGGAGCGCCAGTCGCTGGGGTCGGGCTTCATCATCGACGAGGCCGGCTACATCATGACCAATGCCCATGTGGTGGAGGGCGCCGACGAGATCCTGGTGCGGCTCAACGACCGGCGCGAGCTCCAGGCCGAGCTGGTCGGGGCCGATGCCAAGACCGATGTCGCCTTGCTCAAGGTGGACGCCGAGGGCCTGCCGACTCTCACCCTGGGCGACTCCGATGACCTGCGGGTGGGGGAGTGGGTCGCCGCGATCGGCTCGCCCTTCGGTTTCGACCACTCGGTGACGGCCGGCATCGTCAGTGCCATCGATCGCACCCTGCCCCGCGATGCCTACGTACCCTTCATCCAGACCGACGTGGCGATCAATCCGGGCAACTCCGGCGGTCCGCTGTTCAACCTGGATGGCGAGGTAGTCGGCATCAACTCGCAGATCTTCACCCGCAGCGGCGGCTTCATGGGACTCTCCTTCGCGATCCCCATCAACGTGGCGCTGGACGTGGCCGACCAGCTGCGTGACGGCGGTCGCGTCAATCGTGGTTGGCTGGGGGTGATGATCCAGCCGGTGTCCCGTGACCTGGCCGAGTCCTTCGGCATGGACAACCCTGAGGGCGCGCTGATCGCCGACCTCGACCCCGAGGGGCCGGCCGCCCGCGGCGGGCTCCAGGCCGGTGATGTCATCCTCGAGGTGAACGGCGAGGCGGTGGAGAGTGCCAGCACCCTGCCGCGGCTGATCGGACGGGTCAGCCCGGGCGGCGAGGTAGCACTGACGCTGCTGCGCGACGGTAAGCGTCGCGAGGAGACCATCACCGTGGGCGATTGGCCCGACAGCGAGGTTAGTGCGGCGAATGGCCAGGGCGAAGAGCCGGCGTCGGCACGGCTGGGCATCGCCGTGCAGCCGCTGGAGGAGGCCGAGCGGCGTGATCTCGGCATCGAGGGCGGCGCCCGGGTGCGCGAGGTGGACCCGCGTGGCGCCGCCGCGCAGGCGGGCATCCGTGCCGGCGACATCCTGGTCAGCATCGACCAACGCGTGGTGGAGGACCCCGACCAGCTTGCCGAACTGGTCGCCGAGCTGCCCGATGATCGGGCGATCCCGGTGCGTCTCTACCGCGACGGCCGTTCGCTGTTCGTGGCGCTGCGACTCTCCCACGGCTGATCTCGCTGTCCCACCAAGCGACAGTGATCGCGCGACCCGACGGCAGCCGCCGTCGGGTCGCTGTATCTGGCCGGCGCATCCCGCTACAATGGCGCCCAATCCGATCAGAGCCCGCCAGCCGACCGCAACGCGATCCATCCTGTCGGCCGTGGCCCGACACCCACAAGGCAGAATCGACTCGATGTCCCAAGATGCAACCTCCGACCCCCTCAAGCACATCCGCAACTTCTCGATCATCGCGCACATCGACCACGGCAAGTCGACCCTGGCCGATCGCCTGATCCAGACCTGCGGTGGGCTGACCGAGCGTGAGCTCAAGGAGCAGGTGCTCGACTCCATGGACCTCGAGCGCGAGCGTGGCATCACCATCAAAGCGCAGTCGGTAACGCTGGACTACCATGCACAGGACGGTAACACCTACCAGCTGAACTTCATCGACACCCCGGGGCACGTGGATTTCTCCTACGAGGTCTCGCGGTCGTTGTATGCCTGTGAAGGCGCGCTACTGGTGGTTGATGCCGGTCAGGGCGTCGAGGCACAGTCGGTGGCCAACTGCTATACCGCCATCGAGCAGGGTCTCGAGGTGCTGCCGGTGCTCAACAAGATGGACCTGCCCCAGGCCGACCCGGACAAGGTCTCCCACGAGATCGAGGAGATCATCGGCCTGGATGCCACCGACGCCTGCCAGGTCTCGGCCAAGAGCGGGCTGGGCATCGATGCGCTGCTCGAGCGCCTGGTGCGCGACATCCCGCCCCCCAAGGGCGACCCCAAGGCGCCCCTCCAGGCGCTGATCATCGATTCCTGGTTCGACAACTACCTGGGCGTGGTCTCGCTGGTGCGGATCTTCGATGGCACCTTGAAGAAGGGCGAGAAGATCCGCATCAAGTCCACCGGCGGCGACTGGCAGGTCAACGAAGTGGGGATCTTCACCCCGCTGCGCCGTGAGACCGGCATCCTGCGCGCCGGTGAAGTGGGGTTCATCGTGGCCGGGATCAAGGAGATCCATGGCGCCCCGGTGGGGGATACCATCACTCACACCAAGACCCCGGACGTCGCGCGCCTGCCTGGCTTCCAGAAGGTCAAGCCGCAGGTCTACGCCGGGATGTTCCCGGTCAGTGCCGATGACTACGAGGACTTCCGCGACGCCCTCGAGAAGCTGGCGCTCAATGATGCCTCGCTGGGCTATGAGCCGGAGAACTCCGACGCCCTGGGCTTCGGCTTCCGGGTCGGCTTTCTCGGTACCCTGCACATGGAGATCGTCCAGGAGCGCCTCGAGCGCGAATATGACCTGGATCTGCTCACCACGGCGCCCACCGTGGTCTACGAGCTGGCCATGAAGAACGGCGCGGTCAGCTACGTCGCCAACCCCTCCAAGCTACCGGACATGGCCGACGTGGAGGAGATGCGCGAGCCCATCGTGCGCGCCAGCATCCTGGTGCCCCAGGAGTTCGTCGGCAATGTCATCACCGAGTGCGAGCAGCGCCGCGGCACCCAGCTCGACATGCAGTTCCTCGGCAGCCAGATCCAGCTCACCTACGAGCTGCCGATGAGCGAGGTGGTGATGGACTTCTTCGATCGCCTGAAGTCCATCTCCAAGGGCTATGCGTCGCTCGAGTACAACTTCGAGCGCTTCCAGGCGGCCCAACTGGTGCGCCTGGACGTGCTGATCAACGGTGACCGGGTCGATGCCCTGGCGGTGATCATCCATCGCGACCATGCCCACAGTCGCGGCCGCCTGTTGGTCGAGAAGATGAAGGAACTGATCCCGCGGCAGATGTTCGACGTGGCGATCCAGGCGGCCATCGGCGGCCAGGTGGTGGCACGTTCCACCGTCAAGGCGCTACGCAAGAACGTCACTGCCAAGTGCTACGGCGGCGATGTCAGCCGCAAGAAGAAGCTGCTCGAGAAGCAGAAAGCAGGCAAGAAACGCATGAAGCAGGTCGGGCGGGTGGAAATTCCCCAGGACGCCTTCCTTGCTGTGCTCAGGGTCAACGACTAGGGACGGATAACCGCATGGACTTCTCTTTGATGCTGGTGGTGGCGGTGGCCGTCACCGGAATGATCTGGCTGATCGATCTGCTCTGGTGGCGTCCTGCCCGCCGACAGCGGCTGGGCACGGCCGAGGCCGGCACCACCGAGGGACTCGGCGAACGAGCCCGCGAGAAGGCGCTCAAGGAGCCCTGGCCGGTGGACTACGCCCGCTCCTTCTTCCCGGTGCTGCTGGTGGTACTGATACTGCGCAGCTTCGTGGTCGAACCCTTCCAGATCCCGTCCGGCTCGATGCGCCCGACGCTTGAAGTCGGTGACTTCATCCTGGTCAACAAGTTCACCTACGGCCTGCGGCTGCCGGTGGTCAACACCCGCTTTCTTGAAGTTGGTGAGCCGGAGCGGGGCGACGTCATGGTGTTCCGTTTCCCCGACGAGCCTTCCGTCAACTTCATCAAGCGGGTGGTGGGCCTGCCGGGCGACCGGATCCGCTATGCGGACAAGCAGCTGTTCGTCAACGGCGAGGCGGTGCCCAAGCGGCTGCTCGAGGCCGGCCCCCTCAAGGCGCCCACCGAGCTGCTGCTGGCCGAGCAGATGGGCGGACAGGAGCACCGCATCTACAATAATCCTCGGGCCCCCGGCCCCCAGGTGCGCGAGCTGGTGGTGCCGCAGGGGCACTACTTCGCGATGGGCGACAACCGTGACCACTCCAACGACAGCCGCTACTGGGGCTTCGTGCCGGAGGAGAACATCGTCGGCCAGGCCTTCGCCGTCTGGATGCACTGGGACGGCGGACTGCCGAGCTTCACCAGCGTGCGCCGTATCCAGTAGGGCAGCACCTGCCGCTCCTTGGGCCTGGCGGCTTGCGTACGTCGCCAGATTCAGACACACCCCCACGTTCGCCATCAATTATGCAGGAGCTCCGTGAGCAACTCCCTCAACGCCTTCAGCCGCCGCATTGGCCATGACTTCGCCGACCCCGGTCTGCTCGAGTTGGCCATGACCCATCGCAGCTATGGCGGCCAGAACAACGAACGCCTCGAGTTTCTCGGTGATTCCATCGTTAACTTCATCATCGCCGAGGTGCTCTTCCAGCGCTTTCCCCAGGCCCGGGAAGGGCAGCTGTCGCGCCTGCGCGCGCGCCTGGTCAAGGGCCCGACGTTGGCCGAGCTGGCCCGGGAGATGGCCTTCGGCGACTGCCTGCGGCTGGGCTCCGGCGAGATGAAGAGCGGCGGCCATCGCCGTGAATCGATTCTCGCCGATGCCGTCGAGGCGGTGCTCGGCGCGATCTACCTGGACGCCGGCATGCAAGTCGCCCGGGCCCGGGTGCTCTCCTGGTATGCCGAGCGGCTCGAAGCCATCAGCCTCGACGATACCCAGAAGGATCCCAAGACCCGCCTGCAGGAGTTCCTGCAGTCGCGTCAGGTGCCCCTGCCGCGCTACGAGGTGACCTCGGTGGAGGGCGAGGCCCATGCCCAGACCTTCACCGTCGAGTGTCAGGTTGAGGTGCTCGAGGAGCACACCCTAGGCGTCGGCGCGAGTCGGCGCCATGCCGAGCAGCAGGCTGCCGCCCAGGCGCTATCGCGCCTTGAGCCGGTCAAATCCAACAGCACGGGGGGCCGCCCATGACCACCACCTGCGGTTTCGTGGCCATCGTCGGCCGTCCCAATGTCGGTAAGTCGACGCTGATGAACCGGATCCTCGGCCAGAAGGTCTCGATCACCTCACGGCGTCCTCAGACCACCCGCCACCAGGTGATGGGCATCAAGACCGAGGGCGAGGCCCAGTACATCTACGTCGACACCCCCGGCATCCATATCATGGCCAAGGATCGCAACAAGGCGATCAACCGCTTCATGAACCAGGCCGCCGTCCAGGCCCTGCGCGACGTGAACTGCGTGGTCTTCATCATCGACCGCACCCGCTGGAGCGACGAGGACCAGGTGGTGCTGCAGCGCCTCGAGCACGTCGAGGCACCGGTGGTCCTGGCCGTCAACAAGGTCGACCGCCTGCAGGACAAGGCCAGCCTGCTGCCCTGGCTGGAGCAGGTCGGCGCGCGCCGCGACTTCGCCGCCATCGTGCCGATCTCTGCCAAGCACGGCACCAACGTGCCCGAGCTCGAGGGCGAGGTCGCCAAGCACCTGCCCGAGAGCGTGCACTACTTCCCCGAGGACCAGATCACCGACAAGAGCCAGCGCTTCCTGGCCGCTGAGCTGGTGCGCGAGAAGGTGATGCGCCAGCTCGGCGACGAGCTGCCCTACCAGATGACCGTGGAGATCGAGGAGTTCCGCGACGAGGGGCGGGTGGTGCACATCAGCGCGCTGATCCTCGTCGAACGGGCCGGGCAGAAGAAGATCCTGATCGGCGAGAACGGCGAGCGCATCAAGAACATCGGCCGCGAGGCGCGCCTGGACATGGAGCGGGTGCTGGGCGCCAAGGTGATGCTCAACCTCTGGGTCAAGGTCAAGCGCGGCTGGTCCGACGACGAGCGGGCGCTGAAGAGCCTGGGCTACGACCTGGACTGATTGGTAAGCGCCAGGCTACAAGCGTCGAGCCGCCAAGGAAGGAGTCGCAAGGAGCGGCGAACGCCTTGCGACTTGGATCTTACCCTTCGCTTGGCCGCTTGGCCGCTTGGCCGCTTGGCCGCTTGGCCGCTTGGCCGCTTGGCCGCTTGGCTGCTTGGCTGCTTGTCCGAAGGATCGATCATGCAACCCCAACCAGCTTTCCTGCTCCACAAGCGCCCCTACCGCGAGACCAGCGCCCTGGTGGAGCTGCTGACCCTGCACCACGGGCGTGTCAGGGCCGTGGCCCAGGGCGTCCAGCGCCCCGGGTCGCGCTCCCGCGGGCGGCTGCAGCCCTTCGCCCCGCTGCACGTCACCTGGGTCGGCGAGGGCGAGCTCAAGCGCCTGCGCTTGATGGAGGGACACGGCAGCGCGGCCCTGCTGGCCGGCGAGGGGCTGCTCTGTGGGCTCTATGCCAACGAGCTGCTGACCCGGGTGCTGCCGGTGGAGCTACCCGTCGCCGAGGTCTTCGCCTTCTACACCGCCATGCTCGAGGCGCTGCCACGGCCCGAGGGACGCGCCGGCGTGCTGCGTCGGCTCGAGGTGGCGGTGCTCGAGGTGCTGGATGCCTGGCCGCGCTTCACCGATCCCGAGGGGGGTGAGCTCGATCCCCAGCGTCGCTATGTCCTCGATCCGGCCTCACGGGCCTTCGTGGCCGGCGAGGCCGGCATCGACGGGCGCACCCTGCGCTTGCTGGCCCGTGGTGACTGGTCCCAACCCGGGCTGGCCGGCCCCGCCAAGGCGGTCACCCGGGCGGCGCTGGCCCCGCTGCTCGGCAGCCGTCCGCTGCGCTCCCGCGAGCTGATGCGCCAGCTTGCCCAGCGTCGCCGTGCCGGGCTTCGCCCGGAGCTGTAAGCCATAAGCTTGAAGCTCTAAGAGTCGTGCTTCATCCGTCGCTGGTAAAACGCCCGCATCGCGGGCATGGGTTTGAGGTAACGCCTAGTCTCAGGTGTTGGTGGCAACATGCTGGCTTCCAGCTTCCAGCTTCCAGCTTATCGCTTTACCCTTGACTCCTTGCCACTTGCCACTTGCCGCTTGCCGCTTGGCCGCTTGGCCGCTTGGCCGCTTGGCCGCTTGGCCGCTTGGCCGCTTGGCCGCTTGGCCGCTTGGCCGCTTGGCCGCTTGGCCGCTTGGCCGCTTGGCCGCTT
>NZ_JARANV010000036.1 GCF_029889845.1 Halomonas sp. 25-S5
GGAAGCAAACACCAGGCACTCAGGGGGTACGGCCAGGCGACCAGAAGGAGCCAGCCGGACGGAAAGGCGGGAGTCGGAGTCGCTCGTAGTACCGAGGAAGGCGGGGAACCGGCTCGACGGGACCCGCTGGAGGGAAGGGGCGGCCAATCATCAGAACCGCAGGAGGGACACATGGCAGATGCACAGGAATCTGGGTCCATGTACACGAAACAAGCGCGGCCTCAAGCGAATCTCGCTGTGGTGCCGAGCCAACCGCCGGCGGCCTGCTAGGCTTTGTCGGGGGGACGGCCGCGACTCGGCTACCGGCGGTAATCATCGATAAGGAGGCGTCATGCACAGCGAACGTATCGAATTCAGCGGGCACGAAGGCTCGACCCTGGCCGCAAGGCTGGACCTGCCCGAAGGCCCGGTCCGTGCCACGGCGCTCTTCGCCCATTGCTTCACTTGCTCCAAGGACATTCCCGCCGCCCGGCGCATTGCCGGCCGGCTGGCGGCGCGGGGCATCGCCGTGCTGCGCTTCGACTTCACCGGCCTCGGCCACTCGGGGGGCGAGTTCGCCAATACCGGCTTCTCGTCCAACGTGGCGGATCTCGTCAAGGCCGCGGAGTACCTGGAGGGTCGAGACATGGCCCCTCAGCTGTTGATCGGCCATTCGCTGGGAGGGGCGGCCGCCATCAAGGTGGCGCCCGAGATCCCCGGCCTGAAGGCGCTGGTCACCATCGCCGCACCGGCCGACCCGGAGCACGTGCTGAAGAACTTCGGCGACACGCTGGAGGAGATCCGCGACAAGGGGGCGGCGGAAGTCTCCCTGGCCGGTCGGCGCTTCGAGATTCGCCGGGAGTTCATCGAGGATATCGAGGCCAGCTCCCTCGACGATGCCCTGCCGCGCCTGGGAACGGCGCTGCTGGTATTGCATTCCCCCATCGACAGCCTGGTCGGTATCGACAATGCCGCGACAATCTTCCAGGCGGCGAAGCACCCCAAGTCCTTCGTTACCCTGGACGATGCCGACCACCTGATCAGCCGCGAGGCGGATGCCGAATACGCTGCCGATGTCATCGTCTCCTGGTCGTCACGCTACCTGGACCTGGCTGCCGAACCCACACCCGAGGCGGTTCCGGAAGGGTTGGTGCGCGTCGCCGAGGCCGACCCTGAGGGCCTACGTCAGGATGTGGTAGTGGGCGGCAAGCACTCGCTGGTGGTAGACGAGCCCGAGGATGTGGGCGGCAGCGACCTGGGGCCGACCCCTTACCAGTTCCTCTCCGCGGGACTGGGGGCCTGCACCGCCATGACGATCCGGCTCTATGCGCGGCACAAGAAGATCCCCCTGGAGCATGTCGCCGTGGAGGTGAGCCACAACAAGGCCCATGGCGAGGAGTGCGAACACTGCGAGGAGACCCCCGACAAGGTGGATGTCTTCCGTCGCCAGATCCGCCTGGAAGGCGAGCTGACCGAAGAGCAGCGCGAGCGCCTGTTGGCGATCGCCGACAAGTGCCCCGTGCATCGGACCCTGCACGAGAAGGCGGTCATCGAGACCGCGCTTGCCTGAGCCCGGCCGATCGACGGGTGGCGACTCAGCCCTGCAGTCGCTCCAGGTCCTCGCGGGTGGGCAGTGAGGCGTAGGCCCCGGGGCGGGTCACGGCGTGGGCGCCGCAGCGACTGGCGATCTCCACCGCGCGGCGCAGGAAGGCCGTGTCCCGGGCCCAGTCGCCGTCGAGGTCCTGCCCCGCGGTGTACTCGGCGAGTTCGGCCAGCAAGCCGCCGATGAAGGCGTCCCCGCCTGCCGTGGTATCCACCGCCTCGACCCGGGGTGGGGTGATACGCTCGTCCAGGCCGACCCCCTTCAGCATCACCTCGCCCGGACCGTCGGTGATCACCGCGACCTTGACCCCGGCGGCGAAGCGTTCGGCCAGCCAGCCCTCCCGGGGGTGGTCGGCGCGCAGGGTGTCGAGCTCGTCCGTCGAGAGCTTGAGCAGGTCGGCGGCGTCGAGCAACCGGGTGACCAGGCTGATGTCGGCGGCCCCGCCTTCCCAGAGGTTGTGGCGCAGGTTGGCATCCACGCTCACCAGGCAGCCGGCGCGGCGGGCCATCTCGGCCATGGCCAGGGTGGTCTCGGCGATCTCGGGCTCGGTCAGGCTGTTGCTGCAGAAGTGCACGATAGCCGGCTCGGCGAAGACGCCGGCGGGCAGGTGTTCCAGGCGATAGAGCAGATCCGCGGCCGGTGGGCGGTAGAAGTCGAAGGTGCGCTCGCCCTCGGCATCGCGGGAGACGAAGGCGAGTGCCGTGCGTGCCTCGCGGGTGCGCACCACGCCGGAGGTGTCCACGCCATGGGCGGCCAGCTCGGCGGCCAGGAAGTCACCGAAGTGGTCCTCGCCGAGCATGCCGAGGAAGCGGCTGGGTACGCCCAGGCGGGCGCAGGCCACGGCCACATTGGCGGGGGCGCCACCGGCATAGGGGGTGAAGGTCTCCGGGGCATCCGCTGTCCCGTCCGGTGCGTCGCCGAGGCGGCTGGAAAGCAGGTCGACGAGGGCCTCGCCGAAGCTGATCACGGGGGTCATGGGCTCGCTGTCTCCTCACGGCTCAGGGTGGTGCCCAGCAGGTGCTGGGCGCCGGGGACCAGCCACACCGGGTCGAGCCGGGTGTTGGCCGACTCGACGCACAGGAAGTGGCGGGCGGCCTCGCTCGAGGTGTCCCCGGGGGGCGCGTCGCCAGGATGCCAGACCACCGCGGAATCACTGCCCTGGCGGGCGATTCTCAGGCGGCGGCTGCCGTCGTCGAGACACAGTTCGGCATTGCTGCGGTAGATGCGATCCAGCGCTCCGCGCACGCCGAGCTCGCCCTGCTGGTCCCGCTCGGCGAAGTCGGCCAGCTTGTCCAGGTAGGTGGCGCCGGCCAGGCCCTCGACGCGGCAGGCGAAGGCATCGGCGACCGCCAGGTAGCTGTGCAGGGCCCCGGTGATCTTCACCGGCGTCTCCCCGACATGCTCGGTGATCAGCTCCACATGCAGGCGCCGGGCGTTGGCCTGGATCACCGCGCGGGGCGTGAGCTGGCCGTGCAGGCGCTCGTCGGGCGAGAGGTGCAGCTCCACGCCCTCCTCGTGCTCGTCCACGGCGTCGAGGCGCCACTGGGCCTTGCGTGCCGGGCCATGCATGGGTCCCGAGCGGTCGGGCGTCTCGTCGGCGGTGTTCTCGTCGGCGAACCACGGCCAGCACAGCGGGACGCCACCGCGGATCGCGCCGGGCAGGTCCTGGGGCGTGGGGGTGACCCATAGCCAGCCACCGGGCACCAGGGCCTCCTTGGCGACGTTGTCCGTCGTCGCCGGAGCGCCCGCGGCTCGCGCGGCCTCGGGCGCGGGTAAAAAGTGAAGCACCTGGGCGCCCTGGAGCGAGACGGCGAGTTCCCCCCAGGCCTCGTTGGCCAGCCACACCTCGCGGCCGTGCCACTCGGCGCGGCGCTGGCCGCGGGTCTCTTCGACCAGCCGGGCAAGCGACTCGGGAATCATTCGATCTCCTCCGGGGTCATTCGACCTCCTCGTTGTGCAGGGCCTCGGCGGCGCCCAGCAGGCCCGTCCAGGGCGCGGTGACCACCTGGACCGGGATGGCCCCGGTGTAGGCGCTCATGCGTCCCTTGTCGGTGAAGGCCTCGAGGAAGCGGCTCTCGGGCAGCCACTCGAGCAGCCGTGGCAGGATACCGCCGCACAGGGCGACTCCGCCGCGGGCCCCCAAGGTCAGGGCGGCATCGCCGCAGACATCGCCGAGGATCTTCAGGAACCGCAGCAGGGTATCACGGGCCACGCCGTCGCCGCCCGCGGCCGCCTGGGTGACTTCGGCCGGGCTGGCATGGCGCGGCGGGGCGCCTTTCAGCGAGCAGTGGGCCAGGTAGAGGTCGAGCAGCCCCTGGCCGCAGAGGATGCGCTCCACCGAGACGCGGCCGTAGCGGTTACGAAAATGCCGCAGCAGGTTCTGCTCGCGCTCGTCGGTGGGCGCGAAGGTCACGTGGCCGCCCTCGGTGGGTAGCGGGATCCAGGCGTGACGGCCGGGAAAGAGCCCGGCCACGCCCAGGCCAGTGCCGGGGCCGATCACCAGCCGTGCCGCATGGGGAACCGCCACGCCGCGCTGCACGTCCACCAGGTCACTGTCGGCCACATGGGGCACGCCCAGCGCCTGGGCGGTGAAGTCATTGATGGCCTTGAAGAGGCTGAGCCCCAGCGTTTGCTGGACCTCCTCCCGGGAGAAGGTCCAGTGGTTGTTGGTCATCTTCACCCGGTCGTCGCGGATCGGGCAGGCGAAGGCCAGGCAGGCCTCGCGGGGGGCGGCTTCGCCCGTCAGCCCGACCCGGCCGAGGTAGTCGCGGACCGCCTCGACCAGGCCCGGGTAATCGGCACAGGGCAGGCTCTGGATGTCCCGGGGCGTGAAGGCGCCCGGGGTCACCAGGGCGAAGCGCGCATTGGTACCGCCGATATCACCGATCAGGGCGGGTCTTGTCATCGTTAATTCGTCCCTTCTGGCCGTCAGGGCTGTTGCAGATGGCAATCGCTCGAAGCTATTCCGGTGACAGGCCTGCGAGGGGGCGCTGTGAACCCCTCCCTGGGCGCTACCGACGCCATCCCTGGCGTAGGACCTCCTCTCCGACCTGTCCCCGGCGCTTCTCGCTGTGCAACTGCGGTAGCCCTGTTCTGGCAGTGACTCAGGCGTCGTCTTCGTGGATCTGGCTCTCCTGGCGCGCCAGGTCGTCGGCCTCGAAACCGCCGAACACCCCAGCACCCTCTTCGCCGCGCATGGCCAGGTGGCGGAAACCGCCGAACAGCTCGCGGCCCAGGCCCACGTGGTAATGGTCGAGATCGCCGACCCGCAGTTCGCGTTCGGCCCAGGTGTGGGCGTCGATCTTGACCTCGAGACTGCCCTTGTCGGCATCCAGGCGCACGATGTCGCCATTCTTGAGCTTGGCCAGCGGGCCGCCGTCCAGGGCCTCGGGGCTGATGTGGATAGCCGCCGGCACCTTGCCGGAGGCGCCGGACATGCGCCCGTCGGTGACCAGTGCCACCTTGTAGCCGCGGTCCTGCAGCACGCCGAGATAGGGCGTCAGCTTGTGCAGTTCCGGCATGCCGTTGGCCTTGGGGCCCTGGAAGCGCACCACGGCGATCACGTCGCGGTCCAGCTCGCCGGCCTCGAAGGCACCCTTGAGGTCGTTCTGGTCTTCGAAGATGCGTACCGGCGCCTCCACCACGCGGTGCTCGGGGGCCACGGCCGAGACCTTGATCACGCCACGGCCCAGGTTGCCGTCGAGCACCGTGAGGCCGCCGGTGGGGGCGAAGGGGTCTGCCACGCCGCGCAACACCTCGGTGTCGAGGCTCTGCTCCGGTCCCTCGCGCCACACCAGCTTGCCGTCCTCGAGGAAGGGCTCCTGGGTGTAGGCGGTCAGGTCGGTGCCGAACACCGAGGGAATGTCGCCATGGATCAGACCGGCACCGATCAGTTCGCGGAACAGGTAGCTCATGCCGCCCGCGGCCTGGAAGTGGTTGATGTCGGCCTGGCCGTTGGGATAGACCTGCATCAGGCTCGGCGTCACGGCGGAGAGGTCGGTGAAGTCCTCCCAGGTGAGAGTGAGGCCGGCCGCGGCGGCCATGGCCACCAGGTGCAGGGTGTGGTTGGTCGAGCCGCCGGAGGCGAGCAAGCCGACGATGGCGTTGACGATGGCGCGCTCGTCGATCTGCTTGTAGAAGGGGCGATAGTCGCCGCTGGGCTCGGTATTGCGGATCGCCTGCTCGGTGGCGAAGCGGGTCAGCGCCTCGCGCATCTCGGTGCCGGGGTTGACGAAGGAGGTGCCCGGCAGGTGCAGGCCCATCATCTCCATCATCAGCTGATTGGAGTTGGCGGTGCCGTAGAAGGTGCAGGTGCCGGGGCTATGGTAGGACTGCGACTCGGCCTCGAGCAGGTCTTCGCGGCTGGCCTTGCCCTCGGCGAACAGCTGGCGGATGCGTGCCTTCTCCTTGTTGGGCAGGCCGCTGGGCATGGGCCCGGCAGGCACGAACATGGCCGGCAGATGACCGAAGCGCGCCGCGGCGATGAATAGCCCCGGGACGATCTTGTCGCACACGCCGAGGTAGAGGGCGGCGTCGAACATGTTGTGGGAGAGCCCCACGGCAGTCGCCATGGCGATGACATCGCGGGAGAACAGCGACAGCTCCATGCCCGGCTGGCCCTGGGTCACGCCGTCGCACATGGCCGGCACGCCGCCGGCGAACTGGGCGGTGGAGCCCATGGCGCGGGCGGCGGCCTTGATGGTCTCGGGGAAGGTCTCCAGCGGCTGGTGGGCCGAGAGCATGTCGTTGTAGGCCGAGATGATGCCGAGGTTGGCCGAGTTCATCAGCTTCAGCGAATTCTTGTCCGTCGCGCCGCAGGCCGCGAAGCCGTGGGCCAGATTGCCGCAGGAGAGCTCGCCCCGGTGCACACCGCGGCGGTGCTGGTCGGCCATGCGCTGCTCGTAGAGGGCGCGGCGCTCGGCGGAGCGCTGGCGGATGCGGCGGGTGACGTCGGCGACGGTGGGATGGAGGGCGGGGGTCGTGCTGGCCATGGGTCACCTCGGAATCGAGTGTCGGTTGTCTTGTAAACTTACCAATAAAGCGTCCGGATAATTCGCCATGCTACCCGGTAATTGGCAATATTTGTAGTTTTGTTACCGCGATTTTGTTGCCGGGAGACCGGATTACAGCCCCAGTTGTAGGCCTGGTAAGCGCCAGCGCACTAGGCGGGCTATGCCCGATGCGCCTCCGACTTATCGGGCCTACCACTGCCCTGCGAACCTTGCCCCGGCCGTAGGCCCGGTAAGCGCCAGCGCCCTGGGCGGATCATGCCCGATGCGCCTCCGGCTTATCGGGCCTACCACTGCCCTGTGAACCTTGCCCCGGCCGTAGGCCCGGTAAGCGCTAGCGCACCGGGCGGATCATGCTAGAGCCCTAGCAGGCGCAGCCACCAGCGGCGCCAGGGCGGATCGAGCAGCCACACGGCGTTGTGGCGGGCCTGCAGGAAGACGCTGCGCTGGTGGCTGAAGCGCAGGAAGCCGGTCTCGCCCTGGTAGGCTCCCATACCGCTCTCGCCGATGCCACCGAAGGGCAGGGCGGGCACGGCGTAGTGCCACAGGGTGTCATTGAAGACCACGCCCCCCGAGTGGGTCTGCTCCAGCAGGCGCCGGCGACGGCCCGGGTCGTCGGTGAAGGCGTAGAGCGCCAGGGGGCGAGGCCCCTCGGCGACCCTGGCCAGGGCGGCGTCGAAGTCGCGCACGCCGATCACCGGCAGCCAGGGGCCGAATATCTCCTCCTGCATGATCGCCAGGTTGGCGGTCGGGTCCACTACCAGTGTAGGTGGCAGTTTGGTGTCCCGGCCAAGCTTCAGACGCTCGCCCAGTTCGATCACCCGGCAGCCGTGATCGCGGGCCTCGTCGAGCAGGCGATCGAGCCGCAGGCGCGAGGGCTCGCCGGGCACCGCCGAATAGTCGTCGCTGGCGGTGCCCCGTGGATAGAACGCCTTGACCACCTCGCGGATCGCCTCGATGAAGGCCGGCAGCCGTGCCGCATCGATCAGCACATGATCCGGGGCGATGCAGGTCCGGCCGGCGTTGAGCCACTTGCCGAAGGCGATGCGCCGGGCGGCATGCGCCAGGTCGGCATCATCGGCGACGATGGTCGGAGCCTTGCCGCCGAGTTCCAGGGTGACCGGCGTCAGATGGTCGGCGGCCGCGCGTGCGACCTCGTGGCCCATCGCCGGGCTGCCGGTGAACAGCAGGTGGTCGAAGGGCAGGGCGGCGAAGGCCTGGGCGGTCTGCGTGTCGCCGGTGACCACGCACAGCTCGTCGGGCGCGAAGTAGCGCTCGACCAGCCGGGCCAGCAGGGCGCTGGTGGTGGGAGTCTGCTCGCTGGGCTTGATCATCACCCGGTTGCCGGCGGCCAGGGCATCGACCGCCGGCAGCAGCGCCAGGCTCCAGGGGTAGTTGGCCGGGGCGAAGATGCCCACGACCCCCAGCGGCTGGCGATAGATGCGCGCCCGGGCCGGCTGCAGCCGCCAGGGCACGGCGGCACGGCGCGGCGCCATCCAGCGCTTCAGGTGCCGGCGGGTGTGGCGGAGTGCCAGCAGCAGCGGAGCGATCTCCGCCAGACGCGTCTCGGCCTCGGCGCGGTGGCCGAAATCCTGGTGGATCGCCTGGATGACCTCGTCGCGGTGGTGGCGGGTCATGCGCGCCAGGCGGGCGAGGCGGTCGCGGCGGGTCGCCGCCGAGGGGAAGGGCTCGGCGGCGAAGGCGTGGCGCTGCTGGTCCAGGCGCGCCTGCAGGGCGCGGGCGTCGGTCATGCACGTCTCCGTGTGTCGATGAGGATGGAAGGGGGCTCGGGCACTGGGCACAATGTAGGCCTTCTGCCAACGGCTTGTCAGCTATCGGAGCCGTCGCATAGGTGGCATGGTTCGGGGCTGATCCGTCGGCAGGTCCCGAAGTGTCGGACCATCGAGCAGGCGCTGTGAACCCCTCTTTGGGCGCTACCGACGCCATCCATGGCGTAGGACCTGCTCTTCGACCTGCCCTCGGCGCCCCTCGCCTTGGATAACTGCACTTGCCCAGGAGCCGCCATGTCATCGCTCGTTTTGCAACTACTGCCCGCCATCGAGGCGGTGCCGGCCGCGGCCTGGAATGCGCTGGTCGGCGACGACCATCCCTTCCTGCGCCACGAGTTCCTGCATGCCCTGGAGGCTAGCGGGGCGGTGAGCCCCGCCACCGGCTGGGTACCGCGCCACCTGACCCTCTGGCAGGGCGAGGCGCTGGTTGGCGTCATGCCGCACTACCACAAGCACCACTCCTTCGGTGAATACGTCTTCGACTGGGGCTGGGCCGAGGCCTGGGAGCGCGCCGGGGGCGACTACTACCCCAAGGGGCTCTCGGCGATTCCCTTCACCCCGGCACCCGGGCCGCGCCTGGCCCTGGCCCCGCACCTCGACCCCCTGGCTGCCCGCCGGGTGCTGGCCCAGGCCTGGGAGGAAAGCGCGCTGTCGAGCTGGCACCTGCTGTTCGCCGAGCCGCGCGAGGTCGAGGCCTGGCAGGCGGCCTGTCCGTCCCTGCTGGCACGCCAGGGCGTGCAGTTCCAGTGGCGCGATCGCGGCTACGGCGACTTCGAGGGCTTTCTGGCCACCCTGACCGCGAAGCGACGCAAGGCGATCCGCCGCGAGCGGCGCCTGGTGGCCGACCAGGGCCTGACCCTGCATCGCCTGGAGGGCGAGGCCATCGACGCGGCGGCGATGGCCCACTTCTTCCGCTGCTACGAGATCACCCACCTGGAACGCGGCCGACACGGCTACCTCGGCCTCGATTTCTTCGAGCGCCTGCGCCGCACCCTGCCCGAGTCGCTGCTGCTGATCCAGGCCCGATGCGACGGCGCCCCGGTGGCCGCCGCGCTCTGCCTGCAGGGCGCGCGCACCCTCTACGGGCGCTACTGGGGCAGCGAGGTACTGGCCGACTGCCTGCACTTCGAGGCCTGCTACTACCAGGGCATCGAGCATTGTCTCGAACGCGGCCTGACCACCTTCGACCCCGGCACCCAGGGCGAACACAAGCTCGCCCGGGGCTTCGCTCCGCGGCGACTCACCTCGCTGCACCATATCGCCGACCCGCGCCTGCGCGACGCCGTGGCGCGCTTCTGCGCCGAGGAGCGGGCCCATGTCGAGGCCTACTGCCGGGCGGCAGAGGCGGCGCTGCCCTTCCGGGAAGGCTCCTAAACCCTGCCGATAGGCGGCGAAACTGGCATAATGCCCGCCATCGGCAACCTCGTGACGGACTCCCTGCATGCTCAAGTGGCTGGCCATCGTGCTCATCATCCTGCTCGCGCTGCTGCAGTACCGGCTGTGGCTGGGCGAGGGCGGCATGCGCGAGCTCACCGAGGTGCGCCAGCGGGTGGCCGTGTTGGAGGAACAAAACCAGCCGCTACGCGCCCGCAATGCGCGCCTGGCCGCCGAGGTGGTGGACCTCAAGACCGGCCTCGATGCCATCGAGGAGCGGGCCCGTAGCGACATCGGCATGGTGCGCAGCGACGAGCAGTTCTTCTGGGTGCCCGGCGTGGCGGTGGAGACCACCGGTCTCGAGGCCAATGCCGGCCTGGTGGGCATGCCGGCATCCGGCGCCGAGGCTGGCCAATGAGCCGTCGCCCGTGGCTGGTGGTGCCTGCCGCGGGGCAGGGGCGGCGCATGGACGCCGACCGCCCCAAGCAGTATCTGCCGCTGGCCGGCCGGCCGGTGCTGGCCTGCACCCTGGCGCGCCTCCACGCGGCCTTCCCCGAGGCCCGGCTCTGCCTCTGTCTGGACGCCGACGACGGCCACTTCGACCCGGCCTGGGTGCCCTTTGCCGACTGGCGTCGCGCCCCTGGCGGGGCCGAGCGCGTCGACTCGGTGGTCAACGCCCTGGCGGCCATCGCCCCGGAGGCCGATGAGAATGACCTGGTGCTGGTTCACGACGTGGCCCGGCCCTGCGTCACCGTCGACGATCTTTCGCGGCTGCTGGCGGCCATTGTGGACGACCCCGTGGGCGGGCTGCTGGCGGCCCCGGTGGCCGATACCATGAAGCGCGACGACGGCGCCGGGCGGGTGCAGGCCACCGAGCCCCGCGAGGGCCTCTGGCACGCCTATACCCCCCAGGGCTTCCGCTATGGACTGCTGCACCGCGCCCTTGACGAGGCGCAGGCGCGCGGCGTCGCCGTGACTGACGAGGCCTCGGCGGTGGAGGCGGCGGGCCTCTCGCCGCGGCTGGTCAGCGGACGTCGCGATAACCTCAAGATCACCCATCCCGAGGACCTGGCCCTGGCGGCTTTGATATTGTCTGCCCAGCAACAGGTATAAAACGAACATGATGCGAATCGGCCACGGCTTCGATGTCCACCGCTTCGGCGAGGGCGACCACCTGATGGTCGGCGGCGTCGCCATTCCCTTCGACCGGGGATTCGTCGCCCACTCCGACGGCGACGTGCTGCTGCATGCGCTCTGCGACGCCCTGCTGGGCGCCTGCGCGCTGGGCGACATCGGCCGCCACTTCCCCGACACCGACCCGGCCTGGGCCGGCGCCGACAGCCGTTTGCTGCTGCGCCAGGTCGCCCGGCTGGTGGACGGGGCCGGCTACCGGGTCGGCAATCTGGACGCCACGCTGATCGCCCAGGCGCCGAGGATGGCGCCGCATATCGACGCCATGGCCGGGCATATCGCCGCGGACCTGGGCATCGCCCGGGGCGCGGTCAACGTCAAGGCCACCACCAGCGAACGGCTCGGCTTCACCGGCCGCGGCGAGGGCATCGCCGCTGAGGCGGTGGCGCTGCTGGTGCGTCGCGACGGGGAGGCGGCCGGTGAGTGAGGTCGGCTCCCCCGGCATCCAGGATGCCATCGACTGGCCCCCGGCCTGGCCGCGGGTGCTGGAGGGCGAGCTCGGCGCGCCGCCATCCGGCGACTACCGCGCCGTTCCCGAGGACTTCCGGGTCGAGGAGGCCCTCGACTTTGCCCCGGAAGGGGAGGGCGAGCACCTCTGGCTGTTCATCGAGAAGCGCGACCTGACCACCGCCATGGTGGCCCGAGAGCTGGCACGGCTCTGCGAGGTCTCGCCGCGGGTGGTCGGCTATGCGGGCATGAAGGACCGCGTCGCCGTGACCCGCCAATGGCTCTCCGTGCAGTTGCCCGGCCGCGAGGCCCCCGAGGGGCTCGTGGCGCGACTCGCCGAGCGTGGCATCCGGGTGCTCGACCAGGCCCGCCATCCGCGCAAGCTAAAGCGCGGCGTGCACCGGGCCAATCGCTTCCACTTACGAATCACCGGGTCGGCCGTGGCCGACCCGGCGCTCGAGGTGCGCTGGCAGCGCCTCTGCGACGCGGGGGTCGCCAACTATGTCGGCCCCCAGCGCTTCGGCGCGGACGGGCGCAACCTGCAGCGTGCCCGGGCCGTGCTGGCCCGCGGCTGGCGCAAGCGCGATGATCGTGAGGGCATGCTGCTCTCGGCGGCCCGCAGCTTCCTGTTCAACGAGCTGCTGGCGGCCCGGGTGCGCGACCACAGCTGGGCCATGCCGCTGCCCGGCGAGGTGGTGATGCTCGACGGCAGCGCCAGCCAGTTCGACGTCGCGCCCGACGATGCCGCCGAGCTCGCCGAGCTTGGCGAGCGCGCCCGGCGCCTCGACCTGCATCCCGCCGGAATACTCTGGGGCGTCGGCACGTCGCGTGCCGCCGGCGCGGCCCGGGCCCACGAGGCCGCTCTGGTCGCGCGCTACCCCGGGCTGTGTGGCGGGCTCGAACGCGCCGGCGTTCGCCTGGCCCGCCGGGCCTTGCGGCTGCGCCTGGGCGAGCCGCGGCTGACACGCGGCGACGGCGAGCTCTGGCTGGCTTTTAGCCTGCCGCGGGGAGCCTTCGCCACCGCCGTGCTGCGGGAACTGATCTCTCATCCCTTCCTAGGGGCCCCTCCTACCGACAGGAGCCTGTGATGCGTCGACTGCTGTTATCCAATGACGACGGGGTGCATGCCCCGGGGCTGCGCGCCCTCCACGATGCCCTGCTGCCTCATGCGCGGCTGCGTGTGGTCGCGCCGGATCGCGACAAGAGCGGGGCCAGCAACTCCCTCACGCTGAGCCGGCCGCTGGCGCTCTCCTCACTCGACAACGGCTTCTACAGCGTCGACGGTACGCCCGCGGACTGTGTCTACCTGGGGGTCAACGGCGTCTGGGACGAGAAGCCCGACCTGGTGATATCGGGCATCAACCACGGTGGCAACCTCGGCGACGACGTGCTCTACTCCGGCACCGTGGCCGCCGCCATGGAGGGGCGCAACCTGGGCATGGCGGCCATCGCTATGTCGCTGGTGGGGGCGCGCCATTTCGAGACCGCCGGACGGGTGGCGGCGAGCCTGGTCGGGGCGGCCGACCAGCTCTCGCTGCCGCCGCGCAGCCTGCTCAACGTCAACGTGCCGGACCTGCCGTGGAGCGAGATCCAGGGCTTTCGGGTCACCCGGATGGGCTATCGCGGCCCGGCAGCGCGCCCCCTGGAGGTTCGTGATCCACGGGGCCGGCTGCGCTACTGGATCGCCACCGTGGGCGAAAATGCCGACGATGGCCCGGACACCGACTTCGCCGCCGTCGAGGCGGGCTATGTTTCCATCACGCCGCTGCAGACCGACCTGACCCGGCATGCAGCGCGCGACGACGTGCAGGACTGGCTGGATGCACTCACCTGAACTGCTGCGCGGTGTCGGCATGACATCGCAGCGAACCCGGGACCGCATGATCGGCCGCCTGGCCGACCAGGGGATCCATGACCGACGGGTCCTGGAGGTGATGGCCCGGGAGCCGCGTCATCTCTTCCTCGACGAGGCCCTGGCGCATCGTGCCTACGAGGACACCTCGCTGCCCATCGGTCATGGCCAGACCCTCTCCCAGCCGTGGATGGTGGCACGCATGACCGAGCTGGTGATCCAGGAGGCGCCGTCCCGGGTGCTGGAGGTGGGCACCGGCTCCGGCTACCAGACCCTGGTGCTGTCGCGGCTGGTGAAGGAACTCTGGTCGGTGGAACGGATCAATGCCCTGCATCGCCGTGCCGGAGGTCGCCTGCGCCTGCTCGAGGTTCGCAATACCCGGCTGCGCCTCGCCGATGGTGGCCATGGCTGGCCGGAGGAGGCGCCCTTCGACGTGATCCTGCTGACCGCCTGTGCCAGCGAGTTGCCCGCGCCGCTGCTCGCCCAGCTCGGCGACGGGGGGGTGTTGATCACGCCGCTGGCCGAGCCGGATGGCCGGCAATCCCTGACCCGTGTGCGCCGCAGCGGTGATGGCTTCGAGACACAGCGGCTGGAAGCGGTGCGGTTCGTGCCGCTGCTGGAAGGCGTCATTCGATGAAAGGAGTCCGCTGTTGAAGCGTCATCTCGGTATCTTTCTCAGGGGCGCCGGCATGGGGGCCGCCGATGCGGTGCCCGGTGTGTCCGGCGGCACCATCGCCTTCGTCACCGGCATCTATGAGGAGCTGATCCACAGCATCAAGCAGTTCGGCCCCAGCGCCTTCGTCGCCTGGCGTCGCGGCGGCCTTGCGTTGCTGGTGGTGCATCTCAACCTGGCCTTCGTGCTACCGCTGCTGGCCGGCATCGCCATCAGCCTGTTCAGCGTGGCCCACCTGGTCGTCTGGTTGATGGACGATTTCCCTCAGCTGCTCAACGGCTTCTTCTTCGGCCTGGTGGCCGCCTCGGCGGTGGTCGTCAGCCGCCATCCGGCCGACTGGAAATGGTGGCACCTGCTGCCGCTCGCCGCTGGCCTGCTGCTCGCCCACGGCCTGCCGTCGCTGATGCCGCTGGTCACCCAGCTCGGCAATCCCGACCTGGTGCTGGTGGTGGGCGGGGCCATCGCCATCAGTGCCCTGCTGCTGCCCGGTGTGTCGGGCAGCTTCCTGCTGCTGACCATGGGTCTCTATGGCACGGTGATGCAGGGCATCCGCGGCTTCGACCTGGGGTTGATCGGGCTGTTCGGGGCGGGCTGCCTGATCGGCCTGTTCGGCTTCTCGCGGTTGCTCTCCTGGCTGCTGCGCCACCATCACACCGCAACCCTGCAGCTGCTGGTCGGCTTCATCATCGGTTCGCTGCCGGTACTCTGGCCATGGCGCGAACTGGTACGCTACCAACTGGGTTCCGAGGGCCAGATGATTCCCCTCGACTACCGTTACCTGACCCCGGCCGACTTCGCCGAGCTGACCGGCGACCCTGCCCGGCTGCCGGCGGTGGTGGCCCTGATGCTGGCCGGTGCGGCCCTGGTGCTGCTGATCAGCCGGGCCAATCGGCCGGCGACATCCGGTTCTCGACAAGGTGCTGACAAGGAGGAAGGCTCCGATGCATAAGGTATTTCTGATTTCTGGCCTGGCCCTGGCGCTCGCCGGCTGTGCCGCCCAGCAGGGCGAGAGCGGGCCGGTACAGGTTCGCGACCTGTCGGCCAGCCGCGCGGATGCGACGCCCGCCGACTACACCGTGGAAGCCGGCGACACGCTCTACGGCATCGCCTGGCGCTATGACATGGACTACCGCGACCTGGCCCGTCTCAATCGCATCGGCCCTCCTTACCGCATCGAGCCCGGTCAGCGGCTGGTGCTGGGCGGCGAGGGCAGCGCCACCGCGGCCTCCGGCCAGGGCGGCGGCGAGGACGCGGCCGGCGGCCGTGGGGTCGTGGCCACCGGTCTCGGCGGCCAGGCATCGGGGAGCGATGAGGAGCTCGATTGGCTGATGCCCGACGAGAGTGCCATCGAACGTAACCGCCGCCTCTCGGCCGAGCGTCAGGAGGCGGACGACTCGCCCCAGGGGCCCAGCCAGGCGGCCGTGGCCAGCCCATCAACGACGGAAAGCGCCGATGCCGTCTCGGGCGCCGACCAGGGGCCGGGACCGGTCTACAGCTACGAGAGCCCGGGAGCGGACGGCAGCCTGAGCGAGCGCGACCTGGCCGAACGGCGTGAACGGGTGTCGCGCGCGGAAGACGCGGAGGAAGAGCAGGCCACTGGCGCGGCGGCACAGCGCAGCACCGAACCGAGCGCCGCGCCCGACGTCGAGGCGTCCCAGGTCGCCCGGGCGTCGACGGAGCGAGGCGCCGATGCCGGGACCTCGGTCGCCGGCGAGCCGGCCGCCGAGCAGCGCGCCGGGCGCCGCTACACCCCGGTGGATGAGGTGGCCTGGCAGTGGCCGTTCGAGGGTGACGTGGTCGGTCGTTTCGGCGAGGGCGGAAGCATCACCGCCGGCATTGATATCGCGGGTCAAAAGGGGCAACCTGTCAAGGCAGCCGGCCCGGGAATCGTGGTCTATGCGGGCAGCGGCGTCAGGGGCTACGGCAACCTGATTCTGCTCAAGCACAACGACCAGTTCCTGAGTGCCTATGCCCACAACGACACCCTGAACGTCAAGGAGAATGATGTGGTCGAGGCTGGCGAGGTCATCGCCACCATGGGCGACAGTGATGCCGAGGATGTCAGGCTGCATTTCGAGGTGCGCAAGGACGGCCAGCCTCAGGATCCCCTCGAGTTTCTGCCTGCCCGCTGACCCTGACCCTGACGGTCGGCCAGCATCGGATGTAGGACGGACGAGGTACCGCACAATAATAACTTCGCGCGTCGATCGTCCGGCCATGGACCCACGACGCCCGGTCGCAACCATGGGGTAGCAATCGATGAGCATGCTTGAACGGGATCTTCAGGATGTGCATCTGGCATCCGCCAACGAGGCGAACGAGGACGCTGTCGAGAGCGAGGATGAGCGGGAGGACACCGAGGACGAGGAGGCGGTGGTCGGCGACGATGAGGCCTTCGAGAAGGCGCTGAGTCGCGAGGATCGCCATCAGCGTCACAGCCTCGATGCCACCCAGATCTACCTCAACGAGATCGGCTTCTCGCCGCTGCTGACGCCGGAGGAAGAGGTCTTCTTCGGGCGCCTGGCGCGCAAGGGTGACCCGCTGGGCCGCTCGCGGATGATCGAGTCGAACCTGCGCCTGGTGGTGAAGATCGCCCGGCGTTATCTCAATCGTGGCCTCACCCTGCTCGACCTGATCGAGGAGGGTAACCTGGGCCTGATCCGCGCGGTGGAGAAGTTCGATCCCGAGCGCGGCTTTCGCTTCTCCACCTACGCCACCTGGTGGATCCGCCAGACCATCGAGCGGGCGCTGATGAACCAGACCCGCACCATTCGGCTGCCGATCCATGTGGTCAAGGAACTCAACATCTACCTGCGGGCGGCCCGTGAGTTGACCCAGAAGCTGGATCACGAGGCCACGGCCGAGGAGATCGCCGACCATCTTGACAAGCCGGTGGCGACCGTCAAGAAGATGATGGGCCTCAATGAGCGCGTCTCCTCCGTCGACTACCCGATGGGTAGCGAGAGCGACAAGCCGCTGATCGAGACCCTGGCCGACGACAACGACCAGGGCCCCGAGTCCACCCTGGTGGACGGCGACGTGCGCCAGCATGTCGACGAATGGCTGGCCGAGCTCACCGAGAAGCAGATGGAGGTGGTGGTGCGCCGCTTCGGCTTGCGCGGCCACGAGGCCGCGACACTCGAGCAGGTCGGCGAGGAGATCGGCCTGACGCGCGAACGGGTCCGCCAGATCCAGGTGGAAGCGCTCAAGAAGCTGCGCCGAATGCTCGACAAGCAGGGCCTCTCGCTGGATGCCATCTTCGAGTGACGTCGCGTGCCGGAGGCCCCTCCGGCACCGGCACGCCACTGCCCCAGGACCCCGACCATGGCCCGGCCGCTGATCGCCGACATCGACCTCGACGCCCTGCGTCACAACTATCGCCTGGCCCGTGACCAGGCCCCCCACAGCCGCGCCGTCGCCGTGATCAAGGCCGATGCCTATGGCCATGGCGCCGTGGCCTGTGCCCGGGCGCTCGAGGGCCTGGCGCCGGCCTTCGCCGTGGCCTGCCTCGAGGAGGCGCAGGCCCTGCGCGAGGGGGGCATCACGGTGCCCATCGTGCTGCTCGAGGGCATCTTCGAGGCCGCCGAGCTCGAGCGAGTCGAGGCGCTGGGGCTGTGGATCGCGGTGCACACCGACTGGCAGCTGGAGGCGCTGCTCGCCTATCGCCCCGCGCACCCCATCCCGGTGTGGGTCAAGGTGGACTCGGGCATGCACCGGCTGGGCTTCCCGCCGGAACAGGCCGAGGTGGTCTGGGCGCGTCTCGTCGCGGCGCCCGACTGCGCCTGCGACCTGCACCTGATGAGCCACTTCGCCACCGCCGATGCCCTGGCGCCCGACTACTTCCGGCGCCAGCTCGCGCTGCTCGACGACCTGGCGATACGGCTCGAGGCGCCCACCTGCCTCGCCAATTCGCCCGCCACCCTGGCCTGGCCCGAGGCGCATGGCGCCTGGAACCGTCCGGGGGTGATGCTCTACGGCAGCGACCCGCTGGAGGCCTCCAGCGAGGCGAGCCGTCGCCTGGCGCCGGTGATGACCCTGCGCTCCGCAATCATCGCCGTGCGCGAACTCGCCCCGGGCGAGCCGGTGGGCTATGCCGGGCGCTGGAGGGCGCCACGCCCCTCGCGGATCGGCGTGGTCGCCTGCGGCTACGGCGACGGCTATGACCGGCATGCGGTCGACGGCACCCCGGTGCTGGTCGACGGACAACGCACGGCCATCGCCGGCAAGGTCTCCATGGACATGCTGACGGTGGATCTCACCGAGCTTCCCGAGGCCGACATCGGCAGCGAGGTGGTGCTCTGGGGGCGCGCCACGAACGGCGCACTGCTGTCCGTGGACGAGGTGGCACGCCATTGCGACACCATCAGCTACACCCTGCTCACCGGGGTGCTGCCGAGGGTACCCAGGCGCTATCATGGCGCGCACTGATCACCGCAGCACGGGAAGCCGCATGTCCAGGGACGCTACCACCAAGACCGCCTTCGCCCATCCCCGCTACTGGCCGGTTTGGCTGGCCATCGGCTCGATGCATGTTGCCGCCTGGCTGCCCTGGCGCCTCAAGCTCTGGGTCGGCAAGGCGATCGGTCTGGCCGCCTGGCGCTTCGCGAAACGCCGCCGGCATATCACCGAGACTAACCTGCGGCTCTGCTTTCCCGAGCGGGACGACGAGCAGCATCAGAGGTTGGTCCGCGAGACCTTTATCGCCAACGGCATCGGGATCATGGAGACCGCCACCGGCTGGTGCCGCGACCCTGAACACTTGCGCCACCGGGTCACCTTCAAGGGCCAGGAGCACATGGCCCGGGTGCAGGCGCAAGGGAAGGGGGCACTGATCATCGGTGTGCACTTCTCGACCCTGGACCTGGGCGGCGCCCTGCATTCGCTGTTCTTCCCCGCGGATGTGGTCTATCGCCCCCACGACAACCCGCTCTTCGAGCGCTTCATGACCCGCGCGCGCAACCGCATCTTCGGCATTTCCATCGACCGTCATGACCTGCGCGGCGTGGTGCGACGGATCAAGGCCGGGCACCATGTCTGGTACTCCCCGGACCAGGACTTCGGCCGCGACGTCAGCGTCTTCGCCCCCTTCTTCGGCATTGAGGCAGCCAGCATCAAGCTCACTGCCAAGATCGCCCGTATGACCGGGGCGCCCGTCATGCCACTGATCTTCCACCGCAATCCGGACAACCGTACCTACACACTGGAGTACTTGCCGCCGCTGGAGAACTTCCCCAGCGGCGACGAGGTAGCCGACGCGGCCAAGGTCAACGCCTTCATCGAAGCCGCCATTCGCAAGCACCCCGAGCAGTATCTGTGGCTACACCGGCGCTTCAAGACCCGACCCAGGAGCGAGCCCGGGTTCTACTGACGCTGATGGACGGATGTCGGGTTTGTAGGCCAGATAAGCCGAAGGCGCATCTGGCTTATGGAGCCTCCAGTGGCGTGAGTTGGCCACTACTCGCCCGGTGCGCTGTCGCTTACCGGGCCTGGTATGGATTGACCCGTCAAGGGCTCGGTTGTCTCTATTTACATATGGTTGTCCTCAATGCCGACGGGTCAGGGAGCGAGGGGCTATCAGCGACGGTGGATCTCTCTG
>NZ_JARANV010000037.1 GCF_029889845.1 Halomonas sp. 25-S5
TCTCCACCCCGCCTCGCGGCGACGCAGTTACCTTCGGCTACGGGGCCATGGCTTACCCCGACTCGGACTTTCACCGAGTTGTGTGCACGCCTTCACGGGCGCACTGGGAGCGCAGCTTGCTGCGCGATGGGCGCCGTCAGGCGCCTGATGGAATTTCCGATAGTTGCAAGGTTGAGTCGGAGCACCTAACTACCGCTACCCATGCCGGATAAATCGACTGGTGGACCGATACCGATTACCAAAGTAAGCTGAGATTATCGAAGGCGTCGGCAAGGAGGCCGAGTGAATCAGCTTGAGCGAGTCGTCCGCATCCACCAATTGCTGACACAGTCGCGCCGGCCCGTGGCTATGCGGCGCTTGATGGAAGATTTGGCTGCCTCCCGCAACACAGTGACTCGCGATCTGGCTTACATGCGCGACTTCCTGGGCGCGCCGATCCAGTACAATCGCGATGCCAACGGCCACCACTATGACCCCGACACAGAGGCTTTCGAACTCCCCGGCTTCTGGTTGAACCAGTCGGAACTCTACTCCCTGCTCGCCATCGAGCACTTGCTGGAGTCCGTCCAGCCCGGTTTCCTCGGCCCCTATATCGGTCCACTCAAGGGGCGAGTCCGCAAACTCCTGGGACATAGTGGCCAGTCTGCCGAAGCCATGAGTCGCCGTATACGGGTCCTGGGCACCGGCCGGCGCAGCATGGAGACGGAGGGCTTCGGACGCATCGCCGAGGCCGTACTTACCGGCCGCCGACTGGCCTTCGAGTATCACGGCCGTGCCCGCGATACACACAGCCACCGACACGTCCATCCCCTGCGTCTGGTCAATCACCGCAGTAACTGGTATCTGCTGGCCGACTGCGAACAGGCGGGCGATCTCCGGCTGTTCTCCCTGGACCGGGTCACCCACCCGGAGCTGCTCGACGCCGCCAAGACTCGCCCGGACCGCGAAATCGACCGCATCCTGGAAGGCAGCTACGGCATCTTCACCGGCACCGCCCGCGGTTGGGCGGTGCTGCGCTTCACCCCCGAAGCCGCCCGCTGGGTTGCTGAGGAGCGCTGGCACCCCGACCAGATCGGCCACTGGGCCAGCGGCTACTACGAACTCCAGGTCCCCTACTCCGACCCCACCGAGTTGGTGATGGAGATCCTCCGCTACGGCCCAGAAGTGGAGGCCATGGCGCCGGCGGAGATCCGCGAGGCTGTGTCGCAGCAGTTGAAGGAGGCGGCCGGTAAATACTGATAATGCATCCACTGGTGCAGCCGATGGGGCAGCGGGGGTGGTATCACACTCAAGAACGCCAAGTGACAGGGTCAATCATGACGTCCTTTGAAAGCTTCTTCACAACAGCGACCGGTATACCGGCCCCTTATCCCTACCAGCAGCGGTTGGCGGAAGGAGGCTGGCCCGACGCCCTGGATGTGCCCACCGGCCTGGGCAAGACGGCGGCGGTGACCCTCGCCTGGTTGTACCGCCGTCGCCAGCTTGGTGAAGCGGACATGCCGCGGCGGCTGGTCTGGTGCTTGCCCATGCGGGTGCTGGTGGAGCAGACCGCGGATTGCATACGGCAATGGCTGGAACGGCTGGACCTGCTGGGCCGGCCGGGCGATGGCCGTGTCTCGGTGCAGTTGCTCATGGGGGGGGAGGACGACGTCCGCACCGCCGAGTGGGCTCAGCATCCGGAAGAAGATGCCATTCTGATCGGCACCCAGGACATGCTGCTCTCCCGGGCCCTGATGCGCGGCTATGGGATGAGCCGCTACCAGTGGCCGGTGCATTATGCCCTGCTGCACAACGATGCCCTCTGGGTGTACGACGAGGTACAGCTCATGGGCCCGGGACTGGCCACCACCGCGCAACTGGAGGCCTTCCGGCGTGCGAATGCCTTGGGCCGGCCCGCGCGCAGCCTCTGGGCGTCCGCCACCCTTCATCCAGACTGGCTGGCCACCGTGGATTTCCGCTACCACCTGGATGACCTGCATATTGCCAGGTTGGATGACGCCGATCTGGCTCAGGAATCGGTTCGTCGCCGACGAAGCGCCGTCAAGCATCTGCAGCAGGCCAAGACTTGCCTGGATAGCGACAGCCGGAAGGGCAAGGCAGCGGTCTACCTCCAGACGCTTGCCGAGGAGGTAATCGTCACCCACCTGGCCGGCGAACAGACGCTGGTTATACTGAACCGCGTGGATCGTGCCCAGGCGCTGTATCAGGCTTTGGGCAAGTTCGGAGTAGATACCGAGCGGCTACTGTTGCATGGTCGTTTCCGGCCGGCGGAACGGCGTTGGATCGAGCGGCAGTTGCGGCAACCCTGTGGTGAAACGGGGCGCATCGTCATCGCGACACAGGCGGTTGAAGCCGGTGTGGATATCTCCAGCCGTGTGTTGTTCACCGAGCTGGCTCCCTGGGCGTCACTGGTGCAGCGCTTCGGTCGCTGCAACCGGGCCGGCGAGCATGATCAGGCAGACATTCGCTGGATCGACATCACCGATGATGCCGATGAAGCCCTGCCTTACGACCCCGTGTCTTTGGCGGCGGCGCGCTCCTTGCTGCAGGAGCAGGGACAGGCGGGGCCGGCGCATCTACCGGCGGTTCAGGGTGGCCCCGGCCTGTACCAAGTGCTGCGACGGCGCGATTTCCTTGAACTGTTCAACACCGACCCGGACCTTTCCGGCTTTGACGTTGATATCTCGCCGTATATCCGGGATACGGGTACCCCCCAGTGCCAGGTGTTCTGGCGGGATGTCGTCCCGGACGCGCAACCCACCCCCGAACTTGCCACGCCTGCCCGAGACGAGCTCTGCCCGGTGGGGATCTCGCAGCTCAAGGACCACCTGGGCCAGAAGGTCACCATAGCCGCCTGGGTCTGGGACGGCCTTGCGGAGAGGTGGACGGCCATCCGGCGCGAGCAGGTGCGTCCGGGGCAAACCCTCATGCTCTGCGCAGCCCAGGGCGGCTACCAGGCAGACCAAGGATTCGTGCCCAGAGCAAAGGGGGGAGTCGACCCGGTGCCACCCGATGATGCGGCACCGGAGGGATACGGTGACGACAGACCCACGCAGATCGGGCGCTGGGTGGGATTAACCGAGCACCTGACAGACGTGGCCGAGGATGCATGCAGGATCGGTGAACGCCTGGGGCTCCCGGGCGAAGACACCCACGCGCTCACCGAAGCGGGCCGTTGGCACGATGTGGGCAAGGCTCATGAAGCCTTCCAGACGGCCCTCGGGGAAGGGCCGAGTGAGGGTGGTCCGTGGGCGAAGTCGGATGGTCGTGGTCGTCTGCACTACCGGGTAGCGGCCGAGGGTGGCCAGTCGCAGTCGAGGCCGTGTTTCCGCCATGAGCTCGCCTCCATGCTGGCCTGGCTGGTGCATGGTGAGAGTTCGCCGGATAAGGATCTGATTGCCTACCTGATTGCCGCCCATCACGGACGCGTGCGCCTGGGGCTGCGGGCTCTGCCGACGGAGAAGGTTCCGCGCGACGAGCGCCTGTTCGCTCGTGGCGTGTGGGACGGCGATGTTCTACCGCCCGTTCACCTGGGCGTGCAAACGGTGCAGGAAACCCTGTTGCGGCTGGATCTGATGCGCCTGGGCACAGGGCCGCTGGGACCGTCATGGGCCGAGCGCACCCGCCGCCTGCTGGCGGAAGAAGGACCCTTCCGGTTGAGCTGGCTGGAGGCGCTGGTGCGTATTGCCGACTGGAGAGCCAGCCGCCGGGAGGCAGAGTCATGACCGCAAGCCCGGAGGCCGTCGACATGCGACATACCGTTGTTCTGGAAGGGTGCAGCCCCACGCCGCTGGCCAACTATCTCAAGGCCCTGGGGGTACTCCGGCTGGTTGGCGAGCAGGTCGATCCGGAGGCCCGCGGGTATTGGGAAGCGGAACGCTTCGTCCTCGTCTCGGGCCTGGATGCAGCGGCGCTGTCCCGGTTCCTTCTCGATGACTGGCAGCCCACACCTGTCGTAGCACCCTGGAACGGCGGCAGCGGTTTCTACCCCAAGGATAACCAGTCCGGCATCGGCCCCATGAGCACGGCAGCGGCCGGGCGTTTCCGTCACCTGCGTGAGGCCATTGCGCAGGCACGCCAAGTGCTGGATGCGATGCAGCTCGGCGAGCGCCCGGCAGGAGAGCTCAAGCGGCAGCTGCTGATGCACTTGCGATCGGAGTTTCCCGATGTCGCCCTGATCTGGCTGGATGGTGCGGTGCTGCTCACCGACGAAGCCACCCGCTATCCGCCGCTGTTGGGTACCGGGGGTAACGATGGCCGGTTGGATTTTACCAACAATTTCTTGCAGCGCCTGGTCGAGCTGTTCGATCCGGATAGTGGTGAGGCAACCGATAAGGCCCGTTTACTTCTGGCCGAGAGCCTGTTCGCCGAGTCAACGTCCGACATGCCGTCCAGCGCCATTGGCCAGTTTTCACCCGGTGCGGCGGGTGGCCCCAACGCCAGCACCGGTTTCGAGGGCGGCGCCACCGTCAATCCGTGGGATTTCGTGCTCATGTTGGAAGGGGCGCTGCTGTTCGCAGCGACAGCCAGCCGGCGTCTGGAGTCCGCCGGTTCCGGGGCTTTGAGCTACCCCTTCACCGTGCATCCCACGGGCAGCGGAACAGGCAGCTCAGCGCTGGCGGACGAGAAGCCCGCCCGAGCGGAGATGTGGCTGCCGATCTGGACTTCAGCCGTTGGCCTGATGGAATTGCGCGGATTCCTTTCGGAAGGGCGGGCGTCGCTCGGGCGTCGCCCCGTCCGGGACGGGCTGGATTTTATGCGGGCGGTGGCACAACTCGGCCTGGAGCGGGGGATCAGCAGCTTCCAGCGCTACGCCTTCATGATGCGCTCCGGCAAGGCGTACCTGGCGACACCGCTCAACCGGGTGCGAGTCCAGCGCAACCCCAGCATGGACCTCATCGACCAGCTTGATGCCGCCGGATGGCTGGAGCGTTTTCGCCGACTGGGGCGCAGTGAGCATGCCTCTCACCAGCTGGCATCGCTGGTGCACCGGCTGGAGGACGCCCTGTTCGACCTGGCCGGCAACCGCGACGATGCCAGTACGCATATCCAGCGGATCCTGGTGTGCCTTGGCGAGATCCAGCGCTACCTGGCGCGCAGCCCATCCGCCCGTGAGAACTGCGGTCCGGTGCCGCTTTTGCGCGAGAACTGGGTCACCACGGCACTGGCGGGCGACGATAGCGCTGAGCTGCGCATCGCCATCGCCCTGGCCGGGCTACATGGACGGCGACAAAGCCGCACCGGCGCCACTCAGTATCTGCTCCCCCTGGCCGATCACCTGGCACCATCTCAGCAGGACGGTCGGCGCCGCTGGTGGGTGGAGGGTCAGAGCCACCGAGTGGTCTGGGGCAATACGGACCTGGAGCGGAATCTGCTTGCCGTGCTGCAGCGGCGTTTGTTGATAGCGGCGAAGGAAGAACTGGACGACAAGCCGCTGTTCGGCAATACCGCTGCTCCGCTGGATGCCGTGGCCGCCTGGCTGGGTGACGGTTTGAACAGCGGTCGCATCGCATCGCTGGTAGCGGGGCTCGCCCTGGCACGGATACCACGCGTGACCGATTGGGCCAAGGATACCCCCCGGCCGATTCCCGCGACTTTCACCGTGCTCAAGCCCTTTTTCTGCACCAACGCGCAACTCCTGCGTACCGGGCTGCTACCAGAGGGTAGTCAGCTTGGCATCCCCAGCGAGTTGGTGCGCCGCCTGGAAACCGGCCGGATCAGCGCCGCCATCGAACTCGCCCTTAGGCGGTTGCGAATAGCCGGCATTGCCACTGGGTTAAGGCATCTGGAGCCCGGCGGATTATCTGGCCGGCGATTGCTGGCGGCACTTCTGGTCCCGATAAGCGACACCGACCTGAAACGGCTGATGTGTCGCGTCCATCGGCCGGCGAATACCACTGAAAACAGCACCAGCTAAGGAGAAACCCCCATGTCCCTGGATTTTCATGCATTGAACAACAGCCCCCGGCTGCTACTTGAAGCCAGCCTTCAACCCGTCCAGGGCAGCCGCTTCCAGCCCACCGGGTTTCCGGATCTGGGCGCTGCCGAGTACCCCAGTCCCCACGGCGATGGCCGCATGCTGCTGGTAGAGTCCGCCCAGAGCATGGCCAATCGGCTGGAGTCGGTGTGCTGGGACGAGGTGGCCGACGACTGGCAACCGCCCTTGCGGGGCCTGCCGGTGGTCAAGGTGCTGGATGTTGGTGGTCGGCCGCTGACCAACTCCGTGCTGGAAGCGCACCGCCTGAACTCGCCCTATATCCTGGAGGGCAAGGACACAACTGTGCTGGACATGCTCAAGCAGGAGTTGGCCGACATGGAAGACGGGCGGGTGGACATCCGAAAACTGGCGGCCACGCTGCTGCGTGTCGATACCAACGCCGCGCTGCACGGCGTTTTCCTGGCCAAGAAGGAGCTCGCCGGAGGGCGACTGCGATTGCCGCGGGCGCTGTCGGCGTTCATAGAGGCCGAGGACGTCAAGGTGGCCGCCAGTGGCGGCGTCAAGAACGATGCGGTCAACCCCAGCGGCGACACCGCCAAGGGCTTCGGCAACGTCCCCTTTGCCCGGGACGAATACGTGGCGCCGCGGATCACCGCCTATTTCAATCTGGACCTGGCCCAGATTCGCGCGTTTGGGCTGAGTGATGCAGCGCAGCAGCTGCTGATCGCTCTGGCGCTCTACAAGATCCGCCGTTTCCTGGAGGCCGGGCTGCGACTGCGCACAGCCTGTGATCTGGATCTGGAGAGCCTAGCGGTGACCCGACCCGATGGGTTCCAGTTGCCTTCGTTGGAAGAGCTGGAGGCCGCACTGCCCAGCCTGATCGATGCCGTGGCCGCGGAGGGTGGTTTCAACGAACCGCGAGCCACAGAGATCACCTACGGGAAGAAATAGCCATGCTCGCCATTGCTTTCCGCTTCCCGGCCGGCCGCTATCACGCCACACCCTGGGGGCGACATGTCAACGAAGCCGAGGTGGAGTGGCCGCCATCACCCTGGCGGCTACTGAGGGCCCTGATTGCCACCTGGCACCGCAAGGCGGATTCCCTCGAGTACCCCGAAGACCTGCTGCGTGGATTGATCGACAGCCTATCTGCCTCGCTTCCGGTCTACCGGCTACCACCGGCTGTGCGTGCCCACACCCGCCACTACATGCCGATGCGCGAGGGGGGCCGGGACAAGAATACGATGATATTCGACGCTTTCGTACGGCTGCCGCCGGAGTCGGATGTGGTCGTTGCCTGGTTTGAACTGGATCTTCCTGATGACCAGACGGCCTTGCTGGACATTCTCCTCCGGGACATGGGATTCCTCGGGCGCGCCGAGAGCTGGGTAGAGGCGTGCCGCCAGCCTGACTGGTCCGGCGAGCCCAACTGCCGTCCCGCCGAGATCGCTGTGGACGCCGACACTGGTGAGATCACCGACCCCATCCGACTCATTGTTCCCTTGACGAACTCGGCGTATCGCGACTGGCGTAAGGCCCGCCTTGCCGAAATTCCGCCCAAGGCCAAGGGCAAGGCCGTGGCTAGGCTGCGCAAAACACTTCCAGAACATCTGCTGGATAGCCTGCGCCTGGATACCGCCGACATTCAGGCGGCGGGTTGGAGCCGCCCGCCAGGCGCGCGCTTCGTGACCTATCAGCGGCCTTACGACTGCTTCACGCCGACATCCACTCCCGGGAAACCAGCGGCGACGATGCGGCGCTCGGTCACCACCGTCAGCTTCGCCCTGTTGGGCAAGCCATTGCCCCGGTTGGAGGATGCCGTGCGCATCGGCGAGTTGATGCGCATGGCTACCATGTCCCGGGCCAAACGCTCCTTTGGTGAGGAGGCCGTGCCCAAGGAGCTGACGGGACACGATATGCCCGCCGGCAATCGCCATGGGCATGCCTTCTACCTTCCCGAGGACGTGGATGGTGACGGCCATATCGACCACTTACTTGTACACGCGCCGGCCGGTCTCTCCCGCCAGGCTCTCCACGCTCTAGATGCGGTAACACGTGTGTGGAGCCGGGATGGTGCTGAGTGGCAGGTGGTGCTGGAGGGGTATGGTGTACCGGCGGAGCTTCATCAATCTCGCTACAACGGAGCGGGAACCGACTGGGTTTCCGTCACCCCCTATCTTCACCCCTGGCATCGCAAGAAGCACCTGGATGTACAGGCGCAGATCCGACGCGAGTGCCGGGAACGTGGCCTGCCGGAGCCCATCGAAATCACTCTGATTCCCGATGTTCAGGTGGGCAATAGCCGCCGGCGATCGGTGCATTTTCACCGCTTTCGCAGCCGGCGTGGGCTTACCCAGCCCGATACCCGCGGCCAGTTTTGCCGACTGACGTTTCCCGAGCCTGTGACGGGGCCGCTGGCGCTGGGATTTGGCTGTCACTTCGGGCTGGGCGTCTTTACTCCGGATTGAACAGATCCCATTGGAGGTATCGTCGTGGATACTCCCACCTTTCAGCAGCAGGAATTGCCACTGCCGTTCCCGGAACTCTCGGGCGACCAGCCCCTGCTGCCGGCTCGTATGATCAACGAGTACGTCTACTGTCCGCGGCTGGCCTATCTGGAGTGGGTGCAGGGCGAATGGGACGACTCGGCGGATACCGTCCAGGGTCGGCATGTACATCGCCGCGTCGATCGCCAGTCGGGCAAGTTGCCGGAGTCTCCCGATGAGGACGAGCGCATCCACGCCCGCTCCATCACCTTGTCATCCAACCGCTTGGGTTTGATCGCGCGCATGGATCTGGTGGAAGGGGAAGGCAGCGAGGTGGTGCCCGTGGACTACAAGCGCGGCAAGCGGCCTCACGTACCCAAGGGCGCCTATGATCCGGAACGCGTACAGCTTTGCGTGCAGGGGCTGCTGCTGCGTGAGCATGGCTACCAGTGTGATGAGGGGGTGCTCTACTTTGCCGGTTCGCGGGAGCGAGTGCGTGTTGCCTTCGATGAAGAGCTGGAAGGCCTCACGCTCTCCGCCATCAATGGATTGCGCATGGTGGCGGCAGCCGGGCGTATTCCGCCGCCTCTGGAGGATAGTCCCAAGTGCCCCCGCTGCTCGCTGGTTGGCATCTGCCTGCCGGACGAGGTGAACTTCCTGCGTCAGGGCAACACCACACTGCGACCCATCGCCGTCGTTCGGGAAGAGTCCGTGCCGTTGTACGTCCAGGCCAACAAGGCCAGCGTGCGCAAGAAGGGCGATAACCTGGAAGTCGCCGTGGAGGACCAGGTTGTGGCACGACCGCGATTGATGGATGTCTCCCAGGCCGTGCTCATGGGCAATGTCTACATGACGACGCCGACCTTGCACGAGCTCCTGCGCCGGGGCATCACGGTGAGTTGGCATTCCTACGGCGGCTGGTTTCTCGGCCACAGCCAGGGTACCGGCCACGGCAATGTGGAGCTGCGCCTGGCCCAGTACCGGGGCCACGACGATGAACAAGTCTGTCTGCGCCTCGCACGTGGACTGGTGAAGGCCAAGATCCAGAATTCCCGCACCCTGATGCGCCGAAATTGGCGAGAGGGCAGCGCGCCTGCCGGTCTGCTGGCCGATCTGCGCCGCCTGGCGGAGCAGAGTGGTCGCGCCTCCAGCCAGCAAACCCTGTTGGGCATCGAAGGAGCAGGCGCCTCTGCGTACTTTGGCCACTTCAATCGCCTGATTCGTGAGTCGGACTCGGACAGTGACACCTTGCGGTTCGAATTCGCAGGCCGTAACCGACGCCCGCCCACCGACCCGGTCAATGCCCTGCTGTCTTACGCCTACAGTCTGCTGGTACGCACCTGGTCAGTCACCCTGTCATCCGTTGGTTTCGACCCCTACCTGGGGTTCTACCACCAGCCACGCTATGGGCGCCCGGCACTGGCGCTGGACCTGATGGAGCCGTTTCGCCCTCTTCTCGCGGATTCCGCCGTGCTGATGGCCATCAACAATGGTGAGGTGCGTCCCAGCGATTTCGTCTCTACAGGCAATGCTGTCAACCTTTCGCCAGACGGACGCAAGCGCTTCATCGCCACCTTCGAACGCCGGTTGGCTCAGGAAGTCACCCATCCGCTATTCGGGTATCGCCTCAGCTATCGACGCATACTCGAGCTTCAGGCCCGGTTGCTGGCCCGATTCCTTCTCGGCGAACTGCCGGAATACCCCAACTTCACTACCCGATAGCCATGAACGAACATATCTACATCGTCACCTACGATATCTCCGACCAACGCCGCTGGCGGAAAATCTTTCGGTTGATGAAAGGCTACGGAGAGTGGCTCCAACTATCGGTGTTCCAGTGTCGCCTGTCTTCCCGAAGACATGCGGAACTGGTCGCAACTCTGGACGAAATGATCCATCATGAACAGGACCATGTGGTCATTATGGACGTAGGACTCGCCGAGAATATCAAGCCCCGCATCACCAGCCTGGGGAAGGCGGACTATGAACCGGTCACCCGTGAACCCACGATCGTATGAAGCGATATTTTTTTTGCCTGCGGGAAGCGAGTGCTGCAGTGGTGGCCGTTTCCCCGGGGAGCGCTCGTATTCGAAAAGCTCTTTAAAAATGAAGGAGTTGAAAGCCATCGTGTACCTGTGGTGGAATGATCTTGGCCGTATTCATATGCTGGACGGGATACCCCTCGCAAACAAGGGGATTCTCCCTTGCCAGACATGGACTTCCGGGCGGGCTGTATTCCGAGGCTATTTGCCTCGGCCTCATTGAAGCTTTTCAACCTATCGGGTAATGTGTATTTGATCGCCTGTATTCCGAGGCTATTTGCCTCGGCCTCATTGAAGCTCCAGACCCTAGGAGGATTGCCGAGATACGCCGAAAGTATTCCGAGGCTATTTGCCTCGGCCTCATTGAAGCTGTCTCCTGTTGATCACCCTATACCTTCATAATACAGGTATTCCGAGGCTATTTGCCTCGGCCTCATTGAAGCGCCGAGACCGCCACGCTCGGCGAGTACGACGCCCAGGTGGTATTCCGAGGCTATTTGCCTCGGCCTCATTGAAGCACCACCCACACGTAGCCGGGCGAGCAGCCCACCCGCGTATTCCGAGGCTATTTGCCTCGGCCTCATTGAAGCAGGGCGAAACCCTCGCCACCATCGAACGCGCCCGCCGGTATTCCGAGGCTATTTGCCTCGGCCTCATTGAAGCATGGCGGTGTGATACTCCAGGAACAGGGCATCATCGCGTATTCCGAGGCTATTTGCCTCGGCCTCATTGAAGCCGATCCGACAGCAGCACCCGCCCGAAACGCCCATGCTGGTATTCCGAGGCTATTTGCCTCGGCCTCATTGAAGCCTGGCGAGGGTCGGCGCGAGGAAGAAACGCGCATCAAGTATTCCGAGGCTATTTGCCTCGGCCTCATTGAAGCTCATCCCGTTATATGGCACCGTCGAACTCAGTTGGCAAGTATTCCGAGGCTATTTGCCTCGGCCTCATTGAAGCACCCCTGGGCCCTGCGGGGCCCTTTTTTGATCCAAGGGTATTCCGAGGCTATTTGCCTCGGCCTCATTGAAGCGCCCAGCACGCCGCGCATGCCCTTGTGGCCTACCGCGTATTCCGAGGCTATTTGCCTCGGCCTCATTGAAGCTGCGCCGATAACGAATACGGCGCCGAGGTCTACTGTGGGTATTCCGAGGCTATTTGCCTCGGCCTCATTGAAGCTCCACCTCCTCGCCCAGCAGCATGCCGTCCTCGTCCAGTATTCCGAGGCTATTTGCCTCGGCCTCATTGAAGCGACGCCTGGGCCAAATATCCCGCTACGAGATGCCAAGTATTCCGAGGCTATTTGCCTCGGCCTCATTGAAGCATATTCCCGGTTTTTCTTTGGTGCCGGCAGCAGGAGGTATTCCGAGGCTATTTGCCTCGGCCTCATTGAAGCCCGCCGGCCTGCAGGCCACGCACCAGCGCGACCAGGAGTATTCCGAGGCTATTTGCCTCGGCCTCATTGAAGCATTCATGCTTGGCCAGCCTCACCGCCCAGCCACTCGAGTATTCCGAGGCTATTTGCCTCGGCCTCATTGAAGCGCGATGGGTGTGGGTGGGGCTCGTCACTGACCTCTCCCGTATTCCGAGGCTATTTGCCTCGGCCTCATTGAAGCTGCTCGAAGACCCAGACCGTGAGCTTGGCACCGTAGAGGTATTCCGAGGCTATTTGCCTCGGCCTCATTGAAGCCCGAGCAGCGAGGTAGAGGGTGACACGCTCACCCTCGTATTCCGAGGCTATTTGCCTCGGCCTCATTGAAGCCCAGGCCGTCATCTGGTGCCAGCCCGCGCCGAGAGCGGTATTCCGAGGCTATTTGCCTCGGCCTCATTGAAGCTACCGGGACAAGACCGCCGGGCGCTACGGCGCCGAGGGTATTCCGAGGCTATTTGCCTCGGCCTCATTGAAGCGGCGTGGCGCGACTGTGCGCCCGCACGATAGCCGGGCCGTATTCCGAGGCTATTTGCCTCGGCCTCATTGAAGCATCTGGCCCCGATACTCCTCGGCGGTCATGTCGCCGTATTCCGAGGCTATTTGCCTCGGCCTCATTGAAGCCCTTGAACACGGATTATGCCGATGACATGACCATGGTGTATTCCGAGGCTATTTGCCTCGGCCTCATTGAAGCCCTACATTTCTGGTTCCCTGCTACGCTCCTTCCGAAGTATTCCGAGGCTATTTGCCTCGGCCTCATTGAAGCCTAACAGCTAATGTTAATCAGCATAAGGTTATTGAGGTATTCCGAGGCTATTTGCCTCGGCCTCATTGAAGCTACTTGCGCAGGTTGGCGATCGGCGTGCCGTTGGTGTATTCCGAGGCTATTTGCCTCGGCCTCATTGAAGCCTGCCACGCCTGCGTGCCATGCCGTGCTCCTGGTGGTGTATTCCGAGGCTATTTGCCTCGGCCTCATTGAAGCCCTGCAGCCAGCGGATCTCGCCGGCGGCTTCGTGGTCGTATTCCGAGGCTATTTGCCTCGGCCTCATTGAAGCTTCTGGCTGCCGGAGGAGGGTCTCGCCAAGAAGGGCGTATTCCGAGGCTATTTGCCTCGGCCTCATTGAAGCAACGTGATCAAGGTCTGCGCCGGCACCTCGCTGAGCGTATTCCGAGGCTATTTGCCTCGGCCTCATTGAAGCATCAGGCGGCCATGGCTTGTGGCTGGCGCTACCTCGGTATTCCGAGGCTATTTGCCTCGGCCTCATTGAAGCACACCGCTGCCGTGAACGTCATTGCGCCAGAGGATTGTATTCCGAGGCTATTTGCCTCGGCCTCATTGAAGCTTGATGCTCCCAGTATCGCCCGCTAGTGCTCGGGGTGTATTCCGAGGCTATTTGCCTCGGCCTCATTGAAGCGCCTTGAAGGCGCCGACCAGCACGCCCCCGACCCACGTATTCCGAGGCTATTTGCCTCGGCCTCATTGAAGCCGCAGACTGAGCACCACGCCGACGCTGCCCAGCTGAGGTATTCCGAGGCTATTTGCCTCGGCCTCATTGAAGCCACCGCGCCGCCCACGTCCATCAGGCGGCCACCGGAGTATTCCGAGGCTATTTGCCTCGGCCTCATTGAAGCGCCAGCCGCCGGGCAGGGCGCCCGGTGCGCAGCCTGGTATTCCGAGGCTATTTGCCTCGGCCTCATTGAAGCGCACCCTCCCGATTCTCTTCCATTGCCAGACGTTGTTGTATTCCGAGGCTATTTGCCTCGGCCTCATTGAAGCCCGTTATAGACGAACACCGGCTCGATCTCGCCGTCCGGGTATTCCGAGGCTATTTGCCTCGGCCTCATTGAAGCCCACTAAACGCGTGGCTCATTCCCGCCAACGGCTCAAGTATTCCGAGGCTATTTGCCTCGGCCTCATTGAAGCCACCGCGCCGCCCACGTCCATCAGGCGGCCACCGGAGTATTCCGAGGCTATTTGCCTCGGCCTCATTGAAGCGCCAGCCGCCGGGCAGGGCGCCCGGTGCGCAGCCTGGTATTCCGAGGCTATTTGCCTCGGCCTCATTGAAGCCTCGACTTCTCGACAGCGGACCTCATCATCCCTCCACGTATTCCGAGGCTATTTGCCTCGGCCTCATTGAAGCCTGACCGACGTGCCCTACGCCCTGGAGCTGCTCGAGGTATTCCGAGGCTATTTGCCTCGGCCTCATTGAAGCATGCCGGGTACCAGTCGCTGGATCGCCGAGCTCTATCGTATTCCGAGGCTATTTGCCTCGGCCTCATTGAAGCACTGATGCCATCGACGACCTGCGCGCGGTGGTCACCGTATTCCGAGGCTATTTGCCTCGGCCTCATTGAAGCTTGGGGTCGAAGTCCTTGGCGGCGGCACGCTCGCGCACGTATTCCGAGGCTATTTGCCTCGGCCTCATTGAAGCACCAGTCAGATGAATACCCGTGTGCCGGTGCCGGCGGGTATTCCGAGGCTATTTGCCTCGGCCTCATTGAAGCTTGAGCTTGTCGCTGAGCTGCAGGGGCTCCTTGTTGAAGTATTCCGAGGCTATTTGCCTCGGCCTCATTGAAGCATCGCCCAGCAGCTGCGTGGCTACGCGCTGGTGCCGAGTATTCCGAGGCTATTTGCCTCGGCCTCATTGAAGCTCCAGCAGCTGGCTCTGGCCGGTGGTCTGACAGGCGTATTCCGAGGCTATTTGCCTCGGCCTCATTGAAGCTCGGCCCTCGAGGTCGAGGATCTCATCCTCCAGCTGGTATTCCGAGGCTATTTGCCTCGGCCTCATTGAAGCTCGTGTGCCGGCGCCCAGCGCGAGATAATCGATTGCAGTATTCCGAGGCTATTTGCCTCGGCCTCATTGAAGCTCAGCCGGCCGCAGGTGTTCAGGGCTTGCGCCTTAGTGTATTCCGAGGCTATTTGCCTCGGCCTCATTGAAGCCCCATAGTCCCATTCTGCGCCCTTGCCTTCGAGCCGGTATTCCGAGGCTATTTGCCTCGGCCTCATTGAAGCTAGTCCTTGCGGCTGAGCTTGCGGCCGCTCTCGTGCAGTATTCCGAGGCTATTTGCCTCGGCCTCATTGAAGCTTGTGATAGGCCCGCGGCTGGATGATGGCCAGTTCGAGTATTCCGAGGCTATTTGCCTCGGCCTCATTGAAGCACGGGTCAGGGCTGCGAGCATATCAACCTGCTGGATGGTATTCCGAGGCTATTTGCCTCGGCCTCATTGAAGCGCCTTGATGAGCTCCTGGTACTTGGCCGCATCCCTCGTATTCCGAGGCTATTTGCCTCGGCCTCATTGAAGCTAGTCCAATTGCATGGCCAATTGCAGGGCCCACGCTTGTATTCCGAGGCTATTTGCCTCGGCCTCATTGAAGCCTCGTGTCGCTCGTTTGCGCCTGTCCCTGTTTGCTGTATTCCGAGGCTATTTGCCTCGGCCTCATTGAAGCTCTTGTTCCACCAAAGAGGCGATCGGTCTGAAAAGAGGTATTCCGAGGCTATTTGTATGCGACGTTAACTACTTTGAGTGCGCCAGGCGAAGCCTGGTCATCCGGGAAACCGATGGAGGTGGAAAGGATGAAGTGAAACCCAGTGGGTGCAAGTCCCATCCGGCCAAGGCTAGCCACCAGCCGGTAGCGAGTGTTGCGTGGTGTCGGGTAACCGCCACTGCGAAGCGTACACAGCGAGTGGATAGGCCGTGTGA
>NZ_JARANV010000038.1 GCF_029889845.1 Halomonas sp. 25-S5
GTTGCTCTCCACCCCGCCTCGCGGCGACGCAGTTACCTTCGGCTACGGGGCCATGGCTTACCCCGACTCGGACTTTCACCGAGTTGTGTGCACGCCTTCACGGGCGCACTAAGAGCGCCGCTTCGCGGCTGGAAGCTTGAAGAAAAACCGTGACCCTTTAGGCTCTGGACTTATGCTGCCTTCCAGCTTCCAGCTTCCAGCTTCCAGCTTCCAGCTTCCAGCTTACGGCTTTATTTTCCAGCTGACGCTGACGCCTGCCTCGATGGTGATGGTGCCGGGACGGTACTCGGCCTGTGGCAGGCTCTCCCGGGCGTCGGCGCTCATGGCCATCATCCGCGGCTGGAAGATCGGTGAGCGGGTCTCGCTCACGGCGATTACCTCACCCAGGTCGATGCCCAGTGTCTCGGCCATCAGGGTGGCCTTGTGGCGGGCCTTCTCCAGCGCCTTGACCAGTGCCTCGTCGGTGGCGGCGTCGCGGTCGGCCAGGTCATAGCTCACGCCGTCCAGGGCATCCACGCCGGCCTTGGTCAGGGCATCGAGTAGCCTGGGCAGTCGCTCGAGGTCATCGAGCTGGAGGTGAATCGGGCGCTCGAGGCGGGTGCGCACCAGCATCTCGCGCTCGTCCTGCGCGCGCCGCTCGCCAGGCAGGTGCTCGGGTTGCACGTTCAGGGAGCCGGCACGGATCGCCTCGCGCTCCACTCCCGCCTCTTCCAGAGCGAGAATCAGGCCGGCGGCACGGGCTTCCAGCCTGTCGCGGGCCTCGCGCAGGGCATCCGGGGCGTTCACGGGCGCCTCGCGCTGGGCGATGGCCGGCGTATATTCCCACAGGCGGGCACTGAACGTGGCGCGATCCGGCACTACCTGCAGTTCGGCCTCGGCCTGGACCTCCAGGCGGCTGGGCGTCTCCGCGGCGAGGGCGCGGGGCAGCATCGGCGGCGAAGCCGCGACCATCAGCGCGGCCAGGGCCGGCACGAGCAGCGGGCGGAAGGGGCGGGCAATCGGCATGGCTCTCTCCTTGTCGCTTAGCGAACACCACGGCTTCGAGCCCGCGGGTCGGGGATGGTTCCCGACCTTTGCAATTGCCTCTCGTCCCGGCATCATGAATGAATCTTCAACGGTCGTGAGTCTGGGTATGCCCCCTCCCCAAGACAGTGAGCAGAGTACCATCCCCCTCAACCTGACCCTGGCACTGGCCGCCCTGGTGGTGATCATCGCGGGCATGCGGGTGGGCTCCAGCCTGCTGGTGCCGCTGCTGCTGGCGCTCTTCATCGCGGTCGTCTGCACCGCGCCCGTGCACTGGCTGCAACGCCTCGGGCTGAGCGCGCGGCTGGCCGTATGGCTGACGCTAGTGGTGATCGGTGGCTTCCTCTCGCTGCTCGGCCTGCTGCTGGTCAACAGTTTCGGCACCTTCATCGATGCCCTGCCGGGCATCGAGCAGAAGCTCTACCAGTACTATCTGGGACTCCTCGACGGGCTGTCCGGGCTGGGGCTCGCCATCGACACCAATCGGCTGGCCGAGCTGCTGGATTCCGAGCAGTTCGGCAGCTGGATACCCACGCTGCTCGGCGAGGTCGGCAACCTGATGATGCAGAGCGTCGTGGTGGCCCTGCTGGTGATGTTCCTGCTATTCGAGACGCTCAATTTTCGCGAGAAGGTCTCTCGTGCCCTGGCCAACCCGGCGCCGAGCCTGCGCCGCTTCAGCGAATTCAGCCTCACCCTGAAGCGCTACCTGGCCGTCAAGACACTGGTCAGCCTGGTGACAGGGGCGCTGATCTGGCTGGCCTGCAAGCTGCTGGGGGTGGACTTTCCGCTGCTGTGGGCGGTACTGGCCTTTGCGCTGAACTATATTCCCAACATCGGTTCGGCCATCGCGGCGGTGCCGCCGGTATTGCTGCTGCTGGTCTCGCCGGACGGCGGCGTGTTTGACGCCCTGATGCTCGCTGCGGCCTACCTGGGGGTCAACTTCGTGATGGGCAACATCCTCGAGCCGCGAGTGATGGGCCGGGCCCTGGGGCTATCGACCTTCGTGGCCTTCCTGTCGCTGGTGGTGTGGGGCTGGATTTTCGGGGCGGTGGGGATGTTGCTTTCGGTGGTGCTGACCATGACCCTGAAGATCGCCCTGGACAGCCATCCCGAGACTCGCTGGATCGCCCATCTGCTGGGGCCGGGGGACGGGGCGCCGGTCAAGCGGGCCGACCGTCCGATCTCGGAGCGTGACGAGGACGCGGAGTAGGGGGCATGAAACGACATTGCCCCGGCCATGGCCGGGGCAAATGGGGCTGCGGGTCTCGGGATCAGGCGTTCTGGTCGATGAACTGGCTCAGCTGTGACTTCGATTGGGCGCCGACCAGGGAGGCGACCTTGGTGCCGGACTTGAACAGCATCACGGTCGGCACGCCGCGCACACCCTGCTCGGCGGCGATCTCAGGGGCATCGTCCACGTTGATGCTGACGACCTTGAGGTTGCCGTTGCGCTCCTCGGCGACCTCGTCGACCACCGGTGCCATCACCTTGCAGGGACCACACCAGGGGGCCCAGAACTTCAGCAGGACCGGCGTGCCGGCCTTGAGGACTTCCTGCTCGAAGTTGGCATTGGTGACATCGACGTTGTTAGCCATGTGATTCTCCAGTTTCGTTGCGCTGCATCGAGCGGATGGGGTGACATGCAGGGCATGCCCGGCCGGACGATGTTAGCGGCCGACCGAAGTGCTGGCAAATCCCCGCTGTGTGACAGAACGCAGGAAAGCGGTTGCACCCGCCCGGCCAGGTTATGCTATAAAGTGATCATGAGTAATTTTCTTATGTCTTACGGGTATTTTAAAGCCCCCATGACACGCGAGGGAGGGCGGCCATGAAGCTTCAGCAGCTGCGCTACATCTGGGAGGTGTCGCGCCACAACCTCAACGTCTCGGCCACTGCCCAGAGTCTCTTTACTTCCCAGCCGGGCATCTCCAAGCAGGTCCGCCTGCTCGAGGACGAGCTCGGTGTCGAGATCTTCGCCCGCAGCGGCAAGCACCTGACCCGCGTGACCCCTGCGGGGCAGGCGATCATCGAGCTGGCTGGGCAGGTGCTGAGGCTCGCCGAGAACATCAAGGAGGTCGCCCAGGAGCACAGCGACGAGCGTCGCGGCAGCCTGTCGATCGCCACCACCCACACCCAGGCGCGCTATGCGCTGCCGCCGGTGATCCGCGACTTCACCCAGAAGTATCCCGACGTGGCGCTGCACATGCAGCAGGGCACGCCCAAGCAGATCGCCCAGATGGTCAGCGATGGCCAGGCCGATTTCGCCATCGCCACCGAGTCCCTCGAACTCTTCAACGACCTGGTGCTGCTGCCCTGCTATCGCTGGAATCGCTGCGTGCTGGTGCCCCAGGGGCATCCGCTGGCCGAGATGGAGGCCCTGACGCTGGAGGCCCTGGCGGCCTACCCGCTGGTCACCTACGTGTTCGGTTTCACCGGGCGCTCCCAGCTCGACGATGCCTTCCGTGCCCGGGGGCTGACGCCCAACGTGGTGCTCACCGCGGCCGATGCCGATGTCATCAAGACCTACGTGCGTCTGGGAATGGGGGTCGGCATCGTCGCCCACATGGCCGTGGATGCCGCGCAGGATCCCGACCTGGTGGCGCTGGAAGCCGGCCATCTGTTCGAGAGTTCCACCACCAAGATCGGGATCCGCCGCGGCACCTTCATGCGCGGCTACATGTACGACTTCCTGGAAGGCTTTGCCGGCCATCTGACACGGGACCTGGTCGACGCGGCCCTTGCCGCCGGCCCGCGTCACGAGGAGCCACTCTTTACGGATATCGCGCTGCCCTCGCGCTGAGCGGTGGCTCTCTTCTCCGTCCCTGCCTGTCGCGGGAGCTCTCTCCCGCGACTTCTATCCCGCGATCATCAATGCTGCAGGTGCAGGCCGCACTCGCGCTTCTCCTCGACCTTGGTGGGGTCGAAGTAGTCGAAGTTGTTGGGCAGGTCATGGGCCTGCAGGTACTGATAGAGGTCGCGGGCCGTCCAGTGCAGCAGGGGCGAGACCTTCAGCAGGCCGTCCTCGTTGCGGCTCACTGGTGTCATGCGGGCCCGCTCGGGGGTGTCCTCGGCACGCAGGGCGGTGAACCAGACGTCCGGTGCCATCTCGCGCAAGGCCCGCTCGAAGGGTTCGAGCTTCACCTCCCGGGTGAAGGCCGCGTGGCGAGGATCCTCGATCCCCGGCGCGGGGCCTTCCAGTGCCTCGCGATGGGCGCGCGAGCGCCGTGGCAGGTAGCTCACCAGGTTGAGGTCCAGGCGCTGGATCAGCTCATCGGCGAAGCGATAGGTGGCCTCGGTATTGTAGCCACTGTCCATCCACACGATCGGGATATCCGGCTGCTGGTGCGTGACCATGTGCAGGATCACGGCCTCGAAGGGGCGGAAGTTGGTCGTGCAGATCGGCCGTTGCCCCTGATCCAGCGCCCAGCGGATCAGGGCCTCGGGGTCGTTGCCGAGCTCCCGGTTGATGACGTCGAGTTGCGGCTCCATGAGGGGCTCCCGGGCAGGTGGTCTTTGAGTATGGGGCTACCCTAGCAGAGCCGACGAGACCTTCCCCAATATCGATTCATTGGATATCTATTCTTTCATGAAGTAAGACGCTTATTTTTTATTCCATAAAGCATCATGGCTGGTCGCCATCAGGGCCCACATCAGGTGGCGGATCTTGTCCAGGGTCTCGGTGTACTCGTCCTCGCCCCGCGAGTCGGCGACCAGGCCGCCTCCGCCCCAGAGGTGCAGCTCTCCGCCCTCAGCCACCACGCTGCGAATGGCGATGGAGGTGTCCATCTGTCCGCGCACGTCCACATAGCCGAGGCTGCCGCAGTAGGCGCTGCGACGGCTGGGTTCCAGCTCGTCGATGATCTGCATGGCCCGCACCTTGGGTGCGCCGGTGATGGAGCCGCCGGGGAAGGCGGCGGCCAGCAGATCCATGGGCCGCCGGCCGGCCTCCAGTTCGCCGACGATCACGCTGACCAGGTGGTGCACGTTGGCGTAGCTCTCCAGGCCGCAAAGCTGTGGTACCCGCACGCTACCGGGCCGGCAGACCCGGCCCAGGTCATTGCGGAGCAGGTCGGTGATCATCACGTTCTCGGCCCGATCCTTGAGACTCGCGCCCAGCTCCCCGGCCAGCCGACGGTCCTCCTCGGGGGTCGCGCCGCGTGGTCGCGTGCCCTTGATCGGGCGGGTCTCGACCCGGCCCTCCCGGCAGCGCAGGAAGCGTTCCGGCGAGAGCGAGAGGATCGCCTTGTCGTCCCACGCCAGGTAGCCGGCGAAGGGGGTGGGCGTGGCGTCGCGCAGGCTGCGGTAGGCCGCCCAGAGGTCACCCTCGAAAGGGGCACTGAAGCGCTGGGCCAGATTGATCTGGTAGCAGTCGCCGGCACGGATGTAGTCCTGAACGGCGGCAAAGCGTGCCAGGTAGTCGTCGCGGCTGAGCTCGGCGGTGAAGGGCGCGGTGAGGCGGAAGCCCGCCGTCGGACGCGCCGGTGTGTCCAGCCACTCGAGCACCTGATGGCGGCGTGAGGCGCTACCCACCAGCCAGCTCTGCCGGCGGTCGTGGTCCTGGATCAGTGCCCAGTCATAGAGGCCGACCCGGCTGGCCGGCAGCGTGACCGCCTGCCGGGCCTGTCCGGTCACCGGCTCGAGACGCTTTCCCAGATCGTAGCTCCAGTAGCCGATCAGCCCGCCGAGAAACGGCAGCCGGCTGTCCGGCACATCGTCGGGCAGCCGGTCGAGCAGCGCCTGTTGGGCGGCGAAGGGGGAGAGTCCCGCCAGCGCCGGGTCACCCCGCACGCGCCCGGCGGCGTCGACCTCGAGCAGTTCGAGGGGATCGCAGCTGAGGATGTCATAGCGGCCACCCGGCGCCGTCGGGCGACCGCTGTCGAGCAGCACGGCACCGGGCCTGTCGCGCAGGGCCGCGAAGTAGCCCAGCGGATCCTCGCGGTAGGGCAGGGGGGTGATCTCGATCGGTGGTGTCATCATGTCGCCTTCCCGGAACAGGCGCCCCATTCTAGGCGTCGAGGTCCCGCTTGTCCGCTACCGGCGGATCTCCACGCACGATCATTGTCGACATTGATGGGCGCGTGCGTCGGGTTGTCTACAACCAAAGGTTAACCCCTTCCGTCCTGCCGGCCTGTTGACCCCGGGGGAGGCAATGTCTACAGTTCCTTCATCATTTGATTGTCGACAATTGCCATGAACTCAGTCGCACCGGAACAGGCCACGCCCCCCGAAGTCCGCACCCTGGCGGAACGGGTCTTTCAGCAGCTGCAGGATGCCATTGTCAGGGGCGAGCTGGCACCGGGCAGCAAGATCACCGAGCCGGGGTTGTCCCGGGCCTACGGGATCTCCCGCGGGCCACTCAGAGAGGCCATGCGCCGACTGGAAGCGCACCGCTTGATCGAACGGGTCCCCCATGTCGGGGCGCGGGTGGTCAAGCTCTCCATGAAGGAGCTGCTCGAGCTCTTCGATGTGCGCGAAGCCTTGGAGAGCATGGCGGCACGCCTTGCCGCCGAGCACATGACCGCCGGGGAGATCGTCGGGCTGCGTGAGGTGCTGGCCATGCACGAGCGCCAGGCCGACCTGCGCCGCGGCGAGGCCTACTACCAACGCGAGGGTGACCTGGACTTCCACTACCGCATCGTCCAGGGCAGCCACAACAAGATGCTGATGGGCATGCTCTGCGATGACCTCTACTACCTGGTGCGGCTCTACCGTACCCAGTTCAGTGCCAGCGGGTCGCGCCCCCAGCGCGCCTTCGTCGAACACCACCGCATCGTCGATGCCATCGAGGCCGGCGACACCGAGCTGGCGGAGCTGCTGATGCGCCGCCACGTCAGTGCGTCCCGGTCCAACGTCGTCGAGCGCTATGCGGCATCCCTTGAGCTGCAGGACAGCGAGACGCCCGCCTGAGGCGCTCAAACAACATACGGAGACCTTCCATGATGCAACCGACCCCCGGCGCTCGCTTCCGCGCCGCTCTCGAGGCCCACCGCCCGCTGCCCATCGTCGGCACCATCAATGCCTACACCGCCATGATGGCCGAACGGGTGGGCCACCAGGCCATCTACCTCTCCGGCGGCGGCGTGGCCAACGCCTCTTTCGGCCTGCCGGACCTCGGCATGACCACCATGAACGACGTGGTCGAGGATGCCCACCGCATCTGCGGTGCCACCGACCTGCCGCTGTTGGTGGACATCGACACCGGCTGGGGCGGCGCCTTCAACATCGCCCGCACCGTCAAGGAGATGCAGCGCGCCGGCGTGGCCGCCGTCCACCTGGAAGATCAGGTGGCCCAGAAGCGTTGTGGCCATCGTCCCAACAAGGCGATCGTCTCCCAGGAGGAGATGGCCGACCGCGTCAAGGCCGCCGCGGATGCGCGCCTCGACCCGGAATTCTATTTGATCGCGCGTACCGACGCCTTCCAGAAGGATGGCCTGGATGCCGCCATCGAGCGGGCCAACGCCTGCATCGAGGCCGGGGCCGATGCCATCTTCGCCGAGGCCGTGCACACCCTCGATGACTATCGCGCCTTCTGCGCGCGGGTCGACGCCCCGATCCTGGCCAACATCACCGAGTTCGGCGCCACGCCGTTGTTCACCCAGCAGGAGCTGGGTGAGGTCGGATGCCGCATGGTTCTCTACCCGCTGTCCGCCTTCCGCGCCATGAATGCCGCTGCCCTCAAGGTCTACCAGAGCATCCACGACCAGGGGCACCAGAAAGACGTGGTCGACCTCATGCAGACCCGCGACGAGCTCTACGACTTCCTCAACTATCACGACTTCGAGCGCAAGCTCGACACCTTGTTTGCAGAGAGTAAGTTCGCGGAGAAGGGCGGCGAGGCCTAACGCGGCCCGGCCGTCAACCCGACAAGAATCGATTCACAAGGAGATACCACATGGCAGACAAACCCGTCAGCAGCAGCGGCCTGCGCGGTCAGAGTGCCGGTACTACCGCTCTGTGCACCGTCGGCAAGACCGGCTCGGGCCTGACCTATCGCGGCTTCGACGTCAAGGAGTTGGCCGAGAAGGCGCGCTTCGAGGAGGTGGCCTACCTGCTGCTCAAGGGCAAGTTGCCCAACCAGGCCGAGCTCGATGCCTACGTCGCCAGGCTCAAGGGCCTGCGTGGCCTGCCCGACGCGCTCAAGACCGTGCTCGAGCAGATTCCCAAGGACGCGCACCCCATGGACGTGATGCGCACCGGCGCCTCCATGCTGGGTAACCTCGAGACCGAGCAGAGCTTCGATGAGCAGCAGGACGTCTCCGACCGCCTGCTGGCCGTGCTGCCGTCGATCATCTGCTACTGGTATCGCTTCAGCCACGATGGCGTGCGCATCGAGACCGAGACCGATGACGAGTCGGTCGGTGGGCACTTCCTGCATCTGCTGCGCGACGAGCCGGCCTCCGAGCTGCATGCCCGGGTGATGAACGTCTCGCTGATCCTCTACGCCGAGCACGAGTTCAACGCCTCGACCTTCACGGCTCGCGTCTGTGCCTCGACCCTGTCCGACATGCACTCCTGCGTGACCGGCGCCATCGGCTCGCTGCGCGGTCCCCTGCATGGCGGCGCCAACGAGGCGGCCATGGCGATGATCGAGGACTGGCAGTCGCCGGAGGAGGCCGAGCGCGAGATCATGGGCATGCTCGAGCGCAAGGACAAGATCATGGGCTTCGGCCATGCGATCTACCGCGAGTCCGACCCGCGCAACGCCATCATCAAGCACTGGTCGAAGCAGCTCGCCGAGGACGTGGGCGACAGCGTGCTCTACCCGGTCTCCGAGCGCGTCGAAGAAGTGATGTGGCGCGAGAAGAAGCTGTTCTGTAACGCCGACTTCTTCCACGCCAGCGCCTATTACTTCATGGATATTCCCACCAAGCTGTTCACCCCGATCTTCGTCTGTTCGCGGGTTACCGGCTGGTGTGCGCATGTCTTCGAGCAGCGTGCCAACAACCGCATCATCCGCCCGAGCGCCGACTACATCGGTCCGGAGAAGAGCGAGTGGGTGCCTATCGAGCAGCGTGACTGAGCCATGAATACCGACTACCGTAAACCGCTCCCAGGCACCGAGCTGGACTACTTCGACGTGCGTGCCGCCGTCGAGGAGATTCGGCCTGGTGCCTACGACACCCTTCCCTATACCTCGCGGGTGCTGGCCGAGCAGCTGGTGCGCCGCTGTGAGCCCGAGCTGCTCACCGACGCGCTCAAGCAGCTGATCGAGCGCCGCCGTGATCTGGACTTTCCCTGGTATCCGGCGCGGGTCGTGTGCCATGACATCCTCGGCCAGACGGCACTCGTCGACTTGGCTGGCCTGCGCGACGCCATCGCCGAGCAGGGCGGCGACCCCGCCAAGGTTAACCCGGTGGTGCCGACACAGCTGATCGTCGACCACTCCCTGGCCGTGGAGCATGCCGGCTTCGAGGCGGACGCCTTCGACAAGAACCGCGCCATCGAGGATCGCCGCAACGAGGATCGCTTCCACTTCATCGAGTGGACCAAGACCGCCTTCGAGAACGTCGATGTCATCCCCGCCGGCAACGGCATCATGCACCAGATCAACCTGGAGAAGATGTCGCCGGTGGTGCAGGCGCGCGACGGCGTGGCCTTCCCCGACACCTGCGTAGGTACCGACAGCCATACCCCGCATATCGACTGCCTGGGCGTGATCGCCATCGGAGTCGGCGGCCTCGAGGCCGAGACCGTGATGCTGGGGCGCCCCTCCATGATGCGCCTGCCCGATATCGTCGGCGTGGAGCTGACCGGCAAGCCCAAGCCCGGCATCACCGCCACCGATATCGTATTGGCGATCACCGAGTTCCTGCGCCGCGAGCGCGTGGTGGGGGCGTATCTGGAGTTCTTCGGCGAGGGGGCCAAGAGCCTGACCATTGGCGACCGCGCCACCATCTCCAACATGACCCCGGAGTATGGCGCCTCGGCGGCGATGTTCTATATCGACGAGCAGACCATCGACTACCTGACGCTGACCGGCCGCGAGCCGGAGCAGGTGGAGCTGGTCGAGACCTACGCCAGGCAGACCGGCCTGTGGGCCGACAGCCTGACACAGGCCCAGTACGAGCGGGTGCTGACCTTCGACCTTTCCAGCGTGGAGCGTAACCTGGCGGGCCCCTCCAGCCCGCACCGTCGCCTGCCTACCAGCGCCCTTGCCGAGCGCGGCATCGCCGTACCCTCATATAAGGACAACGCCAAGGTCCAGGCGGAGGAGCAGGAAGGCAAGATGCCCGATGGCGCGGTGATCATCGCCGCCATCACCAGCTGCACCAACACCTCCAACCCGCGCAACGTGGTAGGCGCCGCCCTGCTGGCCAAGAAGGCCAACGAACTGGGCCTGACGCGCAAGCCCTGGGTGAAGTCCTCCTTCGCGCCGGGATCGAAAGTCGCGCGTCTCTATCTGGAAGAGGCTGGCCTGCTCGCCGAGCTGGAAAAGCTTGGCTTCGGCATCGTTGCCTACGCCTGCACCACCTGTAATGGCATGTCCGGCGCCCTGGATCCCGAGATTCAGCAGGAGATCATCGACCGCGACCTCTATTCCACCGCGGTGCTCTCCGGCAACCGCAACTTCGACGGCCGCATCCACCCCCACGCCAAACAGGCTTTCCTGGCCTCGCCGCCGCTGGTGGTCGCCTATGCCATCGCCGGTACCGTGCGCTTCGACATCGAGAAGGACGTGCTGGGCACCGATCACAACGGCAACCCGGTGACGCTCAAGGACCTGTGGCCCTCCGACGAGGCGATCGATGCCATCGTTGCCGAGCACGTCAGGCCCGAGCAGTTCAAGCAGGTCTACATTCCCATGTTCGACCTGGACGCCTTCGAGAAGGCCGAGAGCCCGCTCTATGACTGGCGTCCGCAGAGCACCTACATTCGCCGCCCGCCGTACTGGGAAGGCAACATGGCGGCCGTGCGTGCGCTGAAGGGCATGCGGCCGCTAGCGATCTTGCCGGACAACATCACCACCGACCATCTGTCCCCGTCCAACGCCATCATGTTGGACAGCGCGGCGGGCGAGTACCTGCACAAGATGGGCCTGCCGGAGGAGGACTTCAACTCCTACGCCACCCATCGCGGCGACCATCTCACTGCTCTGCGGGCTACTCTCGCCAACCCCAAGCTCTTCAACGAGATGGTCCGTGACGAGAGCGGTGAGGTCAGGCAGGGCTCGCTGGCGCGCATCGAGCCGGAAGGCGAGGTGACCCGCATGTGGGAGGCCATCGAGACCTATATGGAGCGCGGCCAGCCCTTGATCGTCATCGCCGGCGCCGACTACGGCCAGGGCTCCTCCCGTGACTGGGCGGCCAAGGGCGTGGCGCTGGCCGGGGTCGAGGCGATCGTCGCCGAGGGCTTCGAGCGTATCCACCGCACCAACCTGATCGGTATGGGTGTGATGCCGCTGCAGTTCAAGGAGGGCACCACCCGCCACACCCTGCAGCTGGACGGCACCGAGACCTACGACGTGGAGGGCGCTGCGTCGCCGGGCGCGACCCTCGAGCTGGTGATCCACCGCAAGACCGGCGAGGTCGACCGCGTGCCGGTCACTTGTCGCCTGGATACCGCCGAGGAGGTCTCCATCTACACGGCCGGCGGCGTGTTGCAGCGCTTCGCCCAGGACTTCCTGGAAGGTGTAGAGAGTGAGGAGGTGGCGGGAGCATGAGCCAGGTTCCTCAGACGCATCGTTCACAAATCAGGATTCCCGCCACCTATATGCGTGGCGGCACCAGCAAGGGCGTCTTCTTCAAGCTTACGGATCTGCCGGCCGCCGCCCAGGTACCCGGCGAGGCTCGTGATCGCCTGCTGATGCGGGTGATCGGCAGCCCCGACCCCTATCAGAAGCAGATAGATGGCATGGGGGGGGCGACATCGAGTACCAGCAAGACGGTGATCCTGAGCCGGAGCGAGAGTCCCGACCACGATGTGGACTACCTGTTCGGCCAGGTCTCCATTGACAAGCCCTTCGTCGACTGGAGCGGCAACTGCGGCAACCTCTCCGCAGCGGTGGGGCCCTTCGCGATCAGTAATGGCCTGGTGGACCCGGCGCGCATTCCGGCGAACGGCGAGGCCGAGGTGCGCATCTGGCAGGCCAATATCGGCAAGACCATCGTCTCGCGGGTGCCCATCACCGATGGCCAGGTGCAGGAGACCGGCGACTTCGAGCTGGACGGGGTGACCTTTCCGGCCGCCGAGGTGCCGGTGGCCTTCAAGGACCCGGCGGACGGCGAGGGTGCCATCTTCCCCACCGGCAACCTGGTGGATGACCTGGAGGTGCCGGGCGTGGGCACCCTCAAGGCGACCATGATCAACGCGGGTATCCCGACCGTCTTCCTGAATGCCGCCGAACTCGGCTATACCGGGAGCGAATTGCAGGAGGCGATCAACGGCGACGCCAAGGCGCTGGAGAGGTTCGAGACCATCCGCGCCCACGGGGCGGTGAAGATGGGGCTGATCGCCGACGTCAGCGAGGCCGCGGCTCGCCAGCATACCCCCAAGGTGGCCTTCGTCGCGCCGCCGGCCGACTACCTCGCCTCCAGCGGCAAGCAGGTCAAAGCTCAGGAGATCGACCTGCTGGTGCGGGCGCTCTCCATGGGCAAGCTACACCACGCCATGATGGGCACCGCGGCGGTGGCCATTGCCTCGGCAGCCGCCATCGAGGGCACCCTGGTCAACCTGGCCGCCGGCGGCGGCAAGCGCAACGCCGTCACCTTCGGCCATCCCTCGGGCAGCCTGCGGGTCGGCGCCGAGGCGAGCCTGGTGGAGGGGCGCTGGGTGATCGACCAGGCGGTGATGAGCCGCAGCGCCCGGGTGCTGATGGAGGGCTGGGTCCGGGTGCCGGGCGATAGCGTCTAACGCCTTCGCTGTGCATCGTTCTGTCGAGGGAAAAGACGCCCCGGGTCGCAGGACCCGGGGCGTCTCCTATAGTGGAGGGTAGCTTGCGATGACACGACAGGAGAAGAACATGAGCACTGTGGAAGCCAATGTGCGGCCGGACTACGACGTCGAGCTGCAGAAGATCGCCGACTATGTCCTTGGCTTCACGATCGAGAGCAGCGAGGCGCTGGATACCGCCCGCCATTGCCTGATGGACACCCTGGGGTGCGGCCTGCTGGCGCTGCGCTTCCCGGAGTGCACCAAGCACCTTGGGCCGCTGGTCGAGGGCACCGTGGTGCCCCATGGCGCCCGCGTGCCAGGGACCTCGTTTCGGCTGGATCCCGTCAAGGCGGCCTGGGATATCGGGGCCATCATCCGCTGGCTCGACTACAATGATACCTGGCTCGCCGCCGAGTGGGGTCACCCCTCCGACAACCTGGGGGGAATCCTGGCCATTGCCGACCACCTCTCCCAGAAGCGTCTGGCCCAGGGCGAGTCGCCGCTGACCATGCGCGAGGTGCTGGAGGCCATGATCATGGCCCACGAGATTCAGGGCGTCCTGGCGCTGGACAACTCCTTCAACCGCGTCGGTCTCGATCACGTGGTGCTGGTCAAGGTGGCGTCCACCGCGGTGGTGGCCAAGCTGATGGGCGCCGATCGTGAGCAGCTGCTCTCGGCGCTCTCCCATGCCTGGGTCGACGGCCAGAGCCTGCGCACCTACCGTCATGCTCCCAATGCCGGCTCGCGCAAGAGCTGGGCCGCCGGGGATGCCACGTCACGCGCGGTGCGTCTCGCCGATATCGCCATGCGCGGCGAGATGGGCATCCCCGGGGTGCTCTCCGCTCCGCAGTGGGGGTTCTACGACATCCTCTTCAGTCATACCAACCGGGATCTGGCCCTCAAGCCGGAAGCACAGCGCAAGTTCACCTTCCAGCGCGAACTCGGCAGCTACGTGATGGAGAACATCCTCTTCAAGATCTCCTTTCCCGCCGAGTTCCACGCCCAGACGGCCTGCGAGGCCGCCGTCACCCTGCACCCCGAGGTCAGGGGCCGGCTGGAGGAGATCGACCGCATCGTGTTGACGACCCACGACTCGGCGATACGCATCATCTCCAAGTCGGGCAGCCTGGCCAATCCCGCCGACCGTGATCATTGCCTGCAGTACATGACCGCCGTGCCGCTGATCTTCGGCAGCCTGACCGCCGAGCACTACGAGGACGAGTTCCACGAGGCGAACCCGCGCATCGATGCGTTGCGCGGCAAGATGGAGGTGGTCGAGGATGAGGCCTACTCGCGGGACTACTACGACCCTGAGAAGCGCTCCATCGCCAATGCCATCCAGGTCTTCTTCAAGGACGGCAGTGCCACGGAAAAGGTCGAGGTCGACTACCCGGTGGGCCATCGCCGCCGTCGGGCCGAGGGGATTCCGCTGCTGGTCGACAAGTTCCGGCGCAACCTGGCGACTCGTTTCCCGGCGGGCCGCTGCGAGCAGATCGTCGCGCTGTGCGGGGAGCAGGTGCGCCTGGAGCGTACCCCGGTCAACCGTTTCGTCGATCTCTTCGTGATCTGAGTTCCTGCGCGTCCCGTCGCCGTCCGCCGCCATCCACGCATCAGGGGGTGCTCTCCCGGGGAGGGCCCCGTCCTCGGGCACGCCCTCTGGGCCCGTGGGAAACACGCCGGCGAGTGACATGGCGTGCGGCGCAATGCTGAGCTATATTTTTCTGACGTACAGGGGTTGCGTGTTCCGGCCGCAGATCGTAAAGTACGCATCCGCTGCCGGCAACGGGCAACGTTTCAGGCGGTGATAAGTGGCAGAAGTGCTTGTTTCCATTTGGGTTTTTCGAGGAAGTTCTGGAAATTCCCGCTTGACGAACTCGCCGCATTCGGTAGAATGCCCGCCACTCGTGACAGAGACCCGCTGAGGGCATTTCTTGAATCAGCTGAGGGCTCTATCGGCACTCGCTTCGCTCCGGCGGCACGAGGTTTCGGTCACCCGCTTCGCTTCTTCGGAACGCCTCGCAGGGTTGACACCGACAGCCGATCACGTAGAATGCGCCTTCCTCGCAGGGCGCCGGCGAGACCGCCGCTTCATCGGAAGCAGCCGGGCACGACGGCAACAGCGAGACGCTCCGCTCTTTCTTTATTCGAGTCCGGAGCCGCTCTTTAACAATCGATCAGGTAATTCATGTGGGCGCTTGTCGGGATGTTGGTGACCAGTCACTGAAACATTCAAGGCAAGCGACTCGTCAATGATCTTCGGATCTTTTTGAGAACGTTTGAACCTTGAGCCAGGTTTGGTTCCACCTTAGGAACTAGTCAGACTTTAAACTGAAGAGTTTGATCATGGCTCAGATTGAACGCTGGCGGCAGGCCTAACACATGCAAGTCGAGC
>NZ_JARANV010000039.1 GCF_029889845.1 Halomonas sp. 25-S5
TGCCGACGCTTGGCGAGGATGACGATCTCGACACGCTGCTGCCCTGGCGCTGGAAAGACACCCTACCGGTCTAACTCAGGCCGCAACAGGTGGGGTTGGTGGAGCGCTTACTGGGGATCCAGTGCCGCTCCACCGCCAGGGCAGCGAGGAACAGCAGCAGCAGGTAGCCGCTGCCGAGGGCCAGCAGGCCGCCGAGGCTAGCGTTCATCGAGCTTCCTTTTCTGCTCCAGCCACAGGGTCAGGGCGATCAGCACTCCCCAGATGACGAAGGGGCGGTACCAGGCCACCTCGGGGCTGGCCCAGCCGCTCATCAGCAGCGGCGAGAGCAGGTACCCGCCGAAGACCAGGAACAGCATGATGCGATAGACGTACATGGCGGGCTCCTCTCAGGGCGCGACGGTGCCGGCCTGGCGGTGGGCCTCGGCGCGCAGCCGGGCGATCTCCCAGTGGGCGACGGCCCAGCGCAGCTGCTCGTCCACCGGCGCCGTGGCAAGCGTACGGGGCGGGGCCTGGTCCAGTGCCGCCAGAGCCGCATGCAGCAGCGGGCGCACGGCATCGTCCTGCTCCGGCAGGGCCGGCGCCAGGTTCTGCTTGGAGAGCTTCTGGCCGTCCTCGCCGATGATCAACGGCAGGTGCAGGTAGCGCGGCTCGGGGACGCCCAGGGCGTGCTGCAGCTGGCGCTGCCAGGGGGTATTGTCGAGCAGGTCGACGCCGCGCACCACGTCGCTGATGCCCTGGTCGGTGTCGTCGACCACCACGGCGAGCTGGTAGGCCCAGAGGCCGTCCTTGCGCTGGAGCACCACGTCGCCGAGCTCGGCCGGGTCGAAACGCTGCTCGCCGAACAGGCGGTCCTGCCAGACCACCGGGCGCAGGCCCAGGTCGCTGCGCAGTCGCCAGGCCACCGGCTTGCCGGGCTCACGCACCCCGTCTCGACACCAGCCGGGGTAGACGGCATGCTCGCGCCACTGCCGGCGCGAGCAGCTGCAGGGGTAGGCGAGCCCCAGGGCCTTGAGTCGCTCCAGCGCGGCGGCATAGGCGTCGCGGTGGTCATGCTGCCAGGTGACCGGGCCATCCCAGTGCAGGCCGAAGGCCTCGAGCTGGCGTAGGATGGTGTCGGCGGCTCCGGCGGGGCAGCGCGGTGGGTCGATGTCCTCGATGCGCAATAGCCAGTCGCCGCCGGCCTTTCGGGCATCCAGGAAGCTGGCCAGGGCCGCCACCAGGGAGCCGAAGTGCAGGGGTCCCGAGGGGGTCGGCGCGAAGCGTCCACGGTAGCGGCTCATCGGCGCTCCCTGTCGTTCGGGCCCGATACGCAAACGGGCACCCTGGGGTGCCCGTCGCGGGGTGGGATCGCGGAGATCGGCATGGCTGACTCAGCCGCCCAACTGCTTTTCCTTGAGCTCGGCCAGGGTCTTGCAGTCCACGCACAAGGTGGCGGTGGGCCGCGCCTCCAGCCGGCGGATACCGATCTCGACACCGCAAGCTTCGCAGAAGCCGTAGTCATCCTCGTCGATCTTCTCGAGGGTCTCGTTGATCTTCTTGAGCAGCTTGCGCTCGCGATCGCGGGTGCGCAGTTCCAGGTTGAAGCCCTCTTCCTGGGTGGCGCGATCGGCGGGGTCGGCGTAGTTGTTCGCCTCCTCCTGCAGATGGCGCACGGTGCGGTCGACTTCTTCCATGAGCTCCTGTTTCCAGCCCAGCAGGATCTGTCGGAAGTGCTCCAGCTGCTTCTCGTTCATGTACTCTTCACCCGGCGCCGGCTCGTACGGGGTGAATTTCTTGGGAGCTTCCATCTTCTTTTCTGCTACTGGCATGGGATTGCCTCGTTACTTGAGTGACTACTGATCAATACCCGCCATGGTGCCTGGTATCTCACGCCAAAGGGGTGCTTGTTTAGCGCAAAAAGCTTGGCCGTGCAACCCCTTGCGCAGCAGGGACTGCGCCGGCACGCCAAAAGTCGTAAGATGCCGGTTTTGACTCCCGGCCGCGGAAAAGATGCCCGTCGTGCCGCGACGTGTCGAGAGGAGCCGTGCATGTCCTGGAATCCGCGCGTCGAGCGCATCGCCCCCTTCCGCGTGATGAGCCTGCTGGAGACGGCCCAGGCCCGCGAAGCCGCCGGGCACGATGTCATCCATCTGGAGGTCGGTGAGCCCGATTTCCCGACCCCCGAGCCGGTGGTCGAGGCCGGTCGCGCCGCGCTGTCGGCGGGCCATACCCGCTACACGCCGGCGGCGGGGCTGCCGGCGCTGCGCGAGGCAATCGCCGGCCACTATGCCGAGCACTTCGGTGCCGCGGTCGACCCCAGGCGCATCCTGGTCACGCCCGGCGCCTCCGGGGCGCTGCTGCTGGCCAGCCAGCTGCTGGCCGGCCCCGGTGATCGAGTGTTGATGGCCGATCCCAACTACCCCTGCAACCGCCACTTCATGGCCCTGGCCGGCGCCGAGGTGGACGCCGTGCCGGTGGGCCCGGCCAGCGGCTGGCAGCTGGATGCCGGGCTCGTCGAGGCCCACTGGCGCGACGCTACCCGCCTGGCGATGCTCGCTACGCCTTCGAACCCCACCGGGCACATGCTCGATGCCGGGCAGCTCGCGGCGGTGGCCGAGACGGTGGCGGCGCGTGGCGGCCACCTGCTGGTGGACGAGATCTACCAGGGGCTCTGCTTCGATCTCGAACCGCTCTCGGTGGCCTCGCTCAGCGCCGATGCCTTCGTGGTCAACAGCTTCTCCAAGTACTTCGGCATGACCGGCTGGCGCCTGGGCTGGCTGCTGGCCCCCGAGGCGGCAGTGGAGCCCCTCACCCGGCTGGCCCAGAACGTCTTCCTGGCCCCCTCCACGCCGGCCCAGCATGCCGCCCTGGCCGCCTTCACGCCCGAGTGCCACGGCATCCTCGAGGGGCGGCGAAGGGAACTGGGCAGGCGCCGCGACGCCCTGCTGGCGGGGCTCTCGCGCCTGGGGCTGGCGCCGTCGCTGCCGCCCCAGGGGGCCTTCTACCTGTGGCTCGACATCTCGCGCGTAAGTCGCAACAGCGAGGCCTTCTGCCGGGCGCTGCTCGAGGAGGAAAACGTCGCCATCACCCCGGGGACGGACTTCGCCCTGCACGGCGGTGAGCACCATGTGCGGATCGCCTTCACTACCGGCGAGGCGCGGCTGGAGGAGGCCGTGAGCCGCCTCGAGCGCTTCCTGGCGCGCCGCTGATGGAGTACCCGACCCTGGCCCCCGGGACTCTGCTGCGTCGCTACAAGCGCTTCCTGGCCGACGTGCGCCTCGATGACGGCCGCGAGGTGGTGGCCCACTGCCCCAATACCGGCTCGATGCGGGCCGTGAACGTGCCGGGGTGCCGGGTCTGGCTATCGCCCAGCGACAACCCGGCCCGCAAGCTGGCCTGGACCTGGGAGCTGATCGAGCTGCCCCGTCCCGACGGCATCACGGCGACGGCTTCGGTGCACACCGGACGCGCCAACCGCATCGTCGAGGAGGCGCTGCGCGCGGGGCGCGTGGCGGAGCTGGCGGGCTACGAGCAGATCCGCCGCGAGGCCACGGTGGAGGGGTCGAGACTCGACTTTCGCCTCGACGATCCCGAGCGCGGCTGTGCCTTCGTCGAGGTCAAGCAGGTGACGCTGAAGGAGAGCGACGGGCACGGCTACTTCCCCGACGCGGTGAGCGTGCGGGGTCGCAAGCACCTCGAGGCGCTGGCGGCATTGGCCGCCCGTGGACAGCGCGCCGTGCTGCTCTTCTGCGTGGCCCACGAGGGCATCGAGGACGTGGCCCCCGCGGCCCATCTGGACCCGGCCTATGCCGCGAGCCTGCGCGAGGTGGCGGGCCTTGGCGTGGAGGTGCTGGCGCGGCGCTGCGAAGTGACCCGAGAGGCCGGCGTGCCGGTGGCGATTCGCCTGGGACGCCGGCTGCCGGTCTCGCTCTTCCGCGAGGTGGACCCGACCGCCGTCGTCGATTGAGCCGAGAGGCTCGCGGATTCAGCGGTCGATATAGAAGCGCTGGATGAAGCTGACCTCGGCGGGCGCGGCATTGCGGTCGTAGCGCACGCGAAGGTCGAAGCGCATCGGGGCGTCCTCGTGGATGCGGAATACCGCCACCTGGGACGGCGTGTCGCCGATGCGCAGGCTGCGAAACGCCAGTGGCGTGGCGTCGCCCCCGTCGAGCCCGCCGATGCGACCGTCGACCGAGGCCGTGACCGGGCGGGTCGCGCCATCCTCGAGCTCCTCCATCACGCTGACGTTGAGCAGCGCCATGACCTGGCTGCGCGGGATGCCGTGCTCCCGCGCCACCGCCTCCGGCAGGAAGCTGGTGTTCACGGCGCTGTAGTGGATCTGGTAGTCCCCCACCTGCTGGTACTGCTGGGCCTGGGCCGGCAGGGTCAGCAGCAGCGCCAGGCCCATGGCCAGGGCCGCCAGGCTGTGTCGGATCATCGTCGGTTCTCCCTCCTCCGGTGTCTTGCCTGCGCCTCCCGGGTCACGCCCTGCGGCGGGCGACCCGGAAGATGGCGATCTCGCCGAACAGGTTGGGCCACCACCGCGAGGTCCAGTGTCCCTCGTGGTCACCGATCCCCACCGCCCGGTCGACAATGCTCAGACCCTTGTCGCGGCACAGGCGTTCAAAGTCGTTGAAGGTCGAGAGGTGGATATTGGGGGTGTCGTACCAGGCATGGGGCAGCGACCGGGACACCGGCATGTAGCCCTTGAAACCCAGGTAGGCGCGGTGGCGCCAGTAGGCGAAGTTGGGGAAGGTGATGATGCACTCCCCGGCAACGCGCAGCATCTCGTCGAGCATCAGGTCCGGGCGGCGCAGCGCCTGCAGCGCCTGGGTCATGACCACCAGGTCGCAGGCGTCATCCTCGAAGTTGGCCAGCCCCTCGTCGAGGTTCTGCTCGATGACGTTGACGCCCTTGGCCAGGCAGGCGGTGATGCCGTCGGGGTCGATCTCCAGGCCGAAGCCGGTGACCTGCTTGTCGCGGGCCAGCGCCGCCAGGAGCGTGCCCTCGCCGCAGCCCAGGTCGAGCACCCTCGCGCCCTGTGGGACCCAGTCGTGAATCAGCTTGAGGTCGGCGCGCATCATGGGCGGTCCTCCAGGCCCTGGTCGCGGGCGACGCGGTTCATGAAGGCGGCGAACACCGCCTGGTAGCGCGGCTCGGGCATCAGGAAGGCGTCGTGGCCGTGCGGCGAGTCGATGTTGGCGTAGCTGACGGCCTTGTTGGCACGGATCAGGGCGTTGACCAGCTCCTTGGAGCGCGGTGGCGGGAAGCGCCAGTCGGTGGTGAAGCTGACCACCAGGAAGGGACAGGCGGCGGATGCCAGGGCCCGGGCCAGGTCGCCGTGGTGGGCCGCGGCCGGGTCGAAGTAGTCCAGCGCCTTGGTCATCAGCAGGTAGGTGTTGGCATCGAAGGAGGTGGAGAAGGTGTCGCCCTGGTAGCGCAGGTAGGACTCCACCTGGAACTCCACGTCGTAGCCGAAGTTCAGGTCGTTGCTGCGCAGATCGCGGCCGAACTTGCTGCCCATGGCGTCTTCGGAGAGGTAGGTGATGTGACCCACCATGCGGGCGAGCTTGAGGCCGCGGCGCGGCGCCGTGTCATGGTTGGCGTACCAGCCCTCAAAGAAGTCACGGTCGGAGCGGATCGCCTGGCGGGCCACTTCGTTGAAGGCGATGTTCTGTGCCGATAGCTTCGGTGTCGCCGCGATGACCACCGCATTGGCGATGCGCTCGGGGTAGGCGAGGGTCCACTGCAGCACCTGCATGCCCCCCAGGCTGCCGCCGATCACCGCGGCGAAGCGCGCGATGCCCAGTCGGTCGGCCAGCCGCGCCTGGCTGTGGACCCAGTCTTCCACGGTCATGAGCGGGAAGTCGGGCCCCCACTGGTGACCCGTCGTCGGGTTCTGGCTGGTGGGGCCGGTGCTGCCGTGGCAGCCGCCGAGGTTGTTCAGCGAGACCACGAAGAAGCGTTCGGTGTCGATCGACTTGCCGGGGCCGATATGCGCATCCCACCAGCCCGGTTTGCGCTCGTCCGTTGCGTGGTAGCCGGCCGCATGGTGGTGGCCGGAGAGGGCATGGCAGATCAGGATGGCATTGGAGCCCTCGGCATTGAGGGTGCCGTAGGTCTCGTAGACGAGATCGTAGGCCGGCAGCGTCCTGCCGCAGGCCAGGGCCAGGGGGTCGTCGAAGTGCGCCGTCTCGGGCGTCACCAGGCCGACCGAATCGCGGGGGAACTCGGGCATCAGTCGTGTCGTGTCCAGTCGTGGGTGTCGGCCGGCCTCACAGGCCGACCAGGGCACCGGCGATGCCGGCGGCACGGGTCAGCGAGCCGACCACGATACCATCGATCAGGCTGATGGCGATGAACACCACGATGGGCGAGAGGTCGATCATGCCCAGCGGCGGGATCACCTTGCGCACCGGCGCCATGATCGGCTCCACCAGCTGCATCACCAGCAGGGCACCGGGATGGCTGGCCTGGGGCGCCACCCAGCTGAGGATGATCATCACGATCAGCGCGAAGAAGTAGATCTTGAGGATGGCGTTGGCGATGGCGGCCAGAGAGCCGATCGCCACGCCGGCGATGGGCGCCATGCCGAAGCCGGCGATCTGCAGGATCACGATGATGCTGATCGCCTTGATGACGAAGGCCGTGGCCAGAGTGGCCAGGTCGAAGCGAGCCATCACCGGTCCCAGGAAGCTCTGGAAGGGACGTACCGCCGGCTGGGTGATCTTCACCACCGACTGGCTGATGGGGTTGTAGTAGTCGGCCCGGGATGCCTGCAGCAGGAAGCGCAGCATCAGCAGGAAGATGTAGATGTTGATCAGGGTGTTCACCAGCAGCAGGCCGGCGCTTCCCAGTTGACTGCCCATCGGGGCTCCTCCATGTCTTGAAACGTCGTCGTGTCAGCCCGCCTGGGTGGCGGGCTGTCGGGTCAGCGCTTGCCGAGCTCGTCGGCCATCTCGCGGGCGCGGTCGGCACAGGCGGTCATCGCCTCGGCCATGATGCGGCGCAGGCCGGCCTCCTCGAGGTGCTCGATGGCGCGTTCGGTGGTGCCGCCGGGCGACATCACGTTGCGCTTGAGCTCGGCGGGTGGCTTGTCGCTCGAGAGTGCCATCTTGGCCGCGCCCAGGGCGGTCTGCATGGCCAGCCGTCGGGCGGTGTCGGCGGGCAGGCCCAGCGTGGCGCCGGCCTCTTCCATCGCCTCGAACATCAGGAAGAAGTAGGCCGGGGCGCTGCCCGAGACGGCGGTGACCGCATCGAGCAGGGCCTCGTCGTCGACCCACTCCACCAGGCCCACGGCCTCCATCAGCTCGGTGGCGAGCCGGCGCTGGGCGTCGTCGACCTTGGCATTGGCGTAGAGCCCGGCGGCCCCGGCACCGACCAGCGCGGGGGTGTTGGGCATGCAGCGCACCAGCGGCAGGTCGCCGCCGAGCCAGTGCTCCAGGGTCTCGGCGGGCAGCCCCGCCGCCACCGAGACGATCAGCGGCCGGCGTGCCTGGACGGCATCGCGCATCTTCTCACAGACCTCGCGCATGATCTGCGGCTTGACCGCCAGCACCACCACGTCGGACTCGGCGACGGCCGCGGCGTTGTCGGTCGCGGTCTGGATGCCCAGCCGTTCGCGCAGCGGGGCGAGGATATCGTCGCTGGGCGAGGTAGCCGTGATGTCGTCGGGCGAGAAGCCGCTCTCGATCATCCCGCCGATGATGGCGCCGGCCATGTTGCCGGCGCCGATGAAGGTGACTCTGCTGGCCATGGGTCTGTCCTGTGTCGGTCGACGAATGTGGCCGGCATGGTTCTCCGGCGTCTGGTGGTTGTCACTCTTGTGCGGTGCGTTCCCCGAAGATCGCGGTGCCCAGGCGGACCAGGGTGGCACCCTCGAGCACGGCGGCCTCCAGGTCGGCGCTCATGCCCATGGAGAGGGTGTCCAGCGGTGCCTCGGGGAAGCGCACGCGGAGCCCCTCGAGGGCCTCGCGAAGGCGGGCGAAGGGCGCGCGCTGGGCGTCCATTCCCTCGGCTGGCGCGGGGATCGCCATCAGCCCGCGCAGGCGCAAGCGAGGCAGCGTCTGAACCGCCTCGGCCAGGGCGGGCAGTGCCGCGAGCGAGACGCCGGACTTGCTCGCCTCGTCGCTGATATTGACCTGCAGGCAGATGTCCAGCGGGCCAAGCGCCTCGGGGCGTTGATCATTCAGACGCCGGGCGATCTTCTCACGGTCTACGCTATGCACCCAGGCAAAGTGCTCGGCCACGTCGCGGGTCTTGTTGGATTGCAGCGGACCGATGAAATGCCAGACGATGGGGTCCAGGTCCGCCAGCTCGGCCTGCTTGTCCAGGGCCTCCTGGACATAGTTCTCGCCGAACTCGCGCTGGCCCAGGTGCCAGGCCTCGCGGATCATGGCGGCGGGCTTGGTCTTGCTGACGGCCAGCAGCCGGGCGGCATCGGCGGGCCGGCTGGCGGCGTTCAGCGCCGCGGCGAGCCGGGTGCGGGCAGCGGCCAGGGACTCGGAAAGTACCAGGTCCGTCATGTCTGAGTGTCTGTCATACTGGTCATACTGAAGGGAACCTTATCCCGGGAGCAGGGGAAACGCATGGATATTACCGAACTGCTGGCATTCTCGGCAAAACAGAAGGCCTCGGATCTCCACCTCTCGGCGGGCCTGCCGCCGATGATTCGCGTCGATGGCGACATCCGCCGGCTCAACGTGCCGGCCATGGAGGACCGCGAGGTCCGCAAGCTGATCTACGACATCATGGCGGACCGCCAGCGTCGCGACTACGAGGAGTTCTTCGAGACCGACTTTTCTTTCGAAGTGCCGGGCGTCTCGCGCTTCCGTGTCAACGTCTTCAACCAGGCCCGCGGGGCCGGGGCGGTGTTCCGTACCATCCCCACCGAGGTGTTGACCCTGGAGGACCTGGGCATGGGCCCGGTGTTTCGTCAGCTCTCCATGCTGCCCCGCGGCCTGGTGCTGGTCACCGGCCCCACCGGCTCGGGCAAGAGCACCACGCTGGCGGCGATGATCGACTACATCAACGACAACCGCTTCGAGCACATCCTCACCATCGAGGATCCGGTGGAGTTCGTGCACCGCAGCAAGCGCTGCCTGGTCAACCAGCGCGAGGTGCACCGCGATACCCATGGCTTCGCTCCGGCGCTGCGCAGTGCCCTGCGCGAGGACCCGGACATCATCCTGGTCGGCGAGCTGCGCGACCTGGAGACGATTCGGCTGGCCCTCACCGCCGCCGAGACCGGCCACCTGGTGTTCGGCACCCTGCACACCACCTCCGCGGCCAAGACCATCGACCGGATCATCGACGTCTTTCCCGGCGATGAAAAGTCCATGGTGCGCTCGATGCTCTCCGAGTCAATGCAGGCGGTGATCTCCCAGGCCCTGCTCAAGCGCCAGGGCGGCGGCCGGGTGGCGGCCCACGAGATCCTCGTGGCCACCGCGGCGGTGCGTAACCTGATCCGCGAGGACAAGGTGGCGCAGATCTACTCGGCAATCCAGACCGGCGGCAACCTGGGCATGCAGACCCTGGATTCCTCGCTGGCACGCCTGGTGACGGACAACATGGTGACGCGCGAAGAGGCCCAGGCCAAGGCCAAGGGCGTGCTGGCGAGCTGAGGAAGGCACAACGACAAAAAGGAGCAGGGACATGACGGCAAAAGAGTGGCTCTACCAGCTGCTGGACATCATGGTGCAGAAGGAGGCCTCGGATCTTCTGATCTCGGTGAATGCGCCGCCGACCCTCAAGATGGCCGGCCAACTTACCCCCTTGGGCGACCAGGGGCTCAGCGTGGCGCAGGTCACCGAACTGGTCGGTGCCTCGATTCCCGAGATGTTGTTGGAGCGCTTCCGCGTCGAGCATGAGGCCAACTTCGCGCTGAGCCTCAAGGACAAGGGACGCTTCCGCGTCAGTGCCTTCCAGCAGCGCAACCAGATGGCCATGGTGATCCGGCGCATCGGCTTCGAGATTCCCCACCTGGAGGAGCTGTCGCTGCCGGCCACGCTCGGCGAGCTGGCCAACAACAAGCGCGGCCTGGTGTTCGTGGTCGGGGGGACCGGCACCGGCAAGTCGACCACCCTGGCGTCGATGATCCAGCAGCGCAACGAGACCCTCGGCGGCCACATCATCAGCGTCGAGGATCCCATCGAGTATGTGCACCCGCACCGCAAGGCGATCATCAACCAGCGCGAGGTCGGCATCGACACCGAATCCTTCGAAGTGGCGCTGAAGAACACCCTTCGCCAGGCACCGGACGTGATCCTGATCGGCGAGGTGCGTACTCGGGAGACCATGGAACACGCCCTGACCTTCGCCGAGACCGGCCACCTCTGCCTGGCTACCCTGCATGCCAACAATGCCAACCAGGCGCTGGACCGGATCATCAACTTCTTTCCCATCGAGCGACACGCCCAGGTGTGGCTCGACCTCTCGCTCAACCTGCGGGCCATCGTCGCCCAGCAGTTGCTGCCCACGGTGGACGGCGGACGCTGCCCGGCCATCGAGATCATGCTCAAGTCGCCGCTGATCGGTGACCTGGTGCGCAAGGGGGAGGTCTCCGAGATCAAGAATGTCATGACCCGCTCGCGGGACCTCGGCATGCAGACCTTCGACCAGGCGCTCTTCGATCTCTTCAAGGCCGGCAAGATTACCGAGGAAGTGGCGCTGGTGCATGCCGATTCGGCCAATGACCTGCGCATGATGATCAAGTATGGCGACGAGAGCAGCGAGGGCGTGAGCCAGGCCCGGGAAGCGGCCAGCCATCTGTCGCTGCGCGGCGAGGACGACTTCTAGGGCCCCGAGGCTCAGGAGGTGTATAGGCCGCCCAGCACCCGAGGGCCGGCGGCGCCGGTCACCGAGGGCAGGTTGCCGGGCAGTCCGGCCAGTCGCCGCCACGCCAGCCAGGCGAAGGCGCCGGCCTCCAGCCACTCGGCGGGCCAGCCCCAGTCGTCCCCGGGAACCAGCGGTGTCTCGGGCAGCCGGCGGGCCAGGCGGGCCAGCAGGTCCGGATTGCGGGCGCCGCCGCCGCAGGGCACCAGCACCGCGGCCGGCGGGGCATCGAGTCGCTCCCGGGCCATCCCCACGCCGAGCGCCACGCTGGCCGCGGTCAGCTCGGCCAAAGTGGCCTGGACGTCCTGCGGGGCTTCCCTGCCTTGCAGGTGCCCCTGCAGCCAGTTCAGGTGGAAGAGCTCCCGGCCCGTGCTGCGCGGTGGTGGCAGGTGGAAGAAGGGGTCCGTCAGCAGGCGCTCCAGCAGCGCCTCGTCGACCCGTCCCGAGGCCGCCCAGGCGCCGCCGGCATCGAAGCGTCCACCGCGATGCCGGGCATGCCAGGCATCCAGCAGGGCATTGGCCGGGCCGGTGTCGAAGCCCAGCGGCGCGCGTTCGTCCTCGGCGGGCGGCAGCAGGGTCAGGTTGGCGAAGCCGCCGAGGTTGAGCACCAGGCGCCATTCGCCGTGCACCCGCAACAGCGCCTCATGGAAGGCCGGCGCCAGGGGCGCGGCCTGGCCGCCGGCGGCCAGATCGCGACGCCGGAAGTCGGCCACTACCGGGCGAGCGGTGAGTTCGGCCAGCAGGCTCGGGTTGTCGAGCTGCAGGGTATAGGCCGGGCCGCCGTCATGGCCTCGCGGGGCGTGCTCGATGGTCTGGCCATGGCTGCCGATGGCCGAGATGGCCGCTCTGTCCACCCCGCTCGAGGCGATCAGTGCCTCGACGGCCTCGGCCTGCAGGCGGCAGAAGGCGTCCTCGGCGGCCGCCAGTTCGGCAAAGGCCACCCGGTCGGCATGGCAGAGCCGCCACAGCAGGTCGCGCAGCGTCTCGGGCATCGGCGTCTCATGGGTGGCGACCAGGCGGGGTGTGCCGCCCTCCCGGATCTCGACGAGGGCGGCATCGATGCCGTCGAGGCTGGTGCCTGACATCAGGCCGATGAAGAGGCTCATGGGGACTCCCGGGCGGGCTCAACCGTGGATGGCCGGACATGGTAACATCCCCGACCATTCGACTACCGAGTGCCCGCGGGGCCGCGGGCCGCCTGCTGAGTGGAGAGGAGACAATGACCGATGTTGCTGGCGCCCTGGCGCTGCTGAACCGCGGCACCCACGAGATATTGCTCGAGGAGGAGCTGGTCAAGAAGCTGGAGTCCGGGCGCACGTTGCGCATCAAGGCGGGCTTTGACCCCACCGCGCCGGACCTGCACCTGGGGCACAGCGTGCTGCTGACCAAGATGCGCCAGTTTCAGGACCTGGGCCACGAGGTCATCTTCCTGATCGGCGACTTTACCGGCCGCATCGGTGATCCCACCGGCAAGAACGTGACGCGCAAGCCGCTCACCGAGGAGGAGGTCAAGGCCAACGCCCAGACCTACAGGGAGCAGGTGTTCAAGATCCTCGATCCCGACAAGACCGAGGTGCGCTTCAATGCCGAGTGGTTCTCCGCCATGAGTGCGGCCGACATGATCGAGCTGGCCGGCCAGAGTACCGTGGCGCGCATGCTCGAGCGCGACGACTTCGACAAGCGCTACAGCGCGGGTCAGCCGATCTCCATTCACGAGTTCCTCTATCCGTTGGTGCAGGGGTACGACTCCGTGGCGCTGGAGGCCGACGTGGAACTCGGCGGTACCGACCAGAAGTTCAACCTGCTGATGGGTCGCGAGGTCCAGAAGCACTTCGGTCAGGCGCCCCAGGTGGTGATCACCATGCCGCTGCTCGAGGGGCTGGACGGCGTGCAGAAGATGTCCAAGTCATTGGGCAACTATGTCGGGGTCGACGAGGCGCCGGGGGCGATGTTCAACAAGCTGGTCTCGATGCCCGACAGCCTGATGTGGCGCTACTTCGAGCTGCTCTCGCTCAAGCCCAATGAGGAGATCGAGGCGCTCAAGCGCGATGCCGAGGCCGGTGCCAACCCCCGTGACATCAAGATGATCCTCGCCCGCGAGCTGATCGGCCGCTATCACGGCGAAGAGGCGGCGGCCAACGCCCACCGCTCTGCCGGCAACCAGCTGGCCGAGGGGGAGTTGCCTGAGGACCTGCCCGAGGTCGAGGTCGACTTCGAGGGCGGTGCCCAGGCGCCCATCGCCGCGGTGCTGAACCGCGCGGGTCTGGCCAACAACAGCGCCCAGGCCAAGGACATGCTGGGTAACGGCCGGGTCAAGGTGAACGGCGACGTGGTCCAGCGCGACCACATGCTGGAGACCGGGCGCAGCTATGTCATCCAGGCGGGCAAGAAGCGCTATGCCCGGGTGACCATCGCCTGACCCTTGTCGGCAAGGCCTCCCTACCACGACGCCCGCCTCGCGCGGGCGTTTTCGTCTCTGCCGGCGGGCCAAGTCATCCACAGGCGGTCGGCGCGACATATTTCTTCCCGAGGGTCTTGCGCGGTCCCGTGGGA
>NZ_JARANV010000004.1 GCF_029889845.1 Halomonas sp. 25-S5
GATCCTGCTGAAGCGTGCTCACGACGTTTCAGATCGCGAGCGGCTCATCATGGAGACATGGACAGGGGCCTTCCCTCGGCTCCTTGCGGCCTACGAACACAAGGAGCGGTTCTACCACATCTGGGACTGCACCACTCGTCGTGATGTCGAGAAGGCGCTGGCTCGCTGGATTGACGATATCCCGCAGGGGCAGAAGGAGGTCTGGAAAGATCTCGTCAGCGCCGTCAGCGGCTGGCGTGAGGAGATACTGACCTACTTCGAGACTGACATCCCGATCACCAACGCCTTCACGGAGTCGATCAACCGGCTGGCCAAGGATAAGAACCGCGATGGCCGGGGTTATTCGTTCGAGGTGATGCGGGCCCGGATGCTCTACACCACCAAGCACAAGAAGAAGTCGCCGCAGACCAAGGAATCCCCGTTCCTAGGCAAGGCCACTATGACCTACAGCATGGGGCTCCCCGAGCCAGAGAAGAATTTCGGCGTCGATCTATCAACCTTCTGGGAGGATTAAGGGTTTGGAAGGGCTTGAGGGCCCCTTCAACCAGTTAATCCGGATACCCGAAATTATGTATAAAGCGCATTATAAAGAGCGCTTATTTTGCTGAGTGATCACAACCAGCACAAAATGCCAAGAACTATTAGGCCTATAGATCCTATGTAAGTGCAGCTTGTGTTTCGTTTGACTGACACCCCCGACCCCTAGTCTTCTTGCATGCAAAGCATATTTGATATACTAGACATATATTGGGCATCACGATTTTACTACTACCAGCTCCTCCCATCGCGTCGTGTACCTCGGCGATCTCTTTTCACACTTTAGTCTCCAGGAATTTTCTTGTCTAGGTAAGCCTAGTCTAACCTTGTCTCTCCCCAGCTCACGGTTAAGTATGTCGACTGTGGCCATCAAATTCTGACGTCGTTTACGCTCGCCCTCACTCTGTGTGGTCTCCCCCAACGATAGCTGGCGGTTAGCCTCGTCCGAGATATCGAGAAGCATCACGCCAACTTTTTGGTAGCGGTACCCTTCCAGGAATACGATATCAAGCCCGCGTGCTGCGGCCTGGGCAATATCGCGGGTGTCGTTGCAGGGCTGCGCCAAGGGCACCACGGCGCTGTTGCGATACTGTGGCTGGCTTGGCTGGAAGGGGTTGGTACGTACGAACACCATCACCGCTCTGGCCACGCTGCCCTGGCGACGCAGCTTTTCCCCGGCTCTGGCGGCGTGCTGCCGAACGGCTTCGCGCAGATCGGTGGGATCGCTAGTCAGACGCCCGAATGAGCGTGAGACCATGATCTGCCGCTTCGGCGCCGCCATGTCATCGAGCGTAATGGCGGGCTGGCCTCGCAGTTCCCAGACGATTCGCTCTAATACTACTGAGAAAGCTCGACGAATCCGCTTGGGATCAGCCTCACGCAACTGCCAGGCAGTCTCGATGCCCATCACTGCCAAGCGCTCGCCGGTGCGTCTGGCTACGCCCCATAGCTCTGTCACGGGCAAATTTTGAAGCAGCGACCGCGTGGTATGTCCGTTGTCAGCGTCCAACATGCAAACGCCCTCATAGGCTGGATTCATCTTGGCTGCTCGGTTGGCAACCTTGGCGAGAACACGGGTCTGCGCGATGCCCACCGACACCGGGATGCCGGTCCACTTGAGAACTGTTCGGCGCAACTGATGACTATGCTCTTCAAGCGTAGACGGATCGAAGCCCTGGAAACCGACGAAGCTCTCGTCGATGGAGTAGACTTCGATATGCGGCGAAAACTCGCCAAGTATCTGCGTTACACGCCGACTCATGTCGCCGTATAGCGCGTAGTTGCTGGACAGCAGCACAGCCTGGTGACGGACATGTGGTGGAAGCAGGTGCATGGCCGCACCCATTTCGACGCCTTGGCTTTTTAGCTCGCTGCTGCGGGCGACGATACAGCTGTCGTTGTTGGAAAGAACACCAACTTGGCGCCCTTCGAGCCGCGGGTCGAACACTCGTTCGCAACTGACGTAGAAGTTGTTGCAGTCTACCAGGGCGATCAAGTTGGTGCGCCTGGCAACGCGTGAATGACGTGAGTGACCACACCCCAGACATGAGTCTCGCGGCCAGCCAGCGGAATCGGCCGGTAGCTCGGGTTGGCTGCGACCAGATAGTACTGCTGGCCCACTCGCTCCAGGCGCTTAACGGTCAGTTCGCCATCTAGAGCGATGATTAGCACACGGCCTGGGCACGCCTCTAGGCTGCGGTCGACCACCAGTAAGTCACCGTGGTAGATCCCGTCGCCGTGCATTGAGTCACCCTCGGCGCGTACGAAGAAGGTCGCCGCTGGTCGCTTGACCACATAAGAGTGCAGGTTGATGTCGGTATCGAGGTGATCATCGGCGGGACTGGGGAAGCCCGCTCTTACGCAGCAGCCCAGCAGAGGCTGGGTCTTGCTGCCAGCGGCGGCGGTAATGTCTGGGGTCAATAACATGCCATGGGCTCCTGTGTTGTATATATATACAGTATCTAAGCTACAGACGCATGCTGCAAGCTTAAAAAGTTGCCCAATCAATGGCTAGATTGCTGTTGACAGCAGGAGCTGTCTCTTTGACTGTGCGGTTCAGGGGACATACTCGCTAGTACCACATAGCGTTAGGCTTGCGGGTGCCGTGCACTGACGGCGGCTGATTGACATCGCCTAGTTTGAGGCATCACCGCACCTTATAGTAGTTACAGAGCAAGCCACTGCCGCAGATGTCAGCGAGACGCTCAACACCGATGCCGTGAATGATTGAACTGCACAGAACGGACATTTTTGATCGGTAGAAATGAGGACTGTTCTAATTGGTATTGGCACTGCAGCCGACTCCAGCGGAGCCTCATGCTTGACGACGCTCCCCAGTAGCCGTTCATGAGATGTATCGCGTAGGTTTGTCATCTCAGTCTCCATAAAGGGAACGAGAAACGGCCCTTTCCTTATATAGAAGGAATATGCGCATTCTGTGCTCAAAATCAGCCCACAGCAGGGTGCCCAGGGGGCAAGGCACAACGCGTAAGGAAAACGACCTGGTTATTAACGGAGTTCATTTATCGACACCCTATATAAATAAAAGTTATCATTACACAAAGCATAGACGTTTTTATACTGAGGGAAAAATGGCCAATCTAATAAAAGTTATGTCTTCATCAGTTTTCTTGATGCTTGTTAGCAGCTTAACATTCGCAGAAGTTGAACCTGGTCTCTTAGAGGGTAAAGGATCATATGAAATCAGTGATATTATTTATGATCTAATGCAAGAGGACGGAGCAACCACTATACCCTGGTCGCATATGTCCAATAGCGACATCGCCTGGACAACAGATGGATACGACAGTGACGGAGAGACTACTGTAAGGCATGGTTTTTTAAGAATAAATATTCTTGGCGAAAAAAGTACAGTACTAAAACGAAATAAACGAGAGCTAGGGTGGAGCATATCCTATATCTCCACTGGGGTACCTAAATTTGGCGCAAATTATGCTTTTTTAGCACCTGGAGGACCAGGGGTCAGCAAGTGTTTTGGTAGCCTCTTTGAGATGTGCTCCTTTGATATAATAGACTCACTTAGAGAAAATGAAAACTTAGAAACTGAAGTCATATGTAGTTCAGAAACCTTTAGAGAAAACGATGTTTATTTGATTTCTTCTGAAGGCAAGGAACCTTCGGTTATAATAATAGAAACTAACGGGGGTTCCGGGGGAAGCCATTCAAAACTATTAATGACAATTGGAGATGAGGTGTTAAATAATAGCGATCTTTGCGCACCTAGATATTAGGTCAAGCTTAATAAAATAAGGAATGAAAATGGCGCCAGGGCAATTCTTAGGGGTAATAAAATTCTTTAGAAATGAAGATTTTTTAGACAAGATGATATCGGGGCTTTTCCACTGCCAGCCACCAGAGTTATATAGAATAAGTGGCAGTGAAGGAGTTTCAGACAAATTCGAAAGTTGTTACTATTCTTATAGGCGAAATCGGAAAGATAGCTCACCTCACTTTGCTGTAAATGGAATTGAATTTAATACGGAAAATATTAATTCATTAACAACATACAACCTACCCCAGAAAGACTCATGGCTTAGCTGCTGGATGTCTCTTAAGGCTCCTGAAAGTGAGGATGAACTATTGCTCCTAAAAAAAGATATCGAAAAAATGAAATATTTTTTTGGGAGATATTATGTGTACATAACTATTGATGATATGCACAAGCTAGTTTCTCGATTGAAAAGAGTAAGTGAAAAAGAGATGCGGGTCGGAGAAGTTATGTATACAAATGAAAAGAAGAAGTGGGGTAATTTTTGCAAGCACATAAATTATTCTTACCAGAGAGAATATAGATTTGCTTTCGGGCAATGTGAAACATTAGAAACCAAGCCTTATGAAATAGTATGTGCTGAAGGTCTGCAAGACTTAATGTATAAAAACCCAGAGATCAAAATAAATTTAAGTAATAATGAATTTGCTTTGATTGAATATTAGAGATTAAAGGATTGCTGATCATGTTTAGTTTAATTACAAAGATATTTAAAAAGACTCCTTTGGAATCAAGCTCTATCAACAAAGAGTATGTGATTAATCAGGCAAAAGAAAACGGAGCAGGGGAAGAAGATGTTATTAGAATAAAAGCATCCTTAGAAAAAAGAGAAAGAATGATAAATTCCGGTGTAACATATTATACTTGGGTGTCATCAAATGATGAAAAAGTGTGTGGAGAATGCAAAAATAATAACGGTAAGGAATTTAATATAAGAGGGATGAATAATCACCCAGGTGAGTTTATATGCAGCAAACACAAGAATGTATGCAGGTGCACAATAAGCCCGATAATCGCGTAGATCCACTGCCTACTTGGAGCTTTGAGACGAAAGCGGGCATTGTCCTCAGTGGCGTCCCGATACTCAAGCTAAAAAATGGACTAGCGAGTCATTGTGGTCCATTTCAAGGAAGAGAAAATGGGCTGGTTATGAAAATATAAGTTATTGAAAATAATGTAAAAAATAAAGTCCATTTCTTGAAAAATACAGGTCCATTACTGGAGAGCACGCCGACCGGACGTCCCTCCAGGCGCGGGTCGAAGACCCGCTCGCAGCTGACGTAGAAGTTGTTGCAGTCGACCAGGGCGATCACGGCCCGCCTCCCGGCAGGGCATGGAGCACATGGGTGACCACGCCCCACACCTCGCATTCGCGGCCCGCCAGGGGGATCGGCGCAAAGCGCGGGTTGCTGGCCACCAGGAAGGTCTGCTCGCCGCGGCGCTCCAGGCGCTTCACGGTGGGCTCGCCATCCACGGCGATTACCACCACCCGCCCGGGCAGCGGCTCCAGGCTGCGGTCCACCACCAGCAGGTCGCCGTCGTGGATGCCGTCGCCGAGCATGGAGTCGCCCTCGGCCCGCACGAAGTAGGTGGCGGCCGGGCGGCGCACCACATGGGCGTGCAGGTCGATCTCCACGTCCAGGTGGTCGTCGGCGGGGCTCGGGAAGCCCGCCCGCACCCGGCACCCCATCAGCGGCTGGGCCGTCTCGCCGGGGAATGGCACGGCACGGCCGATCACCCGGGCGGTGGTGGACAGCGGCGACATCATGGGCCTCTCCCTCGAATACTGTACATATGAACAGTATTCGACACTTCGCCCCTGCCTGGCAAGCCCTGCCGGCACGGGGGACGCGTGCTACCGTGAAGGGGCCATCACAAAGAGCCATCACCAAGCCCCCTCACCAGGACGCCCGCCATGCCCCATCCCTTGCTCTCCCGCCAGCCCTTCACCGCGAAGGGCAAGGTGGTCTCCGCCCGCGAGGCCGTGAACCTGATCCGTGACGGCGATGCCCTGGCGACCGGCGGCTTCGTCGGCATCGGCTTCGCCGAGGGGCTCGCCGTGGCCCTGGAGGAGCGCTTCCTGGAGACCGGCGAGCCCCGCGACCTGACCCTGGTGTATGCCGCCGGCCAGGGCGACGGCAAGGAGCGCGGGCTCAACCACCTGGGCCACGAGGGGCTGGTGGCGAAGGTGATCGGGGGCCACTGGGGGCTGGTGCCCGCCCTGCAGAAGCTCGCCATCGAGGGGCGCATCCAGGCCTGGAACCTGCCCCAGGGGGTGATCTCGCACCTCTTCCGCGACATCGCCGCCGGCAAGCCGGGCACCCTGACCCGGGTGGGCCTGGGCACCTTCGTCGACCCGCGCCTGGGCGGCGGTCGGATCAACGACGTCACCCTCGAGGAGCGCGTCTCGCTGCTGCCCATCGACGGCCAGGAGTACCTCTTCTACCGGGCCCTGCCGCTGCAGGTGGCGCTGCTGCGTGGCACCACCGCCGACACCCTGGGCAACGTCAGCATGGAGCGCGAGGCCCTGACCCTGGAAGCGCTGGCCATCGCCACGGCGGTGCGCAACTCCGGGGGCGTGGTGATCGTGCAGGTGGAGCGCCTCGCCGAGCACGGCACCCTGCACCCCAAGGACGTCAAGATCCCCGGCGTGATGGTCGACTGCGTGGTGGTCTGCGAGGATCCAGCCCACCACTGGCAGACCTTCCGCACCGCCTACAACCCGGCCTTCTCCGGCGAGATCCGCGCCCCCATGGCGACCCCCGAGCCGCTGCCGCTCTCGGCGCGCAAGATCATCGCCCGGCGCGCGGCCTTCGAGCTCAGGCCCAACAGCGTGGTCAACCTGGGGATCGGCATGCCCGAGGGCGTCGGCGCGGTGGCTAGCGAAGAGCGCCTGCTCGAGCACCTGACCCTGACCGCCGAGCCCGGGGTGATCGGCGGGCTGCCGGCCGGCGGGCTCGACTTCGGCGCGGCACTGAACACCCAGGCGATCATCGACCAGCCGGCCCAGTTCGACTTCTACGACGGCGGCGGGCTCGACATCGCCTTCCTGGGCATGGCCCAGGTGGACGGTGCGGGCCACGTCAATGTCTCGCGCTTCGGCCCGCGGCTGGCCGGCGCCGGCGGCTTTATCAACATCAGCCAGAATGCCCGCAAGGTGGTGTTCATGGGCACCTTCGTGGCCACCAGGGAGGCGCTGGCCATCGTCGACGGGCGGCTCGAGGCGCCCCCCGGCGGCCAGGGCAAGTTCGTCGCCGAGGTGGAGCATCGCACCTTCAGCGGGACCCTGGCCGCCGCGGACGGCAAGCCGGTCTGCTATGTCACCGAGCGGGCGGTGTTCGAACTCACCCCGGAGGGGCTCACCCTCACCGAGATCGCCCCGGGGGTCGATCTGGAACGCGACGTCCTGGCACTGATGGCCTTCACCCCGCGGATGCCCGAGCCGCCCCGACTGATGGACGCGCGGATCTTCTGCGAGGCGCCCATGGGGCTCGCCGAGGAGCTGCTCGACCGGCCGCTGGCGCAGCGCTTCAGCCTCGACGAGAAGGAAGGCATCCTCTTCATCAACTTCGAGCACCTGCGCGTCGCCTCCCGGGCGGACATCGACGCCATCGAGCAGGAGGTCGAGCGCCGTCTCGCCCCGCTGGGCCGCCGCGTCCAGGCCATCGTCAACTACGACCACTGCCGCATCGACGACGCCCTGCTTGCCCCCTACACCGAGATGGTGCGCGGCCTCGAGCAGCGCTTCTACACCCGGGTGACCCGCTACACCACCAGCGGCTTCATGCGCCGCAAGCTCGGCCACGCCCTGGAGGCGCGCGCCGTCTCGCCGCATATCTACGAGAGCGCCGAGGAGGCCGAGGCCCACCTGCGCGACCGCGACGCCTGAGCCCTCGCCTCAGGCATCGAGCGCCAGCGCCTCCAGCGGCACCGGCCGTCCGAAGAGATAACCCTGGAAGGCGTGGCAGCCGTGCGCCACCAGCCAGGCCCGCTGGGCCTCGGTCTCCACCCCCTCGGCGATCACCTCCAGCTGCAGGCTCTCGGAGAGGGCGATGGTGCTAACGACGATGGCGGCACTGGCCTCGTCCTCCAGCAGGTCGCGCACGAAGGACTGGTCGATCTTGAGCTGATCCAGGGGCAGGCGCTTGAGGTAGGAGAGCGAAGAGTAGCCGGTGCCGAAGTCGTCCAGGGCGAAGGTCACGCCATGCTCCCTGAGGCGCCGCATGGTCTCGCGGGCCTCGTCGCGATCCTCAACGAACAGGTTCTCGGTCACCTCGAGCTTGAGCCGCTCGGGGCGGGCGCCGGTGCGCGCCAGGGTGGCCAACACTTGCTCGACGAAGGCCGCCTCGCGGAACTGCTGGGGGCTGACGTTCACCGAGATCGTGAGGTCGGCCGTGGCGGAGTCCCTGGCCCAGGCCACCAGCTGCCGACAGGCGGACTCCAGCACCCAGCCGCCGATGGGCACGATCAGCCGATTCTCCTCGGCCAGCGGAATGAACTCGCCGGGGGAGACCATGCCCCGCTCCGGGTGCTGCCAGCGCAGCAGCGCCTCGACGCCGATCAGGCGACGGTCGGCATCCACCTGGGGCTGGTAGTAGAGCAGGAACTCGTCCCGGGACAGCGCCTGGCGCAGGTCCGCCTCGAGCCGGGCCCGCGCCTGAAGCTGGGCCTGCATGGCCGGGTCGAAGAAGCGCAGGGTGTCGCGCCCGGCCCGCTTGGCCTGGAAGAGGGCCATGTCGGCCTGCTGGAGGATCTCGTCGAGGGTCGTGCCGTGATCGCGGTAGAGCGTAATGCCGATGCTGCCGGTCATCGTCACCGAGCTCCCGGCCAGGCCGATCGGCGCCTGGAGCACCCCGAGCAGCTTGTGGGCGATACGCTCGGCAACGGCCGCCACCCGCTGCGGGTCACGCCCCAGGTCGTGCAGCAGCACGGCGAACTCGTCGCCGCCCAGCCGTGCCAGGGTATCGGTGGCGCGCAGCACCCCACCCAGCCGGCTCGCTACCTCCCGCAGCAGCTGGTCGCCGGCATGATGCCCCAGGGTGTCGTTAACCTGCTTGAAGTTGTCCAGGTCGAGATAGAGCAGCGCGCCGAACTGGTCGCTGCGATAGCTGTCCTCGAGCTCGCCCTCCAGGCGGTCCAGCATCAGCCGGCGATTGGGCAGCCCGGTCAGGGGGTCGTAGAAGGCGAGCTGGTGGACCTCCTCCTCGGCGGCCTTGCGCTCGGTGATATCGCTGAAGGTGGCCACATAGTGGGTCAGCTCGCCGGCCTCGTCACGCACCGCGCTGATGGTCAGCCACTCCGGGAACACCTCGCCGTTCCTGCGCCGGTTCCAGATCTCGCCCTGCCAGCTGCCGTTCTCACGCACGCTCTCCCAGAGGTGCCGGTAGAAGGCCTCGTCGTGGCGCCCGGAGCTGAGCAGGCTCGGATTGCGCCCCAGCACCTCGGCCTCGGCATAGCCGGTGATGCGGGTGAAGGTGTCGTTGACCCTGATGATCCTGCCCTCGGCATCGGTGACCAGCATGCCCAGGTGGGTCTCGAAGGCCATGGCGGCGATGCGCAGCTGGGCCTCGGTGGCGCGGGACTGGGTCACCTCGCGCACCACGGCGAGCACCCCGCTGAAGCCCTCGCCCGCCTCGGCCAGCGGACTGATGATGGCCTGGAAGTCGCGGGGCACGCCGGCCAGGGTGACGCGATACTCGGTCTCCACCGGCTCGCCGGTGGCCTTGAGCTCGGCCAGGGCCTGGTCGAACTGCCGCGCCACCGCTTCCGGCAGGACCTCGGTGTAGTGGCGCTGCAGCAGCGCCTCGGCGTCCTCGAGCAGCTGGTCCCGGTCCACGGCATGGACATAGACGAAATGCCCATGGGCATCGAACACGAAGATCATGTCCTGGATCGAGCCGACCAGGGCCTGCAGCCGCGCCTCGCGGTCCTGCACCTCGCGACGGGCCTGCTCGCGCTCCACCAGGCGCCGGCGCAGGTCGCCCTCCAGCTGCAAGCGACCGAGATAATGGCGCAGCAGCCACCAGCCCAGCGCCGCCACCACCAGGAAGATGGCGCCCAGCAGCCAGAGCCGCTGCCACCAGCCGGCGAGCAGCACCTCGAGCTCCTCGCCGACCACCACCAGGAGCGGCAGCCCCGCGACCCGCTGCATGGCGTAGAGCCGGTCGCTGCCATCCAGCGGCGAGGCGGTGCGCAGGGTCGTCGACGCCTCGCCGCTGTCGAGGAAGGCGCGGGTCAGCGGCTCGCTGACCGGGGTGCCGAGCACGCCCATGGCGCCCCTCTCATCGAAGGCCGGCCGCCGGGTGATCAGCCGCATCTGGGTATCGAGAATGGCGATGCTCTCTTCCTGGGTCATGGTCAGTCGCTCGAGGACCTCGCCGAAGATCGCCGGATTGAGTCGCAGCACGGCCAGGCCCCGGAAGTCGCCATCCGGCCCGACCAGGCGCCGGGCATGCACCAAATGGAACTCCTGGCTGACGGCCGACCAGTAGAGTGGGGACACCCACTCCTGACGGTCGGCATCCTGCTCGAAGGCCTGGAAATGGGGCAGGCCGGTGATATCGAAACCCTGTGGAAATGCCGGGTTGTCAGAGGCCCGCAGCATCCCCCCGGCACTGAAGATACTGAGGTCATCGATCAAGGCATGACGATGGTTGTGCTGGCGATGGCTATGCTGATAAAGGAGTGCCTCGAGGGCCGCATCATTGCCGCGACGCGTCAGCAATGCCTGCCCGAGAGGCGACTGGAACACCTGCACCAGGCTGGAGAGCGTGTGCTCGTTGACCTCGAAGGTACTGGCCACCCACTCGGCCACCAGGTCGGCCTGCGCGCTGGCACGCTCCCGACCCACCTCGAGGTCACGCCGGTACTGATCCAGGAGGATGCCGGCGAACAGCAGCAGCAAGGTGAGCAGGGCAAGCAGGTAGAGGATGATGGCACGGCGCCGTATGCGCCGATGGCCGCTCTCGGGCAACGCCTTGGGGGGGAGCGACTCGCCGCTCATTGTCATGGACAATCCTTGCGTTGGATCAGAGAGATAGAGTGTACCGGGTCGACGACAGGAAGACGCTCGACGGTCGACGGGGCACTTGCTTCTTATTAGTAACCATTGAAGCAGACGTTGCCACAGGCCACCATGAGGGTATCCGCCGGCCATCGGGCGGCGTCGGGAAGGCCTACCCATGGATGATGTCGCCAGCCAGTTCCTCACCGCCAACGAATCCGCCATCCGCCTGGGTGTGGCGCTGCTGCTGGGTGCCCTGATCGGCATCGAGCGCGGCTGGGTGGCACGGGCGCAGAAGTCCGGCGAGCGCATCGCCGGCATCCGCACCCACTCGCTGGTCGGGCTGCTCGGCGGCATCGCCGCGCTGCTCTCGGAGACCGTCAGCGACTGGGCCTTCCCGCTGGTCTTCGTGACCGTGGCCGGCATCAGCCTGGTCGCCTGGCGGGCCAAGCTCGCCGAGCAGCATGACTACAGCATCACCGGCCTGGTGGGCCTGCTGCTGACCTTCTGCTTCGGCGCGGTGGCCGTGGCGATCGACCTGGCCCTGGCCGCCGCCGGCGCGGTGATCACCGCGGTGATCCTCGACAACAAGCACGAGATCCACGGCCTGCTGAACAAGCTGCAGGCCCACGAGCTCGATGCCGGCCTCAAGCTGCTGCTGATCACCGTGGTGATGTTGCCGCTGCTCCCCGACCGCGGCATGGGGCCCGGCGAGGTGCTCAACCCCTACGAGATCTGGTGGATGGTGGTGCTGATCGCCTCGATCAGCTTCGTCGGCTACTTCGCCGTGCGCCTGGGCGGTGCCGAGAAGGGCATCCTCTTCACCGGCCTCTTCGCCGGACTCTCCTCCTCCACGGCGCTGACCCTGCACTTCGCCCGGATGTCGCGCCAGAGCCGGGAACTCGAGGCGATGCTCGCCGCCGGCATCCTGCTGGCCTGCGGCACCATGTTCCCGCGCATCCTGATCTATGCCGCGGTGATCAGCCCAGGGCTGCTGCCGGCGCTGCTGCTCCCGGTCACGGTGATGGGGGGAATGCTCTACCTGCCGGCGCTCTATCTCTGGCGCCACCACCGCCAAGGCCTCAGGGTCGACAGCCAGACCCCGATCCAGAACCCCCTGGAGCTGCGCACCGCGCTGCTGTTCGGGGGCCTGCTGGCGGTGATCATGCTGCTCGGCGAGTGGCTGCGCGGCGCCCTGGGCGAGGCCGGCATCTACCTGCTGGCGGCCTCCTCGGGGGTAGCCGACGTCGACGCCATCACCCTGTCGCTGACCCGCATGTCGCTGGAGCGCATCGCGCCCTCTACCGCGGTGCTGGGCATCGTCATCGCCGCCGCGGTCAACAACCTCTTCAAGTCAGGGCTGGCCACCGCCTTCGGTACCCGACAGATCGGCATGCGAGTCGCCCTGCCGATGGTCGCCTCGATGGCGACAGGCCTGGCGCTGGCCTGGTGGTTGTAGGGCCCAGACTCAGTCGTGGGTCGTCGCCAGCAGCCGCGCCCCGAGCCGTCGGGCGAGCCCCTCGGCCCCGTCCTGCATCACGGCGTGGTGGTTCCAGGCGAACAGCGGCCCCGCGACCGGGGCGACCAGGGCCATCCAGCGCCGCACGGGGCGCACCCGCCACTCGTAGCGCACCCGGGTGACCTGCCCCTCCTCGCTCAGCCGCCAGCGGCCGGCTCCCTGCACGTCCCCCCGGGCCACGCCCTCGATCAGCCGGCCCGGCAGGACACGGGTCACGCGGACCTCGAAGCACAGGCGGTAACCCAGCCGGCTCTGCCAGGTGTAGCGATAGACGCGGCCGATCCCCTCACGGTCGCCCGGCGCCAGCTCCTCCACTGCACGCAGGCTCTTCCACCAGGCCGGCCAGCACTGCGATTCCGTGATCGTTCGGTACACATCGTCGATGGGGGCCTCGAGCCACCAGGTGGTGACGAACCGCAGCTCTGTCATGGGTGGGCTCCTGCGCATCGTCCGGGACGGGGAGTCAGGGCGTGAAGAAGCCGGTCGGCAGGTCGGGGTCGATGACGATCTCCTCCAGCCGCACTCGCTCGATCTCCTTGCCCCACCGGTCGGTGCTGATGACCCGGCGCGGAAACAGCGTCTCGGCGTCGAGCCACAGCTCATAGCCGGCGACCTCCCCCACGCGATGCCCCGCGTCGCCCTGCACGACCAGGTGGTGGCTGCGTCGGCCATCGATCGGCGCCTCGCCCAGCAGACGCAGCGTCCCCTGCCGGTGCAGGCGCTGCACGTTGCGCAGCAGGGAGGCGACGTCCGACTGGTCCACCCGGTGTCCCCGGGCGCTGCGCACCAGCGGGTTGAGGGGACTGAGGGAGAGGCCGGCCCGCCGCTCGGGCGACCCGAAGGGCCACAGCCGGACCCGCCGTGTCTCGGGGCTATAGATCACCACGGCCCCCGGATAGGGCGAGACCAGGTCCATGCGGATGAAGCCCGGGCGGCGATAGGCATAGCGGATCACCTCCTCGCCGCGTCGCCCCTGGCTGCGCAGGACCAGACGATACGCGTTCACCTGTTCGACACGGGCCAGCGCCGCCGAGACCGGGTCGGGCGCCTGGCCGAGGGCCACCATCAACAGCAGTTCCGGCAACATCATCTCCCTCCTGCGACGCCCTAGGCCGCACCAGCGCCCAGCCGGGCCCGCTGACGCCGCCACGCCGCGGGCGGCTGGCCGACTTCCCGGCGGAAGGCACGACTGAAGGCGGATTCGGACTCGTAGCCGACCTCCAGCGCAATCGAGGCGACCGGTGCGCTGGAGTGGCGCAGCAGCCCGGCGGCCACCTGCATGCGCCACTTGGCGAGGTAGTGCATCGGCGCATGGCCGGTGAAGCGGGCGAAGCGCTCGTGCAGGGACGAACGTGACAGGCCGACGTGATCGGCGAGCCGGTCGATCGTCCAGGCCTCGGCGGGCCGGGCGTGGAGCAGCGCCAGGGCACGCCCGACATAGCGGTCGTTGAGCCCGGCCAGCCAGGTCGGCGGCCCCTCGGGCAGGTCGTCGAGGTAGCGACGCACCAGCGCGACGAACATCGTCTCGCTCAGTCGCTCGAGCAGCGCCTCCCCGCCCGGCCGCTTGAGGGTCGACTCCGACAGCGCGAAGCGGATGAAGTGGGCGATCCAGTCATCGTCGTCGGCCTGCCCGGCAGGCACATGCAGCAGCTGGGGGAGGCTGGCGAGCAGCGGGTTGAAGGGGTGGGCATCGCAGCCGAAGAAGCCGCACACCAGGGTCGCCCCGTGCCGGTCGCTGGCCGGGTCGAGTCGCGACATCGACAGCGCGGCGCCGCGCTGGCTGGCGAAGAACGGCAGCTGCTCCGGGCGGGGTAACCCGTAGGGGCGCATGTCCACCTCGCCGCGCAGGCCCGGCTCGCTGGCGATCACATGGCGGTCGCCGTGGGGAAACATGACCACGTCGCCTGCCTGCAGCTGCACCGGCGCCTGGCCGACCACCATGGTCCAGCAGCTCCCCTGGGTCAGCACATGGTAGGCCATGACGTGCTCGATGCCCGGCATGATCAGCGCGGCGATGGCCCTGGCCGGGGGCGACTCGCTCACCCAGCGGTCATTGCCCTCGACATGGTAGAAGACCGCGCCCCGCAAGCGGATGCTGCGCAACACCTGGGACAGCGTGTCCTGACTCATGGCCACCTCGTCGGTGGGGGAAAATGCGTCGAAGCCTGCCTCACTCAGTATCGCGGACGATGCCCCTCATCGCCATGACAAACCGGATTCCCGGACAAGTCCGTCGGAGTCGGGGTCAGTCGCGCCACCACCCGGCGTCGCATACTTCAGCAGTGGCCCTTGCCATCGTCATTCCCCTTGACCCGGAGAGACCCATGGAAACCCTGACCTATCGCACCCTGGACGGCTCCCTGGCCGCGCTGCCCCCCGAGGAGGCCGAGGCACTCGCCGCCGGCATCCGGGGCGGCGTCATCACCCCCGCCGATGCCGACTACGCGGACGCCCGCCGCGTCTGGAACGGCATGGTCGATCGCCATCCGGCGTTGATCGCCCGCTGCCTGGGCAGCCAGGACGTGCGCCGTGCCATCGACTTCGCCCGCGACCACCGCATGCTGGTGAGCGTGCGCGGCGGCGGCCACCATATCGCCGGCAATGCCGTGGCCGAGGGCGGCCTGGTGATCGACCTCTCTGCCCTGCGGGGCGTGCGGGTCGACCCGCAGGGCCGGACCGCCCGTGTGGGCGCCGGCGCCCTGCTCGGCGACGTCGACCACGAGACCCAGGCCTTCGGCCTGGCCACGCCGCTGGGCATCAACTCCACCACCGGGGTGGCCGGGCTATGCCTGGGCGGCGGCTTCGGCTGGCTGACCCGCCAGTACGGCCTGACCATCGACAACCTGCTCTCCGCCGACATCGTGACCGCCGACGGCCAGCTGCACGTGGTCTCGGCCAGCCAGGAGCCCGAGCTGTTCTGGGCCCTGCAGGGCGGCGGCGGCAATTTCGGCGTGGTCACCTCCTTCGAGTTCCGGCTCCACCCGGTGGGCCCCCAGGTGCATGCCGGCCTGGTGGTCTATCCCTTCGCCCAGGCACAGCAAGTGTTGAGGGCCTGGCGCGACTTCAGCGCCGGGGCGCCGCGCGAGCTCAGCGTCTGGACGATATTGCGCAAGGCACCGCCGCTGCCCTTCCTGCCCGAGTCGATCCATGGCCAGCCGGTGGTGGTCTTCGCCCTGGTCCATAACGGCGCCCTCGAGGAGGGCGAGCGCCTGGCGGCCCGGGTGCTCGAGTTCGGCGAGCCGGTCGGCAGCATGCTCGGCATCCAACCCTATGCCGGCTTCCAGACCGCCTTCGACCCGCTGCTCACTGCCGGCGCGCGGAACTACTGGAAGTCCCACAACTTCCAGGCGGTTTCCGATGCGCTCATCGACACGGTGATCCGCGGGGCCGAGGCCCTTCCCGGGCCCGAGTGCGAGGTCTTCATCGCCCAGCTCGGCGGTGCCGCCGGCGAGGTCGCGGTGGCGGACACCGCCTACGCCGGCCGGGATGCCAACTTCGTGATGAACGTGCATGGCCGCTGGCAGGACCCCGCCGAGGATGACCGGGTGCGGGAGTGGGCACGGGGCGTCTTCCGTGACACCAGCCCGTTCGCCACCGGCGGCGGCTACGTCAACTTCCTGACCGAGGACGAAGCGGGCCGGGTCGACAGCGCCTATGGCCAGAACTACGCCCGGCTCCAGGAGGTCAAGCGCCAGTACGACCCCGACAATCTCTTTCGCATCAACCAGAACATCGCGCCCGCGGTGCTGGCCAGGACGGCATGACCCCGCCCGGGCCGGCAGCCCGCTGCCGGCCCGGGCCCCTTATGCCTGGCAGGCACGCAGGTGCCGGGAAAGCTACGGGGCCTCGTAGGGCCGGGCCTGCACCTCGTCGGGGCCGTGGCGATTGAGGATCTCTTCCGCCTCCGGCTGCGACGTCTCGGGGACGATCACCTTGACTTCGTTGGTCTCCTTGTCGAGGAACAGCTTCTCCCGAGGATAGCCCTCGGAGACCAGCTCATCGAAGGCGTTGGCGGCCTTGTCGATGCTGCCATAGGCAGCCGTAACGGTCTGTGTCATGTCACCCTCCGCAACAGGGGGTTGGAGTGTCCGGCACCGGACGGCACCGGAACGCGACGAGAGGGGCGCGCCCTCCCCTGCCTTCAGTGTAGTTATAGCTGTTCTTCCGCCACCGGCCAGGCGATCCGCGCGGCACTTGTCCCGGATCAAGCCGGCGCCATGGAAGGCGAGCGGAACCAGGCTCGAGGACTATGCTGGGGAGACATGACGCCACGAGGTCGCCGCGCATGGAAATACTCCGCAAGAGCCGCCGCGAGGCCCGGGAAACGGTGCTGGACGATTACCCGTCGGCCTGTGCCGGCTTTTCCTGGGACGAGGCCCGGACCTGGCTCGACGGCCTGCCCGGCGAAGGCGGGTTGAACATCGCCCACGAGGCGGTGGATCGCCACGCCACCGGCGAGGCCGGCGAGCGCACCGCGATCCGCTGGCTCGGCAAGGCGGGGGCGCGGCGCGAGATCCGCTACCGCGAGCTGGCCGAGCTCAGCGCCCGCTTCGCCAACGTGCTCGGCGAGCTGGGCGTGGCCCGCGGGGCCGGCGTCTTCCTGCTCGCCGGGCGGATTCCCGAGCTCTACCTGGCGGTGCTCGGGGCGCTGAAGCACGGCGCCGTGGTCACTCCGCTGTTCTCCGCCTTCGGCCCCGAGCCCATCGCGACGCGGATGAATCTCGGCGAGGGGCGGGTACTGGTGACCACCACCAGCCTCTATCGTCGCAAGGTGGCCGCGATCCGCGACCGGCTGGAAAGCCTCGAGCACGTGCTGGTGGTCCGCGACGACGACCAGGCGTTGCCCGAGGGCACACGGGAGCTCGGGCCGCTGCTCGACGCGGCCTCGCCCGAGTATGCGATCCCGGCCACCGACCCCGAACAGCCGGCCCTGCTGCACTTCACCAGCGGCACCACCGGCACGCCCAAGGGGGCGCTCCACGTCCACCAGGCGGTGGTCGCCCATCACGCCACCGCTCGCTTCGCCCTCGACCTGCGCGCGGGCGATGTTTTCTGGTGCACGGCCGACCCCGGCTGGGTCACCGGCACCTCCTACGGCATCATCGCCCCACTCTCCCTCGGCGCCACCCTGGTGGTCGACGAAGCGGAGTTCGATGCCGAGCGCTGGTACCGGATCCTCGAGGAGGAGGCGGTCAGCGTCTGGTACACCGCCCCCACCGCCGTGCGGATGATGATGAAGGGCGGCTCCGAGCGGGCCCGCTCCCGGGCCTATCCGTCGCTGCGCTTCATTGCCAGCGTCGGCGAACCGCTCAATCCCCAGGCCGTGCACTGGGGCGTGGAGGCCTTCGGGCTGCCGATCCACGACAACTGGTGGCAGACCGAGACGGGCGGGATCATGATCGCCAACTTCGCCTGCATGGACATCCGGCCCGGCGCCATGGGCAAGCCACTGCCCGGCATCGAGGCCGCCGTGCTGCGCCACCTGCCCGACGGCGGCGTCGCGCGGGTCGACCATCACGACGAGGAAGGCGAGCTTGCCCTGCGCGTCGGCTGGCCCTCCATGTTCCGCACCTACCTGCACGAGGAGGCGCGCTACCGGCGCTGCTTCGTGGACGGCTGGTATCTCACCGGTGACCTGGCCCGGCGCGACCCCGAGGGCTACTTCTGGTTCGTGGGTCGCGCCGACGACATGATCAAGTCCGCCGGCCACCTGATCGGCCCCTTCGAGGTGGAGTCGGCGCTGATGGAGCACCCGGCGGTGGCCGAGGTCGGGGTGATCGGCAAGCCCGATCCGGTGATCGGCGAGATCGTCAAGGCCTTCGTGGCCCTCAAGCCGGGTCATGCGCCCGACGAGGCGCTGCGCCGCGAGCTACTGGGTTTCGCCCGCCAGCGCCTGGGCCCGGCGGTGGCGCCCAAGGAGATCGAGATCCAGGCCTCGCTGCCCAGGACCCGCAGCGGCAAGATCATGCGTCGCCTGCTCAAGGCCCGGGAACTGGGCCTGCCGGAGGGTGACACCTCGACCCTGGAGACCTCACGATGAACGCCTCGCCTCCCCAGGAAGGCCCCGATACCCGGCCCGCCATCGGCGCGGCCGGCCTGGATGACCCCGACCGGGCCCGGGCGCTGCTGTGGCAGATGCTCCGCATCCGCCGCTTCGAGGAGAAGTGCGCCGAGCTCTACAGCGCCGGCAAGATCCGCGGCTTCCTGCACCTCTATATCGGCGAGGAGGCGATCGCCGCCGGCGCCATGCCGGCCCTGGCCGAGCGGGACAATGTGCTGGCCACCTACCGCGAGCACGGCCATGCCCTCGCCCGCGGCGTTCCTGCCGGGGCGATCATGGCCGAGATGTACGGCAACCAGGAGGGCTGCAGCCGTGGCCATGGCGGCTCCATGCACCTGTTCGACGCGAGCCGGCGCTTCTTCGGCGGCAGCGCCATCGTGGGGGGCTCCCTGCCGCTGGCGGTGGGCTATGCCCTGGCCGACCGGCTGGCCGGGCGCGACAGCGTCACCGCCTGCTTCTTCGGCGACGGCGCCGTGGCCGAGGGGGAGTTCCACGAGTCGCTCAACCTCGCCGCCCTCTGGCAGCTGCCGGTGCTCTTCCTGTGCGAGAACAACCGCTACGCCATGGGCACCGCGCTGGAGCGCCACCAGTCCCAGGTCGACCTGGCCGCCAAGGCCGCCAGCTACCGCATGCCCAGCGAGTCGGTGGACGGCATGGACGTGGTGGCGGTGTCCCGGGCCACCGAGGCGGCGGTCGACCAGGTGCGCGCCGGCCAGGGCCCCATGTTCCTGGAGTACCGCACCTACCGTTTTCGCGCCCACTCGATGTTCGACCCCGAGCACTACCGCGACAAGGCGGAGGTCGCGCAGTGGAAGAAACGCTGCCCCGTCGAGACCTTCGCCCGGGACGCGGTGGCCTGCGGGCTGCTCGCCGCCACGGTGCGTGACGAGATCGAGCGCGAGGTGGCCGAGGAGATCGACGCCGCCGTGGCCTTCGCCGAGGCGGGCACCCGGGAGCCAGTGGAACAGCTCTGCCACGACGTCTATGCCCGCCAACCACCGACTGGCACGGAGGTGCGGCCATGACCACCCAGACGATCGCCTACCGCGAGGCCCTGCGCCAGGGGCTGCGCGCGGCCCTGGCCGGCGATGAGCGGGTCTTCCTGATGGGCGAGGACGTGGGTCGCTACGGCGGCACCTATGCGGTCAGCCACGGCCTGCTGGAGGAGTTCGGCGAGGCGCGCATCCGCGACACCCCGCTCTCCGAGTCGACCTTCACCGGCGCCGGCATCGGCGCGGCGCTCAACGGCATGCGTCCCATCGTCGAGATCATGACGGTGAACTTCAGCCTGCTGGCCCTCGACCAGATCATCAACAACGCGGCAACCCTGCGGCACATGTCCGGGGGCCAGTTCAGCGTGCCGCTGGTGATCCGCATGACCACCGGCGGCGGCCGCCAGCTCGCCGCCCAGCACTCCCACAGCCTGGAGGGCTGGTATGCCCATATCCCGGGGCTGCGCATCGTCGCCCCGGCGACCCACGAGGACGCCCGCGGCATGCTGCTCACCGCCCTGGAGGACCCCGATCCGGTGCTGATCTTCGAGCACGCCCTGCTGCTGGGTGTCGAGGGCGAGGTCGAGGGCAAGGTGCAAGGGGTGGACATCGACCATGCCTCCACCCGCCGCGAGGGCAGCCAGGTCAGCCTGATCACCTACGGCGGCATGTTGCACAAGAGCCTCGCGGCCGCCGAACAGCTGGCCACCGAAGGCATCGACGTTGAGGTGCTCGACCTGCGCACCCTGCGTCCACTGGACGACGCGGCGATCATGGCCAGCGTGGCAAAGACCCACCGGGTGATGGTGATCGACGAGGGGTGGCGTAGCGGCAGCCTGTCGGCCGAGATCATCACCCGCATCAACGAGCAGGCCTTCTTCGAGCTGGATGCCCCGCCGGCGCGGGTCTGCAGCCAGGAGGTACCGGTGCCCTACGCCAAGCACCTCGAGGACGCGGCGATCCCCCAGGTCGAGGATATCGTCGCCGCCGTCCGCCGGCTGCTCGGCTGATGCATAGCAAGCAAGAAAGAGGGAGTCACCGATGAGCGAGTTCCGCATGCCCTCGCTGGGCGCCGACATGGAGAGCGGTACCCTGGTCGAGTGGAACATCCAGCCCGGCGATCGGGTCGAGCGCGGACAGATCGTCTGCGTGGTCGAGACCCAGAAGGGCGCCATCGACGTGGAGGTCTGGGAGACCGGCACCGTGGAGCGGCTGGTGGCGGAGGAAGGCCAGAAGGTCCCGGTGGGCGAGGTGCTGGCGGTGATCCTTGGCGAGGACAAAAAAGCCGAAGGCGAAAAAGCCGAGGACAAAAAAGCCCAGGGCGAAACAGCCGAAGGCGAAAAAGCCCAGGGCGAGGCCGCCGGCCAGGAGGCGCCGGCCGAGCACCCCACACCCGAAGCGCCCCGGGCGCCCGACCTCTCACCGCCGCCTACGACGGCGGCGCCGGACGTGGCCGCCGGCGAGCGGCTGCGCATCTCCCCGGCCGCGCGCAAGCGGGCCGCCGAACTGGACCTCGACCCGGCAGGCGTTCGCGGCAGCGGTGTCGGGGGCAGCATCACCCTGGAGGATATCGAGCGCGCGACCCGGCCGGCCGCGGAGGAGCAAGCCGCCCCTTCCTCCCGGGTAGTCTCTACGTCCGACACCCACGCCGCCATGCGCCAGGCCATCGCCGCCGCCATGGCCCGTTCCAAACGCGAGATCCCCCACTACTACCTGGGCAACACCCTCTGCGTGGAACCGGCGATGGCCTGGCTCGAGGCCCATAACGCCGAACGCCCGGTGGCCGAGCGGCTGATCTTCCCGGTGCTGCAGCTGCGCGCCGTGGCGCTGGCGCTCGAGGCGGTGCCGGAGCTCAACGGCTGGTATCGCGACGACGCCTTCCAGCCGGCCGAGGGGGTGCACCCTGGGGTGGCCATCGCCCTGCGCGGCGGCGGGCTGGTGGCCCCGGCGCTGCACGACGCCGACCGGCTCGCGCCGGACGCCATGATGGCCGCGCTGCGCGACCTGCTGACCCGCGCCCGCCAGGACCGGCTACGCAGCTCCGAGCTCACCGCCGCCGGCCTCACGGTCACCAACCTGGGCGACCTGGGCGTGGAGAGCGTCCAGGGGGTCATCTACCCGCCCCAGGTGGCGCTGGTCGGCTTCGGGCGCATCGCCGAACGGCCCTGGGTCCGCGACGGCCAGGTGGTGGCCGCCCGCTGCCTGCACGCCTCGCTGGCCGCCGACCACCGGGTCACCGACGGCGCCCTCGGCGCGCGCTTCCTGACCCGACTCACCGACCTGCTGACGGAGCCCGAGCGCCTATGGCCCACCTGAGCCGCGACACCCTCCGCGAGACCGTCGTCGACTGTATCCTGGCGGTGGCCCCCGAGGCCGACGTCGACTCGCTGCCCCCCGGCCGCCCCTGGCGGGAGGCGCTGGAGATCGACTCCTTCGACTTCCTCAACATCCTGGTCGACCTCGAGAAGCGCCTCGGCGTCAGCGTGCCGGAGAGCGACTACCACGAGCTCGCCACCCTGGACGGCCTGATCGACTACCTGGAGAGGCGGCTCACCGCCTGAGCCAGGGCCGCCAAACAAGGCCGGCCATCGAGAGCGCCAGGCCGGTCAAGATCGCCTTCGCAGCGCGCATGGCGTTGGCCTCCCTCAGCGTCCCCGCTCGTGCAGCTGCCAGTCGTTGTCGGTGAGCGGCTGGCCCCCCTCGGGGGTGACCCGCACGGTGTCGCTGAGGCCGATGCCCCACTGCCCCGGCAGCCGCAGGCAGAGCGGCAGGTGGAAGACCATGTCGGCGGCGAACTCGCGATGCTGGCCGCGGGCGATGTAGCCGGTGCCCTCGACCCAGCTGGGCGGGAACTGGGCCCCCACCGCATAGCCGAACACCCCCGAGAAGAACACGCGCTCGGCGTGGGGGGCGAGCACCGCCTCGGCGGCACGGGCGGCATCATCGAAGCTGTGGCCGGGGCGCATCGCGGCGGTCAGCGCCTCGAACATCTCGCGACAGACATCGCGCAGCGCCTGCATCTCGGTGCTGGCCCGGCCGGCCACGGCGGTGCGCATCATCGGCGCGGTGTAGCGGTGAAAGGCCGAACCGAACTCCAGGAACACCGGTTCGTCCGCGGCGATCGCATGGCGCTTGTGATTGACGTGGATGACGCTGATGCGCCGGCCGGTGGTGACGATAGGCTGCAGGCTCATGAACTCGCTGCCGGCCGCCAGCAGCGCCCGGCTGCCTTCCGCCGCGACATCGTTGTCGGTGACACCGGGCGCGATGACCTCGATGGCCGCCCGCAAGCCGGCGGCGGTGATCCGCGCGCTCTCGCGCAGGCAGTCAAGCTCCGCCGGCGTCTTGACGATGCGGATGCGGTCGAGCAGCTCGCCGCCGTCGTCGCGGAAGCGCCCACTGCCCAGGCGTGCTTGCAGCTCACGGATGACGCCGAAGCGCAGGCCGGCCCCGAAGACATCCAGGCCGATGGCATGGAAGGGGGCGAGGATCTCGGCCAGCGGCGCGATCACCTCCTCGATGCCTTCCCAGCGATAGCCCAGGATCTCGTCCACCGAGGCGGTGACCACGGCCGGGCCGGTCTCGATGGAGGGCACCTGCAACACCAGCCGGTCGTCGGAGACGACCAGGCAGGTGTAAACCGAGACCTCGAAGGTGTGGTAGCCGGTCAGGTAGAAGATGTCGGCGGGGTCGGTCAGCAGCAGCGCCTCGAGCCCGGCGGCCTGCATGGCCTGTCGCACGCGGCGGCGCCGTGCCGCGAACTCCTCGGCGGCAAAGGGCAACTCGCTCTCGGCGAGGCAGTCGGCCAGCGCATGGCGGTAGGCGTGATGATCCATCGGATGACGCTCCTGGGTGGACGAGACTCCCTGCCAGTGTAGTCATGACGGCCGTCAGGTCCCCCGGGAATCGCGGCAAAATATCCCTGTTCGCCTCCGCCCCGGTTTCGTAGAATCCAGCCTCGTGTTTCGACGCCACAGGACAATGCAATGGGCAGGGCCTTCCAGAACCGCAAGGAATCCATGGCCAAGACGGCCGACGCCAAGACCAAGGTCTACAGCAAGTACGGTCGCGAGATCTACGTCTGCGCCAAGCAGGGCGGCACCGACCCCTCGGGCAATCTCTCCCTGCGCGGCCTGATCGAGCGCGCCAAGAAGGACCAGGTGCCCAGCCACGTGATCGACAAGGCCCTGGACAAGGCCTCCGGCGTGGGTGGCGAGGACTTCTCTCCGGCCCGCTACGAGGGCTTCGGGCCGGGCAATTGCATGGTCATCGTCGAGTGCCTGACCGACAACCCGAACCGCACCTTCGGCGACGTGCGTGCCTGCTTCACCAAGGCCAAGAGCAAGCTCGGCACCCCCGGCAGCGTCAGCCACATGTTCGATCACTGCGCCATCCTGGCCTTCCCGGGCGATGACGAGGACGCCACGCTCGAAGCGCTGATGGAGGCCGATGTCGACGTCACCGACATCGAAAGCGAGGACGGTCATATCACCGTCTTCGCCCCCCATACCGAGTATGCCAAGGCCAAGCAGGCGCTGCTCGATGCCTTCGGCGAGCTCGACTTCGAGGTCGACGAGATCCAGTTCGTGCCCCAGACCGTGACCCCGGTCGAGGGCGACGACGTGGCGATGTTCGAGAAGCTGCTCGACACCCTCAACGACCTGGACGACGTGCAGAACGTCTTCCACAACGCCGAGATAGCCAGCGAGGCGTGAGGTGCCGCCGGCCAGCATGTAGGCGATGCCCATCGACTCGGCCTCGAACGGCTCCTTGTTCTGCCAGGTCTGTCCCCACGCCTGCCCGGCTGGGGAGGATCACTCCACCGTGATGGTGAGGGGCTCGGAGGTCACCGGGGGGGCGAAGCTGAGATGGTTGGCATCCATGAACAGCAGCTGCAGGGTATGCTCGCCGGGCTCGAGTTCCAGGGTGGTCTCGGTCTGGCCGCCGCCGAAGTGGCGCATCGCATCATTGGCCGGCAGGGGCTGGTCGAGTTCCACCTCGTCCAGCGGCGTGTCCACCAGCAGGTGGTGGTGGCCGGTGCCATCGGCCTGGGTGCCGGCGGGCGCCACGCCCATGCCCTTGAGGCCCATGCGCACGGTCAGCGGGCTCTCGACGGTGGCTCCCTCCTGTGGCGAGATGAAGTAGACCTCGGTGCCCGCCGGGGCCGTGGCGCGTTCCATCTGGGCCAGGGCCGGACCGGCCAGCAGCACGCCGCCCGCCAGGGCCAGGCCCGCTATCCACTTGTTCATTGCCGTCTCCTCGTCGTTGACCGGGGTCGCCCGCGTCGGGCGACGCTCGCCTACAGCATAGTCGAGCCAGGCACCGGGAGCGACGCGAGCACGGGCCTCAGCGCTCGCCGTGGGACTCCCGCCAGGCCTCGGCGGCTTCCTCGACGCCCGGCTCATCGTCGCGGGACAGAGCGGCGCGGCGCTCAGTCTCCTCCTCGCGGACATCGTCGATCACGGTCATCAGCTCGTCCACATCCACGGCACTGGTGTCGTGCTCGAAGCAGCCGGTCAGCGGGCTATCCGGCTGCAGGTCGCCGGCTTCATAGAGCGCCCAGATCTCCTTGCCGTAATCGGTGGCCAGCAGCTCCGGGGCGAAGCGGCCGAAGTAGCGGCGCATGTTGTCGACATCGCGCTCGAACATCATTTCAGCGCTGTTGTTGCCGGCGGCATCCACCGCCTGAGGCAGGTCGATGATCACCGGGCCATCCGCGGAGAGCAGCACATTGAACTCGGACAGGTCACCATGGATCAGGCCGGCACACAGCATGCGCACCACGTCACCGATCACCTTGGCGTAATGGGCCCGGGCCTCGTCGGCCGTCAGGGTCACGTCGTCCAGCCGCGGCGCGTTCAGGCCCTCGGCATCGGTGATCATCTCCATCAGCAGCACGCCGTCGACGAAGCTATGCGGTTGGGGCACCCGCACGTCCGCCGCCGCCAGCCGATAAAGGGCATCGACCTCGGCGTTGAGCCAGGCCTGTTCCTGTTCCTTCTGGCCATAACGGGTCTTCTTGGCCATCGCCCGGGACCGACGACTGTTGCGCTCCTTGCGTCCTTCCTGGTACTGCACGGCCTGCTTGAAGCTGCGCTGCTTGGCTTCCTTGAAGACCTTGGCACAGCAACGCTCGCCATGGGAGCGCACCACATACACCTGGGCTTCCTTGCCACTCATCAGCTGGCTCTCGACCACGTCGATCAAGCCGTCGTCGACCAGCGGTTGCAATCTCTTGGGTATCTTCATGTCACCACGTTGGCATAGAACCCGGCGGCTGGGTATCCCGCGGGCGTATCACATTTCCTTAAGGTCAGCGGCTGATGCGGCGGGCACGAAAGGTGCGCCCCTTGAGCTTGCCGTTGCCCAACTGGTCGAGGGCCGCCGCGGCGACATCGCGCCGCACGGCCACGTAGGCGCTGTTGGCGAGCACCTTGATCTTGCCGACCTGCTCCCCGGCGATCCCCCCCTCGCCCGTCAGGGCACCGAGGATGTCGCCGGGTCGCAGCTTCTGCTTCTTGCCGCCGCCGAGCTGCAGGGTCGCCATGGCGGGACGGTAGGGCTGGCGCTCCAGCACCGCGCGAGAGGGCAGCGGCTCGGTCTCCAGCGCCTCGCCGAGCAGCTCGGCGAGGCGCGCCAGCCGGTAGTCCTCCTGCTCGGTGAGCAGGGTACAGGCCGTCCCGGAGCCGCCGGCCCGGCCGGTGCGCCCGACGCGGTGGACATGCACCTCGAGCTCGCGGGCGATGCGATAGTTGATCACCGCATCCAGGGCGTCGATATCCAGTCCGCGCGCGGCCACGTCGGTGGCCACCAGGATCGAGGCGCTGCCGTTGGCGAACAGCACCAGCAGGCGGTCGCGGTCGCGTTGCTCCAGGTCGCCATGCAGCGCCAGGGCGCTGAAGCCCGCGTCGTTCAGGGCGTCGGCGACCTCGTCGGTCTCGCGCTTGGTATTGCAGAACACCACGCTGGAAGAAGGCCGAAAGTGCAGCAGCAGGCGACGCAGCGCCTCGAAGCGGGCCGACTCGTCCGCCACCCGATAGAAGTGCTGGCGGATCGTGGTGGCGTCGTGGGGCTCGGCCACCTCCACGCTGACCGGCTCATGCATCAACCGCTCGGCGATGGGCCTGATGCCCTCGGCGAAGGTGGCGCTGAACAGCAGCATCTGGCGGCTCGCCGGGGTCGCGGCGATGATCGCCTCCATGGCCGCCTGGAAGCCCATATCGAGCATGCGATCGGCCTCGTCCAGCACCAGGGTCTCGAGCGCCCCCAGGGCCAGCGAGCCCTTGCGCAGGTGTTCCTCCACCCGCCCCGGCGTGCCGACGACGAGGTGCGCGCCATGCTCCAGCGAGGACAGCTGAGGCCCCAGCGGGGCCCCGCCGCACAGGGTCAGCACCTTGACGTTGGGCAGGCTGCGCGCCAGGCGACGGATCTCGCCGGCCACCTGGTCCGCCAGCTCGCGGGTCGGGCAGAGCACCAGCCCCTGCACCCGGAAGTCCGCCACCGACAGCCGTGACAGCAGCGCCAGGCCAAAGGCGGCGGTCTTGCCCGAGCCGGTCTTCGCCCGAGCGATCACATCGCGGCCCGCCAGCATGGGCGGCAGGCTCTCGGCCTGGATCGGCGTCATGGCGTGATAGCCCAGCGAATCGAGGTTGGCCAGCAGTTCCGGTGCCAGCGAGAGCGTGGCGAAATCGGGAGAGGAATCAGACACGTGGATAGACCTGCAAGAGGAAGCGGGCACCGAAACGAGACGCGGAGACGGCGGGAGCCGTCGGGCAGTACTGTGGGAGCGAGTGCCGTGGGAGCAAAGATGAAGACGGCCAGGATAGCAGAAAGTGGCGCGCATCACCCGGATCGGTGGCGTTGCCACGACATTCGGTGCACGCCTCGCCGAGGAGGCTGCCCCGCTTCCGGGCAGAGCCATGTCTAACGGCGCCCCATCTTCTATAGTCAATGGCAGGTATAGTCAATGGCAGGGTGGGCTGATGCCACCCGCGACCATCACGCCACATGACAAAGGGGCCGACGCGGATCATGTGCCTGGCGATTCCCATGCAGATCACTCGCCTCGACGGCGACACGGCGCGCGCGGCGTCCCGCGGCATCGAGCGCGACATCGACCTGATGCTGGTCCAGGACCAGGCCCTCGTCGTGGGCGACTTCGTCATCGTGCATGTCGGCTACGCCCTCCAGCGACTGGACCCCGAGGATGCCCTGGCGACCTGGCGACTGCTCGACGAGATGGACGACGCCACCCCCGCAGAGACGGACGACGGAGCCCTCGGCCATGCATGAACTGAGCCTGTGTCGCTCGCTGGTCCGCCAGGCCAGCCGGGTCGCCGCCGAGCACGGTGCGCTGCGCATCCGCCGCGTCTGCCTGCGCATCGGGCCGCTCTCCGGGGTCGAGGCCGCGCTGATGCGCGAGGCCTTTCCGCTGGCCAGCCGCCATACCGCCGCCGAGGGCGCGCGGCTGGAGATGGCCAGGTGTCCGGTCCGGGTGCACTGCCCCCGCTGCCGGCAGGAGGCCGAGGCCAGCGTCAACGACCTGAGCTGCCCGCGTTGCGGGCACTGGCAGACCCGGCTGACCGGCGGCGACGAGCTCCTGCTGGTCAGCGTCGACCTCGCCGACACCCCTCTCCCCCCGACCGGATAACAGGAGCCCCATCGTGTGCCAGACCTGCGGCTGCGCCCTTCCCGACCACCTGCAACACGCCTCGACCGAGCACGACGTCCATACCGTGGAGGTCCTCGAGGGCTTGAAGGCCCACAACGACGAGGTCGCGCGCCATAATCGCGAGCACTTCGACCGCGCCGGGCTGCTGGTCGTCAACCTGATGTCCTCCCCCGGCGCCGGCAAGACCCGCCTGCTGGAGGCCACCATCGAGGCGCTGGGCGCCCGCTACCGCCTGGCGGTGATCGAGGGCGACCTGGAAACCGAGAACGATGCCCGCCGCATCCGCGCCAGGGGCGTGCCCGCGGTCCAGATCACCACCGGCAGCGCCTGCCACCTGGATGCCGCCATGGTGCACCGCGCGGCCCATGCGCTGCCGCTGGACGCGCTGGACATCCTGTTCATCGAGAACGTCGGCAACCTGGTCTGCCCCGCGAGCTTCGACCTGGGCCAGCATGCCAACGTCACCCTGCTCTCGACGCCGGAGGGCGACGACAAGCCGCTCAAGTACCCGGTCATGTTCCGCGCAAGCGACCTGGTCCTGATCACCAAGACCGACCTGCTGCCGGTCCTCGACGACTTCGACGTCGAGGCGGTGGCGGCGCACATGCACCGGCTCGCCTCCGCCGCCCCGGTGATGGCGCTGAGCAGCAAGTCGGGGCCGCTCGACGCCTGGCTCGCCTGGCTCGAGGCGGGCCTGGCCGAGCGGCGCCGACCCTTCCGCCCGGCGCCTCCCGCCGAGGGGGCGTGCCTGCTGTCCCGTCCCCGGGGCCTCGCCTGAGCCATGGCGGTCACTACCCCCGGCGAGTGGCTGGACCGGATACGCGCCCTGCCCCGCCCGGCATCGGGTCGCCTGCGTATCATGAACGTCTGCGGCGGCCACGAGCGCACCATCACCCATGCCGGCCTGCGCAAGGTGCTGCCCGACTACCTGGAGCTGATCCCCGGGCCGGGCTGCCCCGTCTGCGTCTGCCCCGAGGAGGACATCCATGCCGCGGTGGCCCTGAGCCTCGCGGACGACGTGATCGTCGCCACCTTCGGCGACATGGTGCGCGTGCCCTGCAATGCCCCCCGGCGGGAACCGCGCTCCCTGCAGGCCGCCCGCGCCCTCGGCGGCCGGGTGGTCCCGGTCGCCTCCCCCGGCGAAGTGCTGGCCCTGGCCCGCCAGCATCCCGGAAAGCGGGTGGTGTTCTTCGCCGCCGGCTTCGAGACGACCACGGCGCCGATCGCCGCCCTCTTCTCCCGCACGGACCTGCCGGACAATCTGCTGCTGCTGCTCAGCGCCCGCCAGACCTGGCCGGCCATCGCCCACCTGCTGGAGGACGGCGCGCCGGGCTTCGATGCGCTGATCGCCCCGGGGCATGTGGCCACCATCATGGGCGCCGAGCAGTGGCGCTTCGTGGCCGAGGCGCATGGCCTGCCCACCGCCGTGGCCGGCTTCACCCCCGGCCTGATCCTGGCGGGCCTGCATGCCGTGCTCCAGCAGGCGCTCGACCGGGCCCCGCGGCTCGACAACGCCTACCCGCAGTGCGTCACCGCCGACGGTAACCGCCGGGCACAGGCGCTGATGAGCTCGGTGTTCGAGATAACCGACGCCGACTGGCGCGGCATCGGCTCCCTTCCCGACTCGGGCTATGCCTGCACGGACGCACTCGCCCACCGCGACGCGCGCCGGCAGTTTCCCGGGGTGTTCGAGGCCGCCTATGCGCGACGCGGCGAGATGCCGCCCGGCTGCGACTGCGCCGAGGTGGTGCTGGGGCGGATCCGGCCGCCGCAGTGCCGGCTCTACGGCAGCGCCTGCCGGCCGGACACCCCCGTGGGCCCCTGTATGGTCTCCGAGGAAGGCGCCTGCCGGATCTGGTGGAGCCACGGCGTCCGGTCGGCGCAGGAAGCGCCCGCCGGGCGGATCGCCGCCACCCCGGTCGAGACGGCCCCGGCCGAGCCAACGCCCGGCCAGGAGGCACGACGCTGGGTGCTGGCCGGCGTGGTCCAGGGCGTGGGGTTCCGGCCCTTCGTCCAGCGGCTGGCCAGCCGGCTGGAACTCGCGGGCCAGGTGCGCAACAGCGGTGGCAAGGTGGTGATCGAGGCCCAGGGAAGCGCCGACCGCCTGGACGCCTTCGAGCGGGCACTGCTCGCCGAGGCGCCGCGGCTGGCCCGCCCGCGCCTGGCGGGGCGCGAGACGATCCCGGCGATGCCGAGCCCGCCGAGCGCGGCCCGACCGAACGCGGCCCGACCGAACGCGGCCCGACCATTCGTGATCCAGCAAAGCGACGGCGACCCGGGCGGCGCGATCCACCTGCCACTGGACACCCCGGTGTGCCCGGCCTGCCTGGCGGAGATGCACGACCCGCAGGATCGTCACCACGGCTACCCCTTCACCCACTGCGACCAGTGCGGCCCGCGCTACAGCGTGATCGAACGGCTGCCCTACGACCGAGCGCGTACCAGCCTCAAGGCCTTTCCGCTCTGCCGCGAGTGCCAGCGGGAATACGACGACCCGCACAACCGACGCTTCCATGCCCAGTCGATCGGCTGCCCGCAGTGCGGGCCACGGCTGACGTTTGTCGAGGGCTTCGTGCAGGGCGAGCGGACGCTGCCGGACCCGCGGGAGGCGCTGGCGGGCGCCATCGCGGCGCTGGCCGATGGCCGGATCGTCGCCGTGAAGGGGGTCGGTGGCTATCACCTGATGGCCGATGCCGGCAACCCGGCGGCGCTGGCGACCCTGCGCGAGCGCAAGCATCGGCCCCACAAGCCGTTCGCCGTGATGGTCCCGTGGCAGGGCGAGGACGGCCTGGAGGCCGTGCGCCGCCATGCCCGGCTGGAGCCAGCGGCCGCCGAGGCCCTGCTCGCCGACGAGCGGCCGGTGGTGCTGCTCCCGCTGCGCGCCGACCACGGCCTCGAGGCGGGCCTCGCCCCAGGGCTCGACGAGGTCGGCGTGCTGCTGCCCTATGCGCCCCTGCACCATCTGCTGCTGGAGGCCCTGGAGCGCCCGCTGGTCGCCACCTCGGCCAATGTCGCCGGCGAGCCGATCATCGCCGACCGGGCCACGGCGGAACGGCGCCTGGGCCGGGTGGCCGATGCCTTCCTGCACCATGACCGCCCCATCCTGCACCCCGTGGATGACGGCATCCGGCGGCCCATCGCCGGCAGGGCGCGTCCGCTGCGCCTCGGCCGAGGCGCCGCCCCCCTCGAGCTCGAGCTGCCCTGGCCACTGTCCTTGCCAGAGTCCCGGGCCCTGCTCGCCGTGGGTGCCCAGCAGAAGGGCACGATCTGCCTGGCCTGGGAGACGCGGCTGGTGCTGTCGCCGCACATCGGCGACCTCTCGAGCCTTGGCAGCCAGCACGCCTTCGCGCGGCAGATCGAGACCCTGGCCGGGCTGTATGGCGTACGCCCCGAGCTCGTCCTGCACGATGCCCACCGCGGCTACCACAGCACCCGCTGGGCCCGCGACAGCGGCCTGGCGTGCCGGGAGGTCGCCCACCACCACGCCCATGCCGCCGCCCTGTGCGGGGAGCACGGCCGCTTCCGGGAGCCGACCCTGGTGTTCACCTGGGACGGTACCGGGCTGGGCCCGGACGGCACCCTGTGGGGCGGCGAGGCCCTGCTCGGCCGACCCGGCCGCTGGCAGCGCCTTGCCTCGTTCGCGCCCTTTGCCCTGCCCGGCGGGGAGGCGGCGATTCGCGAGCCCTGGCGCCTGGCCACCACCCTGAGCTGGCAGAGCGGCCTCGAGGGGCCGGTCGCCGAGGGCACCGACGAGGAGCTGGCCCTGCTGCGAGCGGCCTGGGAGCGGCGCCTCAACGCCCCCGCCTGTTCCGCCGTGGGCCGGCTGTTCGATGCCGCCGCGGCCCTGCTGCTGCCGATTCGCCGGATCAGTCACGAGGCCCAGGCCGCCATGTGGCTCGAGGCCTTGGCTAAGGAAAGGGCCGAGGGCGACGGCCAGGGCCTTGACCTGCCTCACCATCGCGACGCGGACGGGGTGCTACGCTGTGACTGGCGTCCGCTGATCCGTCACCTCCATGACGCACGCCTCGCCCCGGAACGGCGCGCCGCGGACTTCCATGCCACCCTGGTCCAGGTGCTGCGCCGGCAGGCCAGGGCGGCCCGGGACGCCTCGGGGGTCACGACCCTCGGCCTGACCGGCGGCGTGTTCCAGAACCGCCGGCTGACCGAGGCGGCCGTGGCAGCCCTGGAGGGCGACGGCTTCAAGGTGCTGCTGCACGAGCGGCTGCCCTGCAACGACGCCGCCATCAGCGTCGGCCAGGTCATGGAGTCCCTGGCCCGACTGTCACGGCACGACTGGTCAGGCATGAGGAGAAGTGAGTGACCCAACCCGGTCCCGACACGGCCACCGTCACCCTGGCCCACGGCAACGGCGGGCGCCTCATGCGCCAGCTGATCGATGCGGTGTTCGTCCGCCAGCTGGGCAACCCCTGGCTGGCGCCGCTGGCCGATGCCGCCATCCTGCCCCCCTTCCCGGACGGCGACCATGAGCTGGTCTTCACCAGCGACGGGGTCACCGTGCAGCCGCTGTTCTTCGCCGGGGGCGACATCGGCAGCCTGGCGGTGCACGGCACCGTCAACGACCTCGCCGTCTGCGGGGCGACCCCGCGCTACCTGAGCCTCAATGCCTTCCTGGAGGAGGGGCTGCCGCTCGAGGCCCTCGAGCGGATCGTCGCCAGCCTGGCCGAGGCCGCCCGGGCCTGCGATGTCCAGGTGGTGGCCGGCGACACCAAGGTACTGCCGCGCGGGCTCTGCGGCGGGCTCTACTTCGGCGTGTCCGGAATCGGCACGCGGCCCCCCGGGCTGGCCCTCGGCACCCGCGGCATTCGTGCCGGGGATGCGGTGCTGGTCAGCGGGCCGCTGGGCGACCACGGCATTGCCGTGATGCTGGCCCGCGAGGAATTCGGCCTGAGCGGCAGCCTGGCCTCCGACAGCGCCAGCGTGGTGCCCCTGACCCGGGCCCTGCTGACGATGCCCGGCCTGCGCTTCATGCGCGACCCGACCCGCGGCGGCCTGGCGACGGTGCTGCATGAGGTGATCCAGGCCACGGGGCTCGGCGTGACGCTCGAGGAGCCACGGCTGCCGATCCGCGGCAGCGTGCGCAGCGTCTGCGACATGCTGGGCTACGACCCCCTCTATCTCGCCTGCGAGGGGCGGGTGGTCGCCATCGTGGCCGAGGAGCAGGCCGACGAAGCCCTGCACCGCTGGCAGGCGCTCCCGCAGGGGCGAGGGGCGCAGCGGATCGGCACGCTCGACCCGCACCACGACCGGCTGCTGCTGGTCAACGAGTGGGGCGGCGAGCGCCTCCTGCAGGAGCTGGAGGACGACCCGCTGCCACGCATCTGCTGAGCGTGGCGGTACCGGCCACCTGACGACCATTGAACGGGACACGCCACCATGAAGGTACGGCACTTTCTCGCCCGCGAGCGCCTCCAGTCACTCCTCGACCGGCTGGTGGAGGCGGGCTATGAGGTCATCGGGCCCCGGGTGCGCGATCATGCCATCCTCTTCGAGCCCCTCTCGACGGTGGAGCAGCTGCCTGTCGGAATCATCGATGACCAGGCCCCCGGCCGCTACCGGCTCGAGCACACCGATTCCGGACGCGTCTTCGACTGGGCCACGGGCCCCCAGGCGATCAAGCCGCTGACCTTCACGCCCCGCGAAACGCTGTGGCGAAGCGAGCGACAGCCCGACGGCCGCCTGGTGTTCCGCGAGCAGCCCCCCGAGGCACAGCCGACGGCGGTCATCGGCGTGCGGGCCTGCGACCTCGCGGCGCTGGCGGTCCATGACCGCCACTTCCTGCATGACGCCCATCCTGACCCGCACTACCGCGAGCGGCGCCGCAACCTCTTCCTGGTCGCCGTCAACTGCCTGCGCTCCGCCGCCACCTGCTTCTGCACCGCCACCGGCGACGGCCCGCGAGTCCAGCACGGCTTCGACCTGGCGCTCTCGGAACTCGACGACGGCTTCGTGGTGGAGGCCCACTCCCAAGAGGGCCAGGCCATCCTCGACACCCTGGAGACGACGCTGGCAAGCCATGACCAGCTCGAGCAGGTGGAGGCCGGCATCGAGCGTGCCACCCGCCAGCAGACGCGACGCCTGCCCGAGGGCTCGCTGCCGGAGATGCTGCAGGCGGCCGTCGACCATCCGCACTGGCAGAGCCTCAACGACCGCTGCCTGACCTGCGGCAACTGCACCGCGGTCTGCCCCACCTGCTTCTGCCAGACCCACGTCGACGAGCTCTCCCTGGACGGGAAGACGTCCGAGCACGGCCGGCAGTGGGGCAGCTGCTTCGACCCCGACCACAGCTACATCCACGGCACCGTCATCCGCGCCGAGCGGCCCCAGCGCTATCGCCAGTGGCTGACCCACAAGTTCGGCACCTGGGTGGAGCAGTATGGCCGCAGCGGCTGCGTGGGCTGCGGCCGCTGCATCGCCTGGTGCCCGGTGGGCATCGACGTGATCGAGGAACTGGCCGCACTCTCTAAAGCGCCCGAAGATGCGCCACCTAAGGCGCCCGAACACGCGCCTCCCAAGTCGCCCGAGAACGCGCCCACCACTCGGCCCACCGATGGGGAGGACACGCCATGACCAGCGCGCTGGTGCCCTTCGAGGCCGAGGTCGTCGGCTGCAAGGACGAGACCCCGGACATGTTCAGCCTGCAGCTGCGCTTCACCGACCCCGAGGTGCAGGCCGCCTACCGCTTCTCGATGGGCCAGTTCAACATGCTCTACCTGCCGGGCATGGGCGAGGTGCCGATCTCCATCGTCTCCGACCCCGACGAGCGGGAGATGATCGACCACACCATCCGCAAGGTCGGCTCGGTCACCCGTAACCTGGGGCGGCTCGAGGTCGGCGACCGGCTCGGCCTGCGCGGCCCCTACGGTCGCGGCTGGCCCACCGAGGAGGCCGAGGGCACCGACCTGGTGATCGTCACCGGGGGGCTTGGCTGCGCCCCGTCGGTCTCGCTGATCGAGTACGTGCTGCACCGCCGCGGACGCTACGGCCGCATGCATATCATCCAGGGGGTCAAGCACTCCAACGACCTGATCTGGCGCGACCGCTACGACGCCTGGCGACAGCACCCGGACGTCGAGGTCTACCTGACCGCCGACACCGGCGACACCTTCTGGCCCTGGCATGTCGGCCCGGTGACCCAGTTCTTCGAGCGCATCGACGTCGACCCGGCGCGCTGCTCGGTCTTCATCTGCGGCCCCGAGGGCATGATGCGGGCGGTGATCAAGGCGATGCGCGAGCGCGAGGTGCCGGAAGAGCGGATCTGGCTCAGCATGGAGCGCAACATGCACTGCGCCATCGGCTCCTGCGGCCGCTGCCAACTGGGGCCCAAGTTCGTGTGCCGTGACGGCCCGGTCTTCACCTGCCGCGAACTGGCGCCCTACCTCTCGCACAAGGGAGTCTGACCATGACCACCGCGCCCCCCCGCCCGCGCATCGCCGTGCACAAGTTCAGCTCCTGCGACGGCTGCCAGCTGGCCTTCCTCAACCTGGGCGAGCCCCTGCTGGCCCTGGCCGAGACGGTCGATATCCTGCACTTCGCCGAGGCCGGCCCGGTCGACGAGGAGGCAGAGGTCGACATCGCCTTCGTCGAGGGCAGCGTGGCCACCTCCCAGGACGCCGCACGCCTGAGCGGTATCCGCCAGCGCAGCCGCTTCCTGGTCACCATCGGCGCCTGCGCCACCGCCGGCGGCATCCAGGCGCTGCGCAACCTCCACGACGCCGACGAGTGGGTGTCCGGGGTCTATGCCCAGCCCGAGCATATCGACCTGCTCGCCGACTCGACCCCGATTGCCGAGAGCGTCAGGGTCGACCTGGAGCTCTGGGGCTGCCCGGTCAGCGGCGAACAGGTGCTCGGTGCCACCAAGTCGCTGCTGGCCGGCCACCTGCCCCGGGTCGACCACAGTGCGGTGTGCATGGAGTGCAAGCGCCAGCAGGCGGTGTGCGTGATGGTCGCCCAGGGCCGGCCCTGCATGGGCCCGGTCACCAGCACCGGCTGCGGCGCGATCTGCCCCCGCTTTCAGCGCGACTGCTACGCCTGCTACGGGCCCGCCGTGCAGGCCAACGTCTCGGCACTGGCCAGCCACCTGGCCGATACCGGCATGCCGGCTGACGAGGTCGCCCGGCGCCTGCTGTTTATCAACGGTCATGCCGAGCCCTTCAAGAGTGAGGGCCTGGACTGGCAGGCACGGGTCATCCAGCGTCAGGGCAGCGAGGAGGAGCAGGGATGAGTCGCACCACGCGAACCGGCGAGATCCATGTGCCCATCCTGGCGCGGGTCGAGGGCGAGGGCGCCCTGGACCTTCGCATCGAGGCGGGCCGGATCGAAGAGTTGAAACTGCGGATCTTCGAGCCGCCCCGGCTGTTCGAGAAGCTGCTCGAGGGGCGCAGCACCCAGGACGTGATCGACAGCGTGGCCCGCATCTGCGGCATCTGCCCCGTGGCCTACCAGATGAGTGCGGTGGCGGCGATCGAGTCGATCCTCGGCGTCACCCCCGGCCCCTGGGTGGAGGCAATGCGCCGGGTGATGTACTGCGGCGAGTGGCTGCAGAGTCACAGCCTGCACATCCACCTGCTGGCCGCCCCCGACTTCCTCGGCTACGAGAGCGCCCCGGCGATGGCCCGGGACTACCCGGACGAGGTGCGCCGCGGCCTGCGGCTCCAGGGGCTCGGCAACGAGATCCTCCGCACCTTCGGCGGCCGCTCGGTGCACCCGGTCGGTGTCTGTCCCGGCGGCTTCTTCCATGCCCCCGAGGCGGCCACCATCGAGGCCCTTCGACAGCGCCTGGCGGAAGGCCTCGAGGAGGCCCGCGAGCTGATCGCCTGGACGGCCGGACTCCCCATCCCCGAGGACGACCAGGACTTCGTCTCGGTGTCGCTGCGCCATCCCCGTGACTACCCCATCACCGCGGGCCGCATCGTCTCCGACCAGGGGCTCGACATCGACCCGGCCGACTTCGAGCAGCGCTTCCGGGAGTTCCAGGTCCCCCACTCGACGGCCCTGCACGCCCAGCTCGACGACCACCCCTACCTGGTCGGCCCGCTGGCCCGCCTCAACAACAACCTCGACCGGCTGCCCGCCGAGACGAGGCAGCTGCTCGACGACTGCGGCGTGGCCTTCCCCAGTCGCAACATGTTCCACAGCATCGTCGCCCGGGCGGTGGAGATGCATGTCGCCCTCAGCGAGGCGCTGCGCCTCACCGAGGACTACGAGCCCGCCGCCGAGCCCCATGCCGAGGCGCCCGCCCGGGCCGGGGTCGGCGTCGGCTGCACCGAGGCCCCCCGCGGCATCCTCTGGCACCGCTATGAACTCGACGAGGAGGCCCGGGTCGTGGAGGCGCGGATCGTCCCGCCGACCAGCCAGAACCAGGCGCGGATGGAGGAGGACCTCGCGGCGAGCCTGACGCGCTTCGGCCTGGAGCGTGACGACGACGCCCTGCGGCTGCACGGCGAGATGGTGATCCGCAACTACGACCCCTGCATCTCCTGCGCCACCCACTTCCTGGACTTCCATGTCTTGCGAAAATGAGTCACGCGGGACGGGGGCATACGGGAATGAGCCACGCCCGGCCGGACCCAGCCAGGCCCGGCAGGAGGGGGCCGACGGCCGGCCGGCGGGCCATGCCTATCTCTTCGGCCTCGGCTCGCCCCATGGCGGGGACCGGCTGGGCTGGCTGGCCGCCGATGGCCTGCGCGACGCGTTGGCCGGCCGCGACGACGTCAGCGTCGACTGCCTCGCCCAGCCCGTCGACCTCTTCCTCCACGCGGTGACGGCGAGCGACCGCCTGCTGCTGGTCGACGCCATGCGGGGCCAGGGGCCACCCGGCACCCTCAAGGCCTTCGCCCCGGGGGAACTCCCCACGGCCGCCGCGCGGCTGTCATCACACGGCCTCGACCTGGCGGGCACCCTGGCGCTGGTCGAGGCCCTGGGGCTCTTCCGGGCGGGCATCCGGGTCATCGGCATCGAGATGCCGGAAAAAACAGGCCCCGACACGCCTGGCCCCGAGATGACGGCACCAGGGCTCGACGCCGCCCAGGCCCGGCGACTGCACGCGGCGGTGCTGGACTGGCTCGACGCCGGCTAGGCGCCCCGGCCCTCGCCCTCGAATCGCGTCAACGGCAGCGGGCCGTGCTCCTTGACGGTCTGGATGGCGAAGTTGCTGCGGATGTCGCTGATGCCCGGCAGGCGCAGCAGGGTCCCGGTCAGGAAGTGCTCGTAGGCCGCCAGATCCGCCACCACCACCTGCAGCAGGAAGTCCGACTCCCCCGACACCAGGTGAGCGGAGACCACCTCCGGCAGCGCCACGACCGCCTCGCGGAAGGCGTTGGCCTGAGCCTCGTGGTGGCGCTCCACCTTGATGCCGACGAAAACGGTGAGGCCGAGGCCCACCCCGCCGCGGTCCAGCTCGGCGTGGTAGCCGCGGATCAGCCCCGCCGCCTCCAGCTGGCGAACCCGGCGCAGGCAGGGCGAGGGCGAGAGGTTCACCTCCTCGGCCAGCTGCACGTTGCTCAGCCGGGCGTCGCGCTGCAGTGCCGCCAGGAGGCGACGATCGATGGCATCCAACCGATACCTTGGCATGAAACGTCTCCCTCTCCTTTTCCATTGGCACTTTCTGCCAACGTTATCCGCCTTCCGGGTCGATTTCGCAAGGACCTGCCGGCGCCCCCGAGGCTAGACTGGCACGGTGCTGACGCAAGGTGTCACGCGCCAGGCATGTCGCGACCGGACAGTTCGCAACAAGGGGGGGAGGCGAGTCCATGGAGCTGTGGCTGTTCATCGGTGCCCTGGCGGCGGTCTACCTGCTGCCCGGCCCCGACATGTTGCTGGTGCTGCAGACCGGCAGCCTGCAGGGGCACGCCCGGGCGCTGGCCACCGCGGCGGGACTCGCCATGGCGCGCGGCGTGCACGTCGCCCTGGCCGCCCTGGGGCTGGCCACGCTGTTCGCCACCGCGCCCTGGACCTTCGATGCGGTGCGCTACGCGGGCGGTGCCTACCTGGCCTGGATCGGCCTTCAGCTGTTTCGCTCCCCCGCCGTCACCCCGGACATCGAGCCGGGCCGGCCGTCAGTGCCCGCCGCCGGCCTCCGTCGCGGCCTGCTGACCAACCTGCTCAACCCCAAGTCGCTGCTGTTCTGCTCGGTGCTGCTGCCCCAGTTCGTGCATCCCGGCGAGGGCGCCGTGCTGCTGCAGTTCGCCCTGCTGGGTGGCCTGCTGGTGGGCATCGGCCTGCTGTTCGATGCCGGTTACGCCACCCTGGGAGCCGCCCTGCAGCGCTGGTTTGCCGGCAGCCCGCTGCGGGCGCGCCTGCAGCGCTGGACCTTCGGCTCGCTGATGATCGCCTTCGCCCTGCGCCTGGCCGCCTGAGGGGCCGGCCTTGTCCTGCGTCAAGACGCCACCGTTGTCTCCCGGCGGCTCATCCCCACCCTGTGCCATAGTGGAGCAATACTCATCGACGCCCCCACCAATGAAAGGAGACCCCGATGCAGGAACGTGAGGTCGATATCGCCATCATCGGCGCCGGCAGCGCCGGATTGAGCGCCTGGCACGCCGCCCGCAAGCACAGCGACAGTGTGCTGCTGATCGAGGGCGGGGCCTATGGCACCACCTGTGCCCGCGTCGGCTGCATGCCCTCGAAGCTGCTGATCGCCGCCGCCGAATCCGCCCACCACGCCCGCGATGCCGGCGGCTTCGGCGTGCGCACCGGCCCCGTGGAGGTGGACGGGCGCGCCGTCATGGAGCGCGTCCAACGCGAACGCGACGGCTTCGTGGGGCGCGTGATGAAGACGGTGGAGCGCCTCGGCGAGGAGAACCGCCTCGAGGGCCATGCGCGCTTCGAGGACCCGCACAACCTGATCGTCGGCGAGCATACCCGCGTGACGGCGCGTAACATCGTCATCGCCACCGGCTCGCGCGGCACCTGGCCGGGCTTCTTCGAGGCGGCCGGCGACCGGCTGGTCGTCAACGACGATGTCTTCGAGTGGGACGACCTGCCCGAGTCGGTCGCCGTCTTCGGCCCCGGCGTGATCGGCCTGGAGCTCGGCCAGGCGCTCCACCGGCTGGGCGTGCGCCTGCGGGTCTTCGGCGTGGGCGGCGCCCTGGGCCCCTTCCAGGACGAGGCCGTCAGGGACTACGCCGACCGCACCTTCAACGAGGCGTTCTACGTCGACCCCGACGCCAAGGTGGAGAGCATCGAGCGCGACGGCGACGCCGTGGTGATCACCTTCCTCGAGCGCGATACCGGCAAGCGCCTCACCGAGCGCTTCGACTACCTGCTCGCGGCCACCGGCAGGCGTGCCAATGTCGACCGGCTCGACCTGGAGAAGGCCGGCCTGGCCGTCGACGACAAGGGCGTGCCCCACTACAACCGCTTCACCCTGCAGTGCCGCAATGCCGATGACAGCCCCAGCCACGTCTTCATCGCCGGCGATGCCAACCAGGCGCTGCCGTTGCTGCACGTCGCCAATACCGAGGGGCGGATCGCCGGCGACAACGCCGGGCGCTACCCGGAACTGCGCGCCGGCACCCGCAACGTCCCCCTCGCCGTGGTCTTCACCGACCCGCAGATGGCCACCCTCGGTACCAGCCGCGCCGAGCTGGAAAGCCAGTACGGCGGCTGCGACTGCATCGCCACCGGCGAGGCCTCCTTCGAGGACCAGGGGCGGGCCATGGTGATGCGCCAGAACCGCGGCCTGATGCGCCTCTACGCCGAGCACGGCTCGGGTCAGTTCCTGGGCGCCGAGCTGTTCGGTCCGCGGGTCGAACACATGGCGCACCTGCTGGCCTGGATGCTGGAGCAGAAGCTCAGCGTAAGCCGCATCCTCGAGATGCCCTTCTACCACCCGGTGCTGGAAGAAGGCCTGCGCGGTGCCCTGCGCGACCTCAATGCCAACCTGCAGCAGGGCCCGGCCATCACCGAGCGCTGCATGGAGTGCGGGCCCGGAGACTGAGCATGACGCCACGGCTCATCATGCCCCGGCTCGCGTTTGCCCTGTTCACCGCCGCCCTGCTGGCGGCGGCCCCGGGCGCGCCGGCATCCCCCGATACCCCGTCGCCCCGTCCGACCATCGGCCTGGCGCTGGGCTCGGGTGGCGCCAACGGCCTGGCGCACATCGCCATCCTGCAGGTCTTCGACGATCTCGGGATCGTGCCCGACCGTATCGTCGGCACCAGCATCGGCGCGGTCATCGGCGGGCTCTATGCCGCGGGTCTCCCGGCCGAGGCGATCCGTGACATCTTCGACGACGTGGCCGGCTCACCGCTGGATGCCCTCTCGGGCCTGGCCGAATCGGAGGTGGATCTGTCGGCGCTGGTACCGTTCGGGCGCGACGATGCCGGGCTGCTCGATTCGGCGGGCTTCCTGCGCTTCCTGGCCGGCCAGACCGAGGTTCGCACCTTCGACGAACTGCGTATCCCGCTGGTGGTGGTGGCCACCGACTACTGGACGACGGACAGCGTGGCCATTGACGAGGGGCTGCTGTTTCCGGCCATCGAGGCCAGCATGGCGGTGCCGGGGCTCTTCATGCCCGTCCACCGTGGCGAACAGCTGCTGATCGATGGCGGCACCTCCAATCCCCTGCCCTTCGACCTGCTGCAAGGTGAAGTCGACCTGGTCATCGCGGTGGACGTCTCGGGGAGCCGCCAAATGACGGATGGAGAACAGGTCGGCCTGACCGACATGCTGTTCAACAGCTTCAAGATCATGCAACAGACGATCATCCGACAGGCGCTGCGCCACCAGCCACCCGACCTCTACCTGCGCCCGGAGACCCAAGGCGTGCGCCTGCTGCACTTCAACCGCATCGACGAGATCCTGCGCCAGACCCAGCCCGCGGCCGAGGAGCTTCGCGACCTGCTGGAGGACTCGCTGGCCCTGCAAGCCGATGAAAGCCGATGAAAGCCGATGAAAGCCGATGAAAGCCGATGAAAGCCAGCGCAGGGTCCCTGATAATCAGGGAGGTGCAATACGTCGTCAGGCAAACTACTGACAGCTCCCTTTCTTGACCATCGGTTATAGCGCATATAGACAGTGTACCAGCGACCGAAGGCATCCGGCAGATCACGCCAGGGAGCGCCAGTCCGAGCGGTCCAGAGAACGGCTTCCACGAATAGCCGGTTGTCCTTTGCCGTCACCCCGCGATCCGAGGCCTTGCCGGGAAGCAGGTGCTCGATTCACTCCCATTGGTCATCACTTAGCATCAGCCTGGGAGCCTGTCGGGTTTGACCGATCGTAGCGAGAGAGACGGAGTTCGAGACAAGTTTATCGATCTGATGAGGAGAATAGCCCGCTATTTAACGAATCAGATCGAATGAAGTTGGCCGAAAGACCGGTTCTCGCAGTAGATCAGCGTTAAGTCCGACAGGCTCCTGGTCATGGTTCATGCCGAATCAGCGGTGCTGAAGTCCCGCTGCCTGGGCACGTTTTGCCGCATACATGTCGGCATCGGCATGGCGGAACAACTGGTCTCGGTTCGTGCCATGGTCCGGGTAGAGCGCGGCACCGATACTGGTGGAGAGGGTCGCCGCACGTGACGGCAACACGATCGGCTCATCGAAGAGCTTGCGGATCTTGTCCATCACGATACCGACGGCATCCTCGCCGCGAATATTGGTCAACAGCACGGTGAACTCGTCGCCCCCCATCCGGCCGATCATATCGGAATCACGCACGCACTGGACCAAGCGCCGCGCCACTTCGCAGAGCACCTGATCGCCCGCTTCATGGCCCAAGGTGTCGTTCACCTCCTTGAACTCATCCAGGTCCAGGTACAACAGCGCAAATTGGTCGCCCTGGCGCTGGGCGACCTGAAGCGCCATATCGACGTGGGCGTTGAACAGGGCCCGATTAGGCAAGCCGGTCAGCGGGTCGTAACGTGCCATTTGGTGCAAGCTGATTTCGGCCTGCTTGCGCTCGATGGCCGTGGCGACCTGAGTGGAGACGAACTGCAGCAGCTCCTTGTCCTGCTCTTGGTAACGAGCGCTACCGACATAACTCTGCACGACCACCGCCCCCAGGACGCCGGCCTGAGAGGTCAGCGGCACCCCCAGCCAGTCTTGCGTCTTGCCAGGCAGCGATACAACCGGCGCCTCAGCATCGTCGTTGACATCAAAGCGGTACAGGACAGCGCGGCCCTCACGAATGACCGTAGCGATCGGGTTTCCCGTGTCCAGCGGTCCGGGCATGGCGCCTATGGCCTGGTCGTCGGCCACGTACGGAAAAGAAAGTGCCTCGCAGGTATCGTCATACAACGCCACGAGGAAGTTATCGACCGGCAGCAGGTCGCAGATGACTCGATGAATATGCTGATAGAGCTCGGAGAGCCCCTCGGCGAGGTGGGCCGCCTCGGAAATTCGATAGATCGCACTCTGGATGCGTTCCGCGTGCTTCAGTAGCGTGATATCGCGCGCGACCGCAAGACGGATTCCCTCCGGCTCGGACCAGCGCGCCGACCACATGATATCGACGATTCGCCCGTCCTTGCGCACATAGCGATTCTCGAAATGCATCTGCGCCTGGCCGCGCATGATATCGCCGGCCGCTTCCAGGGTTCGCTGGCGGTCGTCCGGATGCACCAGATGTATCATCGACATGCCGATCATCTCGTCCGGCGTATAGCCAAAGATGCGCTCACAGGCGGCACTGACGAACACAAACCGACCCTCGGCATCCACCACGCAAACTGCATCGATCAGCAGGTCCATGATGCGAGTGCCAATAAATTCGGTATTCAATGCCATGCCCATGCACTCGCTAGTCAGTTTGCTGGATCTTTTTTATCACTCGCTGTCGCCGCATGCCAACGCCGGGTATCGCAGCGGGGTCGCGGATAACCGCGATCAGTGCGGGCCCCTGCTCGAGGATGGCGCTGACTGAAACAAGCGCAAAGCTGATAGAGTTCACACAGGCCCCTCTGGAGCGAACACCCATGAATGCGCCTGCAAATCCGCGAACCCTGACCGCCCTGCTGCTGTCGCTGGCCCTGCTCCAGGGCTGCGAGCCGGGCGACCCCCCGGTCACGCTGCTCGACCCGCCCGAGCCGGGCGAGACGCTGAAAGTGGCCACCCGCAACGCCGCCACCACCTACTACCTCGACCGCGACGAGACCCCCGCCGGACCGGAGCATGACTTGGTCCAGCAGTTCGCCGAGGCCCATGACTGGGAGCTCGAGTGGACGCTGCAGGACTCCACCGCCGGGGTATTGCAGGCCCTGGAGACCGGCGAAGTCGACCTGGCTGCCGCCGGGCTGACCCACCTGCCCTCCCGCGACGCGCGCTTCCGCCGCGGCCCCGGCCATACCGACATCGTCGAGCAGCTGGTCTGCCACCGCGACATGCGCCCCCTGCCGCGCCGCGTGGAGGAGCTGGCCGGCGTCGAGATCCGCGTCACGGCGGGCTCCAGCTATGCTGAGAAGCTCGAGAGCCTGGTCAACCGCCACACCGGCATCGCCTTCGAGGAGGACCCGCGCACCACCGAGGTACTGCTGGCCGAGGTGGCCGAGAGGCGCATCGACTGCACCCTGGCCGACTCCAACATCGTGCGGGTGGTGCGCCGCCACTTCCCGCACCTGGAGGTCGCCATGAACCTGACCAGCGGCGACCGGCTGGGCTGGTACCTGCCCGCCGGCCATCAGGCACTCGCCGACATGGCAAAGCAGTGGATGGCGAGCGCCGAGGGTCAACAAAGCGTCGCGGCGATGAAGGACCGCTACTACGCCTACATCGGCGAATTCGACTTCGTCGACCTGCGCGCGCTTAACCGGCGCATCGACGAGCGCCTGCCCTCCTTCCTCGATCTCTTCCTGGCGGCCGAGGAGACCACCGGGATGCCGGCTGACCTGCTCGCGGCCCTGGCCTACCAGGAGTCGCACTGGGACCCCCGGGCCGTCTCGCCCACCGGTGTGCGCGGCATCATGATGCTGACCCGCAACACCGCCGAATCCCTCGGCGTCACCAACCGCCAGGACCCGGCCGCGGCGATCGACGGCGGCGCGCGGTATCTCGCCGACCGCCACCGGCGCCTGCCCGAGACGATTCCCGAGCCGGACCGCACCTACCTGGCCCTGGCGAGCTACAACATCGGCCGTGGCCACCTGCTGGACGCCCGGCAACTGGCGCGCGATCTGGGCAGGGACCCGGACTCCTGGGAGGACATGAAGGAGGTGCTCCCGCTCAAGGCCGACAAGCGCTACTACCCGCAGACCCGCTACGGCTATGCGCGGGGCTACGAGCCGGTGCACTACGTCCAGCGGATCCGCAACTACCAGGACGTGATCGCCGCCGCGGTGGAGCTGGAGCTGTCGCCGTCCGGCGGGGAATAAGCACGGGGAGAGTGAGGGTCTCGCGCGCGGAGCCGGCGTCCTAGGCCTGGCAGAACGAGCGATTGCGACCGGCCCGCTTGGCGGCATAGAGCGCCTCGTCCGCCCGCTGCAGGAGGGCATCCGTGGAGGCATCCCCCGCGCCCAGGGTCGCCACGCCGGCACTGGTGGTGACACTCACCCGCTCGCCGTTCTCCTCGAGGTCGAGGCCCTCGGTTTGGCGGCGCAGGCGCTCGGCCAGTGGCAGGGCCCCCTCCAGGCCGGTGGCCGGCAGCAGCACCACGAATTCCTCGCCGCCGATGCGCCCGAACAGGTCCTCCCGGCGCAGCAGCGAGCGGACCCCGGCGGCAAAGGCCTGCAGCACCCGATCGCCCGTGGCGTGCCCCCAGTGGTCGTTGATCCGCTTGAAGTGGTCGAGGTCGAGCATCACCAGCGAGAGAGCATCGCCATGGCGCCGGGCGCGGGCGAGCTCCTCGGCGGCCCGCTCGAAAAAGTGGCGACGGTTGGCGGCGCCGGTCAACGGGTCATGTTGGGCCAGTTGCTCCAGGGCGTGCTCCACCCGCTTGCGCGCCGTGATGTCGCGGAAGAACCAGACACGGCCGACATAGCACTGGTCCTCCCCCCAGAGGGCCCTGGAGTGGCGCTCCAGAGTGCGGCCATCCCGGCACTCCAGCTCACAGTGGTCCTCGAGCAGGGGGTCGGCGTAGAGCATCATCACCCGCTGCAGGAAGGGCTCCGGCTCGTGGATGAGCGGCAGGACCTGCGTCAGGAGGTTCTGGTCGTCCAATCCCGCCAGGTCACCGTCCTCACCACCCGCGATCGCCCCGGGGGCGATGCCGAACACCTCGAGCAGCCGCTGGTTGTGGCAGAGAATTATCCCCTGATCGTCGACGACGAAAATGCCGTCGGGCGAGGCTTCGAGGATCGCCTCGAGCAGCGAGCGCTCGAACTTGCGCTCCGGGGTGGCGGGGGCTTGGGTCGATGTCATGGCCCCAGTAGAGCCAAACCGTTCGTTGATTGCAAAGCCCTCGGCCGGCGGCCTCTTGCCCCCCGTCAGGTCGCGAGGCCGGCCCCGCCGGCCAGGTTCACGGCGATGGCCGCCATCATCACGCCGATGGTGCCGTCGATCGCCCGCCAGGCCAGGGGCCGGGAGAGCCAGGGCGAGAGCGCCGAGCCGCCCCAGGCCAGCAGGCTGAACCAGAGGATCGAGGCGGTGACGGCGCCCGCCACGAAGGTCGCGGCGCTCTGCTGCTGGGCACCGATGGCCGGGATCAGCAGCAGGGTGTCGAGGTACACCTGAGGGTTGAGCAGCGTGACCGCGAGGGTGGCGAGCAGCACGCCCCGGCGGCCGCGCCCGCCCGAGGCGCCATCGGCCAGCCCCTGCCGGCCAGTGGCGGCACGATGGAAGGCCTGGGCCGCCAGCCAGGCGAGGAACACCACCCCCAGCCAGCGCAGCGCCTGCATGGCGCTCGGCATGCTCAGCAGCACTGCACTGACCCCGAACATCCCGGCGGCCAGCAGCAGCACATCGGTACTCATGCACAGCCCGGCCGACCACCAGTGGTGCTCCCGTCGCACGGCCACTCCCAGCACATAGGCGTTCTGCGCGCCGATGGCGACGATGATCCCGCCGCACACCACCAGCCCGGTGAGATAGCTCTCCAGCATCGCGTTTCCCCTGTCCTGGTACCCGTCGAGAACGGCCAGCATAGCGACGACCCGAGATGCTGAAAAATCATCCTGCTAATATGGCATCAGTTTTGCTTATACTTGAGCGTCCACCAACCCCTCCCGGCAAGGAGAGCCCATGCTGGACTACAAGCTGCTCCAGGCGTTGGCCACGGTGGTCGAGTGCGGCGGCTTCGAGCGCGCCGGCGAACGGCTGGGCCTCTCGCAGTCGGCGGTCTCCCAGCGGATCAAGGCGCTGGAGGTCCGCCTGGGGCAGCCGGTGCTGATCCGCCACCCTCGGCTTGCGCCCACCCCGGCGGGCCAGCGGCTGCTCAACCATGTCCAGCGGGTCCAGCTGCTCGAGCGCGACCTGCGCACGGCCCTGCCCACCCTGGAGGAGGCCTCGCCCCGGCTGCGCATCGCCGTCAATGCCGACAGCCTGGCGACCTGGTGGGCCGCGGCCGTCGGCGACTTCTGCCGGGCGGAGGGCCTGCTGCTGGACATGGTGATCGAGGACCAGGACGTGGGGCTCAAGCGGCTGCGCGACGGCGAGGTAGCGGCCTGCCTGTGCGCCAGCGACCGGCCCATCGCCGGGGCCCGCTGCGTGCCGCTGGGCACCATGGTCTACCACCCCTTCGCCACCCCGGCCTACATCGCACGCCACTTTCCGGACGGGCCGACGCCCGAGGCCTTCCGCCGGGCAGCGGCCATCGTCTACGGCCCCCATGACCAGCTGCAGCACCGCTTCCTCGCCAGCTGCGGCTACCACGGCAGCTTTCCCTACCATCTCTGCCCCTCGTCGGAGGGCTTCGTGCGCCTGACCGGCGCCGGCATGGGCTACGGCATGTTGCCGCGGATGCAGGTGGCGTCGCTGGTGGCCGAGGGCCGGCTGGCCAGCATCGCCCCCGAATGTTCGCTCGCCGTGCCGCTCTATTGGCACTTCTGGCGTCACAGCGGCGAGGTACTGGAGCGGCTGACCGGGGTGCTGGGCGAGGTCCGGCTTAGCTAACCCGCTGATTTTCGGTGGTGGATAGTGACCGAGGAAGGCGCACCCGGGCTGATCACGAAAAACCTTGCTGCACTGCAACAAAAGCGCCTATGGTGGTAGTGCAATCCCCCTGATGAGGGCAATCGCAATGACTACCCCACGAGTGCAAGTCCAACCGTTCGACTCCTACGTGCTGAAGTGCTGGGCACACCAGGCTCAGTTGCAGCGAGCCGCCTTCGAAGCCTTCGCCGCCTACCTGGGCTGAAGAACCTCACTGACGTGCCGGATGCACTGGCCCGATGGTCGAAAGCCTGTATGATGATTGTGCAACATCTTCAGATACGGAGCAGAAGACACGATCGATCATTCTTTCAAGCCAGCACGGGAGGTTCTCATGAAGGTCTACAAACCGGAGTGGCAGTGCACGTTTAGCGTAAACGAAGGCGTGGAAGAATCAGCCAGCTGGAAGGCGCGAATCGCCTGGCGCTTTCGGGAGTTCGCCGACAAGCTGGACGGTGGTGGAAGAACGATCAAGATTGACTGCAACGTCACCCCCGAAGTGAGCCGTGAGGACGTCGACACCTGCCTGGAGAAGGGCTTCGCCCTGAGCCAGAGCCTGCTCACCCAGCTCGCCCATCAGGCCGCCTGCGAAGACGTCATGCGTGATGCCAAGGCAGAGCTGTTCGAGGAAGCGCCTCAGCGTTGAGGCCGTGACCGTACCTGCAAGTGCCGTCACCGCACCCCATTCGGCCCCAGGTCGAATGGGGTGTTTTCGTTCACAGGTTGGTCCGTCCGCCGTCTCTGCATTAGACTGGTCGTCTACTCACCGAAGCGAAGGAGCTGCATGATGCAATCCCGCTACTTCACCATCAACGACATCCCCCTGGGCACACCAGGGCGCGAGCTGTTCGAGCTGCACGAAGCCGAGTTGGCCGAGCTGGCCGAGGGCGAGGTGCGCATCCGCAACACCTGGCTGTCGGTGGACCCCTACATGCGCGGACGGATGAGCGGCGTGAAGACGTACATCGACCCCTTCGTCATCGGCGAGCCGCTGGAAGGCGCCGCGGTGGGCGAGGTGATCGCGTCACGGGATGCGCGCCTGGCCGTGGGCGACAAGGTCCGGCACATGGCCGGCTGGCGAGACATCGCCCAGCTGCCGGGCGATCAGGTGGAGCCGCTGCCGGGCATCGAGGTGCCGGAACAGGCCTACCTCGGCGTACTCGGCATGCCGGGCATGACCGCCTGGACGGGCCTGAACCGGATCGCCGAGATGCGCGACGGCGACAACGTGCTGGTCAGCGCCGCCAGCGGCGCGGTGGGCTCGCTGGCCGTGCAGCTGGCCAAGGCCAAGGGCGGCACCGTGGTCGGCATCGCCGGGGCGCCCGAGAAGCTCGCGTGGCTGGAGTCCCACGGCATCAAGGCGGTGAGCTACCGCGACCGCGACACCCAGCAGCTGACCGAGGCGCTCAAGGCGGCCTGCCCGGAGGGTTTCGACGTCTACTACGAGAACGTCGGCGGCGTCTGCCTGGAGGCGGCCCTCAACACCCTGCGAACCGGCGGTCGCATCGCCGTGTGCGGAATGATCGCCCGTTACAACGCCGAGGGGCCAGCGCCAGGGCCGAGCAACCTGGCCATGGTGCTGATCCAGCGCCTGCGCATGCAGGGCTTCATCATCTTCGACCACTGGGCCGACTATCCGCGCTTCCTGGAAGAAGTCGGCCCGCGGGTGGCCAATGGCGAGATCGACTACGCGGAGACCGTCGAGACGGGCCTCGAGCGCACCCCGGACGCCTTCCTGGCGCTGTTCGAGGGCGCCAACACCGGCAAGATGCTGGTGCGGCTCTGAACGACGCCGGGCATCGGTTGCGGCTGAGCGCTACTCGGCCGGCGCTCGCACCACATCATCGACGAGCACGGTGCGCTCATCGCCCCTCACCCGATAGCGCACCACCGCCTGCGCGTCGACCGTGCCATACGAAACCCCGTTGACGATCAGCCGGCCGTCGTACCGTTCGACCCGGTCGCCATTGACCGCCACCCGTGCGCTGGGCCCCGTCAGCACGGCCTCCACCACTGCACCCTCGCCCGAGGCCGAGCTGACCACGGCCGAGCTGATGCTCGACCCCGCCTGGGCAATGCCGGTCATGGCCAGCAGCGCCAGGCCGAAGACGATATGGCCCAGCAGGGTGGAGAGGGGCGCCACCAGCCCCGCCAGCATTCCACTACTCAAGCGAGCGAACATGGCGCACCTCGCGAGGACGGCTACCGTTAGTCAGAGTATAGGCGAGGCAGTCAGGCCGCGCTGTCGCCCAGTGCCTCATGTGTTGCGCCTGATGCGTTGCGGCATCGGCCCCTCAGACCCGGGCCTGGCGCTTGTCCTGGGTCTTCGTCTGGACGTCGCTGGCGTGGTGTCGCTCGTGAAGCTGCAGCGCCGGGTCACCGAAGGTGCGGTTGACCATGCGCCCGCGCTGCACCGCCGGGCGCGCATCGATCTCCCTGGCCCAGCGCTGCACGTGCGCGTACTCCTGCACCTGCAGGAACTCGCCGGCGTCGTAGAGACGCCCCAGCGCCAGTTGGCCGTACCAGGGCCAGTTGGCGATGTCGGCGATGGTGTAGGTATCACCGGCCAGAAAACGGGTCTCGGCCAGGCGCCGATCGAGCACGTCGAGCTGGCGCTTGGCCTCCATGGCGTAGCGATCGATGGGGTACTCCAGCTTCTCCGGCGCGTAGGCGTAGAAGTGGCCGAAGCCACCGCCCAGGAAGGGCGCGCTGCCCATCTGCCAGAACAGCCAGTTCAGCGTCTCGGTGCGCCCGGCCAGACTGCCCGGCAGGAACTCGCCGAAACGCTCCGCCAGGTAGAGCAGGATCGCGCCCGACTCGAACACCCGGATGGGCGGCGTTGTGCTGTGATCGACCAGTGCCGGGATCTTGGCGTTGGGATTGATCTCGACGAAGCCGCTGCCGAACTGGTCACCCTCGCCGATGCGGATCAGCCAGGCATCGTACTCGGCGTCCTGGTAGCCCAGTGCCAGCAGCTCCTCGAACATCGCCGTGACCTTGACGCCGTTGGGCGTGCCCATCGAGTAGAGCTGGAAGGGGTGCGTGCCGACCGGCAGCGTCTTCTCGTGGGTGGGGCCGGCGACGGGCCGGTTGATGCTGGCGAAGGTGCCGCCGCTCGCCTTCTCCCAGGTCCAGACCCTCGGCGGGACGTACTCGGTTCGTTCGCTCATGTCAGCTCCTTGTCGGACGATGGCTAGCCCACCAAATTACATCAATTACATAGAGATGGACGTGATGTACCCTATCACTTCGACAAACGATAGCCTGTTAAGGTTTCTTCCGCGATCGACGTCACCCCCGACAGAACGGCCAGACCTGGTAGAAGCGCCGGCAACGAAACTCGGCTTCGCAGGCGGCCAGCTGTGACTGGTAGCGACTCGCCAGGGCGCCGACCTGGCGGGCGGCCTGCCTCACCCGGGGCTTGTTGCGGTAGCTGCCGCGCCGATACCCCCCGGCCCCCTCGTGGTAGGCCAGATAGAGGTGCTCAGGGTTGTGCAGCGAGATGCCCAGCTGCCGATGGGTGCGCGCGTTGTACCAGCCGATGAAGTCGGTGGCGTCCTGCATATGGGTGCGGCGCGCGAAGAGGCTCCCGGCATCGTCCTGGTACTCACCCCAGACCGGGTCCTGCGCCTGCGCATAGCCCCGTGCCGAGGAGGAGCGTGGGCCGGGGAAGATCCCCAGGATACGCTTGCGGGGCGGGCGCACATGGCTGCGGAACGAGGATTCCCGCTGGACGAAGGCCATCTGCGTGGCGATCGGTGTGCCCCACTGCTCCTGGGCGTCGCGGGCATAGTCATACCACTCGGGTTGTTCGCGGAAGATCTCGCAGATGTTGCTCTGATCCTGCGGCGGCGACGGCGCCAGCATGGCACAGCCGCTGGCAAGCAGCCCGAGTCCCACGATCAGCAACCATCGCACGGCCCGCGCCACCACGCCGGGTGCCCTTCCCTGTCGATCCATCGATGATCCCACCTGGCCTCCTGATATGTCGCGACGGATGTTTCGCCCCGCATGATAGCGCTCCGACAGGATGGCGTCTCACACGGCCCGGTGGGCACAGGAGCCATTCGAGGCTTTCCCTCGGCGTCTCGCCGATGTATCGCGCCGCTAGCGGTGCTCCCACGACATCACCGAAAGTGCCTCGTGACCTGGCGACCTGGCTTGACAGTGAGGGCGTGGCGCGAGCTGGCTGTCCCCTGAAAGGGCAGCCCCAGACGTTGACGACGGGTTGGCCGCCGAGCGCTACAGTGAATGGCATGAACCCCGACACCTCCTGGCGACGCTACCAGCAAGCGTTCGCGAGCCTCTCCGGCGATATTTCCGGTGCCTTCGGCGACCTCGGCACCCTCCTCCCGTTCGTGATCTCGGCCATTTCGCTGGGCGTGCTCGCGCCGACGCCGGTGTTTTTCGGCTTCGCCGCCGGCTACCTGCTGGTGGCCGTGGTCTACCGGCTGCCGATCGCCGTGCAGCCCATGAAAGCGCTAGGCGCGATCATCCTGACGGGCGGCCTGACCAGCCTAGAAACCGCCTGGGCAGGCACCATCATCGGCGCGGTGCTGCTCACCATGTCCTTCACGCCGCACCTGGTCCGACTCGCCCGCGCACTGCCGCAATCAGTGGTCACGGGGCTGCAGGCGGGTTTGGGTTTGATGCTTGGCGTTCTGGCAGTGGACATGATGGGCGCGGGCTGGCTTATCGCCCTGCCGGCGCTGGCGCTGCTCGCCCTCTCGTGGATCTGGCCGCGCGGCCCCTGGGCGCTACTGGTCGTCGGCGGCGCTCTGCTGAGCGACTCGACCGCCACTCTCCCCCTGGCCGCGGGCTCGTCCCCGGAAAGCCTCGAGCTGTCGATGCCCGCCGTGGCCGAGGGGTTAATGGCGCAGTTGCCGTTGACCCTGCTCAACGCCGTGGTCGTGGCGACGGCGGTCGCGCATTCGCTCTTTCCCGATTCGGCCCGACGGGTCAGCGAACGTCGCCTGGCCGCCACCAGCGGGCTGCTCAATCTGGCGCTGGTACCCTTCGGCGCCATGCCCATGTGCCATGGTGCCGGCGGCATTGCCGCCCACTACCGCTTCGGCGCACGCAGCCTCATCGCCCCGCTGACTGTGGCTGCCGCCTGCGTCCTGGCCGCCCTCCAGGGCCCCACGGTGATCGCATGGCTGGCCGCGATTCCAACACCGGTGATCGGCGCCCTGCTCGCCAATGCCGCGATCGAGCTGATGCTCGGCAAACGACTGTTCGACGCTCGCCCCGACTGTCGCCCGGTAATCGCCGCCACGGCCCTGGGCACACTCTTTGGGGGAGCCCTTGTCGGCCTGGCGATGGGGCTTGTCTCCGACCGCTTGCGCCTGCATGTTAAGCACAGGCGCGCCGCAAGGGCGCCACAGGATGGGGGCGATAGCTGATAGCTGATAGCTGGAAGCAAGGCCCGCGACACGCAATCCATCAATACGGCGAAAGGAGAGACACGCATGAAGATCAGCGCACGCAATGTGATCAAGGGCACCGTGCTCGAGGTGAAGGAAGGCCCGGTGAACAGCCAGGTACGCGTCGACATCGGCGGCGGCAACACCATCAAGTCGATGATCACCAGTGACGCCATCGAGGACCTCGGCATTGCCGTGGGCAGCGAGGTTCAGGTCGTCATCAAGGCCTCGGACGTGATGCTCGGCATCGACTGACCGCTCGCGCCAGTGGCGACGCAGGGCGACCGACAGAGGCTGCGTCGGGCGCCGGCCCCTTGACCAGAGCAGCGCGAGGATGGGGCGACGGGAGCAACTCGCCAAGCCCCCTCTTCCCGCGGTATCAGCCGTGGCCCTTCTCACCCGCCACCATGTCCTCGGCGGTGGAATGAGGGTCTGTCCCCGATTTTCCCCCTTGGCCGCCCCTTCCGGGGCTAGACCACGCCTTCCGCCCAGCCGTAGACGGCCCCGATCACCGCGCCGAAGATGAGATGGGCGATCAGCATGGACAGCGGTGCCACCAGCCCGAAGCCCAGGCCGAACAGGCCGGAGCCCGCCAGGGGAAAGACCGTGACCATCACCACCAGCCAGCTGCCCACGCCGAACTCCAGGCCCCGCCGGGTGGGGGTGCGGCCCGGGAGATAGGGGACCAGCAGCGCGAACAGCAGCCCCCAGATCAGCGTGCCCACGGCGAAATGGATGCCCCAGGCCAGCATGTGGCTGTCCGGCGCGCCGAGCAGGTCCTGAGCGGCCAGGTTCATGACCTCGATGGGGTCGTACCAGGGGATGATGCCCGCCGCCAGGCGCAGCACCAGCATCAACGAGATGACCAGGGTAGCCGCGAACCCGGCCATCAACCCTCGTAACAGGCGAGTGCTCATGACGTCCTCCCTGCGGTGGCTGTACCTTTCAGTGTAGCCACTCCATCGGAGACGATGCACAGGGCCAGGCGCCCGGCAAGCCACGCCCCTGCGGTCACACCGGGAGGCCTCGATCAGCCAAGCCGGGTATTGCCCTGGGCATCGATGGGGAACCCCGGGTTGTGGGCCACCTCCCAGAGATGGCTATCGGGATCGGCGAAATAGCCGGAGTAACCGCCCCACTCCGCCCGGCTGGCCGGTTTCACGACACGACCGCCGGCGCGCTCGGCCTCGCTCAGCACCGCGTCGACCTCGGCCTCCGAGCGCACGTTGTGGGCCAGGGTGATGCCGGCGAACCAGCCGCCTGCATCCACCACCCCGGCATCACGGGCCAGGGCGGCGCGAGGGTAGAGCGACAGGATCAGCCCGTTGAGCTGGAAGAACACCACCTCGTCGTCCACCGCCATGCCCACCTGCCAGCCCAGCGCCTCATAGAAGCGCCGCGCTCGCGCCAGGTCGCTGACGCCCAGGGTGATCAGACTCACGCGCTGTTCCATCGCAACTTCTCCCGCAGGTGGGCGCTAAAAACTGTTACTCTTCGACAAAGTAGTCCGTGTCCAAGCGCTTGATCACATAACGTTCGACCGGCGACACACCCACGTCGTGATCGATCATCAGTCGGGCCAGACGATACCCATCGATCAACACGATACGGTTATCGATCATCGACGCATACTCGCGGGCCTCCCGGGTGAAGCTCGAGGTGGTAATGAAGACACCCTTCTTGGCACGCCGCCCCTGAAGCGCGCCGGCAAACTTCTGGATCTCGGGGCGCCCTACCACGCCTTCCCAGCGCTTGGCTTGCAGATAGATCACGTCCAGGCCGAGCGGATCCTCGTCGATGATGCCATCGATGCCGCCATCCCCGCTCTGCCCGACCGCACGCGCCGCACCGAGTCGCTCGCCGCCGTAACCCATGGAGACCAGCACATCCACCACCAGCTGTTCGAAGAACGCGGGCGAGACTTGCTTAATCTGGTCCACCACTTCGGATTCCAGGTTCTCCTGGATCTCTTTCCATGCTTTGGCAAGTGCTTCTTCTGGCGTCTGGCCCTCATCTTCAAGATCGGGAGTGGGCTGCTCTACTGTCTCAGCAGTGGCATTCGATCTTTCGTTGTCACTGCGCTGGCTTCGGAACTCCCGAAAGGCCTCGAACTGCATCAGATAATTCAGTGTTATGCGCTCTGGTGCATCGACCAGGACCTTTTTCCCCTGCGAAGTGATGGCATAGACACCTCGACGTCGAGGCTCCAGAAGTCCAGCTTTTTTCAGATGGGTGACAGCCCACGCGACACGATTGCGGAACAGACGAACTCGACCACTGGGCAATAGCTGCTCTCTTTCTTCCTCCGAGAGCTGAAACTGGTCAGCCAATACGGGGTGAGTTTCCTTCATTGAGCGCTCTTCAGCACCCGCCGCAAACTCAAGCACCGGACGCATAAGCGTCTGAAAATCCGGTATTGCCATGTCGCCACCTCCCTGTGCGTTACACGAAGGGCCCACCAATGGTGGGCCCTTCAAAGCCTACATGATCGACGGAGCTATCACTCCCACTCAATCGTCGCGGGCGGCTTGCTGCTCACGTCGTAGGTCACGCGGGAGACGCCGCCGATCTCGTTGATGATGCGGTTGGAGACGGTCTCCAGCAGCTCATAGGGCAGGTGCGCCCAGCGGGCGGTCATGAAGTCGATGGTCTCCACGGCGCGCAGGGCGATCACCCACTCGTAGCGGCGGGCGTCACCGACCACGCCGACCGAGCGCACCGGCAGGAAGACGGCGAAGGCCTGGCTGGTCTTGTGGTACCAGTCCGCCTTGTGCAGCTCCTCGATGAAGATGGCGTCGGCCTCGCGCAGAATGTCGGCGTACTCCTTCTTCACCTCGCCGAGGATGCGCACGCCCAGGCCCGGCCCCGGGAAGGGGTGGCGGTAGACCATGTCGTAGGGCAGGCCGAGCTCGACGCCGAGCTTGCGCACCTCGTCCTTGAACAGCTCGCGCAGCGGCTCGACGAGCGTGAGCTTCATGGTCTCGGGCAGGCCGCCCACGTTGTGGTGCGACTTGATCACATGCGCCTTGCCGGTCTTGGCGGCGGCGGACTCGATGACGTCCGGGTAGATGGTGCCCTGGGCCAGGAAGTCGACACCTTCAATCTTGCTTGCTTCATCATCGAAGACGTCGATGAAGGTGTTGCCGATGATCTTGCGCTTGGCCTCGGGGTCGGCCTCGCCCTTCAGCTTGTCGAGGAACAGCTCCTCGGCGTCCACGCGGATCACCTTCACGCCCATGTGGCGGCCGAAGGTCTCCATCACCTGGTCGCCCTCTGCCTTGCGCAGCAGGCCGTTGTCGACGAACACGCAGGTCAGCTGGTCGCCGATGGCCTTGTGCAGCAGCGCCGCCACCACCGAGGAGTCCACGCCGCCGGAGAGGCCGAGCAGCACGTGACTCTCGCCCACCTGCTCGCGTACCCGCACAATCTGGTCCTCGATGATCTGCGCCGGGGTCCAGTTGCGCTCGCTGCCGCAGATCTCCAGCACGAAGTGCTCGAGGATGCGCTGGCCCTGCAGGGTGTGGGTCACCTCGGGGTGGAACTGCACGCCAAAGAAGCGCTTCTCCTCCCAGGCCATGGCGGCGATGGGGCAGCTGGGGGTGGAGGCGGTGACGGTGAAGGCGTCGGGCACCCGGGAGACCTTGTCGCCATGGCTCATCCAGACGTCGAGCAGGTTCTTGCCGGTCTCGTGGTCGATATGGTCCGAGATGTCGCGGAACAGCGCCGTCTCGGCGTCGAGGCGGATCTGGGCGTAGCCGAACTCGTGGACGTGAGAGCCCTCCACGGCGCCGCCGAGCTGCTCGGCCATGGTCTGCATGCCGTAGCAGATGCCCAGCACCGGCAGGTCCATCTCGAACACGCACTGGGGGGCGCGGGGCGAGTCCAGCTCGGTGACCGATTCCGGCCCGCCGGCGAGGATGATGCCGTTCGGGGCGTACTCGCGGATCTCGGCCTCGGTGATGTCGAAGGCGCGAACCTCGGAGTAGACGCCGAGCTCGCGCACCCGGCGGGCGATCAGCTGGGTGTACTGGGAGCCGAAGTCGAGGATCAGGATCTTGTGGGCGTGAATGTCGGTCATCTGGCCTTTCCTTTGAGAGGCGAACGGCCCGGAAACACGAAAGCTGGAAGCGGCGCGGCCACTTCCAGCTTCAAGCTTCCGGCGTCAAGCGTGTATCAACCCGCGCGGTAGTTCGGGGCTTCCTTGGTGATCTGCACGTCGTGCACGTGGGACTCGTTGAAGCCGGCCCCGGTGATCTGCACGAACTGCGGCTTGGTGCGCATCTCCTGGATGTCGCGGCAGCCGGTGTAGCCCATGGAGGCGCGCAGGCCGCCCATCAGCTGGTGGACGATGGCGCTCATCATGCCCTTGTAGGGCACGCGGCCCTCGATGCCTTCCGGCACCAGCTTCTCGGCGCCCTCGCTCTTGTCCTGGAAGTAGCGGTCGGCGCTGCCCTGGGTCTGGGACATGGCGCCCATGGAGCCCATGCCGCGGTAGGCCTTGTAGGTACGGCCCTGGAAGAGTTCGATCTCGCCCGGGGACTCCTCGGTGCCGGCCAGCAGGCCACCGGCCATCACGGTGCTGGCACCGGCCGCCACGGCCTTGGCCAGGTCGCCGGAGAAGCGCACGCCGCCGTCGGCGATCAGCGGGATGTCGTAGGGCACCAGCGCCGCGGCGACGTTGGAGACGGCGGTGATCTGCGGCACCCCGACGCCGGCCACCACGCGGGTGGTGCAGATGGAGCCGGGGCCGATGCCGACCTTGACGGCATCGGCGCCGGCCTCGGCGAGGGCCTGGGCGGCCTCGGCGGTGGCGATATTGCCGCCGATCACCTGGATCTGCGGGAAGTGCTCCTTGACCCAGCGCACCCGCTCGATCACGCCCCTGGAGTGGCCGTGGGCGGTATCGACCACCACCACGTCGACCCCGGCCTCGGCCAGGGCGGCCACGCGGTCCGGCGTCTCGGGGCCGGTGCCCACGGCGGCGCCGACCAGCAGGCGGCCGTCGGCATCCTTGGCCGCCAGGGGGAAGGTGCGGGCCTTCTCGATGTCCTGGAAGGTGACCAGGCCGCGCAGGCGGAAGTCGTCATCCACCACCAGCATCTTCTCGACGCGGTGCTTCTGCATCTTGCCCTTGATGATGTCGAGGCTGGTGCCCACCGGCACGGTGACGAGCTTCTCGCCGGGGGTCATGATGTCGGCCACGCTGTCGCCGTGGTTGGGCTGGAAGCGCATGTCGCGCTGGGTCACCAGGCCCACCAGGGTCTCCCCCTCCACCACCGGGAAGCCGGAGAAGCCGTGCTCCTCGGCCATCGCCAGCAGGTCCGCCAGCTTGGCCTTGGGCCCCACGGTGACGGGGTCCTTGACGATCACGCTCTCGTGCTTCTTGACCTTGCGTACCTCGGCCGCCTGGTGGGCGATGGTCATGCTCTTGTGGATGATGCCGATGCCGCCTTCCTGGGCCATGGCGATGGCCAGGCGGGCTTCGGTGACGGTATCCATGGCGGCGGAGACGAGCGGGATGTTCAGGAAGAGGTCGCGGGTCAGGCGGGTCCTGAGGCTGACCTCGTTGGGCAGGACATCGGAATACCCGGGCAGGAGTAATACGTCATCGAACGTAAGAGCTTCTTGGGCCATACGTAGCATATGCGGCAACACCCAGTGAACTGGTGGGAGGGAGTGAAGTTAATCCCCCATTATAGCGACCCTGGCCGGGGGCCGGCAATCCGCGTGGCGGCTATCCGGCTATCCGGCTCCCCTGCCGCCCCGGGCGCTGCCACCACAGCCGCGGCGCGTGCTAGGGTATTCCCCTCCACCCGCCAGGGATGATCGCGCCATGCCCCGCCCCGAGGATGCCCCGCTTTCCGTCAGCGAGCTCAACCGCCGCGCCCGCCAGGCGCTGGAGCAGGATGTCGGCGAGGTCTGGGTGGAGGGCGAGCTCTCCGGGGTGTCGCGGCCGGGCTCGGGGCACATCTACTTCACCCTCAAGGATGACCGGGCCCAGCTGCGCTGCGCGCTGTTCCGCACCCGGGCGCGCTTCGTCGCCGCCCCCCTGCGTGACGGCGACCGGGTCAAGGTGCGCGGCCAGGTGTCGCTGTTCGAGCCCCGCGGCGACTACCAGCTGATCGTCGAGGCGGTGCAGGCGGCCGGCGTTGGCGAGCTGCTGGCGGCCTTCGAGCGGCTGAAGGCCCGGCTCGCGGCCGAGGGCGTATTCGCCAATGCGCGCCCCCTGCCCTATCCGCCACGGCACCTGCTGGTGCTCACCTCGCCCACCGGCGCGGCGATCCGCGATGTGCTGGCGGTGCTCGCGGCGCGCTGGCCGCTTACGCAGGTGACGCTGATCCCGGTGCCGGTGCAGGGGCGCGAGGCCGCCCCGGCGCTGATCTCGGCGCTGGGCCTGCTCAACCGCCAGCAGGCGCTGGACCCGGCCCGCGACGCCATCCTGATCACCCGCGGTGGCGGCAGCCTGGAGGACCTGTGGGCCTTCAACGACGAGCACCTGGCCCGGGCGATCTTCCACTCGCGGTTGCCGGTGATGTCGGCGGTGGGCCACGAGGTGGACGTCACCCTGGCCGACTTCGCCGCCGACCTGCGCGCCCCCACCCCCTCGGCCGCCGCCGAGCAGCTGGTGCCCGACCGCCGCGAGCGGCGCCACCGCCTCGAGCGGCTGGCCGAGCGGCTCACCCGGGCCCAGCATGCCCGCCTGGAGACCGAGGCCCAGCGCCTGGACCACCTGCGGGCCCGGCTGCGTCACCCCGGCGAGGTGCTGGCCGCGCGCCGCCGGCAGCTGGCCCAGCTGGAGGGGCGGCTGCGGCGGGCCATGCAGGCCAGGCTCGCCAGCGAGCGGCGCCGCGAGCACCACCTGCGCCAGCGCCTCGCCCTGCGCTCGCCGGACCGGCTGGTGGAGCAGGCCCGGCAGCGCCTCACCCGGGCCCGCTGGCGGCTCCACCAGGCCATGCCGCGGGCGCTGGCCCGCCATCGCGAGCGGCTGGGCGGGTTGGTCCGCGAGTTGCAGGCCGTCAGCCCGCTGGCGGTGCTGGGCCGGGGCTATGCGATCCTCGAGGACGACCGGGGCCGGGTGGTGCGCCGGGCGGCGGACACGAGCCCGGGCCAGTCACTCGAGGCCCGGCTGGGCGAGGGGCGACTCGCGCTCACGGTGGCCGGCGTCGAGGCCGACAATCCCGGGTCCCATGGCGGGAAGACATCGAAGCGATAGATAATGGAATATATGTATTCCATAACATGATAACTACACTGATACCATCGCCTTGAGGACGACGAGCCCATACCCATATCCCAAGGAGCCAGGCACTTCCCCGGGCCCGACAATCGGACGCCCGGGGGTCACACCCCCAACCCACAGGGAGCAACACCATGTCACTACGCATCAATGACGTCGTACCCGATTTCGAGGCCGACACCAGCCAGGGCCCGATCCGCTTCCACGAGTGGCTCGACGACAGCTGGGCGATCCTGTTCTCACACCCCAAGGACTTCACCCCGGTCTGCACCACCGAGTTCGGCGCCGTGGCCAAGCTCGGCGAGGAGTGGAAGAAGCGCGGCACCAAGGTGATCGGCGTCTCCGTGGACGGCGTGGAGGACCACAAGAAGTGGATCAATGACATTTCCAGCTTCGCCAGCTGCGACGTCGGCTTCCCGATCATCGCCGACGAGGACCTCAAGGTCGCCAAGCTGTTCGACATGCTGCCGGCCGATGCCTACCTGCCGGACGGCCGCACCCCGGCCGACAGCGCCACCGTGCGCTCGGTGTTCATCATCGGCCCGGACAAGCAGCTCAAGCTCTCCATGACCTACCCGATGAACGTCGGCCGCAACTTCGCCGAGGTGCTGCGCGCCCTGGACGCCCTGCAGACCGCCAACGGCAAGGGCGTGGCCACGCCCGCCGACTGGACCGTCGGCGAGGACGTGATCATCCCGCCGACGGTCTCCGACGAGGATGCCAAGGCGAAGTTCGGCGAGTTCGAGACCATCTTCCCCTACCTGCGCAAGACCAAGCTGCCCAAGTAAGGCTAGCGGTTCGCCATACCCCACGATGACCCCTGCTCCGGCAGGGGATCTTGCGTTGGGGGCTAGTGGTGCTCGGGCTGGCGGGCGGCCGGCTTGAAGGCGCTGGGCTCGAGCTCGTGGCGGGCCAGCAGCTTGTAGAAGTCGGTGCGGTTGCGCCCGGCGATGCGCGCCGCCTGGGTGACGTTTCCCTCGGTGATCTTGAGCACCTTGACCAGGTAACTGCGCTCGAAGCCGGCGCGGGCGTCGTTGAAGGTCGGCAGGGCGTTGTCCTCGGCGGCCAGCGCCTGGGCCACCAGCCCCTCGGGGATCATCGGCGAGGTGGTCAGGGCCACGCACTGCTCCACCACGTTGACCAGCTGGCGCACGTTGCCGGGCCAGGCCGAGGCGGCCAGCAGGTTGAGCGCCTCCGGGGAGAAGCCCTTGACGAAGGGCTTGTGCCGGGCGGCGGCCTGGGCGACCAGGTGCTTGGCCAGCAGCGGGACGTCCTCGGCGCGCTCCTTGAGCGGCGGTAGCCGCAGGTTCACGACGTTGAGGCGGTAGTAGAGGTCCTCGCGGAACTCCCCCTCGTGCATGGCGCGGTCCAGGTCGCGGTGGGTGGCCGAGATGATGCGCACGTCGATGGGGATCGAGGTGGTGGAGCCGAGCGGGCGGATATGGCGCTCCTGCAGGGCGCGCAGCAGCTTGACCTGCAGCGTCAGCGGCATGTCGCCGATCTCGTCGAGGAACAGGGTGCCGCCGTTTGCCGCCTGGAAGAGGCCGCGGTGCTCGCTCACCGCCCCGGTGAAGGCGCCCCGGGCGTGGCCGAACAGTTCGCTCTCCAGCAGCTGCTCGGGCAGCGCGCCGCAGTTGATCGCCACGAAGGGCTTGTCGGCCCGCGAGCTGGCCTTGTGGATGGCGCCGGCCAGCAGTTCCTTGCCCGACCCCGAGGCGCCGGTGACCAGCACGCTGACATCCGCGGCGGCCACCATGCGGGCCTGCTCGAGGATGCGCTCCATCTCGGGGCTGCGGGTAATGATCGCCTCGCGCCAGTGGTCGTCGCCCTCGGTGCCGGAGGTGGAGGTCTGGGCCAGGGCATCGTCGATGGCGGAGAACAGCTCGTCGCGATCCACCGGCTTGGTGAGGAAGCCGAACACCCCCTGGCGGGTGGCGCTCACGGCATCGGGAATCGAGCCGTGGGCGGTGAGGATGATCACCGGCAGGCCCGGCACCCGGCGCTGCAGCTCCAGGAACAGGGCCAGGCCGTCCATCTCATCCATGCGCAGGTCCGACAGCACCAGGTCGGGGCGTGCGACCTCCAGCCGCTTGAGGGCCTCGCGGCCGCTCTCCGCGGTGGTGACACGGTAGCCGCGGCTCTCGAGCCGCATGCCCAACAGCTTCAACAGGCTGACGTCGTCATCCACCAGCAGGATGTGCGCACCATGGTCACCGGCGTTGGGCAGGCGTCCGGACTGCTTCATGTCGTCTCTCCCGGTTCATTCATTCTGCTGTCGCAGATTGATGCTCTGTTCGATGGCGGTGAGCTGCTCGAGCTTCTCGGCCATGGCCTCGAGCTCCTCGGTGAGGGCCGCGTTCTCCTCCACGGCGGCCTGGTGCTCGCCCCGGCTCTCGGCCAGCTGGCCGGCCAGGCGGCGACGCCCCTCCAGCTCGTTGAGCCAGTAGCGCAGCAGTGGCTGCAGCTCGGGCGGCGCACCGTGCAGATCGGCCTTGTAGAGCTCCGAGGCACGGTTCCACTGCTGTTCGTCACCCCAGGCGAGCAGCACGGCCCGCGCCAGGCGGCGCTCGGACCTCTCGCCGCCGAGGCGCGTCAGAGTGGCCTCTCGCCACACCCGGTCGCCGCGCTGGGAGGCCAGGCCGAAGGCCACCCAGTCGTCGAGCAGGCAGGGCGCGTTGTCGAAGTCCGGCAGCTCGGCATGGCAGCGCGCCGAGCCGGTGGTGGGGCTCTGGAGGGGCGAGGGGCCGGAGGGCGACTGCAGCGACTCGGGCAGGTATTGGCAGCCGGCCAGCCAGGCCGTGGCCAGGCACAGGAACCAGGGGCGCGCGGTCATGGGGTATCGTTCCTCGAGTGGGCGCCCGCCAGGGCGAGCGTCGGGTGGTCGTGATCCTGTTCGGGAGCCCGGGCCAGCCGCGGCAGGGTCAGGCGAAAGCACACCGCCAGCCGGGTATCGTCCACGAGCGCCAGGCTGCCGTGCTGGAGCCGGGCACAGTCGGCGGCCACCGAGAGGCCGATGCCGGAGCCCTTGAGCGGCCCCTTGCGGCGCCCGCGGCCCTGAAAGAAGGCCTCGAAGAGCCGCTCGCGATCCTCCTCGGCGATCGGCTCGCCGCTGTTGGCCACTTCGATCACCAGCCGGTCGCGCAGCGGCCGGGCGCGGATCTCCAGCGTACCGCCGTCCTCGCCGTAGGCGACGGCATTGGAGATCAGGTTGTCGAGGACCCGTGCCGTGGCGGTGCGGTCGAGCGCCCAGGCCAGGGGGCCATCGAAGCAGCTGACGCGCATCTCCTTGTTGTCCAGCGCCAGGCGGTGCTTGGCCAGCACCTCCTTGGCCACGGTGGCGACGTCCAGCCGCTCGATGTCCAGCTGGCGGTTGTGCTGGAGCAGGTTGTAATCCAGCAGCTGCTCGATCAGCTGCTGCAGCTCGCGCCCACTGGCATCGATCAGGTCGAGGATCTCGCGCTGGCGCGGCGTGACCTCGCCGGCCACGCCGTCGGCGAGCAGCGACGAGCCCTCGCGCACGCTGGCCAGCGGGGTCTTGAGCTCATGGGACATATGGCGCAGGAACTGCTGCTTCTGGGCCTCCAGCTCGTCGAGCCGCGAGGCCAGCCAGTCCAGCCGCTCGTCCAGGGTGACCAGTTCCGCCGGGCCCTTGAAGGGCCGCGGCGTCTGCGCCGCGTCCCCGCCCACGCTACCGATCCCCAGGATGCGCCGTTCGAGCTGGCGGATCGGATGGATGATCAGCCGGGTGAACAGCAGCATCAGCACCAGGCTCGCCGAGACCAGCGCTGCGGTCTGCCACCACAGGCGCACCTGCACGGCCTCGGCTCGGGCACGGATGCCCTCGATGCGCTCGTCGATGCGCCGGTTGGTGGCGCGGCGCATCGCCTCGGTGTGCTGGGCGAAGGGCAGGAAGTCGGAGAGCCGGGCGGTGAACGCCTCGAGCGGCAGGTCGGGCAGCTCGGCGAGGTCGTCGAGTTTCTCCTCCAGCGCTGCCACATCGGGATCATCGGGCAGCAGCTGACGCTGCTGGGCCAACAGCTCGCGGAACTCCTCGAGGCGCTCGCCGTAGATTTGCAGCAGGCTCTCCTGCTCGACCACGGCATACTGGCGCGCACCGCGCTCCATCTCCAGCGCCAGGGCACCCAGCGAGCGGGCACGCCGGGTCTCCTCCACCGCCTGGCGGGCACTGACATCCGCCAGGCGCGACAGCTCGGAGATGGCCTGCCCGGCCTGGATCATCAACACGGCCAACGGCAGCATCACCACCAAAAAGGCCAGCAGCACCAGCTGCAACAGCGAGCGCGGCCTCCAGCGACGCGTAACGGCTGAGGTCATGGACAACGTTCTTTGCAGGAAGGTAACGGGAACCACCATCGTTCATTCCTAAGGATACCAGAGTTCAGCCGAGCGCCCCGTGGCCAATCGGTGCCAGCTCGCAGCAAACATTCCGCCAGCAAACATTCCGCCAGAAAAAAAGGGCCGGCAGAGCCGGCCCAATACGCAGGGAACTGAAGGGTCAAGACATTCGCTCAATCGACGACCTGGTCCGTCCTTTGCCCGAATGTCCATGGGCCGGGGAGGCCCCGAAGCCATGAGGCGCCATCTGCCACCAGGGGCTGGTCATCCTCATGCGGGTGGCAAGCCATCGCATGGCGCGCCGCCCTGCTCCGTTCCTGGCACCACCGCCGCGACCGGAGGCCGATGGCGATGCTGCGCGATTCGATCCCCCACAACGGGGGAGAGGCATCCATGCCAGGGCGTCCTTGCCCTCTCGATACCGATCCTTGCCTGGCGGCGGTACCGTCTCATCGCAACCTAAAGTCACACATCGCTTGGAGCAGACACTGGCCGCGTCGGGGAGCGGGAGCACAGGGCAGTGATGGCCCGCCTCCCTTCGGCGACCGGGAAACGGTTCGAGCCGAATGAACCGTTTTCCCTTGCTCACCCTGACAACTGCCAGCGGCGTGCCATAACTCACACCATCCCTTTTATATCAACAGGTTGAAGACAGGAAAAAGGAGACAGATCGGCAGCGGCCTGCCGAGCGGCCAATCAGCGGGGGGGATCGCGGGATTTTCGTCGCCAAGTGACGACGCCTTTCGGCAGCTTTCCTGGATGGCGCTTATTTTCAGTCGGTTAGCGCGTCTCCGGATGGCGACAGCGCGCCCCTCAGGCGAGGGTCTTGACCAGGATCTTGGATTTGCGCGCGTGGCTGTAAGTGTCGCGACGCAGCGGCGGCAGGGCCTCGATGTCGGCCAGGCGGAAGCCGTGCTCGAAGAACCAGTGGGTGGTGTGGGTGGTCAGGGCGAACAGCGCCGAGAGCCCCAGGCGGCGGGCCCGGCGCTCGACCTCGGCGAGCAGCAGCTCACCGCGCGCCCCGCCCCGGTAGTCGTCGTGGACCGCCACGCAGGCCAGCTCCCCCATCGTGGCCTCGCCGAAGGTATGCAGGGCGGCGCAGCCGATGATCATGCCGTCGCGCTCGATCACCACATAGTCGTCGATCTCGTACTCCAGCCGCTCCCGGGAGCGCGGCACCAGCATGCCCCGCCGCTCCAGCGGCTCGAGCAGCTCGAGCAGGCCGCCGATGTCGCCAAGCTCCGCCGGCCGCAGCTGCTCGTAGCGATGCTCGGTGATCATGGTGCCCACGCCGTCGCGGGTGAACAGCTCGCCGAGCAGGGCGTCATGGTCATGCCAGGAGAGCAGGTGGGTGCGGGCCACGCCATGCCGCGCAGCGGCGCAGGCCGCGCCGAGGTGTCGGGTCAGCTCGCTGGACGGGTCGGCCTGCTGGAGCAGTGGCTCGGCCTGGCCCGGGGTCAGCTGGCGCTGCAGCTGGCCGCTGCGGTCGAACAGCCCGCTGGCCTCGCCGAGCAGGATCAGCTTGTCGGCGCCGAGCGCCGTGGCGGCATGGCGAGCCACCTCGGCGGCGTCCAGGTCGAAGACCTCGCCCGTGCTGGAGAAGCCCAGCGGCGGCAGTGCCACCAGCGAGCCGCGCTCGAGCAATCCCTCGATGGCCTCTGCCCGCACCCGACGCACCTCGCCGCTGTGGTCGAAGTCGACGCCTTCGCGCACGCCCAGCGGCTTGGCCATCACCAGGTTGCCGGAAACCACGGTCATCTCGATGCCGTGCAGCGGCGTGTTGGGCAGCCCCGGCGAGAGCCGCGCCTCCAGCCACAGGCGCTGCTCGGCGGCGATGCGCTCTACCCGCGCCATGATCGCCTCGTCGGCCACCCAGCGGCCCTGGTGGTAACGGGGCACGATGCCCGCCTCGTCCAGGGCCTGCTGCACCTGGGGACGGATACCGAACACCACCACCAGCCGCACGCCCAGGGTATGCAGCAGCGCCAGGTCCTGAATCAGCTGCTCCCCTCGCCCGCTGGCCATGGCCTCGCCCTCGATCAGGATCACGAAGGTGCGCCCCCGGTGGGCATTGATGTAGGGGGAGGAATTGCGGAACCAGTCGACGAAGGGGAAACGAGTATCCAAGGCCGCACTCCGGCAGCAGGTGAACGAAGGGGGAGTCGACAGCCACTATATCAGAGCGACGAAAAAGGCGGCACCGTCAAGCTGCCAAGCTGCCAAGCTGCCAAGCTGCCAAGCTGCCAAGCTGCCAAGCTGCCAAGCTGCCAAGCTGCCAAGCTGCCAAGCTGCCAAGCAGCAGCATGGAATCCGCCGCCGCAAAAGAAAACCCGAAGGCCGAGGCCTTCGGGTTTTCTTGTAGCTCGGCGCTTGTAGCTCGGCGCTTGTAGCTCGGCGCTTGTAGCTCGGCGCTTGTAGCTCGGCGCTTGTAGCTCGGCGCTTAGCCGAACATGCCCTTGAAGGTGAAGAAAAAGAGGATGGCGAGGCCGGCGCCGGCCGGCAGGGTGATCAGCCACGACATGGCGATGGTGCCGATGACCCGCAGGTTGAGTGCCGCCATGCCGCGGGCCAGGCCCACGCCCAGCACCGCCCCCACCAGGGTCTGAGTGGTAGAGATCGGCAGGCCGGTGCCCGACGCCAGTACCACGGTCACCGCGGCCGCCAGGGTGGCGGCGAAACCGCGGCTCGGGGTGAGCTCGGTGATGCCGGTGCCCACGGTGGCGATCACCTTGTGGCCGTAGGTGACCAGGCCGACGACGATGCCGCCGCCGCCCAGCACCAGCACCCACCAAGGCACCAGGGCCGCCCCCTCGATCTCGCCGCCGGTCTGCACCACGCTGATCACCGCCGCCAGCGGCCCCACGGCGTTGGCCACGTCGTTGGAACCGTGGGCAAAGGCCATGGCGCTGGCGGTGAAGATCATCAGCACGCCGAAGACACGCTCCACCCCGGAGAAGCCGAACTGGTCGGACTGGCGGCTCGACGCCTTGACGCGACGCTCCATGACCACGCCGAGCGCCGCGATCACCAGGCCGGCGAGGATGGCGAGCAGCAGGCTGGCGCCGAAGCCGAGATCCAGGCCGACGTGCTTGAGGCCCTTGGTGAGGGTCACCATGGTCACCGCGAAGCCGACCAGGAAGACGTACATGGGCACGTAGCGCTTGGCCGCGGCGAAGGGGTCGCGGGCCTCGAAGATCAGGTGTTGCACCGACTTGAAGAGGGTGAAGGCGATGGTACCGGCCAGCAGTGGCGAGACCACCCAGCTGGCGGCGATGGCGCCCACGGCCCCCCAGTCCACCGCGCCCGCGCCCAGCCCCGCCACCGCGAAGCCGACGATGGCGCCAACGATGGAGTGCGTGGTCGACACCGGCCAGCCCTTCATGGAGGCGAGCAGCAGCCAGGTCGCCGCCGCCAGCAGCGCCGCGAGCATGCCGTAGACCAGCAGCTGGGGGTCCTTCTGCAGCAGCTCGGGGTCGATGATGCCCTTGCGGATGGTGTCGGTGACTTCGCCGCCGGCCAGCCAGGCGCCGAGGAACTCGAAGATCACGGCGATGATGATCGCCTGCTTGATGGTGATGGCCCGAGAGCCCACCGAGGTGCCCATGGCGTTGGCCACGTCGTTGGCCCCGACGCCCCAGGCCATGAAGAAGCCGAAGAGACAGGCGAGGATGATGAAGATCTCACCGTGCTGCGCAATGATCGACATAGGGAGGGTTCCCTTGTAGCGGTCGGAAGAAGGTCGACACGACACGGCCCCGGGATCGCCGGGGCCGTTGCGTTCAGTTGGCCGTCATGATCTGTAGGCGGCTGCCGACGCGCTCGGCGCGGTCGGAGAGCTCGCCCACCCAATCGATGATCTTGTAGAGGAACATCACGTCCACCGGGGGCAGGCGGTCCTCCAGCTCGAAGAGCTGGCGGCGGATAGTCACCTGCTGGCCGTCGGCCTGCTGCTCGAGCGCGTGCAGCTCGCGGATCATCTTCTGCATCACGTCGGCGACGTTGCGACCGAAGCCGGACTCGAGCAGGTCCTTGAGCTCCTCCAGGGCGTGGCGGGCCTGGGCCACGCAGGCCACCGAGGTGCGCATGTAGTCGCGCATCGGCTGGGCCAGCTCCTGGGGCATCTGCATGCGGCGACCCAGCATGATGCCGGTGATGTCGCGGACCTTGTTGGCGATCTTGTCCTGGACGCTGATCAGGTCGAGCAGGTCGGAGCGCGACACCGGCAGGAACATGGTGTTGGGCAGGTTGAGGCGCAGGTCGGTCTTGAGCTCGTCGGCCTCATGCTCGAGGCGCGTGATGGTCTCGCGATGCTGGGCGGCGGTGTCCCAGTTGCCCACGAGGGAGGCCTCGAAGAAGGGCAGCAGCTCGTCGGCACACTCGTTGGCCTTGACGATATGGGCCAGCAGCGGATGGAATGGCGAGCGGCCGAACATCGCGGAGAAGGGATTGGATGTCACCATGGGGCATCTGTGAACCTGGAAAATGGCGGCGTCAGTATAGAGACTGACACCGCCACCGTCATGAAAAAATCATCCATTATTCATCGAACCGAGGTGGCGCCCCGATGGCAGACGAGATAGAGCTCAAGCTGGCCCTGGGGGCCGAGGCGCCCGAAGCCCTGCGCCGCCACCCCCACCTGGCTGGCCTGACCCCCGCGCTCACGCGCCTGGGCAACACCTACTACGACACCCCCGAGGGCGACCTGGAGCAGGCGCGCATGGCGCTGCGCCTGCGCCGCGCCGGCGACCGCCTGCTGCAGACCCTGAAGACCCGCGGCCAGGGCGGTGGCGGCCTCTCGACCCGCGGCGAGTGGGAGTGGGAGGTGCCGGGCCCGGGGCTCGACCTGCGCGGGCTGGCCGCCCTGCCCCCCATGGCCGAACGCGACCCGGGCCTGCTCGAGCGCCTGGTGCCGCGCTTTGCCACCGATTTCATGCGCGAGACCTGGTGGCTGGAGGAGGACGGCCTGAGCGTGGAGCTCGCCCTGGACCTCGGCGAGATCCGCGCGGGCGGGCAGGCGGTGGCGATCCGCGAACTGGAGCTGGAGCTCAAGGCGGGCGACCCGACCGCGCTCTGGGCCCTCGCCGACGCCCTGGCCGATACGGTCGCCTTGCGTGCCTCGGACACCAGCAAGGCGGCCCGCGGCGGGGCGCTGCTCGGCAGTGGCTGGACGCTGCCCGAGGGCACCGGCGCCGCGGCCTGGCTGCACCGTGCCAGCATGGCGCTGGATGCCCTGGCCGATACCGGCCAGGACGCCTGGCGCGACGAGGCGCGCCGGGCCTTCCAACGCCTGTCGGAACTGGGTGATGATGCCCTCGACGATGAGGCACTGCGCGACGACGCCCGAGGGCTCGCCGAGGCCCTTGGCGCCGAGACCTGGCTGACCCCCGCCTTCGGGCGCCGGATGCTGCGGCTGGCCCGCCGGCTGCCCGGCGACATCGACCTGGCCTGACCGGCCTCGACCACCACAAGGACGAAGCGTGAACCACCTCCCCAAGCCCGCCGGCGAAGGCCTGCGCACCCGGGTCTTCCAGATCATCTTCGAGTCCGACACTCCGCTGGCCAAGGGCTTCGATATCGCCCTGGTCGTGACGATATTCGCCAGCGTGCTGGTGGTGCTGCTGGAGAGCATCGCCAGCCTGCGCGCCGAGTACGCTAGCCTGTTCTTCTGGCTTGAATGGGGATTCACCATCGCCTTCACCCTCGAACTGGCACTGCGACTCTACTGCCTCGAGAAACCGTGGCTCTATCTGCGCAGCTTCTATGGCATCGTCGACGTGATCGCCATCCTGCCCACCTGGCTCACGCTGGTCCTGCCCGGAGCCCAGTCGCTGGTGGTGGTACGCCTGTTGCGTACCCTGCGTATCTTCCGTGTGTTGCGCCTGATGCAGTTTGTCGGCGAGTCGCGCCTGCTGCTCGATGCCCTGCATCGCAGCAGCCACCAGATCCTGCTGTTCTTCTTCGCCATCTTCTGCGTGGTTACCATTTTCGCCTCGGTGATGTACCTGATCGAGCCCCGGGAAGCCGGGTTCACCAGCATTCCCATGGCGATCTACTGGGCCATCGTCAGCCTGACCACGGTGGGCTATGGCGATATCGTGCCAGTGACCCCGCTGGGCCAGGCGATCACGGTGATGCTGATGCTGACCGGCTATTCCATCATCGCCGTGCCCACCGGCGTCTTCTCCGCCCAGGTAATCCGGGCGATCCGCGAGGACCGCTACTCCGACGAGGCCTGCCCCGGCTGCGGCCATGAACGCCACGAGCAACGCGCCCGCTACTGCCTGAAGTGCGGAACCTGGCTGGACGAGACCGCCCCCGACCCACGCCTCTCGGAGGAAGAACGCAAGGCCTGGCGGTACAAGCACGGCGACGAGGAGAGAGACGATAACGGGTCGCCGCCGGCACGCTGAGCCGGCGGCGCATGGAGGTCAGGTCTGGAAGGGGGTGATGTCGCCACGACCCTCGCGGACGATCTTCGGCGGCAGGTCGCGCAGGTCGATCACGCTGGTGGCATCCAGGTGGCAGGCGCCGCCGTCGATCACCAGGTTGAGGTGCGCCCCGAAACGCTCGCGGATCTCCTCGGCGTCGGTCATTGGCAGCTCCTCGCCGACCGGGATCAGGGTGACGCTCATCAGCGGCTCGCCCAGGGCGGCGAGCAGTGCCCGGGTGATGGCATGGTCCGGCACGCGCACGCCGATGGAGCGGCGCTTGGGGTGGAGCAGCAGCCGCGGCACCTCGCTGGTAGCATCCAGGATGAAGGTGTAGGCCCCCGGCGTATGAGCCTTGAGCAGGCGAAAGACATCGTTGTCCACCTTGGCGTAGGTGCCGATCTGGGAGAGATCGGAGCAGACCAGGGTGAAGTTATGCTTGTCATCCAGCGAGCGCAGCCACTTGATCTTCTCGATGGCCTTCTTGTCGCCCAGGTGGCAGCCCAGGGCATAGCCGGAATCGGTCGGGTAGGCGACCACGCCGCCATCGCGAATGATCTGGGTCGCCTGGTCGATCAGGCGCTTCTGGGGGTTGTCCGGATGGATCTGGAAGAACTGGCTCATGCGTGCTCCCTGTGGGGTGGCCGGTGGAAGGTGTCTGTCACTATAGCGCGTCGCGATCCGACGTCCCGGCCTCAGGCGGCTGCCGGGGCGGCGAGGCCGGCCAGGCGCGGGTGGGTCCACACCGGCGGCGTGGCGGTACGTGGCACCGGACTCATGCTGCCCGGCGCCAGGTGGCCGCCGGGGAAGTGGAAGTCGCTGCCCACCGAGCCGTAGAGGTCGCGCTCCTGCAACTGCCGCGCCAGGTCGCGGGTCACGTCGGCATTCTGGAAGCCACTGACCAGCTCGGCGGCCTGGCCCCCGGCGGCGGCGAAGTCGTCGAGCAGCAGGCCGCGCTTGCGCCGTGTCAGGCCGTGGCGCAGCGGATGGGCCAGCACCGCGACCCCGCCGGCATCGAGGATCCAGGCCACCGCCGCGGAGAGGAAGGGCCAGTGGGCCTTGATGTCGCCGGCCTTGCCGTTGCCCAGGTGCTTCTTGAAGGCGGTGCCGATATCGGGCACCAGCCCCGCCGCGACCAGCGCCCGGGCGAAGTCCGGGCGGCCCAGCGGGCGCGCCGATCCGGCCTGCTCGCGGGCCCGCGCCAGGGCATCGGTGAGTCCGACCTTCTCGAGCCGCTCGGCGATGCGCCACGAGCGCCGCTCGCGCGCCTCGGCCTGGGCCACCAGGCCTGGGACCAGATCGCCGCGGGGGCCATCGGGCAGCAACCCCACCACGTGGATGTTGATGCCGCGCCATTGCGTGGAGAGCTCGGTACCGGGAATCAGCCGGATCCCCTCGCGGCGGGCGGCCGCCTGCGCCTCCGCGATGCCGTCCATGGTGTCATGGTCGGTGAGCGCCATATGGGTCAGTCCCCGAGCCCGGCACAGCGCCACCACTTCGGCCGGCGGCAGGGCGCCGTCGGAAGTCGTGGAGTGCATGTGCAGGTCGATGGTAAGGGGATCGCCCTCGAAGCGCACGGGAAGTGCTGTCATGGGCATGACGCCGGCAGGTGACTTTGTCAGAATATCCTTCCATGTTGCGTGCCCGACCGGTGACGGTCAATGCCGGGCGCCAGTCACACCCGCGGCGCGAGCCGCCCACCACCGAGGAAGACCCGAGATGCTCTACGCCATCATCAGTGAAGATGTGAACAACAGCCTGGAGCGGCGCCTGGCCGCTCGTCCCGACCACCTGGCCCGCCTCGAGGCGCTGCGCGATGAGGGCCGCCTGGTGCTGGTCGGCCCCCACCCCGCCATCGACAGCGAGGACCCGGGCGAGGCCGGCTTCACCGGCAGCCTGGTGGTCGCCGAGTTCGAGGACCTGGAGAGCGCTCAGGCCTGGGCCGATGCCGACCCCTACATGATCGCCGGCGTCTACGCCAAGGTGACGGTGAAGCCCTTCAAGAAGGTCATGCCATAGCTCAACCATTTATCAACAGCGGGTTTCCCACAGCTACTGTGGACAAGCCTGTTGAAACGCGGCGGACGCCTTGCGCCAGCGCAGTCAGCAGGCCGCCGAGACGCGAGCGATCAAATCCTGACCAGCCCGCCCTTTCGACCCCCCTAGGGAGCCCCGCCTTGACCGCTGCCCCCGATGACCTGCCCCCGCTCTCCGGCCTGGAGAGCGCCCGCCTGGACTGGCGCCGGGAGGAAGGCGGCGAGGAGGCCCCCCACTCCACGGCCTTCGATGACGTCTATTTCTCGCGCCATGACGGCCGCGCCGAGACCGAGCACGTTTTCATCGCCGCCAACCGGCTGCCCGAGCGGTTCGCCGGCTGGCAGGCGGCGCGCCCCTTCGTGATCGGCGAGACCGGGTTCGGCACCGGGCTCAACATGCTCTGTGCCTGGGCCTGCTTCGATGCCCATGCCCCGCCGGCCGCCCGACTCCATCTGGTCTCCACCGAGAAGTTCCCGCTGCGCCGCGACGACCTGGCCCGGGCGCTGTCCGCCTGGCCGGACCTGGCCGAGCGCGCCGCACGCCTGGTCGCCCAGTGGCCCGAAGCGGTGGCCGGCGTGCACCGGCTATGGCTCGACGTGCGCGTCACCCTGGACCTGCACCTCGGCGACACCGCCGAGCGCCTGGCGCTGCTCGATGGCCGGGTGGACGCCTGGTTCCTCGATGGCTTCGCCCCCGCGAAGAATCCCGAGATGTGGCGACCCGAGCTGTTCGAGGCGATGGCGGCCCGCTCGCGCCCCAGAGCGACCCTGGCCACCTTCACCTGCGCCGGGGTGGTCAAGCGTGGCCTCGCCGCCGCCGGCTTTCGCTGGCGCAAGGTGCCGGGCTTCGGGCGCAAGCGCGAGATGCTGGCCGGCGAGATCGCCGAGCCCACCGCGGATCGCCGCCGCGAGCACTCCCCCTGGTTCTCGCCCCCGGCCCCGCACCGCACCCGTCATATCGCGGTGATCGGCGCGGGCCTCGCCGGCGCCAGCACCGCCGCCGCCCTGGCCCGGCGCGGCGTGACGGTCACCCTGATCGACCGCGAGGGGCCCGGCAGTGGCGGCTCCGGCAACGCCCAGGGCGCGCTCTACGTCAAGCTCGCGGCCGACACCAACCCCCAGAGCCGGGTCTATCTCGCCGGCCTGCTGCACAGCCGGCGCTGGCTCGAGGCCCTCGACCCCGACCGGGAACTCTGGGCGCCCTGCGGCGTGTTGCAGCTGGCCACCCACGAGAAGGAACAGGCCCGCCAGGCGCGCTTCCTGGCCCACCACCCCCTGCCGGAGGGCGTGGTGCGAGGGGTGACGGCGGACGAGGCTTCCCGGCTGGCCGGCACGCCAATCGACCACGGCGGACTTGAGTACCCCCAGGCAGGCTGGGTGCGGCCGGCCGCCCTCTGCGCCCGGCTGGCCGCCACGTCGGGCATCCAGGTTCGTCGCGCGGAGGTGGTCGGCATGACCCCGGACGAGCAGGGCTGGTCGCTGGCGCTGGCCGACGGCGAGCGCCTGGCGGCCGACCAGGTGGTGATCGCCAATGCGGCGCTGGCCAACCGCTTCGCGCCGACGGCGCGGCTCCCGCTGCAGCCGGTGCGCGGCCAGGTCAGCCGGCTCGCCCTGCCCCGGGGCGCCCCCGAGCTCGAACGGGTCATCTGCGCGGGCGGCTATGTGTCGCCGGCGCTGGACGGCGTGCTCACCTTCGGCGCCAGCTTCGCGCCCCGCGAGACGGACACCGGGATCCGCGAGGCCGACCACGCGGCCAACCTGGCGGAGCTTACGGCCACCCTGCCCGCCTTCGTGGCCGCCCTGCGCGAAGCGGGGGCCCGTCTCGACCCGTGTGACCTGGAAGGACGGGCCGCGGTGCGCGCCGCCAGCCCCGACAAGTCGCCCTATGCCGGCCCGGTGCCCGACGCCGAGGCCTGGCAGAGCGACTATGCGGCACTGGCCAGGGACGCCACCCGCGTGCCCGACACACCCGGCCGCCACCATGCGGGGCTATGGATCAGCGCCGCTCACGGCTCCCGGGGCCTGGCCAGCGCGCCGCTGTGCGCGGAGCTTCTCGCTTCACGGATCTGCGACGAGCCGCTGCCGCTGGAACAGCCGCTGGTGGACCACCTCCATCCCGGCCGGCGGCTGATCCGCGACCTGATTCAAGGCAAGCAGCCAGCGAGAGGCGTCGGAAACAGCTCGTAGAGGGAGCCTAGCCCTCCTCGTCGTCGGCCAGGTCGCGGCCGAAGGCGCGCCACTGGGCCAGGGTCATCACCTCGGTGGTCTCGGTCCTGAGGTCATGGGCGATCAGCAGCTCGCCGCGCTCGAGCTGGGCCTTGAGCTGGGCCACCCAGCCGCGCATGCCATCAGAGGTATCGGTGGTGTCATAGCCCTGGCGGGTGACGAAGGCCTCCAGCAGGGCGTCCAGGGTCTCGCCCGGCAGCATGCGGGACGGCACCTCGATAAAGCGATCGCCATTCATGAATCGGTCTCCCCCTTTTCCCAGGCGGCCAGCCGCTCGAGGAAGCTGGCCTCGTCGATGACTTCGACCCCTATCTGCTCGGCCTTCTCCCGCTTGCTGCCGACGGCCTCGCCGGCCACCACGCAGGCGGTCTTGCGCGAGACACTGCCCGCCACCTTGGCGCCCAGGGCCTGGAGTCGCGCCTTGCCCTCGTCGCGGGTCATGCTCTCCAAGGTGCCGGTGAGCACCCAGCTCTGGCCGGCCAGCGGCCGGGGGCGCTCGCCGACCTCCTCCTCAGGCCAGTTCAGCCCGCAGGCGATCAGGTCGTCGATGGTCTCGCGGTTGTGGGGCTGGCGAAAGAAGGTATGCACGTGGGCGGCGACGACGGGGCCCACATCCTCCACGGCCTCCAGCGCCTCGATGTCGGCCCCCATCAGCGCCTCCAGGCGGCCGAAGTGTCGGGCCAGGTTGGCCGCCGTGGCCTCGCCCACTTCACGGATGCCCAGGGCATAGATGAAGCGCGCTAGAGTGGTTTCTTTTGCCTTCTCCAGCGCCGCCACCAGGTTCTCGGCGGACTTCTTGCCCATGCGCGGCAGCTCGGCGAGGCGCTCGGTCTCGAGCCGGAAGAGGTCCGCCGGCGTGGTCACCCAGTCACGCTCCACGAGCTGGTCGATGAGCTTCTCGCCCAGGCCGTCGATGTCCAGCGCCCGGCGCGAGGCGAAGTGCTTCAGCGCCTCCTTGCGCTGGGCGGGACAGTAGAGCCCCCCGGAGCAGCGCGCCACCACCTCGCCCTCCAGGTGCTCGATGTCCGCGCCACAGGCCGGGCAGTGCTCGGGGAAGACGATCGCCCGTGCATCGTCCGGACGGCGCTCCTCCAGCACCCGGACCACCTGGGGAATGACGTCACCGGCGCGACGGATCGCCACGGTGTCGCCGATCATCACGCCGAGCCGGTCGATCTCGTCGGCATTGTGCAGGGTGGCGTTGGCGACGGTGACCCCGGCCACTGAGACCGGCTCGAGCCGGGCCACGGGGGTGATCGCCCCGGTGCGGCCGACCTGGAACTCCACGCCGTTGAGCCGGGTGGTCTCCTCCTGGGCGGGAAACTTGAAGGCGATGGCCCAGCGCGGGGCGCGCGCCACGAAGCCGAGCTCGCGCTGCCGACGCAGGTCGTCGACCTTGATCACCACGCCGTCGATGTCGTAGCCGAGTCCGTCGCGCTTCTCGCCGAGCCGCCGACAGTAGTCGATGATCCCCTCGGCCCCCTCGACCACCGCCAGCTCCTGACTGGTGCGAAAGCCGTACTCGCCGAGCCTGGCCATCAGCTGGCTGTGACTGGCGTCGTCTCGCTGCGGCTCGATGCGCGCCACCTGATAGGCGCTGAACTCCAGCCGGCGCGTTGCGGTGACCTTGGGGTCGAGCTGGCGCAGGCTGCCGGCGGCGGCGTTGCGGGGGTTGGCAAACACCTTGCCGTCCGACTCCCGGGCCCGCTCATTCAACGCCTCGAAGCCTTGATGGCTCATGATCACCTCGCCGCGCACCTCCAGCAGGTCGGGCGGGTCATCACCACGCAGACTCAGCGGGATGGAGCGCAGGGTGCGCAGGTTGGAGGTGATGCCCTCGCCGCTGCGGCCGTCGCCGCGGGTGGCGCCGTTGACCAGCATGCCTTGCTCGTAGACCAGCGACACGGCGGCACCGTCGAGCTTGGGCTCACAGCAGAAGGCCAGCGGCTCGCCATGGCCCTCCAGGCGGTCGGCGACGCGCCTGACGAAGGCCTTGATTTCCTCCTCGCTGAAGGCGTTGTCCAGCGAGAGCATGGGCACGGCATGCCGCACCTCGGGGAAGCCGGCATCGGGCGCGGCTCCCACCCGCCGGGTCGGCGAGTCGGGGGTCACCAGGTCGGGATAGGCGTCCTCGAGCTCCTGCAGGCGGCGAAGGCGGCGGTCATAGTCGGCATCGGTGAGCCGGGGCTCATCGAGGACATAGTAGCGGTAGTTGGCATCGTCGAGCTCGGCACGCAGGCGCGCCACCTCGTCGAGGATCTGCGGGTCGGCTTGGGTCATGACGTCCCTGGTCTGATAATTGCGGGAAAGCTCGAAGCTTGAAGCTTGAAGCTTGAAGCTTGAAGCTTGAAGCTAGGCATCATTTCGTATCCCTGATAACAGAACAACCCCATGGATTCATGGGGTTGTTCCGCTTCAAGCTTACGGCTTACGGCTCCGGGCGTAGCCCGGTCGGCTAATTCACCTGATAGCGGTTGAGGCGATTGCGCCGCTCGAACTCCTGGACCCGCTGGCGGGCGAACCCCACGGTCTGGGCGGTCATCACGCTCTGGTTCTCGTCCTTCAGCTCGCCGCCGAGGTGGCGGACGATGACCATGGCGGTCTCGACCATCGCCTCGAAGGCGGCCGCGGTATCACTGGCGCCCGGCAGCGGCATCAGCAGGGTGATGCCCTGGGTGCGGAAGTCGTCCATGGCCTCGATGGGGAAGGTCCCCGGCTTGACCACGTTGACCATGGAGAACTGCAGGCGGCTCTCGGGATCCTCGGTCTCGAAGCGATGGAAGATGCCCATGTCGCGGCCATAGCGCAGCCCGCAGGCCAGCATCAGGTCGAGCAATGCCGTCCCGGAGAAGCCCTCCTCGTCCCGGGACATCACGCTGATGACGATGATCTCGTCGGCCTGGCTCAGGGTCTCACGGGCATGCTCGGCGTTGACGTCATGGCGAAGGGCCCGTTCCAGCACCGGGTGGGTACGCACCACGTCGTCGCGCGGGGCCACGTCGTCCCTCGCGGTCTCGACCGGTGCCTCCTCGGACGCCTGCCGCGGGTGGTGGGCGGGGGTGAAGAGCGGGTCATCGTCATCGGCAAAGGCCACCGTCTCGGCCTCCAGGCGACGCCGCTCGGCCTCCCGGACGGCCTTCTCGTCCTCGGCCTGCTGGCGACACGCCGCCTCGCGAGCGGCGTTCTCGGCGCGCTGCTGCTCGCGGCGAACCTTCTCGCTGCGCTTGTGCTCACGCCGCTCGGTGAGGCTCTTCTGCAGGGAGGCCCCGAAGCGCTGCATGGAGGAGCCGACCCGCTTGGAGCCGCTCTTGAAGGAATCGCCCATGCCCTCGAGGTCCACCAGGCGATAGTGCTCCTCGTCGGCGTAGGTGTCGTGATCCTCGGGGTCGGCCGCCAGGGGCTGGGTATCCTGCCGTGCTGCAGCGGACTCCATGGGCTTATCATCCAGGCCATCCAGGCTCGAGAGCCCCGGCTCGCGGCGCTCGTCGGCCTCGGGGTAGAGACCCGTCGGCTCCTGATCCGCCGCCGGCGCCGTCACCGGGCCCCCGGCGGGACGGGCGACGCTCGGCTCTCGCTCGCCGGCCGGCCGGGGGCCCGATGCCTCGGGGCCGTCGGCATGCTGCCGGAACTCCGCCAGCACCCGCGAGGGGCCGGGGTGCTCCTGACGCTGCAGCTTGGGCTTGGATTGTACCCCCCGGTCGTCCGCCGGCCTGATGACCCGCGCCCCTCCGTTGGGCAGCTCCCAGTTGATTTCGGCCGCGCGGGCCGCGGCTTCAGGGTCCTCGTCGTTCCCCGTGGGGCCACGCTCGTCACGGTCCGCAGAGACCTGGTCGAGACGTGGAACACGACGCTGACGCTGCAGGCGACGCACACCATCGATGACGATGAGGGTCACCAGCGCCAGCCCTAGTAAGATCAGCCACTCTCTTAGTTCCATGGGTCGTCATGCCTTTTGCTAAGGCGCCATGCCTGATGGTTGTCCGTCAACAGCATAGCGCGATTGCCAAAAAAAGGGCCACTTTTTTTATTTGTCAAGCTCGGCATTTTGCTGCCGTAACCCGACCGGACCCTTCGCAATCGCCCTTAAGGTTCCCCGTGCTTCCGTGCAATGCAGTATTCATTGTCTTCCTTGTTAACCCGTTTGCCGTTCACGTTCAAGCCCATCAGGCCTCGGCCAGGGCCGCGGCCTCCTCGACGCCGACCGACACCAGGCGTGACACCCCGGGCTCCTGCATGGTCACCCCCATCAAGCGTTCCGACGCCTCCATGGCGATCTTGTTGTGGGTGATGTAGATGAACTGGACGGTGTCGGACATCTCCTTCACCAGCTTGGCGTAGCGTCCCACATTGGCATCATCCAGCGGGGCATCCACCTCGTCGAGCATGCAGAAGGGCGCCGGATTGAGCTGGAAGATGGCAAATACCATCGACAGCGCGGTGAGCGCCTTTTCCCCACCGGAGAGCAGGTGAATGGTGGTGTTCTTCTTACCGGGGGGGCGCGCCATGATGGCCACCCCGGATTCCAGCAAATCCTCGCCGGTCAGGGTCAACCACGCGGTTCCCCCACCGAATACCCGCGGGAAAAGCACCTGCAGGCCGGCATTGACTCGCTCGAAGGTGTCGCGGAATCGTGTCCGGGTTTCCTGGTCGATACGCCGTATGGCCCGGTCCAGGGTCTCCAGCGCCTCGCTCAGCTCGGCATGCTGGGCCTCCAGGTAGTCGCGCCGCTCGGCCTGCTGGTCGTACTCCTCGATGGCCGCCAGGTTGATGGCCCCCAGCCGGCGGACGCGCTCGCCGACCTCCTCCAGCCGGGTCTGCCAGGCGGACTCGGTGGCATTGGGATCAAGGGACTCGGACAGGCTCGCGGCGTCGTGGTTCAGCTCGGCGAGCTGCTCGTCCTGGGCCTCGGCCTTGAGGGAGAGGGCCTGGGCCTGCATGCGCGACTCCTGGAGACGCTCGCGAATGCCCTCGAGGCTGCGCTCGTGGCCCTGGCGGGCCTGCTCGTCCTCGCGCAGCCGCTCGACCAGTTCGGCGGCCCGGGCACGGGTCTCGTTGAGCACCCGCTCCTCGCGCTCGCGGCGCTCCAAGAGCTCGTCGAGCCGCTCGCGACGCTCCTCGTCGGGTTCATGGAGGCCTTCGCGCGCCTCCTCGAGCTCGGCACAGCGCAACTCGAGGCGCTCGCGCGCCTCGCCGGCGCGGCCCAGCTGCTCGGCCAGCCCGCTGCGTTCGGTGGCGGTCCGCTCCTGCTCCAGGGCCAGGCGCTGGGCCTGCTCGGCCAGGGGACGCTGCCGTGCGCGCAGCGCGGCCAGCGTCTCGCGGGCCTCGCGACGGTCCCGCTCGAGCCGCTCGCGGGTCTCGGCCCCCTCCTCCAGCCGCGCCATCGCCGCCTGCCACTGCTCGCGTGACTCCTCGAGGGCCAACAGGGCCTCCTCGCGGGATTCGGCCAGGCCCTCGAGTTCCTCGGCGAGTTCGGCGGCGCGCCCTTCCAGGTGCTCGAGCCGGCTGGCCAGCCCGCTCTCCTCCACGGCCAGCTGCTGGCGCTGCTGCTCGAGCTCGCGCTCTTCGAGTCGCGCCTGCTCCAGGTCCGCCTCGGCCTGTTCGACGCGGGCCGCGGCCTCCTCGAGGTGACGGTCCTGGTCGGCGAGGCGGGCTTCCACCCCGGCCAGCTCATCGCGCACCTCCGCCTCGCGGCGACGGCTGACCAGCAGCGCATCCGGGCCGTTGCCGGCGCCACGATGGCGCACCCAGCCGGCCCCCAGCCAGAGGCCATCGGGGCTAATCAGGCTCTCGCCGGCCGCCAGGCCCTCGCGGGCCGCCCAGGCCGCCTCGCGGTCGGCGACGCAACGGATCCCGGCCAGCCATTGGCCGGCCGCCCCGGCCCCACGCACCCGGGCCGCCAGGCTGCCGGCCGGGGCAGGCGACACCTCGGCCTCGAGCAGGCCGAGTTCGGCGTCCGGCGGCGAGGCCAGGGCCTCGCGGGCGCCGGGAAGCGACACCAGCCGCGCCCGCAGCCAGGGCGCCAGCACCCAGGAGACCGCCTCCTCCCAGCCGGGCTCGACCTCGAGGGCCTCGCCGAGACGCGGCTGCTGACCCAGTCCGTGTTCGGTCAGGTGCGCATCCAGCGCCTCGTCGTTATCGGCCAGGGCCGCCTGGATCAGCGCCTCCAGCGAGGCCAGCTCGCCCTGCAGGGTGCTGCGCCGCTGGCGGTCGGCCTCGCGGGCCGCCTCGGCCTCCCGCACCAGCTCCCGGGCGCCATCGCGGCTGGCCTGGTGCTCGCCGCGGCGCGCCTCGAGCTCGGCCAGGCGTGCCTCGAGCTCGGCATGGCGTTCGGCCAGTTCGCGGCGCTGCTCGCCCAGGCCGGCGATGTCGGGCAGCTCCTCGTGCTGCTGGCGGCGGCGGCGCTCGTCGGCAGCCAGGCGCTCGAGCCGACTCTCCAGGTCGCGCAGCCGGTCCTGGGCGCGCTCCGCCTCGCGGCTCTGTTCCTGCCAGCGCTCGCCGAAGCTCTCCCAGGCGGCATCGGCCTCCTCGGCCCGAGGCTCGGCCTCCTCCAGGGCGGCCTCCAGCTCGGCGAGCTGTTCCTCCACCTCTTCCTGTTCCGGCCCCAGGGTCGCGAGGCGCTCGTCCAGGCGAGCCAGGCGCGCGTCGTCGTCGTCACCGAGGCGGGCGAGCTCGGAAAGCTCGCGGCGCGCGGCCTCGAGATCGCGGGCCAGCTGCTGGTCCCGGGAGCGGGTGTGCTCCAGGTCCTGCTCCAGGCGGGCGATGGCGGTGGTGGTCTCGAAGAAGCTCGCTTGCCGGCCGTCGAGCTCCTCGGCGAGGCGGTCATGCTCGGCGCGGGCCTCTTCCAGGCGGCTCTCGGCCTGGCGCATGCCCAGCACCTCGCGCTCCACGGCGGTCTCCAGCTCGCGAACGCGGGACTCCTCCTCGGTCTGGCTGGCACGCAGGGCGCGACCGCGCAGCAGCGCCAGCTCGCCCTTGAGACGATGCTCCTCCTGCTTGAGGGTCTGGTAGCGACGCGCCGCCTCGGCCTGGCGCTTGAGCCGCTCGAGCTGCTTGTCGAGCTCCTCGCGGATGTCCTCCAGGCGCTCCAGGTTCTCCTGGGTGCGCCGCATGCGGTTCTCGGTCTCGCGGCGTCGCTCCTTGTACTTGGAGATGCCGGCGGCCTCCTCGAGGGTCGAGCGCAGTTCCTCGGGGCGCGCCTCGATCAGCCGCGAGATCATGCCCTGGCCGATGATGGCATAGGAGCGCGGCCCCAGGCCGGTGCCCAGAAACAGATCCGCGATGTCACGGCGGCGGCACTTCTGGCCGTTGAAGAAGTAGCTGGACTGGGCGTCGCGGGTGACCTGGCGCTTGACGGCGATCTCGGCGTACTGGGCATAGACGCCGCCCATGGCGCCGTCACGGTTGTCGAAGAGCAGCTCGATGGAGGCCAGCCCCACCGGCTTGCGGCCAGTGGAGCCGTTGAAGATGACGTCGGTCATCGATTCGCCGCGCAGGGTCTTGGCCGAGGATTCGCCCATGACCCAGCGCACCGCATCGATGATGTTGGACTTGCCGCAGCCGTTGGGCCCCACGATGGCGGTCATGTTGCCGTCGAAGGGCACGGTGACCGGGTCGACGAAGGACTTGAACCCGGCCAGGCGGATCGACGTCAGGCGCATGGGCTTACTCGACGACCCGGTCGATCACTACCTCGACGGGCTCGCCATCGGTGTCGCCCACCGTCACCCCCTCGAGGGTCCCGAGCAGGTCGCCGGGCCGGGGCGTGGCCTGGCCACTCGCCGAGACACGGACCCTCAGTCGCGCCTGGTCCACCTGGGAGATCCGCGCCTGGGGGGACATGGAACGGCCATCATCGAGCACCACGGTGGTCGGCAGCTCGCCCAGCCGGGCCCGGACCACGGCCAGCGGCGGCAGCTCCCCTGCGAGGTCCCGCGCCACCACGAAGACGGTGGCGTCGTCGTCGAGTCGCCCGGCGAGGTCATCTGCCAGGCGAACCCTGACGGTGATGCCGGGCCCCTCGGCGACGGTCTGCTCGGCCTCGTCCGGCGCGATCCCCAGGCGCTGCTGGGCGACGCGGATGCCCTGGCGCAGGGCGTCGGCGGTATCGGGGTCCTCCATGCCGGCGATGGCCCGGCGCCACTGGTCGATGGCGGCATCAAAGTCGCCCGTCTCGAAGGCCTCGACGCCGAGCATGCCGAGCAGCGTCGGCTGGGCGGGGTCCATCGCCAACACCTCGTCGACCAGCGCCTGGACCTCAGCGGTCATCTCACGGCCGGCGGCGAAGTAGCGGATCTGGGCGAGCTCGGCCAGCAGCCAGGGCTGGCGCCCCTCGAGCTCGACCAGCCGTTCCAGGGTGCGAATGGCCGCGTCGCTGCGGCCGCTGTCACGGTAGAGCGGGAACAGTGCCCGCCAGACGTTGGGATTGTCGGGCTGGCGGGCGGCCTGCTCCTCGAGCCGCTCGATCAGCATCGGCAACGAGGCCTCGGGGTCGTTCATCACCTGCTGCTGGACCGTATAGAGGGTGAGGTCGCCCTCCGCCCCCTCCTGGAGGTACCAGGTGAGGCTGGCCAGCACCACGGCCACCATGACGACCGGCACCGCCAGCTTGCCGGACGCGGCCGGCTTCAGCGGCGCGCGCGCCAGGCGCTCGGTATCCTCGAGCAGGCTGCGCTCGAGCTCCAGGCGATCCTCCTCGAAGCGCGACTGGTCGATGTCGCCCCGCTCCAGGGCCGCCTCCAGCGAGGCCAGCCGGCGGCGGTAGATGGCCAGGTTCTGGTCGGTCGTGCGGTCGTTGGCCTCGACGTCACGCTGGGCGGCACGCACGGAGGCGGCACGCCGCAGGGGGGCCACCAGCAGCCACAGGGCCGGCAGCAGCAGGACGGCAAGGGCGATCCATAGCAGGGTCATTGGGTCCTCTCGCGTTTGATCAGGGCATCCAGGCGCGCGCGCTCCTCGGCGCTCAGATCGCGGACCGAGGTGCGCCGACGGGCGCGCACCATGAGCACCACCACCAGGGCGCCCAGCAGCACCAGGCCCGCGGGGAGCCCCCACAACAGCAGGGTGCGTCCCTCAAGGCGCGGGTTATAGAGCACATAGTCACCGAAGCGGTTGACCATGAAGTCGAGGATCTCCTTGTCGGAGCGGCCGTCCTGGAGCTGGAGATAGACCCGTTCTCGCATGTCGCCGGCGATGGGCGAATCGGAGTCACCGATGGCCTGGTTCTCGCATTTGGGGCAACGCAGGGTCGCGGTGAGGTCGCGATAGCGCTGTTCGGTGACCGGGTCATCGAACTCGCGCACCTCCACCGCCGCCTGGCCCAGGATGGGCCACAGCAGGACGGCACACAGCAGCAGTCGGGGGATCAGCGCCATCTTTCCACCTCCGGCAGTATCGTCTTGCGCACGTCCTCCGGCCGGATATAGCCGGTATGGTGGTAGCGGATAATGCCGTCGCGGTCGACCAGGAAGGTCTCCGGGGCACCGTAGACGCCCAGGTCGAAGCCCAGGCTGCCCTCGGGGTCGAAGATGTTGACCTCGAAGGGGTTGCCGAACTCGGTGAGGAACTCACGTCCCTTATCCCGGGTGTCCTTGTAGTCGACCCCCACCAGGCGCACGCCGCGCTCGGCGAGGTCGAGCAGCTGCGGCATCTCCTGCTTGCAGGTCGGGCACCACTCGCCCCAGACGTTGACCAGAGTGACCTCGCCCTCGAGCAGCGAGGCATCCACCACCCGCTCGGGATCCTCGAGGGTGGTGAGCTCGAAGGCTGGGAACTCCCTCGCCATCAGCGCCGAATCTCGCTCGAAGGGATTGATCGACAGCCCCATGTAGAGGAAGGCACCGAGCACCAGGAAGCCGACCAACGGCAGCAGCAGCAGCAGGCGTCGCTTCATGTGGTGGCCTCCCGGGGCTCGGCGACTACCGCGCGTTCCGGGTCGCGGGCCTTCACGCTGCGCCGATAACGCCGGTCCGCCACGGCCAGCAATCCGCCGGTGGCCATCAGCAGGGCCCCCAGCCACAGCCAGCGCACGAAGGGCTTGACCTGCAGGCGCATGGCCCAGCTGCCGTCCCCCAGGTCCTCGCCCATGGCCACGTAGAGGTCACGGAACAGGCCGGGGCTCAGCGCGACCTGGGTCATCGGCATGCCCCGAGCGATATAGAGGCGCTTCTCGGGGGTCATGGTGAAGCGGCGCCGGCTGTCGCCGCGACGCACCTCGATCTCGGCGGCGTCCGCCAGGTAGTTGGGCCCCCGCCGATTGGTGAGCTCGGTCATGGTGAAGGTGTAGCCGGCCACCTCGACACTGTCGCCTACGCCCATGCGCACGTTGCGCTCGATGGCGTAGTTGGAGACCACGGTGACGCCGATGATGGTCACCGCGATGCCCAGGTGGCCCAGCACCATGCCCCAGTAGGCAAGCGACAGCCGCTTGATGCCGGCCAGGCGGCCGGCAGAGTGGCGGGACCTGGCCCAGAAGTCGCGAGCCATGGGCAACACGATCCACAGCGCCACCGCCACCCCCAGGCTCACCTTGAGGTTCCACTCCCCGCGATAGAGCAGCGGTGCAACCGCACCGATCACCAGGGCCGCCAGGCCGGCGAGCCAGCTGCGCCGGAAGAGGTCGCGGGGCGAGGTATCCTTCCAGCGCGACAGGGGGCCCAGGCCCATGAACAGGCAGAGCGCCACCGTCAACGGCACGAAGAGGGCGTTGAAGTAGGGCGGGCCGACGCTGATCTTGCCCAGGTTCAGGGCATCGAGCAGCAGCGGATAGACCGTGCCGAGCAGCACCGTGACGGTCATGATCACCAGCAGGATGTTATTGATCAGCAGCAGGGCGTCACGCGACAGCCAGCCGAAGCCCACCCGCTGGCTGACCCGCGGTGCGCGCAGCGCGAACAACAGCAGCGACAGCCCCACGGTGATGCCCAGCAACGCCAGGATGAACAGCCCGCGGGCGGGGTCGTTGGCGAAGGCATGCACCGAGGTGAGAACGCCCGAGCGCACCAGGAAGGTGCCCATCAGTGACAGCGAGAAGGTGAAGATCGCCAGCAGCACCGTCCAGCTCTTGAAGGTCCCCCGCTTCTCGGTCACCGCCAGCGAGTGGATCAGCGCCGTGCCGGCCAGCCACGGCAACAGCGAGGCATTCTCGACCGGGTCCCAGAACCACCAGCCGCCCCAGCCCAGCTCGTAGTAGGCCCACCAGCTGCCCAAGGCGATGCCCACGGTGAGGAAGGCCCAGGCGATGTTGGTCCAGGGCCGCGCCCAACGGGTCCAGGCCGCATCCAGGCGCCCCTCCAGCAGGGCGGCGATGGCGAAGGCGAAGACCACCGAGAAGCCCACGTAGCCCATGTAGAGCATCGGCGGGTGGACGATCAAACCGAAGTCCTGCAGCAGCGGATTGAGGTCGGCGCCATCCTGGGGGACGTTGGGCAGCAGCCGCTCGAAGGGGTTGGAGGTGATCAGCACAAAGGCCAGGAAGCCGACGCTGACCAGCCCCATGACGCCCAGTACCCGGGCCAGCATGTCGCGGGGCAGTCGCTTGGAAAGGTGAGCGACGGCGAAGGTCCAGCCCGCCAGGATCAGGCTCCACAGCAACACCGAGCCCTCGTGATTGCCCCACACGGCGCTGGCCTTGTAGTACCAGGGCAGCATCGAGTTGGAGTTGTTGGCCACGTTGGCCACGCTGAAATCATCCAGCAGGTAACTGGCGGTCAGGCAAAGATAGGCAATGCCCAGAAACAGGAACTGTCCAGTGGCCATGGGACGCGCGTAGGCCATCCACAGCGGGCGACGGGTGGCCGCCCCGGCGAGTGGCATCACCGCCTGGACCAGGGCCATCAGCAGGGCAATGATCAGGGCGTAGTGGCCGATTTCGGGGATCATCAGGGTCTGCATGGGTACTCCGGGTCAGTTCTGGCTGGCGCCGTCATCCTGCGCGTCCAGCCGCTCGGGCGCCTTGGCCTGGTAGTCCTCCGGCGAGTAGCCGGCCTCCTCCAGGGCCTGGGCCACCTCGGGGGGCATGTAGTTCTCGTCGTGACGCGCCAGCACCTGGTCGGCCCGCAGCCAGCCATCCTGCTGGAGCTCGCCGACCACCACCACGCCCTGCCCCTCGCGGAACAGGTCGGGCAGGATGCCGCTATAGCGCACCTCGAGGTCATCGACATAATCGGTGACGGTGAACGTCACCTCGAGACTCTGCTTGTCGCGATCCACCGAGCCCTCCTTGACCATGCCGCCAGCGCGGAGCTGGCGTTCCAGGGGAGCATCCCCGGCGGCGATCTGTACCGGGCTGAAGAAGAGGTTGATGTTGCTGCGCAGGGCATAGAGGGTCAGGCCCACGGCGATGGCGACCAGCGAGACCAGCCCCAGGATCACGAACAGCTTCTGCTTGCGTTTAGCTCTCACGGGCGCGGCCCTCTTGATGTGAAATCGGCGGTGCGGCGGCGCCCGAGGCGCCGTGGTATTGCGCGCGACGCGCCCGGCGCCGCAGGTCGCGCAACAGCGCTCGACGCTCGGCGCGGGCGTGAATGACCACCCCCACCAGCAGCAGCCCGGTGACGCCCCAGGCCGCCCAGACGTAGACGCCATGGCCGCCCATGGCCAGGAAGGCCGACAGGGAGTCGAACGCCATCAGCTCACCTCCTCGGCCAGCTCACGCACCCAGCGCTTGCTCGCTTCGCGACGCAGGATCTCGCTGCGGGTGCGCATCAGGGTCACCGCAATGAAGAAGCAGTAGAAGCCCAGCACCATGATCAGCAGCGGGGCCCACATCTCCAACGGCATGGCCGGGCGCGAGGTGACGCTGAAGGTGGCCGGCTGGTGCAGGGTGTACCACCAGTCCACCGAGTACTTGATGATAGGGATGTTGATTACGCCGACCATGGCCAGCACCGAGGCGGCCCGAGAGGCGCTGTCGCGGCTGGTGAAGGCGCCGCGCAGGGCAATGACGCCGAAGTAGAGGAACAGCAGGATGAGCATCGAGGTCAGGCGCGCGTCCCACATCCACCAGGTGCCCCAGGTCGGCACGCCCCACACCGCGCCGGAGAACAGCGCCACGAAAGTCATGGCAGCGCCCAGCGGGGCCATCATCGCCGCCGCCATGTCGGCGATCTTGATCTTCCAGACCATGAAGATGAAGCCGGCCACCGCCATGCTGACGAAGATCGACTGAGCCAGGAAGGCCGCCGGCACGTGCACGTAGATGATGCGGAAACTGTTGCCCTGCTGGTAGTCCGCCGGGGCGAAGGCCAGTCCCCAGGCGCTACCGACCAGGATCAGCACCACCGCCGCCGCCCAGAACCAGGGCGAGAGCCGCGCGCTGATGCCATAGAACCACTTGGGGGATCCGAGCTTGTGTATGAAGGCCCACATGCCGATTGTCGTCCTCAACCGTTGATACTGATGCGCAGTGACGCCGCGATCGCCCAGGGGGCGAGGCTCAGCGCCACTGCCAGGAGCGCACCCAGGATGGCCAGATGCGCCGAGACGCCATCGCCGAGGATGGCCGCCTGCACGGCCCCGGCGCCGAAGATCAGCACCGGGATATAGAGAGGCAGCACCAGCAGCGAGAGCAGCACGCCACCCCGCGAGAGCCCCACGGTCAGCGCCGCCCCGATGGCGCCGATCAGGCTCAGGCTGGCAGTGCCCAGCGCCAGCGACAGCGACAGCACCGCATAGCTGCCTGCCGGCAGCGACAGCATGATGCCCAGCAGCGGCGCCATCAGCGCCAGCGGCAGGCCGGTCAGCAGCCAGTGCACCGCTACCTTGGCGAGCGCCAACGCCGGCAGCGGCTGGGGCGAGAGCAGCAGCTGCTCCAGGGAGCCGTCGTCATAGTCGCTGCGAAACAGGCTATCCAGGGAGAGCAGCGCCGCGAGCAGGGCCGCCACCCACAGCAGGCCCGGGGCGATGGTCGCCAGCAGCTCCGGGTCCGGCGAGATGCCGATCGGGAACAGGGTGATCACCAGGGCGAAGAACACCAGCGGGTTGAGCACCTCGCTGCGCCGGCGCATCATCAGCACCAGGTCACGCTTCAGCGTCGCTCGAATTGCGACCCCGGCACCGCCCTCGGGTTCCCGGAACAGCGGCATGTCACCCGGCTCCTGCGCCAGGCGTGACTCAGCGTGCGGCATCGTCGCCCCCCTGCCCCAGCCGGATGCGCCGCAACGCAGGAGAATCGGCCAGTTCGTGGTGGGTGGTGACCAGCACGCAGCCGCCACGCCGGGCATGAGCCGCCAGGCGCCCCTCGAGGGCCGCCACGCCGTCGCGGTCGATGGCGGTGAAGGGCTCGTCGAGCACCCAGAGCGCACGCGGGATCAGCTCCAGCCGGGCCAGGGCCACCCGGCGCTGCTGGCCGGCAGAGAGCTGGCCGGCGGGCAGGTCCTCGAAGCCGGCGAGCCCCACGGCCGCGAGTGCCGCGAAGCGCGCGGCCTCGTCATCGGGCTCGCCCGCCAGGGCCTGGTACCAGGCCAGGTTCTCCAGTGGCGTCAGCGCCGCCTTGACCCCCGGCGCATGGCCCAGGTAGAGCAGGTTGGCCAGGAAGTCCTGGCGCGAGCGCCGCATGGGGTGGTCGTTCCAGTAGAGCTCACCCTGGAAGTCAGCCAGCTGCCCGGACAGGATCTTCAGCAGGGTGGTCTTGCCGCTGCCGTTGGGGCCTTCCACACGCACGATCTCGCCGGCATGAATGTCCAGATCCAGGTCTCGGAACAGCCAGCGATCGTCCCGCTCACAGGCCAGCTTTCGGGCTTGCAGACGCAGGCTCAAGGCACTCTCCCGGCATGGGGTATTTCGCTCGGAACTCTACACGGAAAGGGCCCTGGCTACCAGTCGAGCCGGCTGCGTCAGCCGGTCGCACTTGCCCTGGATCACGCCTTGCGTGGACCGCCATCCCTTGCCAGATTCCGGTCCGCTGCTATGCTCGTGAAACACTGTACGTATCGACAGTCATTGACGACAGGGGAAACATCGCATGCCCAACGTCACACCGCAGTACCTGGAGCGCCGCCCCAACCTCCCGCTCGCCCAGGCCTGGGCGGCCATCGCGGCCGACGACCTGACCGAGATCCCGCTGCTCGGCCGCGTCTCGGCGGGAATGCCCATCGAGGCCTGCCCCGAGGCCGGCTGCATCCAGGTGCCCACGCGCATGGTGCGTCGCAACACCTATGCCCTGCGAGTACGCGGTGACTCGATGGTCGATTGCAACATCTTCGACGGGGATGTGATCATCATCGAGCGCCGCGAGAGTGCCGAGAACGGCGAGACCGCCGTGGTGATGATCAACGACCAGGAGGTCACCCTGAAGAAGCTCTACATCGAAAAGTCAGGCGTGCGCCTGCAGCCGGCCAACGAGCGCATGGCCCCCATCTACCTGCGCAACGACGACATCCAGGTGATCGGCCTGGTGATGGGCGTGGTACGCCAGGTGGAGCTGGCCGCCTGATGCGCTATGCCGTCCCCGACGTTCCTGCGGGACGCTGGCAGGAGAGCGAACTGGAAGTGGAGAAGAGCCGCTTCATCACCTGGATCTGCCATGCGCCGGACACGACCGCCTTCGCGGCGATGCTGGCCGAAGCACGCCGCACCCACCCCAACGCCAGCCACCACTGCAGTGCCTTCATCGCCGGCCCGCCCGGCGAGCAGACCGCCATCGGCTTCTCCGACGACGGCGAGCCCGGCGGCACCGCCGGGCGCCCCATGTTCCAGGTACTGGAGGGCGCCGGCCTCGGCCAGGTCGGCTGTGTGGTCACGCGCTACTTCGGCGGCACCAAGCTCGGCACCGGCGGCCTGGCGCGCGCCTACTCCCGCGCCGTGGCCGAAGGCCTGGAGGCCCTGCCGCGCCGCGCGGTGGTCGAGCGCACCCCGCTGCGCCTGCGGGTCGACTTCGCCGGCGAGGCCGAGGCCCGCGCCTGGCTGGCCGAACAGGACGTCCCGGTCGAGCAGGCCGACTACGGCGCCGACGGGGTGGACCTCACCGTGGGCTGGCCCAGCGACGCCCCCGACGACCTGAGCGCCCTCGAGGCACGCCTGCGGGGAAGGCTGGCACGACTGGACGATCGACCCCACCACGACGAACGGCGCCCGTAGGCGCCGTTACGGGTCAACGGGGTCCTGCCGATCACCCCAGGTACTTGATCATCACCCCGGCGGCCACCGCCGAGCCGATCACCCCGGCCACGTTGGGCCCCATGGCGTGCATCAGCAGGAAGTTGTGGGGGTTGGACTCCAGCCCCACCTTGTTGGAGACCCTTGCTGCCATGGGTACCGCCGAGACCCCCGCCGAGCCGATCAGCGGGTTGATCGGCATGCGACTCACCGCATTCATCAGCTTGGCCATCAGGATCCCGCAGGCAGTGCCGATGGCGAAGGCCACCATGCCCAGCGCCAGGATCCCCAGGGTCTCCACGGCCAGGAAGCGGTCGGCCATCAGTTTGGAGCCCACCGAGAGGCCGAGGAAGATGGTCACGATGTTGATCAGCGCGTTCTGAGCGGTGTCGGAGAGCCGCTCCACCACCCCGCACTCGCGCATCAGGTTGCCGAAGCAGAACATCCCCAGCAGCGGTGCGGCATCCGGCAGGAAGAGCACCACCAGGATCAGCAGCGCCAGCGGAAAGACGATCTTCTCGAGCTTCGACACCGGCCGCAGCTGGGTCATGACGATCTCGCGTTCCCGCTTCGAGGTCAGCGCCTTCATGATCGGTGGCTGAATCAGCGGTACCAGCGCCATGTAGGAGTAGGAGGCCACGGCGATGGCGCCCAACAGCTCCGGGGCCAGGATACTCGACACATAGATCGAGGTGGGGCCGTCGGCGCCGCCGATGATGCCGATGGCGGCGGCCTGGTTGAGCGAGAAGTCCATCCAGCCCATGGCCGACATGCCCACCGCGCCGAGCAGGGTGGCGAAGATGCCGAACTGCGCCGCCGCGCCCAGGAACAGGGTCCGGGGATTGGCCAGCAGCGGCCCGAAGTCGGTCATCGCCCCCACGCCCATGAAGATCACCAGCGGGGCGATGCCCGAGGCGATCGCCACGCTGTAGAACTGGTAGAGCATGCCGTGGGCGAAGCCGGCGTCCATGGCCATGTCGTTGGCGGCCCGCAGCAGCGCCGGCGAGACGTCGCCATGCAGGACCTCGGTCAGGGTATGGCGCCAGGCGTCGATGCCGGCGGCCGGGTCGAGGCCGAGCTGCAGGGTCGCGGCCATCTGCTCGAGCAGCGCCGGCCGCGCCAGGTGCGCCGCCTGCTCGGCCGCCGACAGGGCGAGGCCCGCCTCGGGAATGTTGGCCAGGATGCCGCCGAAGCCGATCGGCACCAGCAGCAACGGCTCGAACTTCTTGGCCATGGCCAGCCACAGCAGCAGCAGCCCGACCAGCACCATCACCGCCTGGCCGAGGCTCAGGTTGTAGAGCCCCGAGCCGGTCCAGAGTGTCAGTATCTTCTCCGTCATGGGTACCTTCCTCAGAGCTCGATCAGGACATCACCGACGACGACGCTGTCGCCCTCGCTGACATTGACGGAGGAGACGGTGCCGGCAGCGGTGGCGCGCACCTCGGTCTCCATCTTCATGGCCTCGAGGATGATCACCACGTCGCCCTCCTCGACGCTGTCGCCCTGGCGCACGTTGACCTTGAAGATGTTGCCGGCGAGCGGCGCGGTGATCGCCTCGCCGGACGGCGCGGCGGGCTCGCTCGCGGCCGGCGCGCTGCCGCCCTGCTCGGCCACCTGGCCGACCTCGCCGCCTTCGGCGACCTCGACCACGTACTGCTTGCCATTGACCTTGACGGTATAGGTCTCGGGGCCGGCCGGGGCCGCGCCCTGGGTCGCCGGCGCCCTGGCCTCGGCCCCGCCTTTCTGTGGAGAGGCCGGCAGGCTGGCGTCGGACGTCTCTTTACCAGGAGCCTGGGGCGCCGGCTCGAAGGCATCCGGGTTGTCGCGGTTCTTGAGGAACTTCAGGCCGATCTGCGGGAAGAGCGCATAGGTCAGCACGTCGTCGATCTCGCGCTCGCCCTCGGCCAGGCGGATGCCCTCGGCCTTGGCCTTTTCCTTGAGCTCGGCGGCCAGCTTGTCCATCTCGGGGCTGAGGTTGTCGGCCGGGCGACAGGTGATCGGCTCGCCCCCCTCCAGCACACGCGCCTGCAGCTCCTTGTTGAACGGCGCCGGGGCGGCACCGTACTCGCCCTTGAGCAGCGCCTGGACCTCCTTGGAGATCGACTTGTATCGGCTGCCCATCATCACGTTCATCACCGCCTGGGTGCCAACGATCTGCGAGGTCGGGGTGACCAGCGGAATGAAGCCCAGGTCCTCGCGCACCCGTGGGATCTCCTGGAGCACGTCGTCGAGCTTGTCGCCGGCGCCCTGCTCCTTGAGCTGGCCTTCCATGTTGGTGAGCATGCCGCCCGGCACCTGGGCGATCAGGATGCGCGAGTCGATACCCTTGAGCGAGCCCTCGAAGGCGGCGTACTTCTTGCGCACCTCGCGGAAGTAGGCGGCGATCCCCTCGAGCAGCTCGAGGTCCAGGCCGGTGTCCCGCTCGGTGCCCTGGAGGATGGCCACCACCGACTCGGTGGGGCTGTGGCCATAGGTCATGGACATCGAGGAGATGGCAGTATCGACGTTGTCGATGCCCGCCTCGGCGGCCTTTAAGGCAGTGGCGGTGGACATGCCGGTAGTGGCATGGCACTGCATGTGGATGGGGATATCCACGGCGGCCTTGAGCTTGGTGACCAGCTCATAGGCATCATAGGGTTTGAGCAGGCCGGCCATGTCCTTGATGGCCAGAGAGTCGGCGCCCATGGCGGCGATGGTCTTGCCGAGCTCGACCCAGCCGTCCAGCGTGTGCACCGGGCTCACGGTATAGGAGAGCGTACCCTGGGCATGGCCCTCGACCTTGCGTACCGCCTGGATGGCCCGCTCCAGGTTGCGCGGGTCGTTCATGGCATCGAAGACGCGAAACACGTCGACGCCGTTGGCCTTGGCCCGTTCGACGAACTTATCCACCACGTCATCGGCGTAGTGGCGATAGCCGAGCAGGTTCTGGCCACGCAGCAGCATCTGCTGGGGGGTGTTGGGCATGGCCGCCTTCAACGCCCGTATCCGCTCCCACGGATCTTCGCCGAGGTAGCGGATACAGGCGTCGAAGGTGGCCCCGCCCCAGGACTCCAGCGACCAGAAGCCGACGCGGTCGAGCTTCTCGGCGATGGGCAGCATGTCATCGAGGCGCATGCGGGTGGCGAACAGCGACTGGTGGGCATCGCGCAGGACGACATCGGTGATGCCAAGTGGGCGTGTCTTGTCAGTCATGGTCGTGACCTTGTCGTTATGGATGGAAGGGGAAAGGGGGAGCGGCCGCCTCAGCGGCGGTGGCGGCGGCGATAGCGATGCACCGCGGTGCTAATGGCGACCATCACGTCATCGCCCTGGCTCGCCTGGGCTCTAGCCCCGCCCCGTGCCGGCGCCTCGGGCGCGACGGGCTCGGGGAAGAAGCGACCGATGGCCTTGGACATCAGCGTCGTGACGATCACCAGCACGGTAAGAAAAACAAAGACGAAGCCCATGCCGAGGCCCATCAGGGCAAGCCCCTCGTTGAGCAGCTGTGTGTCCTGCATGCGAATTCTCCTGTTTTTTGCGCTTAGTTTGCCTCGATCTTACGAGAAAACCCGGCTTGCGCATTTTTTAGGATGCTATAACCTGCCACATCCCCGACAGATTGCAATGGCGTCATGGTGGAAGCCATCGTTGTTAATTTACTACATAATGGACGGATCGGCCTAGCGCCCATGGAAGGGGTCATCGATGCGGTGACCCGCGACCTCCTGACCCGCACCCCCGGTTTCGACTGGGGGGTGACCGAATTCGTGCGCGTGGTGGACGCCTGCCTGCCGCCTCGCGTCTTCCACCGGCACTGCCCGGAACTGGCGCGCCCTGGCGTCACCACGCCGAGCGGCGTCCCCGTGCAGCTGCAACTGCTGGGCGCCGATCCCGAGGCCCTCGCGGCCAATGCCCGCCAAGCCCTGCGACTCGGCGCCACCGGCCTGGATCTCAATTTCGGCTGTCCGGCCAAGCTGGTCAACCGTCACGATGGTGGCGCCTCGCTGCTGCGTGACCCGCGACGGGTCCATGCCGCCGTATTGGCGGTGTCACGGGCCGTGGGCGACGAGATCCCGGTGACGGCCAAGATCCGCCTGGGCTTCTCCGATCGTCGCCTGGCCCTGGCCTGCGCCCTGGCCACCCAGGACGCCGGTGCCCAGCGGCTGGTGGTCCACGGCCGCACCCGCGACGAGGGATACCGCCCGCCTGCCCACTGGGAGTGGATCGGCCGCATCCACCAGCGCCTCTCCATCCCGGTGGTCGCCAACGGCGACATCTGGACCCTGGAGGACTACTGGAAGGCCCGCACCCTCTCCGGGTGTCGCGACGTGATGCTCGGCCGCGGCGCCCTGGCCGACCCCTGGCTGGCGGCGCGCATCCGCCATTGGCAGGCGACGGGCGAGCGATTGCCCGGCACGCCCTGGCGGGCCCGCGCGCAGATCCTCGCCGATTTTGCTGCATTGCAGCGTAGCACACTTCCTGAGCGTGTCGTCACGGCCCTGATCAAGCAGTGGCTCAACCATATGCGCCAGCGCGACGATGAGGCGGCTCGCCGCTTCCAGGCGGTGAAGCGGCTACGCGAGCTGGACGCCCTGCTCGCCGGCCTCGAGCCCCCTGCTGCCGCCACCTGGCCGCCTCTGAGCGTTCGCGCCGAGACGGCCTGAGGGCGGGGACACCGGAGGGCGACAGGCGCCCACAAAAAAGAGACGCTCGTCGCATCACGACGGCGCCTCAAACGATCGCCGGGCCGGCACGCGAGGAACGCCGACCCGGCTAGCAGAAGGCCGGAACCCGAGACACCGGTGAAACCTCGGAACAGCGGGTCCGGAAAGCAGAAGACCCGCCCTCGCAGTGAGGACGGGTCGATATCTGGCGCGCCCGGGAGGATTCGAACCTCCGACCACCTGATTCGTAGTCAGGTACTCTATCCAGCTGAGCTACGGGCGCGTAAGGCAACGAGCAGAGTCATTGCAGGGATGGGCCAGGCAGCATGCCGCTGATCACATCCGGTGTGAAGATGGCGCGCCCGGGAGGATTCGAACCTCCGACCACCTGATTCGTAGTCAGGTACTCTATCCAGCTGAGCTACGGGCGCTTGACCTTCGCGTGACGACGATGGCGGAGAGGGAGGGATTCGAACCCTCGAAGAGGCTATAAACCCCTTACTCCCTTAGCAGGGGAGCGCCTTCAGCCACTCGGCCACCTCTCCCTCATCGGCACGGTGCGTATCCTACCGTTTTAGAAGGCCATTGTCCAGCGACCCGGGCGATTTTTCGCCATGACCCCGCGATGGCGCTCCCGCCTCGAGCACCCGGCCGCGTGCTAGTCATCGCTCTCGAGGCCGGAATCGGCCTTCTCGCGCTGGATGCGCTGGTAGATCTCCTCGCGATGCACGGCGACATCCTTGGGGGCATTGACGCCGATGCGGACCTGATTGCCCTTGACGCCAAGGACGGTCACGGTGATGTCGTCACCGATCATCAGGGTTTCGCCGACACGGCGGGTCAGGATGAGCATGACTGATCTCCTTCTCAGACTTCTGGCTACGGGATGCTCGCCGGCAGGGACGACGAAGTTACATTGTGCGACATGTCGTCGTCCCTGACCAATGGCGCCGACCCATGAGACGCCCGCGTCACGTTGAAAGGAAGCCCTGTGGCACGGGTGTCGCGGTCTTCCCTACAAGCGTAGAAGGTGTCGCCGCCCCGAGGGAGCCCTATTCGGGCTCGATATCGCTCTTGTCGAGGCCGAAGGCCTTGTGCAGCGCCTTGACCGCCAGCTCCATGTGCTTGTCGTCGATCACCACGGAGATCTTGATCTCGGAGGTGGAGACCATGCGGATATTGATGTTCTCGTCGGCCAGCACGCGGAAGAACTTGGCGGCGACCCCGGCATGGGAGCGCATGCCCACCCCGACCAGCGAGACCTTGGCGATGTTGTCGTCCCCGCGCAGTTCGCCGCCGCCCAGGTCGGGAATGACCTGCTCCTGGAGGATCTTCATGGTCTGCTTGTAGTCGCCCTTGGCCACCGTGAAGGTGAAATCAGTGTAGTCACCGGCCGGCGCCACGTTCTGGACGATCATGTCGACCTCGATGTTGGCATCGGCGATCGGCCCCAGGATGCGCGAGGCCACACCCGGCACGTCGGGCGTATTGAGCAGGGTCAGCTTGGCTTCGCTGGCGGTGAAGGCGATGCCGGAGATCAGCGGTTCTTCCATGGAATCCTCGTCTTGGTCGGAGTCTGCAACGATCAAAGTGCCGGGGCCATCCTCGAAGCTGGACAGCACGCGCAGCGGGACATTGTACTTGCCGGCGAATTCGACGGCGCGAATCTGCAGCACCTTGGAGCCCAGGCTCGCCAGCTCCAGCATCTCCTCGACGGTGATGGTGTCGAGGCGCTGGGCCCTGGAACAGACCCGCGGGTCGGTGGTGTAGACGCCGTCGACGTCGGTATAGATCTGGCACTCGTCGGCCTTCAGCGCCGCCGCCAGCGCCACGCCGGTGGTGTCGGAGCCGCCGCGGCCGAGGGTGGTGATGTTGCCCTCCTCGTCGACGCCCTGGAAACCGGCGACCACGACCACCTGGCCGTCGTCCAGGTCGGCCTGCAGCTCATCGGTCTCGATGCGCTGGATGCGCGCCTTGGTGTGGGCACTGTCGGTGCGGATGCCCACCTGGGACCCGGTATAGGAGGTCGCCGGCACGCCGATCTTGTGCAGCGCCATGGCCAGCAGCGAGATGGTCACCTGCTCGCCGGTGGAGACCAGCATGTCCATCTCGCGCGGCGTCGGCTCGTCGTTGATCTCGTTGGCCATGCCGATCAGGCGATTGGTCTCGCCGCTCATGGCGGAGACCACCACGACGATCTGATGGCCGTTGTCGCGACAGCCCTTGACCTTCTCGGCCACGGCCTTGATGCGCTCCACGGAGCCCACCGAGGTGCCGCCGAACTTCTGTACGTATAGTGCCATATGCCGATTTCCCTCGTGCGTCGAGTGCGCGTCGCGCTCGGATGAGTGAAAGGTGAGTGAAGATGACGAGGGCCGGGGCATCGCTGTCGCCGGCCCTGCCAGCCCTTACGGGAGTCGCTGCTCGACCCAGGCTGGCACGCCTTGCAGCGCGCCGGGCAGTGCCGTGACGTCGCTGCCGCCGGCCTGGGCCATGTCGGGCCGACCACCGCCCTTGCCGCCGACCTGGGCCGCCACGTGGTTGACCAGCTCGCCGGCCTTGATGCTGCCGGTCAGGTCATCGGTGACGCCGGCGATCAGGCTGACCTTGCCGGCCTCGGCGTCGGCCACGCCCAGCACCACGATGCCGGAGCCGAGCTTGTTCTTGAGCTGGTCGAGCATGCCGCGCAGCTCCTTGCCGGCCACACCCTCGAGGTGCTTGGCCAGCACCTTGACGCCCTTGACCTCGCGGGCCTCATTGACCATGTCGTTGCCCGCGGCGCTGGCCAGCTTGGCCTTGAGGCGCTCGAGCTCCTTCTCCAGGGTGCGGTTGCGTTCGAGAAGCGACTCGAGGCGCTCCTCGGCCTGCTCCGGCTTGGCCTTGAGGCGCTCGCCGATGCGATTAAGGCGCGCCTCCTGCTCGCGGAACCAAGCCAGCGCCCCCTCGCCGGTAATCGCCTCGATGCGGCGCACGCCGCTGGCGATGCCTGCCTCGCTGACGATATGGAAGCAGCCGATATCGCCGCTGCGCGCCACGTGGGTGCCGCCGCACAGCTCGATGGAGAAGTCGTCGGCGCCGATGGTCAGCACCCGCACGCTGTCGGCATACTTGGCCTCGAACAGCGCAGCGGCGCCCTTGGCCTTGGCCTCGTCGAGGCTCATCTGCTCGATGCGGGTCGGCGCGTTGGCGAGTATCTGAGCGTTGACCAGGCGCTCTACCTCGGCCAACTGCTCCGGGGTCATGGGCTCGAAGTGGCTGAAATCGAAGCGCAGCCGCTCGGGGGTGACCAGCGAGCCCTTCTGCGCCACGTGGTCGCCAAGCACCAGGCGCAGCGCCTTGTGCATCAGGTGGGTCGCGGAGTGGTTGCGTACCGTGGCCGCCCGCAGGCTGGCGTCGACCCGGGGGCGGACATCGGTCCCCACCGCCAGCGCCCCTTCGAGCAGCACGCCGTGGTGCAGGTGATGGCCGGCCTGCTTCTGGGTATCGGTCACCAGGAAGCGTCCGCCGTCGAGCTCCAGGTAGCCGGTATCGCCGACCTGGCCACCGGACTCGCCATAGAAGGGCGTGCGGTCCAGCACCACCACGCCGCGCTGCTCCGGCTCGAGCCGCGCCAGGGGATTACCCTCGTGATCGACCAGGGCGGTGACGGTGGCGCGATCCTCCAGCAGGTCATGGCCGGTGAAGGCGGTCTCGCCCTCCAGGTCCAGGGCGGCAGCGTAGTCGGCGCCGAACTGGCTGGCCGCGCGGGCACGCTCGCGCTGGGCCTGGAGCTCGCGCTCGAAGCCGGCCGCGTCGAGGCTCACGCCGCGCTCCCGGCAGACGTCGGCGGTCAGGTCGAAGGGGAAGCCGTAGGTGTCATAGAGCTTGAAGACCGTCTCGCCGGGCAGGGTATCGCCCCCGAGCCCCGCCAGGGCCTCCTCGAGCAGGCCCATGCCATGCTCCAGGGTACGGGCGAACTGCTCCTCCTCCTTGAGCAGGACGCGCTCGATCTGGTGGCGCGCCTCGCGCAGCTCGGGAAACGCCTCGCCCATCTCCACATCCAACGCGCCCACCAGCTTGTGGAAGAAGTTGCCGCGCGCGCCCAGCTTGTGCCCGTGGCGAATGGCGCGACGGATGATCCGGCGCAGCACGTAGCCGCGCCCCTCGTTGGAGGGCATCACGCCGTCGGCAATCAGGAAGGCGCAGGAACGGATATGGTCGGCGATGACCCGCAGTGACGGTGTGGAAGTATCGGCATGGCCGGTGGCGCGGGCCGCGGCCTCGAGCAGGTTCTGGAAGAGGTCGATCTCGTAGTTGGAGTGCACGCCCTGCATCACCGCGGCGATGCGCTCCAGGCCCATGCCGGTATCGATGGAGGGTTTGGGCAGCGGGTGCAGGGTACCGGCCGCATCGCGGTCGAACTGCATGAACACCAGGTTCCAGATCTCGATGTAGCGGTCGCCGTCCTCCTCGGGACTGCCGGGCGGCCCGCCCCATACCTCGGGGCCGTGATCGAAGAAGATCTCGGAGCTCGGCCCGCAGGGGCCGGTGTCGCCCATCTGCCAGAAGTTGTCCTCGTCGAGCGTGGAGAAGCGCTCGGGGTCGATGCCCATCTCGTCCTTCCAGATGCGCTCGGCCTCATCGTCGCTGACGTGCACGGTGACCCACAGCTTCTCCTTCGGCAGCCCCAGGGTCTCGGTGAGAAACTCCCAGGCAAAGCGGATGGCATCGCGCTTGAAGTAGTCACCGAAGCTGAAGTTGCCCAGCATCTCGAAGAAGGTGTGGTGGCGGGCGGTATAGCCGACATTGTCGAGGTCGTTGTGCTTGCCGCCGGCGCGCACGCAGCGCTGGGACGAGGCCGCACGCACGTAGGGACGGGGGTCACGACCCAGGAAGACGTCCTTGAACGGCACCATGCCGGCATTGGTGAACAGCAGGGTCGGGTCGTTGCCGGGAACCAGTGAGCTGGAGGGCACGACGGTATGGCCGTGCGCCTCGAAGTAACTCAGAAAGGCCTGTCTGATGTCTGCGCTTTTCATGGGGTATCCGTGGCGATGAACATGGTGGCCCGGTGGGCACCACGCAGCGCAGTCTCCAGGCGCATCGTGGTGCCGCGGAATGCCACCCGGGGCGTTCGCAAAGGGAGCCATTATAGCGCAGTTGTCAAGGGACTGAAGGGGCGCCAGGCTACTGCAGTCGCTTATCAAGGAGGGGCGCCGGGGGGAGGCCGAAGAGGAGGTCCTACGCCAGGGATGGCGTCGGTAGCGCCCAGGGAGGGGTTCACAGCGCCTCCTCGAAGGCCTTCCGCCGGAACAGCCCCGAGCAATACAGCTGTCTATGCTACCCGCTGGGTGTGTCATCGTCCCAGGCGTGTTCCAGGGCATGGCGCACCTGGTCGAAGTCGAAGCCCCGTTGGGCCAGGAAGCGCTCGCGGCGGGCGCGCTCGCGAGGCGACTCGCCGGGCCCCGTGAAGCGCCGCGCGAGCGCCTCGCAGGCCAGGGCGAACCAGTCGCCCTCGCCCTGCCCTTCCTGTTCCGCGAAGGCAGCGTGAATGAGCTCGCGCTCGAGGCCGCGTCGCTCGAGCTCGATGCGGATCTTCAGCGGCCCCTGGCCCCGCAGGATGCGTGAGCGCAGGAAGCTCTCGGCGAAGCGGGCGTCAGACTGCAGCCCCTGCTCGGCCAGGTCATCGAGGCACTCGGCGATGCTCTCGGGGGCGTGTCCCTTGGCCGCCAGGCGCTCGGCCAGTTCTCGGCGCGAATGCTCGCGCCGGGCCAGCAGGCGGATGGCATCGTCCCGGGGCGACGACTCGCCGCCGCCGGTGGGCTGTCCGAACATGACTTATGGCTGGTCGTCGTCGCGGCCGGCCTCGGCGGTGACCGCCTCGTCGACGGCCTCCTCCTTCTTGGGCTCCACCGGCGCGAGCAGCTGGCCGCGGACCTGGCTCTCGATCTCCTCCATCACCGCCGGATTATCCTCGAGGAATTGGGCGGCATTGGCCTTGCCCTGGCCAATCTTGTTGCCCTGATAGCTGTACCAGGCACCTGCCTTGTCGACCAGCTTGCACTGTACGCCCAAATCGACCACCTCCCCGGCATGGTAGATCCCCTTGCCGTAGAGGATCTGGAACTCCGCCTGGCGAAACGGTGGCGCGACCTTGTTCTTGACCACCTTGACCCGTGTCTCGTTGCCGGTGACCTCGTCACCTTGCTTGACGGAGCCGGTGCGGCGGATGTCCAGGCGCACGCTGGCGTAGAACTTGAGCGCATTGCCGCCGGTGGTGGTCTCGGGGCTGCCGAACATCACGCCGATCTTCATGCGGATCTGGTTGATGAAGACCACCATGCAATTGGCGTTCTTGATGTTACCAGCGATCTTGCGCAGGGCCTGGGACATCAGGCGTGCCTGCAGGCCCACGTGGGAGTCGCCCATCTCGCCCTCGATCTCGGCCCGCGGCGTCAGCGCCGCCACCGAGTCGATGATGATCACGTCGACGCCGCCCGAGCGCACCAGCATGTCGCAGATCTCCAGGGCCTGCTCGCCGTTGTCGGGCTGGGAGACCAGCAGGTCGTCGAGGTTGACGCCGAGCTTCTCGGCATAGCTCGGATCCAGGGCATGCTCGGCATCGATGAAGGCGCAGGTCTTGCCCTGCTTCTGGGCCTGGGCGATCACCGACAGGGTCAGGGTGGTCTTGCCCGAAGATTCGGGGCCGAAGATCTCGACCACCCGGCCCAGCGGCAGGCCGCCGATGCCCAGGGCGATGTCCAGGCCCAGCGAGCCGGTGGAGACCGAGGGCATCACCACGCGCGGGGCGTCGCCCAGGCGCATCACGGTGCCCTTGCCGAACTGGCGGTCGATCTGGGAAAGGGCGGCATCCAGCGCCTTGCTGCGGTTTTCGTCCTGAGCCATGTAAGGAACTCCTGAGAGATAGCGAATGAAGGTGACGATGGCCGATAACTACTGTATGACTGCACAGTAGTATGGCGAAAAAATCCCGGCGCGACCAGCGTTGCGGTCACGCCAGCGCGGCCTGCTCGGCGTCAGTGCGGCTCCAGCCGCCGCACCAGGCCGACCAGCGCCTCGCGCACCGCCTGCTCGCGCACGGCCGCACGGTCGCCACCGAAATGGCGGCACTCCGACTCGGCCCGTTCGGCATCGCCCCAGGCCAGCCAGACGGTGCCCACCGGCTTGTCGGGACTGCCGCCGCCGGGGCCGGCCACCCCGCTGACCGCCACGCCGAGCCCGGCGCCGCTGTCGCGGCAGGCGCCGGCCACCATCGCCTCGACGACGGCGCGGCTCACCGCCCCCTGCTCGGCCAGCAGCGCTTGCGGCACGCCCAGCAGCCGGGTCTTGGCGCCGTTGGCATAGGTCACGTAGCCGGTCTCGAACCAGTCGGAGCTGCCGGCCACGGCGGTGATGGCGCTGGCCACCCCGCCCCCGGTGCACGACTCCGCCGCGGTGACGGTCACGCCGCGTGCCCGACAGCGCTCACCGAGCCGCTCGGCGAGGGCCACGAGATCGAGATCGGCCAGGCGGGACGCATTGGGAGGCATGGCAGGACTCCTGGGCATTCGCCGCGGCCGAGGCGACGCCGGCCGCGCGTGAGCGATGACTTTTCCGTACAATAACGGCTTTGTCAGCGACATGCATGGCGCATTCGACGCCAGCCATCCGTCATCCGTCAGAGCAGGAACCCGATGTCACAGGCCAGTGCCCAGCATACCCCCATGATGAGCCAGTACCTGAAGATCAAGCGCGAGCACCCCGACGTGCTGCTCTTCTACCGTATGGGCGACTTCTACGAGCTGTTCTTCGACGATGCCCGGCGCGCCGCCGCCCTGCTCGACATCACCCTGACCCAGCGTGGCCAGTCCGCGGGCCAGCCGATTCCCATGGCCGGCGTGCCCTACCACAGCGCCGAGGGGTATCTGGCCCGCCTGGTGGCCGCCGGCGAGTCGGTGGCGATCTGCGAGCAGATCGGCGACCCGGCCACCAGCAAGGGCCCGGTGGAGCGCCGCGTGGTGCGCATCGTCACCCCGGGCACCCTCTACGACGAGGCATTGCTGGATGCCCGCCGCGACAACCTGCTGGTCGCCGTGGCCCCGCTCGGCGAGCGCTGGGGGCTGGCCTGGCTGGAACTCTCCAGCGGACGCTTCAACGTGCTGGAGGTCGAGGGCGAGAGCGAGATGCTCGCCGAACTGCAGCGTCTCGACCCCGCCGAGCTGCTGGTCGCCGAGAGCCTGGCTCTGCCGGCCGCGCTGGAGGGGCGTCGCGGCCTGCGTCGCCAGAGCGACTGGCTGTTCGACCTCGAGAGCGCGACGCGCACCCTGTGCGACCAGTTCCAGGTCCAGGACCTGCGCGGCTTCGGCTGCGCCCACCTGGAGGCCGCCATCACCGCCGCCGGGGTGCTGGTCGACTATGCCCGGGATACCCAGCGCACCGCCCTGCCCCATGTCACCGCCATCGGCGTGGAGAGCCGCGACGACGCCGTGGTGATCGATGCCGCCAGCCGTCGCAACCTGGAGATCGACGCGAACCTCGGCGGCAGCGCCGACAACACCCTGGCCAGTGTGCTCGACACCACCGCCACGGCCATGGGCTCGCGGTTGCTCAAGCGCTGGCTCAACCGCCCGCTGCGCGACCGCGCGCAGGTCGGCGGCCGCCAGGCGGCGGTGGCGCTGCTGCTCGACGACGAGGGCTTCGCCACCCTGCGTGAGTCACTCAAGGCGATCGGCGACGTGGAACGGATCCTGGCCCGGGTGGCCCTCTACAGCGCACGACCCCGGGACCTGGCCCGCCTGCGCGACGCCCTGGTCGCCCTGCCCGACCTCCAGGCCGACCTCGAGGCCTACGGCGAGGGCAGCACGCTGGACGAGCTGCGGCACCATATCCAGCCCTTCCCGGCGCTGGCCGACACCCTGACCCGCGCCCTGGTGGAGAACCCGCCGGTGGTGATCCGCGACGGCGGGGTGGTCGCCGGAGGCTTCGACGCCGAGCTCGACGAGCACCGCGGGCTCGCCGAGCACGCCGGCGACTATCTGGTTCGCCTGGAGGCCCGGGAGCGCGAGCGGACCGGGCTGCCCGGCCTCAAGGTGGGCTACAACCGGGTCCACGGCTACTACATCGAGATCCCCCGGGCCCAGGCCCGGGACGCCCCCGTCGACTATGTCCGTCGCCAGACCCTGAAGAACGCCGAGCGCTTCATCATCCCCGAGCTCAAGGAGTTCGAGGACAAGGCCCTCTCGGCGAAATCCCGCGCCCTGGCCCGGGAGAAGCTGCTCTACGACGGTCTTCTCGACACCCTGAACGCCGAGCTCGCCGCGCTGCAGGGTACCGGGCGGGCACTGGCGGCACTGGATGTGCTGTGCGCCTTCGCCGAGCGCGCCCAGGCCCTGGACTTCGTGCGCCCGGCGCTGCCCGAGGCGCCGGGCATCGACATCCGCGGCGGCCGCCACCCGGTGGTCGAACGGGTCACCGGGACACCCTTCGTGCCCAACGACCTGGTGCTGGACGACGTGCGCCGCATGCTGGTCATCACTGGCCCTAACATGGGCGGCAAGTCCACCTACATGCGCCAGGCCGCGCTGATCACCCTGCTCGCCCACACCGGCAGCTTCGTGCCGGCGGATGCCGCCACCATCGGGCCGGTGGACCGCATCTTCACCCGCATCGGTTCCTCGGACGACCTGGCCGGCGGGCGCTCCACCTTCATGGTGGAGATGACCGAGACCGCCAGCATCCTGCACAACGCCACCGACCACAGCCTGGTGCTGATGGACGAGATCGGCCGCGGCACCAGCACCTTCGATGGCCTGTCGCTGGCCTGGGCCAGCGCCGAACACCTGACCCGCACCCGCGCCTTCACGCTGTTCGCCACTCACTACTTCGAGATGACGGCACTGGCCGAGCAGGCAGAAGGGGTCGCCAACGTGCACCTGACGGCCGCGGAGCACCGCGACGGGATCGTCTTCATGCACCGGGTGGAGGACGGTCCGGCCAGCCAGAGCTACGGCCTGCAGGTGGCCCAGCTCGCCGGCGTCCCCCAGGGGGTGATCGCCCGCGCCCGGGAGAAGCTCGCCAGCCTGGAGCAGCAGGAGATCGACCAGGGCAGCCGGCTGCCGGCCGCCACGACGAGCGAGGGAGAGCGCCCGGCGGCGCCACGCCAGGCCGACCTCTTCGCCAGCACGCCCCACCCGCTGGTCGAGCAGCTGGGCAGCCTGGATCCTGACGCGCTGTCACCCCGCCAGGCCCTGGAGCTGCTCTACCGCTGGAAGGAGGCGCTGTGAATGGCCGACAATGGCGCCGAGCCCGGCTTGCGAGGTTGCCCTCGCCGCGACTAGAATGGCTCGATCAAATTCCTGACATTATAAGAATATTTTTTCTTATAACTCATTTTGCATCATCGACTACCGGCCGCGCCCTGCCACGGCCAGAGAATGGGAGACTGGCATGACATTCGTCGTCACCGAGAACTGCATCAAGTGCAAGTACACCGACTGTGTCGAGGTCTGCCCGGTGGACTGCTTCTACGAAGGCCCCAACTTCCTGGTGATCCACCCCGACGAGTGCATCGACTGCGCCCTGTGCGAGCCGGAGTGCCCCGCCGAAGCGATCTTCGCGGAGGATGAGATACCCGAGGGGCAGGAGCAGTTTCTCGAGATCAACGCCGAGCTGGCCGAGGTATGGCCCAATATCAGCGAGAAGAAGGATCCCCCGGAGGATGCCGAGGAGTGGGACGGCAAGCCGGGCAAGCTGGAGCTGCTCGAGCGCTGAACCGCCGACACGGACGGACACGACGACGCCGGATGTCATGAGACATCCGGCGTCGTCGTTTCTGCCCTGAGCGAAGAAGGAGAACACTCGGCAAAAAGGCGGCCCGCAGGCCGCCCGCTCCCAGCCGATCCTCGAGCGGCTCCCTCCGCCCGACTCCCGTGATGCCTTCCCTGCCCGGGAGCGGCCTCCTGCCGCACCGTGCGCATCACTTGACGCATCCCGTTGCATCCTGCCGGAAGAGCATCCCCGCTCTCCCACATCCCGAATGCAGTGTGGCATAGCCGCATTGCCGCACAACCCCGCCCGTGACGCGCCGGGGGGAGGGGCACGCCTGCCTGCCCCGTACCACGGCAAAAATGAAAACCCATGAAAATCAACAAAATGAAAGGGTCGACCCCATGAAGGGTCGACCCTGTCCGACGCCAGAATGGCGAATCTCTTCGTCACCCTGTAGGCGATCTCCTACAAGAGATCACGCAAAAGGCAACACTGTTCGCTTACTGCCCCTTGATCGCGGCGCGCCCCGGATAGTCCACCTGGCCGTCCAGCTCCTGTTCGATCACCAGCAGGCGGTTGTACTTGGCCACGCGGTCCGAGCGGCTCAGCGAGCCGGTCTTGATCTGGCCGGCGCAGGTGCCCACGGCCAGATCGGCGATGGTGGTGTCCTCGGTCTCGCCGGAGCGATGGGAAATCACCGCGGTGAAGCCGGCATCCTGGGCCATGCGGATCGCCTCCAGGGTCTCGGAGAGCGAGCCGATCTGGTTGAACTTGATCAGGATGGAGTTGCCGATCTGCTCGTCGATGCCACGCTTGAGAATCTTGGTGTTGGTGACGAAGAGGTCGTCGCCCACCAGCTGGATCTTGTCGCCCAGCCGGTCGGTCAGCACCTTCCAGCCGTCCCAGTCGGACTCGTCCATGCCGTCCTCGATGGAGACGATCGGGAACTGCTCGCACAGCTCGGCCAGGTAGTCGACGAAGCCGGCGGCGTCGAAGGTCTTGCCTTCACCGGCGAGGTCGTACTGGCCGTCCCGATAGAACTCGGAGGAGGCGCAGTCCAGCGCCAGGGTCACGTCGTCGCCCAGGCGGTAGCCGGCGTCGGCCACGGCCTGCTGGATCACCGCCAGAGCCTCGGCATTGGAGTCGAGGTTCGGCGCGAAGCCGCCCTCATCGCCCACCGAGGTGGCAAGTCCTCGGGCGCTGAGCACCTTCTTCAGGGCATGGAAGATCTCGGCGCCCATGCGCAATCCCTCGCGAAAGCTCGGCGCGCCCACCGGCTGGATCATGAACTCCTGGATGTCGACGTTGTTGTCGGCATGCTCGCCGCCGTTGATGATGTTCATCATCGGCACCGGCATCAGGTACTGCCCGGGCTGGCCGTAGAGCTCGGCAATATGCGCGTAGAGCGGCATGCCCTTGGCATTGGCCGCCGCCTTGGCCGCCGCCAGCGACACCGCCAGGATGGCGTTGGCACCCAGCGATGCCTTGTTGTCGGTGCCGTCCAGCACCAGCATGGCATCATCCAGCCCGCGCTGGTCACGGGCATCCATGCCCACCAGGCGCGCACGGATGGTCGTGTTGACGGCCTCCACGGCCTTCAGCACGCCCTTGCCCAGGTAGCGACTCTTGTCGCCATCACGCAGCTCCAGCGCCTCGCGGGAGCCGGTAGAGGCCCCGCTGGGCGCACAGGCTACGCCGGTGGCGCCGCTTTCCAGGCGCACTTCGGCCTGCACGGTGGGATTGCCGCGTGAATCGAGCACCTCGAGGGCGCGGAGTTCGACGATCTTGGTCATCTTGTGGGTCCTTGTCGTGTCAGCGTGGGGGGGAATCAGGAAATCTCGAGCGGGGTAAAGCCCTTCACGAGGTCATCGACGGCCTTCAGCTGAGCCAGGAAGGGCTCGAGGCGATCCAGCGGCAAGGCACAGGGGCCGTCGCACTTGGCGTTGTCGGGATCGGGGTGGGCCTCCAGGAAGAGGCCGGCCAGGCCGACCGCCACCCCGGCACGGGCCAGCTCGACCACCTGCTGCCGACGCCCACCGGCGCTGTCGGCCCGGCCACCCGGGCGCTGCAGGGAGTGCGTGACATCGAAGAAGACAGGATAGCCGGTCTGCTTCATGTCACCGAAGCCAAGCATGTCGACGACCAGATTGTTATAGCCGAAGCTGGATCCGCGCTCGCAAAGCAACAACCTGTCGTTGCCGGCCTCTTCGCACTTGCGAATGATGTGGCGTACCTCGTGGGGCGCCAGGAACTGCGGCTTCTTGATGTTGATCACCGCCCCGGTCTCGGCGATGGCCACTACCAGGTCGGTCTGGCGCGCCAGGAAGGCCGGCAGCTGGATGATGTCGGCGACCTCGGCCACAGGCTTGGCCTGCCAGGGCTCGTGGACGTCGGTGATGATCGGCACCCCGAAGCGAGCCTTCACCTCGGACAGGATCGCGAGCCCCTTCTCCAGGCCGGGGCCGCGGAAGGAGTGGATGGAGCTGCGGTTGGCCTTGTCGAAACTCGCCTTGAAGACGTAGGGCATGCCGAGGCGGCGGGTCACCGACGCATAGGTCTCGGCGACCTCGAGGGCCAGCTCGCGGGATTCCAGCACGTTCATGCCGCCCAGCAGCATCAGCGGCAACGAATTGCCGGCCGTCAGGCCGGCGACTGATATATGACGCTCTGGGATCTGGCGTTCGGGGGCAGACTCGCTCATCACGGACATGGGCCTCACTCCTGGTGGGAGGACTGGGCGCGGATGCGTGCCGCCTTATGCTCCAGCGCCGCATTGACGAAGCCGGTGAACAGCGGATGGCCGTCACGCGGCGTGGAGGTGAACTCCGGGTGGAACTGGCAGGCGACGTACCAGGGGTGATCCGGCAGCTCGACCATCTCCACCAGGGAGTCGTCGACGCTCTTGCCGGAGACCACCAGGCCGGCCTTCTCCAGGTCGTCGATGAACTGGTTGTTCACCTCGAAGCGGTGGCGGTGGCGCTCGACGATCTCGTCGCTTGCGTAGGCCTCGCGCGCCCTGCTGCCGGCCTTGAGCTGGCAGACCTGGCCGCCCAGGCGCATGGTACCGCCGAGGTCGGAGGCCGCGTCGCGCAACTCGACCTTGCCCTCGGGACTCAGCCACTCGGTGATCAGGCCGACCACCGGATGCTGGGTGTCGTGGGTGAACTCGGTGGAATTGGCATCCTCCCAGCCGGCCACGTTGCGGGCAAATTCGATCACCGCCACCTGCATGCCGAGGCAGATGCCGAGATAGGGAATGCCGCTCTCGCGGGCAAAGCGGGCGGTGGCGATCTTGCCTTCCACGCCGCGCTCGCCGAAGCCGCCGGGCACCAGGATGGCATCCTTGCCGGCCAGGCGCTCGGTGCCGTGGTGCTCGATGTCCTCGGAGTCGACATAGTCGACGTTGACCTTCACCCGGGTCTGGATGCCGGCGTGGATCAGTGCCTCGTTGAGCGACTTGTAGGCATCGAGCAGTTCCATGTACTTGCCGACCATGGCGATGTTGATCGACTTCAGCGGGTTGAGCTTGGCATCGAGCACGTGCACCCACTCGCCGAGGTCGGCCTCGGCGGCTTCGAGTCGCAGCTTGTCGCAGACGATATCGTCGAGGCCCTGCTCGTGGAGCATCAGCGGGATACGATAGATGGTGTCGGCGTCCTGCAGCGGGATGACGGCACGCTCTTCCACGTTAGTGAACAGCGCAATCTTGCGTCGCTCTGTCTCCTCGAGCTCCACCTCGCTGCGGCAGATCAGGATGTCCGGCTGGATGCCGATGGAGCGAAGCTCCTTGACGCTGTGCTGGGTCGGCTTGGTCTTGGTCTCCCCCGCCGTCTTGATATAAGGCACTAACGTCAGGTGCATGAAGATCGCCCGGCTGGCCCCCAGCTCGCTTCTGATCTGGCGGATCGATTCCAGGAAGGGCAGCGACTCGATGTCACCCACGGTGCCGCCGATCTCGACCAGGGCCACGTCGAAGCCCTCGCCACCGGCATAGACACGGCGCTTGATCTCGTCGGTGATGTGCGGGATCACCTGCACGGTGCCACCCAGGTAGTCGCCGCGGCGCTCCTTGCGCAGCACGTTCTCGTAGACGCGCCCGGTGGTGAAGTTGTTGGCCTGGGTCATCTTCGTGCGGATGAAGCGCTCGTAGTGGCCCAGGTCCAGGTCGGTCTCGGCGCCATCCTCGGTGACGAACACCTCGCCGTGTTGGAAGGGACTCATGGTGCCCGGATCCACGTTGATGTAGGGATCGAGCTTGAGCATGGTGACCCTGAGGCCGCGCGCCTCGAGAATCGCCGCCAGCGAGGCCGATGCGATGCCCTTGCCGAGTGAAGACACAACGCCGCCGGTCACGAAGATATATCGTGTCATGGAGAACCTGTCGAAACGTGATCGGTAGGCACGGCAGGAAGCCGCGCCAGGATGGGACGACAGACTAGCAGAATACGACCAATGGCTCAATTTCAGCGCCGGCGGCCTGGCTCGACGCTTATCCATATTCAAGACGGAGCCAAACTCGCGGCTTACCCGGCGACAGGCCTTCGAGGGGGCGCTGTGAATACCTCCCTGTACGCTACCGATGCCATCCATGGCATAGGACCCCCTCTACGACCTGTCCCCGGCGCCGCTCACTCTTGGTGGAGCCATCGAACTTCGAGCTTCGAGCTTCGAGCTTCGAGCTTCGAGCTTCGAGCTTCGAGCTTCGAGCTTCGAGCTTCGAGCAGCATGATAATTCCGAACGGCTCACTGCGCATTGCCCGAAGCCCGTAGCTCAGACCCCCAGGTAGTCCAGGATGCCCTCGCCGGCCTGGCGGCCTTCGTAGATGGCGGTGACTACCAGGTCGGAGCCGCGCACCATGTCGCCGCCGGCGAAGATCTTCTCGTTGGTGGTCTGGAAGGCATGGGCGCCCCCCTCCTCCGGTGCCTTAACCCGGCCGCGCTCGTCGATCTCGATGCCCACGGTCTCGAACCAGGGCGCCGGGCTCGGCTGAAAGCCGAAGGCCACGACCACCGCATCGGCGGAGATGATCTCCTCGGAACCGGGCACCACTTCCGGGCGCTGCCGGCCGTTCTCGTCGGGCTCGCCCAGGCGGGTGCGCACCACCTTCACGCCCTCGACCTTGCCCTCGCCGACCACCGCCACCGGTTGGCGGTTGAACAGGAACTCCACCCCCTCCTCGCGGGCGTTGGCCACCTCGCGCTTGGAGCCGGGCATGTTCTGCTCGTCACGGCGGTAGGCGCAGGTCACGCTGGTGGCGCCCTGGCGGATGGCCGTGCGGTTGCAGTCCATGGCGGTATCGCCGCCGCCCAGCACCACCACCCGCTGGCCCTTCAGCGAAGTGAACTCCCGCGGGTCCTTCTCGAAACCCAGGCAGTGATTGACGTTGGCGATCAGGTAGTCGAGGGCCTTGTACACACCGGGCAGGTCCTCGCCGGGGAAGCCGCCCTCCATGTACTTATAGGTGCCCATGCCCAGGAAGACGGCATCGTACTCCTCGAGCAGGCGATCGAACTCGACGTCCTTGCCCACCTCGACGCCGAGGCGGAAATCCATGCCCATCTCCTCGAAGACGGCCCGACGGCGCTCCATCACCGTCTTGTCGAGCTTGAACTCGGGGATGCCGAAGGTCAGCAACCCGCCGATCTCCGGATACTTGTCGAACACCACCGGCTTGACGCCGTTGCGCACCAGGATGTCGGCGCAGCCCAGCCCCGCGGGGCCGGCACCGATCACCGCCACCTTGCGGCCGGTCTGGGTGACGCGGGAAAGATCCGGGCGCCAGCCCATGGCGAAGGCGGTGTCGGTGATGTACTTCTCCACCGAGCCGATGGTCACCGCGCCGAAGCCGTCGTTGAGGGTACAGGCCCCCTCGCAGAGGCGGTCCTGGGGGCAGACCCGCCCGCACACCTCGGGCAGCGAGTTGGTGCGGTGGCACAGTTCCACCGCCTCGAGGATGTTGCCCTCGCTGACCAGCTGCAGCCAGTTGGGAATGTAGTTGTGGACCGGGCACTTCCACTCGCAGTAGGGGTTGCCGCAGTGCAGGCAGCGGTGTGCCTGCCCGGCCGCCTCCTGGGGCTTGTAGGGCTCGTAGATCTCGGCGAACTCCCTGGCCCGGGTGCGCGCCTCCTTCTTCTGCGGGTCCTGGCGACCCACGTCGATGAACTGGAAATCGTTGCTCAAGCGGTTAGCCATGGTCTCTGCTCCTGATGTCTGCGGGGCGATCTCGTCGTCTCGGCGGTGGCTGATTCCGGCCGACGCCGATTCACCTACTCCGGCTGACGCCGGCCCTTATTCCGGCTGACGCCGACCCTTATTCCGGCTGACGCCGGGATTGGGCCAGCAGGCTGCCCAGGCTCGCGGCCTTGGGCTTCACCAGCCAGAAGTGACGGACGAAGTCGCTGAAGTCCTCGAGAATCGCGCGGCCGCGCGCGGAGCCGGTCTCGGCCACGTACTCCTCGATGATCTCCCGCAGATAACGCCGATAGGCCTCCATGACCTCGGTGTTCACCCGATGGATCTCCACCAGTTCATGGTTGTACTTGTCGACGAAGGTGCGGTCCTCGTCGAGCACGTAGGCGAAGCCGCCGGTCATGCCCGCGCCGAAGTTGACGCCCACCTCGCCGAGCACGCAGACCAGGCCGCCGGTCATGTACTCGCCGCAGTGGTCGCCGGCGCCCTCGATCACCGCATGGGCGCCGGAGTTGCGCACCCCGAAGCGCTCGCCGGCGGTACCCGCGGCGAACAGCTTGCCGCCGGTGGCGCCGTACAGGCAGGTATTGCCGATGATGGCGGTCCGGTGGCTCTCGAAGGCACTGCCGGCCGGCGGCACGATCACCACCTTGCCGCCGTTCATGCCCTTGCCGACATAGTCGTTGGCATCGCCCTCCAGGTAGAGATTGAGGCCGCGGGCATTCCAGACGCCGAAGCTCTGGCCGGCCACGCCGGTGAAGCGCGCGGTGACCGGCGCATCCTCGAGCCCCGCCTCGCCATAGCGCTTGGCGATGGCCCCGGAGGTCAGCGCCCCGACGCTGCGGTCGCAGTTGGTGATGGTGAAAGTGAACTCGCCGCCGGACTTCGCCTCGATGGCGTCCTTGAGCGCCTCGAGCACCTCCTGGTTCTTGGCCCCCGGGTCATGGGGGACGTTGCGGCTGACCGCACAGAACTGCGGCGCGTCTTGCGGCACGAAGTCGTTGCCCAGCAGCCCCGACAGGTCGAGCTTGCGCTGGGAGGCGGTGACGCCCTCCAGCACCTCCAGCAGGTCGGTGCGACCGATCAGGTCGGTGAGCTTGCGCACACCCAGCAGGGCCATCAGCTCGCGCACCTCCTCGGCAATGAAGCGGAAGTAGTGCTTGACCATGTCCACGGTGCCGCGGAAGTGCTCGTCGCGCAGGTACTGCATCTGGGTGGCCACGCCGGTGGCGCAGTTGTTGAGGTGGCAGATGCGCAGGTACTTGCAGCCCAGCGCCACCATGGGCGCGGTGCCAAAGCCGAAGCTCTCGGCGCCGAGGATCGCCGCCTTGACCACGTCGAGGCCGGTCTTCAGGCCGCCGTCGGTCTGCAGGCGGATCTTGTCGCGCAGGCCGTTGATGCGCAGCGCCTGGTGCACCTCGGGCAGGCCCAGCTCCCAGGGGCTGCCGGCGTGCTTAATCGAGGTCAGCGGGCTCGCCGCGGTACCGCCGTCGTAGCCGGAGACGGTGATCAGGTCGGCGTAGGCCTTGGCCACGCCGGTGGCGATGGTGCCGATGCCGGGCTCGGAGACCAGCTTCACCGAGACCTGGGCATCGGGGTTGACCTGCTTCAAGTCGAAGATCAGCTGCGCCAGGTCCTCGATGGAGTAGATGTCGTGGTGCGGCGGCGGCGAGATCAGGGTCACGCCGGGCACCGAGTAGCGCAGCCGGGCGATCAGCTCATTGACCTTGCCGCCGGGCAGCTGGCCGCCCTCGCCGGGCTTGGCGCCCTGGGCCACCTTGATCTGCAGCACCTCGGCATTGACCAGGTAGGCCGGCGTGACGCCGAAGCGCCCGGAGGCGATCTGCTTGATCTTGGAGGAGCGGAGGGTGCCGTAGCGGGCCGGGTCCTCGCCCCCCTCGCCGGAGTTGGAGCGCCCGCCGGCCTCGTTCATGGCCTGGGCCAGGGCCTCATGGGCCTCGGGCGAGAGGGCGCCGAGACTCATCCCGGCGCTGTCGAAGCGTGGCAGCAGGTCCTCGACCGCCTCGACCTCCTCCATCGGCAGCGGCTCGGTGGCAGGCCTGAGCCCGAGCAGGTCACGCAGGGTGGCCGGCGAGCGCTCGTTGACCAGCCGGGCAAACGTCTTCCACTTGGCGTAGTCGCCCTCCTGGACCGCCTCCTGCAGCGACATGACCACATCGGGATTGTAGGCGTGGTATTCGTGGCCATGGACGTACTTCATCAGGCCGCCCTGGGGGACGCCCTTGCGCGGCGTCCAGGCCTCGCGTCCCAGCAGCTCCTGCTGCAACTGCAGCTCGCTGAAGCCGGTGCCCTCGATGCGCGAGGCCATGCCGGTGAAGCACAGCTCGACCACCTCCGAGGCGAGGCCCACCGCCTCGAACAGCTGGGAGCCCCGGTAGGAGGCGAGCGTCGAGATGCCCATCTTGGACAGTATCTTGAACAGCCCCTTCTGCAGGCCCTTGCGGTAGTGCTCCCGGGCATCGGCGGGGTTGCCGACCAGCTCGCCGGTATGGTGCATGTCGGCCATGACCTGGTAGGCCAGCCAGGGGAAGACCGCGGTGGCCCCCACCCCGAACAGCACCGCCATCTGGTGGGCATCGCGGGCATAACCGGTCTCCACCACGATGTTGCAGCGCGGGCGCAGGGCCAGGCGGCCCAGGTGGTGGTGCACCGCACCCACGGCCAGCGCCGCATGGATGGGCACCCGCCCCTTGTCCAGCTCGCCGTCGCTGAGCACCAGGATCACCTTGCCGTCGTTGACCGCCTCCTCGGCCTGGCGGCAGAGCTCATGGATCGCCCCCTTGAGGCCGATCTCCTGGGGGTCATAGCCCAGCGACAGGGTGTGGCTGGTGAAGGCCGGGTCATCCTGGTTGACCAGGGCGGCGAACTTGCGCGGCGAGAGGATCGGCGTGGTCAGGATGATGCGGTGGGCGTGCTCCGGGGTCGCCTTGAAGACGTTGAGCTCGGCGCCGACGCAGGTCTCCAGCGACATCACGATCGCCTCGCGCAGCGGGTCGATGGCCGGGTTGGTGACCTGGGCGAACTTCTGGCGGAAGTAGTCGGTGAGCATCCGCTGCTTGCCGGAGAGCACCGCCATGGGGGTGTCGTCGCCCATGGAGCCCACGGCCTCCTGGCCGCTCTCGGCCAGCGGCCGCAGCACCTGGTCGCGCTCCTCGAAGCTGACCTGGAACATCTTCTGCTGGGTGAGCAGGGCCTCGGGGTCCATGTTCTGGAAGCTGGCGAGCTCGGTCAGCGCCGACTCCAGGTACTGGGCCTCCTGCTTCAGCCAGCGCTTGTAGGGATAGGCGGACTTGAGGCGCTCGTCGATGTCAGAGGTATGCAGCACCTCGCCGGTTTCGGTGTCCACGGCCAGTATCTGGCCCGGGCCGACACGCCCCTTGGCCACCACGTCCTCGGGCTTGTAGCCGTAGGTGCCGATCTCCGAGGCCAGGGTGATGTAGCCATTCTTGGTGATCACCCAGCGGGCCGGGCGAAGCCCGTTGCGGTCGAGCATGCAGACGGCCTGGCGACCATCGGTCATCACCACCCCGGCGGGGCCATCCCAGGGCTCCATGTGCATGGAGTTGTATTCGTAGAAGGCGCGCAGGTCGCCGTCCATCAGCTCCACGTTCTGCCAGGCCGGCGGCACCATCATGCGCACCGCACGATGCAGCTCCATGCCGCCGGTGAGCAGCACCTCGAGCATGTTGTCCATGCTCGAGGAGTCCGACCCGGTGGTATTGACGATCTCGTCGAGCTCGACGATCTCGGGCAGCCTGTCGCTTAAGAAGTTCTCCTTGCGCGAGTTGGCCCAGCCGCGGTTGGCCTCCACGGTATTGATCTCGCCGTTGTGGGCCAGCAGGCGGAACGGCTGGGCCAACGGCCAGCGCGGCGCGGTGTTGGTGGAGAAGCGCTGGTGGAAGACGCAGATCGCGGTCTCCAGGCGCTCGTCGCCCAGGTCGGGGTAGAAGGCCGGCAGGTCCACCGGCATCATCAGCCCCTTGTAGGAGACCACCTCGCGGGAGAGCGAGCAGACATAGAAGTCCTCGTCGTCGCGCAACGTCTCCTCGGCGCGGCGGCGGGCCATGAACAGATCCACATCGAAATGCCCGGCCTCGTCGCTCCCCGCCTCGACGAACAGCTGGCGGATCCGCGGCAGGCAGTCGAGTGCCATGGGCCCGCAAACGCTGGCATCCACCGGCACGTCGCGCCAGCCGGCCACCCGCAGGCCACGCGCCTCGAGCTCGGCGACCAGGGTCTCGCGGCCGCGGGCCTCACGGGCGTCGTCGTCAGGCAGGAACACCACGCCCACGGCGAAGTGCTCGCCCAACTCCACACCGAGAGATTCCTTGGCGACGTCGCGCATGAAGGCATCGGGCATCTGGAGCAGCAGCCCGCACCCATCGCCGGTCTTGCCGTCGGCCGCAATACCGCCACGGTGGGTCATGCAGGTCAGGGACTCGATGGCGGTCTTGAGCAGGTCGTGGCTGGCCTGGCCCTCCATATGGGCGATCAGGCCGAACCCGCAGTTGTCGCGGAACTCGCCAGGCTGATGAAGACCTCTGTTCATGGGCGGTGCCTCGGGTTGAAGAGTTTATTTGGCAGTCATCACATGTTATCGTTATCGTTTTTTCTTATTTCATGCTGCGCCTGAAGCGGCCGCACGACTGCTCGACAAAAGGCCGACCAGCATAGCCAGAGCCGCCCCCACCGCGCAATATTTCGCCCCCCGCACGCCATGAAAAACCATCGACAAATCCGCGACTTGCACCGAAAATAATCCAAAAAAAACCCGCTATCTCAATGGCTTGCAAGGCCCAACCACGGCCCAGCCACGCGCCGGAGAATGCATTAGACTTTAGGCTAATATCTTCCCATTTCCCCATGCCGATCCGGCATACGCCATGCAAATGCTTGTCCCGACACGAAGACGCCCGCGCAGGGCGGGCGTCATCAGGCAGGCAGGCGCTGGTCGGCATCAGCGGCGTGGGAACGCCTCGATCAGCGCGGCCAGGGTCTCGGTTGGGGTCGCGTCATGGATGCAGGCCTCGCCCAGGGTGTGCAGCAGGATCAGGCGCAGGCGGCTGTCGAGGTTCTTCTTGTCGAGACGCATGATAGCGAGGAAGTCGTCCACCGACATGTCGGCCGGGGCCGCCAGGGGCAGGCCAGCGGCCTCGATGATCGCCCGGGTGCGCGCCACCTCCGCATCGCTCAGCCAGCCCAGCCGCCGGGAGAGCTCGGCGGCCATCAGCATGCCGGTGCCCACGGCCTCGCCATGCAGCCAGTGGCCGTAGCCCTGGTGGGCCTCGATGGCGTGGCCGAAGGTATGACCGAGGTTGAGCAGCGCCCTCACCCCCTGCTCGGTCTCATCCTCGGCGACGATCTCGGCCTTGAGGGCACAGCTGCACTCGATGGCCCGGGTCAGAGCGGCGGCGTCGAGGCCGCGCAAGGCGTCCATCTGCGCTTCCAGCCAGGCCAGGAAGTCGGCATCGCGGATCAGGCCGTACTTGATCACCTCGGCGAGCCCTGCGGAGAGCTCGCGGGCCGGCAGCGTCGCCAGGGTGTCGGTATCCACCAGCACTGCCCGCGGCTGCCAGAAGGCGCCGATCATGTTCTTGCCCCGCGGGTGGTTCACCCCCGTCTTGCCGCCCACCGAGGAGTCGACTTGGGCGAGCAGCGTGGTCGGCACCTGCACGAAGGCCACGCCGCGCTGGTAGCAGGCCGCGGCGAAGCCGACCATGTCGCCGATCACCCCGCCGCCCAGGGCAATGAGGGTGCAGCGACGGTTGAAGCCGGCCGCCAGCAGGGTATCCCAGATCCGCTCGACGCTGGCGAGTGTCTTGGTGGCCTCGCCATCGGGCAGCACCAGCTCGCGCACGTCGAGGTCATCGCCGAGCCCCTGCCTGAGGCGTGCCAGGTAGCGCGGCGCCACCGTCTCGTTGGTCACCACCATGACCTGGCGCCCGGCCAGGTGCGGGGCCAACCAGCGAGGATCGCCCAGCAGCCCGGGGCCGATGTGGATGGGATAGCTGCGGCTGCCCAGCGCCACCTCGAGGGTGCTCGGAGCCTTGCGGGAATCGTTCATGGCGTCAGGCCTTGCATTGCAGGGGATCGACCAGGCGCGTGACGCGCCGCACGATCTCGTTGACCACGGCACGCGGGCCGCGCCGGTCGGTGCGCACCACCACATCGGCGGTGGCGCGGTAGAGGGGGTCACGCAGCGCGAACATGTCGCGCAGCAGCTGCTCGCGGTCGCCGTGCTGCAGCAGCGGTCGGTTGCGGTCCTTGGCGGTGCGCCGCAGCTGCTGCTCCACGGTGGTGAGCAGATAGATGACGGTGCCACTCTCGCGCAGCACCCGGCGGTTCTCCTCGCGCAGCACGGCGCCGCCACCGGTGGCGATGACCACACCGTCGTGACGGGTCAGCTCGCGGATCATCTGGGTCTCGCGATCGCGGAAGCCCGCCTCGCCCTCGACGTCGAAGATCCACGGGATGTCGGCGCCGCAGCGCGCCTGGATCTGGTGGTCGCTGTCGTAGAACGCGCGTGACAGTTCGGCCGCCAGCAGGCGGCCGATGGTGCTCTTGCCGGCCCCCATGGGGCCGATCAGTATCAGGTTGGGTAGTGCCTGCATCAGCGAATGGCCAGGTTGTCGTCCAGTATTCGGGGCGTGATGAATACCAGCAACTCTACCTTATCATTGGTGTTCTCGGTATAGCGGAAGAGGTTGCCCAGCACCGGCAGGTCGCCCAGGAAGGGCGTCTTGAACAGGCTGCGTACCTCCTCGGTGGTGAGGATCCCTCCCAGCACCACGGTCTCGCCGTTATCCACCAGCACCTGGGTCTCGATGGAGTTCGTGTCGATGGAGGGCACACCGTTGAAGAGCTCCCCCACCGTATCGTTGTTGATCACCAGGTCCATAATGATGCGATTGTCCGGGGTAATCTGCGGTGTTACCTCCAGCGATAGCACCGCATCCTTGAACTCGGTATCGGTCGCGCCGCTGGACGTGGATTCCTGAAAAGGAATCTCGGTGCCCTGCTTGATCACCGCGGTGCGCTGGTTGGCGGTGATTACCCGCGGCTGGGAGATGGTCTGGCTCTTGCCCTCGCTCTCCAGGGCACGCAGCTCCAGGTCGAGCAGGATATCGCCGGAGAGATAGCCGAAGCTGAAAGCTGTATTCGCGACATCAGAACTGCCCATATCCACGGAGAGGCCACCAAATGACCGCCCAACACCTCCACCTCCTTCAACATCCTCTGTAGCATCTCCAATGATGTTGCTTGAGCCTACTTGTTGATTGTTTGACGACAGCCCCCAGTTTACCCCCAGCTCGCGGGTGGCACTGTCCCGGGCGATGACGATGCGCGCCTCGATCTGCACCTGGCGCACGGCGATATCCAGGCGCTCCAGGGTGGCCAGGATGGCATCGATCTGGTCGGCGGTATCCTGTACCAGCAGGGTATTGGTGCGCGGGTCGACGGCCACCCGGCCGCGCTCGGTCAGCAGGCCGAAGCCGCTCTCGCCGCGCAGCAAGCGGGCCATGTCATCGGCCTTGGCATACTTCACCTGGATGTACTCGGTCTCCAGCGGGGCCAGAGTCTCGAGCTGCTCGCGGGCTTCCAGCTCCTGGCGCTCCAGGCTGGCCAGCTCATTGGCCGGGGCCACCACGATGACGTTGCCCTGCTGGCGGCTCGCCAGGCCGTGGCTCTTGAGCACCAGGTCCAGGGCCTGGTCCCAGGGCACGTCCTGCAGGTTGAGGGTGACGCGGCCGGTCACGCTGTCGCTGGCCACCAGGTTGAGGCCGGTGAAGTCGGCGATGATCGCCAGCACCGAGCGCACCTCGATGTCCTGGAAGTTCAGGGTGATGCGCTCGCCGGAATAGGGGAACTGCTCGCGGGTGCGCTCCTCGCGCTCCTCCCGGGTGACCGGCTGGGCCTCGATGGTCAGCTGGCGGCCGCTCTGGGTGGAGAGCATGGCGAAGCCGCCCTCACCCTCGATATCCAGGGTCACGCCATCGCGCCCCACCCGCGGGGTGACGCGCTTGAGCGGCGTGCCGAAGTCGCTGACGTCGTAGACCTGGTCCAGGAAGGTCGGCAGCTCGACCCCGCGCAGCTCGGCGACGATGCGGTTGCGCCCGCTCTCGCGCACCCGGGCATCCACCCCCGTGCGGTTGAAGGTCACGACCAGCCGCCCGGCCCCGTCGCCGCCGCGGCGGAAGTCGATGTCCTGGATGCTCGGTCGGCCGGACGCCATGGCAGTGTCCCGGCTCGGCCTCGTTGAGGCGGTGGTCGTAGCGGTCGTGGTCGAAGCCGCCGCCGGCTGGCCGGCCCCGCCGCCGATGGACAGGTGCAGGCGGTCGCCCTGCTGACGGGTGTCGTAGGGCAGGGGCCCTTCGAGCTCGAAGACCAGGCGCGTGCGCGAACCGGCCTCCAGGGCCGTGACCCGCTCGACCCCGCCGATGCCGAGCTCCTCGCGGCGGCGCTCCAGGGCGCTGTCGGTGTCCATCAGGTCGATGGTCAGCCGGGCCGGGTCGTCGAGGCGATAGCCGCGCACCTCGGGAACCGGGCCACGAAAGTCGAGATCCACCTCCAGCGCCCCGTCACTACCCTGGCGGAACGCCAGGTCGGTGAGGGTGGAGGCCGCCACGGCGGCCGTGGAGACCGCCAGCAGTGCCACGATTGCGAGACCACGAATCATCGGTTGCATTGTTCCCTTCCCCCTGCTGGCCCCTGCCGCCTACTGCCCGGCGGCATGGCATCATGTTGTCTAGTCGTCGAGTGTCAGCCGGGTGCCGCGCTCGGTCCAGCCGCCCCGCCCGGTGGGCACGATCTCCACCAGCTGCACCGAGGCCCCGGTGATGCCGATGATGCGCCCGAAGTCGGATCCCAGGTGGTTGCCGGTGTGCAGGCGATGCACCTTGCCGTCCGGCGCCTGGATCAGGGCCGAGGGCTGCCCGCCCACCGTGAGGGTGCCCACCAGCTCGAGCTCGCTCAGGTCATAGGCCTCCAGCGGCTCCTTCGGACGCGATTCATCCGGTGCCAGGTCGCTGTCGGCACCGCCTCCGGGCAACTCCTCGGGCTCCGGCAGGCGCGCCTGGAAGGGGCTGCGCTCGTCGGCGAAGTCGTAGTCCACCGAGGTATAGGTCGGCATGGGCGGCACCGGCTCCAGGTCCACCTGGCCGGGGTCGACCCGCATTGCCTCCAGCTCCCGTTCGAGGGTAGGCAGGTTCGCGTCACGGCAGGCCCCCAGGGCGAGCAGCAGGGCCATCAGGGCGCCTCTGGTCAGCCAATGAGTCATGGCGTTCCCTCCTCGGCGGTGGCCTGGGGCGGGCGGTAGCTGTAGGTCTTGGCCAGCATCGACAGCTGCAGGCGGTTGCCGCCATCGACCGGCGCCAGGCTGAAGTCATGCTGGGTGACGATGCGCGGCAGATCGGCGACGCCGGCGATGAAGGAGGCGATGCGGTGGTAGTCGCCCTTCACCCGGATATCGAAGGGACGTTCGGTGTAGAACTCCTGCAGGACGGGGCTACGCAGGCGGATGAAGTCGATGGACAGCTGGTTGTCCAGCGCCGTCTCGCTGATGTCGTCGATCAGCGACGGGATCTCGGGACCGCCCGGGAGCATGGCTACCAGCCCCGATAGCCGCTTATCGAGCTCCTCGACCTGCTCACGCAGCGCCGGCAGGTTGGCGGCCTGGGCCGACTTGCTGCGGTAGTCGCGCAGCAGGCTCTGCTCCTCGCGCTGGGCCTGCTCGAGCTCCTCGACCTTGGGCGCGGCCAGGTACCAGTACATGCCGGCGAGGGTCAGGCCCACCACCAGCACGCAACAGATCAACTGCAGCAGGAAGGGCCAGCCGCCGGACTCCTTGATGTCCAGCTCTCCCCAGTCCATGTCGCTCAGTCGACGAACTTCCGTGGACAGATTCATGGCGCCTCCGTGCCTTCCCCGTCGGGCATCTGCTGGTTCACGCTGAGGTTGAAGCGACGCATCGCGCCGTCGGTGGACTCCACCTCGGAGAGCACCGGCACGTCGAAGACCGCAGAGGCCTCCAGCTGGCGCAGCTGGTCCGAGACCCGGCGGTTGTCTTCGGCCAGGCCGGTGAGCCGCAGCTGGCTGCCCTGGCGGTTGAGCCCGGAGTAGTAGACGCCCTCCTCCAGGCTCCCCGCCAGCGCGTTGAAGACGTGGACCGTCTGCGGACGGCCCATCTGCAGCTGCTCGAAGACCTCGATCTGGCGCTTCAGCGACGTGACCTGCTCCTCGTACTGGCTCACCGCGCGGATATCATGATCCAGCTCGGCGGTGCGGTCACTGATCAGCTGCTGGCGCTGCTGCTGGTCGGCGAGCCGCTGCTCGTAGTACCAGGTCATGCCATAGCCGCCGCCGAGGCCGATCAGCGCCATCAACGCCAGTGCCAGGAAGAACCGCTTGCTGCGCCGGGCACGCACTTCCTCCCGCCAGGGGAGCAAGTTGATCTCGATGGTCATTTGCCTACCCTCATCGCCAGGCCGCAGGCCGTGAGCATGGCCGGGGCATCGCCGGCCAGGGTCGGGACGTCGATGCGGGGGTTCACCTTCATGCGCCGGAAGGGGTTGGCGATCACCACCTCCATGCCGCTCTCCTCGGCCAGGCGCTCCGCCAGCCCCGGCAGCACGCTGGTGCCACCGGCCAGGATCATGCGCCGCACCTCCTGCTTGCGCCCGGCGGTATAGTAGAGCTGCAGCGAGCGTCCCACCTGCTGAACCAGGGTATCGAGGAAGGGGTCGAGCACGCTGCGCTGGTAGTCATCGGGCAGGCCGCCGCGCTTCTTGGCCAGACCCGCCTCCTCGAGGGTCAGCCCGTAGCGATTGCGGATCTCGTCGGTCAGCTGGCGGCCACCGAACACGGTATCGCGGCTGTAAGTGACGCGCCCCTCGCGCAGCACATGGAAGGCGTTCATGGTGGCGCCGATATCCACCAGGGCCACGCACTCCTGCTCGACCTCGGTCGCGGGCAGCTGGTGGCGAAGCTCCTGGAAGGCGCGCTCCATGGCGAAGGTCTCGACATCCACTGCCGCCGGGGTGAGCCCGGCCTGCAGCACGGCCTCGGTCAGCTGATTGACGTCCTGCTGGCGGCAGGCGACCAGCAGGACGTCCTGCTGGTCGCCGTAGCGCGCGTTGAGGCCCAGCCGCTGGAAGTCGAAGGCGACCTCACTGAACGGAAAAGGGATGTGCTTGTCAGATTCGAGCTGGATGCGCGCCTCGATCTCGTCGTCGTCGAGCGAGGCGGGTAACGTGAGGGTCTTGGTGATGGCGGCACTGGCCGGCACGGCCACGGCGGCATTGCGCGATCCCGGCCGGGCATGGTCCACGGCGCGCTTGAGGGCGTCCACCACGGCCGACATGTCGCGTATGCGCCGCTCGATCACGGCGCCTTCGCGCAGCGGCCGTACGGCGTAGCTTTCAACCTGGTAGTGACTACCAGCACGCTTGAGTTCGATGACCTTGACGGTTGCCGAGGTGATATCGACACCGACCAGTCCCTTGCCGGATGCTCTCAGTCGCATCTTGAGTCATGCCCCTGCCTGGTCCATGCGGCGTGCCGCTCATTATGATTATCCACTCCGAATCGGAGCGGAACACATGAAATTCATCATACCCGATCCGTAATCGAAGGTTACATGATATTTCCGGATCTCACACGAATGACGGTGTCGCCGCATGTCAACGCTGGTGACCACCTCCTCGGCTTCCTATAATGGCAGCCGCAAGGGAAGGCCTCTTCATCGCCACCATTCCGCCCCCGTTCCCAGCATGGATACCGCGTTTTCATGAAGTTACTCAGAACCCTGGCTGTCTCTCTCCTCTGGCTGCTGGTCTCGCTCTTTGCCGCCGGGGTACTGGGCGTGGTGGGTGCCGCGCTCTATTTCGCCCCCGGCCTGCCCGATGTGCGCCAACTGCAGGACTTCGAGCTGCAGACCCCGCTGCGCATCTTCACGCGCGACGGCAAGCTGATCGGCGAGTTCGGCGAGGAGCGCCGCACCTTGGTGGAGTATGAGGAGATCCCCCAGGAACTCATCGGGGCCCTGCTGGCCGCCGAGGATGCCACCTTCTTCGACCACCGCGGCGTCGACCCCAAGGGCCTGGCGCGTGCCGCGGTAGAGCTGGTGGCCAGCGGCGGCGACATCCAGTCCGGAGGCTCGACCATCACTATGCAGGTGGCGCGCAACTATCTGCTCACTCTGGACAGGACCTTCACTCGCAAGATCCGCGAGATCCTGCTGGCACTGCAGATGGAGCAGATCCTCTCCAAGGAGGAGATCCTCGAGCTCTACGTCAACAAGATCTATCTCGGCAGCGGCGCCTACGGCATCGCCGCCGCCGCGGAGGTCTACTACGACCGGCCCATGGCCGAGCTGACCCTGGCGGAGGCGGCGATGATCGCCGGCCTGCCCAAGGCGCCCTCCGCCTTCAACCCGCTGGCCAACGCCGAGCGCGCGCTGATCCGCCGCAACTGGATCCTGTTCCGCATGCGGGAGTTGGGGATCATCGACCAGGCGGCCTATGACGACGCCGTGCAGGCCCCGGTGACCGCGCGGCGCCACCTGGCCCAGCTCGAGGTGGAAGCCGACTACGTCGCCGAGATGGCTCGCCAGTTCGCCGTGGAGCGTTACGGCGACCGAGCCTACACCGGCGGGTATCGCATCCATACCACCCTGGATAGCGAGCTGCAGCCGCTGGCCGGCCAGGCCCTGGCCAACGGACTGATCACCTATGACACCCGGCACGGCTGGCGTGGCCCCGAGCAGACCGACATCCCGCGCAGCCTGGCCGAGGCCCAGGAGCAGACCGGACGCGAGGGCCTGGAGGAGGAGCTCGCCGAGTCGCCCGAGATCATGCAGACCGCCCGTCGCGCCGCCGAGCGCAGCCAGACCGAGGTCGAGGGTGTCGAGGGCGATGTCAGCAACTGGCTGCAGGTGCTCGAGCGCACCTCCGCCTATGGCCCCCTGCAGCCAGCCATCGTGGTGGAGAACGAAGGCCGCGAGATGCAGGTGCTGGTTCGCGGTGGCGAGCTGCACACCCTCGACTGGGCCGGCCTGGAGTGGGCGCGCCCCTATCGCAGCGCCAGGAGCCGGGGGGCCGCCCCGGGCTCGGCCAGCGAGATTGCCAGCCGCGGCGACCTGGTGCGCATCCTGCAACGGGAAGACGGCAGCTGGCGTCTCTCCCAGCGCCCCGACGCCGAGGGCTCGCTAGTGGCGATGGCCCCCGACACCGGGGCCATCCTGGCCCTGCAGGGCGGCTTCGACTTCGATGCCAGCAAGTTCAACCGCGCCACCCAGGCCCGCCGCCAGTCCGGCTCGATCTTCAAGCCCTTCATCTACCTAGCGGCGATCAACAGCGGCGAGATGAACCCAGCCAGCGTGGTCAACGATGCCCCCGTGGTGGTGCAGGACGGCAGCAACGAGCTATGGCGCCCGGCGAACTCCAGCGGCGATTTCCTCGGCCCGACCCGGCTGCGGGATGCCCTGGCGCACTCGCGCAACCTGGTCACTATCCGCGTGCTGCAGGCCCTGGGGCTGGATCGCACCATCGCGTTCCTCCAGGGCTTCGGCTTCGCCGGCGACCAGCTGCCGCGCGGCCTCTCCCTGGCGCTGGGCAGCGCGAGCCTGACCCCGCTGGAGATGACCAACGCCTATGCGGTGCTGGCCAACGGCGGCTTCAAGGTGTCGCCCTGGTTCATCGAGCGGGTGACCCGCGTCGATGATACCACCGTCATCGACGAGGCCAGCCCGCGCGTCGCCTGTCGCGACTGTCGCGACGGCCAGCAGACCGTCGAGCGCGACGGCGAGACCTTCGAGGTCGCTCCCCGGGTCGCCGACCCCGCCGCCGTCTACATCCTGCGCGACATGCTGCGCGACGTGGTCGAGCGCGGCACCGCGCGCAAGGCCCTGGAGCTCGGCCGCAGCGACATCGTCGGCAAGACGGGCACCACCAACGACCAGCGCGATGCCTGGTTCGCCGGCTTCAACAGCGACCTGGTGACCACCGCCTGGGTGGGCAAGGACGACAACACCCCCACCGCCGAGTACGGCTCCCAGGCCGCCCTGCCGATCTGGATGGACTTCATGGGCCAGGCCCTGGAGGGCCAGCCGGAGCGCTGGCCCGAGCGGCCGGAGAACGTGGTCACCGAGCGGGTCGACCCCGACACCGGTCGCCTGCTGCGCGATGGCCAGGGCGGCGGCATCGAGGAGCTGTTCATGGCCGACCATCTGCCCGGCTTCCAGCCGCGCCGGGTCGAGCGTGAGGTCGAGCGCGAGAGCGGCTCCCAGGGCACCGGCGCCTACGAGGCCATCTTCTAGAACGTCACCCGCACCGGGCGGCAGGGACGCCGCCCGGTCACCACATCCTCGGTTTCCCGACATCCTCAACTGCACACACGACACCGCCGGCCCTGAGGCCGGCGGTGTCGTGTGTGCAGTTGAAGGCGCTAACGCTTAACCACCGTAAACGTCGTCTACGGTCTTCAGCGGATAATGCGAGGGATAGGGCTTGCGTGCCACCCCGGAGTCCACCGCGGCCTGGGCCACCGCCGAGGAGATCCGGTCGAGCAGACGGACATCCACGGGGGTGGGAATGATGTACTCCGGCCCGAAGTGCATCTCGTCCATCTCGTAGGCCTCGAGCACCTCCTTCGGCACCGGCTCGCGGGCGAGATCCTTGAGGGCGTGGACGGCGGCGACCTTCATCTCCTCGTTGATGCGGGTGGCGCGCACGTCGAGCGCCCCGCGGAAGATGAAGGGAAAGCCCAGCACGTTGTTGACCTGGTTGGGGTAATCGGAGCGGCCGGTGGCCATGATCACGTCCGGGCGCGCCTCCCGGGCCACGTCGGGGTGGATCTCCGGGTCGGGGTTGGTGCAGGCGAAGACCACCGGATTGGGGGCCATGCGGCGGATGTGATCGGCACTCATCAGCCCCGGGCCGGAGAGGCCGACGAAGACGTCGGCGCCCTCGATGGCATCGGCCAGGGTGCGCTTGTCGGTCTCCACGGCGAACATCGCCTTGTACTGGTTCAGGTCCTCGCGACCGCTGTGGATCACCCCCTTGCGGTCGAGCATCACGATGTTCTCGGCATGCGCGCCGCAGGAGACCAGCAGCTTCATGCAGGCGATGGCCGCGGCGCCGGCCCCCAGGCAGACGATGCGCGCGCCGTCCAGCGACTTGCCAGCGATGTCCAGGGCATTGAGCATGCCCGCGGCGGTGACGATGGCGGTGCCGTGCTGGTCGTCATGGAACACCGGGATGCTGCACTGCTCGACCAGCGCCTGCTCGATCTCGAAGCACTCCGGGGCCTTGATGTCCTCGAGGTTGATGCCACCCCAGGTGTCGGCGATGCGCGCCACGGTGTCGATGAAGGCCTGCGGGCTCTCGGCGTTGACCTCGATATCCACCGAATTGATGCCGGCAAAGCGCTTGAACAGCACCCCCTTGCCCTCCATCACCGGCTTGCTGGCCAGCGGCCCCAGGTTACCGAGACCGAGGATGGCGCTGCCGTCGGAGATCACGGCCACCAGGTTGCCCTTGCCGGTGTAGAGGTAGGCGTTCTCCGGGTCATTGGCGATCTCGCGAACCGGCTCCGCCACGCCCGGGCTGTAGGCTAGCGAGAGGTCCCGGGCGGTGGCGGTGGGCTTGGTGAGCTCCACCGACAGCTTTCCGGGGATGGGTTTCGCGTGGTAGTCCAGCGCCGCCTTCTTCTTCGCGTCAGTCATGCTGAGAGGATCCGGTAAAACAGTTAGAGACCGGCTAGCGTATACAAAAAGCACGGCGCGCTCAACTCGCCAGACATCCCTCCCTGTTGTACGCTCGTTTGAAGACGTTGCGGCCATTTGCCGACACTTATGGCTAACCCCTCCAGCCACGACGCTTCGCTTATCCCCGCGGCCAGCAGGCGGCCAACGGGAGCGCCGACAGCCGGGCATAAAGAAACCCGCCATGATAGGCGGGTTTCTCGATGGTGCGATGGGCCAGGCGGCTTAGCGCTTGATGGCGGCACCGAAGCGCTTGTTGAAGCGCTCGACGCGACCACCGGTGGTCGCCTGCTTCTGCTTGCCGGTATAGAAGGGGTGGCACTGGGAGCAGACGTCCAGGGAGAAGTCGTGACCGGCGGTGGTGCCGACCTCGAAGGTGGCGCCGCAGGAACAGGTCGCGTTGACCATCTTGTAATCCGGGTGGATACCTTGTTTCATCTTGAGCCTCATAAAGCTGTATGCCGCCACCTGATCTTCTGCCAGGCACCGCATACGGGTTGTCTGTCGATGCGAACCGGTTGCCGCCACGCACCCTCCCACGCACTCTGGGTGTCCGCAGCGGCGGAGCATTCTAGCAGAACCGACGCCGGAGGCCAATTGCCCGATTCCCCCTGCCCGCCCGTGCCACGCGTACTGGGCGTTGCCGTGCCCTCGCCGCTGCGCCGGCTGTTCGACTATCGCCCCTGCGGCGAGTCTCCCCCCGGGGGCTGGCAGCCCGGCCTGCGGGTGCAGGTGCCCTTCGGCCGCCGAGAAGTCGTCGGCGTGGTGGTGGAATGCCGCGACGCAAGCGAGCTGCCGCTGTCGAGTCTCCGGCCGGTGGCGGGCTGCCTCGACGGCGCCCCCCTGCCCGCCGACTGGCTGTGGCTGTGCCGCTTCGCCGCCCGCTATTACCAGCATGCCCTGGGCGACACCCTGCACCAGGCGATGCCGGGGCTGCTGCGCCAGGGCCGGGCGCTCGAGGCCCGCACCCGCGAGCGCTGGTGCGTGACCGTGGCCGGCCATCAGGACGCCCCGCCGGGCCTGGCCCGGGCCCCCCGCCAGGCCGAACTGCTGAGCATGCTGCGCCAGCATCCCCACGGACTGGTCAGCCAGGCGATCCTCGCCCAGTCGTTCAGCCGCGACCAGCTGCGCGCCCTGGCCGACAAGGGCCTGGTGGCCCGTCACGAGGAACCCCTGGCCGCCTCGCCGGCGGCCGAGGGCGACGCGGGGCTGACCGAACCCGCCCTGCCCCTCAACCGTGAGCAGGCGGTGGCGCTGGCCGCCATCCACGAGCGGCTCGACGGCTTCCACCCCTGCCTGCTGCATGGCGTCACCGGCAGCGGCAAGACCGAGGTCTACCTGCAGCTCATCGAGGCGGTCATCGGCCGCCACCGCCAGGCCCTGGTGCTGGTCCCCGAGATCGGCCTGACGCCCCAGAACCTCGCCCGCTTCCGCCGCCGCTTCCGGGCGCCGGTGGTGGCCCTGCACTCGGGGCTCACCGATCACGAGCGCCTCGATGCCTGGGAAGCCGCCGCTAGCGGTCGGGCGCCCATCGTGCTGGGCACCCGCTCGGCCATCTTCACCCCCCTGGCCCGCCCCGGGGTGATCATCGTCGACGAGGAGCACGACGGCTCCTACAAGCAGCAGGACGGCCTGCGCTACCATGCCCGCGACCTGGCCGTGGCCCGTGCCCACCACCACCACATCCCGCTGCTGCTGGGCAGCGCCACGCCGTCGCTGGAGTCCCTGCAGCGGGCGCTGCACGGCGACTACCGCCACCTGCGCCTGACCCGCCGGGCCAGCCGCCATGCCCCGGCCCGCCTCGAGCTCGTCGACCTGCGCGGCCGCCGCCAGGGCGGACTGATCCCGCCGGTGATCGAGACGGTGCGCGAGACCCTGGCCGCCGGCCACCAGGTGCTGGTCTTCATCAACCGTCGCGGCTTCGCCCCCACCCTGGCCTGCCACGCCTGCGGCTGGATGGCCGAGTGCGACCACTGCGATGCCCGCATGACCCTGCACCGACAGCCGCCGCTGCTGGCCTGCCACCACTGCGACCGGCGCCGTGCCCTCCCCGACACCTGCCCCGAGTGTCACAGCGTCGACCTGCGCCCCCTGGGCAGCGGCACCGAGCGCACCGAGGAGACCCTGGCGTCGCTGTTCCCCGAGGTGCCGGTGCACCGCATCGACCGCGACAGCACCCGACGCCGCGACGCCCTCGAGCAGATGCTGGCCGAGGTGCGCCGCGGCGAACCCTGCCTGCTGGTGGGGACCCAGATGCTGGCCAAGGGGCACCACCTGCCCCATGTCACTCTGGTGGTGGTGGTCAATGCCGATGCCGGGCTCTATGCCAGCGACTTCCGGGCGCTGGAGCACAGCGCCCAGCTGCTCGAGCAGGTGGCGGGCCGCGCCGGCCGCGCCGCCCACCCTGGCCGGGTACTCGTGCAGACCCTGCATACCGACGACCCGCACCTGCGCCTGCTGGCCGAGCGTGGCTACGACGCCCTCGCCAGCCAGCTGCTGGAGGAGCGCCGCGCGGCCCGGCTGCCGCCCTTCCGCTTCCTGGCCCTGCTGCGGCTGGAGGCACCCCGCGAGGCGGCCGTGGTCGACTTGGGCGGCCTGGCCGCCGAGGCCCTGCGCCAGCGGATCGGCGAGCGAGGCCTCGAGGTCGACTGCCTGGGGCCGGTCCCGGCCCCCATGGAACGGCGCCAGAACCGCTATCACCTGCAGCTGATGCTGGCCGCCGACCGCCGCAGCCAGCTGCACGAGGCCGGCGCCTGGCTGGTCACCTGGCTCGAGGGCCGCCCCGAAGCACGACGGGTGCGCTGGTCGCTGGACATCGACCCCCAGACCCTGGCCTGAAAGCCGTAAGCCGTAAGCCGTAAGCCCGGAGGCTGTTTTTGGTGCTGCCGATGGCAAGGGCTTTCTCTTGTAGCGTAACGCTTATGGCTTGCAGCTCCGGGCGAAGCCCGGCCGGGCTTTAAAGCCCGGCGCCGATTGCCGATAATGACGCCCCAGACTCGCCCGGCGGTCGCCCCGCACCGCCCACGCCACAGGACACCGGACATTTCCATGAAAGAGACCATCATCGCGCTGCTCGAGGGCGCCCTGGACCACCTCCGGCAGCAGGGCGTGCTGCCCGCCGATCTCGCGCCGAGCATCAAGGTCGACCCGACCCGCGACAAGGCCCACGGCGATTACGCCACCAACCTGGCGCTGATGCTCGCCAAGCCGGCCGGCCGAAAGCCCCGCGAGCTGGCCGAGGCGCTGGTCGCGGCCCTGCCGGCCAGCGACGCCGTGCAGAAGGTGGAGATCGCCGGCCCTGGCTTCGTCAACTTCTTCGCCGCCACCGACGCCGCCGCCCAGGTCGTGCGCCAGGTGCTCGAGGCCGGGGATGCCTATGGCCGCAGCCTCACTGGCCAGGGTCGCCGGGTGCAGGTGGAGTTCGTCTCCGCCAACCCCACCGGGCCGCTGCACGTCGGCCATGGCCGCGGGGCGGCGATCGGCGACTGCATCAGCCGCCTGCTCGAGGCCACCGGCCATGAGGTGACCCGCGAGTTCTACTACAACGACGCCGGCGCCCAGATCAGCAACCTGGCGCGCTCGGTACAGGCGCGGGTCCAGGGTATCGATCCCGGCGACCCGGGCTGGCCGGAGGACGGCTACCGCGGCGGCTACATCATCGACGTGGCCAACGCCTACCTGGCCGGGGAGACGGTGCATGCCGATGACCGTCACGTCACGGCGGCAGGTGACCCGGGCGACCGCGACGCCATCCGCGAGTTCGCCGTGGCCTACCTGCGCCGCGAGCAGGACCTCGACCTCAAGGCCTTCGGCGTGACGTTCGACGTCTACTTCCTGGAGTCCTCGCTCTACGAGCAGGGCAAGGTCGAGGCCACCGCCGCACGGCTGATCGAGAAGGGCCATACCTTTGAACAGGACGGCGCCCTGTGGCTGCGCACCACCGACTTCGGCGACGACAAGGACCGGGTGATGCGCAAGTCCGACGGCCACTACACCTACTTCCTGCCCGACGTCGCCTACCACCTCGACAAGTGGCAGCGCGGCTTTACGACGGTGATCAACGAGCAGGGCGCCGACCACCACTCCACCGTGACCCGGGTACGCGCCGGGCTGCAGGCCCTCGAGGCCGGCATTCCTGAGGGCTGGCCCGACTACGTGCTGCACCAGATGGTGATGGTCACCCGTTCCGGGGTCGAGGTGAAGCTCTCCAAGCGCGCCGGCAGCTACGTCACGGTGCGCGACCTGATTGACGAGGTGGGCCGCGATGCCACCCGCTTCTTCCTGGCGGCGCGGCGCGCCGACTCCCAGCTCACCTTCGACATCGACCTGGCCCGCTCGCAGTCCAACGACAACCCGGTCTACTACGTGCAGTACGCCCACGCCCGGGTGTGCAGCATGCTGCGCAAGGCCGAGGCCGAGGACCGGCCCTTCGACCACGCCCTGGCCATGGCGCAGCTCGCCCTGCTCGACAGCGACCAGGAGAAGGCGCTACTCAACCGCCTGGCCCGCTATCCCGAGGTGATCCAGCACGCCGCCGCCGCCCATGAGCCCCAGCAGATCGCCCAGTACCTGCTCGACCTCGCCGCCGACTTCCACACCTGCTACAACGCGGTGAAGGTGATGGTCGACGAGGATGCCCCGCGCAACGCCCGGCTGGCGCTGGGGCTGGCCACGCGACAGGTCCTGCGCAACGGCCTCGACCTGATGGGTGTCGGCGCGCCCGAGGAGATGTAAGCCATGGCCAGCAGCCGCAAACCGGCCCCCCGCAAGCGCGGCGCCACCAGCAGCCCGCGCCGCCGCGCCGCCTCGCCCCCACGCCGCGGCATCCCGGGCTGGCTGTGGGGCCTGGTCGGCCTGGTGGCCGGCTTCCTGCTGGCCCAGCACCAGCAGGGCATCGCCCCCTGGCAGGAAGGCAGCGACTCGCCGCTGGCCACGGTGCTGACCAAGCCTGGGGACCGCCAGGACTCCCGGGAAGGCGAACCGGCCGCCACCCCCGAGGAGCCGCCGATGCCGACCTTCGAGTTCTACACCCTACTGCCGGAATCCGAGGTGATCGCCCCCGGGGGCAAGGTGCCGGCCTCCACGGCCACCCCGCCGGAGCGCCCCGAGACGCCCGAAGCGGCGACCAGCGACGATCCCATCGCCCAGGTGATCGCCGCCAACATGGAGGCCGACGAGACGACACGGCCCGCCGCGACGAGCGCCTCGGACGCCGATTCTCGCTTCATGCTGCAGGCCGCCTCCTTCCGCGAGGCGGGGGATGCCAGCAAGCTGGCGGGCCGGCTGCGCGACTTCGGCCTGCTCGCCAAGATCAGCGAGGTCAAGGCCGGCGGCGGCGACACCTGGCACCGTGTCCAGGTCGGCCCCTACAGCGACCGGCGCGAACTCAACCGCGCCCAGGACCTGATGGTCACCCAGGGCATCGAGCCGCTGCTGATCCAGCTGCAGAACTGACCCCCCGGACGAGGAAGGCACGACCAAGGTTGAATTCCTCGCCCTCCGCCCGCACTACCTTCCTGAGTTCATCTACGGCGCCCCAGGCCTGCCCGCGGCGCCGCCAGTCATCGGGAGCCCTCAGCTCCCCCAAGGAGTCCCCTCCATGACCACGATCGTTTCCGTGCGCCGCGGTGACCAGGTGGCGCTGGCCGGTGACGGCCAGGTCTCGCTGGGCAATACCGTGATGAAGGGCAACGCCAGCAAGGTGCGCCGCCTCTACCACGGCCAGGTCCTGGCCGGCTTCGCCGGCGGCACCGCCGACGCCTTCACCCTCTTCGAGCGCTTCGAGGCGCAGCTGGAGAAGTACCAGGGCAACCTGGTCAAGGCCGCCGTGGAGCTGGCCAAGGACTGGCGCACCGACCGCGCCCTGCGCCGTCTCGAGGCGCTGCTCGCCGTGGCCAACAAGGACGCCTCGCTGATCATCACCGGCAACGGTGACGTGGTGGAGCCCGAGGGCGGCATCATCGCCATCGGCTCCGGCGGCAACTTCGCCCTGGCCGCCGCCCGTGCCCTGCTCGAGAACACCGACCTCGGTGCCCGCGAGATCACCGAGAAATCACTATCCATCGCCGGTGACATCTGCGTGTTCACCAACCACAACGTCACCCTGGAAGAGCTCTGACCATGACCCGGATGACCCCCCGCGAGATCGTCCACGCCCTGGACCAGTACATCGTCGGCCAGCAGGATGCCAAGCGTGCCGTGGCCATCGCCCTGCGCAACCGCTGGCGTCGCATGCAGATCGACGGCGAGCTGCGCCAGGAGGTGACGCCCAAGAACATCCTGATGATCGGCCCCACCGGCGTGGGCAAGACCGAGATCGCGCGCCGCCTGGCCAAGCTCGCCGGCGCCCCCTTCATCAAGGTCGAGGCCACCAAGTTCACCGAGGTGGGCTATGTGGGCCGCGACGTCGAGTCGATCATCCGTGACCTGACCGAGGCCGCCATCAAGCTGGTGCGCGAGCAGGCCAAGGCCGAGGTGGGCCACCGCGCGGAAGACGCCGCCGAGGAGCGCATCCTCGACGCCCTGCTGCCACCGCCCCGCGGCCAGGAGGACGCGCCCCGCCAGGACAGCTCGACCCGCCAGATCTTCCGCAAGAAGCTGCGCGAGGGACAGCTCGACGACAAGGAGATCGACATCGAGGTCACGCCCCAGGGCTCCGGCGTCGACATCATGACCCCGCCGGGCATGGAGGAGATGACCAGCCAACTGCAGAACCTCTTCGCCGGCATGGGCAAGCAGAAGAGCGAGACGCGCCGGGTGGCGGTGAAGGACGCCTTCGGCCTGTTGCGCGACGAGGAGGCCGGCAAGCTGGTCAACGAGGACGACATCAAGAGCCGCGCCGTCGAGGCGGTGGAGCAGAACGGCATCGTCTTCCTCGACGAGATCGACAAGGTCTGCAAGGGCAGCGGCCAGTCCAGCGGCGGCGAGGTCTCCCGCGAGGGGGTGCAGCGCGACCTGCTGCCGCTGATCGAGGGCTCCACGGTCTCCACCAAGTACGGCATGGTGCGCACCGACCACATCCTGTTCATCGCCTCCGGCGCCTTCCACCTCTCGCGCCCGTCGGACCTGATCCCCGAGTTGCAGGGCCGGCTGCCGATCCGTGTCGAGCTCAACGCCCTGACGCCGGAGGACTTCAAGCGCATCCTCACCGAGCCCTCCGCCGCGCTGACCAAGCAGTACCAGGCGCTGCTGGCCACCGAGGGGCTCGAGGTCGCCTTCACCGAGGACGGCATCGCGCGCATCGCCGAGATCGCCTGGAAGGTCAACGAGGGCACCGAGAACATCGGCGCCCGGCGCCTGCACACCGTGATGGAGCGCCTGCTCGAGGAGGCCTCCTACCTGGGCGGCGACTTCGGCAGCCCGCTGTCGATCGATGCCGCCTACGTCGACTCCCAGCTCGGCGAGCTGGCGATGGACGAGGACCTGTCGCGTTACATTCTTTGAACGAGCTATAAGCTGTAAGCTTGAAGCTGGAAGAACGCCGCTGCGCGGCGAAAGGCTGGAAGACATCACCTCACTTGGGGGTTAACTTCCAGCTTACAGCTTCAGGCTTACGGCTCACCGAAGGTGCTTATGACAGCCCCGATTCCCACCAACGTGCACTACCACCGCAAGGAGCGCGAGCTCGAGCTCACCTACGCCGAGGGCGAGTCCTATCGGCTGCCGGTGGAGTACCTGCGGGTCTTCTCGCCCTCCGCCGAGGTGCGCGGCCATGGCCCCGATACCGCCACCCTGCAGGTGGGCAAGAAGCACGTGGGCCTGAAGGACATCACCCCGGCCGGGCGCTACGCGCTGAAGCTGCACTTCGACGACGGCCACGACAGCGGTCTCTTCAGCTGGGACTACTTCTTTGATCTGATCCGCCGCCGCGAGGCCAACTGGGCCGACTACCTGCGCCGACTGGAAGAGGCCGGCGCCTCCCGGGAGCCCCTGGGCATCGAGATCAAGCAGCTCTGACAGTAGGATTCGTCGCCTGCCCTCCCCTCGGCTGATCCGGCGACAGGCCTGCGAGGGGGCGCTGTGAACCCTTCCCTGGGCGCTACCGACGCCATCCATGGCGTAGGACCCCCTCTTCGGCCTGTCCCCGGCGCCCTCGGGGTCACGTCAGTGACTCCCTGCGTCAAGACAATCGCCGCTGGGGAAGGCTACAATGGCGCCCATCGCGAGGCCGCCAGGCCTCCCCCACCGCAGCGATTCGGGAGCCCCACGGCATGAGCGCCAGTGACAAGCACACCACCCACTTCGGCTACCAGGAAGTCCCGGTCGAAGAGAAGGCCTCGCGCGTGGCCCATGTCTTCCACTCGGTGGCGGCCCGCTACGATGTCATGAACGACCTGATGTCGATGGGCATCCACCGCCTGTGGAAGCGGCTGACCATCGAGCGCTCCGGCGTCAGGCCCGGTCACAGCGTGCTCGACATCGCCGGCGGCACCGGCGATCTGACCCGGAAGTTCGCGCGCATGGTGGGCCCCCGCGGACGGGTGGTGCTGGCCGACATCAACGAATCCATGCTGCGGGTCGGCCGCGACAAGCTGCTCGACCACGGCGTCGGCGGCAACGTCGAGTACGTCCAGGCCAACGCCGAGTGCCTGCCCTTCCCCGACAACAGCTTCGACTGCATCACCATCGCCTTCGGCCTGCGCAACGTCACCGACAAGGATGCCGCCCTGCGCTCCATGGCCCGGGTGCTCAAGCCGGGCGGGCGCCTGCTGGTGCTGGAGTTCTCCACGCCGGGCAACCCGCTGTTCTCCAGGGCCTACGACGAGTACTCCTTCCGCCTGCTGCCGAAGATCGGCGAACTGGTGGCCAGCGACGGCGAGAGCTACCGCTATCTGGCCGAGTCGATCCGCATGCACCCCGACCAGGAGACCCTCAAGACGATGATGGAGGCCGCCGGGCTGGAGCGGGTCGAGTACACCAACCTGACCGGGGGCATCGTCGCCCTGCACCGCGGCATCAAGTTATAATGTTATTGCTAGCCGGCCTGGAACGCACCCTGAATGCCCTGCTCGCCCGCGACCCGGCGGCGCCGTCGCGCCTGGCCCGGCTGGCCGGCCAGCGCCTCCTGGTACGCCTGGAGCACCCCGCCCTGGCGCTGGCGATCCACTTCCACCCGGCCGGCCTCGACCTGCTGCGCCCCGACGACACCGACGAGACGGCCCTCGACGAGACGGCCCTCGACGAGGCGGCCTTCGACGCGGTGGTCGAGCTGGATGCCGAGACCCTCGGCGAGTTGCTGGGCGGGGCCTCCGTCGAACGCTTGATGTTCCAGGGCAAGCTCGCCGTGCGGGGGCGCATCCAGCTGCTGGAGGCGACCCGCGACCTGCTGCTCGACCTCGACCTGGACTGGGAGGCGGAGCTCGCCCGCTGGCTCGGCGACATCCCGGCCCATAGCCTGGCCGAGGGGCTGCGCAGCCTCTCCCGCTGGGGCCTGCGCACCCGCCAGGAGTTCTGCGCCGACGTGGGCGAATATGTCTTCGAGGAGGCACGGCTGCTGCCGGGGCGCCACCAGCTCGAGGCGCTGCGTGACCACCTGACCGAGATAGAGATCGCCACCGACCGCCTCGAGGCGCGCCTGGCACGGCTGCGACGCCGCCTGGCCGTGCCGGAGGCGACCCGATGATCCTGCGGCTCACGCGCATCGTCTGGGTGATCACCCGCTACCGGCTCGACACCCTGCTGCCGCTGGAGCGGCTGCCCTGGTGGCTGCGCGGCCTGTTCACGCTCTCGCCGCTGCGCCTGGTGCCGATCGGCGAACGCTCCCGGGGCGTGCGCCTGCGCCTGGCGCTGGAATCGCTGGGGCCGATCTTCGTCAAGTTCGGCCAGATGCTCTCGACCCGCCGCGACCTGCTGCCCGAGGACATCGCCGATGAGCTGCAGCGGCTCCAGGACCAGGTGCCGCCCTTTCCCGGCCACCAGGCCATGGCGCTGGTCGAGGAGGAGCTGGCGATGTCGCTGGAGGATGCCTTCGCCGGCTTCGAGCCCGAGCCGCTGGCCTCGGCCTCCGTCGCCCAGGTGCATGCCGCCCGGCTGCATGGGGGTGAGGCCGTGGTGGTCAAGATCATCCGCCCGGGGATCGAACGCGTGATGCGCCAGGACATGGCGCTGATGTATCGCTTCGCCAGCGTGCTGGCACGGATTCCCGAGGCCCGCCGGCTACGCCCGGTGGAGGTGGTCCGCGACTACGAGGCGACGCTGTTCGACGAGCTCGACCTGACCAAGGAGGCCGCCAACACCTCCCAGCTCAAGCGTAATTTCAAGGGCTCGCCGCTGCTCTACGTGCCGGCCATCCACTGGGGGCTGACCCACCGCCGGGTGATGGTGCAGGAGCGCATCTACGGGGTGCCGGTGGCCGATACCGCGGCGCTGCTCGCCCAGGGCACCGACCTCAAGAAGCTGGCCGAACGCGGCGTGGAGATCTTCTTCACCCAGGTGTTCCGCGACAACTTCTTCCATGCCGACATGCACCCGGGCAACATCTTCGTCTCCTTCGAACATCCCCAGGACCCGCAGTACATCGCCATCGACTGCGGTATCGTCGGCAGCCTGACCCGCGAGGACCAGGACTACCTGGCGCGCAACCTGCTGGCCTTCTTCCACCAGGACTACTACGAGGTGGCGGCGCTGCACATCGAGTCGGGCTGGGTGGGCGAGGGGACCCGGGCCAACGAGTTCGCCGCGGCGATCCGCACCGTGTGCGAGCCGATCCTCGAGAAGCCGCTCAAGGACATCTCCTTCGGCCAGGTGCTGCTGGGCCTGTTCCAGACCGCGCGGCGCTTCAACATGGAGGTCCAGCCGCAGCTGGTGCTGCTGCAGAAGACCCTGCTCAACATCGAGGGTCTGGGCCGCCAGCTCTACCCCGACCTGGACCTGTGGAGCACCGCCAAGCCTTACCTGGAGCGCTGGATGAAGGAGCGCGCCGGCGCCGGCGGCCTCTGGGAGTCGCTCAAGCGACAGGCCCCGGAGCTCTCTCGCCAGCTGCCCGAGCTGCCAGTGCTCGCCCATCAGGCCCTCAATCGTGCCGAGCAAGAACACCGCCAGCGGCGCCATCAGGCCGATGCCTTGGGCGGCATCTCCCGACAGCTGAGCCAGCGGGGCAGGCGCCAGTGGCGACTGCGCCTGGGCCTGCTGCTGGTGGCCGCCGCACTCGTCTGGCAGCCGCTGAGCGAGTGGGCCGCGGGTCAGCCCTGGCCGGCCCTGGCCGCCGCCGCCATAGGCGTGCTGCTGCTGGCCTGGCACTGAGCGCCCGCCCCGCTCTTCCACCCACTGCAACGGAACCTTCACCCATGAGCGATATCCTCGACCGTCTTCACGTTGTGCTCGAAGAACGCCGCCGGGCGGAGCCACAGGATTCCTATGTGGCGGCCTTGCATCACAAGGGACTGAACAAGATACTCGAGAAGGTCGGCGAGGAAGCCACCGAGACCCTGCTGGCGGCCAAGGACGCCGAGCATGGTGACGAGCCGGCACGCCAAGCGTTGATCGCCGAAACGGCCGACCTGTGGTTTCATAGCCTGGTAATGCTCTCGCACCTGGGCCTCGACCACCGCCTGGTCCTGGATGAGCTGGCCCGCCGCTTCGGCGTCTCCGGACACGACGAGAAGGCCGCACGGCAACCCTAGCGTCAACTGGCCCTTCCGGGACCTCCCGGAGCCCCAACCTGAGGAAGCAACTATGTTAGGTGGTATCAGTATCTGGCAGCTGCTGATCGTTCTCGGCATCATCATCCTGATCTTCGGCACCAAGAAGCTGCGCAACGTCGGCGGCGATCTGGGCGGTGCCGTGAAGGGCTTCAAGAAGGCCATGCACGAGGAGGAGAAGGAAAAGGACGAGGGCGAGAAGGCGGATGATCCCCAGTCCCGCGTCAGCCATGACGAGGAGGTCAACACCTACGACGTCAAGGCCGAGCAGAAGGCCCACGACCAGGAAGAGCACCAGGAAGAGCGCAAGTAACCCGCCATGTTCGATATGGGCTTTCTCGAACTGATGCTCATCGGCGTGGTGGGCCTGCTGGTGCTGGGTCCCGAGCGCCTGCCCAAGGCGGCGCGCACCCTGGGGCTGTGGATCGGCAAGATCAAGCGCAGCGTCTCGGGCATGCAGCGCGAGATCAGTGCCCAGCTCGAGGCGGAAGAGCTGCGCCAGAAGCTCAACGAGCAGCAGAAGAAGCTCGACGAGGGCGTCCAGCAGGTCAAGCGTGGCGTGGAGAGCATCGCCGAGGAGGACAGCGGCAAGCGCCCGTCGGCCTCGGCGGGTGACGATACCGGCGAGGCCACGCCGGCCGCCCCTCCCGAGCAGCGGCTCGACGACGCCCTCGCCAGGGCCCGCACGGGCAGCGAGGACGATGAACCCCAGCGCCCCGCCGACGCCTCCACCGCCGACAAGGATTCTGCCCCCCGATGAGCAAGACCGGTGACCCCCAGGAGCAGAACCAGGCCCCGCTGATCGAGCACCTGATCGAGCTGCGCTCGCGCCTGATGCGCGCGGTGATCGCGATCCTGGTGATCTTCCTGGGCCTCTATGCCTTTGCCAACGACATCTACTCCTTCGTCGCCCAGCCGCTGATGGCGCTGCTGCCGGAAGGCTCGCAGATGATCGCCACCGAGGTGGCCTCACCCTTCCTCGCGCCCTTCAAACTGACCCTGGTGGTGGCGGTGTTCGCCGCCATTCCCTATGTGCTGCACCAGGCCTGGGCCTTCGTGGCCCCGGGGCTCTACGACAACGAGAAGGCGCTGGCGCTGCCGATCCTGGCCTCCAGCGTGGCGCTGTTCTACGGTGGCGCCGCCTTCGCCTACTACGTGGTCTTCCCGCTGCTGTTCCAGTTCTTCACCCAGACCGGGCCGGAGAACGTCGCGGTGATGACCGACATCAACCAGTACCTGAACTTCGTCCTCAAGCTGTTCTTCGCCTTCGGAGTGGCCTTCGAGATACCCATCGCCACCTTTCTGCTGATCCTTTCGGGCGCCACCACGGTGGAGAGCCTGTCGAAGAAGCGCCCCTACGTGGTGCTGGGCTGCTTCGTCATCGGCATGCTGCTCACCCCGCCGGACGTGGTCTCCCAGAGCCTGCTGGCGGTACCGATGTACCTGCTCTACGAGGTCGGCCTGCTGTTCGGTCGCCTGGTACGCCGCAAGCGGGAGAAGGACGAGGAAGACCAGGAGCTGTAAGCTGTAAGCCATAAGAAACCCCCAAGGCTCAATGCCCTAGAGGTTTAACTTACAGCTTACGGCTTATCGCTTCCAACTCCCGGCGTAGCCGGGTCAGAGATCCATCAGCTCGTCGACACGCTCGACCAGTTTGAAGATGCCGGTGGCGGCCTCGCTGATGCGCGTGGCCAGCATGTAGGCCGGGGTGGTCACCACGCGATTCTCGAAATCCACCACGATATCCTCGACCCCGCAGCTGCGATGCAGGCCGCCCATGGCACTGATCGCCCCGGCGACACCCGGGTCAAGCCCGACGGTCACGGCGATGCCGGGACCGAGCAGGCGCGGCACCAGCACCGGGCTGATGCACATCAAGCCGATCGGCTTGCGCGCCTCATGGAAACCAGACAGCGCCTCGCTGAGCGCGTCGAGCACCTGCATGCCATCGCCCGCCTCGGTAAAGTTCGAGAGGTTCTTGGCGACACCGAAGCCACCGGGGAAGATGGCCGCATCGAAGTCGTCAGCCTCGAGCTCGTCGAGCGGCGAGATCTCGCCGCGGGCCAGGCGCGCCGACTCGGTCAGCACGTTGCGGCGCTCGCCCTCGGCCACTTCGCCGCGACGATGATCGACGACATGATGCTGCTCGATGTCGGGGGCGAAGCAGCGATAGCCCAGGCCCAGCTGATCGAGGCGCAGCAGGGTCAGGGTGGTCTCGTATATCTCGGCACCGTCCTGCACCCCGCATCCCGAAAGGATGACCGCCACCTGTTTGCTCATGCCTTTCTCCTTGAAGGTAGGCGCCCGGCGAAGCCAGGCCCTGAAATCCGCAAGCCTTCACTTTAGAGAGTCGGCCCGGGTGCGACAAGGCGCGGCTTTCGACGCCGGGCGACACTGATATACTCGAGGCATTCGACTCCCGCTGTCATCAAGCCGTCATCCTGCATCACCATCATGACGGGACGGCGGTCCCGATCCGCATATCCGGAGAGACGCCTTGAGTTTCATGACCCCACGCCAGTTCCCGACCTCGCGCCTGCGCCGCATGCGTCGCGACGACTTCTCGCGCCGCCTGATGCGCGAACACACCCTGACCGCGGCAGACCTGATCTGGCCGGTGTTCGTGCTCGAGGGCGAGGGCCAGCGCGAGGCGGTGGCCTCCATGCCGGGCGTCGAGCGGCTGTCGCTCGACCTGCTGATCGAGGAGGCCCGGGAGGCGTTCGCGCTCGGCATCCCGGCCATCGCCCTCTTCCCGGTGGTGGGCACGGAACTGAAGAGCGAACTGGCCGAGGAGGCCTACAACGCCTCGGGCCTCGTCCAGCGCAGCGTGCGCGCCCTCAAGGAGGCGATCCCCGGGCTCGGCGTCATCACCGACGTGGCGCTCGACCCCTACACCAGCCACGGACAGGACGGCATCCTCGACGAGGCGGGCTACGTCCACAATGACCGCACCGTGGAGACGCTGCTCAAGCAGGCGCTCTCCCACGCCGAGGCCGGCGCCGATGTGGTGGCGCCCTCGGACATGATGGACGGGCGCATCGGCGCGATCCGCCATGTGCTGGAGCAGGAGCAGCTGGTCAATACCCGGATCATGGCCTATAGCGCCAAGTACGCCTCGCGCTACTACGGCCCCTTCCGCGACGCCGTGGGCTCCGCCGGCAATCTGGGCAAGGCCAACAAGACCACCTACCAGATGGACCCGGGCAACGGCGACGAGGCGCTCCACGAGGTGGCCCTGGACCTGGCCGAGGGGGCCGACATGGTGATGATCAAGCCCGGCATGCCCTACCTGGACGTGGTGCGCCGGGTGAAGGACGAGCTCAAGGTGCCCACCTTCGCCTACCAGGTGAGCGGCGAGTATGCCATGCACATGGCCGCCTTCGAGAACGGCTGGCTGGAAGCGGACGCGGTGATCCTCGAATCGCTGCTCTGTTTCAAGCGCGCCGGCGCCGACGGCGTGCTGACCTACTTCGCCAAACGGGCTGCCAGGCTGCTCGCGACGACATAGACGACGGGAGGGATAGCGCCTTTCCGCCCGACGACAGGGAAATCCCATGGAAGAGACACGCGGTCCCGACCGGCAGCCCGACACGCCCACGCCTGCGCGGGGCGGCGAGCCCCCCGAGCCGCCCACCCCGCGGCTGAACCAGACCCGCACCGGCATCAAGCCCAAGGCGCTGCCAGACCCGGAGGCGGACCTGGCCGACCCCGGGCTCTACTTCAACCGCGAGCTCTCCCATCTACAGTTCAACGTCCGGGTCCTGGAACAGGCCCTGGACGAGGCCCATCCGCTGCTCAACCGGCTGATGTTCCTGCTGATCTTCTCCTCCAACATGGACGAGTTCTTCGAGATACGCGTGGCGGGCCTCAAGAACCAGGTCCTGCTCGACGATGACTCCACCGGCGCCGACGGCCGTTCGCCCCGCTCGGTGCTGGCCGAGATCGCCCAGATTGCCCATGCCCAGGTGGCGCGCCAGTACCAGATCCTCAACGAGGTCCTGATTCCCGCCCTGGAGGCCCAGCGGCTGCGCTTCCGCCGCCGCGGCGACTGGTCCGAGGCCCAGCGCGCCTGGGTGCGTGACTACTTCGAAACCGAGATCATGCCGGTGATCAGCCCCATCGGCCTGGACCCTTCCCACCCCTTCCCGCGCCTGGTCAACAAGAGCCTCAACTTCATCGTCCAGCTGGAGGGCAAGGACGCCTTCGGCCGCGAGGGAGGCCTGGCCATCCTGCCGGCCCCCCGCTCACTGCCGAGGGTGATCGCCCTGCCCGAGGCGCTTTGCGAGGCGGGCTTCAGCGAGTACGTCTTCCTCTCCTCGATGATCCATGCCCATGCCGAGGAGGTCTTTCCCGGCATGACGGTCCTCGGCTGCTACCAGTTCCGGCTGACCCGCAACGCCGACCTCTCCGTGGATCCCGACGAGGTCTCCGACCTCGCCTCGGCGCTGCGCGGCGAGCTGCTGTCGCGGCGCTACGGCAGTGGGGTCCGGCTGGAGGTGGCCGACAACTGCCCCGACGAGCTGGCCGAGTTCCTGCTCAGGCAGTTCCAGCTCGAGAAAGCGGACCTCTTCCGGGTCAACGGCCCGGTGAACCTGACGCGCATGATGTCGGTGCTGGGCGACGTGGAGCGTCCCGAGCTGCTCTACCGCCCCTTCACCCCCGGCCTGCCCAAGTCACTGCGCAAGGCCGACAGCGTGCTGGCCGCGATCACCGATGGCGACATCCTGCTCCACCACCCCTTCCAGTCCTTCTCGCCGGTGGAGGAGATGCTCGGGGAGGCCGCCCGGGACGCGGACGTGCTGGCCATCAAGCAGACCCTCTACCGCACCGGCGCCGACTCGCCCATCGTCAACGCCCTGGTCGAAGCCGCCGGCAACGGCAAGGAAGTCACGGTGGTGATCGAGCTGCGGGCACGCTTCGACGAGGCCGACAACCTGGCCCTGGCCTCGCGCCTTCAGGAAGCCGGGGCCATCGTCATCTACGGGGTGATGGCCTACAAGACCCACGCCAAGATGATGCACATCGTGCGTCGTGAACGAGGCAAGCTGCGCCACTATGCCCACCTGGGCACCGGCAACTATCACTCGCGGACCGCCAAGCTCTACACCGACTACAGCCTGCTCACCGCCGACCCCGTGCTCTGCGCCGACGTGCACAAGGTCTTCCAGCAGCTCTCGGGCATGGGCCGGGCCCGGCATATCGAGCAGCTGCTGCACGCCCCCTTCACCCTGCACGAGCAGATGGTGGCCCGAATCGACCGGGAGGCCGAGCATGCCCGCAAGGGCAAGCGCGCCCACCTGATCATCAAGTGCAACTCGCTCACCGAGCCGAAGCTGATCCAGGCCCTCTACCGGGCCTCCCGGGCCGGGGTGGAGTGCGACCTGATCATCCGCGGCATGTGCTGCCTGCGCCCGGGCATTCCCGGCATCTCGGAGAACATCCGGGTGCGCTCGATCATCGGCCGCTTCCTGGAACACACCCGGGTGTTCCATTTCCACAACGATGGCAAGCCGGAGACCTGGGGCTCGAGCGCCGACTTCATGGCGCGCAACATGTTCCATCGGGTGGAGACCTGCTTCCCGCTGCTGGACAGGAAGCTGGCCGCCCGGGTGCGCAAGGACCTCGAGACCTACCTGGTGGACAACTGCCAGAGCTGGCTGCTGCGCAGCGACGGCCTCTACGTCAAGCAGCAGCCCGGCGGCGCGGCCCCGATCAGCGCCCAGGAGACCCTGCTCTTCGCCTATGCCGCCAGGGCGTGAGCGAAGCTGGAAGCTGGAAGCTGGAAGCTGGAAGCTGGAAGCTGGAAGACAGCAGGATCTCGGAAAGCAGAAACCAACACCCCCGCAGCTGAGCTGCGGGGGTGTTCTTCTTCAAGCTTCCAGGCGCGAAGCGCCGCTCTTCCAGCTTTCGGCTTTCTTTACACGGCGATCTGACCGCCGTCTTCCCTCTGGATCACCACCGTGGAAGCCCGCGGGCGAACGCTGCCTTCAGTGGTATGGGTGGCATCCTCGGATGCCGGCCAGTTGCCCGGGTGCTGGATGTTGATGAACAGCGCGGTCTTGTCCGGCGTGGCGAAGATGCCGGTCACCTCGGAGCCGTTGGGCCCCACGGCGAAGCGCTTGAGCTGCTGCTGGTTGCCGGCGTTGACCACCGCGGCACCGTCACCCGTTTCCAGGCCGTTGGGCACCACCGCCAGGACCTGATCGTTGGTGTCGTCGGCAACACCCGCGTAGCCGTTGTCGGTCTGGATCCACAGGATGCCATCGCCGTTGCCACGATCGTCGTACCAGAGGCCGTCGGGGCTGGCGAACTGGTTGAGCTCGGTCAGGCCGGAGAAATTGTCGGCATCCGACGCGGCGGCACCGAACACGAACACCTCCCAGTCGAAACGGGCGACGTCATCGCCATCCCGCCAGCGAATGACCTGGCCGGCACCGTTCTCGGCACGCGGGTTGGGGGCGTTGACCGGTGCGGTGGCGAAGCCCACGCCTGTCTCGGTGACGTCGCTGCCACCGTTGGTGTAGGTGGGCTCGCTACCCTCGGCGGTGCGCTGACTGTTGTTGGTCAGGGTCATGTAGACATCGCCCGAGGTCGGGTCCACGGCGCCCCACTCGGGACGGTCCATGGGCGTCGCGCCCATCAGGTCGGCGGCATCACAGGTGTGGATGAGGATGCCGGCCGTGTCATCGGCCGCCAGGCTCAGGGCCTCGTGCAGGAGCCGGCCATCGCGGGTCCTGGCAGCCGGGGTCAGCGGCAGCCACTCGCCGCGGCCGTCGGCATCGAAGCGCGCCACGTACAGGGTGCCCTCATCCAGGTACTTGGCGCCGATCGCCAGGCGGTCGATATTGGCGCCCGGGCGGTTGGCATCGGCGGGACTCCAGGTCGCCCTGGAGACATACTTGTAGATGTACTCGTTGCGCGAGTCGTGGCCGGAGTAGAAGACCACCGGCTCGCCCGGCACCAGCTTGCCCAGCCAGCAGCCTTCGTGGCGGAAGCGGCCCATGGCGGTGCGCTTGACGGCGCGGCGGCTGCCGTCGTAGGGGTCGACCTCGACCTGATAGCCGTAGGTACGGGCCTCGTTGCGGTAGTCGCCGGTGGCGTCGGCGGCGTGAGGGGTGGTGTCGAAGCGCGCGAACTCGTCGCTCTGCTCGACGGCATCGCCGGCGGCGGTCTCCCAGCCATAGCGGCCGCGGCCGCTGGCGATCCCCAGACGCTCATCGTCCAGCTGGCGGTCGGCGTTGCGCACGAAGTAGCCGGGCCAGTTCTCCTCGCAGGCCAGGTAGGTGCCCCAGGGCGTATAGCCGTTGCCGCAGTTGTTGGAGGTCCCGCGCGCCAGCAGACCCTCCGGGGAAAACTTCGTCCTGGCATAGTCGCTGCCAGCCACCGGGCCGCCGAGTTCCATTGCAGAGGCGTTGGTAATGCGGCGGTTGTAGGGTGAGTCGACCACGTGGGTCCAGCGGCCATCGGCCTGCTTCTTCACGTGCACGACGGCGACACCATGGGCATTGATCTCGGTGCGCACCTCGTCGGCCGGCCTCTGGCCCTCATCGGCATTGGTCGGGCCACCCTGGGGCGCCCAGAGGGCGCTCTGATCGATGTACTCGTGGTTGATGGCGAGCAGGAATTCCCGGGACTCGCTGCCCTTGTTCAGCGGAAAATGGTACATGCCGTCGTGGTGCATCCCGAGGGCGTTGGCCTGGATCTCCGGGGTCATCTCGAGATCCTCGCGCCACTCGGGAACGTCACTGGTGAGCCGCGCGCCCCAGGGAATCAGCACCTGGGCCGTATAGCCCTCGGGCACCACGACGCCATCGAGTTTCGCGCCACGAATGGACTCGAACGCCAGCGTCAGGGGCTTCTTTCCCGGCGCGCTGGCGCCCTTTATGCCGGTTCGGGCATCCGAGCCGGCCATGGCGCTCGCCGCGCCGAATCCCATCACCGACACGGCGGCGAGGCCCAGGCCACCCCGCATCATGTCACGACGCGACACGTGCTTGCCCAGAACGGAAGAAAATGGCTCGTTCCCGCTGCGGTTGAAGTTACGATGATCCTCGATTTCCTTGCTCATGATCCTGCACCTCGGCGAGTTGATGACGGCCGACAGGCCACCTTGTCGATACCGAGCTCCAGACTAGAGAAGGGAGTTGACAAAAATGTGAAGGCTTGCCGTCAACCCCTGCGGAACGCCTCGAGGTCGTGGAGATCGAGCCCGGATACGCGCTCGGGCAGGCCATGCTCGCGACGAGCGGCGCGCACCACCTCGCGCTCGGCGAGCAGTTCGGCATCGTCGTCCAGGGTGCGGCCGTTGAGCTCGGCGAGCTGGGCCATGCCCTGGTGGTAGAAGGCGAGCACCGCCAGCGCCGTGTCGTGGCCCTCTGCCATGCCGCGGCGCAGCGCTGGCAGGTAGCCGCTGACCCGGGACAGCCGGTGCTTGAGCTGCCAGACATAGCGCATCTCGGTCATCCAGGGGCGCTCGCGCAGCACCACGAACACCAGGCTGGTCGCGACCAGCCCCAGCAGCACGCCCAGTACGTTTAACCAGAAACCGCCATCGAAGGCAGCCTGCAGCAGCTGCGAGAACACCAGCCCGCAGACGATCAGCTGGCCGGCCATGGCCAGGCTGATCAGCTTGCCCTTGCGGCGATAGGCCTCGGGGTCGTGGTCTTCGAACTGGAACGGCATGGGCCCTCCGGGCGGCGAGTCGGCAATCGACGACATTATCCCGACATCGCCCCCCGCGGTACAGGGCTAACGCAGACGCTCCGCGGCCGTGAGCAGCAGGTGCTCGGTGGTCTCCCAGCCGATGCAGGCGTCGGTGACCGAGACCCCATGGCGCAGCCGGCCCGGATCCAGCGGCTGCTTGCCCTCGTGGAGATGGCTCTCCAGCATCAGCCCCGCCAGCGCCGTCTCGCCGGCCTGGCGCTGGGCCAGCACGTCGAGCAGCACCTCGCTCTGGCGGCGGTGGTCCTTGCGGGCGTTGGCGTGGCTGCAGTCGACCATCAGCCGCGGCGACAGGCCGGCGTCCTCCAGGGCGTGGCGCGCCGCCTGGACATGGGCGGCCTGGTAGTTGGGCTCGCCGTAGCCGCCGCGCAGCACCAGCTGGGTGTGCGGGTTGCCGTCGGTCTCCGCCACCACCGGGCGCCCGTCCTCATCCAGCCCGAAGTGGCTGTGCGGATGCGCCGCGGCGCGCATGGCGTCCAGTGCCACGCCGATGTCGCCGCCGGTAGCGTTCTTGAAGCCCACCGCCGCATCGAGGCCGCTGGCCAGCTCGCGGTGCAGCTGCGACTCGGTGGTGCGGGCCCCGATGGCCACCCAGGAGAGCAGGTCCTCCAGGTAGGGCGCCAGCATGGGCTGCAGCAACTCGGTGGCCACCGGCAAGCCCAGCTCGGCCACCTCGCGCATCAGCCGACGCGATACCTCGAGGCCGCGGGCCATATCGTCTGAACCATCCAGATCGGGATCATAGGCCAGTCCCTTCCAGCCCACGGTGGTGCGCGGCTTCTCCACGTAGACGCGCATTACCGGCAGCAACCGGTCCTCGACCTGGGGCGCCAGGGCGGCCAGGCGGCGGGCGTACGCCAGGGCCGCCTCGGGATCGTGGATGGAGCAGGGGCCGACCACCACCAGCAGGCGGCCGTCGTGGCCGGCGAGGATCTCGTGGATGGCCTGGCGCTGGGCCTCGATCCGGGCCGCCAGCTCGGGAGAAAGCGGCAGCTCGCGGCGCAACTCACCGGGGGTGGGCAGCGGCCGGGCCGGGTTGGCGGCACGGCGCAGGGGCTCGGTCAGGGGGGCGGCAGCAAGGGAAGCGTTCATGGCGTCATCAACTCCGGGTAGCGGTCATACATCGTGTCGGTCGGGTGCCACCGATCTCGCTACGGCCGGGCGTGGCGGAGTGAGCCGACCGCAGCTCGCTAAATCGCCAGTAGCCGTAATAACCCGCGAAGCCTGGGGTCTGGCGGATGGCGATGGATGCGATCATGGTCTCTCTCCTGGATATCATCTGTGTGGTCGTGTGGTGTGAAACGCAGAACCCCCGGGCGGGGCTGCCGTCCGGGGGTTCTGGCGGAGGCGGCCCTGGTGGGGAGTGCCTCCGGCGATGTCGCGTCTTGCGCTCAGGACATGGCCACGGGCACCCCGGGGATAAACCAGTAGCCAAACCAATAGCCGCGCACTGCGAACGCCCCACTGCCATTGCGGGCAACGCGAAAAGCGGGCTGTGTGCGGTGAATCATGGTCATGGGTCGCTCCTGAGGTCTCGTCTCATCCTGCCGCATTGCCACATGCCTGGCAAGGGCCGGCCGCTCAGCCGGCGAACAGCTGCAACCAGCCGATGGTGGCCGGCAGGCAGCTCATGGCCACCAGCACCACCAAGCCCAGCACCACCGACAGCAGGCCGCTGTCGTCCTTGAAGTTCGTGTCGTGTCCCGCCATGTGTCACTCCTCCGGATCGTGTCAGGGTAGGACCGCATTCTAGCGAAGATGTCGCCACACGGCACGGCACCGATGGTCGCAGACTCAGCGCAGGTGGCGTCCGCCGTCCACGGGTAGCGTCACACCGGTGACGTAGCGATTGTCGAGCAGGTAGCGCAGGCTCTGATAGATCACCCCGGGGCCGGGGATCATCTCCATCGCCGACTTGGCGCGGGCCTTCTCGGCGTAGGCCTCGTCATCGCCCTCGTTAAGCATGATCATTGCCGGGGCGATGGCATTGACCTGAATCGCCGGGGCATACATGGCGGCAAAGGACAGCGTCAGGTTGTCCAGGCCCGCCTTGGTGGCGGCGTAGGCGGCATGTTTCCTGGAGCCCTTCTGCACCACATAGTCGGTCATGTGCACGATGTCGCGCTGGGGCTCGCTGCACGCCTCGAGCAGCGCCCGGGCGTGCAGGTTGATCAGGTAGGGCGCCAGCATGTGGATGCGAAACAGCCGCTCGAAGGTGGCCCCCGCCTCGGGGCCGCTGGCGTCCGGCGCCCAGGCGCTGGCGTTGTGGACGATGGCCCGCAGCGAGGTCGTCTCAGCCCTGAGCCGGTCGAGGAACGCCAGGATGCCCGCCTCCGTCGAGAAGTCGGCCGGCAGGGTGACGATGCCCCGCTCACGCAGCGCATCGAGCTCGGGGCGCTCGCGGCGATAACTGATGATCACTGGGTGGCCATCGTCGACCAGGCGCTCGGCACAGTGGCGACCCAGCCGCTGGGCACCACCGGTGATCAGGATCGGTGAGGCGCTCAAGACCGCTCCTCCCGCACCAGACTGCCCGCGGTGGGCACGATGGGATCCCGAGGCGCATAGGCGAAGACATCCGAGAAGACCCGCGAGGGCACAAGCCCCAGCGAGGCGAGCACGTCGACGCAGGCATAAACCATGCCCGGTGAACCGGAGACATAGACGTCATGCCCCGAGACATCATCGAGGGTCGTCGCCAGGGCCTGATCGATGCGGCCACGGTGGCCGATGACCCGCTCCCCTGTCACGGCTTCCTCGGGCGCGACCTCGGTCACGGCATGGAAGCGGACATTGGCATGCCCTTCCGCCCACGCCCGGGGCAGGCGCTCCAGGTAGAGATCGCGACGCTCGCGGGCCGCCCACCAGAGGTCGATCTCGCGCGCCGGGTCGGCATGCAGCGCCGCCTCGACGATCGCCTTCATCTGGGCGAAGCCGGTACCGGCAGCGATCAGCAGCAGGGGGCGCGTGCTGTCCGGGTCGATTATGCAGTCGCCACCGGGCAGGCGCAGGGTCAGTCGCTCGGCCACTTGCATCAGCTCGCGCAGCCGGGCGGAGTTCTCGCGCTCCGGCCAGTGCTGGATGTGAAGCTCGATGGTGCCATCGCCGGCATGAGCGTGGGCAATGGAGAACGGCACCCATAGGCCCTCCTCCAGCTTCAGTTCCAGATACTGGCCGGGATCATGGGCCACGGCCTCGGGCCGGCCCTCCAGCTGGACGCGGAAGACGTCCGGAGTGAGATCCTCGACCTCGGTGACCAGGCAGGTCAGGGTCCTTGGCGTCATGAAAGCCTCATGCAGTTGTCAAAACGTCGTGTTGTCGGGGCATTCGATGCCCAGCTCGTTCCAGCGCTCGCTGACGCGGGCCTTGACGGCCGCGTCCATGACGATGGGCGTGCCCCACTCGCGATCGGTCTCGCCGGGCCACTTGCAGGTAGCATCCAGGCCCATCTTGGAGCCCAGCCCGGCCACGGGGGAGGCGAAGTCCAGGTAGTCGATGGGCGTGTTCTCCACCATCACGGTATCCCGGGCGGGGTCCATGCGCGTGGTGATGGCCCAGATCACGTCCTTCCAGTCGCGGGCGCTGACGTCGTCGTCGAGCACCACGACGAACTTGGTGTACATGAACTGGCGCAGGAAACTCCACACCCCCATCATCACCCGCTTGGCATGGCCCGGGTACTGCTTCTTCATGGTCACCACCGCCATGCGGTAGGAGCAGCCTTCCGGCGGCAGGTAGAAGTCGACGATCTCGGGGAACTGGCGGCGCAGGATGGGCACGAAAACCTCATTGAGCGCGAGACCCAGGATCGCCGGCTCGTCGGGTGGCCGGCCGGTGTAGGTGGAGTGGTAGATGGCGTTCTCGCGCTGGGTCATGCGCGTCACCGTGAACACCGGGAAGGTCTCGACCTCGTTGTAGTAGCCGGTATGGTCGCCGTAGGGGCCCTCGGGCGCCATGTCGTCGGGGTAGATGAACCCTTCTAGGATGATCTCGGCGGAGGCCGGCACCTGGAGGTCGGCATGGCCGCAGTTGACCAGCTCGGTGCGCGAGCCACGCAGGAGGCCGGCGAAGGCGTACTCGGAGAGGCTGTCGGGCACCGGCGTCACGGCCCCCAGGATGGTGGCCGGGTCGGCGCCCAGCGCCACCGCCACCGGGAAGGGCTCGCCGGGGTGTTCCTGCTGGAACTCCTGGAAATCCAGGGCGCCGCCGCGATGGGAGAGCCAGCGCATGATCAGGCGGTTGCGGCCAAGCTTCTGCTGGCGATAGATTCCCAGGTTCTGGCGGGACTTGTGAGGCCCCTTGGTGATTACCAGGGGCCAGGTGACCAGCGGCGCGGCGTCGCCCGGCCAGCAGTGCTGGATCGGCAGGCGGTCGAGGTCGACCTCCTCCCCCTCGTAGGCGAGCGCCTGCACCGGCGCCGAGCGCACCGTCTTGGGGCTCATGCTCATCACCTGCTTGAAGATCGGCAGTTTGCTCCAGGCGTCGCGGAACCCCTTGGGCGGCTCGGGCTCTTTGAGGAAAGCGAGCAGCTCGCCCACCTCGCGCAGCGCGGCGACCGAGTCCTGGCCCATGCCCATGGCCACCCGCCTGGGCGTGCCGAAGAGGTTGCCGAGCAGCGGCATGGTGTGGCCCTTGACGTTCTCGAACAGCAGCGCCGGGCCCCCGGCGCGCAGGGTGCGATCGCAGATCTCGGTGATCTCGAGGTAGGGGTCGACCTCGGCGGTGATGCGCTTGAGCTCGCCCTGGGCCTCGAGCATCGCGATGAACTCGCGCAGGTCCTTGTACTTCATTCGGATTTCCCGGTTCCAGAATGACGAAAGGGGCAGCATAGCATGCCCCTTGAATACGTCTGCTGTGTTGCCATGGCAAGCGGCGGCGGGGACAGGCCGGAGAGGGGGTCCTATGCCAGGGATGGCATCGGTAGCGCCCAGGGAGGGGTTTACAGCGCCCCCTCGACGGTCCGGCGCTCCGGGGCCTGTCGCCGGGTCAGCCGCGCAGTGGCATTCCCGGCAGCCGTGGTCAGCGGCGTTTCATCGCTTCGAAGAACTCGAGGTTGGTCTTGGTATCCTTCAGGCGGTCGATCAGGAACTCGGTGGCCGCGGTGTCCTCCATGGGGTTGAGCAGCTTGCGCAGGATCCACATGCGCTGCATCTCGTCCTCGGAGGCGATCAGGTCCTCGCGGCGGGTACCGGAGCGGCGAATGTTCATCGCCGGATAGACGCGCTTCTCGGCCAGCTTACGGTCCAGATGCGCCTCCATGTTGCCGGTGCCCTTGAACTCCTCGAAGATCACCTCGTCCATCTTCGAGCCGGTGTCGACCAGCGCCGTGGCGATGATGGTCAGGCTGCCGCCCTCCTCGATGTTGCGCGCCGCGCCGAAGAAGCGCTTGGGCTTCTCCAGGGCGTGGGCGTCGACGCCGCCGGTGAGCACCTTGCCGGAGCTCGGCACCACGGTGTTGTACGCCCGCGCCAGGCGGGTGATGGAATCGAGCAGGATCACCACGTCCTTCTTGTGCTCCACCAGGCGCTTGGCCTTCTCGATAACCATCTCGGCGACCTGAACGTGGCGCGCCGGCGGCTCATCGAAGGTCGAGGCCACCACCTCACCGCGCACCGTGCGCGACATCTCGGTCACTTCCTCCGGGCGCTCGTCGATCAGCAGCACGATCAGGTGACAATCGGGATCGTTGCGGGTGATCGAAGTGGCGATATTCTGCAGCATCAGCGTCTTGCCCGCCTTGGGCGGGGAGACCAGCAGGCCGCGCTGGCCCTTGCCGATGGGCGCGGTGAGATCGATGATCCGTGCCGTGAGGTCCTCGGTGGAGCCGTTGCCGATCTCCATGCGCAGCCGCTCCTGGGGGAACAGCGGCGTGAGGTTCTCAAACAGGATCTTGTGCTTGGCGTTCTCCGGCTTGTCGAAGTTGATCTCGCTGACCTTGAGCAGCGCGAAGTAGCGCTCGCCTTCCTTGGGCGGCCGGATCTTTCCGGAGATGGAGTCGCCCTTGCGCAGGTTGAAGCGGCGGATCTGCGAGGGCGAGACATAGATGTCGTCGGGCCCCGCCAGGTAGGAGCTGTCGGCGCTGCGCAGGAAGCCGAAGCCATCCTGCAGGATCTCCAGCACGCCATCGCCGAAGATCGGCTCACCGCTCTTGGCATGCTTCTTGAGGATGGCGAAGATGATGTCCTGCTTGCGGGAACGCGCCAGGTTGTCGATGCCCATCTCGCGGGCGATCTCCAGAAGCTCCGGCACTGGCTTTTGCTTGAGTTCAGTAAGATTCATCGGTGTGTTCAGAATTCGCTCGTGGAAGCCGGGCGGCAGTGCGCCGTGAGGGAAAGACAGGAGGCGAGACGATGACGCCCTGTGGATGCGTTCAGAGCCCGGACAGGCTACCTCTCGTCATGCTGCATCGTATGGCCAAGGGCGGGCGACCGCACTCTGGGGTTGCCGGGCCGATATCGGAAGCGAGGAAGCAGGTTCGTTTTCGCCTGACCTGCGGGTCCGGGCCAGGCGGCCGGGATCGCGGGCTGAAGCAGTGGGCTGTCTGACGACTTGGAAACTGACCGTGACGGGATCGCCGTGAAACGGTCGGGAAGCATTCGGAACAGGCGAACGACCCGATACTAGTCAAGGCGGCGGGCGAACGCAAGCCCTGGGACACGCGACAATTGACACGACCGGGAGCGCCGCGCACCCTTGCCCCAGACCGATCCGAAGGAACTGCCATGACCTCGCCACAGGACCCGGCGCCCTCCGCTGCCGACCCGCTTCCGGCTGCCGTGGCCGGCGACCCCACCCGGCTCGCCGCCATCGACCTCGGCTCCAACAGCTTCCACCTGCTGGTGGCCAACTATCAGGACGACCGCCTGCAGGTGGTGGCCCGCCTCGGCGAGAAGGTCCAGCTGGCCGCCGGTCTCGACGAGGACGGACGGCTCGGCGAGGCGGCCATGCAGCGTGCTCTCGACTGCCTGTCACGCTTCGCCCCCTTCCTCGAGGACATCACCCCGGGCCACCTGCGGGTGGTGGGCACCAACGCGCTGCGCGATGCCACCAACAACCAGGCGCTGATCGAGCGTGCCGAGGCCCTGCTCGGCCACCGCATCGAGATCATCGCCGGCCGCGAGGAGGCCCGCCTGATCTACCTGGGCGCGGCCCACGCCCTGGCCGAGGACGGCCGCCGGCTGATCGTCGACATCGGCGGCGGCTCCACGGAGTTCATCATCGGCGAGCGCTTCGAGCCCCTGGCGCTGGAGAGCCTGCGCATGGGCTGCGTGACCTTCGCCCGCCGCTTCTTCGAGGGGGGCGAGATCAGCGAGAAGCGCATGCGCAAAGCGGAGCTTGCCGCCCTATCGGAGCTGGCCAACATCCAGCGCCCCTACCAGCGCCTGGGCTGGGTCGACCCGGTGGGGTCCAGCGGCACCATCAAGGCGGCGGCCGCGGTGATCGCGGCCGCCGGGGATGCCCCCGAGGGCGTGATCACCCGCACCGGCCTGGCCGCCCTGCGCAAGCGCCTGATCAAGTGCCGCAAGCTCGACAAGGTGGCCATGGAAGGGCTCAAGGCCGACCGCTCACGGGTCTTTCCGGCCGGTGTGGCAATCCTCGGTGCGGTCTTCGAGGCCTTCGAGCTGGAGCAGATGCGCTATGCCGACGGCGCCCTGCGCGAGGGGGTGCTCTACGACATGGTGGGGCGCAACAGTCCCGAGGACTCGCGCCTCAAGACCCTGGACAACCTGGCCCGCAACTACCAGGTGGATGGCCGGCAGGCCGACAACGTGGCGGTCACCGCCGGCGCCCTGCTCGACCAGGTTCGCGAGGCCTGGGGGCTGGACGACGACCAGGCACGCTTCCTCGACTGGGGCGGCCGACTGCACGAGATCGGCCTGGCCATCTCCCACAGCCAGTTCCATCGCCACGGCGCCTACCTGCTCGAGTACTCCGACCTGGCCGGCTTCTCGCGCCCGGAACAGCGACTGCTGGCCTTCCTGGTGCGCGCCCACCGCCGCAAGTTCCCAGTCAAGGAGTGGCAGGCCCTGCCCGAGTCGGAACGCCGCCCCCACGCCCGGCTGGCCCGACTGCTGCGCCTGGCGGTGATCCTCAACCACTCCCGTCCCGAGCACCCCCCCGCCGTGCCACAGCTCGAGGCCGAGGGCGAGACGCTGACGCTGACTCTCGCTGGCGAGGAGCCCCCGGCACTCCTGCTCAACGACTTGGAGCAGGAAGCGGCCTACCAGCAGAGTGCGGACTACCCCCTGGTGCTGCGTCGCGACTAACCCAGCCATCGGCCAGGGCCTGCCACCGCGCCTGAGGGTCCAGCACCGCCACCGACGCACCTCCTTCCCGGACCACCAGCAGCCGCCCTCGCTCCCAGGGCGGCACGCCGAGCTCCTGCAACAGCCGCTTGAGGTCGCGCCGGCCACGGCCGGGCAGCCGCAGCCGTTCGCCCCCCTGCCGCGGCCCCACTTTCAGGCGGACCGGCGCCCCATCGAAACGGCCCAGCGAGACCTGCACCTCCCCCAGCGGGGTGACCAGCGGCGCGTGGCCATCCCACTCGGCCTGCCAGTCGGCCGGCAGCGGCTCAGGGGGCGCCAGCAGATGGAGCTGCCCTCGCCAGACCCTGGCCTCCGCGCCGTGCCAGGCCACCCGCACCTCGCCGTCCACGCGCGCCTCGAGCTGGTCGAGCAGCGATTCAAGGCGCCGGGCGGGCGGGGTCGAGAGACCCAGGCGTTGGCAGGCGTAGCGAATCAACAGCCGTTGGCGCGGGGCGGAGAGCGCCTTGAGCCCCGCCGCCGGCAGGCGGGCCGCATCGCCGCCCAGGCGCTCGAGGTCCAGTCCGGCGAGCTCATCGAGCAGGGCGTCGGCCTCGCCGGCAAGCGCCGCGCTGCGCGAGAGCGCCTCGCCGGCATGGGGCCAGCGGGACGCCAGCAGCGGCAGCACGGCGTGGCGCAGGAAGTTGCGGTCCAGGGTCTCGTCGTCGTTGGAAGGATCCTCCACCCAGGCCAGGCCCCGGCGCTGCCCCTCGGCCTCGAGGGTCGACCGCGCGATACCCAGCAGCGGCCGCTCGAACCGCCGGCCCCGCCAGTCGCGGCCCGCCGTCATCCCGGCCAGGCCGCGCACCCCGCTGCCGCGCAGGGCGGCCAGCAGGAAGGTCTCGGCCTGGTCATCCCGGTGCTGAGCCAGCCACAGGGTCTCCCCCGGCGCCACTCGCCCGGCGAAGGCGGCATAGCGCGCCGCCCGGGCCGCCCCTTCGTGTCCCTGTCCGGCCCCCAGGTCGACGCTCACCCGCTCGACGACCAGCGGCACGCCGAGTCGTGAACAGAGCCGTCGGCAGTGACGCTCGAAGCCGTCGGCCGCGGCCTGCAGGCCATGGTGGACATGCAGGGCTCGCAGGGGGCGGGGGTAATGGTGAGCGGCCGCGGCCGCGAGGGTCAGCAGCAGCAAGGAATCCAGGCCACCGGAGAGGGCCACCCAGACGCAACGCCCCGGCGGAGTCCGTGCCAGGGCGCTGTCGATCAATGACTGCAGGGACATGGTGCGCCCACGCCCATGGGGTCAGACCCGGCGGCGGCGATGGGTCGAGAAAGGAGCACGGAGACCGACAGGGTCGCTCGGCCGGGGTCTGACCCCATGAACGTCGCCGAGGCCATCTTGTTACGCCGGCGCCCCATAGCTCATCAGGCGTTCGTAGCGCCGCTCGAGCAGGGTATCGGTGTCCATCGTCTCCAGGCGGTCAAGGCTCGCCAGCAGCGACGCCTTGACCCGCTCGGCGGTGGGCATCGGGTGGCGATGGGCACCGCCCAGGGGCTCGGGAATCAGGGTATCGACCAGCCCCAGCTCCTTGAGGCGCTCGGCGGTGATGCCCATGGCCTGGGCGGCATCGGAGGCCTTCTCGGCGCTCTTCCACAGGATGGAGGCGCAGCCCTCGGGGGAGATCACCGAGTAGGTGGAGTACTGCAGCATGGCCAGCTCGTCGCAGACGCCGATGGCCAGCGCCCCGCCGGAGCCGCCCTCGCCGACCACGGTGGCGACGATCGGCGTGCGCAGACGCGACATCACCGCCAGGTTGTGGGCAATGGCCTCGGACTGGCCGCGCTCCTCGGCGTCGATGCCGGGATAGGCCCCCGGCGTGTCGATGAAGGTCAGTACCGGCATCTTGAAGCGCTCGGCCATCTCCATCAGCCGGCAGGCCTTGCGGTAGCCCTCGGGGCGCGGCATGCCGAAGTTGCGGCGCACCTTCTCGTGGACATCGCGGCCCTTCTGGTGGCCGATCACCATCACCGGCCGGTCGTCCAGGCGCGCCACGCCGCCGACGATGGCGGCATCGTCGGCGAACTTGCGATCGCCGTGGAGCTCTTCGAAGTCGCTGAAGACGTGCTCCAGGTAGTCCAGGGTGTAGGGGCGCTGGGGATGGCGCGAGAGCTGGGAGACCTGCCAGGGGCTCAGGTCCTTGAAGATCGACTCGGTGAGCTTGCGGCTCTTCTCTTCGAGCCGGCCGATCTCGTCGCTGAGGTTGACCTGGCTGTCGTTACCGACCAACCGCAGCTCCTCGATCTTGGCCTGGAGCTCGGCGATGGGCTGTTCGAAGTCGAGATAGTTCGGATTCATTGGCCGGATGCCTTGTCGTGTTTCACCGCCCTGACCGTCAAGGCCAGGTGCGGCGCGAAAAATGAAGTGGTTGGCATTATCGCACCCTCAACGTGGCACGCAAGGCGAGTCCCGTTCGCCGCAGGGCTATCGCAGATGGCAGCACCGCTCGAGGCTGTTCCGGCAACAGGCCCCGGAGCGCCGGACCGTCGAGGGGGCGCTGTGAACCCCTCCCTGGGCGCTACCTCGGCCATCCATGGTCCTCGGACCTCCACTTCAGCCTATCTCCGGTGCCCCTCGCCGGCATTATGCGGACCACAGCACGCTACTATCGCCCATCGCCGGTCTAGCGGTACTTCAGCCGAACCCCGTCCTGGCCCTGCACCTCGCGCAGCCCGGTGAGCAGCTCGTCGCTGGGGGTGACGCGCCACTCCTCGGCGAGCTCCAGCCAGCCGGTGGCCTCGGCATTGCGGTAGCGCAGCCTTACCGGCAGGCCTTCGGCGTCGCAGAAGGGCGCGAGGCTCGCGCGCAGCGAGTCCACCAGGCGGCCGTTGAGGCGACCGCCGTCCAGGGAGATCTCCACCGCCTGGCCGAAGCGGCTGCGCGCCTCGACCATCGGCGTGACCTCCTTGCCACGCAGGCGCAGGCCGCCAGAGTAGTCGTCGCTTGCGACCTCGCCCTCGACGATCATCACCTGGTCGGTTTCGAGACGGCCGCGCAGCTGGTCATAGAGCTCGCCGAACAGCGAGGCCTCGATGCGCCCGGTGCGATCGTCCAGAGTCATGAAGGCCATGGTGTCGCCGCGCTTGGACTTCATGGTCCGCACGCCGACCACCAGGCCCGCCACCCGTTGGGGCTCCCGGGAGGGCTTGAGGTCGCTGATGCGGGTGGAGACGAAGCGGGCGAGCTCGCCCTCGTACTCGTCAATGGGATGGCCGGTGAGGTAGAGCCCCAGGGTCTCCTTCTCGCCGGCGAGGCGCTCCTTGTCGCTCCACTCCCGGGCCTCGCGGTACTCGGCGTAGACGTCGTCCTCCTCCGGGGCGTCGGCGAAGGCCTCGCCGAACATGTCCATCATCCCGGCATTCTGGTTCTGATGGTTCTGGGCCGCGGCGCGCAGTGCGTCTTCCAGCGCCGCCGCCAGCGCCGCTCGATTCGGCCCCAGGGTGTCCAGGGCGCCAGAGCGGATCAGCGCCTCCAGGGTGCGCTTGTTCATGCGCTTGGGATCGACCCGACGGCAGAAATCGAACAGGTCCTCGAAGGGGCCGTTGGCCTCGCGGGCCTCGACGATGGCACCGATCGGGCCCTCGCCGACCCCGCGGATCGCCCCCAGGCCATAGACGACCCGTGCCCGGTCGTCGACGGTGAACTTGTAGCCGCCGACGTTGACGTCGGGCGGGGTCACCGTGAGCGAGAGGTGGCGGCACTCCTCGATCAGCGGCACCACCTTGTCGAGGTTGTCCATCTCGGTGGACATCACCGCCGCCATGAAGGGGCCGGGATAGTGGGCCTTCAACCAGGCGGTCTGATACGACACCAGCGCATAGGCCGCCGAGTGGGACTTGTTGAAGCCGTAGCCGGCGAACTTCTCCACCAGGTCGAAGATGTTGCCGGCGAGGTCCTTGTCGATGCCGTTGGCCGCACAGCCCTCCATGAAGCCGGCGCGCTGCTTGGCCATCTCCTCGGGCTTCTTCTTGCCCATGGCGCGGCGCAGCATGTCGGCCTGGCCCAGCGAGTAGCCCGCCATCACCTGGGCGATCTGCATCACCTGCTCCTGATAGAGGATGATGCCGTAGGTGGGCCCGAGTACCGGCTTGAGCAGCTCGTGCTGGTAGTCCGGGTGCGGATAGGAGATCTCCGCCCGGCCATGCTTGCGGTTGATGAAGTCGTCGACCATGCCCGACTGCAGGGGCCCGGGGCGAAACAGCGCCACCAGGGCGATCATGTCCTCCAGCGAATCCGGCAGCAGGCGCTTGATCAACTCCTTCATGCCGCGGGACTCGAGCTGGAAGACAGCCGTGGTCTCGGCCTTCTTGAGCATCTCGAAGGTCGGCACGTCATCCAGCGGGATGGTGTCGATGTCCAGCGGCCCCTGACCCTCGGTGGCGCGCACCTTGTCGACCATCTCCAGCGCCCAGTCGATGATGGTCAGGGTGCGCAGGCCGAGGAAGTCGAACTTGACCAGCCCGGCCTCCTCGATGTCATTCTTGTCGAACTGCACCATCAGGCCGCTGCCGTCCTCGTCGCAGAGCAGCGGCGAGAAGTCGGTGAGCCTGGTCGGCGCGATCACCACGCCGCCGGCGTGCTTGCCGGTGCCACGGGTGATGCCCTCGAGCTTGAGGGCCATCTCCCAGATCTCGGCAGCCTCCTCGTCGTTGTCGAGAAACTCCTTGAGCGCCGGCTCGGCCTCGATGGCCTTGGCGAGTGTCATGCCCACCTCGAAGGGAATCAGCTTGGAGAGCTTATCGCCCAGCGAGTAGGGCTTGCCCTGGGCGCGCGCCACGTCGCGCACCACCGCCTTGGCCGCCATGGTGCCGAAGGTGACGATCTGGGACACTGCGTCGCGGCCGTAGCGGTCGGCGACGTAGTCGATCACCCGGTCGCGCTTCTCCATGCAGAAGTCGACGTCGAAGTCGGGCATCGAGACCCGCTCGGGGTTGAGGAAGCGCTCGAACAGCAGGTCGTAGCCGATGGGGTCGAGGTCGGTGATCTTCTGAGCGTAGGCGACCAGCGAGCCGGCCCCCGAGCCACGCCCCGGGCCTACCGGGACGTCGTTGTCCTTGGCCCACTGGATGAAGTCCATGACGATCAGGAAGTAGCCGGGGAAACCCATCTGGATGATGATCTCGAGCTCGAAGTCGAGCCGCTTGCGGTAGCGGGCATCGATCTCGGCATACTCCGCCCCGTCTCGCGGATAACGCCCCGCCGGAAAAAGGGCGTTCAGGCGCTCGGTGAGGCCGTCGTGGGAGATCTTGCGGAAGTACTCGTCCTGGGTCATGCCCTCGGGAATCGCGAACTCGGGCAGGAAGATCTCGCCTAGGCGCACCTCCACGTTGCAGCGCGCGGCGATCATCACGCTGTTCTCCAGCGCCTCGGGGATGTCGGCGAACAGCTCCGCCATCTCGGCGGGGCTCTTGAGGTACTGCTCCTCGGTGTAGCGTCGCTCGCGGCGCTTGTCGTCCAGCGCCTTGCCCTCGCCGATGGCCACCCGGGTCTCGTGGGCCCAGAAGTCCTCGCGCGCCAGGAAGCGCACGTCGTTGGTGGCCACCACCGGGGTGCCGGTCTCGACGGCCAGGTCCACCGAGAGGTGGACGCACTCTTCCTCCAGCGGACGGCCGGTGCGAGTCAGCTCCAGGTAGAAGCGTCCCGGGAAGGCGGCGCTCCACTCCTCGAGCAGGGCGTGGGCCTCGTCGTGATGGTCGCTGAGCAGGTGGCGGCCGACCTCGCCTTCCCGGCCACCGGACAGGGCGATCAGCCCCGCGCTCTGCTCGAGCACCCAGGCCTTGTCCAGCAGCGCCTGGCCCTGGCGCTGGCCGAGCATCCAGCCCCGCGAGATCAGCTCGGTGAGGTTGCGGTAGCCGGTCTCGTCCATGGCCAGCAGCGTCAGGCGATAGGGGTGCCCCTCGTCATGCGGGTTGGCCAGCCACAGATCGCTGCCGATTATCGGCTTGAGTCCCGCACCTTGGGCGCCCTTGTAGAACTTGACCAGGCCGAAGAGGTTGGTCTCGTCGGTCAGCGTCACGGCGGGCAGGCCCTGGGCCACTGCGGCCTGGACCAGCGGCTTGAGACGCACCAGGCCGTCGACCAGGGAGAATTCGCTGTGCACGCGAAGATGAACGAAGGGCGTGGTCATATAAGGGCTCGGGGCTTGGCGGTAAATAATCAGTACAGGAAGCGCGAGGCTATCCCGGCAATATCGCTCGGGGCTGATCCGGCGACAGGCCTGCGGGGAGGCGCTGTTAATACCTCCTTGTACGCTACCGATTCCTTCCCTGGAATCGGACCTCCCCTTCGGCCTATCACCGGCGCCCCTCGCTATCAGGGGCGACTGGCAGACCTAGAACAGCGCGAGCTGGCGCTTGACGGGACCGAAGGAGCGACGGTGCTCCGGCAGCGGCCCCAGGCGTTCCAGGGCGGCCAGGTGCTCGCGGGTCGGGTAGCCCTTGTGGCGGGCGAAGCCGTAGTCGGGATGCCGGGCATCGAGGGCCAGCATGCCTGCGTCGCGCTCGACCTTGGCCAGTATCGAGGCGGCGGCGATGGCCGGATGACGGGCATCGCCCTTGACCACTGCCTGACCGGAGACATGATGCCCGGGCAGCCGGTTGCCGTCCACCAGCAGGTACTCGGCCGCCGGCGCCAGGGCGTCGATGGCGCGACGCATGGCGAGGTGCGTGGCATGGTAGATATTGAGCGCGTCCACCTCGGCGGCCGACGCCTCGGCCACGGCGCAGGCCAGTGCCCGTGCGCGGATCTCGAGGGCCAGGGCCTCGCGACGCCGCGCGGTGAGCGCCTTGGAGTCGGCGAGGCCCGCGATGGGCCGTGCCGGGTCGAGGATCACCGCGGCGGCGACCACCGGGCCGACCAGCGGGCCGCGGCCCACCTCGTCGACCCCGGCCAGGTGCTCGCCCGCATAGTCGATCACCAGCGGCGGCAGCTCGCGGCCTCCTTTCCCTCTCGCAGGCGCCTTGGCCGTCATGGCGCCACCTCGTCGGCCAGTTCCGGGGCCACGCTGGCCGGCAGCGGACGGCCCGCGACCAGCGCCTCGATGGCCTCGGCCGCCCGCCGGCTGGCATCGCGCTGCAGGCCAGCATGCATGGCGGCGAAGCGGGCCTCCAGGGCCGCCCGCCCCGCGGGATCGTCGAGCATCTCGCCCAGGCGCTCGGCGATCGCCTCGGGGGTGGCCGCGTCCTGGATCAGCTCCGGCACCAGGGCCTCGCGGGCGATCAGGTTGGGCAGCGAGATCCACTCGGTCTTCACCAGTCGCTTGGCCAGCCAGTGGGTCATGGGCGCCATCCGGTAGGCGACCAGCATCGCGCGGTGGCAGAGCATCGCCTCCAGGGCCGCGGTGCCCGAGGCGAGCAGCACCGCATCGCTTGCCAGCATGGCTTCCCGGGCCTGGCCGTCGACCAGGGTCAGGCGCGCCGTCAGGGCGGGATGCTCGGCCATCAGCGCCTCCAGCTCGCCGCGGCGTTCGGGTGTCGCCGCCGGGACCACCACCCGCAGCCCGGGGCGCGATGCGCAGAGCCGCTCGGCGGCAGCGAGGAAGGTCTCGCCCAGGAAACGGATCTCGCTGGCCCGGGAGCCGGGCAGCACCGCCAGTACCTGCTCGGCATCGGCCAGGCCCAGGTCGGCACGCGCGGCCACGCGGTCGTTGTCGAGGGGCAGCTCGTCGGCCAGCGGGTGGCCGACGAAGGCCACCGGTACCCGGTGGCGCGCATAGAAGGCGGCCTCGAAGGGCAGGAAGGTGAGCATGGCATCGACCGAGCGGGCGATGCCCTTGACCCGCCCCTGGCGCCAAGCCCAGACGGAGGGGCTGACGTAGTGGGCGGTGGTCAGGCCCGCCTCGCGCAGCTGTCGCTCCAGCCCGAGGTTGAAGTCCGGGGCATCGATGCCGATAACGATATCGGGCTGCCAGGCCAGGGCATCGCGCCTGAGTTCGCGACGCACCCGGACCAGGCCGGGCAGGTGCCGGATCACCTCGACCAGGCCCATCACCGACAGGGTCTCCAGGGGGAAGCGGCTGTCGATGCCCTCGGCGATCATGCGCGGGCCGCCGATGCCGCGGAACTCGACCCCGGGATGGCGCGCCTTCAGCGCACGCATCAGGCTGGCCCCCAGGATGTCGCCCGAGAGCTCGCCCGCGACCAGGTAGACGCGCCGGACCGTCATGATGCCACCCTCATCAACGCGCCATGCTCAGCGGATGATGCCGCGAGTCGAGACCTCGATGGAGGCGGCGAAAACCTCGGTCTCGGGCAGCGCGAAGCGCTCCCGGACCTGGCTCAGGGCCTGCTCGGTCGTCAGTCCCTGTCGGTAGACCAGCTTGTAGGCCTCACCCAGCGCACGGATAGCTTCCTTGGTGAAGCCGCGGCGCTTGAGTCCTATCAGGTTGAGTCCGTGGACCTGGGCCGGGTTGCCGTTGATCATCACGTAGGCCGGGGTGTCCTTGGTGATGATCGAGCCGCCGCCAGCCATGGCATGCTCGCCGAAGTGGCAGAACTGGTGGATGGCCGAGAGCCCCCCGAGGATAACGGAGTCGCCCAGGGTCACATGGCCGGCGAGCGTCACCTGGTTGGCCAGGATGCAGTCGTCGCCGATCACGCAGTCGTGGCCGACGTGCACATAGGCCATGAAGAGGTTGCGCGAGCCGATGGTGGTCTCGCCGCGATCCTGGGCGGTGCCGCGGTGCAGGGTGGCCCCCTCGCGGATGATGTTGTCGTCGCCCATGACCAGGCGGGTCGGCTCCCCCGCGTACTTCTTGTCCTGGCAGTCCTCGCCCACCGAGGCGAACTGGAAGATGCGGGTGCGCGCGCCCAGCACGGTGGGCCCCTTGAGCACGACATGGGGGCCGATGCGACTGCCGGGCCCGATCTCGACATCGGGCCCGATCACCGTAAAGGGCCCGACCTCGACATCGTCGGCCAGGCGCGCCGCGGGATCGATCAGGGCGGTGGGGTGTATCAAGCGACCTTCCTCTCGGCGCAGGTGATGTCGGCCTCGCAGACCAGCTCGCCGTCCACTGTGGCGCGGCAGGCGAATTTCCAGATGCCGCGCTTGGTACGCTCGACCCGGGCTTCCAGCACCAGCTGGTCACCGGGCATCACCGGGCGCTTGAAGCGCACGTTGTCGCTGGCCACCAGGTAGTAGACGTAGCCGTCGGCGGGCAGCTTGTTGACGGTCTTGAAGCCGAGGATGCCGCAGGCCTGGGCCAGCGCCTCGACCACCAGCACGCCGGGCATGATCGGATGATGCGGGAAGTGGCCGTTGAAGAAGGGCTCATTGATGCTGACATTCTTGTAGGCAACGATGGCTTCGCCCAGGGTGATCTCCGTCACCCGGTCCACCAGCAGGAAGGGGTAGCGGTGGGGCAGATACTCACGAATCTCGTTGATGTCCATTACCATCGTAGCGACCTCTGAAAGACAGGATGCCCTTCCCGTGGAGGGGCATGGCCGGCAGCAAGGGCCGGCGGAAACAGGCGGTGGATTATACCGCCCTGTGACGCGGCCTCAACCGCTGCGGCCGGCCTTCTCGAGCCGCGCCAGGCGCCGGGCGATGTCGTCGAGCTGCTTGAAGCGCACCGCGTTGCGACGCCACTGGGCGTTGTCCATGGCGCCGGTCCCGGACGAGTAGATCCCGGGCTCGAGGATCGAGTTGGTCACCAGGCTCATGCCGGTGACCTGCACCCCGTCGGCGATGGTCAGGTGGCCGGAGAGCCCCACCCCGCCCCCCAGCATGCAGTGGCGGCCCACCCGGGTGGAGCCGGCGATGCCCACGCAGCCGGCCAGGGCACTGTGGTCGCCGATCTGCACGTTGTGGGCGATCTGCACCTGGCTGTCGATCTTGACGTCATCGCCGATCAGGGTGTCACCGAGCGCGCCGCGATCGATGCTCGAGCAGCTGCCCACCTCGACGTCGTCGCCCAGCACCACGCCGCCCAGTTGGGCGATCTTGTGCCAGCGTGAGCCGTCATGGGCGAAACCGAAGCCGTCGCCGCCGATCACGCAGCCGCTGTGCAGGATGGCCCGGGCCCCGATCACCACGCCATGGCAGACGGTGACATTGGCGTGCAGCCGCGATCCGGGGCCGATGCGCGAGTTGGCGCCCACCACGCAGCCCGGACCGATGACCACCTCGTCACCCAGCTCGACGCCCGACTCGATCACCGCCTGGGGGCCGATGGCCACCTCCGCGCCCAGGCGGACGTCGTCGGCGACCAGCGCCGTGGGATGGATCCCGGCCGGGGTGCGGCCGGCCAGGGGATCGAAGAGCCGCGACAGCTCGGCGTAGCCGAGGTAGGGATTATCCATCTCCAGGCGCGCCACCGGGCAGCTCTCGGCATGGCCGGGCGGTAGTAGCACCGCCGCGGCCCGGGTTCCCGGCAGGTCCTTGAGGTAGGCGCGGTTGGCGAGGAAGGCCACTTGGTCCGGCTCGGCCTCCCGGAGCGTGGCCAAGCCGCACACCCGCCGTCCGCCGTCGCCCTCCAGGTGGGCTCCCAGGCGCTCGGCGATCTCGGCCAGTGTGAGGGTTCGGGCGTCTTGGTTCATGGGGACTCGCTGTGGTGGGGCGGCCGGCTCAGTAGAGGGTGTTGAGGATCTCGGTGACTTCCCCGGTCAGGTTCTGCAGCTCCCGTTCGGAATGCAGCACGCCGTTCGGGTCCACCAGCACCTCGACCCCGTGGCGATCGATGACCTGCTGGACGGCCTGGTCCAGCTTGGGCTCGGCCTGCTGGAGGAACTGCTGCTCGGACTGCTGGCGCGCCTGGCCGATCTCCTGGCGCAGCTGCTCGAAGCGCTGCCCCTTGCGCTGGAACGCCTGCATGGCCGTGCGCCGCTCAGTCTCGGTCATGCTCTCGCCCTGCTGCTGCAGGCGCTGCTGCATCTGCTCAAGCTCCTGGCCCAGGGATTCGGCCTCCTGCTGCTGGCTGGCGAGGCGATTGCGCAACTCGTTCATGGAACGCTGGGCGACGTCGGTCTCCATCAGCGCGGCGCGCCAGTCGAGCACGGCCACCTCGTCGGCCTGGGCCGGCAGGGTGACGGCGGCCAACAGGCTGAGGCAGAGGGCAGCGGACAGCTTGCGCATGCGAGGGACTCCTCGATAGGGGGCTGGATCAGAAGGTCTGACCCAGCGAGAACTGGAAGAGTTGGGTGTCGTCACCGTCCTTGTCGTTGAGCGGCTCGGCGACGCTGAAGGTCAGCGGCCCCACCGGGGTCAGCCAGGAGAGGCCGACGCCTGCGCTGTAGCGCAGCTCGCCCAGGTCGATGCCGGAGTCGCACGAAGAGGTGAACCCCTCGGGCACGTCATAGCAGTCGGTCAGGAAGGTGTTGCCGGCATCCAGGAACAGCGAGGCCTGAAGCGAGCGCTGGTCCTCGACGAAGGGCACCGGGAAGAGCACCTCGGCGCTGCCCTCCACCAGAATGTTGCCGCCGAGGGTGCGGTCGTCGCCACCGTTGCGCTCGGTGGTGGCCGGCCCCAGGGTGTTGCCGGTGAAGCCGCGTACCGAGCCCAGGCCACCGGAGAAAAAGTTCTCGTAGAACGGATAGGGGTCGTCACCGACGCTGTCCGCGTAGCCCAGCTCGCCGCTGAACTTCAGCCCCCAGGTCTGCTCCTCGTTGAGGGGGAAGATCTGGCGGGCCCGGGCGCGCAGCTTGTAGTACTCGGCGTCGCTGCCCGGCACCGCACTCTCCAGCGACAGGCGCTGGTAGTTGCCGGCGGTGGGCATGATGCCGCGGTTGAGGTTGTTGCGGGTCCAGCTGGCGGTGAGCTTCAGGCTCTGGGCGTCACTACCCTGATCCTCCTCATACTGGATGATTTCGGCCGGTGTATCGCGGAAAGTCCTGAGGGTCAGGTCCTCGACCGCGGCCCCGAAGTTCAGGCGGGCCAGCTCGTTGATCGGATAGCCGAAGTTGATGCCCCCACCGTAGGCGTCGGTGGAGTAGGTCGAGATGTCGGAGTCCTCATAGTCGGTCTCGCGGTAGTAGAGGTTATAGCCGCGCGAGATGCCGCCCAGGGTCCAGTACGGGTCAGTGTAACCGAAGTTGAGGCTGGTGAAGGTGTCGCTGCGCTGGGCACCGATGTTGACCCGGTTGCCGGTCCCCAGGAAGTTGTTCTGGGACAGCGAGGCGCCGTAGATCACCCCGGCGCTCTGGGAGAAGCCGATGCTCGCCGAGATCGAGCCGGAGGGCTGCTCCTCCACGGTGTAGGTGACGTCCAGCTTGTCAGGTTCGCCGGCCACCGGACGGGTCTCCACGTCGACCTGCTTGAAGAAGCCCAGGCGCTCCAGGCGCTGGCGCGACTGGCTGATCGACTCGGTGGAGGCCGGCGCGCCCTCCATCTGGATCATCTCGCGACGCAGCACCTCGTCCTGGGTGGTGGTGTTGCCGATAAACTCTATACGCCGCACGTAAGCCCGGCGCCCCGGCTCGATGCGGAAGGTCAGGTCCACGGTGTCGCCGGTGGTGGCGACCTCGGGAATGCCGTCCACGTTGGCGAAGGCAAAGCCCTCGGCCCCCAGCCGCGAGCGCAGGGCCTCCGCGGAGGCGGTCACGTCGCTGCGCGAGAAGATCTCGCCGGTTTCCACCTCCAGCAGCCCACGGGCCTCGCGCTCGGGGACCCGCAGATCACCGGCGAAGCGGATGTCGCCCAGCCGGTACTGACGCCCCTCGTCGATGTTCACGGTGACAAAGATCCGTGACTTGTCGGGGCTGATCGAGACCTGAGAGGACTCGATGTTGAAGTTCACGTAGCCGCGGTCCAGATAGAAGGAGCGCAGCCGCTCCAGGTCACCGGCCAGGGCCTCACGGGAGTACTCGTCGCTGGAGAACCAGCCGAAGAACCAGCCCGGCTTATCCTCCAGCTCGAAGACCTCGCGCAGCTCGTCATCGGCGAAGTCACGGTTGCCGACGATGTTGATCTGGCGGATCTTGGCCACCGCCCCCTCATCGATGTCGATGTTGACCTGGACCTGGCCCTCGCCGACTTCCTCGACGGAGGTGTCGATCCGCGCGCTGTAGCGCCCCTGGGATTGATAGACCCCCTCCAGTTCGCGCTGGATCTCCTCGAGGGTGGAGAGCTGCAGCACCTGCCCCTCATCCAGCCCGGCCTGCTTGAGGCCGTTGCGCAGGTCCTCGTCGGCGATCTGCTTGTTGCCCTCGATGTTGAGGCGCGCGATGGTCGGGCGTTCGACCACCTGGATGATCAGGACGTCGCCCTCGCGGGCCAGGCTGACGTCCTCGAAGAGGCCCGTGGCGAAGAGCGACCGGGCCGCCTCGGCCAGTTCGCGCTCGTCGACCCGGTCGCGGGCGCTGACAGGAAAGGCATTGAACACGGAGGCGGGCGAGACCCGCTGCAGCCCCTCTACCCTTATGTCGGAAACGTCGAAAGGTTCCGCCAGTGCCGCCTGGGCACCTACGAGCAGCAGCGCCGCCAGTCCGATGGTCTTGATTTTCATGCAGTCGATTCGCTCGCGTTGATCTGCCGTCCTGTCCAGACAGGCACCTTATACATTTGTACTGGCCACTGACAAGCCAGCGCCCGACTACCAGAGCCGCATCAGGTCGAAATACAGCGCCATCAGCATCAGGGTGCCGACCAGCGCCAGGCCGATGCGCAGGCCCACGGCCTGGACCTGTTCGGACACCGGACGACCGCGCACCACCTCGACCAGGTAATAGAGCAGATGGCCGCCGTCGAGCACCGGGATCGGCAGCAGGTTGAGCACCCCCAGGCTGATCGAGAGGTAGGCCAGGAAGCTGACGAAGCTCTCGAGGCCACTGCGCGCCGACTCGCCGGCAATCCGGGCGATGGTGATGGGCCCGGAGAGGTTCGACGGCGAGATCAGCCCTACCACCATCTTGCGGATGGCGCCCAGGGTCAGCACCGTCATCTCGCCGGTGCGCGCCAACGACTGCCCCACGGCGGCCAGCGGGCCGTAACGGATCTCGCGACGGTACTCGTCGGGCCAGCCGACGGCCTCGACGCCGGCGCCGATGTAGCCGATGGACACGCCCTCCTCCAGCTGGTTGCGGCCGGGAGTGACGGTGATCTCGCGGCGCTCGCCGTCGCGCAGCACCTCGAGGGTGAGGGGTCGGCCGGGACTGGCGCGGACCCGGTCGACGAAGGCCATCCAGTCCGCCACCGGCTCACCGTCCACCGCAACGACCTCGTCGCCCACCTGCAGGCCGGCCTCGGCGGCCGCTTCGCCCTCGACCAGCTGGCCCAGCACCGCCGGGATCTCGGGCTGCCAGGGGGTCAGCCCCAGGCTCGGCAGCGGCCGGGGCGGATCCTGGCGCACCAGCCACTCCTCGACCGGCAAGCGATAGGTCCGCGGGTCGGCGGTGGCCTCGTCGCGGGCCTTGACCTCGAGCTCGCCGCTCTCGCCGATGGCCGCGATCAGCTTGAGGTTGATCTCGTCCCAGGAGCGCACCACCTCACCGCGGACCGCGGTGATCTCCTGGCCTGTCTCGAGGCCGCCGCGGCTGGCCGGGGAGTCCGGCGCCACGCTGCCGATCACCGGCGCCACCGTGGTAGTGCCGGCCACGAACAGCGCCCAGTAGGCGACGATGGCCAGCAGGAAGTTGGCCAGCGGCCCGGCCGCGACGACGGCGATGCGCTGCCAGACCGTCTTGTTGTTGAAGGCCTGCGACCGCTCGGCGGGATCGACGGGCCCCTCGCGCTCGTCGAGCATCTTCACGTAGCCGCCCAGCGGGATCGCGGCCACCACGAACTCGGTGCCGTGGCGGTCGACGCGGGACCAGATCGGCTTGCCGAAGCCCACCGAGAAGCGCAGCACCTTCACGCCGCAGCGCCGGGCCACCCAGAAGTGGCCGAACTCGTGGAAGGTGATCAAGAGGCCGAGCACCACGATCACGGCCAGCACGTTCTGGATCAGGCCCAAGGCAATCTCCTTGCAGTCAACAATGTAAAGGCGCGCGCATCATTGCCGCGCCAGCCAGGCGTGTGCCGCGCGCCGGGCGAGGACATCGGCCTCGAGGATGGTCTCGAGGTCCCCGGCCGGTGCGACCAGGCGCTCATCGCGCACCCGAGCCACTAGGTCACCGATGCCGGTGAAGCCGAGGCGGCCGGCCAGGAAGGCCTCCACCGCCACCTCGTTGGCGGCATTGAGCACCGCCGGCGCGGTACCGCCCGCGGCCATGGCCTCCCGGGCCAGGCGCAGGCAGGGAAAGGCCGCCTCGTCGGCGGGCTCGAAGTCGAGTCGCGCGACCCGGAAGAGGTCCAGCGCCTCCACCCCGGCGTCGATACGCTCCGGCCAGGCCAGCCCGTAGGCGATGGGGGTCCGCATATCCGGGTTGCCCAGCTGGGCGATCACCGAGCCGTCGCTGTAGGCCGCCATGGAGTGGATCACGCTCTGGGGGTGCACCACCACCTGAATCTGGTCGGGGCGAGCATCGAACAGCCAGCACGCCTCGATCAGCTCGAGTCCCTTGTTCATCAGGGTGGCGCTGTCCACCGAGATCTTGCGCCCCATGGACCAGTTGGGGTGGGCGCAGGCCTGGTCCGGGGTCACGCGGGCCAGGGCATCTCGCGACCAGCCGCGGAAGGGGCCGCCCGAGGCGGTCAGCAGCAGCTGCGTCACCCCGTGGCACCTCAGGCCACCGCGATGCTCGACGGGTAGACACTGGTAGATGGCATTATGTTCGGAATCGATGGGCAGGAGGGTCGCGCCATGGCGCGTCACGGCGTCCATGAACAGCGCCCCGGACATCACCAGGGCCTCCTTGTTGGCCAGCAGGACGCGCTTGCCGGCCTTCACCGCGGCTAGCGTCGGCAGCAGGCCGGCGGCACCGACGATGGCCGCCATCACGGTATCGACCTCGCGGGCCTCGGCTACCTCGACCAGCGCCTCCCGGCCGGCCCGCACCTCGGTGGCGAGCCCCGCCTCGGCCAGCTGCCCGCGCAGCCAGGAGGCGTCCTCCTCGGCATCGAGCACGGCCACTGCTGGCCGGTGGCGCCGACACTGGGCCAGCAGCGCTTCTCGTGAGCGGTGGGCGGTCAGGGCGTGCACCCGGTAGCGTTCGGGGTGGCGGCCGAGGACGTCCAGGGTGCTGGTGCCGATGGAGCCGGTGGCGCCGAGCACGGTCACGCGGCGCAGGGTCACAGCAGCCCCCCGTGCAACAGCGCGAACAGCGGCACCGCCGCGGTCAGGCTGTCGACTCGGTCGAGCACCCCGCCATGGCCCGGCAATAGCTGGCTGGAGTCCTTGATGCCGCGATGGCGCTTGAGCATGCTCTCGAGCAGGTCGCCCAGCACCGAGGCCAGGGTCACCACCGCCGTCGCCAGCAGCAGCATCAGGCCACCGGCGACTCCGAGGCCCTGCCAGGCGGCGAAGCCGACCGCCAGCAGCGAGGTGACGGCCAGGCCGCCAGCCACGCCCTCCCACGTCTTGCCGGGGCTGACGCTGGGGGCCAGCTTGTGTCGGCCGAGGGCCCGGCCGACGAAGTAAGCACCGATGTCGGCGCCCCACACCAGCAACAGCACGAACAGCAGCCAGACGGCACCGCCCTCGCGCAGCACGCTGAAGCCCACCCAGGTCGGCAGCAGCACCCAGAGCCCCATGGCCAGGCGCATGCCGGTCGAGCGCCACTGCGCCAGGCGCGCTGGATAGCCGGTCACCCAGTAGAGGTTGGCCAGCCAGCCCAGCGCGCCCAGCCACAGCGGCCAGGTCGACAGCACGGCCCCGGTCGCCCAGCACAGCGCCATCAGCACGGCGAGGCCCACCACCGGGAGCAGGCGACGGCTCGGCGGGCTGATGCCGGCGAGGTTGGCCCACTCCCAGGCGGCGAGCAGCACGATGGCGGCGGTGAATAACTGGAACCCCTCACCCTCCAGGCCGAACAGGCCCAACAGGGCCAGAGGGAGCAGCCAGGCCGCGGTGAGGATCCGTTGTCTAAGCACCCTGTGCCTCGATCTGTTCGTCGGTCATGCCGAAGCGCCGCTGCCGTCCCTGAAAGTCGGCCAGCGCACGGTCGAAGGCGGCGCCATCAAAGTCGGGCCACAATACGGGGGTGAAATGCAGCTCGGCATAGGCCATCTGCCAGAGCAGAAAGTTGGAGATGCGCCGCTCACCACTGGTGCGGATACACAGATCCACCGGCGCATCCCCGGACAGGCTCACCTCCTCGTCGAGGGCCCGCTCGTCGATCGCCGCGGGGTCGAGCTCGCCGGCGGCGACCCGCTCGGCCAGCCGCCGGGCAGCACCGGCGATGTCCCAGCGCCCCCCGTAGTTGGCCGCGATCACCAAGTGCAGGCCGGAGTTGTCCCGCGTCAGCGCCTCGGCGCTGGCGATATGCTTCTGGATCGAAGCGGAGAAGCCGCTGCGGTCACCGATCACCGACAGGCGGATGCCGTGCCGATGGAGCTTCCTGACCTCGCGCTTGAGCGCCATGAGGAAGAGCTCCATCAGGGCATTGACCTCGCTGGCAGGCCGCTTCCAGTTCTCGCTGGAGAAGGCGAACAGCGTGAGGGTCTCGATGCCGCGCTCGGCGGCACGGCGGATGACGGCGCGCACCGCCTCGACGCCGGCATGATGGCCACGCACGCCGGACAGGCCACGCGCCTTCGCCCAGCGGTTGTTGCCGTCCATGATGATGGCCACGTGGCGCGGCAGGGGCGCCTCGCCGGCGGTAGGCCCGTCGTCGGGGGTGGCCCCGGAACGGGGAGAGTGCGGTGACGTCATGATGTCTCGCATGGCGGGTAAGAGCGTGTAAGCCGGCGAACCGCGGACGCCTCACCCGCGGTTCGCCGAGGGGCGATCCGTCGCCGGCGGCGCCGTTCGCCGGTGCCGCCCGCCGTCCTCAGACCTGAATCAGGTCGTGTTCCTTGGACTCCAGCGCCTTGTCGATCTCGGCGATGATGCTGTCGGTGAGCTTCTGGATGGCCTCCTCGGCCTGGTGCTGCTCGTCCTCGGTGATCTCCTTCTCCTTGAGCAGCGACTTGAGGTCGCCGTTGGCATCGCGACGCACGTTGCGCACCGCCACCCGGGCATGTTCGGCCTCCTGGCGGGCCTGCTTGATGTAGCCCTTGCGCGTCTCCTCGGTGAGCATCGGCATGGGCACGCGGATCACGTTGCCGGCGCTTGCCGGGTTGAGGCCGAGATCGGAGGTCATGATGGCCTTCTCGATCTTGGGCACCATCTGCTGCTCCCAGGGCACCACGGCCAGGGTCCTGGCGTCCTCGACGTTGATCGAGGCCACCTGATTGAGCGGCACCTGGCCACCGTAGTAGTCCACGGTCACCGCATCCAGGATGCTGGAGTGCGCCCGACCGGTACGGATCTTATTGAAGTTCTGGTGAAGGCCCTCAAGGCTCTTCTTCATGCGACTCTGCGCATCCTTCTTGATGTCATCGATCACTGTCTCACCCTCTGTCAATCAGCGTGCCTTCCTTGCCACCCACCACCAGGTTCAGCAGGGCACCCGGCTTGTTCATGTTGAAGACCCGCACCGGCATGTCATGGTCCCGCACCAGGCAGATGGCGGTCAAATCCATCACCCCGAGCTTCTGGTCGAGCGCATCATCATAGGACAGCTGCTCGTACTTGACCGCCTCGGGGTGCTTGACCGGGTCCTTGTCGTAGACCCCATCGACCTTGGTGGCCTTGACCACCACGTCGGCGTCGATCTCGATGCCGCGCAGGCAGGCCGCGGAGTCCGTGGTGAAGAAGGGATTGCCGGTGCCGGCCGAGAACAGTACCACGTCGCCGGACGTCAGGTAGCGGATGGCGGTCCGGCGGTCGTAATGCTCCACCACGCCACTCATCGGAATCGCCGACATCACCCGCGAACGAATGTTGGAGCGCTCCAGGGCATCGCGCATGGCCAGGGCGTTCATCACCGTGGCCAGCATGCCCATGTGGTCACCGGTGACCCGATCCATGCCCGCCTCGTGCAGGGCCGCCCCGCGGAAGAGGTTGCCGCCGCCGACGACGATGCCGACCTGGACGCCGATCCCCACCAGCTGGCCGATCTCCAGCGCCAGGCGATCCAGCACCTTGGGGTCGATGCCGAACTCGGCATCGCCGGTCAAGGCCTCGCCGGAGAGCTTGAGCAGGATACGCTTGTATTTCGACACCTCGGCGCGGGTCTTCTCGGGCTTGCTGGGGGCGGGCTGATCGGCACTGGTCATGGGGTATCTCCCGGGTTCTCGACGCATGGTGGTGGATGGCCGGATTCACCGGCCGGATACACGAAGGCGTGCGCTCGCGCGCACGCCATCTTCACACTGGAACCTGTGACCTCAGCTGCGCTTGGCCTGTTCCATCACTTCCTTGGCGAAGTCGACATCTTCCTTCTCGATGCCCTCGCCCACCTCGAAACGGGTGAAGCCGACCACCTCGCCGCCGGCCGCCTTGACGAACTCGGCCACGGACTGGTCCGGGTTCTTGACGAAGGGCTGCTCGGTCAGGCTGTTCTCGGCCAGGTACTTCTTCAGGCGGCCCTGGACCATCTTCTCGGCGATCTGCTCGGGCTTGCCGGCCATGTCGGGCTGGGCCAGGATAATCGCCTTCTCGGCGTCCAGCTGCTCCTGGGGCATGTCCTCGGGACGCGCCACGGCCGGGCTGATGGCGGCGACATGCATGGCGACGTCCTTGGCTACCTCGGCGTTGCCGCCCTGGAGCACCGTCAGCACGCCGATGCGGCCGCCATGGACGTACTCGCCGACCAGCTTGCCGTCGCCGGCCTCGACGACGACGCAGCGACGCACGCCGATGTTCTCGCCGATCTTCTGCACCAGCTGCTCGCGGGCGGTCTCGAGCTCACCGGCCATGACGGCGGTCACGTCCTCGCTCTTGGCGGCGAAGAAGGTGTCGGCGATCTTCTCGGCGAAGGCCTTGAAGTTGTCGTCACGGGCGACGAAGTCGGTCTCGGAGTTGATCTCGACCATCACGCCGTAGCTGCCGTCCTCGGCCACGCGGGTGACCACGACGCCCTCGGCGGCGGTGCGGCCGGCCTTCTTGGCGGCCTTGAGGCCGGAATTCTTGCGCAGGTTCTCGATGGCCTGCTCGATGTCACCATCGGTCTCGGTGAGGGCCTTCTTGCACTCCATCATGCCGAGCCCGGTACGCTCGCGCAGTGCCTTGACCTGGGAGGCGCTGATAGCTGCCATGGGTGTCACCTCTGAATATCTCGGGAAGTGGACCGGACCCTCGCAGCGGAGAATCCGGTGAATTCGTAGAAGAAAGGGGGCCGCGGCCCCCTTCTCGTCTAACCGGCATCGATGGCATCGGCATGACAGGCCGCCCACAGCCGCCGATCAGACGGGCCGCGATCACTCGGCGGCGCTGTCGCTTTCCTGAGCGGCGGCCTCTTCGGTCACCTCGACGAACTCGTCGGGGCGACCTTCCTTGGCACGGGCGCAGGCGTCGGCGACGGCCTTGACGTAGATCTGGATGGCACGGATGGAGTCATCGTTGCCCGGGATCACGTAGTCGACGCCATCGGGATCGGAGTTGGTGTCCACCACGCCGATAACCGGGATGCCCAGCTTGTTCGCTTCGTTGATGGCGATGCGCTCATGGTCGACGTCGATCACGAAGAGGGCATCGGGCAGGCCGCCCATGTCCTTGATACCACCCACGGACCGCTCGAGCTTGTCCTGCTCGCGGGTCGCCATCAGCACTTCCTTCTTGGTCAGCTTCTCGAAGGTGCCGTCCTCGTGCATGGCCTCGAGTTCGCGCAGGCGCTTGATGGAGACGCGGATGGTCTTGTAGTTGGTCAGCATGCCGCCGAGCCAGCGGTGGTTGACGAACGGCTGGCCGACGCGATTGGCGTCTGCCTTGATGATCTTGCTCGCGCTGCGCTTGGTGCCGACGAACAGGATCTTGTTGTTGGCCGCGGCCATCTTCTCGACCACATCGATGGCCTCGTTGAGGGCCGGCAGGGTGTGCTCGAGGTTGATGATGTGGATCTTGTTGCGAGCGCCGAAGATGAACTTGCTCATCTTCGGGTTCCAGTACTTGGTCTGGTGACCGAAGTGAGCACCTGCTTTGAGCAGGTCACGCATGTTGACGTGTGCCATGGATGACTCCTGAAAAATCGGGTTAGGCCTCCACGCACCCCATGGATCCGACCGCCGCGTCATCGTGAGATGACCACGACAGCACCCGGGACCATGTGACGGTGCATGTGTGATTTCAAGGCATTGCATTGATTAAGCGCACTTCCCGACCTCGCCGAGGCGCCGAGGGGTCGGCAGGGCTCCGCGATTGCAGGAAAGCGCGCAGATTTATACCATGGATGACCTCTGAGATGAAGTCGTCCGATGTTCGAGCCCGCCGTTGTCCGGGCGACACCACCCCCGATTCGAGATTCCATGAACGTACCCATCAAGACGCCCGACGAGATCGAGAAGATGCGCGAGGCGGGCCGCCAGGCCGCCAGCGTGTTCGAGATGATCCTCCCCCACGTGACGGCCGGCGTGAGCACCGGCAAGCTGGACCGGCTGTGCCACGACTACATCGTCGACGAGCTGGGTTCCACCCCGGCGCCGCTCGACTATCACGGCTTCCCCAAGTCGATCTGCACCTCGATCAACCACGTGGTCTGCCACGGCATCCCGGATGACGCCAAGAAGCTCAAGAAGGGCGACATCATGAACATCGACATCACCGTGAAGACCGCCGACGGCTATCACGGCGACTCCAGCATGATGTTCATCATCGGCGAAACCATCCAGGGCGAGCGCCTGTGCCGAGTCACCCAGGAGTGTCTGTACCGCAGCATCGCCCTAGTGCGCCCGGGCGTGCATCTCTCCGAACTGGCCCGCGCCATCCAGTCCCACGCCGAGGCCAACGGCTATTCGGTGGTGCGCGACTTCTGCGGGCACGGCATCGGCGCCGGCTTCCACGAGGATCCGCAGGTCCTGCACTACGACGGCTACGCCCCCGAGGCCGACATCGCCCTCGAGGAGGGCATGTGCTTCACCATCGAGCCGATGATCAACGTTGGCGACCATCGCACCAAGGTGCTGCGCGACGGCTGGACCGCCGTGACCAAGGACAGGAGCCTGACCGCCCAGTGGGAGCACACCCTGCTGGTCACCGCGACGGGCGTGGAGGTGCTCACCGCCCGTGGCGACGAAGACCTCTCCTTCCTCGACCGCTGAGTCGACCGCCATGCTCCTGCACCACTACCGCTTCGTCCCCGACGGCAGCCTCTTCGACGTCGAGGCCTTCCGCGCCGAGCTCGCCGGCGAGCGCTCGCCGATCACCCCCTTCAAGGCCGCGCTGCGCGGCCTCCAGGCCCGCCTCGACGAGCGTTTCCGCGCCGGCGCCGACATCCGCGACCTGGTGCACGGCCGGGCCTGGTGCCTGGATCGCCTGCTGGCCATCGCCTGGGAGCAACACACCTGGCCCGATGACGGGGTAACCCTGCTCGCCGTGGGCGGCTACGGCCGCGGCGAGCTGCACCCCCACTCCGACATCGACCTGCTGCTGCTGCTCGAAGAAGACGACGACACGCCGTATCGCGAGCCGCTGACGGCCTTCATCACCTTCCTGTGGGACATCGGCCTGGAGATCGGCCACAGCGTGCGCTCGCTCGCCGACTGCGAGCGCGAGGCCGAGGCCGACGTGACGGTGATCACCAACCTGCTCGAGACCCGTACCCTGGCCGGGCCCGACGGCCTGCGCGAGGCGATGCAGGCGCGCCTTTCCACCGACCGGCTATGGCCGGCGGACCGCTTCTTCGAGGCCAAGTGGCAGGAGCAGATCAGCCGTCACTACCGCTACAACAACTCCGAGTACCACCTCGAGCCCAACATCAAGAGCTCGCCCGGCGGGCTGCGCGACATCCAGATGATCGGCTGGGTGGCCAAGCGCCACTTCGGCACCCAGCGCTACGAGGACCTGGTCGCCGGCGGCTTCATGAACGACCCGGAGCTGCGCATCCTCAGCCAGGGCCAGGCCTTCCTGTGGCAGGTGCGCTACGCCCTGCACATGCTCACCGACCGCGCCGAGGACCGCCTGCTGTTCGACCACCAGCGCACCATCGCCGAACTGTTCGGCTACCGCGACACCCCGGAACGCCTGGCCGTGGAGCAGTTCATGAAGCGCTACTACCGCCATGTCACGGCGCTGGCCGGGCTCAACGACATGCTGCTGCAGCACTTCGACGAGGGGATCCTGCACGCCGGCGAGGCGCTCACCACCCTCCCCCTCAACGAGCGCTTCGAGATCAAGGGAGGCTATATCCAGGCGCGCTCGCGCCATGTCTTCCGCAAGCGTCCCTCGGCGCTGCTCGAGCTCTTCCTGCTGATGGCCGAGCACCCGGAGATCGAGGGGGTACGCGCCGACACCATCCGCCTGATCCGCGACCACCGCCACCAGATCGACGATCTCTATCGCGACGACCTGCGTCACCAGAGCCTGTTCATGGCCCTGCTGCGCTCCGGCGGCAACGTGGCCCGCCAGCTGCGGCGCATGAACCGCTACGGCGTGCTCGGCAAGTACCTGCCCGAGTTCGGCCAGGCGGTGGGGCTGATGCAGCACGACCTCTTCCACATCTACACGGTGGACGCCCATACGCTGCGCCTGCTCAAGTGCATCCACGGCTTCCGCAAGCCCGAGGCCAAGGAGGAGTTCCCGGTCGCCGCCAACCTGATCCACCAGCTGCCCAAGCTGGAGCTGTTGTGGATCGCCGGGCTCTACCACGACATCGGCAAGGGACGCGGCGGCGACCACTCCACCCTCGGCGCCCGGGATGCCGAGGCCTTCTGCGAGCGCCACGGGCTCTCCAGCCGCGACACGCGCCTGGTCAGCTGGCTGGTGGAGCACCACCTGATGATGTCCATGGTCGCCCAGAAGCGCGACATCACCGACCCCGACGTGATCGCCGACTTCGCGCGCCTGGTCGGCGACGAGACCCGGCTCGACTACCTCTACGTGCTGACGGTGGCCGACATCAACGCCACCAACCCGACCCTGTGGAACGGCTGGCGGGCCTCGCTGCTGCGCCAGCTGCACAGCGAGACCAAGCGCGCCCTGCGCCGCGGCCTCGAGAACCCCCTGGAACGCGACGACTGGGTGCGGGAGACGCGCAGTGAGGCCCACTCGCTGCTCGCCTCGGTGGGCGCCGACATGGCCCGGGTCGACCGGCTCTGGGAGTCGCTGGGCGAGGACTACTTCCTCCAGTACGCGCCCAGCGAGATCGTCTGGCAGACCCAGGGCATCCTCGGCCATGGCGACAGCCAGCTGCCGCTGATCCTGATCAACGCCCCCATCGACGACATGGCCGAGGGCGGCACCAAGGTCTTCATCCACACCCGCTCGGTGGACGACCTCTTCGCCGCCACCGCCGCCGCCATGGACCAGCTGGGGCTATCGATCCATGACGCCCGCATCGCCACCTCCAGCAACGACTGGACGCTGAACACCTTCATCGTGCTGGACGACCACGGCCAGGCGATCCGTGACCGCGAGCGCATCGAAGAAATCCGCCGCCACCTCGTGGAGGAGCTCGACGACCCGGACGACTACCCGCAGATCGTCACCCGGCACACCCCGCGCCAGCTCAAGCACTTCCGCGTGCCCACCGAGGTCAGCATCGAGCAGGACCCGGCCAACGAGCGCACCCTGCTCGAGCTGGTCGCGCCCGACCGCCCCGGCCTGCTGGCCCGGGTGGGACGCATCTTCATGGAACAGGACATCGCGCTGTCGGCGGCCAAGATCGCCACCCTGGGCGAGCGGGTCGAGGACGTCTTCTTCATCACCGACAAGGCCGGTGCGCCGCTCACCGACCCGGGACGCCAGCAGCGCCTGCGCGAGCGCCTCATCGAGGTCCTGGCCATCCCCGGCTGACGCCGCCCGACGGACGCGCGGGCGGGCCAGCGTTTGAGGCCGCCCCGGGGCTTCCCTATAATCGACGCCCTGCCCGCCCGCGCGCCGCCGGCATGCGGGCCATTACCGACAACCACGCCGGACGCTGGCTTCTGTCCCAGGCGCATCTGGACACCCATGAACCCCGACCTCGACGCCCTCAAGTCCTACCCCTTCGAGAAGCTCGCCGCCCTCAAGGCCGGCGTGACGCCGCCCGCGGGGCTCTCGCACATCCCGCTGACCATCGGCGAGCCGCAGCATGCGCCCTTCGCGGCGGCCCTCGAGGCGCTCACGGCTCACCGCCAGGGCTTCGCCCGCTACCCGGCCACCGCCGGGACGGCCGAACTGCGCGCGGCGATCGCCGGCTGGGCGATACAACGCTTCGGGCTGGCGGGGCTCGACGCCGACGACCAGGTGCTGCCGGTGAACGGCACCCGGGAGGCAATCTTCGCCTTCGTCCAGGCCGCGCTGGATCGCACTCGCCCGGCGAAGGTGGCGATCCCCAACCCCTTCTATCAGATCTACGAGGGTGCCACCCTGCTCGCCGGCGGCAAGCCGCTCTATCTGGACGCCACGGCCGAGAACGGCTTCCGGCCGGACCTGGACAGCGTGCCCGCCGAGACCTGGCGCGACGTCCAGCTGGTGTTCCTCTGCTCGCCGGCCAACCCCAACGGGGCGGTGACGCCGTTGGCCGAATTCGAGAAGCTTATCGCCCTCGCAGATGAGCACGATTTCCTGATCGCCTCGGACGAGTGCTACTCGGAGCTCTACCTGGACGAGGCCGCCCCGCCGCCGGGGCTGCTCGAGGCCTGTGCGCGCCTCGGCCGCCACAGCTACCGGCGCTGCCTGGTGTTCCACTCCCTCTCCAAGCGCTCCAACCTGCCGGGGCTGCGTTCCGGGTTCGTCGCCGGCGATGCCGCGCTGATCGCCCCCTTCAAGCGCTACCGCACCTACCACGGCTGCGCCATGTCGCTGCCCGTCCAGCAGGCCTCGATCACCGCCTGGCACGACGAGGCGCACGTGCGCGCCAACCGCGACGCCTACCGCGAGACGTTCGCCGCGGTCACCGAGGTCCTCGCCCCGGTGATGGACTTTCCCACCCCCCGGGCCGGCTTCTACCTGTGGCCGGCGGTGCCCGGCGGGGACGACGCGGCCTTCACCCGCGCGCTCTACGCCGAGACCAACGTCAGCGTGCTGCCCGGCCGCTACATGGGCCGGGTCGGCAGCAGCGGCACAAACCCCGGCAGCGGCCGGCTGCGCCTGGCGCTGGTCGCCGAGGTCGAGGCCACGGTGGAGGCCGCCTGGCGCATCCGCCGCTTCATCGAGAGGAGTCCCCGATGCTGACGCTCTACGTGATCAAGAACTGCGACACCTGTCGCCGCGCCCGCAAGGCGCTGGACGGCAAGGGCATTCCCTACCAGGTCCATGACTTGCGCGAGGACGGGCTTTCCGAAATGCTGCTGGAGCACATCCTGCACCGCGTGCCGGTCATGGAGGTGCTCAACAAGCGCAGCACCACCTGGCGTCAGCTCGATGACGAGGAGAAGGCCGACATCGACGCCAACACGGCGCGCGAGCTGATGCTGGCCCACCCCACCCTGCTCAGGCGCCCGCTGCTCGATACCGGCGACGAGATCCTCGTCGGTTACCGCGACGGCGACTACGACTCACGCTAGGGCCTGCCAAGCCCTCCCCACGCTTCCAGAGGACACCTTCCCATGCTGAGCTTTGCACTCGGAATCGGCACCCAGAACACCCAGGGCGACTGGCTGGAAATCTATTATCCGGCCCCGCTGCTCGACCCCGACGCTGGCCTGGTAGCCGCCGCTGCCAAGGTGCTCGACGCCCCCGCCGGCAACGCCGCGGTCAGCTTCCTGCCCGAGCAGTGCGGCGAGCTGGCCGGCGCGCTGAAGACCGCCGGCCACGAGGAACAGGCCGAACTGGCCGAGTCCCTGGCCGTGAGCCAGCGCCCGCTGGTGGCCATGTTCCTGGACGTGGACACCCCGCCCCAGAGCGCCCCGGAGGTCTACCTCAAGTTGCACCTGCTCTCCCACCGCCTGGTGAAGCCCCACGGCCTGGACCTCACCGGCATGTTCGGCCTGCTGCGCAACATCGCCTGGACCGGTGAAGGGGCAATCGACATCGAGGAGCTGCCGGCCCGCCGCCTCAAGGCTCGCCTGGAAGGGCGCCCCCTCTCCGTGGACTGCGTCGACAAGTTCCCCAAGATGACCGACTACGTGGTGCCCGCCGGCGTGCGCATCGGCGACACCGCCCGGGTACGCCTGGGCGCCTACCTCGGCGAGGGCACCACGGTGATGCACGAGGGCTTCGTCAACTTCAACGCCGGCACCGAGGGGCCAGGCATGATCGAGGGCCGCATCTCCGCTGGCGTGATGGTCGGCAAGGGCTCGGACCTCGGCGGCGGCTGCTCCACCATGGGCACCCTCTCCGGCGGCGGCAACATCGTCATCAAGGTGGGCGAGGGCTGCCTGATCGGTGCCAATGCCGGCATCGGCATCCCGCTGGGCGACCGCTGTACCGTGGAGTCCGGCCTCTACATCACCGCCGGGGCCAAGGTCACCCTGCTCGACGACCAGGGCCAGGAGGTCAAGACCGTGGCCGCCCGTGAGCTGGCCGGTCAGGACGACCTGCTGCTGCGCCGCAACTCGCAGAACGGGCGCATCGAGTGCCTCACCAACAAGAGCGCCATCGCGCTCAACGAGGCGCTGCATGCCAACAATTGAGCCGCCCGCGCTCTCCCCGACCCTGGCCCTCGCCTTCAAGCTGATCCGGCGTCCCTCGGTGACGCCGGATGACCTGGGCTGCCAGGACCTGATGATCGAGCGCCTCGAGGCGCTCGGCTTCCAGGTTGAGCGCCTGCCCTTCGGCGACGTGGAGAACTTCTGGGCGACCCGCGGCCACCATGGGCCACTGCTAGCCTTCGCCGGCCACACCGACGTGGTGCCCAGCGGCCCCCAACCCCGCTGGGACTCCCCGCCCTTCGAGCCGTGCCTCGACGAGGACGGCATGCTGCGGGGGAGAGGGGCCGCCGACATGAAGGGCAGTCTGGCGGCGATGGTCACCGCAGTGGAGCGCTTCGTCGCGGCCCACCCGGATCACCACGGGCGGATCGGCTTCTTGATCACCTCCGACGAGGAGGGCCCGGCGGTGGATGGCACCCGCGCCGTGGTCGAGCACTTGCGCGAGACCCACGAGCGGCTCGACTACTGCATCGTCGGCGAGCCCTCCTCCACCGACCGGCTCGGCGACGTGATCAAGAACGGTCGACGCGGCTCGCTGGGCGGGGTGCTGCATGTCAGGGGCATCCAGGGCCATGTGGCCTACCCACACCTGGCGCGTAACCCTATCCACCAGGCGCTGCCGGCGCTGGACGCCCTGGCGCGGGAGCACTGGGACGCCGGCAACGCCTTCTTCCCCGCCACCAGCTTCCAGGTCTCCAATATCCGCTCGGGGACCGGCGCCACCAACGTCATCCCCGGCGACATCGAGGTGGTGTTCAACTTCCGCTTCTCCACCGAGGTGACCCACGAGCAGCTGAAGCAACGCACCGAGGCGCTGCTGAATGCCCATGGCCTCGACTATCACCTGGACTGGACCCTCAACGGTGACCCCTTCCTCACCGCCGAGGGCGAACTAGTGGAGGCCGCCGTTTGCGGCGTGGAAGATGCCCTGGGGCACCGCCCCGAGCTCTCCACCGCTGGCGGCACGTCAGATGGTCGCTTCATTGCCACCCTGGGCAGCCAGGTGGTCGAGCTCGGCCCCTGCAATGCCACCATCCACCAGGTCAACGAGCGGGTGCTGGCCTCGGATCTCGATGAGCTGAGCCGCGTCTACGAGGCGATCCTCGCCAGACTCTTCGTCAATGGCACGGCCCGGCCCTGAGGCGCCCATGCAAACCTATCCCGATATCGAGATCTACCTGGCACACTGCGACATCGCGCGTCTGGATGCCTGGCTCCGGCAGGCCATCGGCGCCGAGCCGCTGTCGCCCGCGGGCAAGCGCCAGTGGCGCACCCTCGGCCACGCCGCTGCCGGTGAGGTGCCAATACTGGTGGTGGAGAAGGCCGCCGACGGCTTCGCGAGCCTGTGGCTCGACAGCCCGGAGACGCCCTGGGAGACCGACGCGGCCTGTGCCCGGGAGGCCGCCCGGCGGCTCGAGTGCGAGGTGCGCTGCTCGCTGGGCGGCTGGCAGCCCGGCGACGACCCGGACCGCTTCCTGCAGGTGCTGCCCGACGGCACCGAGCAGGCGATCGACTGGCCCGACTCCGGCCAGTGACCCCGAAACGACATCGCCCCGCAGGTGCGGGGCGATGTCGTTGGCAGTGAGATAACGCGCCGAGCGCAGGCGCTTCGATTCAAGTAATCACGGTGACGTCGTCGGCCTGCAGCCCCCGCTCGTTCTGGATGACGTGGTAGCGCACCTTCTGGCCCTCGGCCAGGGTGCGATGCCCCCGCCCACGGATGGCCCGGAAGTGCACGAAGACATCCTCGCCATCGTCACGGGTGATGAAGCCGTAGCCCTTGTTGACGTTGAACCACTTGACCTCGCCGATCTCGCGATCGTCGTCCTCGACCTCGGCCAGGTTGACCAGCTGGGGCGTCAGGGCGTTGACCGCCAGGGTGGCGACCAGCAGTACCAGGAAGACCGCGGCGGCGGCGGCGAAATAGACCACGGCCACGCCGCCGACCTGGAGGCTTTCAAACAGCTCACGGGACAGCACGCCGCCGGTGAGATGGACGAACAGGGCAATCAGCAGCGGGGCCGGCGCGGCCAGCAGCAGGCTGATGAGACTGCAACGAAACACGACCTTTCGATTCATGGACCTGTAAGACTCTCTTGTCGGGGGTGAAAGGAAGGAAGAAACCATCATGATCATGAAGGCGCCACGATGAACAGCGACACCCAGCGCGAGGATTCTACCATGAGCACCGATACGACGCCTGCCGAGCTGGCACGGCGCTTCGAGGCCCTGGAGAGCCGTATCGCCTACCAGGAGCACTGGCTCGACACCCTGGACGCGGCCGTGGCCGGCCAGGAGCAGCGGCTGTCACGACTCGAACGCCTCAATTCGCTGATGCAGGAACGACTGCGCGACCAGCAGCGGGCGCTGCACGACAACGACACGACGACGCCTGGTCCCGAGGACGAGGTGCCGCCGCATTACTAGCCGCTTCGCGGCAGCTGGAAGCTGGAAGCCGTAAGCCGTAAGCCGTAAGCCGTAAGCCGTAAGCCGTAAGCCGTAAGCCGTAAGCCGTAAGCCGTAAGCCGTAAGCCGTAAGCCAACGCAATGTGGCACCACCAAGGCTTACGGCAAGGGTTTTTCTTACAGCTTAAAGCTTATAGCTTACAGCTCCCGGCGAAGCCGGGTCAGAGCTCGTCGAGATAGCGCTCGGCGTCCAGCGCGGCCATGCAGCCGGTGCCGGCGGAGGTCACGGCCTGGCGGTAGACATGATCCATGACGTCGCCGGCGGCGAACACGCCCGGCACGCTGGTCGCGGTGGCATTGCCGTCGAGACCGGACTGGACCCGGATATAGCCGCCGGCCATCTCGAGTTGGCCCTCGAAGATGCCGGTATTGGGGCTGTGGCCGATGGCGATGAACAGCCCCGGGGCGGCGATCTCCTGGGTCTCGCCGGTCTCGGTGGACTTGAGGCGCACGCCGGTCACGCCGCTGTTGTCGCCCAGCACCTCGTCCAGGGTCTGGTTCCATTCCAGCACCACGTTGCCGTTCTCGGCCTTCTCGAACAGCTTGTCCTGGAGGATCTTCTCGGCACGCAGGCTGTCCCGGCGGTGCACCAGGGTCACCTTGGAGGCGATGTTGGAGAGGTAGAGCGCCTCCTCCACGGCGGTATTGCCGCCGCCCACCACGACCACCTCCTGGTTGCGGTAGAAGAAGCCGTCGCAGGTCGCGCAGGCCGAGACCCCCTGCCCCATGAACTGCTGCTCCGACTCGAGGCCCAGGTAGCGGGCACTGGCGCCGGTGGCGATGATCAGGGCGTCACAGGTGTAGGTGCCGTTGTCGCCCTTGAGCGTGAAGGGGCGATTGCGCAGCTCCACCTCGTGGACATGGTCGAAGAGCACCTCGGTGTCGAAGCGCTCGGCATGGCGCTTCATGCGCTCCATCAGCTCGGGACCCTGGACGCCGGACTCGTCCCCCGGCCAGTTGTCCACGTCGGTGGTGGTGGTCAGTTGGCCGCCGGCCTGGATGCCGGTGATCAGCAGGGGCTTCAGGTTGGCCCGGGCCGCGTAGACGGCCGCGGTGTAGCCGGCGGGGCCGGAGCCCAGGATAATCAGGCGTTCGTGACGCGCGTCGCTCATGAGATGACCTCGTGAAGTCGGGAATGGCGCAGTGGACTGGGCAATGCCGACACGCGCCGGCATGGCGCAGCCCGCGGCGAGGGTCCAGGGCGGGTTGCCGTCAGGCGAGGCGGGGCGCGGGCCCGAATCTCGCGGGTCGTGCCATGCTAGAGCACATCGTCATCACGCCCCAGGTCGAGGGAGACCAGCTCGCCGCTGGCCGGCGACACCTCGATGCGCAGCTGGATCGGCGCACAGCACTGCGGGCAATCCTCCCAGGTGGCATGGCTGCCCTGGGAGAGGTCGACCAGCAGCTCGAACGGGGTATCGCAGTAGGGGCAATGCACGGCCCGCGACTCGAGTGCTTCCTCGTGCATCCAGACCTCCCGTGACCATAATGCCGTATTGCAGCAATATGAGGGGGCGGGGGCGGCATTTCAAGGGCATCGACCGTCACGCTCCCCGGGCGGCGCTTGAAAAGGCCAACTATCATGACCATGTCATCAGCAAGGTACCAGGATGGTGCCCTCACTCCCCGCGATGCGAAAGGAGGACAGACAGCATGAGCAACGAATCCACACCGGATACCCTGCAGACGCTGGACGCCGGCGGCACGACCTACCACTACCACAGCCTGGCGAAGGCCGCCGACGCGCTGGGCAACATCGACCGCCTGCCCAAGACCCTGAAGATCCTGCTGGAGAACCAGCTGCGCTTCGCCGATGACGAGAGCGTCTCCCGCGAGGACATGCAGGCGCTGGTCGACTGGCAACAGCAGGGACACTCCGACCGCGAGATCGGCTATCGCCCGGCGCGGGTGCTGATGCAGGATTTCACCGGCGTGCCCGGGGTCGTCGACCTGGCCTCCATGCGCGCCGCGGTGGAGACGCTGGGCGAGGATCCGGCCCGCATCAACCCGCTGTCGCCGGTGGACCTGGTCATCGACCACTCGGTGATGGTCGACAATTTCGGCAACCCCACGGCGTTCAAGGACAACGTGGCCATCGAGATGGAACGCAACCACGAGCGCTACGAGTTCCTGCGCTGGGGCCAGCAGGCCTTCGACAACTTCCGCGTGGTACCGCCCGGCACCGGCATCTGCCACCAGGTCAACCTCGAGTATCTGGGCAGGACCGTCTGGACGAAAGAGCAGGACGGCAGGACCCTGGCCTATCCGGACACCCTGGTGGGCACCGACTCCCACACCACCATGATCAACGGCCTGGGCGTGCTCGGCTGGGGCGTGGGCGGTATCGAGGCCGAGGCCGCCATGCTGGGCCAGCCGGTCTCGATGCTGATCCCCGAGGTGGTGGGCTTCAAGCTCACCGGCAAGCTGCGCGAGGGCATCACCGCCACCGACCTGGTGCTGACGGTGACCCAGATGCTGCGCAACCACGGCGTGGTGGGCAAGTTCGTCGAGTTCTACGGCGACGGCCTCAAGGACCTGCCGCTGGCCGACCGCGCCACCATCGCCAACATGGCCCCGGAGTATGGTGCTACCTGCGGCTTCTTCCCGGTGGACGACGAGACGCTGACCTACATGCGCCTCACCGGCCGCGACGACGCCCAGCTGGCGCTGGTGGAGGCCTACAGCAAGGCCCAGGGGCTGTGGCGCGAGCCCGGCGACGAGCCGGTCTTCAGCGACACCCTGGCGCTGGACATGACCGAGGTCGAGGCCAGCCTGGCCGGCCCCAAGCGGCCCCAGGACCGGGTGGCGCTCAAGGACATGACGACGGCCTTTGCCAAGGTCATGGAGGATGACGGCAACCCCCTCTCCACCACCGAGAACGGCAAGCTGATGTCCGAGGGCGGCCAGACCGCCGTGGGCGTCGATGAGAGCTACGAGCACCACGACAGCCAGGACGTGGACCTCGACGGCGAGGCCTTCCGGCTGAACCCGGGGGCCGTGGTGATCGCCGCCATCACCTCCTGCACCAACACCTCCAACCCCAGCGTGATGATGGCCGCCGGCCTGCTGGCGAGGAAGGCCCGCGAGAAGGGCCTGCACACCAAGCCCTGGGTCAAGACCTCCCTGGCGCCGGGCTCCAAGGTAGTCACCGACTACCTGGTCGCCGGCGGCGTGCAGGAGGACCTCGACGCCCTGGGCTTCAACCTGGTCGGCTACGGTTGTACCACCTGCATCGGCAACTCCGGTCCCCTGGCGGGCCCCATCGAGGAGGCCATCGAGGAGGGCGACCTGACGGTGGCCTCGGTGCTCTCGGGCAACCGCAACTTCGAGGGCCGGGTGCACCCGCTGGTCAAGACCAACTGGCTCGCCTCGCCGCCGCTGGTGGTGGCCTATGCCCTGGCCGGCAATGTCCAGCTCGACCTGACCCGTGATCCCCTGGGCACCGACCGTCACGGCAAGCCGGTCACCCTCAAGGACCTCTGGCCCAGCCAGGCGGAGATCGCCGAGGCCGTGGAGCAGGTCAACACCGAGATGTTCCGCAAGGAGTACGCCGAGGTCTTCGACGGCGACGAGGTCTGGAAGGCCATCGAGGTGCCGCAGAGCAAGGTCTACCAGTGGTCGACGGACTCCACCTACATCCAGCATCCGCCCTTCTTCGAGGGCATGGGGCGCACGCCTCCCGCCATCGAGGACGTCAAGGACGCCCGGGTACTGGCCCTGCTGGGCGACTCCGTGACCACCGACCATATCTCCCCGGCCGGGGCCATCAAGCCCGACAGCCCCGCCGGGCGCTACCTGCAGGAGCGTAGCGTGAAGCCGGTGGACTTCAACTCCTACGGCTCACGGCGCGGCAATCACGAGGTGATGATGCGCGGCACCTTCGCCAACGTGCGCATCAAGAACGAGATGCTCGATGGCGTGGTCGGCGGCGAGACCCGCCACGTGCCCTCCGGCGAGCAGATGGCGATCTACGACGCCGCCATGACGTACCAGCAGGAAGGCACGCCGCTGGTGGTGATCGCCGGCAAGGAGTACGGCACGGGCTCCTCCCGCGACTGGGCCGCCAAGGGCACCCGCCTGCTCGGCGTGCGAGCGGTACTGGCCGAGTCCTACGAGCGCATCCACCGCTCCAACCTGATCGGCATGGGCGTAGTCCCGCTGCAGTTCCCGGAAGGCGAGAGCCGCAAGACCCTGGGCCTGACCGGCGACGAGACGGTCTCCATCGACGGCCTCAGTGAGCTCACCCCGGGGGGCAAGGTCAAGGTGACCATCGCCTCCGACAAGGGCGAGAAGACGCTCGAGGTGCTGTGCCGCATCGATACCGCCAACGAACTGGAGTACTACCGCCACGGCGGCATCCTCCACTACGTGCTGCGCAAGATGATCGGGTCAGCCTGACAGGACGGCCTGACCAGAGCACGCAAGAGTGCTTTGAAATGTTTCTACCGTAGGCCCGGTAAGCGCCAGCGCACCGGGCGGAGCGCCTCCGGCTTATCTGGCTTACCTGAAGAAGCTTTGTAGAGGCTCTCCCAACGAAGCCCCCGCTGGTTACCCAGCAGGGGCTTCTTTATGAGTTTCGTGCCGCCATATCGCGCGGCTCACAGCTCGTGACTTAGAACGAGCGGCGGCGATAGCGCCGGTACGCCGGCGTCCAACTGCCGCGCTCGATGGCCTCGCGCAGCTTGATGCCGTTGGTCTTCAGCGCCACGCCCTCGCCCTGGGCCTGGGCGGCCACGTCGAAGGCGATCGCCTTGGAGAGCTCGCGGATCTTGGAGAGCGGCGGCAGCAGCGCCCCCTCCCCGTGCTTGACCAGCGGTGCCTCGCGGGCCAGCGCCCGGGACGAGGCCATCAGCATGGCATCGGTGACCCGCCTTGCCCCAGCGGCCACCACGCCCAGACCGATCCCCGGGAAGATGTAGGCGTTATTGCACTGGGCGATGGGGATGTGGCGGCCGCCGTATTCCACCGGCGGGAAGGGGCTGCCGGTGGCCACCAGGGCCTGGCCGTCGGTCCAGCGGATCACGTCCTCCGGCACCGCCTCGGCCCGGGAGGTGGGATTGGAGAGCGGCATGATCAGCGGCATCTCGCAGCCCGCGTGCATGGCACGTACCACCTCCTCGGTGAAGATGCCCGGCTTGCCGCAGACCCCGATCAGCACCGTGGGCTCGATGCGTCGCACCACCTCGAGCAGCGACTGGCCGTCCCAGCCGGCCACCCGCCCGGGGTCGTGGGCCAGGCGGCCCTGGAAGTCGCGCAGCCAGGCCTGCTCGGAGGTGACCAGCCCCTCGCGGTCGACCATATAGATGCGCGAGCGCGCCTCCCGCTCGGTCAGGCCCTCGGCCTGCATGGCCACCACCACCTGCTCGGCGATGCCGCAGCCGGCCGACCCGGCCCCCACAAATACCACCCGCTGCTGGCCGATGCCCTCGTCACGGGCCTGGCAGGCGGCCATCAGGGTGCCCACCACCACCGAGGCGGTCCCCTGGACGTCGTCGTTGAAGCAGCACAGCTCGTCGCGGTAGCGATCGAGCAGCGGCAGGGCATTGGCCTGGGCGAAGTCCTCGAACTGCAGCAGCACCCCCGGCCAGCGGCGCTTCACCGCGGCGATGAACTCCGCCATGAAGGCATCGTACTCCTCCTGGGAGACGCGCCGGTGGCGCCAGCCCATGTACATGGGGTCGTCGAGCAGCGCCTGGTTGTTGGTGCCCACGTCGAGCATGATCGGCTGGGTGTAGGCCGGACTGATGCCGCCGCAGGCGGTATAGAGCGCCAGCTTGCCGATGGGAATCCCCATGCCGCCGATGCCCTGGTCGCCGAGCCCCAGGATGCGCTCGCCGTCGGTGACCACGATCACCTTGACCTTGTCCTTGGTGGAGCTGCGCAGGATGTCATCCATGCGGTCGCGGTCCGGGTAGGCGATGAACAGCCCCCGGTGGTTGCGGTAGATGTTGGAAAACTCTTCGCACGCCTTGCCGACCGTGGGGGTGTAGATGATCGGCAGCATCTCCTCAAGGTGCTCCGAGACCAGCCGGTAGTAGAGGGTCTCGTTGTCGTCCTGAATGGCGCGCAGGTAGATGTGCTTGTCCAGGTCGCTCTGGCACTGCCGGTACTGGCGATAGGCCCGTTCCGCCTGCTCCTCGATGGTCTCCACATTCTGCGGCAGCAGGCCAATCAGGTTGAACTCCAGACGCTCTTCGCGGGTGAAGGCACTGCCCTTGTTGAGCAGCGGCATCTCGAGCAGCGGCGGGCCGGCATAGGGGATGTAGAGGGGACGCTTTTGGTCGATGGTCATCTCTCGCCTCGATACGGTGACTGGAACGGGCCGTTGGCGCTCTGTCGGCACCTTGCCGCCAACTCTAGCACGCCGCACACGAGGACGCCCCGGCCTGGGCCGGGGCGCGGATCACGCGGTAATCACGCGGCTCAGCAACCCTTCGCCGCGGGCCGCCGGCCCGCCTTGCCCTCGAAGAAGAAGGGACGCAGCTTCACCCCGAGCATGTTGCCGGCAAAAGCGGCCACCAGCCACACCCAGCCATGCAGGCTGCCGGAGGCGATCCCGCTGAAGTAGGCGCCGATGTTGCAGCCGAAGGCCAGGCGGGCCCCGTAGCCGAGCATCAGGCCGCCGATCACCGCCGCCAGCACGGAGCGAGCCGGGATACGGAAGTTGGGGGCGAACTTGCCCGCCAGCGACGCCGCCACCAGTGCCCCGACCAGGATGCCGATGTTCATCACGCTGGTGATGTCGCGCCAGAGGGTGGCCTCCAGGGCGGCCGCATTCCACGAGGACTGCCAGTAGCCCCACTGGCTGACGTCGCCGCCGAGGGCCTCGAAGCCCTTGGCGCCCCACAGCGCGAAAGCGGAGGTGATCCCCCAGGGACGACCGGCCAGCGCCAGGGTGGTGAAGTTGAGAAGGGCCAGGCCCACGGCCCCGGCCAGCAGCGGCCAGGGGCCGGTGAGCCAGCGACGGTTGCCGGCATCGATGGTCGGGGCCCGCTCCAGCTCGCCGTGGCGACGCCTCTCCATCACCACGGTGAAGGCGGCAATGGCAGCGAAGAGCGCCAGGCTGATGGCGATCCCGCCCCCGGTGCCGACGGTCTTGACCAGCGACACCGGCTGGAAGGCGGGCAGGCCCTGCCACCAGCTGAAGTGGGCGGTGCCGATCAGCGAGCCGACGATGAAGAACAGCAGGGTGATCAACATGCGGGCGTTGCCGCCGCCGGCGGTGAACAGGGTGCCGGAGCCGCAGCCGCCGCCGAGTTGCATGCCGATGCCGAACAGGAAGGCGCCGACCACCACCGAGATGCCAATCGGGGCCACGAAGCCGTAGACCGACTGGCCGAAGAGACTGCCCGCGCCCAACGCCGGGAAGAACAGCAGCACGGCGAGGGTCAGCATCACCATCTGGGCGCGCAGGCCGCGGCCGCGCCGTTCGGTGATGAAGACCCGCCAGGCGGCGGTGAAGCCGAAGGCGGCATGGTAGAGCACCATGCCCAGCAGGCCCCCCACCACCATCAGGGCACCGAGGCGTGCGCCGAAGGCGGCACCCACGGCCAGGGCACCTAGCAGCAGGGCACCGGCCGCCACGGCGGAGACGGAGAGTCGGGGGCGTCGGGTCAGGGCGAGTTCACTCATGGCGGACTCTCTTCGTTGTCAGGGACGATGCCATCAGCAAGCATGATAATGATTTTCTTGGAGGACACAAAAAGCATTTAAATACAGTTTTATATGCCATTAAAGAATAAAAACGCTGATGCTACCTGATGGTCCTTTTGTCGCCCGCAAGCGAGCCCGCTTACATCGGCTGCATCAGATAAAGCGCCCGAGCCCCACCGCCTGACGCAGGCGGTCCATGAAGGGTGCCGCCTCGGCACGGGCCCGTTCGGCCCCCTTGATCAGCACCTGCTCGATGTGACCGGGGTCCTCCATCAGCGCCTGGTAGCGTTCGCGGGGTTCGCGCAGCTGCTCGTTGAGCAGCTCGAAGACGCGGTTCTTGGCCTCGCCCCAGCCGATGCCATTGGCGTACTCGGTGCGCATGGCCTCGGTCTCGTCGGCCGTGGCGAAGGCCGAGTAGATCTGGAACAGGGTACAGCTCGACGGGTCCTTGGGGTCGCCGGGCTCCAGGGAGTTGGTCTTGATCTTGCGGACCAGCTTCAGCAGCTTCTTCTCGGAGACGAACAGCGGGATGGTGTTGTGGTAGCTCTTGGACATCTTGCGGCCATCCATGCCATTGAGGACCTCCACCCGCTCGTCCACTACCGCCTCGGGCTGGGTGAAATATTGCCCCTTGTAGAGGTGGTTGAAGCGTCCGGCGATGTCGCGGGCCATCTCGATGTGCTGGATCTGGTCGCGGCCCACCGGCACCTTGTTGGCGTTGAACATCAGGATGTCGGCGGCCATCAGCACCGGGTAGCCGAACAGCCCCATGGTGATGCCCTTGTCCGGGTCCTGGTTGCCGGCGATCTCATTCTCGGCCACCGCCGCCTTGTAGGCATGGGCGCGGTTCATCAGCCCCTTGGCGCAAACGCAGGAGAGCATCCAGGTCAGCTCGGGGATCTCGGGCACGTCCGACTGGCGATAGAAGATGGCGTTGTCGGTATCCAGGCCCAGCGCCAGCCAGGTCGCCGCGATCTCCAGGCGTGACTCCTGCACCCGGCGCGGGTCCTGGCACTTGATCAGCGCATGCAGGTCGGCGAGGAAATAGTAGGACTGGACGTTCGGATCCTGGCTAGCGGCGATGGCGGGCTTGATCGCCCCCACGTAGTTGCCCAGGTGAGGGGTGCCGGTGGTGGTGATGCCGGTGAGAACGCGGGTCTTCTCGGGAGCTGCACTCATGGGGAAAGCGGACTCTACTGTGCGGAAATGGCCGCTATGGTAACGCGAGGCCCCGATCAAGGCGACCGGAGCCCGCTCCAGAGCTATCGCAGCCAGCTCAGCTGCGATAGCGAAAGGCGCCGGGGACAGGCCGAAAAGGGGGTCCTACGCCAGGGGTGAGGAGCATTGCTCCGAACGGGCTGGCCATGGATGGCCAGCACCGGCCCTGCAAGCGGAGCAGGACGCGAGAGCGAAGCAGGGCGTCGGTAGCGCCCAGGGAGGGGTTCACAGCGCCTCCTCGACGGTCCGGCGCTCCGGGGCCTGTCGCCGGGAAAGCCTTGAGCGGTGTTGCCATCGGCGATCGTCCTGGGCTTGTCCACTACCCCAGCAGATCGGCAGGCTCGACAAAATCGAGACCGAAGGCCTCGGCCACGGCCTGGTAGGTCACCTGTCCGGCGTGGACGTTGAGGCCGGCGGCGAAGTGGGCGTCGTCGGCCAGCGCCTGCTGCCAGCCCTTGTCGGCCAGGGCGATCACGAACGGCAGAGTGGCGTTGGTCAGCGCCTGGGTGGAAGTGCGCGCCACGGCGCCCGGCATGTTGGCCACACAGTAGTGCACGATCCCGTCGACGATATAGGTCGGGTCGGTATGGGTGGTGGCCCGGCTGGTCTCGAAGCAGCCGCCCTGGTCGATGGCCACGTCCACCAGCACGCTGCCGGGCTTCATCTCGGCGAGCATCTCGCGGGTGATCAGCTTGGGCGCGGCGGCCCCCGGGATCAGCACGGCACCGACGATCAGGTCGCATTCGCGCACCGCCTCGTCGATGGCATCAGCGGTGGAGAAGACCGTCTTCATGCGGCCCTGGTAGCGGTCGTCGAGGGTCTCGAGGCGCGGGATCGACTTGTCGAGTACCGTGACCTCGGCACCGAGGCCCAGCGCCATGCGGGCGGCATTCTCGCCCACCACGCCGCCGCCGATCACGGCCACCCTGGCCGGGGCCACCCCGGGCACCCCGGGCAGCAGCACGCCGGCGCCGCCCTGGGCCTTCTCCAGGCTGTGGGCGCCGGCCTGAATGGCCATGCGCCCCGCCACGGTGCTCATCGGCGCCAGCAGCGGCAGGCCGCCCTGGCGGTCGGTGATGGTCTCGTAGGCGATGCAGGTGGCGTCGCTGGCCATCAGGCCGCGGGTAAGGGTCTCCTCGGCGGCCAGGTGCAGGTAGGTGAAGAGCGTCTGGCCGGCCTTGAGACGCGCGACCTCCTCGGCCTGCGGCTCCTTGACCTTGAGGATCAACTCGGCGCCGTCCCAGACCCTGGCCACATCGGCCTCGAGGCGCGCCCCAGCGGCCTCATAGGCGACGTCCGCGAAGCCAGCGCCCTCGCCGGCCCCGGCCTGCACCGTGACCGTATGGCCACGGCCGACCAGCTCCCGGGCGCCGGTAGGGGTCAGGGCGACACGGTACTCGTGGTTCTTGATTTCCTTGGGCACGGCGATCTGCATGACTTGCTCCTGCACACTGTTGTTGGGTGGCTTTCCTCCCCATTACAGCACAGGCAGTCCATACATGAAGAGCCCACGCAGAAGAACGGAAAATATCAGTACAAGAGGGCTTTCTTGCCCGAAATTCTTCTTCCAGCCATTACCCCTGCAGGAAAGCCTACCAGGACGGCCGAGGAGGTGGCCCGGCTAACGATCTCGCTCAGGAAGACGTGGCCAGGCCCCGGCCCGCCTCAGGGCTCTCGGTGGGTACCACAGTTCCAGCAGGTGTCGAAGGCGCCCTCGAGGCGCTCCCCGCATCCCGGACAGGTCCAGGCCGGGCGTTCGCTCGTGCCTTCCAGGGCCTGGCGGATCAGGACCTCGGCGCGCGCGAAGTTGTGGGGCGCCACCCATACCTCCGGCTCACACTCCCCCAGCGGCAGCTCACCGGCGCCACCGCCCAGGGTCAGGTTACGCAGCTCCGCGGGAATGCCGGCCGCGGTCAGCACGTTGTGCACGTGGCTGACCAGCAGCGCATTGGAGTGGGCGAAGGCGCGAACGTAGCCGGGGAGCATCGCGCGCTAGTCCCGGAAGACGCGCACGCCCAGGGCCTTGAGGTAGGACGTCTCGGGGATCGCCGGATGGACCGGGTGATCCGGTCCCTGGTGGCCCTGGAAGAGGATCTGCCCCTGGCGGTCCTGGTGACGCACCGCGCCACGCACCACCTCGACCAGGCGCTCCGGCGCCAGGTGCATGGAACAGGAGGCCGAGAGCAGCAGGCCGTCGCGTCCCAGCAGGCGCATTGCCTCGCGGTTGAGCTTGCCGTAGGCGCGTTCGCCGTTGGGGATATCCTTGCGCTTGCGGATGAAGGCGGGCGGATCGAGGATCACCACGTCGAACTCCTCGCCTTCGGCCTTGAGGGCCGCCAGGACTTCGAAGGCGTCGCCCTCGCCCACCGCCACCCGCTCGTGTAGCCCGTTCAGAGCGGCGTTCTCGGCGACCCGCTCCAGCGCCGGACCGGAGGCATCCACGCAGAGCACTTCGCTGGCACCGTTGGCCGCGGCCTGCACGCCCCAGCCCCCCACGTAGCTGAACAGGTCCAGCACCCGCTTGCCGGCCACCAGGCCGTTGAGCCAGGCTCGATTGACCCGATGATCATAGAACCAGCCGGTCTTCTGGCCGTCGAGCACCGGGGCGACGAACTGCACGCCGTTCTCCTCCAGCAGCACCCGGTCGGGCAGCGTGCCCTTCACCACCTCGACGCCGGCCTCGAGGCCCTCCTGACGGCGACCGCTGGTGTCGTTGCGCAGCACCACCGCCGACAGCGACAGCACCTTGTCCAGGGCGTCGAGCAGTTCGGGCAGCACGGCCTGCATGCCGGCCGTGTTCACCTGCACGACCAGCACGTCACCGAAGCGGTCGATGATGAGCCCCGGCAGCAGGTCGCCCTCGCCATGCACCAGCCGATAGAAGGGCTTGTCGAAGAGCCGCTGGCGCAGCGCCAGTGCCTGGTTGAGGCGGTGGACCAGCAGCGAACGGTCGAGCCCCTGCGCCGGGTCGCGGGAGACCATCCGCGCGCAGATCAGCGAATGCGGATTAACGTAGGCCACGCCCATGGCCTTGCCATTGGCGGCCTCGACCACCACCTGTGCCCCGGCCTCGATGTCCTTGAGCGGCGTGGCCTGGATGTCGATCTCGTTGGAGTAGAGCCACAGGTGGCCGGCCTTGAGGCGACGGTCGGCGTTCTTCTTCAGGCGCAGGGTGTGCTGGGTCATGGGGGGTCTCGCAGGGGAAAGAGGGGATCGTTCAAGTCTGGCACTGGCCGCAGAACACGCTGGCCCGCTGGCCCAGGGTCACCAGGCGCAGCTCGGAGCCGCAGCGCCGGCAGGGCTGGCCATCACGCCCGTAGACGTTGAGGCGCTGCTTGAAATAACCGGGCTCGCCGGTGCCGCCGACGAAATCGCGCAGGGTGGTGCCACCCTGGGTGATGGCGGCCGCCAGCACCTCGCGCACCGCCGCCGCGAGGCGGTCATAGCGCCGCCGGGCGATGCGCCCGGCGGCGCGACGCGGGTCGATGCCGGCCAGGAACAGCGCTTCGGCGGCGTAGATGTTGCCCACGCCCACCACCACGGCGTTGTCCATCAGGAAGGGCTTGACCGTGAGCCGACGGCGGCGGGACAGGTCGAAGAGCCGGGCGCCATCGAAGGCGTCAGACAGCGGTTCCGGCCCCAGCCGGGCGAGGCGCGCATCCGGCGCCGGGCCCTCGGCCAGCCAGTCGACGAAGCCGAAGCGGCGCGGGTCGTGGTAGCGCAGGATGCCGCCATCGTCGAGCACCAGGTCGACGTGGTCGTGCTTCTTCGGCAGCTCGCCCAGGCGGGCGATGCGCAGGCTGCCGGACATGCCCAGGTGCCAGAGCAGGGTACCGCCGCCCTCGCCTTGCCCCGGCCGTGAGAGCGGCAGCAGCAGGTACTTGGCACGCCGGGCGAGCACGCCGATGCGCGCCCCGACCAGCCGCTCGACGAGGTCCGCCGGCACCGGCACGCGCAGGCGGGCCTGGCGCACGATCACCTCGACGATCTCGCGGCCTTCCACATGGGGGGCGATGCCCCGGCGGGTGGTCTCGACTTCGGGCAGCTCGGGCATAGTCTCGTCCGGCGGGGCAACGATACGCAAGAACCCGACCATCGGGCCGGGTTCAGGCTGACAGGCTCCTGCCTGCGGCGGAAGCGACCAAGGCTTACTTGATCTTGCCTTCCTTGTACATCACGTGCTTGCGGACGACCGGGTCAAACTTCTTCATCTCGAGCTTGTCCGGGGTATTCCGCTTGTTCTTGTCGGTGGTGTAGAAGTGACCGGTACCGGCACTGGATATCATTCTGATCTTGTCGCGCATGACGGTTATCTCCCGTGATAAATCGCTTAGACGGCTTCGCCGCGCTTGCGGATGTCGCCGAGCACCGCCTCGATGCCCTTCTTGTCGATGATGCGCATGCCCTTGGAGGAGACGCGCAGCTTGACGAAGCGCTTCTCGGCCTCCACCCAGAAACGGTGGGAATGCAGATTCGGCACGAAACGACGGCGCGTCTTGCGCTGGGAGTGTGAAACGTTGTTACCAGTCACCGGGCGCTTGCCGGTAACCTGACATACTTTGGACATGAGAGCCTCCAACCGCTTGGCCAGGTGTTTAGACCTGAGTGTTCAAAACCTGTCGGGCAAACCGGGATGACCCCGTTGTCATTTGACCCAAGGGAATTCAAAGGCTGCACTTTATACCAGAGACCACCGCCTTCGGCAAGCGATGCGCCGTTTTCCCCAGGGCTATCGCAGATAGCGGTATCGCTCGGGGCTAATCCGTCGACAGGCCCCGGAGTGCCGGACCATCGAGGAGGCGCTGTGAACCCCTCCCTGGGCGCTACCGACGCCCTGCTTCGCTCTCGCGTCCTGCTCCGCTTGCAGGGCCGGTGCTGGCCATCCATGGCCAGCCCGTTCGGAGCAATGCTCCTCACCCCTGGCGTAGGACCCCCTCTACGACCTGTCCCCGGCGCCCCTCGTCAGATCCAACTGCGATAGCCCTGTCGTTTTCCCATCACGCATGCCGGTTTCACAACCACCCCCGTTCCGCGAAGGAGACCACCTCGCCATCGCCCACCACGAAGTGGTCCAGCACGCGCACCTCGAAGAGCCCGAGCGCCTCGCGCAGGCGCTCGGTGATGCGCCGGTCGGCGTCACTGGGCTCGGCCACGCCGGAGGGGTGGTTGTGGGCGAAGATGATGGCGCCGGCGCCCAGCTCCAGGGCACGGCGAGCCACCTCGCGAGGGTAGACCGAGGCACTGTCCAGGGTGCCGCGGAACAGCGACTCGTAGCGGATCACGCGGTGCTGGCTGTCGAGGAAAAGCGCGGCAAACTCCTCGTGGCCGAGATGGCGCAGCTGGGCGGCGAGGTAGGCACGCACCAGCGAAGGCGAGGTCAGCGCATCGCCCCGGCTCAGCTGGCTGGCGAGATGCCGCCGCGACAGCTCCAGGGTGGCCTGGAGTTGGACATACTTGGCCATGCCCATGCCGTGCTCGGCGCAGAAGCGAGCCTGGTCGGCCTCCAGCAGCTGGCGAAGCCCGCCGAAGGCCGACAGCAGGTCCCGGGCCAGGTCCACCGCCGAGCGCCCCTCCACACCGACGCGCAGGAAGATCGCCAGCAGTTCGGCATCGGAAAGCGCCTCCACGCCCAGCGCCAGCAACTTCTCCCGGGGGCGCTCCCCCTCCGGCCAGTCTCGAATCGACATCCCTGCCTCCCTGCCTGACATCCGTGACTGTCAGTGTAGTCGGTCCAGCGGCTACGCAAGGTCGGGCACCGGTGGTAAGGTAGACGACCCGATTTTCGCTCGGATACCGCCATGTCGACACTCTCCCGCCGACGCGTACTGCTCGGCATCAGCGCCGGCATCGCCGCCTACAAGAGCGCCCAGCTTGCCCGCCTGCTCACCCAGGCCGGCTGCGAGGTGCGCGTGGTGATGACCGAGGGCGCCCAGGCCTTCATCACGCCCTTGACGCTGCAAGCCCTGACGGGTGAAGCCGTACGCACCTCGCTGCTCGACCCCCAGGCCGAGGCCGGCATGGGGCATATCGAGCTGGCCCGCTGGGCCGACACCATCCTGATCGCCCCGGGCACCGCCGACCTGATGGCGCGCCTCGCCCAGGGCCTGGCGGACGACCTGCTGACCACCCTGTGCCTGGCGAGCGAGGCCGAGACGGTGATGGCCCCGGCCATGAACCAGGCCATGTGGCGCCATCCGGCCACGCAGCGCAATGCGCGCCAGCTGGCCGAGGACGGCTGGCAGCTGCTGGGGCCGGAGAGCGGCGACCAGGCCTGCGGCGACGTGGGACCGGGGCGCATGCTGGAGCCCGAGGCGATCGTGGCGGCGCTGCTCCCTATGGCACCCGCCTCAAAGGAGGCCGACGGTCTGACCGTCACCATCACCGCCGGTCCGACCCGGGAGCCGCTCGATCCGGTGCGCTACCTCTCCAACCACAGCTCCGGCAAGATGGGCTTCGCCCTGGCCGCCGCCGCCGCCGCGCTGGGGGCGCGGGTGCGGCTGATCAGTGGCCCGGTCGCCCTGCCGACACCGGCTGGCGTCGAGCGCATCGACGTGGAGACCGCCCGGGAGATGCACGAGGCCGCCCAGCGGCTGGCCGCCGACAGCGATCTCTTCATCGGCTGCGCCGCCGTGGCCGACTACCGGGCCGAGACGGCCGCCGAGCACAAGATCAAGAAGGTCGAGGGCGAGGAGGGCCTCACCCTGCGCCTGGTGAAGAATCCCGACATCATCGCCTCCGTGGCCGCCCTGCCCGAGGCGCAGCGCCCGCTGGTGGTGGGGTTCGCCGCCGAGACCCGCGACCTGGAGGCCTATGCCCGGGACAAGCTGGCCCGCAAGGGACTCGACATGATCGTCGCCAACGACGTCGCCCGGGCCGGGCTCGGCTTCGGCAGCGACGACAACGCCGCCCTGCTGCTGTGGCGGGAAGGCGACAGGGAAGGCAGCGAGAGTCTCGCCCCCCAGCCCAAGTCGCAACTCGCCCTGGCGGTGGTGCGCCGCGCCCTGGCCTGCCTGTCGCCCCGCCACGCCCCTTGACACCGAACACTCGAGGATCCCCGATGCCCACCCTCCCCGATCGCCCGCGCCTCGCCGTCAAGCTGCTCGACGAGCGCCTGCGCGATCATCTGCCTCACTACGCCACCCAAGGATCCGCCGGCATGGACCTGCGCGCCCTGCTCGATGCCCCCCTGACTCTGGCGCCCGGGCAGTGCGAGCTGGTGCGCACCGGGCTTGCCATCCACATCGCCGACCCGGCCCTCGCCGGGATGATCCTGCCCCGCTCGGGCCTGGGCCATAAGCACGGCATCGTGCTGGGCAACCTGGTGGGCCTGATCGATTCCGACTACCAGGGCGAGCTGATGATCTCCACCTGGAACCGTGGCGACGCGCCCTTCACCATCGAGCCCTTCGAGAGGCTGGCACAGTACCTGCTCGTGCCGGTGGTGCAGGCCGAGCTCGAGGTCGTCGAGGACTTCGACGCCAGCCACCGGGGCACCGACCAGCGTGGCACCGGTGGGTTCGGCAGTTCCGGCCGGCACTGAGACGGCACCCAGCCACTCGAACCTCCACACAGGACGGACCCCATGACCCAAGAAGTGAGCCAGGCAGTCCCCGCCTCGATCTTCCGCGCCTACGACATCCGCGGCATCGTCGACGACACCCTGACCGAGCCAGGTGTCGAGCAGATCGGCCGCGCCATCGGCAGCGAGGCCCGGTCGCGCGGCGAGTCCACCGTGGTGGTGGCCCGCGACGGCCGCCTCTCCGGCCCGCGCCTGCTGGCCGCCCTGACCCGCGGCCTGCTGTCGTCGGGTTGCGACGTCGTCGACATCGGCATGGTCCCCACGCCGGTACTCTACTTCGCCACCCACGTGCTCGAGGGCACGGCCTCGGGCGTGATGGTCACCGGCAGCCACAACCCGCCGGACTACAACGGCTTCAAGATCGTGCTGGGTGGCGAGACGCTCTCCGGTGATGCCATCACCGCCCTGCACACCCGCCTGGCCAGCGGCGAGCTCAGCGAGGGCCAGGGCAGCGTGCGCCAGGAGGACGTGCGTGACGCCTACCTGGCGCGCATCCTCGGCGACGTCACGCTTGCCCGCCCGCTCAAGGCGGTGGTTGACTGCGGCAACGGCGTGGCCGGCGAACTGGGCCCGGCGCTGGTCGAGCGCCTCGGCGCCGAGACCCTCCCGCTGTTCGCCGAGATCGACGGCACCTTCCCCAACCACCACCCAGACCCGGGCAAGCCCGAGAACCTCCAGGACCTGATTCGCACCGTGCAGGAGACCGGCGCGGACATCGGCCTGGCCTTCGATGGCGACGGCGACCGCCTCGGCGTAATCACGCCAAGTGGCACGCTGATCTACCCCGACCACCTGCTGATGGCCTTCGCCGAGGACATGCTGTCACGCAATCGCGACGCCCGCGTGATCTTCGACGTCAAGTGCACCGGCAACCTGACCCGGGTGATCGAGGACGCCGGCGGGACGCCGGAGATGTGGCGCACCGGGCACTCGCTGATCAAGGCGCGCATGAAGGAGACCGGCGCCCTGCTGGCCGGCGAGATGAGCGGCCATATCTTCTTCCAGGAGCGCTGGTACGGCTTCGACGACGGCCTCTACGCCGCCGCCCGCCTGCTGGAGATCCTGTCGAAGCAGGCCGACGATGCCGATACCTTCTTCGCTCGCTACCCCCAGGACGTCGGCACCCCGGAGATCAACATCACGGTCACCGACGCGACCAAGTTCGCGCTGGTGGACCGGCTGGCCCGGGAGGGCGACTTCGGCGAGGAGGGCGTCAAGACGACCCTGGACGGCATCCGCGTCGACTACCCGGACGGCTGGGGCCTGTGCCGCGCCTCCAACACCACGCCGGTGCTGGTGCTGCGCTTCGAGGGCAAGAACGACGCCGCCCTGGCCCGCATCCGCGGCCGCTTCACCGACGCCCTCACCCAGGTGTCACCCGACCTCGCGTTGCCCCTGTGAGGGGCGGTTCGCCGCATAGACAGGAGAGGGAACCCGACCGATGACCGAACAGACCCGCGACCCGCGCCTGGTGGTGGAGGTGCTCTCCGAGGCACTGCCCTACATCCAGCGCTTCTCCGGCAAGACCGTGGTGGTGAAGTACGGCGGCAACGCCATGACCGAGGACACCCTGATCGACTCCTTCGCCCGCGACATGGTGCTGATGAAGGAGGTCGGCATCAATCCGGTGGTGGTGCACGGCGGCGGCCCGCAGATCGGCGACCTGCTCGCGAAGCTCAACATCGAGTCGCGGTTCGTCAACGGCATGCGGGTGACCGATGCCGAGACCATGGACGTGGTGGAGATGGTACTGGGCGGCTTGGTCAACAAGGGCATCGTCAACCTGATCAACCAGTGCGGCGGCAAGGCCATCGGCCTGACCGGCAAGGACGGCGCGCAGATCCGCGCCCGACAGCTCAAGGTGGAACACCAGAGCCCGGAGATGACCGCGCCGGAGATCATCGACATCGGCCACGTGGGGGAGGTGGAGCACATCTCCACCGACCTCCTCGAGATGCTCGCCGCCCGCGACTTCATCCCGGTGATCGCCCCCATCGGCGTGGACGCGAAGGGTCGCAGCTACAACATCAATGCCGACCTGGTGGCCGGCAAGATAGCCGAGGCCCTGGATGCCGAGAAGCTGATGCTGCTGACCAACGTCGCCGGCCTGATGAACGCCGAGGGCGAGGTGCTCACCGGGCTGACCACCGAGCAGGTGGATGCCCTGATCGCCGACGGCACCATCCATGGCGGCATGCTGCCGAAGATCCGCTGCGCCCTGGACGCCGTGAAGGGCGGCGTCGCGAGCGCCCACATCATCGATGGCCGGGTGCCCCATGCCACCCTGCTGGAGATCTTCACCAACGCCGGGGTGGGCACCCTGATCACCGACATTCCCCAGGACCCGAACGCCGGCTGAGCCCCCCGGCCCGATCCACCGAACCGACAAGAACATAACGACATGACGCAGGAAACACCAACCCCCAGTCGCCGCGAGCAGATTCTGCAGGGCCTCGCCCTGATGCTGGAGGAGGACAGCGGCAAGCGCATCACCGTGGCCGCCCTGGCCCGCCAGGTCGGCGTCTCGGAGGCGGCGCTCTATCGCCACTTCCCCAGCAAGGCACGGATGTTCGAGGGGCTGATCGCCTTCATCGAGGAGGCCCTCTTCGAGCGCATCGGCCGCATCCTCGAGGAGGTGCCGGAGGCGGTGCCGCGCTGCGGCCAGATCCTCACCCTGGTGCTGGCCTTCGCCGAGAAGAACCCGGGGCTGTCGCGCCTGCTGGGCGGCGACGCCCTGACCGGCGAGACGGCACGGCTGCGCCTTCGCATCCACCAGCTCTTCGAGCGCCTCGAGACCCAGCTCAAGCAGGTGCTGCGCGAGGCGGAGCTACGCGAGGGGCGGCGCCCCTCGCTGCCGGTCTCGGCGGCTGCCAACCTGCTGCTGGCCCACCTCGAGGGGCAGATCTCGCGCTACGTGCGCAGCGACTTCCGCCACCGTCCCACCGAGCACTGGGACGACCAGTGGGCGCTGCTCTCGGCCCAGCTGCTGCGGGAGAGCCCGCAGACGGCATAACAGGGGCAAGCGAACAGCAGGCCCCAAACGAGGAACCCCCTAAGGGCGAGACCTTCGGGGGTTCCTTGCAGCTTGGCGCTTGAAGCTCGGCGCTACCGGCGGTCACGCCACCAGGGCATCCCCGATCTGCAGGCGGATCTTCTTCATGGCGTTCTTCTCGAGCTGGCGGATGCGCTCGGCGGAGACGCCGTAGACGTCGGCCAGCTCGTGCAGGGTGGCCTTGTCGTCCCCCAGCCAGCGACGCTGAAGGATGTCCCGGGAGCGCTCGTCGAGGGCCTCCAGGGCCTGCTGCAGGCGATGGGTGGCATCCTGCTCCCAGTCGCTGTCCTCGAGCTGGGTGGCCGGGTCGGCGCTGGCATCATCGAGGAAGTGCACCGGCGCCTGGTAGGCGGACTCGTCGTCCTCCCCCGGCGAGGCATCGAAGCCGGCGTCATGGGCCGACAGGCGACCTTCCATCTCGCGTACCACCTCGGGCTTGACGTCCAGGTCCTTGGCGATGGCCTCCACCTCGTCGCTGTTCAGCCAGGCCAGGCGCTTCTTGGCGCCGCGCAGGTTGAAGAACAGCTTGCGCTGGGCCTTGGTCGTGGCGATCTTGACGATGCGCCAGTTGCGCAGCACGAACTCGTGGATCTCGGCCTTGATCCAGTGCACGGCGAAGGAGACCAGCCGCACCCCCTGGTTGGGGTCGAAGCGCTTGACGGCCTTCATCAGGCCGACGTTGCCTTCCTGGATGAGGTCGGCCTGGGGCAGGCCGTAGCCGGAGTAACTGCGCGCGATGTAGACGACGAAGCGCAGATGCGAGAGCACCAGGCGTCGTGCCGCCTCGAGGTCCCCCTCGTCGTGCAGCCGGTACGCCAGATCCCGCTCCTCGTCGACGGTCAGCATGGGAATGCTGTTGACCGCCTGGATGTAACCGTTCAGGTCATGACCCGGGGAGAGCTGACCCACCGGCAGAAGACTGGTGCTCATGTGCAGGTTGTCTCCTTCGAAGCCCATAGTGCTGTTCATGGTGGCTGAATACGACGGCAAAGGCCGTGGAAAGTTCCGTATGTAGCCAGATGAGGCGAAGAATCGTCCAACCACCCGCCTCAGCGCGGCCGGATCTCCGCCAGGTGCCGATTCACGGCGATCCAGGCACCCAGCCAGCCAAGCAGTGTACTACAGGCAAGCAATATTGTAGACCCCTCGGCGCCCAGCCGCGGCAGGTGGAAGCTGGCCCCATAGCTCGCCGCCAGGGCCGAGACCGGCGCCGAGAGCCAGTCGCTGCCCAGGGTCAGCAGGCCCCAGGCCAGCAGGCCGCCGCCCAGCCCGAACCAGGCCCCACTGTAGAGGAAGGGGCGACGCACGAAGGCGTGGGTGGCGCCGATCAGGGTCACCACCTCGATCTCCTGGCGGCGATTCTCCACGGCGAGCCGGATGGTGTTGCCCACCACCAGCAGCACGCCCAGCCCGAACAGCACGCCCAGCGCCAGGGTGACCCGCTGGCCCAGCTCGGCGAGGTGGCGCAGGCGCTCGAGCCAGGCGAGATCCAGGCGCACCTCGTCGACCCCGGGGACGGCCTCGAGGGCCTCGGCGAGCCGTCGCACCGCCTCCGGATCGGGGTTCCCGGGGCGCACCACCACGCTGGCCGGCAGGGGATTGCCCTCGAGCCGGGCCAAGGCATCGCGCAGCCCCAGCGCCTGCTGGAACTCGGCCATGCCCTCGGCGGCGGTGATCAACCGGGTCGCCGCGACGCCGGCCTGGGCGGCCAGCGCCTCTTCGATGCGACCGGCCTCGCCCTCCCCGATCCCGGTGGCCAGGTAGGCGGTGAGGGTGGCGCTCTCCTCCAGCTCGGCGTCGAGCAGGCGGGCGCTGTCCAGGGTCAACCAGAGCCCCGCGGGTAGCACCAGGGCGATGGCGATGGCCAGCATGGTCAGCAGGCTGCCCAGTGGCCGGCGCAGCAGGCGGCGCGCACTATCGAGGGCCATGACGCGATGGTGACGCGCCCAGGACCGCCAACGGACGCCGCCTGCCGACCGGTGGGTGCGTGCGCCACGGGGCGAGGGAGCGGATTCGCGACTCATACGACCTCCTCGTCGGCCACCAGGCGCCCCTCGTGGAGCCGCAGGGTGCGGTGACGCAGACGGGCGATCAACGCCAGGTCGTGGCTGGCGACCATCACCGTGGTGCCGATGCGGTTGAAGTCCTCGAACAGCGCCATGATGTCGGCGGAGAGCTGGGGGTCGAGGTTGCCGGTGGGTTCGTCGGCGAGCAACAGCGCCGGCTTGTTGACCACCGCCCGGGCGATGCCCACCCGCTGCTGCTCGCCGCCAGAGAGCTCGATGGGCAGCGCGGCCTCGCGGTGCAACAGCCCCACCTTGTCCAGCGCCGCTCGTACCCGCCGCGCCGCCTCGCGGTGCTCGACCCCCTGGATCTCCAGCGGCAAGGCCACGTTGTGATAGATCGAGCGGTCGAAGAGCAGCTGGTGGTCCTGGAAGACCACGCCGATCTGGCGCCGATAGAAGGGAATCTGGCTGTGGTGCAGGCGGTCGATGTCATGGCCCGCCACCCGCACCTTGCCGCGACTGGGTCGCTCCAGGCGCATGATCAGGCGCAGCAGCGAGCTCTTGCCCGCGCCGGAGTGGCCGGTGAGGAAGACCATCTCGCCGCGCCGCACTCGGAAGTCGATGTTGGCGAGCGCATCATAGCGCCCTCCATAGCGCTTGCCGACGTGCTCGAAGGCGATCATGACTCGGGCGACACCGGCTCGCGGTCGAACAGGGCAGCGACGAACTCACTGGCCGCGAAGGGGCGCAGGTCATCCAGCGACTCGCCGACACCGATGAAGCGGATCGGCGTGCCGAGCTGGCGCGCCAGGGCAAAGATGATGCCGCCCTTGGCGGTGCCGTCGAGCTTGGTCAGGGTGATGCCGGTGACTGGCACCGCCTCGTTGAAGGTCGAGGCCTGGGCGAGGGCGTTCTGGCCGGTCCCGGCATCGAGCACCAGCATCACCTCATGGGGAGCACTGGCGTCGAGCTTGCCCATCACCCGGTGGACCTTCTTGAGCTCCTCCATGAGGTGGGCCTTGTTGTGCAGGCGGCCGGCGGTGTCGGCGATCAGCACGTCGACGCCACGCGCGCGGGCGGCGGAGAGGGCATCGAAGATCACCGAGGCGCTGTCGGCCCCGGTGTGCTGGGCGATCACCGGCACGTCATTGCGTTCGCCCCACACCTTGAGCTGCTCCACCGCCGCTGCCCGGAAGGTGTCGCCGGCGGCCAGCATCACGCTGCGGCCCTCGCGCTGGAAGCGCTGGGTCAGCTTGCCGATGGTGGTGGTCTTGCCCACGCCGTTGACCCCCACCACCAGGATCACGAAGGGGCCTGCGCCCTTGGGCGGCAGCGCCAGCGGCCGGGTGACCGGTTCGAGCATCGCCGCGAGTTCCTCCTGCAGGGCACGGTAGAGCGCCGGGGGCTCCTTGAGCTCCTTGCGCGAGACCCGGTCGGTGAGCCGGTCGATGATCTCGGTGGTGGCCTCGATGCCCACGTCCGCCATCAGCAGCTGGGTCTCGAGCTCCTCCATGAGATCGTCGTCGATCTGCTTGCGGCCCATGAAGAGGTCGGCCAGACCATCGGTGAGGTTGGCGCGCGTCTTGCCGAGCCCGGCGCGGATACGCGCGAACCAGCCCGTCTTCTCGGCGACCGGCTTCTCCTGCAGGGCCGCCCTGGGCGGCGCAGGCTCGGGTTCGGGGGCCGGCATCTCGGGTGCCGCTTCTGGCTCGGCGGCCGTGTCCCGGGCCGGTTCGTCGACCTCGTCGGTAGCCTCCGCCGGCGGCGCGGTCTCGGTGACGTCGTCTGCCGCTTTCTCTTCCGACCGGCGCTCGGCCTCCTGCTCTTCCGACCGGCGCTCGGCCTCCTGCTCTTCCGACCGGCGCTCGGCCTCCTGTTGCGGTGTCGTCTGCCGCTCTTCCTGCTGCTTCTTGCGCTTGAAAATACCGAACATGGGGGGATCACGCCTCACGGATGAACGAATCGCCTCATCCTACCATCGCGCACCATGACTGTGGACAAGCCGGCGGTTACAATCCGCCCCCATGACACGACGCCGCCCCGCCTCTCGAAAGCCCCACCGATCGGCCGCTACACCCACCAAGGGTCCCGGCCGCCAGAACGCCGGCCGCCGGGCCCCCGGACGGCTGCGCCTGATCGGCGGCGAGTACCGGCGCCGCCAACTGCCGGTGCTCGACCGCCCGGGGCTGCGCCCGACCCCCGACCGGGTGCGCGAGACGCTGTTCAACTGGCTCGCCGCCACCACGCCCGGGGCACGGGTCCTCGACCTCTTCGCCGGCACCGGGGCGCTCGGCCTGGAAGCTCTCTCGCGGGGCGCCCGGCAGGCGGTGTTCGTCGAGCACGACGCCCGGGTGGCGCGCCAGCTGGCCGACAACCTCGCGACCCTGGGGGCCACCGAGCGCGGACGCCTGGTCACCGCCGATGCCCTGGCCTTCCTCACCGGCGACCCCGTCCCTTTCTCCTTGGTGTTCCTCGACCCACCCTTCCGCCAGGGGCTCGCCGAGGCCTGCTGCGATGCCCTGGAGGACGGCTGGCTCGCCGAGGATGCGCTGATCTACGTGGAAACCGAGTCGGTGCTCACTCCCGAGGTGCCCGTCAGCTGGCAACTGCACCGCGAGGTGCGCGCCGGCGACAGCACCGGGCGGCTCTACCGCCGGCATCCGCCTGGCGCGAGGTCGCCCGACGGCGACGCTTGCTGAGCCCCGAGCGCGGCGTTACGCTGCGCGCTGAAGGAACCCCATCGGGCACGCCCCACCAGCAGGATGTCGTCAGGAGAACAGGATGAGTATCGAACTCTTCAACCAGCTCGAACAGAAGGTCACCAGCGCCGTCGAGGCCCTGGAGTTGATGAGGATGGAAGCCGAGGAGCTGCGCGAGGAAAACGCCCGCCTGAAGCAGGAGCGCGAGGAGTGGGAGCGTCGCCTCTCCGCCCTGCTGGGCAAGTTCGACGAGGTCGAGACGACCGCCAGCAGTTGAGGCAGCATCAGGCCAGCGGGCGCGACATCAGCAGCGCATCCTCCCGCTGGCCGCCGAGGCGCGCCGGGTAGTAGCCACGGCGCCGGCCGTCCTCGCCGAATCCCGCACGCCGGTAGAGCGCCAGGGCCGCCTCGTTGCCCGCCCTGACCTCCAGCAGCAGGCGCTCGCTGCGCCAAGTCCGCGCCTGCTCGATCCCCGCCGCCAGCAAGCGCCCCGCCGCTCCCTGGCGACGCGCCTCCCGGACCACCAGGATCGCCTGCAGCTCCGCATCGAAGGGCAGCCGCACCACCACCACATGGCCGACCAGGCACGCCCCATGCTCGATGCCGAACACCCGGGTATCGGAATCGACCAGCGCCGCCTGCAGCTGGTGTGGCGTCCAGGGGTCGGGGCTGGCGGCCTGCTCCAGCGCCGACAGCATCGCCAGGTCGGCCGGCACCAGCCGGCGCAAGGTTTCAGTCGGCCTCACGACCCGCTCGCCAGGCATCGCGCCAGCCTGCCATCTGCGGCCAGAGGACGCGCTTGGCCTCGGCACTACCGGCCAGCTCGCCCAACGCAGGCCCCTGCCAGGCCGGCATTGCCAGCAGCGGGCAGTGGCCCTCGGAGAGAGTCAGCAGCTTGGCGAGGGTCTCGTCTTCCCCGAACACCAGCAGCCGTTCCGGTACCCAGCCTCGCCGCTGCCGGCCGGCCAGGAAGGCCTGGAGCCCCTCCCGGGCCTCCTCCAGCGGCGCCTCCACCGGCAATCCTTCCACCTGAGGCCAGCGGAAGGCCTCGAAGGCCGGCATCTGCTCGGGCACCACGCCAGCGGCCTGCAGCAGATGGCGCAACAGGCGCAACTCCACGCCGCCGGGCGGTGCCTCCCCGGGCAGCAGCACCAGCCAGCGGCCATCCAGGCAGGCCACCTGCAGGGTGAAGCGCAGCGCCTCCCCGCGGTGACGCACGGGGCCTGGGCTCACCGCCTCGGGCGTGGCCCCCGGTTCGTCGCTGGGCGCCAGGTCACCGAGCAGCGCGCGGGCCCTGCCGGCCGCGGGACGATGGCGCGGTTCGGGCTCGGCGGGGGCCGCTCGTGGGGCGGCGACCTGCGCCTCCACGGCCTCGTCGAGCAGCGCATGCAGCCGCTCCCCCGGGGCGCGGCGGACCTCGGCCACCGGCGCGGCGGCCTCCCACTCACAGGCCTGCGTGGGTAGGGCATTGGGCAGGCGATAGCGGGAGGCCCAGGCCGTCAGGCCCATGGCCTCCAGGTACTGCAGGCGCTGCGGCTCCGGGGTCACGACCGGTCGCCGCCCCGGCAGTCGGGGGAGTCGGGGCGGGAGCGGCCGCTGGCCTCCCACTCCTCGGGCGTGAAGAGGTGCAGGGCCAAGGCGTGGACGGGGCCGGCGAGCTCGTCGGCGAGCAGCGCATAGATCTGCTGGTGCCTCTTGACCGGCATCAGCCCCTCGAAGCGGGAGGCGGCCAGGGTGACCTTGAAGTGGGTCTCGGAATTCGCCGGCACGTTATGCCGATGGCTCTCGTTCTCCACCGCCAGGAAGGCGGGCTCAAGGGCCCTGAGCTTGTCTTCGATGGTGGCCTGGATGCTCATGTCGGGGTTCCGATGCTGAGTGAGTGATGGGCCCATTGTACGCCTTCAGTCCGGGTCCGACGACGCCCGCCGCGGCTCGGTACGGCGCGCCTCGCGCTGGGCCCGCCCGGCCAGCGACACCCGCCCCAGGCTCGCCGCGAGCGACAACCCACAGGCGCCCGCCCCGGCCCAGAGGGTCGCCTGCACTGGCGCCCCGGCGGCCAGGAAGGCCCCCACCAGGGCGACGCCCAGCGACTGGCCCACCGTGCGGGCCGTGCTCATCACGCCGGACGCCCTGGCACTGCGCTCGCGGGGCACGCTGGCCATCATTTCGCGATTGTTGGGCGGCTGGAAGAGCCCGAAGCCCAGCCCGCAGAGCGCCGTGCGCCACAGGCTGTCCGCCACTCTGGCGTCGGCGTCGAGCCCGGCCAGGGCCGCCAGTCCCAGCAGCAGCAGCACCAGGCCGCCGCTGGAGAGCAGGCTGGGGTTGACCCGGTCGGCCAGCTGCCCGGCCAGGGGGCCCACCAGCATGATCGCCAGCGGCCAGGGCGTGAACATCCAGGCGGTCTCCAGCGGCGTGAAGCCCATCTCCTGCTGATAGAGGAAGGAGAGTGCCACGAAGGCCAGGCCCTGGCCGACGAAGGCGAGCCCCGAGGCCGAGACCGCCAGCGTGAAGCGTCGCTCGTCGAAGAGCGAGAGCGGCAGCAGCGGATGGCGGGCCCGGCGCTGGCGCTGCACGAAGAGCACGGCACTGAGCAGGCTCAGTGCCAGCCAGGCGAGCACCTGCCAGGCCGGCGCTCCGTGGCCGACACCGTCCAGGCCGAGGAAGAGCCCGGCCAGCATGGCCACCGAACACAGCGCGCCGCGCCAGTCGAAGCCATCGCGCCGCCCCGCCTCCCGGGGCAGCGCCCGCCAGGCCAGCCAGGACGCGCAGAGTCCCAGCGGCACGTGCAAGGCGAATAGCCAGGGCCAGTTGGCCACCGAGAGCACCAGCCCACCGAGAGTCGGTCCCGCGGCGTAGCCACCGGCCACCACCAGGGCGGAGAGCCCCAGGGCGCTGCCGAGCAGCCGCGAGGGAAAGATCGAGCGGTAGAGCGACGGGCCGATGGACAGGGTCGCCGCTGCCCCGAGGCCCTGCAGGGCACGGAAGAGCAACAGAATTTCCAGGTTCGGTGCCAGGGCGCTGCCCAGGGCCGCCAGGGTGAACAGCGCCACCCCGGCGACATAGAGTCGCCGGCGGCTGACCAGCTCGCTGAGGGCGGCAAAGACCAGCAGGAAGGCGGCACAGACGACCTGGAAGAGGTTGGTGACCCAGACCACCCGGGAGGCGGAGACCCCGAGGTCGGCCGCCATGGAGGGCAACGCGATGTTGACCATGGTGGTGTCCACCACCGCCATCAGGGTACCGACGACCAGCGCCAGTACCGCCAGGCGCCGCTCGGGGCCCGGCAGGCCGTCGTCGCCGGGGCGGGTCGTGAAGAGTCGACTCATCCTGCTTCCATCACTGCGGGGTCCATAACGAGGAAACCGGCCGAAGCCGGTTTCCCATGATCGCTGTCGGGCAGGAGGGTCAGTCCTGGTCCGTCTCCAGGAGGAGGGCGTCATCCACCTCGGAGATCTCCAGTGCCGCCTCGTTGTCGAGGTCGATGGCCAGGTAGCTGTGCTCGACCTGCAGGAAGCGCTGGAACAGCGCCCAGTCCAGGGCCTCCGGCCACTGGCGCTCGTCCTCTTCCCAGGCGCGCAGCTCGGTCTCCAGGATCTCGAGGTAGCGCTCGCGCACGAAGGCCTCCAGGGCCTCGGGCGCGTCCATCTCCGGGATCAGGTAGACGGTGCTTTCGTGTTCGACGTCGGCCAGGGTCAGGTCATCACCCTCCATCGTGGGTTCGAGCGCATTGACCCAATCCACGAAATGCCGGGTCGGCCTGACGCTCAGGGCGGAGCGGTTGAGCAGTTTCATCACGGTCTCCTCGACGTCGAAACGACGACCATTATGGGTACTCGGGCCGCCCCTTGCCAACACTTCCGATCATAGACACGCTGGGGCGGGGCTGATCCGGCGGAAGGCCTACGAGGAGGCGCTGTAAACCCCTCCCTGGGCGCTACCGACGCCCTGCTTCGCTCTCGCGTCCTGCTTCGCTTGCAGGGCCGGTGCTGGCCATCCATGGCCAGCCCGTTCGGAGCAGTGCTCCTCACCCCTGGCGTAGGACCTCCTCTTCGACCTACCTCCGGCGCCCCTCAACGTATCACCTGTCAATCGACTTCCGGGCGCATCGCCGGAAAGAGCAGCACGTCTCGAATGGAAGCGCTGTCGGTGAACAGCATCACCAGCCGGTCGATGCCGATGCCCTCGCCGGCGGTGGGCGGCAGACCAACCTCCAGCGCCCGCACGTAGTCGGCGTCGAAGTACATCGCCTCCAGGTCGCCGGCCTCCTTCTCCGCGGCCTGGGCGCGGAAGCGCTCGGCCTGGTCCTCGGCGTCGTTGAGCTCCGAGAAGCCGTTGGCGATCTCACGGCCGCCGACGAAGAACTCGAAGCGCTCGGTGACGAAGGGGTTCGCGTCCTTGCGCCGCGCCAGCGGGCTCACCTCGGTGGGGTACTCGGTGATGAAGGTGGGCTGCTGGAGACGGTGCTCCACCGTCTTCTCGAAGATCTCGATCTGGACCTTGCCCAGCCCCCAGCCATCCTTGACGTCGATGTCCAGGCGCTCGGCGATCTGGCGCGCGGCGGACGCGTCGGCCAGCGCCTCGGCGTAGATCTCCGGGTTGAACGCGAGGATGGCATCGAACACCGTGATGCGCCGCAGCGGCTGGCCGAAGTCGTACTCGAAGGTCTCCAGCACCTCGCCCTCGCCGTTGCGCACGGTATTCACCACCATGGTGGTGCCCAGCACCTTCTGGGTCACGCTGCGCAGCATCTCCTCGGTGAGGTCCATCAGGTCATTGTGGTCCGCATGGGCCTGATAGAACTCGATCATGGTGAATTCGGGGTTGTGGCGGGTGGAAAGCCCTTCATTCCTGAAGTTGCGGTTGATCTCGAAGACCTTCTCGAAGCCGCCCACCACCAGGCGCTTGAGGTAGAGCTCCGGGGCGATGCGCAGGTACATGTCGATGTCCAGCGCATTGTGGTGGGTGACGAAGGGGCGTGCCGTGGCGCCGCCGGGAATCGGCTGCAGCATGGGGGTTTCCACTTCCATGAAGCCGCGATCCTCGAAGAAGCGTCGCATGGCGCTGATCACCCCGGCGCGGGTCTCGAACACCTGGCGCGAGTCGGGGTTCATGATCAGGTCGACGTAGCGCTGGCGGTAGCGCGCCTCCATGTCGGTGAGGCCGTGGAACTTGTCGGGCAGCGGGCGCAAGCTCTTGGTGAGCAGCCTGGCCTCCACCATCATCACGTAGAGGTCGCCCTTGCCCGACTTGTGCACCGGCCCCCGGGCCGCCACGATATCGCCGATATCCCAGCCCTTGACGTCCTCCAGCACCTCGGCCGGCAGCCCCTTCTTGTCGACATAGAGCTGGATCGTCCCGGACGGGTCCTGGATGACGATGAAGGGCCCGCGCTTGCGCATGATCCGCCCGGACACGGCGGCTCGACGGTCCAGCGACTCCAGGTCGGCCTTCTCACGGTCGCCAAGCTCATCGATCAACTCGGCCGCCAGGCTGTCGCGACGGAAGTCGTTGGGAAAGGCGCTTTCCCCGGTCTCGGCGGCACGCTCGCGGCGAGCGGCCAGCTTGGCACGACGCTCCGCAATCAGGCGGTTCTCGTCGTTCTGCGGGCTATTCTGTGAAGGGCTATCCGGAGAGGAGCTTTCGTTCGCCATTTCGCTACCTGTTGGAAATCTTTGATACGAAGTCGGGGACACGCCTGACGCCGTGCGGACCTTGATAGGGGTCGGGAAGGCTTAGCCTCCCCGCCCTCCGAACCGTGCGTGCGGTTCTCCCGCACACGGCTCTCCAGTTGATGGTTTCCTCATCGGGATTGGCTCGCGTGCTG
>NZ_JARANV010000040.1 GCF_029889845.1 Halomonas sp. 25-S5
GCGTTAGACTGTGTCATGACCTGCCTCCCTCAATAGTGGCTCTGCGTTTAGGTCCCTCCTCAACGTAACCCACGACGTTGAGGAGGGGCAGGTCAATCCATGATGTCTACGTCTGGAAGCGGGAAGTGAAATGAAAAAAACCCCACGCACCTCGCGGTCGTGGGGTTTCTTCCAGCTTCAGGCTTACAGCTTACCGCGCCGGCGAAGCCGGTCAGGCGTCGATGCGCTTGTACTTCATGCGGTGCGGGGTGTCGTCGCCGACGCGCTTCTTGTGGTCCGCCTCGTACTCGGTGTAGTTGCCCTCGAAGAACTCCACGTGGGACTCGCCCTCGAAGGCCAGGATGTGGGTAGCGATGCGGTCGAGGAACCAGCGGTCGTGGGAGATCACCAGGGCACAGCCGGGGAAGGCCAGCAGGGCCTCCTCCAGCGCCCGCAGGGTCTCGATGTCCAGGTCGTTGGAGGGTTCGTCGAGGAGCAGCACATTGGCGCCCTGCTTGAGGGTCTGGGCCAGCTGCAGGCGACCGCGCTCGCCGCCGGAGAGCTCGCTCAGGCGCTTCTGCTGGTCGTTGCCCTTGAAGTTGAAGCGGCCCACGTAGGCCCGCGAGGAGACCTCGTAGCCGTTGATGTTGAGGATGTCCTGGCCGTCGGAGACCGCCTCCCACACCGTCTGCTTGTCATCCAGGGCGTCGCGCAGCTGCTCGACGTGGGCGATCTTGACGGTTTCGCCGATCACCACCTCGCCGCCGTCGGGTTGCTCGGTGCCGGTGATCAGCTTGAACAGGGTCGACTTGCCCGCGCCGTTGCCGCCGACGATCCCCACAATGCCCCCCTTGGGGACGGTGAAGGTCAGGTCCTCGTAGAGCAGTTGGCCGTCGAAGGCCTTGGCCACATCGTGGAACTCGATGACCTTGTCGCCCAGGCGCGGACCGGGCGGAATGTAGATCTCGTTGGTCTCGTTGCGCTTCTGGAAGTCGCCGGACTGCATTTCCTCGAAGCGGTTGAGGCGCGCCTTGCTCTTGGCCTGGCGGCCCTTGGCGTTACTGCGCACCCACTCCAGCTCCTGCTTGATCGCCTTGTTCTTCGAGGCCTCCTGCTTGGCCTCCTTCTCCAGGCGTTTCTCCTTGGCCTCGAGCCAGCCCGAGTAGTTGCCCTCGAAAGGGATGCCCTGGCCGCGGTCGAGCTCGAGGATCCAACCGGCCACGTTGTCGAGGAAGTAGCGGTCGTGGGTGATCGCCACCACGGTGCCGCTGTAGTCGTGCAGGAAGCGTTCCAGCCAGGCTACGGACTCGGCATCCAGGTGGTTGGTGGGCTCGTCGAGCAGCAGCATGTCGGGGCTGGAGAGCAGCAGGCGGCACAGCGCCACACGGCGCCGCTCGCCGCCGGAGAGGTGGCCGACGCGGGCCTCCCAGGGCGGCAGGCGCAGGGCCTCGGCAGCCACTTCCAGCTTGCGGTCCAGGTTGTGGGCGTCGGAGGCCTCGATGATGTTCTCCAGGCGCGCCTGCTCGCTGGCCAGGGCATCGAAGTCGGCGTCCGGCTCGGCATAGGCCACGTAGACGGCGTCGAGTTTCTCCTGGGCCTCCTTGATCTCGCCCAGGGCCTCTTCCACGGTCTCGCGGACGTTCTTGTCGTCGTCGAGCGCCGGTTCCTGGGGCAGGTAGCCGACGTTGATACCCGGCATGGGGCGCGCCTCGCCCTCGAACTCGGTGTCGACGCCGGCCATGATGCGCAGCAGGGTCGACTTGCCCGCGCCATTGAGGCCCAGCACGCCGATCTTGGCGCCCGGGAAGAAGGACAGCGAGATGTCCTTGAGGATCTGCTTCTTGGGGGGCACGACCTTGCCCACCCGGTTCATGGTGTAGACGTATTGCGCCATGGAAAGCCACTTTGTTGGGGGGTTTCAGTGGCCACGATGATAGAGCCCGGGGCCGCCAAAGGCCAGCGTCCCCGGGCCGAGGGCAGGGGTTACTCTTCCTCTTCCTCGAGGGCCCAGTCGTCCTCGATGGCGCGGCGCAGGCGGCGCTCCTCGATGAGGGCCTCCACGCGTCGGCGGGCCCTCAGGGTATCGGCACGACTGCTGGGGCGGACGCGACCGTAGTCGTCATTGACCGCTTCCAGATAGTCCTGATCGTCATCGTCGGTGGTGTCGAGAAGGGGTTCATGGCTCATGCGACGTCCTCCCATGGCCCGGGGCCGAACGCTGCAAGGTCCGGCGGAGCATACGATCGCTTCCCGTCCCGGGTGCGGAACCTGAAGCGCCAGCAGGCAACGACCGTTGCCTGCTGGCTATATAGCTTCATGGAAGGCCGAGGACAAGCCCCCGGGGACTTTTTTCGCCGCCGCCTCTGCTCTCTCAGGTGAGGCCGTGTTCGGCCTTGAGCCGCTCGAGTTCCAGCTGGGCCTCGACGCGCTCGGTGACATCCTTCTGCACCCCGATGTAGTAGGTAAGGTGGTCGTCCTCGTCGTACATGGGGGTGATGGAGAGCTCGTTGTAGAACAGGGTGCCGTTCTTGCGATAGTTGCGCAGCACCTCGCGGCAGGGGCGACCCGCCTTCAGGGCCTTGCGGATGGCATCGAGCCCCGGCTGGTCGCAGTCATCGTTCTGCAGGAAGCGGCAGTCCTGGTAGAGGATCTCGTCGGCGCTATAGCCGGTGAGGCGCTCGAACCCCTGGTTGACGTAGATCAGGATGTTCTCGTCGCCCTCCTGCTCGGCAACCACGATGCCGTCCTCGGAGGCATCGATGATGCGTTCCAGCAGTTCCGGGCTGATCAGGGGGGATCGTTTCATGCAGGGGCTTCCTGTCGCGGTGCCCTTGGCGCATCGCAGGCGGCAAGGGGCGGGATATTGCCCTCATCATGGCCAGCCGGCGTCGGGATTTCAACGCGCCGGCGTGCCGGTGAGCCACTCGAAGAGGCGAGTCTGGCTGATCTCGGGGGCGGCCATCGGCACTCCCTGGCTGGTATCATGGGATCCCTCATTATTGCGACACTCGAGGTTCCATGTCACGTATCCGAATCCATTACTGTACCCAATGCCAGTGGTTGCTGCGCAGTGCGTGGTATGCTCAGGAACTGCTCTCCACCTTCGGCGAGGACCTGGAGGAGGTGGCCCTGGTGCCGTCCCATGGCGGCCATTTCGAGATCCTCTGCGACGAGGTATCGCTCTGGGAGCGCAAGCGCGACGGGGGCTTCCCCGACATCAAGGCCCTCAAGCAGGCGGTGCGCGACCGCCTCGACCCCGAGCGTGACTTGGGGCACCTCGATCGATGAGGAGTCGATCATGCGGCTGACCGATGAGCAGGTTTCCGTCATCCATGACACCGTGGCCGAATTGCTGGGTGAGGAGGCGCATGTCTACCTGTTCGGCTCAAGGGTCGATGACGGGCGTCGCGGTGGCGATATCGACCTCTATATCGAGGCCCCCGAGCTTGATGAACCCCGCACCCGGATTCAGGCGCGTCTGCAGCGAAGGCTCTGGGCGCGGTTGGGCCCCCGGCGCATCGATCTATTGATTCGCTCTGCCGATGAAACGCTGCGGCCGATTCATCGTGATGCCCTGGAACAAGGAATCAGGCTATGACCACGACCCCCAGGGCGATACTCGAAGAACAGCTCAAGGTGGCCGAACGAATGCACCACCACCTGCAGCGCTCCTGGGAGGCTATCCAGGACGACTTGCCGATGGAGGCTGCGCAAGTCAGTGAACTCGACGACGATGCCATCGATCGGATGGATCTGTTTCTTAGCCGCTTCGGCAAGCTGCAGGACTTCATGGCCGGCAAGCTGTTTCGCGCGCTATCTCGTGCCAGCCTCGAGGATACCGATCAGGATGTCTCCTTGCTGGATACCCTCAACCGGATGGAAAAATTCGGCGTGTTGCACACGATTGATGACTGGTTGGAAGTGCGGCTGTTACGCAATGCTTTTGCGCATGAATACCTGACCGATAGCCAGGCGATCGCCGAGAACATCAACCAGGCGGCGCGCCTTTACGATCTGTTGCCCCAAACCTTGCAGCGCTGTCATGAGTTCTATCGCCGGCATATCCTGCCAGAACGATCTGACGGTGGCCCATGAGCGGTGATCGCCAGGCGATGCTCTTCGGCCTGGGGGCGGTGGCGCTGTGGTCTACCGTGGCCACCGCCTTCAAGGTAGCGCTAGGCTACATGTCGCCGCTGGCGCTGATGTGGATCGCCTCGCTGGTCTCCTGGGCGCTGCTCGGCGTGCTGGTGGCGCGCCAGGGGCTGCTGGGCCAGGCGCTCAGGCGCGGCTGGCGCACCGCCGCCTGGGCGGGGCTGATGAATCCGGTGGCCTACTACCTGGTGCTGTTTGGCGCCTACGACCGCCTGCCCGGCCAGGAGGCCATGGCGCTCAACTACACCTGGGCGCTGGCGATGGCCTTCCTGGCGGTGCCGATCCTCGGCCAGCGGCTGACCCGCATCGACGTACTGGCGGGGCTGATCGCCTACGGCGGTGTGTGGGTGATTGCCACCCGGGGGGCGGTGTTCGACGTGGCCTTCGCCGACCCGCTTGGCGTCGGTATGGCGCTCGCCTCGACGCTGCTCTGGGCGCTCTACTGGCTGCTCAATGCCCGCGACCATCGCCCGCCGCTGGTGGCCCAGTGGCAGAACTTCAGCGTCGGCGTGCCGGTGCTGACGGTACTCTTGCTGGTCGGCCCGGGCCTGCAATGGCACGGCTGGAAGGCGCTGGGGGCCGGCATCTATGTGGGGCTGTTCGAAATGGGCATCGCCTTCGTGCTCTGGCAGCTGGCCGTTCACCGGGTCTCGCGGACGGCGAAGGTCTCCAACCTGATCTTCCTCTCGCCGCCGGTGTCGCTGCTGCTGCTGTACCTGGTGGTCGGCGAGCCGATCCTCGCCTCCACCCTGGTGGGCCTGGTGCTGATCCTCGGCGGCCTCGCGCTGCAGCAGTGGCAGAAGACGCCCGCGCCGGTGGCTCAGGCGAGCAGCTGATATTCGAAGAGCAATTGCTTGAAGTCCTGGCGCTGATGCGCGAACAGGTAGACGGAGACCTCCCCCTGCTCGGGCCAGACGCGGTAGATGACCCTGTAGCCGTCAATCAGCAACTCGCGGTAATGGCGGATGCCGAGCTCGAGGGCGAGCCGGCACACCGGATAGGTGTCGGGTCTTTCGCTGAGACGCTGTGCGGCGGTAGCGACGAGTTTGCGGGTATAGGCGTGAGCCTCGGCAGGATTCCACTCGAGCTGGTCTATCAGGAAATGTCGGCAATGGCGCAGAGACACGAGGGCGGAATCTTCCTGACCGACGGAAAACCGTTGGTTCACAGCGGCTCACCCAACTCCCTGGCCTCATCCTCTTCCAACCGAGCCATGAACTCCTCGGTGCTCATGGTCTTGCCCTCTTCCCGGCTCTTTTCGCCCAGACTCAGCAGCTTGAGCAGGGCGATGGCCTGCTCGCGACGCTCGTGGGCGGCGTAGGACTCGACCACATAGGTCGGCTTGCCCTTCTGGGTGATTACCAGCGGCTCCTGAACATCCAGGGTCGCTGCATTCTGTTTCAGGTAGCTGATGGTTTCGGTACGCATGACAGGCTCCGGAACAAGGCGTGAAAGGGCGGTAAGCCCGATAGGTCGTAGGCGCATAGGACGGGTAGGCCGCAACGGACTCGAGCTGCTTCGCTTGCCCGGTGCGCTGGCGCTTACCGGGCCTACGGGCCGGGAGACGCGCTTTCGGCCCAAGTTTAGTCCACGAATGGTCCGGCTACGAGTCTCCGGCCAGTTTCATGCCGTTCTCCTCCAGCAGCGGCGCGAGCTTGGGCCAGACGTTCTCCAGGATCCGCGGCTGGGCGGCCGCGGTGGGGTGGATGCCGTCGGCCTGCATCAGGCCGTCCTCCAGTACCACGCCCTCGAGCAGGAAGGGCACCAGCGGCAGCTCGAACTCGTCTGCCAGCCGCGTGTAGACCGCGGTGAAGGCGTCGCGGTAGGCCCGGCCGTAGTTGGGCGGGATGTCGATGCCGAGCAGCAGCACCTCGGCACCTGAGGCCCGGCTGGCCTCGACCATGGCGGCCATGTTGGCCTCGAACTGGCTCGGCGGCAGGCCGCGCAGGCCGTCGTTGCCGCCGAGCTCCAGCACAACGATATCGGGCTCGTGCTGTCCGAGAAGGTCGGGCAGGCGGGCGGCGGCACCGCTGGAGGTCTCGCCGCTGATGCTGGCGTTGACTACTTGCGCCTTCCCGTCCAGGCGCGCCTGCAGCAGACTGACCCAGCCGGCCTGCTGCTCGATGCCGTAGGCGGCGCTCAGGCTGTCGCCCATCACCAGCAGCACGGGTCTCTCCGCCGCCTGTGCCGCGCCGCCGGCCAGCGGCAGCGTCAACCCGAGTATCGAAAACCCGAGTACTGTGGACCAGAGTACCGAAAACCAGCGTGGCGTGAGCCAGCGCCTCGCGAGCCGGCGTGGTGCATGCCGGCCCAACGCACCTACAGGGAAGCCCTTCGCCATGTCCATCTCCTCTCGAACGGATGCCTCGCCGATTCTACACGTCGATCACCTCGCCAAGCAGGTCGAGAGCGGCGAGCGGCGGCTGAGCATTCTGAGTGACCTGTCGCTGACAGTGTTCCCCGGGGAGAGCGTGGCGATCCTCGGCCAGAGCGGCGCCGGCAAGTCGACCCTGCTGGGGCTGCTGGCCGGCCTGGACACGCCCAGTGGCGGCGAGCTGTCACTGTTCGGCCAGTCGTTGCGCGCCCTCGACGAGGATGGCCGGGCCTCCCTGCGGGCGGGGCGGGTGGGGTTCGTGTTCCAGAACTTCCAGCTGCTGCCCACCCTGACGGCCCTGGAAAACGTGTTGCTGCCGCTGGAGCTGTCGCCGAGCCCCGGGGCCGAGGCCCGGGCCCGCGACTGGCTGACCCGCGTCGGTCTAGGTGAGCGCCTGGATCACCTCCCCAAGCAGCTCTCCGGTGGCGAGCAGCAGCGCGTGGCCCTGGCCCGGGCCTTCGTTACCGGCGCCGAGCTGGTGTTCGCCGACGAGCCCACCGGCAACCTGGACCCGGTCACCGGCGAGCGCATCATCGAGGCGCTGTTCTCCCTCAACCGCGAGGCCGGCACCACCCTGGTGCTGGTGACCCATGACCATGCCCTGGCACGGCGCTGCGATCGCTGCCTGCGCCTGGCGGGCGGCCGGCTGGTCGAAATGGCGCGCGACGAGGTAATAGCATGAGCCGAACCAGCTGGCCGGCCCTGCTGCGCCTTTCCGCCAGAAGCCTGATCCGTGACCTGCGCTCCGCCGACGTGCGAGCCCTGGCATTGGCGCTGGCGCTGGCCGTGGCCGCCTCCACCATGATCGGCTTCTTCCTCGACCGCCTCGACCGCGGCCTGACCCGCCAAGCGGGCCAGCTCTCGGGCGGCGACGTGGTGCTGGAGCAGGGCCGGCCCTTCGACGAGGCGGTCCGCCGGGCCCTCGAAGACGCCGGCCTGACGCTCTCCGACCAGGTCGACATGGTCTCCATGATCAGCCGCGGTGACCGCTTCCAGCCGGCCAGCCTCAAGGTGGTCGATAGCGTCTATCCGCACTACGGCACGGCCCGGGTGGACCGCGGCGACGGCATCGAGTCGCTGGCCCATGGCCCACCGCCGGGTGAGGCCTGGGTGGCACCGCGGCTTGCCCTGCTGATGGAACTCGAGGTGGGCGACCGGATTCGCCTGGGCGAGACCGAACTCGAGGTCGGCGGCGTGATCGAGCGCGAGCCCGACCAGTCGGCGGGCTTCGGCAGCTTCAACCCGCGGCTGATGATGCATCTCGACGACCTGGACGCCACCGGCCTGGTCCAGGAGGGTTCGCGGGTGGAGTTCGAGCTGCTGGCCGCCGGCAGCGCCGAGGCGGTGGCCCGCATCGAGCCGCTGCTGCAGCGGCTGCGCCGCGAGGGGGTGGAGGTGCGCGACGTGCGCCGTGATCGCCCCCAGCTGGGCAACGCCCTGGCGCGGGCCGAGAAGTATCTCGGCCTGGCGGGGCTCGCCGCCGTGCTGCTGGCCGGGGTGGCCGTGGCCATGTCGACCCGGCGCTACGTCGAACGCCACCTGGATACCGCAGCGCTGCTGCGCTGCTTCGGCGCCACCCAGCGCGAACTGCTGCGGCTGTTCGCGCTGCAGCTGCTGTGGCTGGCGCTGGCAGCCTCCGCGCTGGGGGCCCTGCTGGGACTGGCCGGGCAGGCGCTGCTGGTCGCGCTGCTCGCGACCTTCCTGCCGTTCAGCCTGCCGGCGCCCGGCCTGCTGCCGCTGTGGCTTGGGGTGTTCACCGCTCTGGCGGTGCTGGCGGGCTTCGCCGGGCCGACCCTGCTGCGCCTCAAGCGGGTCAGTGCCCTCAAGGTGCTGCGCCGCGAGCTGGACCCGCTGCCGCCCTCGGCCTGGCTGGTGGTCAGCGTGGCGGCGCTGGTCTTCGGCGGGTTGCTGTGGCTCTACTCCGGCGACCCGGGGCTCGCCGCTGGCCTGCTGCTGGGCGGGCTGGTGATGCTGGTGGTGCTCTGGGGGCTCGGCGGGGCGCTGCTGAGCCTGGTGCTGCGGGGTACCTCCCGGCTGCCGCGCGGCCGCGGCCCGGCGGATGGCCTGGTCACGGCCGTGCGGCTGGGCGGCCAGCAGCTGGCGCGGCGCCGCCAGGCGAGCCTCGGCCAGCTGCTGGCCTTCTCGGTGACCTTCTTCGCCGTGGCCATGATCGCCCTGGTGCGCGGCGACCTGCTCACCACCTGGCAGGCCCAGCTGCCAGCGGATACCCCCAACCACTTCGCCATCAATATCCAACCCCAGCAGCGGGACGCCTTCGCCTCGGCCCTGGCCGGGGCCACGGATGCCCGCAGCGCCCTCTATCCGATGGTCCGCGGGCGCCTCACCGCCATCAACGGCCAGCCGGCACGCGAGGCCGTGCCCGCCGAGTCGCGAGGCGACAATGCCCTGCGTCGTGAACTCAACCTGACCTGGCGCGAGACCCTGCCCGAGGGCAACCGGGTGGTGGCGGGGGAGTGGTTCGCCGACGGCCAGCCCGGCGACGAGGAGGGCGGCTGGATGGATGAGGTAGCCGCCGAGCCGCGCCCCACGGCCCGCGAGGCGGCGGTGCCGATCTCCGTGGAGGACGGCCTGGCCGAGCGCCTGGGCCTCGCCCTGGGCGATCGCCTGACCTTCACCATCGGCAGCGACGAGGTCACCGGCGAGGTGGAAAGCCTGCGCAGCCTCGACTGGGAGAGCTTCCGGCCCAACTTCTTCGTGATCTTCCCGCCGGGAACCCTGGAGCGCTTCGGCCACAGCTACATCACCGCCTTCCATCTCGGCGACGACGACCGCGACCTGCTGCGCCGCCTGGTGCGGGAGTTTCCGGGGGTCACCCTGCTCGACGTGGAGGCCATCCTCGGCCAGGTGCGCGAGGTGCTGACCCAGGTCACCCGGGCGGTGGAGCTGGTGCTGGGCTTCGTGCTGCTGGCCGGCATCAGCGTGCTCTATGCGGCGCTGACCGCCAGCCTGCCGGTGCGAGCCCACGAGAGCGGCCTGCTGCGGGTGTTCGGGGCCGGTAATCGGCTGCTCTCGCGGATGCAGGCGGCGGAGTTCGCTGTGCTCGGCTTCGCCAGCGGCCTGATGGGCGCGCTGCTGGTGGAGCTCGCCGCCGCCGGGATCTATCTCGCCTGGTTCGATCTGGCGCCGCGCTTCCACGGGCTGCTGTGGCTAATCCTGCCGCCGGCCGGTGCCCTGCTGATCGGCATTATCGGCCACCTGCTTTCCCGAGGCCTGCGCCGCCGGGCCCCGGCGGCCAGCCTCGGCCTACTGGGCGAGACCTGAGAGGTCAAGTATGAAGACCGATACCCTGCGCGCCCGCCTGCTGGAGGCCCAGCTCGACCTCGCCCATCGCCGGGAGCGGGCGGTGATGCTGCTGCTCACCGGCCATGCCGTCACCCACAAGGGACGGCTGGTCAACGAGCTCAACCACTGGCTGGAGAACCGCCACACCGAGGTGCATGCCCTGGGACCCAGCAGCGAGGAACGCGAGCGCCCCTACTGGTGGCGCTTCTGGCGACGGATTCCCGATCGCGGGCGTATCGGCATCTTCATCCATGGCTGGTACGGCGACGCGCTCTTTGACCGGACCGAACGGCGCCTCTCGCCGGGCGCCTTCCGTGACAGGCTAGCGGAGATTCGCGCCTTCGAGGCTGAACTGGCCGCCGAGGGAGTGGTCCTGCTCAAGCTGTGGATGGATATCGGTCGTCGTGAGCAGCGTCGCCACCTGCAGGCCCTGCAGCAGGACCCGGTCCGTGCCTGGCAGCTGAATACCACCGACTGGCAGCGCCATCTTCAGCATGCCGTGATCGGTGCCCTGGGGCGCGAGATGCGCGACGCCACTGCGTCCGACCACGCGCCCTGGCGGCGGCTTGCCTTCCGCGACCCCGCCCCGCAGCTCCAGCGGGTGGGAGCCCTGCTGCATGGGGCCCTGGTCGCGCCGCCCGTGGCGCCCTCCGGCGTGCCGGAGGTGGCGACCGGTGACGCGCCGCCGGCCCCCTCGATACGCCGTGCCGAGCCCCGAGGGGAGGCGCCGATGAAGAAGGCGAACTATGCCGAACGGCTCGCCGAGGCCCAGGGGCGCCTGGCCATCAACGCCCGGGAGGCAGCCCGACGGCGCATCCCGGTGGTGCTGGCCTTTGAAGGGCTCGACGCGGCGGGAAAGGGCGGCGGTATCCATCGCGTCACCGCGGCACTGGATGCCCGCCAGTACCGGGTCCATCGCATCGCCGCGCCCAGCGACGAGGAGCTGGCGCTGCCCTGGGCCTGGCGCTTCTGGCGTCGCCTGCCGGCCGACGGGCGCATCGCCATCTTCGATCGCAGCTGGTACGGCAGGGTGCTGGTGGAACGGGTCGAGGGGTTGGCCCCCGAGGCGGCCTGGCAGCGCGCCTATGCGGAGATCCGCGAGTTTGAGCGCCAGCTGCTGGCCCATGGCGCCGTGCTCGGCAAGCTGTTCCTGGCCATCAGCCAGGAGGAGCAGCTGCGCCGCTTCGAGGCCCGCGCCGCCACGCCTCACAAGCGCCACAAGCTCACCGCCGAGGACTGGCGTAACCGCGAGCACTGGGAGGACTACGAGCGGGCCATCGACGAGATGTTCGCCCGCACCCAGGCGCCGGGCGCCGAGTGGGCGCTGATCGCCTGCGATGACAAGCGCCGGGCGCGTCTCGCCGTGTTCAAGGAGGTCAATCGCCGACTGGAGATGCGCCTGGCCTCGCCGCACTGAGCCTGGCCCACCGTGAGGCGATGACGTTAGACTGCTGACCAGTTCCCGCCACACCCACACCGGAGGTGCGCCCATGCGCCCGATGCCCTGGCAGGCTGCTCTTGCCGCCCTGACGCTGTCCATATCCCTGCCGGCACTTGCCGAGCCCGGCCCGGCCGAGCGCCTGGAGGCCGACCTCCGGGCACTGTTTGCCGCCGAGGGGAGCCTCGAGATCGGCGAGGTCTCGGAAGCGCTGATCCGCGACCGAGTCACCGCCCGCGCGCTCCATTTCGTCGGCCCCGAAGGGCAGCAGCTGTGGCTCGACCGCTACGTGGTCAGCGGCGACTACGACAGCCCCGACGAGGTGCGCATCGAGGGTGTCCGCCTGGAGATCCCCGGCCGCGAAAAGGCGCAGCTGAGCGCCGGGACGCTGGTCCTCGATGACCCCACCCGAGCGGTGCTGCCCCTCCACGAGGAGAGCTGGCCGGAAGGCCTGCGGATCGCCGGGCTCGAGGTCGAGGCGCTGGCCGCCGAGTTCGCCGGCCAGGATCTGGGGGAGGAGTTCGGCGAAGGGCATGGGCGGCTCAGCGTCGAGCGCCTGCAGGCCACGGGCCTGTCACGCGAGGCCATCGACAGCCTGGAGCTCAGCGGGCTCGAGGGGCAGGCCGAGGGGGATGGAGAGCTCGGCAGCGGCACCTTCTCCCTGGCCTTCGCCCGCATGGAGGGGCTGCGCGGCCTGCAGGGCGGGGAGGACGAGCATGAACTCGATCGCCTCGAGCTGCGCGACCTGGCGATCGATTCCGACCGGCTGGTGGCGACCCTGGCGGGGCTCGAAGTCGATGGCGACCTGCAGGACGGCGAGGGCGGTGTGCGCCTCGAGGCGCTGGAGCTCGACCTGGCCCGCATGATCGCCCTGGCTCCCCAGGAGGAGCGCACGCAACTGCGCATGGCCAGCAACGTGCTTACCGGGGGCAGCGGAATGCTGCGCCTCGATGCGGTCTCCACCGGGCGCTGGGAGGCGGAAGGTGACGCCACCCGGCTGCTCGGGGAGGTGGACGTCACCGCCGAGGAGGCCTTTGGCTGGGTGCTGGATATCGACCTGCCGGTGCGCCTGCCCGAGGGCGTGGAGCCGGCCACCTACCTGGCCGAGATGGAGAGCCTGGAAGGCGTCACCCTGCTGGGCGGGCGGGTCGATGCGACCCTCTCGGACCTGGGGCTCTTCGGCCGCCTGCCGGCGGTCATGGCGGCTAGCCAGGGCATCAGCGAGGCGGTCTTCCTGGAGCAGGCGCGGACCCAGGCCCGGGGCTTCGGCATGATGCTCGGCCCCGAGGTCGAGGCCATCTTCACCGGCCTGGTGGCGATGATGGCGGGCGAGGCACGCGAGCTCTCCCTCCAGCTGACCCTGCCCGCCGACAGCGAGCTGGAGGCCCTATCTGCCGATCCCCTGGCACTGCCCGAGCGGCTCGAGATGCGGGTGGAAACGCGCTGAGCGACGAGTCGGCTCTGCGCCAGGGAAGGTGCGTGTGAAGTCAGGCCCGATAAGCCGGAGGCGCATCGGGCGAAGCGGCCAGCACAGCCTCGTGGATCCGCCCGGTGCGCTGTCGCTTACCGGCCCTACGGTCGGGCACGGCTCTCAGGGGTGGTAGGCCCGATAAGCCGGAGGCGCATCGGGCGAAGCGGCTAGCACAGCCTCGTGGCCGCCCGGTGCGCTGTCGCTTACCGGGCCTACGGTCGGCATGGTTCGTCGGGTATCGGTAGGCCCGATAAGCCGGAGGCGCCTCGGGCGAGGAGGCCGCGTCAGTCCCGCGGGTCCGCCCGGTGCGCTGTCGCTTACCGGCCCTGGTATGGATTGACCCGTCAAGGGCTCGGTTGTCTCTATTTACATATGGTTGTCCTCAATGCCGACGGGTCAGGGAGCGAGGGGCTATCAGCGACGGTGGATCTCTCTG
>NZ_JARANV010000041.1 GCF_029889845.1 Halomonas sp. 25-S5
GGTGCGGTTCCGGCCGCACTTCGAGCAGCGCGCCGAGACCTTCGACTTCCTGGGCTTTACCTACTATTGGGGAAAATCCCGGCGAGGCCGCTGGATCATCAAGCAGAAAACAGCCAAGGATCGGTACAAGCGCGGCCTCAAGCGAATCTCGCTATGGTGCCGAGCCAACCGTCATCGGCCGCTGCGTGAACAGCACCGCCAACTCTGTCGAAAGGTCACCGGGCATTACGCGTACTACGGGATCACCAACAACATCGAAGCTCTGCAGCGCTTCGTGAACATGGTCCGTCGCATATGGATCAAATGGCTCAGGAGGCGCTCGCAGAAAGGATGGTTCTCGTGGGAAAAGGCAGCGCAACTGCTGTCTATTCTCCCGTTACCGCGCGCCAGGATCATTCACCGTTTTACCTGATAGCGAAACTGATGGTTGAGGAGCCGGGTGCGTCAATCGCGCATGCCCGGATCTGAGGGGGGCCGGGACGAGCAATCGCCCGGTCTACCCGACCCCACCCCCGAGGTGGCAGCGCTGCCACCATCCACCTACCGTATCGGCTCAGCCAAGGGTCGGGACGGGGACGTGAAGGACTGGGGTATGATTCACAAGATCAAAGCATTACACGACGACGGACAGGGCCTGTCCATCCGTGCCATCGGCCAGGAGCTGGGGATTTCCCGCAACACCGTGCGCAAGTACCTGCGCCAGGACGTGGCCGCCATCGAAGCGGCGCAGACGGATCGGGAACGGGAGAAGAAGCTCGACGTCCACTATGACTACATCGCCTACCTGCTGCGTGCCTTCCCTCGGCTGAGCAGCGTCAAGGTGGCCCGCAAGCTGCGCGAGAAGCTCGGTGAGCTGGACGTGTCGGAGCGCTCCCTGCGGCGCTACGTCCAGCGGATGAAGACCACCATCGCCAGCCGCCAACGGCGCTACTACGAGCCGGTACTCGACATGGTCCCCGGCGTGCAGTGCCAGGTGGATCCCGGCGAGCTGCGCGAGGTGGAGATCGGCGGCGAGCGGCGCACGGTGCATTTCGTGGTGTTCGTGCTCTCCTATTCGCGCCTGACCTATGTGGGCGTCAGCTTCACGCCGCTCGACACCACCACCTTTATCCGCCTGCACGACGAGGCGTTCCGCTACTTCGGCGGGCTGCCCGAGGAGTGCGTCTACGACCAGACCAAGATGGTGGTGATCAGCGAGCAGTTCCGCGAGCTGGAAGTGAATCAGCGCTTCCAGGAGTACGCCACCACCGCCGGCTTCCGGATCCACGCCTGCTGCGGCTACGACCCGGAGAGCAAGGGCAAGGTCGAGGCCGGGGTGAAATACGCCAAGCAGGACGCCTTCTATGGCGACACCTTCCTCGATGAAGCCGACCTGCGCCGGCATATCCAGGAGTGGCTCGATACGGTGGCCAACGTGCGGCTCCATGGCACCACCGGCCGGCAGCCCAGGGCGCACTTTGACGCCGAGGAGCGTGCCCACCTGCGGCCCTACCTGACGCCGGCCTGCGTGGGGCGCGAGGCCGATGGCCTGGCCCCGCGCCAGGTCGACAAGACCGGCCTGATCGCCTGGAAGGCCAACAAGTACTCGGTGCCCATGGCCTACCAGCAGGGCCGCGTGGGTGCCCGGGAAGAGGGCGCCACGCTCCAGGTGCACGACCTGGAAAGCGGAGAAGTGATCGCCACCCATGCCCTGCACCTGGGCAAGGGACACACCACGCGCAACGAGAACCACTACCGCGATCACCGGCAGCGCGAGACCGATCTGGAGCAGGCCATCGCGCAGTGCCTGGGCGAGGCACTGGGGCAGCAGCTCTGCGGGTGCCTGCGCGAGGCCATGCCGCGCCACTACAAGGACCAGTTGCGTGGCGCCAGGCGCCTGCTGGAGGCCGAGCCGGAACTGGATCTGACGCTGATCAGTGACTGGGTCACGCGCGAGCGCCTCACCGCCGGCAGGCTCAAGGAGCGCCTGGACGCCACCCGGCAGGCCAGGGCACGGGGCCGCGACACCGACGAGGCGGTGCCGGCCACCGGCACCGCGCCGCCCGATCTGACGCCTTACGCCCGCCTTGGCCACTCCAGCGGCCAGCAGGAGGTGACCCATGGGGCAGCTTGAGCTGACCACCGGGCGCTACCGCAGTCTGCGCCTCGGTGCCATCGCCGACGACCTTATCGACCTGCTGGCCCGGGCCGAGGCCAACGAGGCCTCCTACCTGACCTTCGCCGACATGCTGGTCGAGCACGAGCGGCAGCGCCGCGACGCCAAGCGCATCGGCCTCTACCGGCGCCAGGCCGGGTTCCCCAGCGACAAGCGGCTGGAAGCATTCGACTACCGGCACCAGACCACCATCACCAAGCGCCAGGTCAACGCCCTGCTCGACTTCGCCTTCCTCGACAACCACGAGAACCTGGTGTTCATCGGCCCGCCGGGGGTGGGCAAGACCCACCTGGCCATCGGCATCGGCCAGAAGGCCATTGAGGCCGGCTACCGGGTGACGTTCCGCAACGCCCTCGACCTGGTCGAAGAACTGGAGCTGGCCGAGATGAAGGGTGAGCTGAAGAAGAAGCTCCACCAGCTGACCAAGGCCGACGCCCTGGTGATCGATATATGTTGAGAACCCAATTATGTGCAGTGGCAGCTCGAATAGCGTGTTCAGCCAACGTTTCTTATTCAGATACTTCACATAAGTCGGACCGGTAGGATCGCAGATGCGCCGCTCGGGCGCTTTCCATGAGGAAGCTGCGATGCTGACCGAATTGTTTCCCAAGGCCCACCCCCGGTTTTCCCCTCTCCCCTTGCTGGGTGCCTATCTCGATGGATTCATCGCATGGCTCTACGCACAAGGCTACCCACGTCTACCCGTTCGCCAACGCATCCGTGCGGCGAAGCGCCTTGACGAAGTGCTCCGACGAGATGGAGTACGGCGCGTCGGAGACCTGACCGCCGAACAGTTGCTGGCCTATGCCCCGAAGGACTCCCAGCAGGATATCGGACTGGCGGCAGTGGTCCGTTCGTTGACGGCCTATTTGAAAGGCATTCAGGCCTTGGTGCCGCCACGCCGCTCCTCTTATGAAGTGGTACTCGCACCGTATCGGGTGCACCTCGAGCAAGTTCGGGGGCTTGCAGCGCAGACCGTAACGCACCATATGGCAACCGCCGGTGAGTTCCTTGCCTTCCTCGGTGTTGACCAGGATGTAGAACGACTCCGTACTCTTGACCGGCATACTATTGAGCGTTTTATACAATCCGTTGGTCAGCGACTGGAGCGCGCGAGTCTTCAGCACACTATCGCCTACCTGCGATCGTTCCTCCGCTTTCTTGCTGGCCAAGGACGCGTGCCACATGAGCTTGATTGTCGCATCGATACGCCACGCATCTATCGTGGTGAGCGCCTTCCTCGAGCACTCCCATGGAAGCTGGTCCAGGCATTCCTACGGAGCATCGACTGCTCTACGCCCATGGGCCGGCGCGATTATGCGATGTTTCTTATGGTCATCACCTATGGCTTGCGTTGCTGTGAAGTCGTCGACCTGACCCTAGACGATATCGACTGGCGCGCACGACAGCTTCATATACAGCGACGCAAGGTTCGCTCGCCCTTGATACTACCGATGACGATGGAAGTGGAGGCTGCGCTCGTTACTTACCTACGTGATGGTCGCCCGGCGTTGTCTTGTCGAGAAGTCTTTCTACGTGTGCGGGCGCCTGCTGGCACCCTCAAGCCCACAGCGGTCACAGAGGCATTCCAGGGTTGGGTGCGACGTACAGGGCTGCCGATTGCCTACCAGGGCCCGCACTGCCTGCGGCATTCTCTCGCCATCCATTTGCTCAGGCAGGGACTGTCGTTGAAGACGATCGGGGATCTCCTCGGCCACCGCAGCGCCGAGAGCACCTGTGTCTATCTCCGACTGCAGGTGGATGACCTGCGCGACGTCGCTCTCGAGCTCCCGGCGGATGAAAAAACGGAGGCGCGCCCATGAATCCGCCGATCACTTATGCCTCACTCCTCGGCCCCTGCATCGCCCGCTATATCGAGCTCAAGCAAACCCTCGGGCGTCAGTACACACGCGAACACTACATCCTCCGTCATCTTGACGCCTTCCTCGCCACGCAGGATGCCGACTGCACGGCCGACGCTTTTGGTGCCTGGTGCGCCACCCTTAGCCACCTTACGCCGGGCGTGCGACGTGCGTGGATGCAGATCGTCCGCAACCTCTGCCTCTATCGTCAAAGAAGCGAGCCCAGCTGTTTCGTGCCTGATCCTCGCGGCTTCCCATCACCCCACCGAGCTGCACGCCCTCACCTCTTTACTCGCGAGGAAATCATCCGGGCGTTGCGGACCATCGAGGAGCTACCACCGAGTCCGGCCTCGCCGCTGCGGCGGGAAGTGTTTCGCCTAGCCATCGTCCTGCTTTACACCGCTGGCCTGAGGCGGCGCGAAGTCGTCGGGCTGACCCTTGGTGATTACGATTTCGTCGAGCGGACGCTCACAATTCGAGCCAGCAAATTCCACAAATCTCGACTCGTGCCGTTGTCTGCTACGGCGGCCAATGAGATGGAAGCATACTTCGTGAAGCGGCAACACTATTCCAGCGACAGTGATGACCCACTCCTGTATCACCCCTGTCGGCCATTGCCGTGCTACACCGGAGCCGGTCTCGCGCGCGGCCTGCGGGACATTTTTCGTCGCGCCGATATTCGCACGGCGAGCGGCAGGCTCCCGCGGGTCCATGACCTGCGGCATAGCTTCGCTCACGAAGCCCTCTTGCGATGGTATCGAGCAGGAGTCGATGTGCAGGCCAAGCTGCCGGCATTGGCCACTTACATGGGCCACGTCTCCGTGGTCTCCACGTACTACTACCTCTCGATGTTCGAACCCTTTGCGGAAGCGGCCAGCGAACGCTTTGCCCGCCACTGTCGTCCCTTTATCGATGAAGCGTACGCAGGAGATGCCCCATGACACGCCCGGTCACCATGCACAGTCTCCCAGGCCTGCTTCGCGGCTTCTTCACCGATCATCTCCCCGGAGTCCGTGGCCTGAGTCGTCACACTATCCTCAGCTACCGGGATGCCATGATCCTGTTCTTGCGCTACCTTGCCGAGACGCGTGGCTGCGATGTCGTTGACCTTGACCTCAGTGACTTCCAGCCCGATGAGGTGATCACGTTCCTCGAGCATCTCGAGTCGGCCCGCGGCAATAGCGTCGCCACTCGGAATGCTCGGCTTGCTGCTCTCCATGCCTTTGCGCGCTATGCCGCCAGCTACGCGCCCGAGCACTTGCAGATCTGCCAACATCTCCTCGGCGTGCCCTTCAAGCGGGCAAGCCATCGTGTCGTTGAGTACCTCGAAGGGGAAGAGCTGCGTGCCTTGCTGAATGCCATCGACCGACAGACGCGGGTCGGCTGTCGTGACTACGCCCTGCTGCTCACCTTGCTCAACACCGGGGCACGGGTGCAGGAGCTTCTCGATCTGCGCCCGATGGACCTCCAGCTCGAGCGCCCCTTGCAACTTCGTCTCTACGGCAAGGGTCGCAAGGAACGGTTTTGCCCGTTGTGGCCGCAAACTGCTGCGGCATTGCGTGTACTCCTCGCCGAGCAGGAGCTCACGGCCGCCGGCACCGATCGACTGTTTCGTAACCGACGAGGAGCGCCGTTAACCCGTTTCGGGGTGCGCTACCTTCTTCGCGCCTATGCGGCGCGCGCACAGACGTCGGCTCCCAGCCTAGCCCGCAAGCGCATACACCCTCACACGCTGCGCCACACGGCTGCCGTTCACCTCCTGCAGGCCGGTGTCGACATCGTCTCGATCAGCCATTGGCTGGGCCATGCGAGTATTGAGACCACCAATCGGTATGCCGTAATCGATCTGGAGACGAAACGTGACGCCATAGAACGCGCTGGCCCGATCGGCGACCCTGATGTCGTGGCGGCCATATCACCATGGCGTGCCGATGTCTCCGTCCTCGCTTGGCTCGAGGCCTTATGACCGCTTGGGCATGACTTCGTTTATGTGGAGTGGCGCTCGACAAACAGCCAAGGGAGGTGATTCTTATCGGACTACTTCACATAACTACGTTCTCAACATATGTCCAGTTATGTGGTGCACCACATAAATCGATGAGCTGGGATATTTGCCGATGAGCCGGCAGGCGCGCTACGCACTGTTCCAGCTGATCAACCGGTTCTATGAGCACCGAACGCTGATCATCACCACCAACAAGGACTTCACCAGCTGGGGGGAGTTCTTCCACGACGACAACGTGGCGGTGCCGATCATCGACCGGATCATCCACCACTCGCACCTCTACCTGCTCGGCGGGGAGAGCTACCGGCTGAAGCAGAAGACGCTCAGCTGACGGTCATGGGTGGGTCATTTTTATTGACCGCTGGTGGGTCATTTCTATTGGCCATTGACAGGAGGACGTCATCTGCTACGTCGAGCGCCACGCCAGGGACGGAAGCGCGGCCTCGGGGAAGGCGATGTGCTGGTCGCTGCGCGCCTTTCTTCGATACCTCTACCATAGTGGGTCGAACTTGCTCCCTCTTGCCGGCTGTGTGCCTTCCATCAGGCGATGGAAGCTTTCAAGCCTGCCGACCTATCTATCCGTCGTGCAGGTTCAGGCGGTCCTTGATGCTTGTGATCGAACGGCGGCGTCAGGGCGGCGGGACTTCGCCATCCTTATGATGCTGGCCAAGGTTGGATTGCGGGCCAACGAGGTCGCGACCCTCACCCTGGATGATATCGACTGGCGATCTGGGACGATGCTCATTCGCGCCAAGAATCGGCAGCAGACACGGATGCCGATGCCCCCAGATGTCGGCGCGGCCGTCGTTGCTTACCTCCGTGATGACCGTCCGGCTTCAACGTGCCGCCGGCTGTTTCTCCGCACCTTGGCACCCCATGCCGGCTTCGCCTCCGGTTGCGCCATCACGATGATCGCCAGGGCGGCTCTCAAGCGTGCCGGAATCAGTGGCTTCGCACACCATGGGGCACATATATTCCGCCACAGCCTTGCCACAGAGCTTCTCCGTTGCGGTGCGACCTTGTCGCAGATCGGCCAATTGCTGCGACACAAGAGCCATGACACGACGCGCATCTACGCGAAGGTGGATGTCGAGGCGCTTCGGACATTGAGCCTTCCTTGGCCGGGAGGTATGCAATGATCAGTCTACGGTCCGCACTCGAGCAGTATCTGAGCATGCGCCAGGGGCTCGGATACAAATACCAACATCAGGCGCGCCGGCTTGCCGACTTCGTCTCCTTCATGGAGCGCCACGAAACGGCGACCATCACCACGAAGCTGGCTGTCGCCTGGGCGACCTTGCCGCCTGAACGGCACGCTTCCTGGGTATTGCGACTAACCGATGTGCGTGGCTTCGCGCGCCATGTCGTCAACTTCAACCCACAGACGGAGGTGCCGCCCACAGGGATCTTGCCGCCCTTGAAACGCGCCAGACCCTATGTCTACAGCGATGCAGAGATCAACGCGCTATTGAGGGCGGCTCTGGCCCTACCCCCTGCAAAAGGCCTGCGGCGATGGACCTACCATTATCTGTTTGGGTTGATCGCAGTGACAGGCATCCGTCTGTCCGAGGCGACCGGGCTTCTCCGCAGCGACGTCGATCTGGACCAAGGCGCGCTGACAATCCGACAGAGCAAGTTCGGTAAGTCGCGCCTGGTGCCTTTGCATCCGACGACCAGCGCGGCTCTACGCAGCTACGCCGAGCGGCGGGATGCTCACCTCGGGTCGCACTGCGGGCCGCACTTCTTTGTGGCCGAGCGCGGTGGCCGCTTGCTCCACCAGTATGTCTATCGTGTCTTCTGGCGCTTGTCACGCGAGATAGGGCTGCGACGAGCGGGCGAGCACACCGGTCCCCGAATTCACGACTTCCGCCATCGCTTTGCCATCCGTGCGCTCCTCAGCTGGTATCGCGATGGGCTTGAGGTTGAACAGCGGCTCCCGTTGCTTTCCACCTACCTCGGCCACACCTGCGTGCGCGACACCTATTGGTATCTCTCGGCCTGTCCGCAATTGATGGAAGAGGCCGCACGGCGCCTAGACCGGCGATGGGAGGCTCAGTCATGAACTCGCGCCCCAATGTCGCCCCGCTCATCGAACGCTATTTCACCGTGCGTCTCATGCAACAGCGTAATGTCAGCAGCAACACCATCGCATCCTACAGGGATACGTTTCGACTGTTGTTCAGGTTTGCACAGGTGCAACTGAGCAAGCCGCCATCAGCACTGAGCCTCGATGATCTCGATGCGCCATTCATCAGCGCATTCCTCGCTGATATCGAGACGGCGCGAGGCGCCAGCATCAGTACGCGCAATTTGCGCCTGACGGCCATTCGCTCCTTCTACCGGTTCGTGTCCTTCGAGGAACCGGCCTACAGCGACCTTATCCAGCGAGTCCTCGCAATACCGAGCAAACGCCATGACAAGCGTCAGGTGCATTTCCTGACGCGGCCTGAAATCGAGGCAATTCTTGCTGCTCCCAACCGCTCAACGTGGCTGGGCCGCCGCGACCATACCTTGCTCCTGATCGCGATTCAGACCGGCTTGCGTCTCTCCGAGCTGATCAACCTCGACAGGGATGCCATCCACCTCGGCACCGGAGCCCATGTGCGATGCGCCGGCAAAGGCAGGAAGGAGCGATGTACACCGCTCACATCAAACGGGCAGGCCGCCCTTAAGGCATGGCTCAAGGAACCAGAGCGCTATGCCGGGAGAGCATTGTTTCCGAACGTCCGCGGGGGGCGGCTTAGCGCTGACAGCGTCCAGGCGCTCCTGACCAAGCACGTGCGCGTCGCCAGTCAGATATGTCCATCATTGACGTCCAAGCGCGTGTTGCCTCATGTGCTGAGGCACAGTGCCGCAATGGAGCTTCTGCAAGCCGGTGTCGATTGCTCTGTGATCGCGCTATGGCTTGGTCATGAATCCATCGAAACAACGCAGACTTACTTGCATGCCCATCTCGCAATCAAGGAAGCGGCCCTGGCCAAGCTTGAACCCTACGAGCCCGGCAAGCCAATTCGCTTCCGACCGGGCGACAACCTACTTGCCTTCCTTGAGTCGCTGTAATGCACAAGACTATGCCGAATGGAGTCCGAGGCCACGCCCGCTTAACTCGCTGAAAAAGCGCGCAAATGGCGGTCTGCCTACAGAACCGTTCGGCATAGTTCGGCGGACGGCATAAACGGCCAAGGCCAACGGCCTCTCGCCCTACGACTACCTGCAATTCGTATTCGAGACCCTGCCGACGCTTGGCGAGGATGACGATCTCGACACGCTGCTGCCCTGGCGCTGG
>NZ_JARANV010000042.1 GCF_029889845.1 Halomonas sp. 25-S5
GAGAGATCCACCGTCGCTGATAGCCCCTCGCTCCCTGACCCGTCGGCATTGAGGACAACCATATGTAAATAGAGACAACCGAGCCCTTGACGGGTCAATCCATACCAGGCCGGATAAGCCGAAGGCGCATCCGGCTTGATGATGGCGCCCTCTCCACGCCCGGTGCGCTGACGCTTACCGGGCCTACTGGGTCGAGTTCAAGGGTAAGGAAAACAGGATGGACGTTCCCCTGAGCTGGCAGCTGGCCAAGCTGCTGGTATCAATCGGCGTGGTGCTCGGCCTCTCGATGATCGCCGAGCGGGTCAGCACCCGTGTGGCCGGCCTGCTCGCCGGCTACCCCTTGGGCACCGCCATCGCGCTGTTCTTCATCGGCCTGGAGATCTCCCCGGCCTTCGCCACCCAGAGTGCCGTGCACACCCTGGCCGGCTTCACCGCCACCCTGGCGCTGGGCGGCGGCTACCTGCTCTGCGCCCGCCGCGACGGCTTGGGCGGGGTGCTCGCCGGCACCGCGGGCGGACTAGCCGCCTGGCTGGCGGTGAGCCTGCTGCTGACCCAGCTGGAGTTCACCCGCCTGACCGGCACCCTGACCACCCTGGCGGCGATCATCCTCTTCATCCGGCTCTACCGTCGGGTACCGGAAACCGCCACCGGCGCCCGCGGCGGCTTCAGCTGGGCGGCGCTGGGCCTGCGCGCCGCCCTGGCCGCCGGGATCATCTTCCTGATCACCGGCCTCGCCCACGTGATGCCGGCCGCCTGGGCGGGGGTCATGGCCGCCTTCCCGGTGACCATGTACCCCTTCCTGGTGATCCTGCACCTGACCCACGGCGCCGCTCCGGTGGCCACGGTGATCAAGCACTACCCGGCAGGGCTCGGCGCGCTGCTCTGGTACGCCCTGTGTGTCTCGCTGACCTACGACAGCCTGGGGCTTTCGCTCGGCACCCTGGTCGGCTTCGCCGTCGCCACCGCCTGGCTGCTGGCCTGGACCCGCCTGCTGGCCTGGCGGGCCGCGCGCCTGGCGGCAAGACCACGCTCAGGGGCTTGACCTAGCGCTTGCTCGGGGCAAAGCTGTCAGCCTGATCTGGATCACGAGGACCACCCCCGATGTTCACCCGCACCATCGAGCCCGCCTTCTACGACACCGATGCCCTGGGCCACGTCAACAACACCCGGCTGCCGGCCTGGTTCGAGCTGGCCCGCAACGACCTCTTCCGGCTGTTCACGCCGGACCTGGACCCGCGCAAGTGGCGCCTGATCATGGCGCGCATGGAGGTCGACTACCGCGCCGAGCTGCAGTACGGTCGCGAGATCGAGATCCGTACCTACCTATCGCGGCTCGGCAACAGCTCCTTCACGGTGAGCCAGGAAGCGCGACAGGATGGTCTTCTGACCAACCTTGGCCATACCGTGTTGGTGCACTTCGACCATACGACCAAGAAGGCCATCCCCATCGAGGGCGAGCTGCGCGAGGTCCTTCAGGCCCACCTCCAGGCGGAGCCGGCGGACGCATGACCCCGGCGGTGAAGGTCCTCGAGAAGGCAGGTGTCACGTTCAGCCTGGCCGAGTACGACCATGACCCGCGCAGCCCCGCCTATGGCGAGGAAGCCGCCCGGGCACTGGGCCTGTCGCCCGAGGCGGTCTTCAAGACCCTGCTCGCCCGGCTCGACGACGGCCGCCTGGTGATGGCCATGGTGCCGGTCTCCGCCCAGCTCGACCTCAAGGCCCTGGCCCGGGCGGCCGGGGGCCGCAAGGCGAGCCTGGCCGACCCCGCCGAGGCCGAGCGCGCCACCGGCTACGTGGTCGGCGGCATCAGCCCGCTGGGCCAGAAAAAGCGTCTGCCCGCCTTCCTCGATGCCGGCGCCGAGCGCCTCGCGACCCTCCACGTCAGCGGCGGTCGCCGCGGGCTGGAGATCTGCCTGGCGCCACACGACCTGGCGCGCCTGACCGGGGCCCGCCACGCTGCCCTGGCGCGGCGCTGAACGCAGCCGAGCCGAACCCCGGCCGGCGGTGTCACAACTCGGAGCCGCCACCCACCGACGGGAGCCCCCATGGCCATCCGCTACACCCTCTGGCTGGACCCGGACGACACGCCCCGGCACCGCGCCGTCGAGGCCGCCCTGGAGCGCTACTTCATCGAGCGCTTTGCCGACTATCCGCACATTCGCTTGTTCGGCGCCGACCCTTACGATTATCATGCGCCGTTCAATCGGCTGCATGACGTGCTGATGGCGCGGGCCGGCGAGTACTGCGAGCGGGAGTGGCGCTATGTGCCCACCCCCGAGCAGCTAAACCGCGCCTTCTTCCTCGCCGTGGGGCATTCGAACAAGTTCGTACGGGACAACGACGATGGTGATCCGCACCGACCTGGACCCTGACGCGCGACAGCTGGCCATCATCGCCGAGCAGCTGGGTCGCGCGCCCCGCGGCATCGAGGCCCTGGCCGCCACCGACGGCGAGGGCACCCCGCTGGTACTGCGCATGGCGCCCATCGTCGACGGCAGGCCCTTCCCGACGCTCTACTGGCTGTGCTCGGAGCGGCTCAAGATCGAGATCTCGCACATCGAGGCCGCCGGGGTGATCAAGCAGCTGGAGACTCGCCTGCAGCAGGACCCCGACTTCCTGGTCGCCTACCACCGCAGCCACGACGCCTACGTGGCGGCCCGCTGGGCCTACATGAGCGAGGCCCAGCAGGCCGAGGTCATCCGGCTGGGTTATGAGGGCGTGCTCACCGAGCGCGGCATCGGCGGCATCATCAACCGCGACCATGTACGCTGCCTGCACACCCAGTACGCCCACCACCTCTGCGGCGAGAACGTCATCGGCCAATGGCTCGACGCGACCTACGGGGTAGCCGACTGCCTGCCCTGACTCAGGCTTTCGAGTCCCGGGCGTGGCCGCTAGGATGACCGCTTGCCAAGGAGAAGAGCATGTCGAGATTCTGCGTCTATCTGGGGTCCCGTGAGGGCCATGACCCGCAATTCCTCGAGGCCACGCGCCGGCTGGGCGCCGAGCTGGCCCGCCGCGGCCATGGCCTGGTCTACGGCGGCGCCCGTGTCGGCCTGATGGGCACCCTGGCCGATGCCGTGATGGCGGCCGGCGGCGAGGTCATCGGCGTGATGCCCGACCACCTGGTCGAGCGCGAGCAGGCCCACCACGGCCTGACCGAGCTGGTGCGGGTACGCAACATGCACGCGCGCAAGGCGAGCATGGTGGCCCATGCCGATGCCTTCATCGTGCTGCCCGGCGGTATCGGCACCCTGGAGGAGTTCTTCGAGGCCTGGACCTGGCACTACTTGGGTCTGCACGACAAGCCCATCGGCGTGCTCGACACCGCCGGCTTCTATGCCCCGCTGCTGGCCTTCCTCGACAACACCGTGGAGCACGGCTTCCTCAATGGCCGCACCCGGGCCGAGCTGGTCGATGCCACTGACCCCGCCGAGCTGCTGGATGCGCTGGAGAGCCGGCTGGCCACGGCCGGCTGACGCGCACGGCGTGTCGTGCCCACCTTCAGGCGTCGGGGGCGAGTTCGAGGGTGCGCAGGTAGGTGAGCTGCAGCAGGCGGGCATCCTCACCGGCCCGGTGCCGATGGATGCCCAGCTCGCGGATGATGGCTTCCTTGGTGCGGCTCCACAGGGCCTGCTGCGCCTCGCTAAGCAGGATACGCAGCGCCTCCAGGCGGAAGGCCGGCAGCATACCGGCATGATGGAAGAGCAGCGACAGCCAGGTGTTGTCGTAGCCCCAGCTGTCGCTGTAGGCGATGCCGATCTCCCCCAGCTCGTCATTGAGCCAGCGGGCCACCTGGCGCACCGGGTAGCCTTCGCGCTGCAGCCGTCCGCGGCTGATGCCATGCAACAGCTCGGCCTTGGGGTCCCAGTGGGTCCACTCGTCCAGCGGCTGGATGAGGAAGGCACAGGTGCTGCCATCGACGCGGGCCAGGCCGACCTCGATGGGGTAGCTGCCGCGCCCGAAGCCGGACGCCTCGATATCCAGCAGTGTGGGTAGCGTCACGGGCGGGAGAATCCTTGGTCGAGATGGCCGATGGCAACGGCGGCGAAGAGGCTAGTGTCGCGTCTCGCCTTCGGCCCTGTCCAGAGAACCAGCGTCCAGCGAGCCGGCAAGCCCGGCCAGGCGGTCGGCCAAGATCTGCCAGTGCCCGGCCTTCTCGTCATCCACCGGCAGCCCCAGCTCGCCGTTGCGGTAGGCGCGGACCAGGCGGGTCGCCGCCAGGGGATGGCCCGCCTCGCCGGCACGCGCATACCAGGTCACGGCATATTCGTCGCGACGCGGATACTGGGCACAGCCATGTTCGCGGATCTGGCCGGCCTGGTACTGGGCCTTGGCATCCCCGGCATGGGCCGCCTCGAGCACGTAGCGCGCCCCGCGGGCCTTGTCCTGGGGACTGACGCCGCAGTGGAAAAGCATATGACCATACTGCGACAGCGCCGCCGGATGCCCGGCATTGGCGCAGCGCTGGAAGAGGTGCATGGTCAGGCGCTGGGTACGCGGCGAGCGGGGCAGCCAGCGGGTATGGAACAGTTGCTGTGCGAGCCGGTACTCGAGCCGGGTGAACAGTGAGGATGCCTCTGACATGGCAACAGCCCTGCGTCCAGTGGTGCGAAAGCGATACCGGCCACATCCTGTGGCCGGTATCGCTCCCTGCAAAAAAGGTGGCCCTGCGGACTCCGCCGGGGCAACGGGGAGGCAAGCATACGCGCGCCCCGGCAGTGACTCAACCCCGGGATTTGCCGCCTCGCCCGGGCCCCGCTACCATGCCGGGTCAACCCCTTCAGCAGTCCTGCCAGGAGTAACCGATGCAGACGCGACCGCTAGGCGATACCGGCATCGAGGTCAGCCGCCTGTGCCTCGGCACCATGACCTTCGGCGAGCAGAACAGCGAGGCCGAAGCCCACGAGCAGCTCGACCGTGCCGTGGCCTTCGGCATCGACTTCATCGACACCGCCGAGATGTATCCGGTGCCCCCCATGGCCGAGACCCAGGGACGCACCGAGGCCTATATCGGCAGCTGGCTGAAGCGTCGCGGCAGCCGCGATGACGTGATCCTTGCCACCAAGGCCGCCGGCCCCGGCCTCGAGCATGTCCGTGGCGGCCCGCGGCTGACCCGCGAGCACCTCCACCAGGCGATCGACGCGAGCCTCGCCCGGCTGCAGACCGACTACGTGGACCTCTACCAGCTGCACTGGCCCGACCGGAAGGCCAACTTCTTCGGCAGGCTCGGCTACGAGCATGACGATGAAGAAGACGCCACGCCGCTGGAGGAGACGCTATCGGCGCTCAAGGAGCTGGTGGATGCCGGTAAGGTGCGCGCCATCGGGCTCTCCAACGATACCCCCTGGGGCGTGATGCGCGCCCTGCACCTGGCCGACACCCTGGGCCTACCCCGGGTCGCCAGCATCCAGAATCCCTACAGCCTGCTCAATCGCAGCTTCGAGGTGGGGCTGGCCGAGATCGCCCACCGCGAGCGGGTGGGGCTGCTGGCCTACTCGCCGCTGGCCTTCGGCATGCTCTCCGGCAAGTACCTGGATGGCGCCCGCCCCGCCGGCGCCCGGCTGACCCTGTTCGAGCGCTTCCAGCGCTACACCAACCCGCTGGCCGAGGAGGCGACTGCCGCCTACGTGCGGATCGCCCGCGACCATGACCTGGACCCGGCCCGGATGGCCCTGGCCTATGTCAACTCGAGACCCTTCCTGACCAGCAACATCATCGGTGCCACCACCATGGAGCAGCTCGAGAGCAACCTGGCCAGCGAGTCCCTGCGACTCGACGCCGAGGTGCTGGAAGCCATCGAGGCCGTTCACCAGCGCATCCCCAACCCCGCGCCCTGACCCATGCGCCCTGACCCAGGAGCCCTGACCCAAGAGCACCGGAGCGACGGGCTATCACCCCGATAGCCCACCGGCCGCGGGCCGCTTGGTATACTGGCCTGCACTGCCATCAGGCCATCCCCCTTCAGGCACAGGAGCGCCTCCATGCTGAGCGTGATCTCGCCCGCCAAGACGCTGGACTTCGAGACCCCGGCCACCACGACCCTGCATACCCAGCCGGACCATCTCGACCGCAGCCGTGAGCTGATCGAGATCCTGCGCGGCTACTCGCCCCAGCGGCTCAGCGAGCTGATGGGCATCAGCGACAAGCTGGCCGGGCTCAATGCCGCACGCTTCGCCGAGTGGCACACCCCCTTCACGCCCGAGAACGCCAAGCCCGCCGCCCAGGCCTTCCAGGGCGACGTCTACGTGGGGCTCGAGGCGGACGCCTTCAGCGACGACGACAACGCCTTCGCCCAGGCGCACCTGCGTATCCTCTCCGGCCTCTACGGTCTGCTGCGTCCGCTCGACCTGATCCAGCCATATCGTCTGGAGATGGGCACCAAGCTCGAGAACCCTGGCGGCCGCGACCTGTACGCCTTCTGGAAGGAGACCCTCACCAAGGAGCTCGACCGCGCCGTGGAGAAAAGCGGCACGCGGGTGCTGGTCAACCTGGCCTCCAACGAGTACGTCAAGGCGATCGACACCAGGGCGCTCACCTCGCGAGTGATCACCCCGGTGTTCAAGGACGAAAAGAACGGCAAGCTGAAGATCATCAGCTTCTACGCCAAGAAGGCCCGCGGCCTGATGGCCGCCTGGATGATCCGCGAGCGCCTGGACGACCCCGAGGACCTCAAGGACTTCGACGTGGCGGGCTATGCTTACAACGCCTCTCTCTCGGAGGGCGACACCCTGGTCTTCACCCGCACCGAGGATGCCGCCTGAAGGACTACGCGGTAAACACCAGGGGGCGTGCCGAGCGCTCCCTGAGGAAGTGACGATGGGCCTGCTTGAAGCGCACGTCGTCGCAGCGGTGCAGCCACTCGTAGGCGACCATGTCGGCACTCACCGGCACCGCACCGGCCTGGACCATACGCTCCTTGGCCAGCCGCGCCTCGCCGGCCCGACGGCTGGCGCAGGCCTCCACCAGCCAGTAGACCTCGTAGCCCGCCTCGAGCAGGCCGAGGCCGGTCTGCATCACGCAGATATGCGCCTCGGTGCCGCACAGCACCACCTGGCGACGGTCACCGGCGGCCATGGCCTCGGCGAAGGCCGGCTCGGCATGGGCATCGAAGTGGACCTTGTGCCACAGGCGGTGCGCCGGCAACGCCTCGAGCAGCCGCTCTTCGCTGCCCCCCAGCCCCTCGGGATACTGTTCGGTGACCCACACCGGCACCTCGAGCTCGCCGGCCATGCCGCCCAGCCAGGCGGCCTCGGTCACCGCCTGATCGCCATGTTCGATGACCGGCAGCAGACCGGCCTGCAGATCCACGATCAGCAGCAGGCTCTTCTCTCGCGTCAGGCGCATCGGCGGCCCCTCTCGTTATTCGTTAGTTGTCGTGGCTGACCAGCATAGCCGCTAGAATGGTCACTTCCGACTCTTTCTCATCCCCTTCCCCGATGGAGACCTCTCTGATGCGTCACCTACTCATCATGCTCGTGGTCGGCGTGCTGGGCTTCGGCCTGGCCGTGGATCACGCCGATGCCCGCCGCCTGGGTGGCGGCAAGAGCTTCGGCAGCCAGTCCCGCACCGTGCAGCAGCAACCTGCGGCCACCCAGAACCAGGCTGCCGGCAACCGCGCCACCCAGGCGCGCCCCGGCTCACGGATGGGCGGCATGCTCGGTGGCCTGCTCGCCGGCGGCCTGCTCGCCGCGCTCTTCTTCGGTGGGGCCTTCGACGAGCTGCGCCTGATGGACCTCCTGCTGGTCGCCGGCGCGGCCTTCCTGCTCTTCAAGCTGTTCGCCCGCCGCCGGCCGGCCATGACCGATGGCCCGGGCCAGCCGGATGCCGCCACAGGGCCCCAGCGCTTCCAGGCCGAACAGGCACCGCTGAGAGGCGGTACCGCCTTCGCCGCGGAGCCCGAGTGGTTCGACCGGGAGCGCTTCCTCGGCGGCGCCAAGGAGCATTTCATGACCCTTCAGCGCGCCTGGGACAACAACGACTTCGCCGGCATCCAGGAGTACGTGACCCCGGAGCTCTACAACCTGCTGCGTGAGGAGCGCGACCGGCAGCCGGCCAACAATCGCACCGAGATCGTGCGGCTGTTCGCCGAACTCGGCGACATCCGGGAGGTGGGCCAGGAGGCCGAGGCCACGGTGATCTTCCACGGCATCATCGCCGAGAACGGGGAGGAGAACGAGTTCAACGAGACATGGCACCTGACCCGCGAGCTGCGCGACGGCGCCCCCTGGTACCTGCAGGGGATCGAGCAGAATCCCGGCGCCTGACGCCCCGAGGAGTGGCCGGCCGAGACGAGAAAGGCCGGGCAAGTTGCCCGGCCTTTTCTGTTTTCTGCCCCGGCTTCTGCCACCGGCAGTGGGCAATCAGTTCTGGGCATCCTCGGCCGCCTGCTCCATCTCCTCGCCCATCTCCTCCATGCCTTCGCCCATCTCTTCCATGGACTCGTCGATGTTCTCGCCCGCCTCCTCGGCCGGCCCCTGTTCCTCCTCGCAGGCAGCCAGGCCGACACCCAGCATGGCGATCAGCAGGGCAAGGCCCAGCTTACGCATCATGGCGTTCTTCATGCTCATCTCCTCCTGAGACGTCCAGATCCATTGGTTCGTGCAGGAAAACCCTAGCCGCTGGCAGACGGCCTTTCCACTCCGGGCCGCAACATCATGTAACGGCGTGAGTAACGCCAACGAAAAAACCCCAGCTTCGTTCGAAGCTGGGGTTTCAGAATAGGTGCCTGACGAAGGCCCGGGCGGCGCTCCGCTACTCGCCATGGGGAGGCCCCCGGAACGACGAAACCCCGACCAATGGCCGGGGTTTCAGAATAAGTGCCTGACGAT
>NZ_JARANV010000043.1 GCF_029889845.1 Halomonas sp. 25-S5
GGCTGAAACTGGATCGGGTTGCGTGCCATGACGTCACCTCCTCTACTGGATATAACCTCAGTATAGGACAAGCTGGCGGAATGGTGGCTGATCAACATGAGTAATCAGGTTCGCTTTTGGTGAAGCCTTGGTTGCTCATTCCCTAATTGTAAAAGGGTTCTGGGGTGGCGCATTCTTTATTTCAACAACCACATGCTCAGGAGACTCCATGCCCCTCGTGCCCAATCGCCCACTGCCCTTGGCCGGACTCAAGGTTCTCGAGCTTGGCCAGCTGATCGCCGGGCCCTTCGCCACCAAGCTGCTGGGCGAGTTCGGCGCCGACGTAATCAAGGTCGAGCCTCCCGGTACCGGAGACCCCCTTCGCAAGTGGCGAATCATCGAGGATGGCACCTCGCTCTGGTGGGATGTGCAGAGCCGCACCAAGCGCTCCATGACCCTGGACCTGCGCAGCGAGGAAGGCCAGGCGATGGTTCGGCGACTGGCTGCCGAAGCCGACGTGCTGGTGGAGAACTTTCGCCCCGGCACCCTCGAAGGCTGGGGGCTGGGCTACGAGGCGCTGGCCGAGCACAACCCGGGGCTGATAATGGTGCGGGTCTCTGGCTTCGGTCAGACGGGCCCCTACCGCGACAAGCCCGGTTTCGGGGTGATCGGCGAGGCCATGGGCGGGCTGCGCTACCTCACTGGTCAGCCCGGCAAGCCGTCGGTGCGGGTCGGCGTCAGCATCGGTGACTCCCTCTCCGCCCTCTACGCGGTAATCGGCACCCTGTTGGCGCTGCAAGAACGAGGGCGCAGCGGCCTCGGGCAGCAGATTGACGTGGCCCTCTACGAGTCGGTGTTCGCGATGATGGAGAGCCTGCTGCCCGAATATGACGCCACCGGCCAGGTGCGCGAGCCCAGTGGCAGCGTCCTGCCGGGCATCACGCCATCCAACGCCTATCGGACCCGTAGCGGCGACTATGTGCTGATTGCCGGGAACGGCGACAGCATCTTCAAGCGCCTGATGGGGGTGATCGGGCGGGCGGATCTCGCCGAGGACCCGGATCTCGCTCACAACGACGGCCGTAGCCGCCAGGCCAAGCGCATTGACACGGCCATCGAGGCGTGGACGGTGGAGCGCGAGCGAGACACCATCCTCGCCGCCCTGGACGACGCCCGGGTGCCCGCTGGTTACCCCTATACCGCCGCCGATATCGCCAGCGATCCCCACTACCTGGCGCGTGAGATGATCCAGACCATCACCCGGCCCAACGGTAAGCCGCTGAAGGTGCCCGGAGTGCTGCCGCGGCTCAGCGCTACGCCGGGCCGGCTGGGGGTGGGCGGGCCGGCGCTGGGCCAGCATACAGACGAGGTGCTCGACGAGCTGGGCATCGACCAGGCGACCCGCACTAAGCTGCGCGACGCCGGAATCATCTGATCCCGTAAACGACCCAGGATAAACGTGATGACACAGCTGCAGATCAACGAGGTGGCACCTCGCGACGGTTTCCAGGTCGAGGCGACTTTCGTGCCCACCGCGGACAAGGTCCGCCTGATCGACGCACTCTCCGCCACAGGGCTGGCGCGCATTGAGGCCACCTCTTTTGTGTCGCCGAAGGCGATCCCACATCTGCGCGACGCCACTGAGGTGGTCGCCGGCATCCAGCGCTGCCAGGGCGTCGCCATCACCGTGCTGGTGCCCAACGTCAAGGGGGCCGAACGGGCGCTGGCCTGCGACGTCGACGAGGTTAACCTGGTGATGTCGGCCAGCGACTCCCACGGCCTCGCCAACCTGCGCATGAAGCCGGAGCAGTCTCTCGAGCAGTTTGCCGCCATCGTCCAGGCGGTACGCGCCCATCCAGGCGGGCGCGAAGTCTTTATCAACGCCTCGCTTTCCACCAGTTTCGGCTGCCCCTTCGAGGGCGAGGTACCCGAGGCCCGCGTGCTCGAGCTGGTCGAGGGTCAGCTGGCCCTGGGCGTGCAGGGGGTGACCCTTTGCGACACCACCGGCATGGCCAATCCGGCCCAGGTGGCGCGGCTCTGCGGGGCGGCCCAGGCGCGCTTCCCCGACACCCCCTTCACCCTGCACTTCCACAATACCCGCGGCATGGGCCTGGCCAATGCGCTTGCCGCTTGGCAGGCGGGCATCCTCCGCTTCGATGCCTCCCTGGGGGGGCTCGGCGGTTGCCCCTACGCTCCCGACGCCACAGGTAACGTCTGCACCGAGGACCTGGTGCACATGTTCGAGCAGATGGGCGTGCCCACCGGCGTCGATCTCGATGCCCTGCTGGCGGCCTCAGCTATGCTCCCGTCCCTGGTGGGCCACGATACCCCCGGGCAGGTGGTGAAGGCCGGGAAGGCCAACAGACGTTATCAGATGCCGCCCCGTTGATTCGCACAACCAGGCTGGCCCTATTGACATCTTGCTTATGAGCCCGACGACAATGACGACCTCATCCACTCCCCTGAACCTCGCCCAGCAGCTGATTCGCGATCACTTGGTGGAGGGCGAGATGACCCCCGGTAGTGAGATCGCCCTGCGCATCGACCAGGCTCTGCTGCAGGACGTGCTGGGCACCCTGGTAATGCTGGAGCTGGAGGCCATGGGCCTCGACCGGGTGCGCACCGAGCCCAGCGTGCAGTACATCGACCATGGCCTGGTGCAGGCCGATAACCTCAACGCCGAGGCCTACCTGTTCCTGAAGAGCGCCTGCGAGCGCTTCGGGATCTGGTACTCCGGTCCCGGCAACGGCATCAGCCATCCGGTGCATATGGAGCACTTCGGCGTACCGGGCCAGTCCATCGTCGGCTGCGACAGCCACACCACCGCGGCAGGCTCGCTGGGCATGCTGGCCATCGGTGCTGGCGGCATCGAGGTGGCCATGGCCATGGCCGGCGAGCCCCTCTACCTGACCATGCCGGAGATCTGGGGCATCCGCCTGGAGAGCCGCCTGCCAGACTGGGTCTCGTCCAAGGACGCAGTGCTTGAACTACTGCGACGCCACGGCGTGGCGGGCGGCAAGAACACCATCATCGAGTACCACGGACCTGGGCTCGACGGACTCTCCGCCATGGATCGTCACGTGCTGGCCAACATGGGTACCGAGATAGGTGCCACGGCCACGGTGTTCCCCAGCGACGAGGAGACTCGCCGCTTCATGGCCGCCCGCGGGCGGGAGGCGGAGTGGAAGCCGCTGGCCGCGGAGCCGGGCTGTACTTATGACTGGGAGGAGACCCTCGATCTCTCGCGCCTGGAGCCGATGATCGCGCTGCCGTCGAGCCCTGATAGGGTGGTGCCGGTGCGCGAGGTGGCCGGCGAACCGCTGCACCAGGCCTATATCGGCTCCTCCGGCAACCCAGGCTACCGTGACTTTGCGGTAGTCGCGAAGATGGTGCGCGGCCGCACTGTCGCCGACGGCGTCTCGCTGGATATCAACCCCTCGTCGCGCCAGGTGCTTACCACCCTGATCCGTGAGGGGTATCTGGGGGACCTCGTGGCCAGCGGGGCACGGCTGCACCAGACCGGCTGTAACGGCTGTATCGGCATGGGCCAGGCGCCTGCGGTGGGTCTCAATAGCCTGCGCACCGTGCCGCGCAACTTCCCGGGGCGTTCCGGCACCCGGGAGGATAGCGTCTTCCTGTGCAGCCCCGAGACCGCCGCCGCCTCGGCGCTTTCCGGCGTGATCACCGACCCCCGAAACCTCGATATGGTCTATCCGCGTATCGACGAGCCGGGCCGGATGGTGGTCAACTGGGAGCTGTTCACTGCGCCTCTGCAGCCGGCCGAGGCGCGCCTCAAGCCCCTGCAAAAGACCGACAATACCCCGACACTGCCGGAGCTCTCACCTCTGCCCGACACTCTAGAAATTTCTGTGTTGCTAGTCACCGGCGACAATATCTCCACCGACGACATCATGCCGGCGGGACAGCGGGTGATGCCCTACTGGAGCAGTGTCTACGCCTCGGCGCCGTTCACCTTTGAGGCGGTGGATCCGGACTATGCCAGACGCGCCGAGGAGACCCGGGAGGTGGGCGGACATGCTATCGTCGGCGGCCATAATTATGGTCAAGGTTCCAGTCGAGAAAATGCAGCGCTAGTTCCACGATATCTGGGATTACAAGTCGTCATAGCTAAGAGTTTTTCCCGCATTCACTGGCAGAACTTAGTGTGCTTTGGTGTTCTGCCACTTAGTTTTGTGGATGAGTCTGATTTTGACAGGTTGAGTGAAGGGGATGTTTTAGTAATTAGAGATGTTTTTTCTCAGCTTGGTTCTGGCGATAAGGTGGTTGCGCAGATATCTGAAAAAAGGGAGGTTTGGTTGAGGCATGGTTTAAGTGAGCGGCAGCGTAATCTTTTAGCAGTTGGCGGGGTGATAAATCATGTGAGAAGTAGGTGCGATGAAATCTATGAATGAGGAGGTACGGTAAAGTTTTCGATGATTTGAGTTTAGGGTTTGGATGATTTTTATTACTTGGGTAGTGACAATCTTCCGCTAGACGCTCGACCCAAAACAAGAGAGGTGCACCATGACGCAAGACATCATCATTATCGCCGGCGGCGGCATCGGCGGCCTTGCCGCGGCCCTAGGCCTGGCCCGTCAAGGCATCCATTCCCTGGTTCTGGAGCAGGCCCCCGAGCTGGGCGAGATCGGTGCCGGCATCCAGATCGGCCCCAACGCCTTCCACGCCTTCGACTACCTGGGTGTCGGCGACAAGGTCCGCGCAAAGGCGGTCTATATCGATAGCCTGCTGCTGATGGATGCCATGGAGGATTGCCGGATCGCGGCTATCCCCCTAGATGAGAAGTTCCGTGAGCGCTTCAACAACCCGTACGCTGTTGTGCACCGTGCCGACCTGCACAAAGCGCTGCTGGACGCCTGCGAGGCTAATGGGCTGGTCGAGCTGCGCACCAACTCCCGTGTCGAGGACTATGAGCAGGATGAGAACGGTGTCACCGTCATCCTCGCTGGTGGCGAGGGCTGCTCAGGCCGAGCACTGATCGGCGCTGAGGGTCTCTGGTCGCCCATTCGCCAGAAGGTGATCGGTGACGGCGCCCCCCGCGTCTCCGGGCACACCACCTATCGCTCGGTGATCCCTACCGAGCAGATGCCAGAAGAGTTGCGTTGGAACACTATGACCTTGTGGGCCGGGCCCAAGTGTCACATCGTCCATTACCCCCTAAAAGGTGGTGAGGTCTACAACTTGGTGGTGACCTACCACAACGACGCTCCGGAGCCAGTAGCCGGCCAGCCGGTCACCAAGGAGGAAGTTCATCGCGGCTTCGCCCATATCGCTGAACGCCCGCGTCAGATAATCGAGTACGGCGAGGACTGGAAGATGTGGGTGTTGTGCGATCGCGATCCCAACAGACAGTGGATCGATGGCCGCGTGGTGCTGCTTGGCGACGCCGCTCACCCTATGCTGCAGTACATGGCGCAGGGCGCCTGTATGGCCTTGGAAGACGCAGTCTGCCTCTCCTATCACCTCGGCGACAGGCAGGATCTCGGCGAGGCCTTCGAGGCCTATCGCAATGACCGCTTCGCCCGCACGGCCCGTGTACAAACATATTCACGTCTGATGGGTGACTATGTTTACCATGCTAGCGGAGGGCATGCAGAGATGAGGAATGAAGTTATGGGAAATATGAGACCAGAAAACTTCTTTAGTCAGGTTGATTGGTTGTACAGTGGTACTGGGTTAAGCAACGTTTCTCAGTAATCAACAATCACTAATAAAATTATAATTAATACCCTGGAGGATGAGTCCTATGTCTCTTACTGAAAAGCCGCAAAGCTCACCTGAGCGGGATGCCTACTACGAGAAGATTGCTAAGCAGGACTTCCGTGCTCTGTGGGATGTTCTCAATAATATCATTACTCCTACTCCCAAAAGCGCTTGCCAGCCGCACCTTTGGGACTTCGGCGTCGCCAAGAAGCTGCTGCTGGAAGCCGGTGAGTTGATCACTGCCAAGGAGGCCGAGCGCCGCGTCTTGATCCTAGAGAACCCTGGCCTTTCAGGCCAGAGCCGTATTACCACATCACTGTATGCTGGTCTGCAACTAGTACTACCCGGCGAGGTTGCTCCAGCCCATCGCCATAGCCAATCAGCACTGCGCTTTGTGATGGATGGTGGTGGTGCCTGTACCGCTGTAAACGGTGAACGTACCATCATGAATGAAGGAGACTTTGTAATTACTCCACCTTGGGCTTGGCATGATCACGGTAACGAGTCCGACAGACCGATGATCTGGTTGGACGGCCTAGATATTCCTATGTTATCGCTATTTGATGCATCTTTCGCTGAGGGGTTTGGTGATGACAGCCAAGATATCACCAAGCCTACTGGCGATTCAGAAGCTCGCTATGGTGCCAATATGCTACCGGTGGATTATGAGAAGAAGGGGCTCGCCTCGCCTATCTTCAACTACCCTTATGCACGAACTCGTGAGGCGCTTGAAACCATGCGTCAGGGTGACGAGTGGGACCCATGTCATGGCTTGAAGATGTGCTACATCAATCCGGTGGATGGTGGCTTCGCCATGCCGACGATCGCACCCTTCGTACAGCTATTGCCTAAAGGCTTCAAGACCGCTGCCTATCGCTCCACCGATGCCACGGTGTTCAGTGTTGTAGAGGGCTCCGGCTGTACCATAATTGGCGGTAAGACCTTCGATTGGAAGCCTAAGGATATCTTTGTTATACCCAGTTGGTATGAGGTTGTTCACGAGGCTGATGCAGATGCTGTGCTGTTCAGCTACTCTGACCGAGTCGCTCAACAGAAGCTGGGCATCTGGCGTGAGGCGCGTGGCGTAGAGTGATTACTACGAACCTATCCTGATCCTCGAGATAAAGGCTGATTCCATCCTGAATCCGTGAACCGGCAGCCCAGGGCAATCCCACATAAAGAAGGCTTCTCATTCCAGGCCAAGTAGATGGGCGCGATAATCGACTGAGGTGGCCGCAATGATTCGCTTGGTCTTGAAGCTCCCCTTGCGAGGCGCGGGATCCAGGCGAATCAGATTGAGCGTCAACCGCTTGAGAGTAGCCAGGTTATGCCCAGCGTATGCCGTTCGTGCCGTAAGCGGCCATTCCGGCGCGTCATTTCTTGAAGCCGCCTGACCCCCTACGCTACCCCCGTCATCCAACGACGGGGAGGTCGGGTAGACCGGGCGATTGCTCGTCCCGGCCCCCCTCAGATCCGGGCATGCGCGATTGACGCACCCGGCTCCTCAACCATCAGTTTCGCTATCAGGTAAAACGGTGAA
>NZ_JARANV010000044.1 GCF_029889845.1 Halomonas sp. 25-S5
TCGGCGCTATGACCTCAAGGCCATGATCCCGCGGTTTCTCACGGTAGCCGCCCGAACACCGCCGATGCCATACCGGTTCCTGAAGATGGCTGAGCCTTATGCGTAATCAGGAAAAGCAAAGCCCTGCGACCTAGACTTTGGTCGGAAGAAAAAATAGATTCCGCAGTTTCAAGAGGTTGAGGGACTACTCGGCAGCCCGCTCGGTGATATAGCGCGCCGCCACCTCATCGGTGACCAGCCCCTTGAGCCAGCCGCCGCGCAGCGCGGCGAGGATCGCTGGCGCCTTGTCGATGCCCGCGCCCAGGGCCACCAGCGACTGCCCGACCAGGGTCTCCAGCGGCAGGCTGGTGACGCGACGGGTGATGGTGCAGTCGATGACCCGCCCGCGCTCGTCCAGCGGCCAGCCCAGCAACTCACCCACCGCCTCCCTGCCGAGCAGCTCATCGAGCTCCATCTCGGTGATGAAGTGATCCTGGAAGAGGGTCGCCTGGCGGTCGATCTTGCCGATGCCGATAAAGCCCGCCTCCGCGTCGCGGGCCACCTCGCTGATCGCCTGGAAGAGACGCTGCTCCTGCATGGCCTGCTTCTCATCCACCGAACTTGCCACCACCGGTGCCGGCAGCAGGAAGCGCTCACCGCCAGTCTTGTCGGCCAGCACCATGACGCCGTCATAGCGGTTGGAGGAGCCGTCGCGGGCCACGTTGCCGACCAGCGAGACGAAGCGGTGCTGGGGGCGCTCCACCCGGCTGAGCGCTTCCACGGTGGCACGCACGGCACGTCCAGTACCCAACGCCAGGGTCAGCGGCTCGCTGCGCTCCACCAAGCGCGCGATGCGCTCGGCGCCGGCCACCGCCAGGTAGTGCGCGGCACCGTCCGAGGCCCCAGGCTCCGCAGGCACCACATCGCAAAAGTCGAGGCCAAAGCGCTCACGGATGGCACTGCCCATGGCCATGCAGGCGGCAATGGGATGATCGATATGCACCTTGATCAGCCCCTCCTGGCGGGCCAGCGCCAGCAGACGCTGCACGCCCGGACGCGATACGCCCAGCTGCTGGGCGATCTCGTCCTGGGTCATGCCTCCCACGAAAGACATCCAGGCGGCCCGCGCCGCCTGGTCCAGCTTGACTTCGAACTTGTCCACGGCTCGTTACCCCTAGGCCCTTGCGCCTGTTCTGCGCCATCATACAAAGTTGTCCAACATCCACAACGCCAAGGAGACTTTCCATGCCCATCGCCATGATCACCGGTGCCACCTCAGGCTTCGGCCGCGCCGCGGCCTATCGCTTCGCCGCCGCTGGTTGGTCGCTGGTCCTCACCGGCCGCCGCAGCGAACGCCTGGAGGCGCTCGAGCAGGAGCTCGGCGACAGGGTCCGGGTGCTAACCCTCACCCTGGACGTGCGAGATGCCGAGGCGGTGGCCCGCGCGGTCGAGGCACTGCCCGCCGAGTTTCGCGAAGTCACCTGCCTGGTCAACAATGCCGGCCTGGCACTGGCACCCAAGCCGGCCCAGGAGGTCGACCTCGCCGACTGGCACACCATGATCGACACCAACGTCACCGGGCTGGTCAACGTCACCCATGCCATGCTGCCGCGGCTGATCGCCACCGGCGCCGGGGCGAGCATCATCAACCTCGGCTCGGTGGCCGGCAGCTGGCCCTACCCCGGCGGCCACGTCTACGGCGCCACCAAGGCCTTCGTCGAACAGTTCGGCTACAACCTGCGCTGCGACCTGAAGGGCACCGGGGTCAGGGTCACCGACATTTCGCCGGGCATGGCCGAGACCGAGTTCACCCTGGTGCGCACCGAGGGCGACCAGGCCGCCTCGGATGCCCTCTACCGCGGCACCACGCCGCTGCAGGCCGAGGACATCGCCGAGCAGATCTTCCACGTGGCGACGCTGCCCGACCACATCAACATCAACCGGCTGGAGGTGATGCCGACGCGCCAGACCTGGTCGCCCTTCACCATCGATCGGGATTGAGGGGGGGGGTTAGGCACTGCCAAAGTAGCGCTCGCGATCCTCGGCGGTGATGTCACTGACATGCAGCGGGAAGGCGGCATCCTGCCGGTCGTCGTAGAAGTGGCGCAGGGTGCGCTCGATGGTGGGAAAGGCGAGCGCGTCCCAGGGGATCTCGTGCTCCTCGAACAGCGCGACCTCGAGGCTCTCGGGCCCCGCCTCGAAGCCGCCGGCGAGGTCGGCGAGGAAGATCATGTAGACCTGGTCGATGTGCGGCAGGTTGATCAGGGTATAGAGCCCGTGGATCTCGACCTCGGCACAGGCCTCCTCGCGGGTCTCGCGGGCGGCGGCCTCCAGGGTGGTCTCGGCGTTCTCCATGAAGCCCGCCGGCAGGGTCCAGAAGCCCTTGCGCGGGGGAATGGCGCGGCGGCACAGCAGCACCCGGCTGCCGCTCACCGGCAGGGTGCCGGCGACGATGCGCGGGTTCTGGTAGTGGATAGTGCCGCACTGATCGCAGAAGTAGCGCGGCCGGTCATCCCCGTCGGGAATCGCGAAGCGCACGGGTTGGCCACAGTGACTGCAGAAGTTCATGGCGCTCCCTGGCAGGCTGGCGGGTGGCTTCACGGCCACCCGGTCAGGGCTTGACGCCGCTCATGGCGGCCGAGTAGAAGGAATCAAACCCGATGGAAACCCCATGTTAGAGAACCTTCGCGAACGCCTGCAAGCGCACCGCCCACGCCGGGTCGGCCTGCGCCTGCCCGAGGCCGCGGTGCTGCTGCCCATCGTCGACCGCCCCGAGCCGACCCTGCTGTTCACCCGCCGCGCCGACCACCTCAACACCCACAGCGGCCAGGTCGCCTTCCCCGGCGGCAAGCGCGAACCGCAGGACGCCGACCTGCTGGCCACCGCGCTGCGCGAGTCCCGGGAGGAGATCGCCCTGCCGCCGGAGCGCGTGGAACTGCTCGGTCGGCTCTCGGACGTGGTCTCGCTGCACGGCCTGCGCGTCACCCCCTGGGTGGGGCTGATTCCGCCCGACCTGCCGCTCGTCCCCGACCCCAGCGAGCTCGACGCCATCTTCGAGGTGCCGCTGTCGCACTTCCTGGAGGACCAGCGCACCCACACCGACGTGATCCGGGTCGACGGCCGCGACTACTACGTGCCCAGCTACCGTACCGATGGCCACGTGATCTGGGGGCTCTCGGCGATGATGCTGGTGGAACTGCTCGCCGAGGGCTTCGCCATGCCGATCAGCCTCTTCGAGCGCCCGCCGGGCGAGCTGCTCTTCCGCCCCGAGCGCCGGGTCTCCAGTCCATGACGACGACCACGCTCCCCTCGGCCACCGCCCTGCCCCGCGAACGACTGGCCGAACTGGTCGACGCCCTGGTGGCCCAGGGCTGGTACGTCGGCGAGGCCTTCATCCCCGCCGAGCTGTGCGCCGAGCTCTACCAGGAAGTGGCCGCCATGGCCGACCACCAGGCCCTGGAAGCCGCCGGCATCGGGCGCGGCCCGGCACACGCCCTGCGCCGGGACATCCGCGGCGATGCCATCCGCTGGCTGGACCGCGAGAGCCGGGCCCGGCGCCACTACCTGGAGGCCATGGGCGAGCTGCAGCAGGAGCTCAACCGGGCGCTGTTCCTGGGGCTCTTCGAGTACGAGGCCCACTTCGCCCACTATCCGCCCGGCGCCTTCTACCGCAAGCACCTGGACAGCTTCCGTGGCCGGGCCAACCGGGTGGTCTCCACGGTGGGCTACCTCAACCCCGACTGGCCCGCCGACGCCGGCGGCGAGATAGTGATCTTCGACGCCATTGATCCCGAGCGTGAAGTGTCCCGGGTACGCCCCGAGGCCGGCACCTTCGCCTGCTTCCTCTCCGACAGCGTGCCCCACGAAGTGCTGCCCACCCGCCTGCCCCGGGCCAGCATCGCCGGCTGGTTCCGGCGCAATGCCTCGCTGGGCGGCCTGGTGGACCCCGCGCACTGATGGCGGACGAGGCAGCGATGGACGAGACACAGCGACTGCAGGCACGCGTCGCCGAGCTGGAAGCGCGCAATGCGGCCCTCGAGGCCGAGAAGGCCCACTACCGCTGGCTCGCCGACAGCACCACCGACCTGATCTCCCGCCACGCCCGGGACGGCACCTTCCTCTACGCCTCCCAAGCGGCCCGGGACCTGCTCGGCTATGCCCCCGAAGAACTGATCGGCGTCTGCGCCTACGACCTCTTCCACCCTGCGGACCTCAGCGACCTGCTCAACAAGTCACCGCGGGTCTACTACCACGACGGCTTCTACCAGCAGACCTACCGCTTCCGCGCCAGGGATGGGCACTATGTCTGGTTCGAGACCACCAGCCGCACGCGCCGCGACCCGGCCAGCGGCGAGCTGATCGATATCCTCTGTGTCTCCCGGGACGTGAGTCGGCGCATCCGCCTCGAGGCCCACCGCGAGCGTCTGGCCCGGGTCGTGGAGTCGACCACCGACTATGTGCTGTTCGTCGACGGCCACGAGCGCATCTTCTATTCCAACGAGGCCGCTCGCCGGCTGCTCTCGCGGCCGTCACGACGCTTCCGGGAAGACAGCGAGGCGCCCCTCGATCAGGCCTACACGCCGGATGCCCTGGCGATACTGCGCGAGGTCGTGCTGCCCGCCGTGGCGCGCTACGGCTCCTGGAGCGGCGAGCTCGAGATGCGCGGCCCGAACGGGCCCGTGCCGGTGCTCAGTGTGGTGATGGCCCACTCGGCGCCCGGCGCCGAGCCCGACCACCTTTCGCTGCTCAATCGCGACATCGGCCTGCGCAAGGCCGCCGAGGCCCAGGAGCGCCGCCATCAGGAACAGATCGCCCACGCCAACCGTCTGGCCACCACCGGCGAGCTCGCCTCCAACATTGCCCACGAGCTTAACCAGCCACTGGGGGCCATCGCCAACTACACCAGCGGGGCCCTGATGCAGCTCGCCGCCGACCCGCGCCGTTCCGCCGACGCGCTACGCCTGCCCCTCACGCGCATCAACACGCAGGTCCAGCGCCTGGCCGAGCGGCTGCGCCACATCCGGACCTTCGTGCGCAAGGGGCAGACGCGCCCCCGGCTAGTGACGCTGCACGAGGTCATCGACGCCGCCTGCCGGCTCTGCGAGTGGCAGTACCAGCAGACCGGCGTGGCACTGGAGCACGACCTCCAGGACTGCCTGCCCCGGGTCCTGGCCGACCCGCTGGCCCTGGAGCAGGTGCTGGTCAACCTGCTGCTCAACGCCCTGGAGGCGAGCCGCGGCCGACCCGAGGCCGACCGGGTGACGATCCGCGCCCGGCGCACGGGCCCGCGGGAGGTCGTCCTCACGGTCAGTGACCGTGGCCCCGGGGTGCCGGCGGAGGCTCGCGAGCGGGTCTTCGCCCCCTTCCACACCAGCCGTCCCGAGGGGCTGGGGATGGGCCTGGCCATCAGCCATTCGCTGATGGAGGCCATGGGCGGTGACCTGCGACTGCTGCCCGTCGACGGCGACGGCGACGGCGACGGCGGGGCCAGCTTTGCCGCCACCCTGCTGGCGGAACCCGGGCTGGCCGCACCTGGCTACCGCACGCGATGAGGCGGCCGTGATCACGCGCATCGACCATTGAGCTCGACGCCCCGCCTCGGTCATGATGGATAGAGGGAAAGCACTCAAGGACGAACGAGCCACGGCATACCGCTGGAGGAGCCATATGCAACCGCTGAGCTACTACTACTACAACGTGCTGGAAGGCCTCGAGAAGCCGAGCGATGTGCCGACGTCCCACCTGCAGGAGGGCTACGACATCCTGTATCGGCATGGCGGGCGCATCGAGATCGACCTGATGCACAGGGCCGAGGATGGCAATGCTCAGGGCGAGCCCTTCCACTGGTACGAGGAGCTCGATGACGAACAGCGGGCGAAACTGCACAAGGCCCTGGATGGCGGTGACCCGGCGAAGATCCTCAAGATCTTGCAGCGCAACGGCTATGCCGGCGTGCTCTACCACCATGCCTGGGAACACTTCCGGGAGGCGGACTCGGCGTGATCACCGCCAGTATCAATGAATGCCCGGGTGCCGCCACCCGATAGCGATGCAGGGCCCGCGAGTGTTCGCGGGCCCTGCTCCTGTCTGACCGGCAGACCTTATTGACCCATGCCGACAAGCCAGGCCACGTCAACGAACGTGGAGTCGACGACGGTTCCGAGGGCGCCCCCTTTGCCGCTACACTGCGGGCAGGCTCCACCCTGGCCACCCCACTTCGACCCTACCCCGAGGCGCCCGTGAGCGAGCCCCCCTCCTCCAGCATTGCCATCGTCGACGACGACCAGGCCCTGCGCGACTCGCTGGCCTGGCTGCTTGACTCCGTGGGCATTGCCAGCGGCACCTTCGCCGATGGCGAGGCCTTCCTGTCCGCCGACCCCGAGGGCTTCGATGCCCTGCTGCTGGACGTGCGCATGCCAGGCCTCTCGGGCCTGCAGGTGCAGCAGCGGCTCAACGACCTCGAGCACGCCCCCCCGGTGATCTTCATGACCGGCCACGGCGATGTGCCCATGGCGGTCGCGGCGCTGAAGGCCGGCGCCTTCGACTTCATCGAGAAGCCCTTCAACCCCCAGCAGCTGATCGACACCGTCCAGCAGGCCCTCGCCGAGCATCGGCGTCGCCGGGAGGCTTGGCGTCGCCTGGCCGGGCTGCAGGCACGCTACGCGGCCCTGCGCCCTAAGGAGCAGCGCATCCTGATCCACGTGGCCGAGGGGATGACCAGCCGGCAGATCGCCGAACAGCTGGGGATCAGCGCCAAGACGGTGGAGGTCTACCGGCTGCGTGCCATGAAGGCCCTGGGGGCCGCCAACCTCGCCGAGCTGGTGAGGCTCTGCGTGGCGCTGGGACTGGTGGAGACGCTGCCCGACGAGGCCTCCCCTGGCTGATCGGCTGCCCGCTCCCGGGCGCCTGGCAGTACCCTCCTAATACTACAGCCGTAACTGAATGCGCTATAATTCATGTGACTGATATGGAAGCGATCATAGGGTGAAGGATGCAAGAGCTGGATCTCTCCGTCTCAGCATTAATGGATGACTTGGCAGCGCGATTAGGCCCGCTCTTCCCACGTTCTGAGACGCGCGATCGTGCCCTACGCTACATTCAGGGGCTGCTCAGTCAGTGTGAA
>NZ_JARANV010000045.1 GCF_029889845.1 Halomonas sp. 25-S5
TTCATTCGATCTGATTCGTTAAATAGCGGGCTATTCGCCTCATCAGATCGATAAACTTGTCTCGAAATCCGTCTCTCTCGCTACGATCGGTCAAACCCGACAGGCTCCTAGTGCCCCGATTTTTCTGGTCCATCGCAGACTGGCGTGAAGCACGCCACTTGGGTCGGCTGGCCAAGGTGATCGTGCATCTCGCCGATCCCCGAGAAGCGCACCCGATAGCCGTTGCGACGCGCCACGCCCTGTGCCCAGTCGCGAAAGCGCGCCCGGTCCCACTCGAACTTGTGGTCGGGATCCCGGAACTCGCCCGGCGCCAGATCATAGAGCGGATTGTATTCGTGGTTGGGGGTGGTCATCACCAGCAGATGCGGCCGCAGCCCGGCGAAGACCGCGCGCTCGACCCGGGAGAGCGCCTCGGGCGGGACATGCTCGATGGTCTCCACCATGGCCGCGGCATCGAAGCCGACCAGCGCCGGGTGGGGATCGGCATAGGAACCGCAGACCAGCTCGAGATGCCCCGCCCGGGCGGCCGGCAGCCCCTCCAGGCGCAGCTTGGCCTGGGCCAGCAGCTCGCCGGAGAGCTCAAGGCCCGCCACCCGCTCGAACTGGGCGTCGCGCAGCAGGTACTGCAGCAGTCCACCGGAGCCGCATCCCAGGTCGAGCACCCGTCGCGCACCGCTGGCCCTGATCAGGGACGCCACGCGCTGCAGTCGCGCCTGGTGGAGGTCGGATGCCTCGAGGTCGATCATCTCCATGCTGTCTCCATCTGGACCGGGCGGGAGATGATGACGCATCGCGGCCGGGACGTGTAGCGGCGAGCCAAAAAAGGCGCGACTCGCGTCGCGCCCAACGTGCCTGCTCGGTACTCGCCGAGGCGTCATCCGGCCGAACTCGTCAGCACAAGCCGGTCAGAAGAAGCCCATCGGATTGATGTCGTAGCTGACCAGCAGGTTCTTGGTCTGCTGGTAGTGCTCGAGGGCCATCTTGTGGGTCTCGCGGCCAACGCCGGACTTCTTGTAGCCGCCGAAGGCGGCATGGGCCGGATACTGGTGGTAGCAGTTGGTCCACACACGGCCGGCCTGAATAGCGCGGCCCATGCGGAAGGCGACGTTCATGTCGCGGCTCCAGACGCCCGCGCCGAGGCCGAACTCGGTGTCGTTGGCGATGGCCAGCGCCTCCTCCTCGTCCTTGAAGGTGGTCACGGCCACCACCGGGCCGAAGATCTCCTCCTGGAAGACGCGCATTTTGTTGTGCCCCTTGAGCAGGGTTGGCTGGATATAGAAGCCGTTGTTGATGGCCGGATCCAGGGACTCCCGCTCGCCGCCGGTGAGGAACTCGGCACCCTCCTCGCGGGCCACGTCCATGTAGGACATGATCTTGTCGAACTGCTCCTGGGAGGCCTGGGCGCCGACCTTGACGTCGGTATCCAGCGGGTTGCCGCGGGTAATCTGGCCCACCTTCTCCATCACCTTGACCATGAAGGCGTCGTACATGCTCTCCTGGATCAGCGCCCGGGACGGACAGGTGCACACCTCGCCCTGGTTGAAGAAGGCCAGCACCAGGCCCTCGGCGGCCTTGTCGATGAATTCCGGCTCGGCGTTCATGATGTCGGCGAAGTAGATGTTCGGCGACTTGCCACCCAGCTCCACCGTGGAGGGGATGATGTTCTCCGCGGCGCACTTGAGGATGTGGGAGCCCACCGGGGTGGAGCCGGTGAAGGCGATCTTGGCGATGCGCTTGCTGGTGGCCAGCGCCTGGCCGGCCTCGGCGCCGTAGCCATTGACGATGTTGACTACGCCCGGGGGCAGCAGGTCGCCGACCAGCTTCATCAGCTCAAGGATCGAGGCCGGGGTCTGCTCGGCGGGCTTGAGCACCACGCAGTTGCCCGCGGCCAGTGCCGGCGCCAGCTTCCAGACGGCCATCAGCAGCGGGAAGTTCCAGGGAATGATCTGTCCCACCACGCCCAGCGGCTCGTGGAAGTGGTAGGCGACGGTGTTGGCGTCGATGTCGGCGGCGGTGCCCTCCTGGGCGCGGATGCAGCCGGCGAAGTAGCGGAAGTGGTCGACGGCCAGCGGCAGGTCGGCGTTGAGGGTCTCGCGGACCGCCTTGCCGTTGTCCCAGGTCTCGGCCACGGCCAGCATCTCGAGGTTCTGCTCCATGCGGTCGGCGATCCTCAGCAGCACATTGGAGCGCTCGGCGGCGGCGGTCTTGCCCCAGGCCGGTGCGGCCTGGTGGGCGGCGTCCAGCGCCTTGTCGATGTCCTCGGCGGAGGAGCGCGGGATCTCGCAGAACACCTCGCCGTTGACCGGGCTGACGTTGTCGAAGTACTGGCCCTTCACCGGGGGTACGAACTCGCCGCCGATGTAGTTGCCGTAGCGTGTCTCGAAGCTGATCGGCGAACCGGACTGGCCGGGGTTGGCATAAATCATGGCGTGACTCCTGACTGTTGTCATTGTGGCGATACCCCCCCAGTGTTGGTCAGCAACGCCTTCTGCGACATACTCCGGTAGCAGGAGAGGGCCTCCTCCTTCGGTAGGAGGCGAGACGAGTCCACGAGGATATTGCCCATGCACACCCTGATGGTCGCCGATGACCATCCGCTGTTCCGCGAGGCGATCGCGGCGGTGATCGAGGCCGGCCTGCCCGACAGCCGGCTGCTGGAGGCGGAGAGCCTGGACGCGACCCTGCGCCAGGCCGAGACCTGCACGGAGCTTGACCTGGTGCTGCTCGACCTCGGCCTGCCCGATGCCAGCGGGCTCGAGGGGCTGCGCGCGCTACGCGCGGCTCACCCCTGGCTGCCGGTGGCGATCCTCTCGGCCGACCAGGAACGGCGCACCATCCTCGACGCCCTCGACCTGGGCGCGGTGGGCTACATCCCCAAGTCGACGCCGCGCCGGGACCTGCTCACCGCGCTGGCCCAGCTGCTGGAGGGCCAGGTCTACCTGCCGCCGGACATCATGCGCCGCCCCGCCGGGGCCGGCACGCCATCGCCCCGCCCACGCTTCACCGAGCTGACCGACAAGCAGCTCGAGGTGCTGCTGCGCCTGAGCCGCGGCGCCTCCAACAAGGTGATCGCCCGGGAACTGGACATCGCCGAGACCACGGTGAAGACCCATGTCTCGGCGATCCTGCGCAAGCTCGGGGTGCCGGGCCGGGTCCAGGCGATCCTCGCCGCCGGCGAGGCCGACCTCGAGGCCCTGCTGGCCGAGCGCCATGGCCCGTCACGCTGAGTCACCGCCCAGCAGGTCGACCAGGGCCATGCGCAGCCGCAGCGGCTTCAGGGGCTTGAGCAGGCAGCCATAGCCCCGCTGCCGGGTCAGGCCCTTGATCATCGCATCGTGGTTGGCGGTGATCACCATCACCGGGAGCCCCGGCTGGCGCTCGCGCAGCCGCGCCGCCGCCGCCAGGCCATCGGGGTCCCCCTCGCCCAGGTGGAAATCGACGAGCAGCACGTCCGCGCGCGCCCCGCTGGCCTTGCCCTCCAGCTCGGCCAGCGAGGTCGCGGTCACCACCCGACACCCCCAGCCCTCGAGCAGCGCGGCCATCCCTTCGCAGATGCCGGGATCATTGTCGATCACCCAGACCCGCGCCCCCTCCAGGACGCGACCCTGCCCGGGCTGCGCCGAGGCGGCCGGTGGCTGAGGTGCCAGCGGCAGTCGGCCATGGGGGACCCGCACCGAAAACAGCGAGCCACGGCCCGGCACGCTGGCCAACCGCAGGGGATGGCCGAGCATCCCCGCGATGCGGTCGACGATGGCCAGGCCCAGCCCCAGGCCGCGGTCTTCGGCGTCGCGATTGCCGCTCAGGCGTTGGAACTCCTGGAAGATCGCCTCGCGCTGCGCCTCGGGAATCCCCGGCCCGCTGTCTCCCACCAGGATCTCGATTCCCTCGGGGCGGCGACGGCAGCCCAGCAGGATCTTGCCGCGCCCGGTATAGCGGATAGCATTGGTCAGGAAGTTACGCACCACCCGGGCCAGCAGCGCCAGGTCCGAGGCGACCACCGCGCCGCTGCCCACGTAGTGCAGTTCGAGCCCCCGGGCCGCGGCCATCTGACGGTACTCCTCGGCCAGCACGTCGAGCAGCCGGGCCACGGGGAAGGGGGCGATATCCGGCTCGAGCACCCCGGCATCGAGCCGCGAGATGTCCACCAGGGTGCCGAGCAGCGCCTCCACGTCCTTGAGCGAGCGACCGATATGGCCCACCAGCCGGGTCGAGGGCTCGGGCAGGGGATGCTCCTCCAGGGCGCTGGTGAACAGCCGGGCGGCATTCAGCGGCTGCAGCAAGTCATGGCTCACCGCGGCCAGGAAACGGGTCTTGGAGAGGTTGGCCGCTTCCGCTTCCGCCTTGGCGGCATGCAATTCGGCAAGGGTATGCTGCAGCGTCTCGGTGCGCTCGCGCACCTGTTCGGCGAGCAGCACCGCATGCTCGAAGGCCGCGTAGGGGGCACCGCCCGCCACGCCCGCCGACTCCACGCGCTCCATCAGGGCGGTGGCGATCCGCCTCAGCCGCGCGTTCTCCTCCAGCAGTTCCCGCTCCCGCGGGCCGGCGTCGTCAGGCGTCTCCCGTGGCCGGGCGAGATCCAATGGCGACCCCGGTGAAGGTCTGGTTGATGTGCATGCCATGGTGCTGCTCCCCGTAGGTGTTGAAGCCGATCACCCGCGAGCGGCCCAGCAGCCGCGACGCCGGCGCCACGAGCCCCAGGGCCTCCAGCTCGAGCCGGCGCAGGAAGCAGTCGCAGCCAATGATCAGCGCCGGCTCGCCGAGCCGCGTGGTAAGCCCGGCGAAGACCGCCTCGAGGTCCTCCAGCAGGGGGGTGGGCTGCATGGCGGTCAACACGATGCCGTTTTCGACGGCGCAATAGAAGCTGAGGCTGCCGTCGTCGTTGACCCGCTGGATGGAGCGCACGAAATGCGCCTCGCCCAGGCGCACCGCCAGGGGATGGCGGGCGAATACCTCAGGCGCCAGGGCCTCGACCGGGACGCCTACCAGCCGGGCATACTCCTCGGCGGCCGGCAGGGCGTTGAGCTCCAGCACCCGGCGGCGCTCGCGGTCGGCGCGGGTGACTACCAGCTTCTCGTCCCGCGGGCGCAGGTGGTGGGTGGTGAAGACCTCGAAGGGCAGTCGGGTGTTGATCATCACCACCACCGCCGCCTGGCCATGGAAGCGGCCCTCGGCATGCACATGGGTATGGGCCAGGCGATTGTCGTCGCCGGCGGAGCCGCCGAAGCTGGGGATGCGCCCCAGGGCGGCATCCAGGGTCGCCAGCACCTGCTCCTCGCAGCTGGAGAGACCATCGAGCAGGGTCAGGGCGAAGCTGTGCTCCCCCACCGGGGCCAGGGCCCGGCCGCGACAGTCGTCCAGCAGGCCGTCGACCAGCCGCTGGGCACGGATCAGGTCGAAGCCCGCCAGGTCCTCGACCAGGGCGCAGGAGACGGCGAAGTGGCGACGATCGAGGCCGATGGCGACGATGCAGCCGCGCCCGTAACCCGCCGGGGTGATCTCCCCGGCGGTGGTGCAGCCGGCCACCGCCACGCCCTCGAAGGCCTCGTTGAGGGCCGAGGAGAGCGCGGCCAGGGGATACTCGGCGCTACAGAAGAACAGCACGAAGCCGAGCTCGGCATACCGCAGCGTCCCGGCCAGTTCGCCGGCCGCCTCACGAGGGTCCCGTCGCCGGCTGACCGCCGTGCGCAGCGGCGGCTCCGCCTCGAGCGGGTCGGGAACACCGGGCGTCGCGGGGGAAAGATCGAGCATGTCGGCCTGCCTGTGCGGTTTCAGGCAGTGTATGTCGCCAGGGCAAGCGGCGACAACGCCGGCCTGGGCGGGACATCACGCCGGGCAGCGGCTGGCGCTCGCCCGGCAGTGAGAGGCCTCAGCCCTTGGTCTTGCCCTTCTTGTCGCCCTTGGCAGCCGATTCGCCGCCGCG
>NZ_JARANV010000046.1 GCF_029889845.1 Halomonas sp. 25-S5
ATGTCGTCGATCACCAGCACGGCGTACTTGTCGAGCTTGGTCAGCGCATCGCTCAGGCGCAGGGCCTGCTTGGCGGCCTGGAGCTCCTGCACCAGGCCCGATGCCGTGGCGTAGCGCACCCGGTAGCCCTGGTCGATTAGCGCATGACCAAGCCCGGCGGCCACGTGGCTCTTGCCCACGCCGGAGGGGCCGAACAGCAGCAGGTTGTGGGCCTGGTCGACCCACTGGGTATCGCCCGCCAGAGCGCTCAGCTGCCGGCGCTGCTCGGCGGTGAGGGCGTCGCATTCGAAGGTCTCCAGGGTCTTGCCCACCGGCAGCCGGGCCTCCTTGAGGTGACGGGCCAGTCGGCGCCGTTCACGCTCGGCCAGCTCGTGCTCGCACAGGGCGGCCAGCGTCTGGGGCAGGCTCCAGCCCTCGGTCTGGGCGCGGGTCTCCAGCTGGGACCAGCAAGCGGCCATGGTGGGCAGGCGGAGTTGCCGCAGCAGCAGCGGCAGGGTCTGGGCACCTTGTGCAGGTTGAGCAGGTGCTTGAACGATTTGTCCTGACGGAAGTTCTCGATGGCATCGAAGTCACTCATGCCCAGACACAGCAGCCCCAGGTAGGCCTTGACGATGTCGCTGGAAGGCACTCCTTGCGAGGTGGGGAAGCGACTGTCGAGGCTGTCGATACCGGCCATCTCGACGCACTGGCCGATGATCGAGAGACCGGCATGGCTGGTGAGGGTACGACCACTGGCGCGGAACTGGATGTTGGGCATGGTACGCTACGGGTGAAGGGCTGATTTGGCGATATTATCATGCAGGTCAGCGGCTTAGGAGCGTTTTTGGGTGCCGGGTTCACGGATTCACGGATTCACGGATTCACGGATTCACGGATTCACGGATTCACGGATTCAGGAATAAGGTAATCCCCGGCAAAGCCGGGGGATACTTACAATATATATTTCCTATGATTGGCTCACGGATTCAGGAGTTCCTCCTGCCAATTATGACTCAAGCCAAGGAGATGTCGATCTCCATCTCACCGATCCCCTCGCACCGGGCAGTGACTTTGTCGCCGGGCTTGACAGGGCCGACGCCATCGGGCGTGCCAGTCATCAGGACATCACCCGGGTGAAGCGCGTAGAAAGAGGATGCCCACTCAATCAGAGTCGGGATATCGATGACCAGGTCACGAGTATTAGCCCTCTGCCTCAACTCGCCGTTCACCAACAGCTCCAGATCAAGATTCCCCGGGGCCTTGATTTCATCGGCTGTTACAAGCCAAGGCCCAAGCACTGAGTACGTATCGATGGACTTGCGCAGCGAGCGCTCCTCGCCCCCACGCAGAGTCATGTCCAGCCCGATCGCGTAGCCTGCCACATAGTCCAGCGCCTCCTCGCGACTGACCCGGTCGGCCGTGCGGCCAATAATCACCGCCAGCTCTACTTCATGATCGTTACGCCGCTCTGCATAACGCAGCCGGACCCCATCGACCGGCCCGGCCAAGGAACTAGAGGACTTCAGGAATAGCCCTACATCGTGAATCTTTTGAACATGCTGCTGATGGAAAGTCTCCGGGTTCGCCTGCGCCTCGGCCAAGTGCTTGAGATAGTTCACTGGCGCAGCAGGGATTTTGGAAGGATTAGCGACCGGACTAGAGAGCTTAACCGAGTCTAGGGGCAGCCTCTTCGCTTCTTCTCTGAGCCTGTCGATCTCCTCCATGATTTGCGGCAAATTAGCGATCAGAAGATCACCCGGGGGCAACGGCCAAGTAACAGCCGGAATGCATTTTAGCGCCTCGGACACGTCGAGAACCTCCTTGCCCTCGATGACACCGAGCCGATCAGAATTAAAACGACAGATTCGCATGATATTGATCCTATCTTTAATGATAAATTAAGGTGCTCACGCAGAGTGTGGCATTAACCGAGCCACTCGCGCCACAGGCCGAGCTTCTCGTACACGGGGCGATCCGAATAGGTAAAGGCGACGGTGTCCTCGACAGCCTCGAGCTCATAGGGCAACCAACCAGGAAGCGCAAGTACATCCTTAGGGCGAGCGAGGAACTCCTCCGATCCGATCTTAACCTTGACGCGTCCTTCGACCACCACCATGACTGCCCCATCCGTCGATGCATAGGGGCGGGTATGAAAGCCCTTGGGCAGCAGCCGCATGCTGGTAGCGATTGTGGGAATGGCCCAGTCGCCATTGGTTGGGTTAACGTAGCGCAGACAGTGGCCATGGTGCGGATCAGGCTCGTCATGCCGCAGGTGCTCCAGAGCCTCCCGCGTGCGCTCGTAAGGATAATTGAAGACTGGCGAGGTGTCGAGCCCCCCGCGATTAAGGGTGATTGGCACTAGGCCCATGCCATAGCGAGCCATTGCATCCCCCTCTGGACGAACAGTCTTATGTACTGCGTTCTCGTGCTCCTCTCGGAAGCCCGCACGCAGGAAGTTCACCAAGGGGACATCGAGCCCGTCCAGCCAGATCACCGGCTCGTCGGCCTCATTGCCGTGATCATGCCAAGCCCAAGATGGCGTGATGATAAAATCGCCCGGGTGCATCGTTGTGCGCTCGCCGTCCACCGAAGTGTAAGCGCCTGAACCCTCGATGATAAAACGTAGCGCAGACTGCGTGTGACGATGCGCTGGCGCCACTTCGCCAGGAAGAATAAGCTGCAGTCCTGCATAAAGAGTATCAGTAATTTGCGAGGTCTCCGGCAGGCCAGGGTTCTGCAGCACCAGCACGCGCCGCTCCGCCTCCTCAGCACTAATCAATGTTCCTGCTTCGATGATCCGTTCCCTCACAGCAGCAAAATCCCAGTGATGGGGTTGCGCGCGCGGCTTGGGCTCATTTGGGACCAGTCCTTTTAGCACTTCCCAAAGCGGACCAAGGTGCTGGTTCTCCAATTTCTTGTAATACATGTTCAAATCAGGGCGGGACATGCACAGCTCCTTATCTGAGAGGCCCTCGAACTCGGTGTGCTTAGGCAAGCGCAGTGACTAGGATCGGGGCTAGGACGATCGCGAGCACCACAAGAAGTGCCGCGAGGATGAAGGGTATGAGCGCTCTGCTAAGGGCGCCGATACTGATTTGGTTAATCGATGCGGCGATGTACAGCGCGGTTCCCACTGGCGGAGTAACCAAGCCGAGCACTAGTGTCAAGCAGACGATGATCCCGAAATGAACAGGATCCAGGAAGTAAGCCGACTGGGCGATGGGCAGCAAGATCGGTACCAGAATGATCAGCGCCGCCATCCCATCCATCACCGCACCGATCAGCAGTAGCAGACCGACAAGCAGGAGAAGGAATAGCGTCGGGTCGCTGGTAAAGGCAACCATCAACTCGGTCGCCTTCTGCGGTACCCGATAAAAGGTCAGGACGAAGCCAAAGATGCGAGCGGCCGCGATCAGGAACATAACCACGGCGCTATTGACTGCTGAGCGAAACATCAGCTCTGGAAGCCGCTTGAGCGAGAGCTCCCTGTAACCGACTGCTCCCACTAGAAGTGCCGCTGCCACGGCAACTGCAGCTGATTCGGTGGGTGTGAATGCACCGGAGAGGATGCCGCCAACAATCAGAGCAGGCACAGCCAGCGCGGGCAGTGCCGCAAGCACCCGTCGCAGGCGCGAGACTTGGATTTCGGTGCTCATGCCGGCGTCATCGCCAGTGCTTACCGCATCAGGTCGCCCACTAGGAAGAAAGGCGATAAGAAGGGAGAACGTTAGAAACAGCAGCAAGCCGGGCAGGATTCCACCGATGAACATCGCGTCGATCGGAACCCGTGCGACCACACCGTAAATTATAAAAATCATCGACGGCGGAATAATCGGCCCGAGCAGCGAGGCAGCGATCGTCAGGGCAGTAGCAAATTTCTTGGTATAGCCGGACGCCATCATCTCCGGCACACAGACCCGGCTCATCACTGCCACCTGTGCATTAGCTGAGCCTAGGATCGCAGCGAGGAACAGGTTTGCCACGAGATTCACGTAGGCCAAGCTACGCGGCACCCAGGCCAACAGTGCCTGTGCGGCCGCAAACAGCCGCCGGGTCATCCCGCTCTCGCTCATGATCTCCCCGAGCAGGATGAACAAGGGGATCGCCAGCAAATCGAATATTTCCAGTGATGAAAACATCTGCTGTGGCAGCGCCCCGATCAGGGCGTAGTTTCCAGTCTGCAACACGAACACTAACGCCGCTCCGAGAAGAACGAAGCCGACCGGGACGCCCAGCAGCATCAATCCCAGGAAGCTAAGGGCGATTAGCATTGATTAGCTCCTTTGCCATCCAATGGCCGACTATGTTGGTGATGTGGTGAATTGTGCTGGCGATAAAGAACAGCGGGATGACAGTGAGAAAGGGTTGCTTAGAGATGCCGAGTGTGATCAGGATGCCGATACTGGCCGCCGGCGAGATGAACCACTGGATGGAGGCAATCGTCAAGGTGATTAACATCACTAGGACTATGAAATCAGCAAGCTTCTGCGCGACGCGCTGCGCGCGCGACCCGAGCAGATCAATGAAAAGCGTTACCGCTACTAGCTGGTGTTGTCGAATCGTCAGTGATGTAGCCAGAAAGCTCATCCAGATCATGATGATGACCGAAACCTCCTCCGCGTAGTACAGCGGAGATGAGAACACATAGCGCATGATCACATTGGCCACCAAGAGGATCGAGAAGCTGGCCACAAGACAAACGCAGGTCCACTTCTCAACCCAGGCAATGCAGCTGCTCAGTCTTTGCAGCCCAATAACGAGCCCCCTCGCAGGGGCCCCGTATCGATAGAGATTTACAATGCTCATGGCGGAGCTTGCTCCTTCTCTTGGGGTTTGAGCACGGCTATTTTGGCCATGCTTTATTCGCTCGACACCTTGAATCCGTGTGCCTTTGCATAATAAAAACAATTAAAAAGATCAAGATAGGTTTTTTGCTTCACTCAAGATATCACCTATTTTCATGTAAACCATCGATACTAATGGACTTTTTATAAGGGGCTCACGGACTCAGGTCTCCTGTCAATGTTCGCTGGCGGAACCGGTATAGTCCGCGCCTCTGGGCTTCTTATGTTTGCCTGATTACGCATAAGGCTCAGCCATCTTCAGGAACCGGTATGGCATCGGCGGTGTTCGGGCGGCTACCGTGAGAAAGCGCGGGATCATGGCCTTGAGGTCATAGCGCCGATTGAAGCGGTACTCGAACTCGGCCAGGTAGCGCGGGGCATGCTGCCCGCGGATGGCATGGTAGGTGCCGGTGATCGCGTTCTTGACGTTGCCCAGCAGCGTGTTGACCCAGTTGAACTCGGGGTTCTCAACACTGGCACGTCCACCCCCGGTGATATGGCGCTCATGAACGTAGGGGGGCGTATCGAAGGCCCGGAAGCATCCGAGGCCGTCGCTGATGACCAGACTCCCGGGTGCAATGGCCTGTTGGGCGTAGCGACGTATCTCGGCAAGGGTAAAGCCGCTCACACGGCGCAGCTGAACACGCTGAGGATAGCCCGCCTCATCGGTTTCTACGGCCGCCACAAACGGGAACTTGTGCTCAGCGCCACGCCCGCGCTTTCCCGGCCGTTCACCGCCCAGGTAGGCGTCATCCAACTCGATGCGTCCGGAGAGCCTCTCCCCCTGGTTGCGCTCGTGCATGACCTGCAGCAGCTTGTGCTTGAGCTTCCAGGCGGTGTTGTAGGCGACGCCGAGCTCCCGGGACAGCTGCAGCGCCGAGATGCCACTCTTGCGCTGCGTGAGCAGGTAGATCGCCAGACACCAGGTGGTCAGCGGCAAGTGCGTGCCATGGAAGAT
>NZ_JARANV010000047.1 GCF_029889845.1 Halomonas sp. 25-S5
GCTGCTAGGTTACAGCTTTGATGATGGTGCTCTTGTCCTCGAACTGATGGCCCTGGGATCACACGAAAACTTCTACCGCGATCTAAAGCGGAAGAAATGACGTTGTAACGCCGCAATTCACCGGAGACAAAAAGCATAGCGAGGAACGAACGACGCTTTTTGGCGTCCGAGTGAAATTGCCTTGTTAGCACTTATGGCAACTCTGCTCTTCGAGTTAATTTGACGCCTATTTTCATTGATGGATTTTCAATCATGTGCCCTTGAAGAATAAATCCGTCATGAGCTGGCGAGCCTTCAAGGTGTAAATTGAACTCATCAATATCGCCAAAAATTGATTGAAGAAGCTTTCTATCATTTTTGCATTTCACATCTGCATGCACGATATTGTTTTTTTACTTCGTAGTTGCCAACGAATACAAACGATGAATCTCCACCAAGAATGCGGCCCGTTTAAAGGACAACTACTCCATAGCCACCATCATTGATGATCGATGCAAACTCTATTCCATACAATGCTTCAATCATATATCTTTCCTCGTTGTATTTGGTGCTAACGCCCGCAGCAACCGCGGCTTTGTAGTGGAGCCGAAGGCAGAACGAAAAAGCCGTCAGATTGCCTGCGCTTGTTAAGCATTTAGCCACTGCCCCCACTCTAAGTGAGACCAACCGCCCAGAGGATCTAGGGGGCGCAGCGGTTGCAAGGGGTTTAATGGTCTCAATGGCTGAAGCGGGGTTAACGGCCTCAATGGCTGTAGAGGAGTCAGTGGCCTAAGCGTTTCGTTCGGACTAGCTCCTTCCAACCAAGCAACAGGCTTACCATTGCGATCCAATAATGAGCCTTCATGCATTGGGCCCAGCCAATCCAAAGATTTAGATGAGAAGAAATTGTCTCCACTCAAGAAAGCCACCCAGTTGAGTCCGAGGTCGAAAATGTTCTCGCCATCAAACCAGCCAGCTAGCTGGACGTTTTTATCAAATATCGGTGTCATGACCTTCTCCCAATGCTTAACGTCCAAACTCAGCTGCGCCGCTTTTTGGCGTCGGCTGGAGTGCCGTGTTAGGCACCGATATGTTTGAGGACTTGTGTTCCTTCAAGAGGCGCACCATCTGCTCCTCGAAAATAAAAACCTATTTTTGGGCAATATACTTGCTTGTAGGTAAATATAAGCATTTTATAATTAAGTGCGGATACAAGCTCTCTGTTACCATCTATTATGCCTTCAGGCCCATCGAACTCCCCAATTAACGCTAGGTTCCTTGATACGGGGAAATATACTTGAGTGCCTCTCATTCCGTATCCAGGGCTATTTCTATAGAAAAGCGGAATTTTATCTGGCTCCTTCCAAGTGATATTTACAGGGTTGTCAGTGGTTATAAATGGTCCAGATTCTTCTGTGACCTTGATCAATAACCAGTTACGACTATCAAGATAAGGGAGGATGGCATCGACACCTACAAACTCCATGTGTATATGATGTTCTCTTGCCACCGTTATGTCGTATTCCTTGCTCTCATGAAAACGTTTGATTTCTTCGTAGGTGATATCGTCGCTAACTTCCTTTCCACTTTCTTTCATTTGGCGCAATTGGGATTCCCAGCGCTCTTTAGTTGCCAATGATAAATCCATAACTCTCTCTGCTATCTGTGCATGGCACTGTCTCCAGTGCTCTCTCATCTCTGGCGATCTGATTGCAAGCAGAGCAATTAAATTAAGGATTAATATTCTTGTTTCACCTTCAAAATGTAGATTTTCCTCTAAGTTGCGTAATGCCGAAGCTGCCTCACCCTCAAACTGAGACAAAGATTTTTCTAGGGCATTCTGCTCGACACCTTCAATATCAATTCTGTTGAAATCTCTAATGCCGCCAACATTTCTTGGAATGGTTTCAAAACGCTTATTTTCTTTGAAATCGATAACCGTAAGTTTTGACTTTTTGGCACCGCCTTTTGTAAAGCCTTTCAAATAACACTGTGAAAGATAATGATGGTGACGTGCTGTCATATTAAGTATGCCTAACGTCTTGGGTAAGGGGCACGCAGCGAAGCGGAGCGTCCCAGTGAGCGATAGCGAACGAACTTGACCCAATTGTTAGATTTCTCATTATTCATCAGCCAGCGCCCCGAGAATCCCAAGGCCGACAACCCAAACAATGAAAGAAATAACCCCTGAAAGTATGCCACCATAATCACTATAAGTAATTTCAAGAAATCGGCCGATATCAGGAACCCCATTTATTAGAAAATAAATAAAACCATCTCCAGGATAAAAATATAGCCATTTAAACCAAAGCCACACGTCACTAATTGTGATTGAACCATTATAGTTCATGTCTGTAACGAATGACCATTGCCTAGGATCGTACATTTGCTCTATCCCCTATTACTTTCTAAAACCTGCTACAACCCATATAACACCTCAGATGAATGCCACAGGAAACACGCCAATACCGAGAAAAAACGCCCAGTTAAAGTTGTAATCAAGCGCAAAAGCAAAACCTATAAGCGATATCCATATTAAGGAAAAAAATATTGCGAGCCTTTGCTTTCCACTAAGATTATTATCAGCCATCCAACGTTCCTAATGAAATCTAACGCCGCCAACACGCGCAGCTTTGTAGTGAAGGCGAAGCCGCAACGAAAAAGCTGTCGCTGTGCTTGGCCTTGTTAACCCTGAGCTGAGAATGCCTCATGGTACGATACTTCCCCTTGCGGGAACTCGTCGGAAAACGACAGCGCCTGAAAATACTCAGCAGGCACACCAGGATAAACCAGCCCATCTACAACCTTGAATCCGAAACGACCATAATAACCAGGATCACCGAGTACTACACAGCCAGATGCTCCTATTGCTTCAAGAGCGGCAAGAGAGCTTTTCATTAGCTTCGAGCCAACACCGCACCCTTGATACTCGGGAAGAACAGATATTGGCCCAAGCCCAAACCAGTCGGTTGTACCACCTGACAGAGTGACCGGAGAAATCGCAACATGACCAATAATTTCTCCATCAGCCTTAGCCACCTGAGAGATCGTTAGCGCTCCCGCACCACGAAGGGCATCAACAATGAAATGCTCGGTATGATCAGTATAAGGAGCACTTAAAAATGCCTGCTCAGTAACCTGATGTATTTTCAACTCATCGCCGGATTTTTCATTACTTACTTCAATATTCAAACTGGACCTCTTGCACGGGTTAACGATTAAGCTGTGCGGTGCAAACGAAGCGCAGCGTAGTTTGCATCCGAACGAGCGCCTTGTTATGTGTTTTATATTCGATGAAGCTCATTTTGAGCTAAACATGCCCTCAGTATTTAGATTGTAGCCGAACACGTTTTTAGTATTTGCAAAAACGCTCCATGTGTCATCAATCATATTTACGGAATACTTTCCGATCTCTCTTTGTTCTTCGACTGTGAAATCTGACAAGATAATGTCGTATAAATATTGGATGGCAATTAATACTACATCTGACATCCAGCCACTTTCTTCGTTTTCTTGTTTTATATTATAAATTTCTTCTGCCACTTCTATATTTACATCTCCAAGCGACTTCCCTAATAGGCTTTGATCATTACCAATTGATTTAACAAAGTTCCACATTACCTTGCGCAGCCCTTCCTTTGCTGTTTCATAATCTGCGACACATTCCGACAAAGCGATAAGCATTATTCCGCTGTCTACTTCAAGCGCACCATAAGCATTCACTGGCGAATAATCTTCAATTTTATATAGTTCGCCATTTCTGATTCGCTCATAACGTCCGATCATAAACTCTGTTAGATCTTGAAGTTGGCTGTTGGACATGCTTTTTGTCGCAATTCTTTTTGCATCTTCTCTTTGTTTTTCTTCCGCCTCTTCCTGCTCTTCTTTTTCTTTCTCGGCTTGTTGTTCCTTTTCTATCTCTTCGAGATTATATTCATAGTTGCTTCCATTTAATATTTCTTCTCGTATTTCATCCCGTTTTTGTTTAATGGTATTGATTAACGCATCCTCCAACTCGTCCAGCGCACCTTCTTCGCCTTTAATATTTTTTATAATTCGATCGTAAACATGTTCTACATATGTGTCGCTAAGGTACTTATAATATTCGGTCCAGTCATGTGGCGATGCGTCATCAAATTCATGTGATATATACCTCAAAACCTGCCAACTTGTTTGGGCGTACATGTATCTGAATAAATGCTCGGATTTTACACTTTCATAATCCTTGTCCTTATTTAGATGCTCAAGCAGTAGCTTCTTATCGTCATCGCTGTATTTTTCGGTTACCACAGGAGTCGTATAAGAAAGCTCTTCTATCTGTTCAATAGTAGCCTTCCTTAAACCAATAATTTGATCGTAGCGGTTATTGGCATTTCCAATATCTTTGATTGAATCATTATGCCAATTCTCCCAATGCTCTCTTAAATCACTAGCAGAAACTCTGCCAGCGATCTTGTTGTCAGGGTCTTTACTTAGCCTATTAAGTATCTCGTTCGATTTCTTCTTTAGCGCAGACGCTGTAAGAATGCCTTGTAATTTCTTTTTTATTGATGAAAACATATCCTGCACCTTATTGATTGTCTTCGGTTGGCTTTTTACACATAACGCCGCCAACATGCGCGACTACGAAATGGAGGCGAAGCCGCAATGTAGTAGGCGTCGCCGTGCTTGGCCTTGTTAATTTGGCTTCGACCTCACGCCGACCGAATTGTGAGAAGGCTGAAACTGCTCAATCAAATACTCTTCTAGGCTTGGAGCCTCGAAGAATTCGCCGATGCTAGCAGTCACGAGAAAACGAGGTTTTACGCGCCATCCCGTTTCCTTTACTCGACAGCTCCTATCGCTGGCGTACATAAAATAGGAACTCAATCGACTCCCAAGATTCTTCGCCTTGCCAATATAGAGTAGTGAGAGGTTTTCATCGAAAATAAAGTAGACGCCCGGAAGGCCATTATTCGGCCAAGTGCTTGGCCAAGAGTGTTCACGGCCCTTGCGCTCTTCGCCTGGAAAAAGGTCGTAGACACCACTGACCCTTGGAGGAGCCAAATCAGGGTGACGATAATTTTGATGATAGCTATCAATTTCACGCTTGATTACTTCGAGACTTTCCATAGCGACGGACTATCCTAGAAATTAACTGTTCAGCATTTCTTCGCCGTGCGGAGCATGGCGTATAAATGCCTGTTGGACTAAGCCGCCCATCAGACTGCTACACAGCTTCTATAGGGTATTGTATTGGCCGGTGTGCGGCCTGAGACGTCAGGTCGCGTGCGTAGGGATCTGTTGTGACGCATTCGAGCCGTGATGTTGGCCATGATCTCCGTCTTTTCCGGGCCCAGTTCGCCCCAACGTAGCGCGCTTGCTGGTCGAAATCCATCACCGGGACGAGCGCCGCCGCGACCCGCGAGCGGGCCGGATCGACGAGTCCGTTGTGTGAGTAGC
>NZ_JARANV010000048.1 GCF_029889845.1 Halomonas sp. 25-S5
GGACAACGAGAACCTGACGCCCAAGCAGCTGGCGGCGCTCCAGGAGCTGGTGGCCGACCAGAGCGCCACGTCCGACGCCTGGGTGATCAAGGAGAAGCTGCGCTGGATCCAAAAGGCCCCGACACCGCGGGCGGCTCGGTGGCGTATCACGAACTACCTCAAGGTCATGAAGGCGGCGGTCTCGGAGAAGCCTTTCCTGAAGCCGATGGGGAAGGCCCTGGCGACGCTGGAGCGGCACGCCGACGCGGTGGTCAGGCGGTGGATCTCGGGACTGACCAACGCACGACTGGAAGGCATGAACGGCCTGTTCCAGGCGGCTCGGTCACGCGCACGCGGTTACCGGAACGAGGCCAACTTCATCGCCATGATCTACCTGATTGGCAGCCCGGTAGGCCGCCTGTTCGATCAGGCCAAATCCACATGAAGTGACGAAGAACCGTCATATGTAGTGCCTAACGCTCTCATTCACGCGCCAGCATCGCTGGTCTCGTGCAATTGATTGTTAGAAGGCTTTGTATGGGGAGCCTGCACAGTGATCTGTAAACCAAGGGCCTTTGCCACTTTTGCAACCGTAGCAAAAGTAGGGTTGCCGTCGGGTGATAAGGCTTTGTACAAGCCTTCCCGGGTAAGTCCTGTATCTCGTGCAAGTTGGCTCATGTTCCTGGCGCGCGCGATAACACTCAAGGCATGCACAATGAATGCAGGATCGTCACCGGCTTCCTCGATGCAGGCCTCAAGATACAGTTGAATATCTTCTTCTGTTTCCAGGTGCTCTGCTGAATCCCAGCGCGTAGTTTTGATACCCATAGCCTTATACCTCCAACTGCCTGGCAATTTCTTTGGCTTTGGCGATATCAGCTTTCTGAGAACTTTTGTCGCCGCCGGATAGAAGTATCACGACAATAGCATCTTTCTGCACAAAATAGACTCTGTAACCGGGCCCGTAGAAGATTCGCAACTCACTCACGCCTTCCCCGACGGGTGCCACATCGCCGAAATGGCCCATTTCGACTCGATCAATCCGGGCCTGAATTCGAGACTTTGCCCGTCGGTCCTTGAGGGATCTGAACCATTTCGTGAATCTAGCCGTCGTCCTGACTTCTATCATATGCTAACTGTAGTTCACATGCGGCGATGTGTCAACTGTGGTTCACATTTGCCTTCTAACGCTTGGCTCAACCGCCGTCAGCCCGCGTAGCGGATTGATGGTCGGCTGCAGCGACTTGTTGGGCGCGTTCTTGCACGATGACATTCGATCTCCCAGCAAGCAACTGATCTGTAAACGATCGTATAGCCCTTGCGCACCGATATGCATAGGGCACGTTGTACATTCGTGCGGGATGCTGAGGCGATCGGACCACAAGGACCTTTGAAAGTGGGCCTTCGCCGTCGATTCGAAAACCCTGCATAAACCTATGGGCGCACCCTCTATCGTTAATTTCGATAAAAACAGATGCATCCGGACAAGATATTGTGTATCCGGCATCTTTAAGCGTGCGAATGAGTAAATCGTAGGATTTTTTCTCCATTGCCACAATGACGCGTGGGCGTATCTGCACTAGTACTGTCAAAACCGCTGATGCACCACTTTGCATTCCGTCCGAGGGAACAGACGTAGCATCTGGGTTTTGCTGCCAATGAAAATTGACAAAAGTGTATAGCTTGGATCCGCCAGCCGCTAGGGACCGCCCAACAATGGTTTCAACGAGTGGTTTCAGCGATGCTCTGAATCCAGCGCTCCACTCACTGAATGGTTCTAAGAACGGCGTATCCCATAGAGGCGCTCCGCTGTCCATGACTCGCGCTCGACTGGGGCCTACCCGTTCGCCGCCGCCGGGACTCGGGCCTACAAAGACTAGCCAGCCAACTGCTGAACCGTAGCAGCCCTCAGGCCAAACGTACTTCGGGTTACCCTCGATGCGCATGCGCTCCAACCGCTTAGCCGATTCTTCGTTCAGCGAGTTCATTTGATATTCACTATTCTCCCAGCGCGCAACGCCGCATTCAGCGGCTTGTCCGCTGCAATGCTTTGTTATGCGAATTGTTAGCCCGCAGCACGAGATTTAATCCTCTGAATCACCTTGTCGCGGAACTCCCCATGCCCATGTGTTGCTCTCGGATGAGCAATTCTAAAGCATGTGGCATTGCCTGCCTCAAACTCCCAGAACTTCCCAGAAATCACTTCTTTATTTCGATAACCACCAAACTTTTCATTGAATAATTGTTTTATTATTGGATCAATACCAACGAAGCCAGCCGCAAAAACCACAACATCTGGCTGAAAGTGTTTGATCTGTATTGCAAGAAACTCTTTTGATATTGACGTTATTTCTTCGACCTCATTTTTCGGGCGTGTTCTAGGGCTTTTCTTATTGTAGTCCCACGCAAACACATTCGCATAAACAATGGATTTAGGATCAACTTCAAGCTCCTTCGCCAGCCGGAAAAAGTATTGTTTAAAACGACTTCGCGTTTTTGTAATAACTTTTCCGCCCTTGCTCACCGGAAGATGTTTTTTATAGCGCTCAGTCGCTTCACACACAAGCTCGCAAACTTTATCTTTTTCGACAAAATCAGCCACTCGATTTATCTTATTCTTGTTGTTATTAGTGTTCCAGCCCGCAGTCTCCCGACCAACCAGCATGATTTTTAGATTTGAACTCCAGTAATCATAAAATGGAACCGGTAAAAACACACCCGAGTATTTGTCTTCTTCAAGGTTGAACGAGCTGATCTTAAGCTCTCTCAATATCCTTGCGTAATCATTAACTAATGCATCCATAAAAAATTCCCTAAGAAAGCTCCGTAGAGCCATCAGGCAACCAATCCACATTAATTTGGCCATTACCAAATCGAACTATGCCCTCTTTCTTGGGAAACTCAGCACACTTACCTCGATACTCAATAAAATTATCAAGCAATTCGATCAGGTGTACTTTGAACCCTGATTCAGCAGCCTGCTCAAAAATGTTATCCTCAACCTTCCAGCGAGTTCCGCTCAAGCGATCTTCATTATCTTCCGCACAGAAAACCACTTCACCGTTTGCTTTCACAATGCCAGGGTATTGCTTGGCAAGCATAGCAAGCCGTGTAGCTTCAAAACTTTTATCAAAATTCGACATTTATGCCCCTTTTTCTCATCTTTCAATCAGTTTCCGCCACGTAAACGACAGAATGTGTCGTAAAGGCGCATAACGCTTGCAGTTGCGGCGGGTACGGAGTGCAACGGAGTACCTGTCCGACAACCTGCACTGGTTATTTTCTTGTCGAGATTGAGTCATATTTCTTCTGTATTTGATTTTCTTCCACTTTCTGGAAATTCTCGACTTTTAGCCTCAAAAAACCATCTGGATTCAGCTTACAGTGATAGTGGTGATGCTCTTTCAAACTAGAGTCTTTTTCCCTTTCGAGCTCTCTATCTGATTTTTTCTTTCGCCCCGTCATTTTTAACCACTGCTGGTAGGCTTTCCAAAAGCTATAAACCAGAGCAATTACCGATAGCCACACAGGGCTAAAGAACTCAAGTAGCACTATAGCAACAGGCACGACGACAGACCAGACAATCAGCAATCTTTTCGCTGTCTGTATTGGCTTCAGGTTTTCTTGTGCTTGGGCACTGACTTCGCTCTGAGTTCTGTAGTTCAGGTCAGAGTATATTTTTATCAAATACTCTGGGGACTTCAGTTCCTCTGGAAACTCTTCATCTTCAAGAAGTTCCCACCGATAGCGTGGCTTTCCTTCATCAAGGATAGCGGTGAGATGACTAATAGGACGGACATTTTCGAGATCAATAAGATCGCCGTGCCTATTAAATGCACTGGCCATAACAGGCACTGGATACCGAGCGATCCATTTCCCAGCTAGTTTTTTCAAGTCTGTGGCCACCTTCTCATCTGCAACGTTGGAAACATATGTCACGGTGAGGGAGGCAAAGGGGATTGAGCCAACAGGCGGCGAATACTCAAGAAAGTAGCTATCAGTCATTTCGTTGATGTGATCGAAGTATATTTTTTCTGCCACTATTCAGAACCTTGTCTGGCAACTAACGCCCGCGTAATAGGCGCGAGCTTGCGAGCGTCCTAATTGACGCGTTTGTTATGTGATTTTGTTGGATATAAAAGTCTTGTTTTTTGAGCTAAGCACAACATCGACAAGTTCTATCTCTTGCGATCTATCACTTAGCCACAAAATTTTCGTCCACCGACGCCCCGAATCCAGCTCAACAAGCTTATCTGCAAGCTCAGCCTCGCTACCGCTGCCGATGTATGCCGACACGAAGTTGGAATACTTCTCAATTGATTTATTAAAGTATTCAGCACTACACCCTTTCGGGAACATAAGTTTTAATGTGAGATCCCCATTGCTATCTGAGATTTTTGTATATATGGAGAAATGCAGCGTGAAAAATGTTTCTTTTTCTACACCTCCATTTGTAACAAGCTTGAACTCGTTTTTCTCTGGGTTTATGCCTTTTGGGTACAAATAACGTTTAAAAGCTTCTTTCAGTAGTAAGTAGTGGTCTTCAGCTGCCTTTTTAAGAATTGTCTCAAAGTATGGCTTGGATATAAAAAGACCTATTCCTGTCGGAATCAACCAATCTAGAGATGCATATGGTCCAGAGCTAGAATGCTCAGATATTTCGACGTCATAACCAAGATCATTCAGTGAGACCTTGAGATCATCAAATTCTTTTTTGCCTATTTGCTCATGTACTTTCAACTCAAAGTAAGCCACGGAATCTCCTTTTCACATAACGCTGAGGTAACCGGCGCCGGAGCGCAGCGGAGGGAACCAAAAGCGCCACGCTTTTGGCGTCCGGTTGACCGACTTGTTAAGGCTTCACACTCAATGCCTCGTGGATACTTCTGACAAATCCCACAACGTTCCCTCCCAACCGCTTATAGCTCCGTTGTCTCCACAGACGGGACAACGCCACACAATCGCATCATCTTCTGGATCAATAAAACTCTCAAGCGTACGAGAGCACGGTTTCCTCTTCGGCTTCCTGCGGTAAAGTGGACCCCACGGTCAAGACAGAATTTGCCTGAGTTTAAGCTAATGCCTCGGCCATGTTCGCAGCGGCACAGCGCTGCCCTGTTGCTTCGTTCTGCGATGTAGCCCCTCGGCCCCCGAAGTGATCGGGTATGGAGGCACCACCACCCACGCCGCTCAGGTAGACCTCATCGGGTGCTCGGTAACCCATGGACTGGTGGGGTCGCTCCGCGTTGTAGAACGGGAAGTACTCCGCCAGCCCGACGGTCAGCTCGCCGACCGAGGCGTAGCCCTTCAGATAGATGTCCTCGTACTTGAGCGTCCGCCACAGCCGTTCGACGAAGATGTTGTCAAACGCACGACCTCGGCCGTCCATGCTGATCGCG
>NZ_JARANV010000049.1 GCF_029889845.1 Halomonas sp. 25-S5
AGGGATTTCAATAACCCCCCTCTGCCTTGTGATCAACCAACTAATCCGCTGAGGGTACTGTTTGTCTCATACTGTGATCATTAGAAAATCAACCACTTAATCCGGATACCCTAAAAAAGGCCACGGCCTTCTTCGCGAGAGAGTCGAGCTGAGATACCAGTTCATCGAGTCGGAGAAGGCCTCCTTCCCAGTCGTGGTGTTGTGCCGTGTCATGGACGTCAGCCGCAGTGGCTTCTATGCCTGGCGTCAGCGTGAACCCGATGAGCAGCGCCAGTGCCTGCACCGGGAGGTCAAGGACATCCACGATCAGAAACGTGGTAGCTATGGGAGCCGGCGAATGGCCAAGGAACTCCATCGCAGAGGTCATACAGTCGGTCGTTATCAGGCACGTAGCCTGATGCAGGAAGCCGATGTCGCCTGCCGACAGCGTCGCCGCTACCGGCATACGACGGACAGCGACCACGGGTTGCCAGTGGCTCCCAACCTGCTCAAGCGGCAGTTCACGGTGCCTGAGCCCAATCAGGCGTGGGTGGCCGACATTACCGCCATCTGGACCCTGGAAGGCTGGTTGTACCTGGCGGCGGTACTGGACCTCTACGACCGGCAGGTCATCGGCTGGGCCATGGCCGACCATCTGAAGGCGTCACTCACCCTGGACGCCCTGGAGATGGCCATTGGCCGCCGGCGACCTCCCCGGGGCGTGTTACACCACTCAGATCGCGGCAGCCAGTACGCATCTCGTGCGTATCGCGAACGACTGGTTCAGCACGGCTTCCTGGCCTCCATGAGCCGCAAGGGGAACTGTTGGGACAATGCGGTCATGGAGCGCTTCTTCGGTTCTCTGAAGAGCGAATGGCTGGAGGGGCAGCGGTACTGGACCCGCCAGTCAGCGAGGCGCTACGTCGTGACCTATATCTAGATGGAGTACAACAGCTGCCGACTCCACTCGACCCTTGGCTACCACGCGCCGAGGGAGATCGAGAAAATCGCGGAAGCAGCTTAATAAAGTGTCCGCTACGACTTGACCAGAACACCAATCCGCGTGCCGCTGGGAGAAGACGGCGTGGAGGTGCGCCTGCTTGATCAGGGCCAGGACACGACCCAGGTCGATGCCTACTGGATGCGCTGCGCGCCCCACACTACGCGACACGCCGAGCCCCACACCTCCGGCGCGCGAGAAACCCTTACCCTGATCAGTGGCACCCTAGAGGCCGGGCCGGAGGGTGAGACCCTGCCACTCTCCGCCGGCGACAGCCTCACCTTTGACGCCGACCGGCACCATCTCTACCGAACCGGAGACACCTGGGCCACGTTACTGGTCAGCGTCATCTATCATGAGGAGCCCGCCTCATGAACCTGCAAGCTGCCACCTCGCCGGCCCGCCCTTGGCTGTCCGGCATGCGCGAGGCCATTCCGCTGCTGGGCGGCTATGTGCCGGTGGCCATCTCCTTCGGGCTGGTCGCCACCCAAGCTGGCTTCAATGCCTGGGAGGCAGTGATCATCTCAACGTTATTTTATGCCGGCGCGTCACAGTTCCTGTTCGTCGGCATGATCGCTGCCGGATCTCCGCTGTGGCTGGTGGTGGCAATGACGCTGTTGATCAACCTGCGCCATGTGGTCTACGCCCCCAATCTGGCGCCTTGGCTAACTTCCAGCCGTTGGTGGGGCTGGCTGATGCACACCTTGACCGATCAGGTCTTCGCCCTGGCCCACGCTCGCCTGCCCCAGCTGCCGGAAGCTCAGCGCCTCGGCTGGTTCACCGGTGCCGCCCTGCTGGCCTGGGCGATCTGGGTCGGCGGCACGGCGCTTGGGGCCTTGGCCGGCGGTAAGCTGGTCGCCCGTTGGGCGCTGATGGGCGAGATCCTACCCTTCGCCCTGCCCGCTCTGTTTCTGGTGCTGGTGGCGCCCCGCTTCACCTCCCGGCGCTGGAGCCTGGCGTTGAGCGTTACCATCGCCAGCTCCCTGCTGCTGACGCTCCTGGGTTTGACCAACGCAGCGATTCCCCTCGCCGCCATATGCGGCATGCTGTGTTTCCAGGTCGTGAAATTCGACACTGCCATGCAAGGAGACCACCATGAGTAACGCCCTGTGGATCGCCGTGCTAGCCGCTGCGCTAGGTACCTTGCTGATGCGCCTAATTCCGCTACTGTGGATGCAGCGTCGCCTCAAGCGGCTCGGTGACGACGCCCCCGAGGCCATGCCCCAATGGCTGAGCCTGCTTGGTCCGCTGATGGTCGCCGCTGTGTTTGGAGTCTCGTTGGTGCCGGTGACAGCCGGGCCCCTCGCCTGGTTGGCCACTATCATCGGTATGATAGCGACCCTCGCCGTCTGGTGGCGCACGCGCACCCTGGGCTGGCCGGTCGCAGCCGGGATAGCGACCTACGGGGTGGTCGTGACGTTGTTTGGATAATCTATCATCCATCAGTTGGCCGGACAGTGTGGTTGGCTGTGTGACGCCGATTCGATGGCGTTATGGTCGCTGGTTTCTCATCCAGATTGACGCGCTACAGACCACTCCATTCCATCCGAATTCATGTTGTTATGAAGCCGCCGAATTCGGTTTCACGAAGCGAAAGTTGTTGGCACCTGCTTATTGAAGAATACGGAATGTCGGAGACAAAATATCAGGACAGTTATAATTTATGAGCAGTCAAAGTAAGCCTCTCTTCTGGCGAGAAAGCCGCATGCCCTATGTAGAGTTGCGCAAGGTTGAGGATGGTCGCCAGGTGTGCTACTCCCCTCACAGCCACACCCAGTGGTCGATTGGGGCCATCACCGGGGGTGAAAGTACTTTTCGGTATCGGAACGATCATTATCGGGTGGGTGCTGGCGACCTTGTGCTGATGAATCCGGAGTGGGTCCATGCCTGCAATCCCATCGACAGTCAGCCGTGGGCGTATCTGATGCTGTATGTGGATATCGACTGGCTGACGGATTTGCGGTTTCAGGCGGGTTTACTTCCGGAACGGAAGTGGCAGGACATCCATACGGCAACAGTCTCTAAGCCAATATGGTATGAACGCTATTGCCGCATGGCGGGCTGCCTTCTGGACCCGCAGCGTGAGCTTCTGGAAAAACAGACAGAGACAGTGGGGTTTCTGTCAGACTTGATGCAAGTGTTGGCAACACTACCTGAGATTCAGGATAAAAGGGCACCGCAAGCATTGGTGGTGTTGGCCAATTATCTGGATGATCATGCGGCGGAGGATGTTTCGCTCGATACACTTTGCGAGATTTCCGGTTACAGTGCCGGCCACTTGATTCGTGCGTTCAGGCAGTATTTTGGTCTGACACCCCATGCCTACTTGGTGAACCGGCGTGTTCAACTCGGACGCCGTGAGCTGAAAAACGGCACCCCCATTGTGGAGGCGGCCATGAACGCAGGTTTTGCTGACCAACCGCACTTCCAGCGCACTTTCAAGCGTTTGATGGCCGCAACGCCAAACCAATATCGGAACTCCTCATCCCATCAGCAGATAAATGCAACTGATAGCGAGAAGTAAGGCCAATATACGATTTATAGTGACCAGTATTATAGGTTTATGAACATAGCGGCGCATAAATGCACCGGCATATACCCAGCAGGCGAGTGACAGCCAGCAGATCGGGAGATAAATTATGGCGAATAGCAGGATTTGTTGCAGGTCGTTCGCGCTGGTGTAGGCGCCTATGCCGGAAGCCGAGGCCAGCCAGGCCTTGGGGTTAAGCCACTGCATTAGCGCCCCGGTACCGAAGCCGGGAGCCTTCTCTGTGCCGTTCTCTGGAAGTTGTCCGCTGTCCATGGCCAGTTTTACACTCAGGTACAGTAGGAAGGCTATGCCACCCAATCGCAACAACTTTTCGGCAACAGGCACTACCGTCAGAAGCGAGTAAAGGCCCAATCCCACGGCAATGAACAGCGCAGTAAATCCCAAGGTGGCGCCGGTCACAAAGATCAGGCCTCGGGGAACCGGATAGCGTGTGCCACTGCTTAAGCAAACAAGGTTAACTGGCCCAGGGGATATGGAGCTAGCCAAGGCGTAGGCAGACATGGGTAAAATCAGGGAAAGGCTCATTGATGCTCTCCGCTAAGGTCACACGCAGAGTCTGCCCTGAGCGTCGAACCAGGTATTGAACAAAATTGAGGTTGCGCCGACTATGACTCGGTCTGTTTTCTGGCAATGGCTATGGCCTTCTGGAAGCCGGTATTGATGTGTAGGGATAGGAACGCTGATTGCTCAGCCCCCCAAAAAAACGGATAACTTTCATATTCTTATATCCAATCCCGAGACTCATTAAGGGTTTTTCAACCCGAGATGTAGTGTACCGCTACCGACGATCACTGCTTGTCCAGCGATACGGATCAATGAAGCTTTATCGTTTCGTTCTGCCTCGGCGAAGATGAGGCTGGGACGACGCATTTCTATGCCCTGGTGAATTTTCCATCGATACAGACCAAGACGTGACATGGCTTCTACTAGATATCCTGCCAACGCTGCTGCGGCACTCCCGGTAGCAGGATCTTCACGAACACCGCCTTCTGTCGAGAACATGCGACTGTGTATTGAATGTTCCTGGACGGCAGCCTTGTCGATCACATAGAGATAAATCTGTTCGTAGCCGCTCGGTGATACCCACTCCGACCAGGCTTTGGGCGAGGGTCGGGCCCGGCAGAGAGCTTCCTGTGAATCGAGTTCTATCAGATGGTAAGGGAGTCCACAGGATGCCAGTACTGGTTCGCTAATGACCTCTCCGTCATTGAGGCCAAGCAGTTCCTGTGCGGCTGACTGGTTCAATGTGCTGGCTTGGATGTTTACCGGCGCCGCTGCGGTGAACCTGGCCAAGTTATTGTTGTAGTTCACCACCAAGGCGCCGACACCAGCTTCTAGCGTAAGTGGGCGATCACGCTTGGCCATGTCCAGCTCTGCCAGTAAGTGAGCGGTGCCCACCACTGGATGACCGGCGAAGGGCAGTTCCATGGTCGGCGTAAAGATGCGGATAGGGTAACACGCTGGAGCAATCGCCTCGCCAACGAAGACAGTCTCGGATAGGTTCAATTCG
>NZ_JARANV010000005.1 GCF_029889845.1 Halomonas sp. 25-S5
CAGCTCAGCTACCCCAAGGTATTGATCCTGGACGAAATAGGATATCTGCCGCTCTCCCGGGACGAGGCCAACCTGTTCTTCCGGCTGGTGACCCGGCGCTACGAAAAGGCCAGCCTGATCCTGACGTCCAACAAGTCGTTCACCGACTGGGGCGACGTGTTCGGGGATCCGGTACTGGCGACGGCGATCCTCGACCGGCTGCTGCACCACTCGACCACCATCAACATCAAGGGCGAGAGCTACCGGCTGAAGGAGAAGCGCAAGGCCGGTCTACTCAACCAGCGCCCGCAGATGGAGCCACAACCCACCGCTGACCAGGAGGAGGCAGCCGAGGCCGAGAGCTGATCGGACTGGCCATCCATCGGTAATAACCGGACACCTTAGATCGGTATAAGGCGGACAGTTCTAATCGGGGTTGACAAGGGATTGAGGTGGAAGACGCATTGGCCATGGCTGAGCAGACAGAGGTCTAGCGAGAACCAGCGACGGCTTAGCCTCTAGGCCGTCGCTATCCAACCAGAAATGGTCGTTCAGCAAGGTCTGATGTAACGCGGACATTGAGGCGCCGGGCGTCCCGAACTAACGGGCTGGCCGGTCGCCCTCCAGCGCATGGTTATGCTATTCCCCCATCTGCTTATCACGGGGACGACGGCCCTAGTTACAATTCCCGTAAAAGTACTCCGCTGCGTCGTCTTCGCTCATCCAATAATCTTCTAGCCAGACCTGCATTTCGCCTCTGCCCTCTATGTGAATATCTTTGAATCCATAAGAATGCAGGTCACCAAAGACCTTATCCCCCGTCCAGATGGATATCACGCCGCCGTACCACTCAAGCAGCGTATAGCCGCCAGAAGTCTCAACGACGAAGTAATCGCAGCCAGGAGTATCTTCAGCGACGACCACACCAACCTCAGCAATAGCAGTCCCTGAGAGGACCACACCTGACAGAAGAACACTCAGGGTCACACTTCTCGGCGCAAATAATTTCATTTGTTCTCCATCACCGTAGCGGCCTAACGCCGCCAACACGCGCAGCTTTTTAGTGGAAGCGAAGCCGCAACGGAAAAGCTGTCGCTGTGGTTGGATTTTTTATGCATGCCAATCCTCATATAAAACATGAACCTGAATCCCCATTGAGCCAGCTTGCTCTGCCAAAGACTGCACATGGTTTGCTCCACAAACAAGGAGGATTGGCCACATACCTTTTTTTCCTATTTCGTTAAGCCAAAAAAGCTCTCGTAACTTGTAGGACTCATCGATTTGGGAAGCAATTTCATCTTCACCTAGATCATCGAAGAACCCTGCAATACGAACATCATTGGCTTGCCGAATACCTGCTACGTTTCTTTGGGCCCTATCTGGGTCGCAATACAGATGACTTATGCTAATGGACTGTGCAACTTTCCAAGCTATTGAGTCCGGCAATCCCCTCTCTTTCTGTGCTTCTATGTTGTTTTCCTCTGAGAGAACGCAGATAGAGAGTTTTGAACATATTTTAATGAGTTCGTCTTCGAACGCAGCAACTTGATTCTTAGCCAGTTTAGGGTCTGGCCTTTGATACTCGTGCCTGGTTCCAAAAATATACAGTATTTTATGCATGAATTTTCCTAACCCCAATGAACGTGATCGCCGCCTTTTCCTGCATGTCAGCTTAGGGTCAAAAACTGGCATACAACCATACATCAGCGTAGCCTAACATTCACCTATCAGCCAAGTGTGGATATTGAGGTAATTCTGAAATATAACATCTAAACTACCTCCGCGCTGCAGCTCTTCCGGCACCAAAGATACTTAGTTGATTTTCTTGTTATGCCTCGCCTTAGTTTGGCTCAATAAGTGGCAGAATCTTGTTCTGCAACCACTCATAAATATCAGCAACATATTCTTCCCAATCAGGTGTTGTAGACACTAAGTCAACAATCTTACTTAAACCTACTTGGCGATCGAAGCCTAGCTTTTCGATAATATCGTCAATGTACCTGTGACTTTCATCTGCAACACAAATATCATTAGCTGCTGCAATTATTTCTTGATGCTCAGCGTTTTTCACATTTCCAATTTTGCAGATAACCCCATGAAGGAATGGCTCAGGCTTGATGTTTTCTGGCAACCGGTACTGCTTTATTGCCTGAAGAGCTGCTTCTCTATATCGTTCTGCCAAGTCATCTGTGCCAGTGATCACCTTCTTTAACCTGTCTCTCTTTTTTTCCTCTGTTGAGTAAACATCACCGTCCAAAACAAACAAAGAATCAGATATGACTTGATTGCTAAACAACAAGCCTGAAACTGCGGTAAAGCTGTTTATCGCAGCTCCATAACGCTGTATAGAAACAAGACGCTTACCACCTAGCTGAGCAGCAACTTTGCTCACTATTGCAGAAGAAAAATCATCTTCTACAAAAATCTCTAAAGGCTTTGGCTGCTCCCCAGTCAATCTATTTATAGCGTCAGGGTAAGTCTCGTTAAAGCATAATGTTTTAGAAGATGTGCTTACCAAGTGGCGTATATTTACAATATCTGACAATGCAATAACTGACTCTCTGTGCGTCGTGAATACGATTTGGAGACTTTTTTCTATCGAACGAGCATGAATTACTTTAATTAACGCTGTCATGGCTTTGTCATGAAGAAGCAAATCTAGCTCGTCAATCAAAATTAGAGCGTTTTTAGGGGCATTGTAGACCTTGGTCAAAATATGGAAAACTTTTTGTTCTCCAGCGCTCATGCTTAAAGCCGTGTACCTCAGCCCTTCAACATCAACTCCGATAAAATCCTTTCCTGATGCAGTATGGATATTATACTTTAAATATTTTCTATTTAATATTTGAGAAGCTTTGCTGAGTATAATATTAAATATTTTCTCATCAACTTCATTTGTCGAATAGTTGATTTTGGCTTGTTTTTTTTCTAGCTCAATCATTGGAACGCACTTATCAATCCCAAAGTAGAATATCTCACGCTTAGGTTGTCGTGCGTACTTAGGTGTCCAGCGAGCCATTTTTTCGTAGACTGTTTTTATATTTTCGTGGAGATTTTCACCGTCTCTGTAAGTGTGAGTAATCTCTAGATATGAGTCATTCCACAGCGCATCTGTACTAGGCAGAAAGAAGTTACTAAACTTATGGTTTTCTCCATTGGAAACCGGCTGATAAGCACATGCAAGTGCGTGTAGAACTGTCGACTTGCCATTGCCATTGGGCCCGAGAATTGCGGTTATTGGCGAACCACTAAAATCGACATCTAACTCAACAAGGTTTTTTAGCTTTCGCACATTTAGAGATACTAATTTTTGCTGAGCTATTGCCATCCTAATTACTCTTTTCAGTATAAATTGGCGTGTATTATGTCATTAAGCATGGGTTAACATCTAGCGTACATAACGCGGAAGCTATATCGTGAGACTTCACTACGTTGTCCTCATTGCTTTTTTTGCATGTCAGCTTTGGGTCGAAAGCTGCCTAAATTTTTTATCAGCATAGAATAATATTACTCATCCGACAGACAGCGGTCATTCAGCAAGGATTGATGTAAACCGGCCATCTCCTCCGCTCGGAGTTCTAACTTCGGCTGTATAGCCTTGTTATGCATAAAGAAGCCTGCCTCTCGGCTCCGGGATCGGCCGACCTAACTCACGCGCCGTCTCGATCCACTCTTCAATAACCTGCTGGGCGTTTGCTACAGCCTGCTCGTAGGTTTCTCCATCAGCCATGCAGCCTGGAAGCTCCGGAACTTCAACGACGAAGAACTCGTCTTCATCGCTCCAATAGATAATCAACTCGTACTTAATCGACATCAGTCTCTCCCAATCTGTACTTGACAAGGATGTTGCGAACCTGCTTGACCTGATAGGGCTTGGCTCTGCTCCCCTTAGGCTGTAGGTTCAGTATCTCTTCCACTCCATCCTGACTGAATATGTGATGGCTACCTCTCACTCGCTCCTCGAAGCCGAGGCGAGCCAGAAGCTGGCAGAGTTGGGAAAACTCAATATTCGTGTCTGAGCCTCCCGAAAGAATCCTCTGCCTTATCTTCGAATATCTTCCCATGGTCTGATCATCTCTGTACCCATTGGCGCGTAACACCGTTCATAGTATATGCCACATAACATAGACCGGGATGCTCGCTGCCTTTTCCAGCATGGCCGCTTTGGTCGAAATCTGACATCACAACGCATTTACGTCCAACTGAGTAATTCATCCGGCACTTGTCCAACCTCCACGACGAATGACCCCAGCCTAGCACAGGATGCTTAGGCTGATCGGGTAGCGTAAGCTTGGGTAACCAACGCCCGACCCGCCATCGACGAGCAGGATGCTGCCATGGATATGAAGGCCCTCAGCGAACGGGACATCTGCACCAAGTTCATCACCCCGGCGCTGGAGCGTGCCGGCTGGGATATCCAGGTGCAGGTGCGTGAGGAGGTGTCGTTCACCGCCGGGCGCATCATCGTGCGCGGGCGGCTGCACACCCGCGGCAAGCGGCGCCGCGCCGACTACCTGCTGAGCTACCAGAAGCACCAGCCCATTGCGGTGATCGAGGCAAAGGACAACAAGCACTCCCTGGGCGACGGCATGCAGCAGGGGCTGGCCTACAGCGACGCCCTGGACGTGCCCTTCGTGTTTGCCAGCAACGGCGACGGCTTCCTGTTCCACGATCGCACCGGCCTGGGCGGCCAGACCGAGACGGTGCTCGGCCTCGACGACTTCCCTTCCCCCGAGGAACTCTGGGAGCGCTATTGCCAGTACAAGGGCATCGGCCCCGCCCAGCGCCCGGTGGTCGAGCAACCCTACTACGATGACGGCAGCGGCCGCAGCCCGCGCTACTACCAGCGCATCGCCATCAACCGCGCCGTGGAAGCGGTGGCCCGCGGCCAGGACCGCATCCTGCTGGTGATGGCCACCGGCACCGGCAAGACCTTCACCGCCTTCCAGATCATCTGGCGGCTGTGGAAGGCCAGGCAGAAGAAGCGAATCCTGTTTCTGGCCGACCGCAATATCCTGGTCGACCAGACGAAGAACAACGACTTCAAGCCGTTCGGCCAGGCCATGACCAAGGTCACCAACCGCACGGTGGACAAGTCCTACGAGATCTACCTCTCGCTCTACCAGGCGGTCACCGGCAGCGAGGAGGCGCAGAACATCTACAAGCAGTTCTCGCCGGACTTCTTCGACCTGATCGTCATCGACGAATGCCACCGCGGCAGCGCGGCGGTGGACTCCGCCTGGCGCTCGATCCTCGAATACTTCTCCTCGGCCACCCATATCGGCCTGACCGCCACGCCCAAGGAGACGAAAGAGGTCTCCAACATCGATTACTTCGGCGCGCCGGTCTACACCTACTCGCTCAGGCAGGGCATCGAAGACGGCTTCCTCGCCCCCTACAAGGTGGTGCGGGTGGATATCGACCGCGACCTCCAGGGCTGGCGGCCCAGCAAGGGCCAGCGCGACACGCTCGGCCAGGAGATCGAGGATCGCATCTACAATCAGAAGGATTTCGACCGCCAGCTGGTGCTGGGCAAGCGCACCGAACTGGTGGCCCGCCGGATCACCGACTTCCTGGAGGGCAGCGACCCCTACCAGAAGACCATCGTCTTCTGCGAGGACATCGACCACGCCGAGCGCATGCGCCAGGCGCTGGTCAACCTCAATCCGAAGCGCGTGGCCGAGAACCGCAAGTACGTGATGCGCATCACCGGCGACGAGAAGGAAGGCAAGGCCGAAATCTACAATTTTACCAGTCCGGAAGAGCGCTACCCGGTCATCGCCACTACCAGCAAGCTTTTGACTACCGGCGTCGATGCCCAGACCTGCAAGCTGATCGTGCTCGACCAGCGCATCCAGTCGATGACCGAGTTCAAGCAGATCATCGGCCGCGGCACTCGCATCAACGACGACTACCACAAGCACTGGTTCACCATCCTCGATTTCAAGAAGGCCACCGAGCTGTTCGCCGACCCCGACTTCGACGGCGAGCCGGTGAAGGTCTACCAGCCGACGGGCGACGACCCCATCGCGCCGGATGATGAACTGACGGAGGATGGCGTGGAAGCCGGCGATAGCGCCGAGGCGCTCGCCGACGCCCAGGCAGAAGGCGTCGAAGAGGGCTGGGGCGGCTACGAGCTGGAGGAGGGCGCCACCTGGGAGACCGACGATACCGGCTCGCTCGGCCCGCCGCCGGAACCCGAGCCGCGGCGCAAGTATGTGGTCGACGACGTGGCGGTCAGCGTGGTGACCGAGCGGGTGCAGTACCTGGGCCCGGACGGCAAGCTGATCACCGAGAGCCTGCGCGACTACACCCGCAAGAAGGTCAAGGAGCAGTTCGCCTCGCTGGACGACTTCCTGCGCCGCTGGCAGGATGCCGAGCGCAAGCAGGTGATCCTCGAGGAGCTGGAGGAGAACGGCATCTTCTGGGAGGACCTGATCAAGGAGCTGGGCGACAGGCTCGGCGACGAGCCCGACCCCTTCGACGTGATCTGCCACATCGCCTTCGACCGCCCGCCGCTGACCCGCCGCGAGCGTGCCGCGCAGGTGAGGAAACGCGATATCTTCAATCACTACGAGGGCCAGGCCCGCCAGGTGCTGGAATCCCTGGTCGACAAGTACGCCGATGCCGGCATCACGCCCATCGAGGACATCAACGTCCTCAACGTCGCGCCCTTTAACGAGATCGGCACGGTCACCGAGCTGGTCACCGCCTTCGGCGGCAAGCCCGGCTATACTCGCGCGCTGCACGAGCTGGAAGACGCCCTCTACCAATCCGGCAGCTGATCGCGGTTATGCTATTTGCACCAGAGACCAGGGAACACCCGACAACATGGCCATCAGCAGCACCATCAAATCCATCCAGGACATCATGCGCAAGGACGTGGGCGTGGACGGCGACGCCCAGCGCATCGGCCAGCTGGTCTGGATGCTGTTCCTGAAGATCTTCGATGACCGCGAGCAGGAGTGGGAGATCCTCGATGACGCCTACCGCTCGCCGATTCCCGAGCCGCTGCGCTGGCGGAACTGGGCCGCCGATCCCGAGGGCATCACCGGCGACGAGCTCAAGGACTTCGTCGACACCATGCTGTTCCCCGGCCTTCAGCAGCTGCAGCCCCGCGGCGACGACAGCCGCGGCGTGGTGATCCGCAACGTCTTCGAGGACGCCTACAACTACATGAAGTCCGGCCAGCTGATGCGCCAGGTCATCAACAAGCTGCAGGAGGGCGTGAACGTCAACAAGGCCAGCGAGCGCCACGAGCTGGGCGACATGTACGAGCAGATCCTCAAGGACCTGCAGAGCGCCGGCAACGCCGGGGAGTTCTACACGCCGCGGGCGGTCACCCGCTTCATGGTGGACCGGGTCGACCCCAGGCTGGACGAGATCGTGATGGACCCGGCCTGCGGCACCGGCGGCTTTCTCACCTGCACCATCGAGCACAAGCGCAGGCACTACGTGACCACGCCCCAGGACGAGCAGGTCCTCCAGCGCAGCATCCACGGCGTGGAGAAGAAGCCGCTGCCCCACCTGCTGGCCACCACCAACCTGATCCTCCACGGCATCGAGGTGCCCAGCCAGATCCGGCACGACAACACCCTGGCGCGCCCGCTGATCAGCTGGGGCCCCAGGGAGCGGGTGGATGTCATTGTCGCCAATCCGCCCTTCGGCGGCATGGAGGAGGACGGCATCGAAACCAACTTCCCCCAGGCCTTCCGCACCCGCGAGACCGCCGATCTGTTCCTGACACTGTTCATCCACCTGCTCAAGGACAGCGGCCGTGCCGCGGTGGTGCTGCCGGACGGCTTCCTGTTCGGCGAGGGCATGAAGACCCGCCTCAAGGAGAAGCTGCTGACCGAGTGCCACCTGCACACCATCGTTCGCCTGCCCAACGGCGTGTTCAATCCCTACACCGGCATCAAGACCAACCTGCTGTTCTTCACCAAGGGCCGGCCCACCGAGGCCGTGTGGTATTACGAGCACCCCTACCCCGAGGGCGTGAAGAACTATAGCAAGACCCGGCCGATGAAGGTCCAGGAGTTCCAGGCCGAGATCGACTGGTGGGGCAGCGAATCAGACGGCTTCGCCGGCCGCCAGGAGACCGAGCAGGCCTGGCGGGTGCCCATCGAGGAGATCGAGGCCCGCCACTACAACCTGGACATCAAGAACCCCCACCAGGGCGAGCAGATCAGCCACGACCCCGACGAACTGCTGGCGCAATACGCGCAGCAGCAGGCCGAGATCCAGGAACTTCGCGACCAGCTCAAGACCATCCTCGGCGATGCCCTGGGCCACACCGGGCAGGAGGGCCGGGCATGAACCTGCGCGAGGCAAGGCTGGCCAACCTCGAGGAAACCGGCAGTGCCGCTGTATCGGGAATGCTTATCGACCACCTGGACCTCTGGACCGGCGCGGTTACCTCCAAGTCGACAGCGGGCAGAGGCACCTCGTCTGGAAAGAGGGGGAAGATCGAACTCACCGGCATCAAGAAGCTGCGCGAGCTGATCCTGGAACTCGCCGTGCGCGGCAAGCTGGTCGATCAGGACCCCAGCGACGAACCCGCCAGCGTGCTGCTGGAACGCATCGCCGAGGAGAAGGCCCGGCTGGTCAAGGAAGGCAAGATCAAGAAGCCGAAGAGGCTTCCCCCTATTACTGACAATGAAGAACCATACGACCTACCGTCAGGATGGCAGATCACACGTATTGGCGAGTTCATCAACCTGACCTCAGGCCAGCATCTAAAAGGTGAAGAATACTCTGAGACACCAGACCAAGACTCAATCCCATACCTTACTGGTCCGGCTGAATTTGGCAGCATCAACCCAATGCCAACTCGCCATACAAAGGAGAGACGAGCCTTAGCGCGCCCAAGGGACATCCTCATCACTTGCAAGGGCTCTGGCGTAGGAAAGCTCAACTGGGCTGACGAGGATATTGCTATTAGCCGTCAGCTAATGGCAATATCACCAATAATTATTAATGGTCGTTATGCTTTTATTATATTAGATAGCCTTCGCGAATCTATTCGAGAGAACATTGTCGGAATCGCGATACCTGGCATATCTAGGGAAGACATAAGTCATGCTATTGCATGGCTGCCTCCTTTGTCAGAACAAGATCGCATCGTCGAAAAAGTCGATGAGCTAATGGCCCTCTGCGACCGCCTGGAGCAGCAGATTGGCGACCAGTTGGAAGCCCATGAGGTACTGGTCGACACCCTCCTCGGCGCCCTCATCCGCTCCGCCGACGCCGCCGAAGTGGCCCAGAGCTGGGCCCGCATCGCCGAGCATTTCGATACCCTCTTCACCACCGAAGCCAGCATCGACAAGCTCAAGCAGACCATCCTCCAGCTGGCGGTCATGGGGCGGTTGGTGCCGCAGGATCCCGATGACGAGCCCGCAAGCGTGCTGCTGGAAAGGATTGCCGAGGAGAAGGCGAGGCTGGTCAAGGAAGGGAGGATCAAGAAACCGAAGTCAGTAGCACCGGTTAGAGACGAAGAGCGTTCCTATTTAACTCATGCAAACTGGGCTTGGGCCAGGTTTCAAGACATAGCCAATGAAATATCTACAGGCCCTTTCGGCTCAATGATTCACAAGCATGATTATGTGGATGATGGGGTGCCTTTGATCAATCCATCTCATATGGTCAGCGGGGAAATTCAAGAAGATAGATCGGTTAGCATTCCAGGCCCTAAAGCCGAAGAGCTGTCCAGCTATAAGCTGGCTGCCGGTGATATGGTCATGGCCAGGCGGGGTGAAGTTGGTCGATGTGCAATAGTCACCGATAGAGAGGCCGGTTGGCTATGCGGAACAGGTAGCTTTGTACTGCGATTTCACGACTCCCTCAGTCGCAGATTCATCCTGATGATGTTTGCCACAGATAGAGTGCGTGGCTATCTAACCGGCAATTCGATTGGCACTACAATGACCAACCTTAACCACGGCATTTTGAACAGAATGCCAGTCGCCCTCCCACCTGCCAATGAGCAACACCGCATCGTCAAGAAAGTCGACGAACTGATGGCCCTATGCGATCGGCTCAAGGCCCGCCTGGGCGAGGCCGGCGAGACCCGCAATCAGCTGGCCGGGGCGGTGGTGGAACAGGCGGTGACGTAAACGATGAGGACGACGGCAGGAAATCCCGGTGAGCGATATAACAAGCCCTGGCTCAGCTACCGCGACCAGTTGGAAACCCTCAAGGCGCGGGGGCTTTCTATCACCTGCTGACCACCATCCCGAAAAAATGTGGCGACCAAGCGCATGGGGAGACATCGGGCACATCGATGCCTTGTGCCAATTTGGACCTTTTCGGTACCATTTGCTGACCGCCTCGTCCGGCGGCTTGTCCAGGGGAGCGTCCCAAGGAACGATCATGCAGACCAACCCCGAAAAGCATCAGGCGACACAGCGCGTTACCTTCCTGTCCGTGGTGGTCAACACCCTGCTCGGTGTGGCCAAGATCATTGTCGGCGGGATGGTCGGCTCCGCCGCGCTGATCGCCGACGGCATTCACTCCTTCTCCGACCTGGTGACCGACTGCTTCGTGCTCGCCGCTTCCCACTATGGTCACCAGGGGCCCGACCACGACCACCACTACGGCCACGGCCGCATCGAGACCCTGGCCACCCTGTTCCTGGGCAGCGTGCTGATCTTCGTGGCCGGCGGTATCGCCTGGTCGAGCGTGGCGCGCCTGTTCTCTGCCGCCGAGATCCCGCCGCCCGGCGTCTGGGCGATCCTGTTGACGGCCCTGGCGCTAGTCTCCAAGGAGTGGCTTTTCCACGTGACACGCCGGGTGGCGCGACGCATCGGCTCGAAGATGCTCGAGGCCAACGCCTGGCACCACCGCAGCGACGTGCTCTCCACTGGCGTGGTGATGGTCGCCCTGGTGGGCAGCCAGTTCGGCGCCTCCTGGATCGACACCGTGGCGGCAGTGATCGTCGGCATGATGGTCGGCAAGGTGGGCTGGGACCTGCTGTGGGAGTCGGGCCGGGAGCTGGTGGATACCGCCCTGCCGGTGGCCACCCAGGAGGAGATGCGCCAGGTGGCGAAAAGCGTGGCCGGCGTCGAGGGCATCCACGACCTGCGCACCCGCCAGTCGGCCGGACACACCATGCTCGACCTGCACGTGGTGGTGTCGCCGAGGATCAGCGTCTCCGAGGGCCACGAGATCGGTAACGAGGTGAGCCGCTGCCTGCGCAATGCCTTCCCCGCCCTCACCGACCTTACCTTCCACATCGACCCCGAGGACGATGCCGGAGAGGGCGATCCCAGCCGCTTCCCGGGACTGCCACTGCGCCCCGAGGTGGAGGCGGCCCTGGCGGAGCGCTGGGCGGCGCTGGATGTCTGGCCGGAGATCCGCGAGATGGAGCTGCACTACCTGGAGGGCGCGGTCACGGTGGTGATCTGCCTGGACGAGCAGTCGCCCCGCGACAGCGACGCGGTGATCCACCGCCTCGAGGCCCGTGCCCGGGACATCGACTGGCTCTCCCACGTCGAAGTCCGCCGCCTGGCGGGCGCCCCCTACCTGCCGGCGACCGGCTGACGTTGCTGGCCCCTTCCGGGGCACCCGTCCTCAACAAGGAATCTTGACCCATGCAAATGCCCACGAACGACTTCAAGCAACGGCTGCTGGCCGGTGAGGTCATGACCGGGATCTGGCTGGGGCTGGCGAGTCCTTATGTCGCCGAGCTGGCGGCTACCGCCGGCCTCGGCCAGCGCCACGGCCAGGCCCTGGCCGAGCCCCTTGTTGCAGCCGGTGACCATGGCCACCCGGCCATGCAGGTCAAAGCGGGTCATGGGCGGTCTCCTGGGTGGCGAGCCGGGCCACCGCCGCGGGCAGCTCACCGGCATGATGGATGGCGACGGCGCCGCCAGGCGTCGTCTCTTCATCGGGGAAACGGTTGAGGTGGATGACCCGCATGCCGGCGGCCAGTCCGGCGGCCACGCCCACGGCGGCATCGTCGATCACCACGCAGCGCTCGGGGGGCTGGCCCATGGCCTCGGCGGCCTTGAGGTAGAGGCCGGGGTCGGGCTTCCAGACGTTCAGGGTGTAGGCACTGTAGAGCTTGTCGCCGAAGTGGCGGGCCAGGCCGCTGCTCTCCATGGCGCAGCGGATCTTGCGCGCCGGGCCGTTGGAGACCACCGCCTTGGGGTGGGCGCCCAGGGTCGTCAGGGCCTCCGGCATGCCGTCGATGGGCAGCAGCTCGGCGCGCATGCGTCGTTCCATCAGGTGACGCATCTCGCCCTCCAGCGTCGGGAAGCGTCCCTCGGCAAGGGCGCCGTGGCGCTCTTCCAGGGCCTCGATGATGGTCTGGAAGCGCACGCCGCGAAACTCCTCCAGGTACTGCCTGGCGGAGAAGGGCAGGCCAAAGGCCGGCAGGATGTCACCCATCACCTCGGCGAGCAGGATCTCGCTGTCGACCAGCGTGCCATCGGAGTCAAAGAGCAGGCAGAACGGTGGGGTCATGGGGTCCTCGCGGTCGGTGAAGGGAGAGACGCCGGCCCATCTTAGCAGGGTCCGGTGGGCAGGCTCAGACGAAGTCTAGGATCGCCCGATCAAGCGCCTCGGCGCGTCTCCCAGGCATCTTCGTTGACCAGGCTGATGGGGCGTTCGCCGGAGAGCGCCAGGATGAGATTGTCCACCGCCCGCTGGGCCATGGCGTCGCGAGTCTCATGGGTCGCCGAGCCAATGTGCGGCAGGGCCACCACGTTGGCCATGTACGGCAGCGGCGACTCCGGTGACAGCGGCTCCTGCTCGAAGACGTCGAGGCCGGCGGCGCGGATGCGCCCCATCTCCAGCGACTCGATCAGCGCCGCCTCGTCGACCACTGGGCCGCGGGCGATGTTGACCAGGATCGCCGAGGGCTTCATGCGTGCGAGCTCATGGGCGCCGATCAGGTGGCGGGTGGCCTCGGAGAGGGGCACGGTGACGCACACGAAGTCGGACTCGGCGAGCAGTTCGTCGAGCTCGCGGCGCTCGGCGCCCAGCTCCGCCTCCAGGGCCGGCTTGGGCGAGGCCATGGCGTAGCGCACCCGCATGCCGAAGCCCAGGGCGCCGCGCCGGGCTACGGCGGCGCCGATGCGCCCGAAGCCCACCAGGCCGAGGGTCTTGCCATGCACGTCGCTGCCGAAGTGCGCGGGGCCAATGCTCTTCTGCCAGTCGCCTCGCCTGACGAAGTCGGCCAGCTCCACCACCCGGCGCGCGGTGGCCATGATCAGCGCGAAGCCGGTGTCGGCGGTGGTTTCGGTGAGCACATCCGGGGTATTGCAGAGCAGGATGCTGCGCTGGGTCAGCGCCGCCACCGGATAATTGTCGTAGCCCACCGAGACGCTGGCGATGGCCTCGAGGTTGGGGGCCTCGTCCAGCAGCTCGGCGGGGATCGCCACGCTGGAGCCGATCAGTCCATGGGCCTCGTGCAGAGCGGCCCGGAACTCTGGGTCGTCCGCCGAGGCGAGGCCGTGGAACTGCTGGACCTCGAACTCGCGGGACAGCTGGGCCAGCTGGACCTCGCTCAGGCGGCCGTAGGCCAAGATGCGCTTCTTCATGTCGGTCTCCTCACTGCGGGGTGGATGCCAGTCGCTCGAGGTGGGTGCGGTCGGGCAGACCCTCCATGTCGCCGCGTACCTGCACCGCCAGGGCGCCGATCAGGTTGCCGCGGTGTAGCGCCTCGCGGGGCGAGAGGCCGTCGAGCAGGGCGCTGATCACGCCCACCGCGAAGCCGTCTCCGGCACCCACGGTGTCGACCACTTCGGCCACCGGTACACCGGGCACGGTGAAGTCCACCTGCTCGCCGCCCAGGCTACCCCGATAGTAGCTGCCCTGGGGACCTAGCTTGATGATCACCGCCCGAGCGCCGCGCTCCAGGTAGAAGTCGGCGATTGCCTCGGGGCTGTCCCGGCCGGTAAGCAGCCGCCCCTCGGCCAGGCCGGGCAGCACCCAGTCAGTGCGCGCCGCCAAGGCGTTGAGGGTGTCGCGCATCTCGGCCTCGCTCTTCCACAGGCTGGGGCGCAGGTTGGGGTCGAAGGAGAGGCTGGCGCCGGCGTCCCGGGCCCGGTCGAGCATGGTCTCGGCGAGCTCGCGGCAGCTCGTCGAGAGCGCCGGGGGAATGCCGGTGGCGTGCAGGTGGCGCAGCGCCGAGAAGTCGACGCCGTCGGTGTCGCTCGGCGACAGGTGGCTGGCGGCGCTGCCGCGGCGGAAGTACTCCACGTGAGGATCGGCGCCGCCCTTGGCGCGTTCCTTGAACACCAGGCCGGTGGGATGCTCGGCGTCGGTGCGCAGGTGGCGGCAGTCCAGCCCTTCGGCCTCCAGGGCGCGGCGAACGAAGGTGCCGAAGCCGTCGTCGCCGACCCGGCTCAGCCAGCCCACATGGAAACCCAGACGGGCCAGGCCGATGGCCACGTTAGTGTCGGCGCCGGCGATGCGGCGCTGGAAGTGCTCCACGGCGGCGAGCTCACCGGCATCTTCGGCGACGAACATCGTCATGGCCTCGCCGAAGGCGAGAATCTCGGGAGGGTCGGATGGCTGGGTCATGGCAGTCTCCTGTGGGGAGCAGGGTGTTAGAGGCGGCGCAGTCGCGCCAACTGTTCGGTTGTGATGGCCACCAAATCCTGGCCCTGCAAGGGATATTCGATGGCGCGCGTCAGGCCGGCCGGTAGGTGTGTCAGTAGTGCCCGCCAGGCAGAGAGTTCGCCGTCGTCAGGCACACTGGCCCTAAGGTTTACTCCATCGAGCACGACGCCCTTGCAGTGTAGGTAGCGTACGAAGGGGCCCAGGCGCCTGGCTGCGGCCATCGGGTCGCCGTCTGTCCAGTGCCAGTTGCCGATGTCGAAGGTCATGCCCAGTGGGCAGCCCGCCGCCGTGGCGTCTTCCAGACAGGCGGCCAGAGGCTCCAGGGTGCCTCCCTCCGGTGTCTGGTCGTTTTCCACCAGCAGCGGCGGGGCGGCCGCGAGGCGTTCGCGCAGTGCCGGCCAGTCGGCCAGGCTCCCGCCAGGGTAGTGGCCAAGGCAGACCTTGATCGCTATCGCGCCCAGGGCGGCGGCCTCGTCTAGGCACTGGTCCAAGGTTGCCGCGAGCCGGTCGGTCTCCCAGAGCCCCGATGGGGCGGAGTAGACAACCGCCAGGCCCTGGTCGGCGCAGGCTCGCCCCAGGCCGATGAAGTCCGTGAAGCCCGCCGGTAGCAGCTCGCGGCGGATCTCCACGCCGTCGGCGCCGGCCGCGTTGAGCCATGGCAGCACCGCGGCCTGGCCGTGGGTAGTGATGGCGGCGTGGCCGTAGGCAGAGGTGGCGACCAAGGTGGCGGGCGTATCCTCCGCGCCGGTCAATAGTGGTGGGAACGATACCATTCGAGGACTGGAAGATGTGGCAGACATGGGGGCTCCTGCAGGGTTGGATGAATCAGCCGCGGGTGGAACCGCGCGGGATGAGGCTGGCCTGGAAATGCACCCTGCGCGCCGGCGTCGTGCGGTCATCTGCCTCGCGGCGGCGCATCAGACACGCCACGGCGGCGCGACCGATCGCCGCGGTGGGCTGGGCCAGTGTCGTGATGCCCGGAGTGACCAGCTCGCACCAGTCGAGCTCGTCGATGCCCATCAGCCCGGTCTCGCCGAGGCGGGCGCCGAGGGCTTGCAGGGCCCGGGTCGCCGCCAGGGTGGCGTTGCCGTTGGCGCAGAGCAGCGCACGAGGCAGCGTGCCGGGGCGCGCCAGGAAGTCGCCGATGGCTCGCTGTAGCGCGTCGCGCTCCATGAGTGGCTGACAATGAACCTCGCCGGCTAGGCCGAGGGCTGCCACTCCCTGCAGGAAGCGTGTCAGGCGCACCTGGCGGGGACTGGCCTGTTCCGGCGGCTCGCTGAGGTAGAGAAGATCGCCATAGCCTTGAGCCTGGAGATGGTCCAGGGCGAGGTCGATGGCTCGAGCATTGTCGAGGCCGACGACCTCGGCGCCGACGTCGCTAAGCTCTCGATCGAGCAACACCAGGGGAATGCCCTCTTCCACCAAGGCCTGCAGTTCGCGGTCTGGGCTGCCGGCGGCGTTGATCACCAGGCCCTCGACTTGGTAGGAGGCGAGCAGGGCGAGGTGCTCGCGTTCCTGGGCCGGGTCGTTGTCGGTATTGCAGACCATCAACGACAGGCCGCGCTCGCGGCAGGCCTGTTCCACGCCATGCATGACCGCCACCGAGAAGGGATTGCGAATGTCTGCCACCAGCATGCCGATCAGTCCCGAGTGGCCCCCCTTGAGGCTACGGGCCATCTGGTTGGGACGGTAGCCGAGACGGCGGGCGGCGGCGGCAATGCGTGTCTGCATACTCGGCGAGAGCCGCTCACGCTCGTCACTGAAGTAGCGGGAAACGCTGGTCTTGGAAGCGCCGGCCTCGCGCGCGACCTCGAGGATCGTCGTGCGTTGGTGAGTGGTTGTCGTCATTGTATCTCTGCGCATGGAACCGTTCCCATCGTAGGCCCACGATGGTGGTAATGCAAAGACGCATGGAAAGACACATGGGTGTCCCAATAGATGCTCAGGCTGGAAGCTCTGCCAGAACCTCTTCACCGCTCACTGGTGGGCCATCGGCGGATCGACCCGCCATCGGGCGCCGGGGTCGGTCTGCTCGACGGCCTCGCTGTGGAAGCCATGGGCGAACTGCATGTGGACCATGCGGATCTCGCCGAGATCGCCGTTGGCGATCATCTCCCTGCCTGGCGGATCAGCTGATGCCCGGCATAGCCATAGGTCACCCCGACGATGCGCCCCCGCTCATCGGCGAGGGCACGGAGTTCCTCGGCCTGTGCCACGCTGAAGCACAGCGGCTTCTCGCTCAAGCGGGGCGAAGAGACGTCAGGACGCTTTTACTTGCAGGGAAATCGGTTACTGCTTAACGATCCACTCATGAGCTGGGTCGTTCTGGAACTTCCACTTGCGCTTGGGGCCGGCCATCACGTTGAGGTAATAGAGCTCATAGCCATGTGGGGCTCCGACGGGATGATAGCCTCTCGGCACCATCACGCAGCAGCCGTCTTCCACCGCCATGGTTTCGTCCAGCGTGCGATCATCGGTATAGACCCGCTGGAAGGCGAAGCCCTGGGACGGATTTAGGCGATGGTAATAGGTCTCCTCGAGAATCGATTCCTCGGGGAGGTTGTCTACGTCATGCTTGTGGGGCGGATAGCTCGACCAGTTGCCCGCCGGCGTATAGACCTCTACCACCAGCAGACTGTCGGCCGGCTCGGTTTCCGGCAGAATATCCTGGATCTGGCGGGTGTTGGTGCCGCTACCTCTGGTGCTGCATTTCACCTCACCCGGGGTAATCAATCGCGGTTCATGATGTCCCCGTCCTGGTGCACTGCACACGGCCAGTTCCATGTCGCTTACGGCCTCGACGCTGAAGCTCACGCCGTTTGGCAGGTAGACCGCGTAGGGCGCCACCTTCTCGAAGATGTCCATCCTCTCGCCAATGTCTTCCCAGCGGTTGTCACCGCTAGTCACGGTGGCACGACCGGACAGGAGCACCAGGCAGTGCTCGCGTTCGCCGGTATTGCCTTCGATCTGCTGGCCCTTGGCCAGCCGGTGCACCCGAAAGCCGACATAGTCCCAGCCGGCGGATTCCGGGGTCACCTCGAGTACCTTGCCCTGCTCGTCGGGCGCGTGGGGACGTACCAGTAGCGAAGTCATTTGCTGTCCTCCCTTGATTGAATCGACGATGTGGCGGGCCTCAGCGAATATCGTTGAGGGCAACGGGGCGGCGCTCCTGCAGCGAGCGTTGTGCAGCCTCGGCCAGCCTCAGGGCCTCCAGGCCGTCCTGGGCACCGGCCAAGGGGGCGCGCTGCGCCTGCCAGGCATCGACGAAGTCGTCGATCTCGTTGCTGTAGGCCTGGGCGTAACGCTCCAGGAAGAACCACTTCGGCTTGTCTTCCACCTGGCCGGCTTCGCCGGTGAAACGTAGGCGGGTCTCGGTTTCGTTCTGGGCCTGGAGCATGCCGGCACTGCCGAAGGCCTCGATGCGCTGATCGTAGCCATAGCAGGCACGACGGGAATTGTTGATATGGCAGAGTCGCCCACTGGCCGTCGTCAGGATGACCATGGCGGTATCCACATCCCCGGCTTCGCCAATCGCCGGATCGATCAGGCAACTGCCTTGCGCTTGCACTTGAACGATCGGTTCATCAAGCAGCCAGCGCGCCATATCGAAGTCGTGGATCATCATGTCGCGGAACAGGCCGCCGGACGCGCCGACATACTCCGCGGGGGGCGGTGCCGGATCCCGGCTGATGATGGACAGCGTCTCGAGGCTGCCGATCCGACCCTCCACCAGGACCTGCTGGAGCGCGGCGAACTGCGGGTCGTGGCGGCGGTTGAAGCCCAGGGCACAGGTCACCGGGTGGTCGGCGAGCACCGCCAGGGCCGCGCGCGTCCGCTCGAGGTCAAGGGCAATAGGCTTCTCACAGAGTACCGCCTTGCCGCTCTGCGCCGCCCGCTCCAGGTACTCGGCGTGGGTCGGCGTGCTTGAGGCGATCAGCACGGCGTCGATATCGGCATCCTCGAAGTCAGCCTCGGCGTTCAGAACTCGTGCGCCATACTGGCTCGCGAGGGCCTCGGCCGCCTCTGGATGGAAGTCGGCCACGGCGGCCAGACTCACCTTGGGATTCCGGTCGATTGCCTGAGCGTGAACCTTGCCGATGCGGCCGGCACCAATCAGGGCGAGTTTCATGGCGTTTCCTCTTAGTCGGTTGTTGATGTTGTTGCTGACGGTAAGTCAGGCGTGCTCGTTTTCGGAGTCCTGCTCGGGGATATCTCGCGCCTTGTCTTGTCGTACCCCTAAGGAGATGGCCAGGGTTTGAGCGAGGCACAGGGAGGCGGTCAAGCCGCGAAAGCTCTTGACCTCGGCTTCGTGTACCACCAAGGCGACATCGGCCAGGCGCCCCACGGGACTCAGGTTGGAGTCGGTGATCACCACCAGCGGAATGTCACGCTCCCTGGCCTGCTCGGCCGCCTGCCGACTCTCCTCTGCATACGGCGAGAAACTCACCACCACCAGGGCGTCCTGAGGACCGATAGCACGCACCTGCTCGCCGTACATGCCACCCAACCCGTTGACCAGGAAGGCACGCTTTTCGATGTGATGCAGGGCATATGTCACGTAGCTGGCCACGACGAAGCTGCGCCGCGCGCCCAGCACATGAATGGCAGAGGCCTTCTCGAGGATGTCCAGGGCCCGTTCCAGGTTGCGCGGGTCGATACGGACTGGGAGCTGTTCCAGCACCTCGCGATTGGCGTCGGCGAACTCCCATAGCAGTTGCATGCTGTCGGGGGTCTCGCCGGTCGCGGAACGCACGGCCCGAATGCGCTCGGTGTAGTTGGGGAGCTCATCCACCAGGCGCGAGCGAAAGAGCAGTTGCATCTCGGAGAAGCCCTTGAAACCGCAACTGTTGGCGAAGCGGATCAAGGTCGAGGGCGTCACTCCCGCCTCTTGAGCCAGCTTGGCCACGGTGGCGAAGGCAACCTCCTGGGGGTGATCGAGCAGGAAGCGGCCCGTTTGCTGCAGGCGCCGGCTCATCGCTGGGTAGTCGGCCGTGATGCGGGCTTCGAGTTCCTCGAAGCTCTTGGGCGTCTGATTCATTAGAGGCTCCTCGCCGTTGCCATGCCATGGAAGCTGGCGCTCACATGCTTCCGAGCAGTCTAGGCGCAATGGAATGAATATTCTATATATACTAAAGTATAGAATATTTCATTTGTATTTTTCGTGGAATGGAACCTATATTCTATCTTGCCAGCGCGCTTTGCGCAGTCGACACCACAATGATAACCACGAGGATTCTACCCATGGCACGCCTTACCCAATGGTTGCTCGCCTCAACTGCCGCCGCGGCCCTCATGGCCGGCTCGGCTCAGGCGCAAGAGCAAGAAGAGAACCGCTTTGTCATGGTGACCCATGGCATCCCCTCAGATCCCTTCTGGTCTGTGGTCAAGAATGGCGCCGAGGCTGCCGCCGAACAGGTGGGCGCCGAGCTGGAATATCGCGCGCCCTCTACCTTCGATATGGCCAAGATGCAGCAGCTGGTGGATGCGGCGGTGGCCTCTAATCCAGATGGCCTGGTCGTCTCCTTCACCGATGAGGATGCGCTGGGCAGTGCTGTCCAGGATGCAACTGACAGAGGCATCCCGGTGATTACCATCAACTCCGGCGGCGATGTGGCGTCGAAGTACGGTACGAAACTGCATATCGGCCAGAGCGAGTACGAGGCCGGCAAGCAGGCTGCTGAGCGTATGCAGGAGATGGGCGTCGAGAAAGGGGTCTGCGTTAACCATGAACAGGGCAATCAAGGCCTTGACCAACGCTGCGACGGTTTCGTAGAGGGCTTTGACGGCAATGCCGAGCAACTGGCAACGACGTACGACCCGACTTCGATCCGCAGTGCCATTATCGCTTACCTCAACGAGAACAGCGATGTGCGCGGTGTTCTGACCTTGGGGGCACTGGCCGCCGAGCCTATGATTCAGGCCATGCGTGAACAGGGTGCCACCGATATCTTCACCCTCGGCACCTTCGACCTCTCACCCGGCATCCTCGAGGCCATCAACGTTGGCGACCTGGACTTCGCCATCGACCAGCAGCAGTACTTGCAGGGCTACCTGCCTGTCATCTTCCTCGACCAGTTCGTCAGAAACGGGTTGCTCCCGGCGGGTGATGTTCCTACTGGCCCGGGCTTCGTGACCCAAGAAAATGCCGAGCAAGTGATCGAGCTGAGCAATCAGGGTATTCGCTGATATCCACCTAACCCAAGGGCCCGGCGAATCCGGGCCCTAGGAGTTGATCGTCATGAAGTCCAATGAATCCAATCAGTCTGCCGCTGCGGTGTCCGAGCCGCAGGATGAGCGCCTCCAGAAGGTGTCATTCTGGAAGAAGGCGCTGAACCGCCCCGAGCTTGGCGCCTTGGCCGGGACCGTCCTGGTCCTCGCCTTCTTCATCGTTGTCTCCAGTGGCACCGGCATGTTCTCGCCATCCGGCATTGTCAACTTCCTCGAGGTGTCGGCTCAGCTAGGCATCATCGCTACCGCCGCCGCGCTGTTGATGATCGGGGGCGAGTTCGACCTTTCCATCGGTTCCATGATCGGGCTGGCCGGTATCTTGATCGCCATCCCAGCGGTGGAGTATGGCTGGCCACTTTGGGCTGCCATCATTCTGGCCTTCTCCTGTGCAGCGTTGGTGGGCTGGATCAACGGCAATCTGGTCAACAAGACGGGGTTGCCCTCCTTCATCGTCACCCTAGGCTTCTTGTTCATCCTGCGTGGCCTGGCCATCGGTATCAGTCGTTTGCTGACCGGACGGACCCAAGTCGGCGGCGTGCAAGACCACATCCCCGGCGACTGGTTCGCGGCCCTTTTCTCCGGCGAGGTGGGCACAGGCCTTTTTGCCTGGATGGCCTCCCAGGGCTGGATCGCTACCAATTTTGCCGATAACCCGATGGTCACCGGCATCCCGGTCTCCATCGTCTGGTGGCTCGGCCTCACCGCTGTGGCGACTTGGATCCTGCTTTGCACCCCCTACGGCAACTGGATCTTCGCCAGCGGTGGCGACAAGAATGCCGCGCGCAACTCAGGCGTTCCGGTGCACCGGGTCAAGATCTCGCTGTTCATGTTCACCGCCTTCTCGGCGACCGTCTTTGCCTGCATTCAGGTAATGGACACCGGCTCGGCCGATACCATTCGCGGGATGCTCAAGGAACTCGAGGCAATCATCGCCGTGGTCATCGGGGGTGCTTTGCTCACCGGGGGCTATGGGTCCGCCATCGGCGCGGCGCTGGGCGCGCTCATCTTCGGTATGGTGCAGATGGGCATCTTCTATACCGGCGTCAACACCGACTGGTTCCAAGTCTTCCTGGGCGTGATGCTGCTGGTCGCTGTGCTGTTCAACAATTACATGCGCAAGAAGGCGATGGAGGCCAAGTGAGATGAGCGAACGTACTCCAATGATCGAGATGTGCAATGTCAGCAAGCACTTTGGCAGCGTCATCGCTCTGAGCGACATCTCGATGAAAGTGTGTTCCGGCGAGGTCATGTGCCTGCTGGGTGACAACGGCGCTGGCAAGTCCACCCTCATCAAGACTTTGTCGGGTGTCCATAGTCCGTCCCATGGCGAGATGTACCTGGATGGCAAACCAGTGAACTTCAAGTCCCCGGCCTACGCGCTTGATGCCGGTATCGCCACCGTCTTTCAGGATCTGGCGATGATCCCCCTGATGTCGATCACCCGTAACTTCTTTATGGGCCGTGAACCCACGGTGGGGTGGGGACCCTTGAAGCGCATCGACTGGAAGTACGCCGACCGGATCGCCAAGCAGGAAATGGCCAAGATCGGCATCGACGTGCGTGACCCCAGTCAGCCGGTTGGTACCCTCTCTGGTGGAGAGCGGCAGTGCGTCGCCATCGCCAGGGCGGTCTACTTCGGCGCCAAAGTGCTGATCCTGGACGAACCGACCTCGGCGCTGGGGGTCAAGCAGGCCTCGGTGGTGCTGCGCTATATCGCCAAGGCGCGTGCCGATGGCCTGGCGGTGATCTTCATCACCCACAACGTCCATCACGCCTTCCCGGTGGCCGACGCCTTTACCCTGCTATCGCGCGGCGGCAGCCTGGGTACCTTCCGCAAGGCAGAGATCACGCGTGAGGAGGTGCTGAACATGATGGCTGGTGGCGCCGAATTGGAGAGCCTGGATGCCGAACTGTCCGAATTCCAGCGCAGCGACCAGCAACAGAAACAGGCAACTGGAGACGGCGGCCAGCCTCTGAGTCGGGCGTCGAACGCATGATCGCAGACGGAGTAACCGGCCAGGATCGTGATCACGCCACTTCCTCTTTCCAAAGGCAATTCTCATGAACGAGAGCAAAACGACGTCCCCTTTCACCCTGGCAGTCTGCGCCGAGATGGTCTTTCTGGATCTGCCCGTCGCCGAACGAGTGCGTAGGATCGATAACCTAGGTTTCCAGGTGGAGATATGGGACTGGACTCGCCATGACATCCAGGCTCTGGAAAGCACGGGAGCCACCTTCTCCTCCATGACCGGCTATATCGAGGGAACCCTGGCGGACAAGGAAGGTGCCGAGAGACTGGTGGAGACAGCACGGGAGTCGATCGCCGTGGCCAAGCGCCTGGGTATTCCTCGTCTAAACCTGCATGGCACGGGGCTCGATGGAAAAGGTCTGCCAGTCAAGCCGGCCAGCCAGGTGTCGGGATCGATGTGGATTTGTGCTCACGACACGCTCAACCGACTGGCTGACTTGGGGGAGGAGCATGACGTGACCTTTGTTCTAGAGAACCTCAATACTCAGGTCGACCACCCCGGTGTCCCCTTCGCCCGTGCCGAAGATGTACTGGAGCTAGTGGCCAGCGTCGAGCGGCCAGAGGTGCGGGTGATGCTGGATCTCTATCACGCCCAGATCGGCGAGGGGAACCTGATCGAGCTATTGCGTCGCTCGGCACCCTATATCGGCGAAATCCAGGTCGCCGATGTGCCGGGCCGCTGTGAGCCCGGCAGCGGCGAGATTCACTATCCGGCCATCGCCCGGGTGCTGAACGACATGGGCTATCGGGGCACCGTTGGCCTGGAAGGGTGGGCATCAGAAGAGGATGAATTGGCCCTTCAGCGTTTCAAGGATGTTTTTACCCTTTGACCATTAATGGAAAACAGCGTCGTAGCGCCGAGGTAGTGTTCCACCAAGTCACCTTTTCGGGATGAGGCGCGATTCAATTGCGACGCGGAGAGACGATATGCAAGAAGCAAACACCAACAACAGACCGCTGGATCTGATCTGCCTGGGCCGCGTCGCCGTCGACCTCTATGCCGAACAGATCGGCAGCCGTCTGGAAGATGTCTCAAGCTTCGCCAAATACCTGGGCGGCAGTTCTGGCAACATGGCCTACGGCACCGCCCGCCTGGGGCTCAAGTCGTCCATGCTGTCGCGGGTCGGTAACGAGCAGATGGGCAACTTCGTGCGCGAAGAGCTCGAGCGCGCCGGTGTTGACACCAGTGCCCTGCAGACCGACCCCGACCGCCACACTGGCCTGGTGCTGTTGGCACTCAAGGATCGCGATAGCTTCCCGCTGCTGTTCTACCGCCGAGACTGCGCCGACATGGCCATCGATGCCGAGGGCATCGACCCGACCTTCATCGCTAGCGCCCAGGCGCTGGCCATCACCGGCACCCACCTGTCCACCGGGACCACCGCCCGGGCCTGCCGCAAGGCCCTGGACGCCGCCGCCGCGCACGGCGTCAAGCGAGTGCTGGACATCGACTACCGCCCGGTGCTCTGGGGCCTGACTACCCCCGGCGATGGCGAGACCCGTTTTATCGCCGATAGCCAGGTGACGGGGGATCTCCAAGCCTGGCTTTCCGACTTCGACCTGATTGTCGGCACCGAGGAGGAGTTCCATATCGCCGGTGGCAGTATCGACACACTGGAGTCGCTGCGTGCGGTGCGTAAGGTCAGCGACGCCACCCTGGTGTGCAAGCTGGGTGCCTTGGGCTGCGTGGTGTTCGAGGGCGAGATCCCCTCGTGCATCGAGGACGGCATCTTGGTCGAGGGGGTCAAGGTCGAGGTACTCAACGTGCTCGGCGCAGGCGACGCCTTTATGAGCGGTCTCTTGAGGGGATGGTTGCGTGGGGAAAATTGGGAGACCAGCGCGAGCTACGCCAACGCTTGCGGTGCTCTAGTAGTCTCGCGCCACGGCTGTGCCCCGGCCATGCCCACCGAGGAAGAGCTCTTCGATTACCTGGATCGCCGCGCCACTGTGCCGCGCCCCGACCAGGACTCCCGCCTTAACCACCTGCACCGGGTCACCACCCGAACGCCGGTGGACTGGCCGCAGGTCTGCGGCCTGGCCTTCGACCACCGTCGTCAACTCACCGACATGGCCCGAGAGGTCCATGCCGACCCGGCACGCATCCCGTCGTTGAAACAACTGCTCGTCAGGGCCGCCGAGGAAGGCGCGCACCGCACCGGGCTCGCCAAGCCGGCCATCCTGGTCGACGACGTTTTCGGCCAGGACGCCCTGAACGATGCCTCTGGCAAAGGCTGGTGGATCGGCCGCCCGGTGGAGTTGCCGAGCTCGCGGCCACTGCGCTTCCAGCACGGCGACGATCTGGGCAGTGAGCTGCGCCACTGGCCGCGCGAGCACATCATCAAGTGCCTGGTGTTCTACCATCCTGACGACCCAGTCTCCCTGCGCCTCGACCAGGAAGCCCGCCTGCGCCAGCTTTACCGGGCGGCCTGCGCCTACGGTCTGGAGCTTCTCGTCGAGGTCATCCCACCCAACGACCAGGACGTCGACGACCACACCCTGGCGCGCTCCCTGCACCGCTTCTACAACCTGCGCATCCGCCCCGATTGGTGGAAGCTGCCGGCAATGTCGGATACCGCCTGGGAAGAGGTCAGCCGAACAATTGAAAGGCAGGATCCGCACTGCCGTGGTGTGGTCCTGCTGGGACTGGACGCGCCCATGGACAAGATGAAGCGTGGTTTCTCCGCCGCCGCGCGCCACGATTGGTGCAAGGGCTTCACCGTAGGTCGCACCCTGTTCGCCGATCCTAGCCGCAAGTGGCTCGCCGGTGCATTCGATGACGCCCAACTGATTGACCAGGTGGCGACCAACTATGCCGAACTGATCGAGGCATGGCGCCGGCTGCGCCAGTCCCAGCCCACTACCGAGGGAGCCCTGTCATGAGCACCATTCGACTTACCATGGCCCAGGCGTTGGTCAAGTACTTGGCAGCCCAGCGCATCGAGCACGACGGTGCCGAGGTAGCACTGTTCGAGGGTGTCTTCGCCATCTTCGGCCACGGCAACGTGGCAGGTCTCGGTGAAGCGCTCTATCACGCTCAGGAGGACCTTCCCACCTTTCGCGCACATAACGAGCAAACCATGGCCCATACGGCCATTGCCTTCGCCAAGGCCAACGGTCGACGCCGGATGATGGCGGCCACCAGCTCTATCGGTCCCGGGGCCACCAACATGGTTACCGCCGCCGGCCTGGCCCATGCCAACCGCCTGCCGATTCTCCTGTTGCCCGGGGATACTTTCACGACCCGTGACCCTGATCCGGTGCTTCAGCAACTGGAGAATTTTGGTGACCCATCAATCACGGTAAATGATTGCTTCCGGCCCGTGTCGCGCTACTTCGACCGAATCACACGTCCTGAGCAGCTGATGACCAGCCTGCCTCAGGCACTGGCAACACTGCTCGACCCAGAACATTGCGGCCCAGCAACCCTGGCACTGCCCCAGGATGTGCAGACCTTCGCCTATGACTATCCGGTAAGCTTCTTCGCGCCTCGGATACACCGCATACGACGTCCCCAGCCGGATCCTCGAGAGCTTGAGGAGGCCATTTCGGCTCTCATCCGCGCCGAGCGACCGTTGATCATCGCCGGTGGTGGGGTTCATTACGCCGGCGCTTGCCGGCGACTCGCCGATTTCGCCCGTGTTCATGGCGTGCCGGTAGCCGAAACCCAGGCCGGCAAGGGAGCCCTTCCCGATGATCACTCTTGTGCCGTCGGCGCGATTGGCGTCACCGGCAGCGCCGCCGCGAACCGGCTGGCCGAGGAGGCGGACCTGATCCTCGCCGTCGGCACCCGCCTGCAGGATTTCACCACCGGGTCCCGGGCGTTGTTCGAACGTGACGACCTGACCTTGGTGGCGCTGAACGTGGGTCGCTTCGACAGCCTTAAACACCACGCGCTTCCACTGACCGGCGATGCCAGGGATGGCCTCACGCAGCTGGCCGGCGGACTCGGCGACTGGGAGGCCGGCGCTGCCTGGCGCGAACACGTGAGGGGCCTGAAACGCGACTGGGATGAGATCGTCACCCGGGTCACCTCTGACGAGGGGCGCGACCTGCCCACCGATGCCCAGGTGATCGGTGCCGTGAACCGCCAGGCCGGCGTGGATGGCACCGTGGTCTGCGCCGCCGGGGGGCTGCCCGGAGAGCTTCACAAACTTTGGCAGTGCGCCGGACCTGGGAGTTACCACGTCGAGTACGGCTATTCCTGCATGGGCTACGAGATCGCCGGTGGCCTGGGCGTCAAGATGGCCCGGCCCGAGCGCGAGGTGTTCGTGATGGTGGGGGATGGCTCCTACCTGATGCACAACTCGGAGCTCGCTACCTCGGTGATGCTGGGACACAAGCTTGTCGTGGTGGTGCTCGATAACCGGGGCTTTGGCTGTATCAACCGCCTACAGCAGGCCACTGGGGGCGCCGGCTTCAACAATCTGCTCGAAGACTGCCGAACGGTTCCCGAGGGGGCTCCCAAGACCGACTTCGCCGCCCATGCTCGTGCATTGGGGTGCCAGGCCGAACACGTTCACGGCATTGCCGAGCTCGAACAGGCCCTCCAGCGCGCCCGCCAGTCCAGCAAGACTTATGTGATTGCCCTGGACACCGACCCTCTGCCCAGCACCGCCGAAGGCGGCGCCTGGTGGGAAGTGGCCGTGCCGGAGGTGTCCTTTCGCGAGCAAGTGCAGAAGGCCTACCAAGGGTATCTCGAGGCCAAGCGGCACCAGCATCGCTGAGCTGGTCAGCGCCTTTGTCGATCCTACCCATTTTCCGAATCATCGAGGCGGGCCTTGGATCCGCCCAACAGGAGCATGCCCATGTCCACCGTACGCCTGGGGATCAATCCCCTCACCTGGACCAATGACGATCTGCCGAGCCTGGGCGGAGATACGCCACTCGAGGTCTGCCTCGAGGAGGGCCGCGAGGCCGGCTTCAGTGGCTTCGAGCTTGGCCATAAATTCCCTCGCACGCCGGAGGCGCTGACCAAGGTGCTGGGGCGTTACGATCTGTCGCTGGTTTCCGGCTGGTATTCCAGCCGGCTGCTGGAGCGCAGCCCGGAGGAGGAGATCGAGGCGGTCAAGGACCACCTCGAGCTGCTCAAGGCCTGCGGTGCCAAGGTGATGGTGTTCTGCGAGGTCACCCACTGCATTCACGGCGACCAGCGCACCCCGCTGTCACAGCGGCCGCATCTCAGTGACGCCGACTGGCAGCGCCTCACCGTGGGCATGAACATCGTCGGCGACTATCTCAAAGCACAGGGCGTGCACCTGGCCTATCACCACCACCTGGGCACGGTGGTGGAGAGCCAGGCCGATGTCGAGCGACTGATGGACAACACCCGCGACTCGGTGGGACTGCTGCTCGACCTGGGCCACCTGGTGGGCGCCGACGGCGACCCCCTAGCGATCGCCCAGCGTTACTCCTCGCGCGTCAAGCACGTGCACTGCAAGGACATGCGTTTCCCGGTGCTCGCAGGGCTGCGCAACCGCGACAAGAGCTTCCTGGACGGCGTGCTCGACGGGCTGTTCACCGTGCCCGGCGACGGCGACATCGATTTCCTGCCCACTCTGAAGCACCTCCACGACAGCGGCTACCAGGGCTGGCTGGTCGTGGAGGCCGAGCAGGATCCCAAGGTTGCGCATCCGCTGACCTACGCCCGCCTGGGCTATCGCAACCTGCGGGAGCTCGCCGAGCAGGCAGGCTTCACCGTTACCGAATGAGCGGGTGACGAACGCGCGCTTTTCACGATTGATACCGGACACATCGAGGCTTATCCCATGCACCAAATCCATCATTATCTCAATGGCAGCATCGTCCAGGGCCGCAGCGGGCGTTTCGCCCCGGTCTATAACCCCGCCACCGGCGAGCAGAGCGCGCAGGTCGACCTGGCATCCGCCGACGAGACCCGCGAGGCGGTGCGCGTCGCACACGACGCCTTCGCCGGCTGGTCAAAGGTCACGCCACTCAAGCGTTCGCGCATCCTGTTCAAGTTCAAGGCGCTGGTCGAGGCGCATGCCGACGAGCTGGCGCGACTGATCGCCAGCGAGCACGGCAAGGTGTTCTCCGACGCCAAGGGCGAGGTGACCCGTGGTCTGGAGGTCGTCGAGTTCGCCTGCGGCATCCCGCACCTGCAGAAGGGCGAGCACTCCATGAACGTCGGCACCGGGGTGGACAGCTACTCCATGATGCAGCCGCTGGGCGTCTGTGCGGGCATCTCGCCGTTCAACTTCCCGGCCATGGTGCCGATGTGGATGTTCCCCATCGCGCTGGCCTGCGGCAACACCTTCGTGATGAAGCCCTCCGAGAAGGATCCGTCCACCTCCAACCGCCTCGCCGAGCTGCTCCAGGAGGCCGGCCTGCCCGACGGCGTCTTCAACGTGGTCAACGGTGACAAGGAGTCGGTGGACGTGCTGCTCACCGACGAGCGTGTCCAGGCGGTGAGCTTCGTCGGCTCCACCCCTATCGCCGAATACATCTATGCCACGGCCTCCGCCCACGGCAAGCGCGTACAGGCCCTGGGCGGCGCCAAGAACCACATGGTGATCATGCCGGATGCCGACCTGGACCAGGCCGTCGGGGCACTGATGGGAGCCGCCTACGGCTCCGCCGGCGAGCGCTGCATGGCCATTTCCGTGGCCGTGCCGGTGGGCGAGGAGACCGCGAGCCGCCTGCGCGAGAAGCTGGTGGCCGAGCTCGGCAAGCTGCGGGTCGGCCCGGGCCTCGTCGACGGCCCCGACAACGACATGGGCCCGCTGATCACCCGCGAGCACCTGGAGAAGGTCAAGGGCTATATCCAGGCCGGTGCGGACGAGGGGGCCGAGCTGGTGGTGGATGGCCGCGACGCAAGCATCGAGGGCGACGGCTTCTTCCTCGGCGGGTCGCTGTTCGATCACGTCACGCCGGGCATGCGCATCCACCGCGAGGAAATCTTCGGTCCCGTGCTGGCCATCGCCCGGGCCGCCAGCTTCGATGACGCGGTCAAGATGATCAACGATCATGAGTTCGGCAACGGCACCGCCATCTTCACCCGCGACGGCGACGCCGCCCGCCAGTACTGCGAGCAGATCCAGGTCGGCATGGTCGGCGTCAACGTGCCGATCCCGGTGCCCATGGCCTTCCACAGCTTCGGCGGCTGGAAGCGTTCCCTGTTCGGTCCGCTGCACATGCACGGCCCCGATGGTGTGCGCTTCAATACCCGCATGAAGACCATCACTCAGCGCTGGCCCAGCGGCATCCGCGAGGAGACCAACCACTTCACCATGCCGACACACTGATCGACACCCTCGCTGGTCACTTTAGCGCCGGTAAATGATCCGGCGCTGAAGGATCTGGACTAGTACTACAGCCGTAGCTGAATAAATTAAAATGCATGTGAATGATATGGAAGCCATTACATGGTGAAGGATGCAAGCGAAGGATCTCTCTATCTCAGTATTGTTTGATGACCAGGCGGATCGTTTAGGCTCGTTCTTTCCCCGTTCGGAAAAGTGCGATCGCGACTACCCTACCTCTAGGGACTGCTCAGTCAGTGCGAACGAAAGAATGGCTGGGATCTTGCCGAGTGGCTTGGAGATGTCACCCCTGATGGGGTGAGGCACTTGTTGGATCGTGCCCGCTGGGATGCTGAGGTGGCACGCGATGTCCTTCCCCAATGGGTCATCGACACCTTGGGCTCCCCAGACTGTGTCCTGGTCCTGTACGAGACCGGCTTTATCAAGAAAGGTCAGCACTCGGCCGGGGTGCAACGCCAGTACAGTGGCACCGCCGGGCCTATCGAAAATAGTCAGATCGGAGTCTTTCTTCTCTACGCCAATCCGGCAGGGCATGCCTTCCTGGATCGTGCTCTGTAATTGCCTAAGTCCTGGACACAGGATCGTGAATGTTCGGTCTCCCCGGCGGAGGCAAGAGCCATTTGGCGGCGGCCATCGGCCTGGCCCTGGTGGAGGCGGGCTATCGAGTGTTCTACACTCGCACCACCGACCTGGTGCAGCGGCTCCAGGTGGCCCGTCGGGAGCTCACCCTCGAGGCCGCCATCGCCAAGCTCGACAAGTATCACCTGCTTATCCTCGATGACCTGGCCTACGTCACCAAGGACCAGGCCGAGACCAGCGTCTTGTTCGAGCTGATCAGCGCGCTATGAGCAACGCTCGCTGCTGATCACCGCCAACCAGCCGTTCGGCGAGTGGGGCAAGATCTTTCCCGATCCCGCCATGACGTTGGCCGCCGTCGACTGCCTGGTTCACCTGGCGAGGCAGGCTAATAGCGAAGGGGCCGCGACACCCCGGTTCTCATCCTGATTGTCGCTGGCTTCTCATCCAGATTGACGCGCTACAGCCGTCTCGACTCTGCGCTCACAGCCGCCACAGACCACGCCCTCGATACGGAACCGATAGGTGTCTCCAGCGGTCATGCTTCGCGATTGATCGACCATGGGGATCCTCGAGCATTGCGTTCAGGGCTGTTTCTCCGCAGGATATTCCCTACAGCCACTAGAGGTTCAAGCTGTGAATGTAGACACCACTGGCTTCGAGACTTCGAGTCTGTCGATCGGCACGCTGGCCCAGCGCGCGGAATGCAAGGTCCAGACGATCCGTTACTATGAGCAGATTGGCTTGCTGCCACCGCCCGAGCGGAATGCCGGCAACCAGCGGCGCTATACGGAAGACGCCGTCAAGCGACTGACTTTCATTCGTCATGCCCGCGACTTCGGCTTCACCGTAGAGGCGATACGCGAGCTGCTCGACATGTCGGATCAGCCTGACATGCCCTGTGATCACGTCGACGGCCTGGCCAAGCGCCATCTGGAGGAAGTCGAAGCGAGGCTGGCGCGCCTTTCTGTCTTACGCGATGAGCTGCGTCGCATGATCCTGCTGTGTCAGGGAGGCAACGTCGGAGAGTGCCGAATCATCGAGGTACTCAGTGACCATCGGCTATGCCGATATCATGGCCATGACGCCGATGGCAATGCCCGCGACTAAAACATATATGAACCTTTAATAGGATAGCTACATGGAAACCGCCTCACCGATTGTCCTGGCGTTTGTTGGCAGCCTGTCAGCCGGGTTGCTCACTGCTGTTGGGGCACTTCCCGCATTGTTCGGCAAGGTACCCGACCGCGCTTTCCGCGATCTGGCGCTGGGCTTCGCAGCCGGGGTGATGCTATCAGCTTCCTTTTTCTCGCTGATAATTCCTTCCTTGGATGCAGCGGAGCTGCTCTATGGTGGCACGGCTTTGCCAGCCACCATTGCCGGCCTCTCGATTCTGTTGGGCATTGGAGCGGTCGCACTGTTGAATGAACGACTTCCCCATGAGCATTTCCAGCAGGGACGAGAAGGGCCCGAGGCCGATTCACTGCGCCGAGTGTGGTTGTTCGTCATTGCCATCACCATCCACAATTTTCCGGAAGGGCTTGCTGTAGGCGTTGGCTTCGGCGCTGGCGGATACGAAAAAGGGTTGCCGTTGGCGTTAGGGATTGGCCTGCAGAACATGCCGGAGGGGCTGGCGGTGGCGGTTTCTCTGCTGGGTGAAGGATACTCCAAATGGAGGGCATGGATTATTGCCTCACTGACCGGCCTGGTCGAACCCATCGGCGGCTTGCTGGGCGCAAGCGTCGTGAGCATATCCCAGCCGCTGCTACCTTGGGGCTTGGCGTTCGCCGCCGGCGCCATGCTCTACGTTATCAGCCACGAAATCATTCCTGAGACCCATCGCAACGGGCATCAGAACAAGGCGACGTTTGGCCTTTCGGTCGGCTTGGTTATCATGCTGTTTCTTGATGTTTCACTTGGGTGAATGGAGAAAATTCCCAGGACAGGAGGTAGCCCAGCATGCGCTCCAATTCGATACATTACCTCCCCCTGGCTGGCTGTCGCACCTTATCCCTACATGTAGAAGCCCGCACCTCCGATTCATGAACCCAGGCAGCAGCGATCCGTAAAGGCCTGACGCCAGCATGAATGTCGTTTTGTGTGGATTTTTCGTCGTTCTTGGTCAAAACGCCACGTCAAGATGACCGCACACTGTAGGCACATCCTCGTTGAGCCACAGGAGGCCGAACGTGAACCGCCATGTCATCCTGACCTGCGCCGTCACCGGCGCCGGCGATACCACCGGCAAGAACCCCAATGTGCCGGTCACCCCCAGGCAGATCGCCGACGACTGCATCGCGGCCGCCAAGGCCGGCGCCAGCGTGGCGCACATCCACGTGCGCGACCCCGAGAGCGGCGCCGTCAGCCACTCCGTCGACCACTTCCGTGAGGTGATGGAGCGCGTCCGCGAGGCAGACGTCGACATCGTCATGAACATCACCGCCGGCGGCGGCGGCGACTGGATCCCCGGCGCCCAGGACCCCACCCGCGGCGGCCCGGGTACCGACATCCAGACCCCGGCCCAGCGCCACGAGCCGGTGGGCGCGCTGCTGCCGGAGCTGTGCACCCTGGACTGCGGCAGCCTCAACTTCGGCGACATGGTCTACGTGAACCCCGCCGACTGGCTGCGCGAGCACGCCCGCCTGGTGCAGGCCGCCGGGGTCAAGCCGGAGCTCGAGTGCTTCGATCTGGGCCACGTCTGGTTCGCCCGGCAGTTGCAGCAAGAGGGCCTGATCGACGGCGACCCCCTCTACCAGCTCTGCCTGGGCATTCCGTGGGGCGCCGAGGCCGACACCGAGTCCCTGCTGGCGATGCGTAACAGGCTGCCGGCGACCGCCAACTGGGCGGCCTTCGGCATCGGCCGCCAGCAGATGCCCATGGTCGCTCAGGCGATGCTGCTTGGCGGCCACGCCCGGGTCGGCCTGGAGGACAACCTCTACCTGAAGAAGGGGGTGCTGGCGACCAACGCCCAGCTGGTCGAGAAGGCCGGGACCATCATCGAGCAACTCGGCGGCCGCGTGATGACGCCGGCCGAGACCCGCGCCCACCTCGCACTGCGCGATCCGCGCACCGGCCAGATCGTTGAACGGGCCGCAGGAGGTGAGGCATGAGCCAGCAACTCTCCGTGATCGGCACCGGGGTGATCGGCAACGGCTGGATCGCCCGCGCCCTGGCCCGCGGCTGGGACGTGGTGGCCTTCGACCCCGACCCCGAGGCCCCCGCGCGCACCCGCGCCTTCGTCGCCAATGCCTGGGAATCGCTTGAGCGCCTGGGCCTGGCCGAGGGTGCCAGCCCCGAGCGGCTGACCTTCGCGGATAGCCTGGAATCCGCCGTCCAGGGTGCCGACCTGATCCAGGAAAACGTGCCGGAGCGCCTGGAACTCAAGTGCGAGATCCTCGCCGCCCTGGACGCCGCCACCGAGGATGGCGTGGTCATCGGCTCCTCCACCTCCGGCTTCAAGCCCAGCGACCTGCAGCGCGACTGCACCCGGGCGCCGGGCCGGGTGATCGTCGCCCACCCCTTCAACCCGGTCTACCTGCTGCCGCTGGTCGAGCTGGTCGGCGGCGTGGCCACCGAGCCCGGGCATATCGAGCACGCTCGATCCCTCTACCAGGACCTGGCCATGCGCCCGCTGGTGGTGCGTCGCGAGATCGAGGGGCATATCGCCGACCGCCTGATGGAGGCGCTATGGCGCGAGGCGCTGCACCTGGTCAACGACGGCGTGGCCACCACCGAGGAGATCGATGCCGCCGTGGTCTACGGCTGCGGCCTGCGCTGGTCGCTGATGGGCACCTTCCTGACCTTCCACCTGGCCGGCGGCGAGCCGGGCATGCGCCATATGCTCGAGCAGTTCGGCCCGGCGCTGAAGCTGCCCTGGACCAAGCTCGAGGCCCCGGAGCTCACCGATGAGCTGATCGACAAGGTGGTCGAGGGCTGCGAGTACCAGGCCGCCGATCGCCCGGTGGCCGAGCTCGATCGCCGCCGCGACGACTTCCTGGTCGAGCTGCTCGATCTGGTGCAGAAGTACTGGCCCGAGGCCGAGGGCCTGGAGGGACGCATCTGATGGTGATCCTGGAGAGCCGCGTCGCCCCCGAGTGGGTCGACTACAACGGCCACATGAACGACGCCGAATATGCCCGGGTCTTCTCCCTGGCGGTGGAGGCGCTGATGGACCATATCGGCCTGGACGAGGCAGGCCGGGCGCGCCATGGCTACACCCTCTATACCCTGGAGACGCACCTCTGCTACCGCCGCGAGGCCCACGAGGGGCAGCCGCTCAGGGTCGCTCTGACCCTGCTGGATCGCGATGCCAAGCGGCTGCACGTCTTCTTCGAGCTGCTCGACGAAGAGGAGAGCCTGCTGGCCACCAGCGAGCAGATGCTGATGGGCATCGACAGCGACGCCGGCCGCCCGGCGCCGTTCCCGGCGGCCGTGGTGCCCGCCATCACGGAGCTTCCCCATGTTGATCGCGAGGCCTGGCCGGAACTGGCCGGGCGCACCATCGGCATCCGCCGCTGAGCGAACCCTCGTGGGAGGTGAGTCGGATCGGCCCTTAGAGCGTCATGAAGGCCGTGTCCTGCCGGTCGCTGAACTGGTAGACCTCGTAGGGCGCCTGCTGAGGGCCAGGCATGCCGGGTGTACCGAGGGGCATGCCGGCCAGGCCGATGCCATCGATGTCCGGCCGTTCCTCGAACAGCTTCTCCACCGCCGCCAGCGGCACATGGCCCTCGATCACGTACTCGCCCATCTCGATGGTGTGGCAGGCGCCGAGTCCGTAGGGGAGGCCAGAGGCTTCCTTGATCTGGCCGAGATCCCTGTCGTCGATGACGGTGACCGCGATGCCCATCTCCTCGAGATGTCTGGCATAGCCATCGCAGCAGCCGCACTGGGGATTCTTGTAGAGGGTCGCCTCGGCCGGCAGGGCGGCCTGGGCGCTGGTGGCGCCGAACAGCAGGGCGCCGGCGAGCAACATGGACGTGGTGGGGCGATTCATGAGCGGTCCTCCCGGTGGGAATGGTTGGATGAGACGAGGTACTTGATGAGCGAGGCGATGCCGAGGCCAAGCAAGAGCGTGATGGTCAGCGGCATCAGCCAACCCATCCAGCTCATTGAGCCCATGAGGGCGAAGCATTCGTTGCTGAACATGGTAAGACTCCTGACAGAGGGGGAGGAATTGCCGGTAACGGGCAGCCAGCAGCGTTACCGAGGTGCTGGCTGCATGGTCAGGATCTTGGCGGTTGGCACGGCGGTGAGGAGGTGTGCTCGACCACGGCCGGATTGGATATGCCGGCCAAGGTGTCAGAGTGCGCGCTGGTGACGAGGGGCGACTCGGTCAAGGCCACACAGGCGCTGCACTCGGGGTCAGTGTCATCCACGATCTCGACCTGGGCCGTCGAGCAGTCGGAAGCGCAGGCGTCCATGGCCGCATGGCCGGCCAGGCTGGACATCGACAACAGCACCGCGAGCAGCAACGCCAGTAGGCGTCCTCCTCGGATGAGATGTGGGTGCCTGGCCTTGCCGGTCATGCTGATGTCCTCATCATCGATACGTCATTCTGTGCCAGTTTTGCGAGTCGCCACATTGATCCAGCGCAAGAGAGCGGGATGGCTGAGAGGTGCCCGCCAGGCGGCGGGCGCCGGGTGTCATTGTTGGCTATTGGGGGAAGAGGCGCCCTGCCTCAACTGTTCGCGCTGCTCGTCGCTCAGCAAATCGAGCATGGCGTTACGCATGCGTACCATCTCACTTATCATCTCGCCCTGAAGCTCGGCCATCTGGCCATGAAGAGACTTCACCTCTTCGGGGTCGGGCGCCTCGGCGTGCATCTCTTCCATAAGCGCCATGCGCAGGTCCATCATTTGCCCCATGCGTTCGAACTGGGCGGGACGATGCTGCTGCATCAGTTCACGCATCTCGCTACGCTGCTCGGGGCCGAGTCCCTGCATCATGCCGTAGCCCATCATCATGCAGGGGCCCATACCGCCCTGACCGTAGCCCATCATGCCGGGGCCCATACCGCCCTGACCATAGCCCATCATGCCGGGGCCCATACCGCCCTGGCCGTAGCCCATCATGCCGGGGCCCATGCCGCCCTGGCCGTAGCCCATCATGCCGGGGCCCATGCCGCCCTGACCGTAGCCCATCATGCCGGGGCCCATGCCGCCCTGGCCGTAGCCCATGCCGCCTTGCTGCATGCCTTGAGCAGAGGCAGCGCCGCTTGCGGCGACCCCCATGCTGGCGGCCAGAATGATGGCGAGAAACTGCTTGTTCTTGACCATGGTATTTCCCCTCATCTTGCTGGTGGTAGAAAAGTCGTCTTCCCCGGTTGGGCAAGGCGTGGGCTAGCTTTCGCTATGAGCTTACAACCTATGGGTAGCCCCAATGTCAAGGCGTGAGATGAATTGACACTATTTTTTGCTGAGTTCAGCCTATTTTCAGGTTTATACGTTACAAGTGAACCTTCCCGACTCGACTCAAAGAGGTCATATCATGCGCAAGACACTGCTGGCTCTGGCACTGGGCCTGACCACGACGACTGCCTTCGCTGGCGCTGGGCACGGCGGCTCCAATGCCCTGGTTAGCGATGAAGACGTCGATCGCACCGTTCGGCTCGAGGCGGGTGACATGTGGTTCGACTCCGAGAATCTCGACATCGCGCCAGGCGACACCATCAAGTTCGAGATCGTCAACACCGGCAACCTCGAGCATGAATTCGTCATCGGCGATGCCCACGCACAGCAAGAGCATCGCGAAATGATGCAGGCGATGACGGGAAGTGGCCACGGAGATGGCGGGAATGGTGGCCATGGCATGGCCGAGGGGGAGCAAGTTGCCAGCATGCCATCCGTGACCATCGCGCCGGGCGAGACGGCAGAACTCATCTGGACCGCCCCTCAGAACGTCGACGGCCTGGAGTACGCCTGCAACATCCCGGGGCACTACGAGGCCGGCATGTCCGGAAACATCGATCTCCAGGGATGATTCTCCCGCATGAAACTGTTGCTCCTCGAAGATGACGACCTGCTCTGGCGGGTTTCTTGACGGGCTTCGGTGAGAAAGGCCTTGACCCTTGGGTGACCCAAGGGTTCTAGGATGAAACCAATAAGAGGGGGGGGGGATGTGCCCATCCGTCAGTGAGCGCAGGGTTCGAGTTATCTCTTGGTACCGCAAGGAGGTTGATACCCATGAGCACTGTCACTTCGGCGTCTTCTGCACAGCACGAGACGGCTCGCGTCTTCCGCATGAAGACCAGGGAGCACCTCTGCCCGTTCGTCTCCCTGACCGAGAACCTGATCATGATGGCCATGGGCATCTGGATGCCCCTGAAACAGCTCGTCCTGTGATGACAAGGAGATATGGATGACCGACTCCACGGATCGAACTCCTGAGTACGAGGAAGGAAGCCTCACGCTAGTCGGTGCGATTGCCCTGGGCACAGGTGTGATGATCGGGGCAGGCATCTTTGCCCTGACGGGACAGATGGCGGAGATGACGGGGCGCCTGTTCCCGCTGGCCTTCCTGTCGGCTGCCCTGATCGTCTCTTTCAGCGCCTATTCCTATGTCAAGATGTCACGTGCCTATCCGTCGGCAGGGGGCATCGGCATGTATCTGCAGAAAGCCTATGGCCCGACGCTCCCTACCGCCTTCCATGCGTTGCTGATGTATTTCTCCATGGTGATCGCCCAGAGCTTCCTGGCGAGAACCTTCGGCTCCTACACGCTCGAGCTTTTCGATGTGGAGAACAGGTCACTGCTTGTCCCCTCGTTGGGCGTTGCCCTGTTGCTTTCCGCGTTCCTGATCAACCTCTCTGCCAACAAGTGGATCCAGGGCGTTGCGTCAGTACTTGGCGTCATCAAGATCGGCGGCATCATCGTGTTCGGGGTGGTCGGTGTCCTGGTCGCCGACGCCTTGGAGATGGAGGCCTCGTCTTCGGCTCCTGAAGGGTCTCTTTCAGGCTTCCTGGGTGCGACCGCGTTGGGCATCCTGGCCTTCAAGGGCTTCACGACCATCACCAACAGCGGCTCGGAGATCCAGGATCCCCATCGCAACCTGGGCCGGGCGATCATGATCTCGATCGCCCTGTGTGTGGTGATCTATGCGCTGGTGGGCTTCGCTGTCGCCAGTAACCTGTCGCTCGGCGAGATCATCGCGACGCAGGATTACTCGTTGGCAGCCGCCGCCCGGCCCGCGCTGGGGGAGGCCGCCGTCTGGTTCACCGTCATCCTGGCCATGCTGGCCACGGCAGGCGGCATCATCGCCAGCGTATTCGCGGTGTCGCGCATGCTGGCGATGCTGACCGAGATGAAGCTGGTGCCCCATCGCCATTTCCACATGCCGGGCAGCATCCAGAAACATACCCTGGTCTACACCATCGTGCTCGGCCTGCTGTTGACGGTGTTCTTCGATCTCAGCCGCATCGCGGCGCTTGGCATCATCTTCTATCTGATCATGGATATGGCGATTCACTGGGGGGTCTATCGTCATCTTCGGCATGATGTCGGCGCCAACCCTGCCGTTCTGGTCGTCGCCCTATTGCTGGACGCGGTCGTCCTGGCGGGGTTCATATGGGTGAAGGCAACCACCGACCCGATGGTTCTCGTCGTTGCCGTTGCAGGGATGGCGCTCATCCTGATCGGCGAATTGTTTTTCCTGTCATCGCGTGAATCGTCGGACGATAACGGCCATTCGCATTCCCACTGACCTCCCCGGGAGTCGGCAGATGGACATCAAGAGCATCGGCATATCGATCCACTGGGCCCGCCAGTCGCACCGACACCTGCCTTGGCAGACGGGGAGGGTGAGTGATGTCTGATAACGCTTCCCACCGGGTGGTCAAGGATCCGGTCTGCGGCATGGATGTCGACCCGCACGAGACCGAGCACCGGGCCTCCCACGCCGACACGACCTGGTACTTCTGCTCCGCGACGTGCCGGGAGAAGTTCGAGGTCGACCCCGAGGCTTACCTGGGCGACACGCCAGCGGCCGAGCCGGCGCCGCCCGGCACGATATATACCTGTCCGATGCACCCCGAGATCCGCCAGGAGGGCCCCGGCGACTGTCCCATCTGCGGCATGGCGCTGGAACCCGAGACGGTCAGCGCCGATACCGGGCCTTCCGAAGAGCTGACGGACATGACGCGCCGCTTCTGGATCGGTCTTGCCCTCGCCCTGCCGGTGCTGGTGCTGGAGATGGGCGGTCATCTGGTCGGGCTCGATCACCTGATCGCCCCCCAGGTCTCGAACTGGATCCAGCTGCTGCTCGCCACGCCGGTGGTGGCCTGGGCGGGCTGGCCCTTCTTCGTGCGCGGCTGGCGCTCCATCGTGCGCCGAAGCCTCAACATGTTCACCCTGATCGCCATCGGTACCGGGGCGGCGCTGGTCTACAGCCTGCTGGCGACGATCGTGCCGGGCATCTTCCCCGCGACCTTCCGCCAGGCCGATGGCTCGGTGGCCGTCTACTTCGAGGCGTCGGCGGTGATCGTGGTGCTGGTGCTGCTGGGGCAGGTCCTGGAGCTGCGGGCCCGGGAGAAGACCTCCGGGGCGATCCGCGCCCTGCTCGACCTGGCCCCGGCCACCGCCCGGCGCCTCGACGATGACGGCCAGGAGGAGGAAGTCTCCCTCGACAAGGTCGAGGTCGGCGACCGCCTGCGCGTACGGCCTGGCGACAAGGTGCCGCTGGACGGCGAGGTGCTTGAGGGACGCTCCAACATCGACGAGTCGATGGTCACCGGCGAGCCGCTGGCGGTGCGCAAGGAGGCCGGCGATGGCGTGATCGGCGGCAGTATCAACGGCCAGGGCTCGTTCATCATGCGCGCCGACAAGGTGGGGCGCGACACCATGCTGTCGCAGATCGTGCAGATGGTGGCCAGCGCCCAGCGTAGCCGGGCGCCCATCCAGGGGCTGGCCGACAAGGTGGCCGGCGTCTTCGTGCCGGCGGTGATCCTGGTGGCCGTGGTGGCCTTCATTGCCTGGTCGCTGTGGGGGCCGGCGCCGCCCATGGCCTTCGGCCTGATCGCCGCGGTCAGCGTGCTGATCATCGCCTGCCCCTGCGCGCTGGGGCTGGCGACGCCGATGTCGATCATGGTGGGCGTGGGCCGCGGTGCCCAGGCCGGCGTACTGATCCGCGACGCCGAGGCGCTAGAGCGCCTGGAGAAGGTCGACACCGTGGTGGTCGACAAGACCGGCACCCTGACCGAAGGCAAGCCGCAAGTGACCGAACTGCGCCCGGCGGAAGGCGTCGACGAAACAGAGCTGCTGCAGCTGGCCGCGGGGCTGGAGCGCGGCAGCGAACACCCCCTGGCGCAGGCGATCGTCGAGAAGGCCAGGGAGGTGGGCGTGACGCTCTCTGAGGCCACGGAATTCGACTCCCCCAACGGCAAGGGCGTGACCGGGCGGATTGACGGCCAGCGTATAGCGCTCGGCAATCGTCTGCTGATGGAGAGCGAGAAGGTGGCCCTGGCCGAACTGGAGGAGGAGGCCGAGCGGCTGCGGGGCGATGGCGCCACCGTGATCTTCGCCGCCGTGGACGGCCGCCTGGCGGGGCTGGTGGCCATCGCCGACCCGGTCAAGGAGACCACCGAGGCGGCCATCCGCGCCCTGCAGGCGGACGGTATCCGGGTCGTCATGCTGACCGGTGACAACCGCACCTCCGCCGAGGCGGTGGCGCGCCGCCTGGGCATCGACGAGGTCGAGGCCGAGGTGCTCCCCGAGGACAAGGGCCGCGTGGTGCAGCGCCTGCGTGATGAGGGGCGTGTGGTGGTAATGGCTGGCGACGGCGTCAACGACGCCCCCGCCCTGGCGACCGCCGACGTCGGCATCGCCATGGGCACCGGCACCGACGTGGCCATCGAGAGCGCCGGCGTGACCCTGCTGCGTGGCGACCTCATGGGTATCGTTGAGGCGCACCGGCTGTCGCGGGCCACCATGCGCAACATCCGCCAGAATCTCTTCTTCGCCTTCGTCTACAACGCCGCGGGGGTGCCGATCGCCGCCGGCATCCTCTATCCCTTCACCGGCCTGCTGCTGTCGCCGATCATCGCCGCCGCGGCGATGTCGCTCTCCTCGGTCAGCGTGATCGCCAATGCCCTGCGACTGCGGATGGTGGCCCTGAAAACGGGATGAGGCCTCGCGGACGTCCGGCGCCGAGGCCCCGGGTAGCAGGATGTTCCCCCAGTGTTTCCCGCCACGCTGGGCCTTGGTCACGGCGGGAACTTCATGGCATGGGGGCGCGTTTTACCCCGCCGGCCATTCCTGTCATCTTGTGAGCCGAATCCCGGGACGGAGCCGGTATCACGGGCCGGGCAGCGATATGGAGAGGGCTATGAGGGAGCACGGCAATGCAGTCACGGATGGAGGCTGAAGAGGCCTTTCGCCAGCTGGCGGAGGGCCTCGGCCGGAGCGGGGCCCCCGACTTCTACGACACCCTGGTGGCGCGGCTCGCGACCATTCTGAAGGTCGACCATGTACTGGTGGCCCGGGTCACCGAGGATGCCATGGTCCGCACCCAGGCGGTCTGGTCGCATGGCCAGCCTCGACCGAACATCACCTATCCGCTGGCGGGCACGCCCTGCGAGATCGTCGTGGTCGGCGAGGCGACTTGTCATTACGCGGAAGGCCTCCAGGCCCGCTTTCCCGACGATCGACTCCTGCGTCAACTGGGCGCGGTCAGCTACCTCGGCCTGCCGCTCCTTGCCGCGGACGAGACACCCTTGGGCCTGCTCGCGGTGCTCAAGAACACGCCCATGAAGGCCGCTGGCCTGGAGAAGGAGGTGCTGCGCATCGCCGCGGTCCAGGCCGGTGCCGAGCTGGGCCGCAGCCGGGCCGAGCTGGCGGTGAAGGAGAGCGAGCGTCGTCTCGACACCCTGCTCAATCACCTGCCCGGCATGGCGTATCGCTGCCTGAATGATCGCGACTGGACCATGAGGGTCGTCAGCCAGGGGGCACAAGCGCTGACGGGCTACCGGGCCGAGGAGCTGCAGGACAATCGGGTCACCAGCTATGCTGCGCTGATCCATCCCGCCGACCGAGAGCGGGTGTTCGAGGAGGTCCAGGCCGCCGTGGCACGCAGGGCGCCCTTTCGCGTGATCTATCGTCTGCACCATGCCGGGGGCGACACCCGCTGGATGTGGGAGCAGGGCCAGGGGGTCTTCGCTGCCGCCGGTGAGCTGCTCCATCTGGAGGGCTTCATCACCGACATCACCGAGCAGCATGAGGCGCAGCGTGTCCAGGAGGCGGTGATGCAGGTGGCCTCGACCGTCACCACCCGTATCGGCGACGACTACTTCCATCAGCTGGTCAGCACCCTGGTCGAGATCCTCGAGGCGGATGCCGGCTTCATTGCCTTGCTCGACTCCTCCCGGCCGGACGTCGACCCCCTGAGCGGTCGCGCGTCCGCGACCATGAGCATGGTCAGCGTGGTCGCGGAGGGGCAGCGGCTCGACAACTACGCCTATGCGCTGGCGGGCACCTCCTGCGAGCAGATCCTCGGCGAGCGGGAGGCCATGGTCCAGGACGGCAGCACCGCGCGGCTGCCGGGTGGGGCTGGAGTGGCCAGGGCCTGGATCGGCCGTCGCCTGGACAACGCCAAGGGCGAGCCGATCGGCGTCGTCATGGTGCTCTATTGCCGTCCGCTGGAGGCCAACGCCTTCGCTACCTCGGTGCTGCGTATCCTCTCCACCGGCGCCGCGGCCGAACTGGAACGGCGACGCGACCACCGTCGCATGCACCAGCTGGCCTATACCGACGGTACCACCGGCCTGCCCAACCGGGTGCGCTTCATGGAGGAGCTCATGCGCCTGAGGCAGGAGGCCGAGAAGGGCCAGCATCCCCTGTTGCTGCTGCTCCTCGACATCCGCCGCTTCAAGGAGATCAACGACCTCCACGGCCATCAGGTCGGCGACCAGCTGCTGTCGACCACGGCCGGGCGCCTGGCGCGTGCCATGGGGCCGCATGAGGTGCTGGCGCGGCTCTCCGGCGACGAGTTCGCGGTGCTGGTGCCGCAAGCGAAGGCGAGCGGGCTCGAGCAGAGCATCCGGCGGCTGCAGGCCGCCGTGAGCAGGCCCATCGAGCTCGGGCATCGCAGCTTCGTGCTCGAGGTCAGCATCGGCTCGGCCCGCTACCCGCGGGATGCCGTCACCCCCGGGGAGCTTTTCAAGTCCGCCAGCATCGCGCTCTATCACGCCAAGCAGCAGGATGGCGGGACCTGCCCCTTCGACGAATCGATGACCCGGGCGCTCCAGCGCCGCCAGCAGATGACGGAACGGCTGAGCGCGGCGATCAGCGGCCAGCGTCTCGAGCTCCACTTCCAGCCCCAGGTCGACCTACGCACCGGCGAGCTGGTGGGCGCCGAGGCGCTGTGTCGATGGCACGACGAGGCCTGGGGCTGGGTCAGCCCGGGGGAGTTCATCCCCCTGGCGGAGGAGCGCGGACTGATTCGACCGCTGGGCGATTGGGTGCTGCAGGCGGCCTCCCGGCAGATGGCCGCCTGGCGGCGCGAGGGCATGGCCCTGCCCGGTCGGCTCTCCCTCAACGTCTCCGCCCAGCAATTCGTGGATCCGCAGCTGGCCGAGCATATCGCCACCCTGACTCGGGGCATCCCCGCCTCGGCCATCGGCCTGGAGCTCACCGAGAGCGATTTCATGCGCGACCCTGAGCAGGCCGTCGGCATCACCCATGCGCCGCGAGGCGGCGGGCTAGCGGCAGTGCCCCGGTAGTTCGCTTTGCGTCTTTTCCTGTCAGCGACCCCCGCCTCTCTGAACGCGACATCATTACCGTTATCACCTGGCCTCCCCCAGGCTGATAGGCCATTGTGACATGCCAGATCACGACACCAAGCGGTACCTTTTCGTACGGACTTGCCTGATCGCGACAGCCAGACACCAGCGGGCGTGCGGATACCGACATAACAACAAAATGTGTACGACATCCGTACAGGAGTCCTGCCATGACGACCTCTCCCCCGCCGCCGCAAAAGCCAGCCGCTCCCCAAGCCATCGGGTTCCTGCTGCTGGAAAACTTCACCCTCTTTTCCCTGGCCTCGGCCATCGAGCCGTTGCGCATGGCCAACCAGCTGGCCGGTCGTGAACTCTACCGCTGGTTCACCCTGAGCATCGATGGCGACCCGATCTCCGCCAGCGATGGTCTCAAGGTCACACCGGATGCGGCGATCACGGTGCCGCTGGCGCTGGACATGGTGGTGGTCTGTGGCGGGGTGGGGCCGGCGCGCGCGGTGCAGCGCGAGCATGTCGTCTGGCTGCAGGGGCAGGCACGCCTCTCCCGTCGGCTGGGCGGCATCTGTACCGGTAGCTGGGCGCTGGCCAAGGCGGGCCTGCTGGATGGCTATGAGACCAGCGTCCACTGGGAGTGCCTGGCTGCCATGCAGGAGTCCTTTCCCCGGGCCGTGCTGACGACCCGGCTGTTTACCATCGATCGCGAAAGGGCGACCTCGTCAGGGGGTATTGCCCCCCTGGACATGATGCTCACCCTGATCGGACGGGACCATGGCCGTGAACTCGCGGCAGGCATTTCCGAAATGTTCATCTGTGACCGGGTACGCGGAGAGCAGGACCTCCAGCGTGTGCCGCTCAAGCATATCCTGGGGACCACTCAGCCCAAGCTGCTGGAGATCGTGGGGCTCATGGAGGCCAACCTCGAAGAGCCCATCGCGCTCGAGGAGCTGGCCGCCTACGTCGACGTGTCGCGTCGCCAGCTCGAGCGGCTCTTCCAGAGATACCTGCTCTGCTCGCCGTCGCGCTACTACCTCAAGCTGCGACTGACCCGCGCACGCCAGCTGCTCAAGCAGACGTCGATCTCGATCATCGACGTGGCCTCCGCCTGCGGTTTCGTGTCCACGCCGCACTTTTCCAAGTGCTATCGGGAGTTCTTCGGCCGCCCGCCTCGCGACGAGCGGCTGGGAACGAGTCCCGTCAGGTCGCCGGTGCCGCCTTGCGAGCGGGAAGGGGCCAACCTGGAGTTGCTGACCTTCGAGCCCTACCCGGTCGAGCCGGTCTCATCGGCGATCATGGCGCTCGACCAGGCGCGCGGAGAGCCGACCTACGCCAGCGTCCTGCTGCGTTCCTGAGCGATGCCTTCCTGAGTCCCCCCCTGCCGGGTCGCCATGCCTGCCCTTGACCGGCAGGCATGGCGCCTGTGTCAGCGTTCGTCGTAACCACGATAGTCATGACGTTTTTGGAATCCTCTCCGTCGCTTCCAGGCGCCGGGCCGGGGCAGGCCAGCGCTATGCTGCCGTCGAGTCGAACACATCCCCGGAGCGGCACACATGACCCCAAGAGAGCTGCACGACGACGCCATCGTCATCGATGGCCTGATCATCGCCAAGTGGAACCGCGAGCTGTTCGAGGACATGCGGCGCGGCGGGCTGACGGCGGCCAACTGCACGGTGTCCGTCTGGGAGGGGTTCCAGGCCACCGTCGACAACATCGTCAGGTCCAATGCGCTGATGGCCGAATGCAGCGACCTGGTGCGTCCCGTGCGCACCACCGCCGACATCACCCGGGCCAAGGAGGAGGGCAAGACCGGCATCCTCTACGGCTTCCAGAATGCCCACGCCTTCGAGGACCAGATCGGCTACGTGGAGGTGTTCAAACAGCTGGGCGTCGGCATCGTGCAGCTGTGCTACAACACCCAGAACCTGGTGGGCACCGGCTGCTACGAGCGCGACGGCGGCCTCTCCGGCTTCGGCCGCGAGATCGTTGCCGAGATGAATCGCGTCGGCATCATGTGCGACCTCTCCCACGTCGGCGAAACCACCTCCCGGGAGGTCATCGAGGCCTCCGAAAAGCCGGTCTGTTACTCCCACTGCCTGCCCTCCGGGCTCAAGGAGCACCCGCGCAACAAGTCCGACGCCGAGCTCAAGTTCATCGCCGACCGCGGCGGCTTCGTCGGCGTGACCATGTTCACCCCCTTCCTGCGCGCCGGCATCGACGCCACCGTGGACGACTACGTCGAGGCCATCGAGTACGTGATGAACATCGTCGGCGAGGACGCCATCGGCATCGGCACCGACTTCACCCAGGGCCACGACCAGGACTTCTTCGAGTGGCTGACCCACGACAAGGGCTACGCCCGCCGCCTGACCCGCTTCGGCGAGATCATCAACCCCGAGGGCATTCGTACCATCGGCGAGTTCCCCAACCTCACCGAGGCGCTCTCGCGTCGCGGCTTCAGCGAGCCCCAGGTGCGCAAGATCATGGGCGAGAACTGGGTACGTGTGCTCAAGGACGTCTGGGGCAGCTGACGGGCAGCCACCGTGGCGGGGATGTCCCCTGCCCGAAGTCGCGGCTTTACCGGCGATAGGTCTACGAGGGGGCGCTGTGAATCCCTCCCTGGACGCTACTTTTGCCATCCATGGCAAAAGACCCCCTCTACGACCTATCCCCGGCGCCGCTCACCTCACACCTCACACACAACAATGATTTAGAGGAACACGATCGTGACCAAGATGGCCCCCGAACTGCCCATCGAGGTGGACGCCGAGACCGGCGTCTGGACCACCGACGCCCTGCCCATGCTCTACGTGCCCCGGCACTTCTTCATCAACAACCATCTGGCGGTGGAAGAGGCCCTGGGTGCCGAGACCTACGCCGAGATCCTCTACCACGCCGGCTACAGGAGTGCCTGGCACTGGTGCGAGAAAGAGGCCGAATGCCATGGCCTCCAGGGGGTGGAGGTCTTCGAGCACTACATGACGCGCCTCTCGCAGCGCGGTTGGGGCAAGTTCGTGACCGAGGCCATCGATCTCGAGGCGGGCACCTGCCGGGTGCGACTCGAACACAGTGCCTTCGTCTACCAGCTGGGCAAGGTCGATCGGAAAATCGAGTACATGTTTACCGGCTGGTTCGCCGGGGCCATGGACCAGATTCTTGCCGCGCGTGGCAGCGATCTGCGCACCCTCGCCGAGCAGGTCCAGAGTGCGGCCGAAGAAGGCTGCGACGTGGGCATCTTCATCACCCGGCCGCTTACCTCCCACTCCCAGGGCTGAGGACTCATCACCATGGCATTCGACGCACTCTTCCAGCCGATCCAGATCGGCAAGCTGACCATCCGCAATCGGGTGGTCAGCACGGCCCATGCCGAGGTGTATGCCACCGACGGCGGCATGACCACCGAGCGCTACGTGAAGTACTACGAGGAGAAGGCCAAGGGGGGCTGCGGGCTCTGCATCTGCGGCGGCTCGTCGGTGGTTTCCATCGACAGCCCCCAGGCCTGGTGGAGCTCGGTGAACCTGGCCACCGATCGCATCATCCCGCACTTCCAGAACCTCGCCGATGCCGTGCACCAGCACGGCGGCAAGATCATGATCCAGATCACCCATATGGGGCGTCGCTCGCGCTGGGATGGTCACGACTGGGTCACCCTGCTGTCGCCCTCCGGCATTCGCGAGCCGGTCCACCGCTCGACCTGCAAGACCATCGAGGAGGAGGAGATCTGGCGCATCATCGGTGATTTCGCCCAGGCCGCACGGCGGGCCAAGGCGGGTGGCCTCGACGGGGTCGAGCTATCCGCCGTCCACCAGCACCTGATCGACCAGTTCTGGAGCCCGCGGGTCAACAAGCGCACCGACCAGTGGGGCGGGAACTTCGAGAATCGCATGCGCTTCGGCATGGAGGTGCTCAAGGCGGTGCGCGCCGAGGTCGGCGACGACTTCGCGGTGGGCATGCGCATCTGTGGTGACGAGTTCCATCCGGACGGCCTCTCCCACGAGGACATGAAGCAGATCGCCGCCTACTACGATGCCACCGGCCAGGTCGACTTCTTCGGCGTGGTGGGGTCGGGTTGCGATACTCACGATACCCTGGCCAATGTCATTCCCAACATGGCCTATCCGCCGGAACCCTTCCTGCACCTGGCAGCGGGCATCAAGGAGGTGGTCAAGGCGCCGGTGATCCATGCCCAGAACATCAAGGACCCCAACCAGGCCGAGCGGATCCTGGAGGGTGGCTATGTGGATCTGGTCGGCATGACCCGGGCGCATATCGCCGACCCGCACCTGATTGCCAAGATCAAGATGGGCCAGGTGGACCGTATCAAGCAGTGCGTGGGGGCCAACTACTGCATCGACCGTCAGTACCAGGGCCTGGACGTGCTGTGCATCCAGAACGCCGCCACCTCTCGAGAGTACATGGGCCTGCCGCACATCATCGAGAAGAGTGAGGGCACCAAGCGCAAGGTGGTGGTGGTCGGCGGCGGCCCCGGCGGCATGGAGGCGGCGCGGGTGGCCGCCGAGCGCGGCCACGACGTGACGCAGTTCGAGGCCGCGGAGCAGCTGGGCGGGCAGATCACCATCGCCTCGAAGGCCCCCCAACGCGACCAGATCGCCGGCATCACCCGCTGGTACCAGCTGGAGCTGGCGCGGCTTGGCGTCGACCTGCGCCTGGGGACCCGCGCCGACGAGGCCACCATCGCTGATCTGCGACCCGACATCGTGGTGCTGGCTACCGGCGGCCAGCCGTTCATGAGCCAGCATCCGGGGTGGGGCTATGCCGAGAATCCCGAGGAGAGCCTGGTGGTCAGCACCTGGGACATCCTCTCTGGCCGCGTGGCGCCGGGCAGCAATGTGCTGGTCTATGACGCCATCTGCGAGTTCTCGGGCATGTCCGCGGCCGACTACCTGGCCGACAAGGGGGCCAAGGTGGAGATCGTCACCGACGACATCAAGCCCGGCGCGGCGGTGGGGGGCACCACCTTCCCGACCTACTACCGCAGCCTCTACAAGAAGGAAGTGATCATGACCTCCGACCTCGCGCTGCATAGGGTCTATCGCGAGGGGACGAGCCTGGTGGCGGTGCTCGAGAATGAGTACACCGGTACCCAGGAAGAGCGGGTAGTCGACCAGGTGGTGGTGGAGAACGGCGTGCGGCCCGATGAAGCGCTTTACTACGCCCTCAAGGGAACGTCGCGCAACCGCGGCCAGCTGGATCTGGAGGCGCTCTACGCCATCCAGCCCCAGCCCTGCCTGTCGGAGGAGGGCGAGGGGTTCCTGCTGTTCCGGCTGGGTGATTGCAGTGCACCGCGCAACACCCATGCGGCCATCTATGACGCCCTGCGGATCTGCAAGGACTTTTAAACCCAGCCGTAAGCTGTAAGCCGGAAGCTGTAAGTGTGGGGGTAACTTGCCGCTTATAGCTTAAGGCTTACGGCTCCTCATCGAGGAAGCCGAGATGCTCGAGACCTTGCTACCGATACTGATCTTCGCTGCCCTGGGCCTGGCGCTGCTCGGCGCCGGGCGGCGCATCCGTCTGTGGCGCCAGGGGCGGCCATCGCCTGTCCCGATTCTCAAGGGGCTGGCGGCCATGCCGCGCCGCTATCTGGTGGACCTGCACCATGTGGTGGCCCGGGACAAGGCGATGTCCAACACCCACGTGGCCACCGCCGGCGGCTTCGTCGCCGCGGCGGTGCTGTTGATCCTGGTCCACGGCCTGGGGCTGGGCTCTGGTCTGGCTGGCGGCGTGCTCGGTTGGGCACTGCTGGTGGCCAGCGCCACCATGTTCCTCGGCAGCCTGTTCGTCTATCGGCGCCGCCGCAACCCGCCCGCCCGGCTCTCCAAGGGAGTCTGGATGCGATTGCCGAAGAGCCTGATGGCCTTCTCTCTCGGCGTCTTCGCCATCACCTTGCTCCGCGTCGGGTTGTTGCCCGAGGGCCTGCTCGAAGGGGCGGGTGGCTGGATTCTGGCCTTGGTTCTGGCGGCGGTCGTCACCTGGGGGTTGGCAGAGATGGTCGTCGGGATGACCTGGGGCGGGCCCATGAAGCACGCCTTCGCCGGTGCCCTGCACCTGGCCTTCCATCGCCGTCCGGAGCGCTTTTCCACGAAGGCCGGCGGTGAGGGGCGTTCCACCGGCCTCAAGGCCCTGGACCTGGACGATCCCGAGGCGCCGCTAGGCGTCGAGACGCCCGCCGACTTCACCTGGAACCAGCTGCTCGGCTTCGATGCCTGCGTACAGTGTGGCCGCTGCGAGGCGGTTTGCCCGGCCTTCGCCGCCGGCCAGCCGCTCAATCCCAAGAAGCTGATCCAGGACATGGTGGTGGGCATGGCCGGGGGCAGTGACGCGGCCTATGCCGGCAGCCCCTATCCTTCACAAGAGCCTGGGGGAAAGCCCGTTGGTGAGCACTCACTTGAACGGTATGGTTCCCCCCATGGGCCCATCGTGGCTTCGCTTCACGAGCATGACGGCAAGGCCCTGGTGGACGCCGAGACCCTGTGGTCCTGCACCACCTGCCGGGCCTGTGTCGAGGAGTGCCCAATGATGATCGAGCACGTCGATGCCATCGTCGACATGCGTCGTTTCCTGACCCTCGAGCGTGGCCAGACCCCCAACAAGGCGCCCGAAGTGCTCGATAACCTGATCGCCACCGACAATCCCGGCGGCTTCGACCCCGGTGCCCGGATGCACTGGGCTACTGATCTGGAACTGCCATTGATGGCCGACCTCCAGCAGGTCGACGTCCTGCTCTGGCTCGGCGACGGGGCCTTCGACATGCGCAACCAGCGCACGCTCAGGGCGTTGGTGAAGGTCCTGCGTGCCGCTCGCGTGGATTTTGCCGTGCTCGGCAACGAGGAGCGCGACAGCGGCGACGTGGCCCGGCGCCTGGGCGACGAGGCCACCTTTCAGAGCCTGGCGCGGCGCAACATCGCCACCCTGGCGACATATCGTTTCCAGCAGATCCTGACCTGCGACCCTCACAGCTTTCACGTGCTGGGCAATGAGTACGGCGAACTGGGTGGCGTCTATGAAGTGCGTCACCACAGCACCTATATCGCCGAGCTTTACGAGGCGGGTCGCCTGGCCTTCCGGCCCTGGAAGGGCGGGCGCGTGACCTGGCACGACCCTTGCTATCTCGGCCGTTACAACGGCGAGTACGAGGCCCCGCGTCAGGTGCTCCGTGCACTGGGTATCGAGGTCGCCGAGATGGAACGCTCCGGCTTCCGTTCGCGCTGCTGCGGTGGCGGCGGTGGCGCGCCGATCACCGATATTCCCGGCAAGCGGCGGATCCCCGATATGCGTATGAACGATGTCCGCGAGACCGGAGCCGAGCTGGTGGCGGTGGGCTGCCCGCAATGCACCGCCATGCTGGAAGGCGTCGTCGATGCCGGTGCCGAGGTTCGCGATATCGCCGAGCTGGTCGCCGAGGCCCTGGTGGAACCCTCGACATCGGTAGCCACCGATGCGGTTGGCCACGATGCGCGGTCGATAAGACACCTGGCCGAGGAGGTCCCGCTATGAGTGAGTCCAACAGCGAGATGCTGCGTCGCGATCCCCGCCAGGCGTGGATCGCCCGAAACCGGCTGCATCCCCGGCACCTCGAGGTGCTGGCTGAACTGGGCACAGGGGGCGGCCAGGAGGCGGCCAGTGAATGGCTGGGGCCAAATGGCCTGATTCGCCGGAATCCGCGTACCGTGGGCTTTATCGGGCCCCATGGCGTAAAGCGCATCGACCGCAGTGGCGTCCAGCAGGGCAGGGTCGTCGCCGGTGCCCAGGCATCGCCCGCCGCGTGCAAGCCGCTGGTCGAGATCGAGGCGCCGGCCTTTCTGGTGGCCGTGGTGCCGGACATGGCCGGCGGGCGCCTGACCTCCCACGACCGCGACCTGCTGGGGCTCGCCCGTCAGCTGGCCGATGCCGACCCGGATAGCCGGGGAGCAGTGCTGGCCGTGGTCTTCGGCGGGCACAAGGAGAATGGCGTCGGCGACGCGGGAATCGATCGGGTGCTGCATTTCGACGATGAGGCCTTTGCCGGCTTCTCCCCCGAGGCCCGGCTCGGCGCCCTGGCGGCGGTGGAGCAGGCCTGGACACCCAGGCACTGGCTGCTGCCGGACTCCCCGCTGGGCGGTGCCGACCTGGGCCGGCGGTTGGCGGCGCGGCTCGGCGAGCGACCGGCCACCGGCGTCTGGCAGCTGGAGGCCGACGCCGGGAGTCCGCTGGGCTGGTGCTGCACCGCCCGAGGCGCGGCGAACAGCCTGGATATCCGGCGGCCCTTGCCGCGCCTGGCCCTGATCCTGGCCGAGTGCGCCGAGCCGGTCAGCGAGACCCGCCACGCAGCCCGGCTTCTGGCCCTGCCCGAGGCTTTGCCGCCGCAACTGGCGCGCCTCGAGGACCTCGGCCAGGTGGCAGTCGACCCGGCCGGGGTGGCGCTGTCCGAGGCCGAGTTCATCCTCTCCGCCGGCAACGGCGTGCGGGACTGGGAGGGCTTCCATCATGCTGCCGAGGTGCTGAGGGCGACCGAGGGGGCTTCCCGGGTGGCGGTGGACGACGGCCACATGGCCCGGGACCGGCAAGTCGGCGCCACCGGCACCTGGGTTAGCGCCCGGGTCTATGTGGCCGTGGGCATCAGCGGGGCCATCCAGCACCTGCAGGGGATCCAGCGCTGCGACAAGGTGGTGGCCATCAACATGGATCCCGGCTGCGACATGATCAAGCGCGCCGACCTGGCGGTGATCGGCGACTCGGCCAGGGTGCTCGAGGCGCTGGTGGCCCTGGTGGAGCAGTCAAGGGAGGAGAAGCGTCATGCGGCCTGAGACACAGGTGGCCCCGAGCCTGGCGGTGACCGTGCTGGTCTCGGTCGGTCGCCACCCGCTGACCGGCCGCGGCAGGCAGGCCGATCAGGATGCCCGGGGCGTGGAACTGGCCCGCTCGATACCGCAGGCCGAGGTGAGCCTGCTGCATGCGGGCCCTCTGGGCGATGCCAGCGAGACGGCCCTGCGCGGCTATCTGGGGATGGGCTTCGAGTCCCTCTTGCTGCTCGAGCAGCCCGATGGGGCCGACGTGCTGCCGGCCCTGGCCGAGCGCCTCGAGGCGGCCGCGCCGCAGCTGGTGATCACCGGAGAGCGGGCCGAGCAGGGCGAGGGCTCCGGCCTGCTGCCCTACCTGCTTGCCGAGCGCCTGGGCTGGCCGCTGGTCAGCGGCCTGGCGGCCGTGGAAGAGGTCGCGGAGGGCGTCGCCACCCTGTTGCTGGCCCTGCCCCGCGGACAGCGGCGGCGCCTGAGGGTCCGCCTGCCGGTCATCGTCACCGTGAACGCCGCCGCGCCGTCGCCGCGCCAGAGCGCCTATGGCCCGGCCCGGCGGGGTCAGTTGGTGCTAGAGGAGGCTCAGGTGGTCCACGACGAGGAACTGGCCAAGTGGCAGGTTCAGCCGGCTCGCAAGCGGCCCAAGCGCCTGAAGATCATCAAGGCGGCCTCGGCGCGGGATCGGTTCAAGGCCGCGGCGGCCAAGGCCGAGGGCGGGAGGGGACAGGTGCTTACCGACGTGACCCCGGAGCAGGGGGCCGAGGCAATCCTCAGGCTGCTGCGCGAGGAGGGCGTCCTGCGCCGCTGATCATGCGGTCGGCCAGACGACGACAGCCCCGGCACCTTGCCGGGGCTGTCGTCCGTGCGGGGCAGGCGAGAACGTCAGGGCGCGATGCGCTCGCTGGCATCTGTGAAGCCCATCAGGGAGATGTCCAGGTCCATGCGATTGCCGCGCGGCCCGATCAGGCTGAGGGTCGCGCTGCTGCCGCTGCGCAGTCCCTGCAGCAGGGGTGGTTCAAGTGGCAGGTCGGCGCGGCAGCTCTGTTCCAGGCAGACCTGGTAGGGGAACTGGGCCGGCTCGCCGCCTCCCACGCTGAGCTGCAGGCCCGGGGCGAGACGCACGCCCAGCGGCAGCAGGAAGGTCATCGCCGGCCGGCCCTCGAGCTCGGGGGGATAGCCCACGATCACCCGCATCAAGGGATCGTTGCTGCCCGGATTGGTGACCAGTTGGCTCATGGTGCAGGCGCCCTGGCTCCCGGCGGGCGGGCAGATGACCTCCCAGTCCCGGAATTGCTCGGTGCGGACATCGGCTCCCGGCGTTGTCTGCTGGGCGACGGCATGCGAGCCCAGGGCCAGCAGCGACAGCAGGGCGGTCATGCACAGGCGTCTTGCGAGACGGTTCGACATCGGTGGTTCCTCCTTGGTTTCAGGGGCCGTGACTGTACAGAGTACACAACCATGCCTGTTCGCCCTCGCGAGGTCGAGTCCCGCCGTGCCGTGGACGGGGGCCTGAAGGCCCCTGTCCTGGAGGCGTGTCTCGAACAGGCATGCGGGTGCCTCTGTGGGACAAGTGGGCCGCCTCGCAGGCCTTAGGCTGGAGCAGCGGAAGCCTCCGCCACGTTACAACGCCGTCCGTTACAACAATATCGAGGAGCCAGCCATGAGTGCAGCCAACCGCGGAGTCGTCTACAAGGGCCCTGGCCAAGTCGCCGTCGAAGCCATCGCCTATCCGGAACTCGCCCTCGGCAACCGCAAGTGCGACCACGGCGTGATCCTGAAGGTCGTCACCACCAACATCTGCGGCAGCGACCAGCACATGGTGCGTGGCCGCACCACCGCGCCGTCCGGCCTGGTGCTGGGCCACGAGATCACCGGCCTGGTCATCGAAGCCGGCCGCGACGTCGAGTTCATCAAGCCCGGTGACCTGGTCTCGGTGCCGTTCAACATCGCCTGCGGGCGCTGCCGCAACTGCAAGGAGGGCCGGACCGGCATCTGTCTGAACGTCAACCCGGCGCGGCCCGGCGCGGCCTACGGCTACGTCGACATGGGCGGCTGGGTCGGCGGCCAGACCGAGTACGTCATGGTGCCCTATGCGGACTTCAACCTGCTGAAGTTCCCGGACGCCGACCAGGCCATGGAGAAGATCCGTGACCTGACCCTGCTCTCCGACATCTTCCCCACCGGCTTCCACGGCTGCGTGACCGCGGGCGTCGGGCCGGGCAGCACCGTCTACATTGCCGGTGCCGGTCCGGTAGGCCTGGCGGCGGCGGTCTCCGCCCAGCTGCTGGGGGCCGCCTGCGTGATCGTCGGCGACATGATCGAGGAGCGCCTGGCCCAGGCGCGCAGCTTCGGCTGCGAGACCCTCGACCTGACCCAGGAAGGCGACATGGCCGACCGGATCGAGGCGATCCTCGGCGAGCGCGAGGTCGATGCCTTCGTCGACTGCGTCGGCTTCGAGGCCCATGCCTGTGGTTGCAACCATGGCAAGGAGGCCCCCGCCACCGTGCTCAACTCCGCCATGTCACTGACCCGGGCCGGCGGCCAGATCGGCATCCCCGGCCTCTACGTGACCGAGGACCCCGGCGCCACCGACGATGCCGCCAAGCATGGCGCGCTGAGCATGCAATTCGGCCTCGGCTGGGCCAAGTCGCATAGCTTCCACACCGGGCAGTGTCCGGTGATGAAGTACCACCGTCCGCTGATGCAGGCGATCCTGTTCGGCAAGGTGAATATCGCCGATGCGGTCAATGTCCAGATGATCACTCTGGACCAGGCGCCTCAGGGATACGCCGATTTCGATGGCGGTGCGGCGAAGAAATTCGTCATCGACCCCCACGGCAGCGTCGCCGCCTGATTACCTGTGACCTGCCCCGGCCCCAGGCCGGGCCATTCCCGAAACGGCTCCTGCATATCCGTCGGTTGCCTCCCGGACCAGCCGGGCATTGCCCCTGCCCGGGGCCGGTGCCAACATGCAGGATAGGCAAGTGCCAACCGATAACAACGAGCACGCCATGACCGTCGAGACCGTCACCCCCAAGCGCCGTTTCCGCAGCAGGCCCCGTGGCCGTGAGCTGCCCCCCGTCGCCCTCGCCTCGTTGCGTCAGCTGCTCGGCGACGAGCGCAGCGATCCGGGGCTGCGGCGCCGTGATTTGCTGATCGAGCACCTGCACGCTCTCCAGGACGCCCATGGCCATCTCTCGCTGGTGAACCTGCGGGCGCTGGCCGCCTACATGAACCTGCCCATGGCGGCGGTCTACGAGACGGCGACCTTCTACGCCCACTTCGACGTGGTGCATGACGACCAGTCGCCGCCGCCGGCGGTGACGGTGCGGGTCTGCGATTCACTCTCCTGCCAGCTGGCCGGCGCGGCGACGCTCAAGGCGCAACTGGCGGCCGGTGTCGACCCGCAGGCGGTGCGGGTGCTGCGCGCGCCCTGCATGGGGCGCTGCGAGACGGCACCGGTGGTGGAAGTGGGGCACCACCATGTGCTCTTCGCCACCGCCGAGGGCGTGGAGGCGGTGGTGGATACCGGCCACTTCCATCCCGAGGCGATCGTCTGGCAGCGCCTGGCGGACTATCGCGGCGAGGGCGGCCACGGGCTGCTCGCTGACTGCCGCGCGGGACGCATCACCGTCGAGGCACTGATGGCGATGCTCGAGACCGCCAACCTGCGCGGCCTGGGCGGCGCCGGCTTCCCCACCTTCAAGAAGTGGCGCTCCGTGCGCCAGGAGCGGGGGCCGCGCTACTGCGCGATCAATGCCGACGAGGGCGAGCCCGGCACCTTCAAGGACCGTTACTACCTGGAGCGCTCGCCGCACCGCTTCCTCGAGGGGGCCCTGGTCAGCGCCTGGGCGGTGGAGGCCTGCGCGCTCTATATCTACCTGCGTGACGAGTACCCCGGCCTGCACCGGGTGCTGCACGAGGCGATCGGCGAGCTCGAGGCCGCCGACCTGGTGCCGCCGGGCTATATCGTGCTGCGCCGCGGCGCCGGGGCCTACATCTGCGGCGAGGAGTCGGCGATGATCGAGTCGCTGGAGGGCAAGCCCGGCAAGCCGCGCCATCGCCCGCCCTTCGTCGCCCAGCAGGGCCTCTTCGGCCAGCCGACCCTGGTCAACAACGTCGAGACCGTCACCTGGATCCCGTTGATCTGGGAGAAGGGCGCCGACTGGTTCGCTGGCCAGGGTCGCCACGGCCGCCAGGGCCTGCGCAGCTTCTCGCTCTCCGGCCGGGTGCGGCGTCCTGGGGTCCACCTGGTGCCTGCCGGCATCACCTTGAACGAGCTGGTCGAGGAGCACGGCGGCGGCATGGCCCAGGGGCACCGGCTCGCCGGCTACCTGCCCGGCGGCGCCTCCGGGGGGATATTGCCGGCCAGCAAGGCGGACATTCCCCTCGATTTCGATACGCTTCAGGAACACGGCTGCTTTATCGGTTCGGCGGCGATCATCGTGCTCTCCGACCAGGACGACCTCAGGGCGGTGGCCACCAATCTGCTGGCCTTCTTCGCCGACGAATCCTGCGGTCAGTGCACGCCGTGCCGGGTGGGCACCGAGAAGATGCTGACCCTGCTCGAGCGCGACGAATGGCGCGTCGAGGAGCTCGAGCGCTTGTCCCGGGTGATGATGGACGCCTCCATCTGTGGCCTGGGCCAGGCGGCGCCCAATCCGGTGCTGGGGCTGCTCAAGGATTTCCGTGGCGAGCTCGCCGGCCAGAACGTGATCGTGAAAGGGTAGGGAGACTGACGATGGCACAAGAGACCTTTACCCTGACCCTGGATGGCGCCGAGGTCAGCGCCCGTCCCGGCGAGACCCTCTGGCAGGTGGCCAGGCGCGCCGGCGAGACCATCCCGCACCTCTGCTTCAAGGATGCCCCCGGCTACCGCAGCGACGGCAACTGCCGCGCCTGCATGGTGGAGATCGAGGGCGAGCGCGTGCTGGCGGCGAGCTGCCTGCGCGAGGCGACCCCCGCCATGGTGGTGAAGAGCGCCAGCTCCGAGCGGGCGCGAGTCTCCCGCGAGGGCGTCATGGAGCTGCTGATGGCCGACCAGCCCGAGCGCGATGACAGCCCCGACCGCTCGAGCCACTTCTGGGCCATGGCCGACCAGTTGGCCATCGACGCCAGCGCGGTGCGCGAATGGCTGCCGGCGCGTGCCGAGCGAGGCGCCCCCACGGTGCACCATGTCGCCGAACGCGACGCCGCGCTCCCCCATGCCCACGGCCATGACGCCAGCCATTCGGCGATGAACGTCAATCTCGATGCCTGCATCGCGTGCAACCTCTGCGTGCGCGCCTGCCGCGAGGTCCAGGGCAACGATGTCATCGGCCTGGCCCATCGCGGCGCCGCCGCCAAGATCGTCTTCGACTTCGACGACCCCATGGGCGCGAGCACCTGCGTGGCCTGCGGCGAGTGCGTCCAGGCCTGTCCCACCGGGGCGCTGATGCCGGCGACCCTGGTCGATGCCGCGGGGCACGGCGACTCGCAGGCGGCCGATCGCACCGTGGATTCGGTCTGCCCCTACTGCGGGGTGGGCTGTCAGCTCACCTACCATATTCAGGAGGGCCCCAGTGACCGCGAGGGGCACCGGGGGCAGGGCGAAGGGGAGGTCCGAGGACCAGGGACGGCCGAGGTAGCGTCCAGGGAAGGATCCACAGCGCCTCCCCGCAGTACTGTCGCCGGGTCAGCCCCGAGCGAAGGACGTATACTCTTCGTCGAGGGTCGAAATGGACCGTCCAACCAGGGCCGGCTGTGCGTCAAGGGCCGCTTCGGCTTCGACTACCCTTACCATCCCGCACGCCTCACTCGGCCGCTGATCCGCCGGCCGGGCGTGCCCAAGGGGCTCGATCCCGGCTTCGACCCCCTCGACCCGCTGACCCATTTCCGCGAGGCGAGCTGGGAGGAGGCGCTGGACCTCGCCGCCCGGAGACTCGGCGATCTCAAGGCGGCCCATGGTCCCGACGCCCTGGCCGGCTTCGGCAGCGCCAAGTGCTCCAACGAGGAGGCCTGGCTGTTCCAGAAGCTGGTGCGCACCGGCTTCGGCTCCAACCATGTCGACCACTGCACCCGGCTCTGTCACGCAAGCTCCGTGGCGGCGCTGATGGAGTGCATCGGCTCGGGGGGGGTGACCGCCTCCTTCATGCAGGCCCTCGAGGCCGAGGTGGTGATCCTCACCGGCTGCAACCCGGCGATCAACCACCCGGTGGCGGCCACCTACTTCAAGCAGGCGGCCAGAAACGGCACCAAGCTGATCATCCTCGACCCCCGTGGCCAGGCGCTGGACGCCTATGCCCACCGCAGCGTGCGCTTCACCCCCGGTGGCGACATCTCGCTCTACAACGCCATGCTCAATGTCATCGTCAGCGAGGGGCTCTTTGATCAGGCCTATATCGATGCCCACACCGAGGGTTTCGAGGCGCTCAAGGCCCATGTGCAGGACCTGACCCCCGAGGCGATGTCGCCGGCCTGTGGCGTCGCCCCCGAACAGATCCGCGAGCTCGCCCGGCTCTATGCCAACGCCGACAAGGCGATGATCTTCTGGGGGATGGGCATCTCCCAGCACGTGCACGGTACCGACAATGCCCGCTGCCTGATCTCCCTGGCCCTGGCCTGTGGCCACACCGGCCGCCCCGGCACCGGCCTGCACCCGCTGCGCGGCCAGAACAACGTCCAGGGCGCCTCCGACGCCGGCCTGATCCCCATGGTGCTGCCCGACTACCAGCCGGTGAGCGACGCCCAGGTGCGTGCCGCCTTCGAGGAGCTGTGGAACACCCCGCTCGACGCCACGCCGGGGCTCACCGTGGTGGAAATCATGGACGCCATCGCGGCCGGGACCATCAAGGGGATGTACATCCTCGGCGAGAACCCGGCGATGTCCGACCCGGACCTCGACCATGCCCGGGCGGCCCTGGCCAGGCTCGAGCACCTGGTGGTGCAGGACCTATTCGTCACCGAGACCGCCCAGTTCGCCGACGTCATCCTGCCGGCCTCAAGCTGGCCGGAGAAGGACGGCAGCGTCACCAACACCAATCGCCAGGTGCAGCTGGGCCGCGCCGCCGTGCCGCTGCCCTTTGATGCCAGGCCCGACTGGTGGATCATCCAGCAGATCGCCAACCGCCTGGGCCTGGGCTGGGCCTATACGCACCCGCGTGAAGTGTTCGCCGAGATGAAGCAGGGCATGGCCTCCCTCGACCACATCTCCTGGGAGCGCCTGGAGCGCGAGAGCTCGGTGACCTATCCCTGTCCCGCCGACGACGCCCCCGGGGCGGACGTGGTGTTCAGTGAGGCCTTCCCCACCGCGAGCGGGCGAGCGACCTTCACCCCGACCCGCCCGCTGCCGCCGGACGAGCCCATCGACGGCGACTACCCCACGGTGCTGATCACCGGGCGCCAGCTGGAGCACTGGCATACCGGTTCCATGACCCGTCGCAGCCGGGTGCTCGACGACCTCGAGCCCGAGGCGGTGGCGAGTCTCGCGCCCGCCGAGCTGGTGCGCCTGCGCATGACGCCGGGCGAGCCGATCACCATCACCACCCGGCGGGGCGCCATCACCCTGAAGACGCGGGTCGACCCGCTGATGGTCGAGGGGATCGTCTTCGTGCCCTTCTGCTACGTGGAGGCGGCGGCCAACATCCTGACCAACCCGGCGCTCGACCCGTACGGCAAGATCCCGGAATTCAAGTATGCCGCATGCCACTTGGGTCATGCCGCATCGGCATTGGCGGAGGGCGACTGAGGTCCGTGAGGCTGGTATAAATTAGACACCCACCGGTGTATGCGCGTTGTGCATGACTTGCAACATTTTGCGCCAAGGGTGTCTAACCTGATTAGCAAGATATGATGTTGCATTCGCCTATTGAGGCGCATTTTCCGAAGCCAACGGAGGTCACATATATGATCCCACAGGACGTACTTAAGAAGGTCGGTATTCTTGGTATCGCATTTGGCTTGGTCCTAGGTCCACAGGCCTTTGCTGCCGATGAGCCAGCAGCAAAGGCCACGGATTCGGCGGCCAATCCCGTGGAAGAGGGTGATCTGGACGAAACCCTTAGGGATGGCGAAATGGTGAGTGAAGACAAGGTGCCTGACCGCGTCAAGTCCACGGATTCGGCGGCCAACCCGGTTGAAGAAGGTGATCTCGATGAGGCGGTAGGACCCAATGGTGAAACGCTGAGCGAAGATGAGGTGCCTGACCGGGTCAAGGCCACGGATTCGGCGGCCAACCCGGTGGACGATGAGTGAGATATTGCCGATTCATAGCACCTAGCATTGGCGGTTCACGCCAGTGAAAGCAAGACGCCCCCGAGATCGGGGGCGTCCTTTTTGTAAGTGCTTGTTCTTTGGAAGTACTTATCTATACCTGCTTCCTTGTAGGGTTTCGCGTAGAGACGCAGCGGCTTGCCAAACCCTTGCCGGACCCGGCGAGCATGGCAAGCAAGCGGTCAGCCTTCCGCCAGCTTTAGGTGCGGGGCGGTATGGCCGAGGTTCTCCAGCAGGCTCTCGCTGTACCAGTCGATGAAGTCGATCACCCCGAACTCGAAGGTCTCCGAGTAGGGGCCGGGCTCATAACCCCGGGAGTTGATCCCGCGCTGGTTCTCTTCGGTCAGTCGGCGATCCTGTTCGTTGGTGGCGTCCCAGACGCGGCGCAGCTGGGTCGGATCGTAATCGACGCCCTCCACGGCGTCCTTGTGGACCAGCCACTTGGTGGTCACCACCGTCTGCTGGGGCCCCAGCGGCATCACCCGGAACACCACGGCATGATCGCCCATGAAGTGGTTCCAGGAGTTGGGCAGGTGCAGGATGCGCAGGGCTCCGAGGTCGGCGCTGGGGAGGCGGCCCATCAATTTCCTGCATCCTGGCTTGCCGTCCAGGGTCATCGAGACGGTGCCTTCTAGCAGCGGGGTGCGGGTCAGGCGGTTGCGCTTGCCCAGTCGCCTCAGCTGCCAGGGCACGCCCATCTCTCCCCACTGCTGCTGCTTGTGCGCCACCAGCGCCTTGTAGGTCGGGGTGGCGCGGGGGTCGTCGCTGTCGTCGAACTCTTGCAGCGAGTTGAGCAGCTCCGGATGGGCCGCATTGCAGTGGTAGCACTCGCGGTTATTCTCGATCACCAGTTTCCAGTTGGCCTGCTCGATGATGCTGGATTCCACCGCCACCTTGACGTTGTCCATGTCGTAGGGGGCGAGGTAGTGCGCCAGGCTTTCGAGGAGCTCCTCGATGGCCGGGGGCTCATCGGCCAGGCTGACGAAGAGATAGCCGCCGGCGGTGCGCACGTTCACCGGCTTGAGTCCGTAGGCGGCGAGGTCGAAGTTCACCCCCATGTCGCTGCCCGCGAACAGCAGCCGGCCATCCAGCTCGTAGGTCCACTGGTGGTAGGGACAGACCAGCTTGGCGACCTTTCCCTTGTCGCTGACGCAGAGCCGGGAGCCGCGATGCCGGCAGACGTTGTGGAAGGCATGGATCCTGCCGTTATCGCCCCGCACGATGACTACCGGGTTGTCGCCCGCCTCCAGGATGTCGATGACATGGCCCGGCCATCCCCAGATCCTCGACCCCAGGATGGGATAGAAGATCGAACGCATGGTCAGCGGTAGCCCCTTGTTGTAGGCAAAGATCGCCAGCGCCAGGGTGACCACCGCGTAGTTGGCCCAGGGGTGCAGCCCCCAGTGGAAGATGGTGGCAGCCATGCCCAGGCGTGCGGCGGCTTCCGGATCACCGAAGGCAGCACCCAGCGGCGCCCAGTCAGTGCGTGCCCCGTTCTCCAGTGCAGTACCACCCATGGCGCTGGCGAAGTGCGACATGGGCTCGGAGACGCCGTAGAACATCAGCCCGATGCCCATGCCGGCGGCAAAGAGCATGGAGAACCACGACAGGTAGGAGAAGTCGGGTCTTGCCCGGGCGCCACCGATGCGCACCGTGCCCAGCGGGGAAACGATCAGCGCAAGACAGAGCACCACGAAGAGATTGGCCGCGAGCAGGAAGAACCAGGTCAAATGGCCGGTCAGCCAGTTACGCAGGCCCGTGAACATCGGTTCCACGTCGCTGTGATACACCAGCGTGAGGATGACGAAGAACAGCGTCACCAGGGCGGAAACCCCCAAGACCTTGCCGTGGATGTCGAGGCTGAAGCTGAACTGGCCGGTGATGTTGTCCTGTCCGATGACGTAGTCGGTATTGATCAGGTTGGCGGGGCCGTCGGGAGCGGGCACGCCAGGGGTGTTCTGGATATCCGGTGGAGTGGGAGGGATTCTCGGTTCCATGGAGGGGTTTCTCGGCTGTTGTTGTTGTCTGCCCGACTGTCGGGCGCACGGTGATACGGCCTGACGACGTCGTGAGCGTGTCAGGACTCTGGTTCGGGGCGTGTTGATAGGTGCGGGGCGGGGGTCTCCTCTGGTTTCTGGAAAAGTGTCGGCCGGGCGAGGCCCGGCCGATGGCGGTCACACATTGGCGTCGGGGAAGGCAGCCTTGCGCGTCGCCATGTACTCGAGTAGGGCCTCGTCGATGGCGGGGTCCAGCGGCGGGGCCTCGTACTCGGCGAGCAGTTTCTTCCAGCGGGCGTTGGCGCGCTGGGCCATGTCCAGACGGCCGTCGGCGTCCCACTGCTCGAAGCTGTTGTTGTCGGTGATCGGCGAGAGATAGAAGGCAGACTTGAAGTTTGCCTGAGTGTGGCTGCAGCCCAGATAGTGCTGGCCGGGGCCGACCTCGCGGATGGCGTCCATTGCCTGACCGTTCTCGGAGAGGTCCACCCCTGTGAGCAGGGTCTGCATCATGCCGGTCTGGTCGGCGTCCATGATGAACTTCTCGTATCCCATGGCGAGCCCACCCTCCAGCCAGCCGGCCGAGTGCAGGGCGAAGTTGACCCCACCCAGGGCGGTGGGGAGCAGGGTGTTGGCGCTCTCGCTGGCGGCCTGGGCGTCGGGGAGCTTCGATGCTGTGAGCGAGCCGCCGGAGCGGAAGGGCACACCGAGACGTCGCGCCAGGTTGGCCATGACGTAGAGCACCAGCGCCGGTTCCGGTGTGCCGAAGGTGGGCGCACCCGACTGCATCGACATGGAGCTGGCGAAGCTGCCCATCACCACGGGGGCGCCGGGGTTGACCAGCTGGATGAAGGCCATGCCGGCCATGGCCTCGGCCAGGGTCTGGGCGGCGGTACCCGCCACCGTGACCGGTGACATGGCACCGGCGAGGATGAAGGGCGTGACGATGCAGGCCTGGTTGGCCCGGGCGTAGACCTTGGCGGCGCCCAGCATGGTGTCGTCGAAGGTCATCGGCGAGTTGGCGTTGATCAGGTTGATCACGCAGGTGCGCGGCTTGCCGGTGTCAGGATCGATCCAGCGCTCGCCGAAGAGGATCTTCGCCATCTCCACGGTATCGTGGGCGCGATCGGGATGGGTCACCGAGCCCATGAAGCACTTGTCGGAGTACTTCATATGCGCATAGATCATGTCGAAGTGACGCTTGTTGACCGGGAGGTCCACAGGCTCGCAGATGGTGCCGCCGGAATGGTGCAGGCTCGGCAGCCGGTAGGCGAGCTTGACGAAGTTCTGGAAGTCCTCGAGGGTCCCGTAACGCCGTCCGCGATCGATGTCGTGGACGAAGGGGCAGCCGTAAGCGGGCACGAAGACGGTATGGTCGCCGCCGATCTCGACGTTGCGCGCGGGGTTGCGAGCGTGCTGGGTGAACTGGCGCGGGGCACTCGCCTGGATCAGGCGGCGGCACAGGCCGCGCGGGATGCGTACCCGCTCCCCCTGGACGTCTGCACCGGCGTCACGCCAGATCTGCAGCGCCTCCGGGTCGTCCCGAAAGTCGATGCCGATCTCCTCGAGGATGGTGTCGGTGTTGTCCTCGATGATCGCAAGGCCCGCGTCGTCTAGCACTTCCATGCGGGGAATGCGGCGGGTGGCGTAGGCGGCGAGTTCGGCGGCGCCGCCCCGGCCGGCGCGGCGTGCACCGCCGGCCGGGCGTGAACGACGGCGTGTGGTAGTGGTGGTCATGGCAGTCTCCGGGCGTTGTTGTGGGGCGTCAGAGCAGCGACTCGCTGTACCGGCAGGGGTATGCGCGATCACGTCAGGCTCATGGTGCTTCGACCACCTCGTCTTCCCAGGCGCGCGACACGATGTCGTCGGGAAAGGGGAGACGGTACTGGCGGCAGGTTGCGGCGAGGGTGTTGAGCAGCAGGCAGGCGATCGTCATGGGGCCGACGCCACCGGGCACCGGCGTGATGGCGCCGGCCACCTCGCGGGCGCTATCGAAGTCCACGTCGCCCACCAGACGGACCTTGCCGTCGCGCTCGACCCGGTTGATGCCGACATCGATCACTGTGGCGCCGGGCTTGATCCAGTCGCCTCCGATCATGGACTCGCGCCCCACGGCACTCACCAGGATGTCTGCGCGCCGGCACTCGTCGGCGAGCGAGTGTGTGGCGGAGTGCGCCGTGGTGACCGTGCAGTCGGCCTGAAGCAGCAGGCTGGCCATGGGCTTGCCGACGATGTTCGAGCGGCCGAGCACCAGGGCACGCTTGCCGCGCATCTCGCCGAGGTGGTGGGTGAGCAGCATCATGCAGCCCAGCGGCGTGCAGGGGACCACCCCTTCACCACTGCCGGTGGCTACTAAGCCGACATTGATCGGATGAAAGCCGTCGATGTCCTTGACCGGGTCGATGGCCTGGATGACCCGGGCCTCGCTGACCTGGGGCGGAAGTGGCAGCTGCACCAGGATGCCGTGTACTTCCGGGTCCCCATTGAGTCGCTCGATCAGGCCGAGCAGCTTGTCTTGGGGCACACTGTTGGCGAGACGGTATTCAAAGGAGGACATCCCCGCTTCGCGTGCCTGGTTCGCCTTGTTTCGCACGTAGATTTGGCTGGCCGGCTCCTCGCCCACGAGAATCACCGCGAGTCCCGGAGTGATCAGGTCACGCTGTCGCAATATGCCGATCTGGCGGCCGATCTCTGCCCGTAACCGTGCTGCTCGCGCCTTGCCGTCGATGATATTGGTCATGTCGTCCCCTTGCCGTCAGCGGAATACCACGGTCTTGTTGCCGTTGGTGAAGACCCGGTGTTCGAGGTGAAAGCGCACGGCACGGGAGAGTGCCATATTCTCGGCATCGCGACCCACGGCAGCGAGTTGAACGGGGCTGTAGGTATGGTCGACCCGCTCCACGACCTGCTCGATGATCGGACCCTCGTCGAGGTCGCTAGTGACGTAGTGGGCGGTGGCCCCAATCAGTTTTACCCCACGCTTGAAGGCCTGATGATAGGGCTTGGCGCCCTTGAAGCCTGGCAGGAAGGAGTGGTGGATGTTGATCGCACGGCCCACCAGTGCCTCGCACATGGCGGGGGAGAGGATCTGCATGTAGCGCGCCAGTACCACCAGTTCGGTACCGGTTTCCCTGGCAATAGCCAGTATCTTGCGTTCCTGTTCGTGCTTATTTTCCGGAGTGACGGGGAGGTAAAAGAAGGGAATCTCGTACCAGTCCGCCAGTGACTGGAGGTCCGGGTGATTGGAGACGATGGCCGGTATCGCCATCTTTATCTCGCCGGTGCGTTGACGATAGAGCAGGTCGTCGAGGCAATGGTCGAATTTCGACACCATGATCATTACCTTGGGGGGCGTCAGGGTGTCGTGTATTTCCCATTGCATGTCGTCGTGTTCCGCCACGCAGGTGCCGAATTCGTTCCGAAGTTCGTTGAAGCACGGCGTGAGCCCCGGGGTGGTGGAAAAGACGCAGCGCACGTAGAAGTTACCGGTGGCAATTTCGTCGAACTGTGACATTTCCATGATGTAGCAGTGGCAATTGGCCAGGTAGGTAGCGATACGCGACACGGTACCGATCGCGCCCTGACAACTGGCCTTGAGTACATAGATGTTCTTTCCTTCGCTCACGGCGGACATGGCAGGTCTCTCTGTTGTGGAATTGTTGTTGTGTCGTGACTGTCACGAAATGTACTCCGGTGGCGTCGGCGCGCATGCTTGAAGACGACCCAAAACGTTGTCGCAGCGACCGCGTCGGGAAATGTTTAATGTTTGAAAAACATGATTCAAATCAATAAATTGAAGGGAGATATCTGAAGCGCTTGAAGGGGCGAGGTGCATGGCGTTTCTTGACATAAAAGCGTCGCTTGCATGGATGTGCTCCCTGCGGAGTGCGCCTACTCTGCTTTCGCAACCTCACCTTTACCGCGATCGGGTGACATGACCAGGAGCGAAGTGCCATGACAGAACAATACAACGAAGAAGACTTCGACCTCAACGACCTGCCCGATGACGAGCTCATCGAGCAGATACACGATGATCTTTACAACGGTCTTCGTGACGAGGTGATTGAGGGGACCGAAATTCTGCTCGAGCGGGACTGGAGTGCCAAACGTGTTCTTGACGAAGCCTTGGTGGGGGGGATGGCTATTGTGGGGGTTGATTTCCGTGACGGTATCCTTTTCGTCCCGGAAGTGCTGATGGCGGCCAACTCCATGAAAGGCGGCATGGATGTGCTGCGCCCCCTCCTCGCCCAGGCCGGTTCGCAGACCGTCGGCAAGATCGTGATCGGCACCGTCAAAGGCGACATCCACGACATCGGCAAGAATCTAGTGACGATGATGATGGAAGGGGCGGGTTTCGAGGTAATCGACATCGGCATCAACATCCCGGTGGAGACTTATCTCGCCGCATTGGAAGAGCACAAGCCCGACATCCTCGGCATGTCGGCGCTGCTTACCACCACTATGTCCTACATGAAGGTGGTCATCGACACCTTGATCGAGAAGGGGCTGCGCGACGACATCATTATCATGGTCGGGGGAGCCCCGCTCAATGAGGAGTTCGGCCAGGCGATAGGGGCTGACGTTTACTGTCGCGATGCTGGTGTGGCCGTCGATCAGGCCAAGAAACTCATTGCCGAGCGTCGCGCGGCCTGACACATGGAGGTCTGTCGATGTCATCCGTACTGATTGTCGCCTGCGGTGCACTGGGCAAGGAAATCAAGGCCTTGATCGATGCCAATGGCTGGCGTGACGTGCGTCTGGAATGTCTGCCGGCGGACCTCCATAACCGGCCGGAACGCATCCCCGTGGCGGTGAGCGACAAGCTGGCGAAGGCGTCGCACGAGGGGCGTATTCTCGTCGCCTACGGTGACTGCGGCACCGGCGGGGGGCTCGATCGTGTCCTCGCCACCTATGGCGCCGAGCGGCTGCCGGGAGCGCACTGCTACGACATCTATGCCGGGAAAGCGGTGGTGGCCGCCCTGTCGGAGCAGGAGCCGGGCACCTTCTACCTGACCGATTTCCTGGTGCGCCACTTCGATCGGCTGGTCATCCAGGAGCTGGGCATTGAGCGCCACCCCGAACTGACCAGTCTCTATTTCGGCCAGTATCGGCGGCTCGTCTATCTGTCGCAGCGTCGTGATCCCTCCCTAGAGACCCAGGCACAGCGAGCCGCCCGCCGCCTGAGATTGGACTACGAGTACCGCCATACCGGCTATGGCAGCCTGGAGACAACCCTGGTGCGTCTGGTGGAGCTGACGGATGTGGCGGATGCCACGATCAGCGAGGAAGCCACATGGCCACATTGACTCTCGTCAGCTGGCGGGACATCCCCTCCCAAGTGATCGCCAAGCAGGGGCGGCAGAATGCCAAGGTGCTGCTGCCACCACGCTTCCAGCACGCCATCGATCGCGCGGCCATGCGCGCCGGCAAGGGCGGCTCGGATGCGTACATGGCCGACTGGCAACGCAGCGCCCGGCGCAAGTGCGGCGACGACCTTCAGGCGGAAGTCGACGCCGAAGCGGCACGGCTCGAGGCGCGCTTCGACGACGAGGAACTCAATCGTCTGGTGCGCCAGAAGGGGCTGTCTGTACCCACCTGAGCGGGCGCAGTGACAGTTCAACAACAATCAGCACCGCTGCCACGTGACGGGCACAGCGGGTAAGGAGGAAGAGGATGTACAAGGTGAGACGTTGGGTGGTTCGCCATTCCCGAATGTTCGAAATCATCTATCGGCTCTTCGAGCCGGTCATCATCAGGCTGCATCCGCTGTGGAACCTGCTCGACTATGCCCGCGTCGAGGCGCCGGTGAAAGCCGTCGAGAAGCGCGTCAAGGGGTTTCTCTTCGACTGCCGGATGTGCGGCCAGTGCACGCTTAGCGCCACTGGCATGTCGTGTCCCATGAACTGTCCCAAGACCCTACGCAACGGCCCCTGCGGCGGTGTGCGCGCCGACGGACACTGCGAGGTGAAGCCGGAGATGAAGTGTGTCTGGGTCGAAGCCTGGGCCGGTAGTCGCCGGATGAAGTACGGCGATCGCATCCAGGCGGTACAGCAGCCGGTGGACTCCCGTCTCAAGGGAAGCTCTTCCTGGCTGCGCGTGGCCCGCCAGTCGGCCGATAAACCCACGTCGGTCCTCCACGAGGGAGACACCAAATGAAGTTCGATGACGAGCCCGTGCCGGGCTACTCCCTACCCATCCTGCCGGGCCACGTGTCGCCGGGACGTCTCGAACGGGTGCTGCGCGCGGGCAAATTCGCGATTACCAGCGAGATCGACCCGCCGGACTCCGCGGACCCGGGGGAAGTGCTCAAGCGCGCGGCGATCTTCGACGGCTACGTCGATGCTATCAACGCCACCGACGGTTCCGGTGCCCACTGCCACATGTCCAGTGTCGGGGTCTGCTCGCTGCTGACCCGGGTTGGCTACGCGACCATCCTGCAGATTTCCTGCCGCGATCGTAATCGCATCGCCATGCAGGGCGAGATACTGGGTGCGGCAGCCATGGGGGCCTGCAACCTGTTGTGTTTGACCGGTGACGGGGTGCAGGCGGGCGATCATCCCCATGCCAAGCCGGTGTTCGACCTCGACGCCATGTCGCTGCTGAAGATCGCTCGCGGCATGCGCGACGAGCATCGCTTCGAAAGCGGACGACGTATCGATACGCCTCCGCGAATCTTTCTCGGCGCGGCTACGAATCCCTTCGTGCCGCCCCTGGAATGGCGGCCGCACCGGCTGGCCAAGAAAGTGGCCGCTGGCGCCCAGTTCATCCAAACCCAGTACTGCTTCGACATACCCCGGCTGCGGGACTTCATGCTCAAGGTAAACGACCTGGGGCTGCTTGAGGGGCCGGACCGCGTCTTCATCCTGCCAGGTATCGGCCCGCTGGCCTCGGCGCGCAGCGCCCGCTGGATTCGCGACAACGTGCCCGGTGTGCACATCTCCGACGGCGTGATCGCGCGTCTCGAGGGGGCCGCCAACCAGAAGGAGGAGGGCAAGCGGCTGTGCATGGACCTGCTCCACCAGATCCGCGAGATTCCCGGCGTCAGTGGCGCCCACATCATGGCCTACCGCCAGGAGCACACCGTGGCCGAGATCATCGAGGCCACCGGCGTGCTCGAGGGCCGCGTGCCCTGGTACCCGGGGCGCGACAATCCGGTCGAGCTCAATCCCGAGTCCCCCGATGCCCTGCCCCAAGAGGCGGAGTGTCTCGTGGAATAGGGCCCGGCTCTTAGCAGTCCTTCTCACAACAAGCCTTACAACCCGAGGAATCACCATGACCGATACCGTTATCAGCTCGCAGTCCAAGGAAGTCGTCATCGGCTTCGACCGGCCCTTCGTGGTCATCGGCGAGCGCATCAACCCCACGGGACGTAAGCAGCTCGCCGCGGAAATGGCCGCCGGGGACTTCTCCCGGGTGGTGCAGGATGTCAAGGCCCAGCTGGCCGCCGGAGCCCACATGCTCGACGTCAACGCCGGCATCCCGCTGGCCGACGAGCCGGCGATTCTCGCCAGCACCATCGAACTGGTGCAGTCGCTGACTGACGTGCCGCTGTGCATCGACTCCTCGGTCATCAAGGCGCTGGAGGCGGGCCTTTCCGTCTACAAGGGCAAGGCACTGGTGAATTCGGTCACCGGTGAGGACGAGAGCCTCGAGGCGGTGCTGCCGCTGGTGAAGAAGCATAGCGCGGCCGTGGTGGCGATCAGCAACGACGAGACGGGCCTCTCCCACGACCCCGACGTGCGCTTCGCCGTGGCCAGGAAGATCGTCGAGCGGGCGGCCGATCACGGCATCCCAGCCTGCGATGTGGTGGTCGATCCGCTGGTGATGCCGATTGGCGCGATAGGCAGTGCCGGCCGCCAGGTCTTCGCCCTTTGCCACCGCCTGCAGAATGAGCTCAAGGTCAACACCACCTGCGGCGCCTCCAACGTCAGCTTCGGCCTGCCCAACCGCAACGGGATCAACGCGGCCTTCATGAGCATGGCCATCGCCTCGGGCATGACCTCGGCGATCACCAACCCGCTTCACGCCGAGATCATGACCGCGATCATGGGTGCCGATGTGATGATGGGCCACGACCCAGATTGCATGCGCTGGATCCAGAAGTTCCGCGAACCACCGGCGACAGGGGCAGACGGCATCGAGGGGCGCGGTCGTCGCGAGACCCGCCGCCGGCGCGCCGTCAGCTGATGGCCGGATTGCCACAAGAGACCCTGACAACTGAAAATGCAAGAGCCTCGGACGAGGCTCTTCGCTCTCCTGAACGAATCCCCGGCACGCGGAGGTCCTCATGTCCGAGGCGCTTGTAGTCTTCACCCCTTCCGGTCGCCGTGGGCGCTTTCCGGTGGGCACTCCGCTGCTGGAGGCCGCCCGGGCCCTGGGGGTCGACATCGACTCGGTCTGCGGCGGACGAGGGCTGTGCGGCCGCTGTCAGGTGGACCTCTGCGAGGGCCATTTCGCCAAGCACGGCGTCGAGTCCCGCGCCGATCACCTGTCCGCCACCAGCGAGGCCGAGCAGCACTGGGAGCGACGTCGCGGTCCGCTCGAACCGGGGCGGCGGCTCTCCTGCTCGACGCAACTGCTCGGCGACGCGGTGATCGACGTGCCGCCATCCAGCCAGGTGCATCGCCAGGTCGTGCGCAAGCGCGCGGAAGTGCTCGATATCGTGCTCGATCCCGTGGTGCGCCTCTACTATGTCGAGGTGGCGCCACCGGACCTGGGCGTGCCCGCCTCGGACCTGCGCCGCCTCAAGGAGGCCCTCGCCAGTCAGTGGCAGCTCGAGGGGCTGGAAAGCGACATCCGCGTGGTCCAGCAGCTGCAGCGCGCCCTGCGCCAGGGGCAGTGGCGCGTGACCGTGGCCGTCCACGACGACCGCCGCCTCATCGCCGTCTGGCCCGGCTTTCAGGAACAGGTCTACGGCATGGCGGTCGACGTGGGCTCCACCACCCTGGCCGCCCACCTGTGCCACCTGCAGACCGGCGAGGTGGTCGCCTCGGCCGGCCGCATGAACCCCCAGATCCGCTTCGGCGAGGACCTGATGAGCCGGGTCTCCTTCATCATGATGAACCCCGGCGGCGACCGTACCCTGACCGACTCGGTGCGTGCCGGCCTCAATGCATTGACAGTGGAGCTGGCGGCCGACGTGGGCGTCGACGTCGATGCCATCCTCGAGGCGACCTTCGTCGGCAATCCGATCATGCACAGCCTGGTGTTCGGTATCGATCCGGTGGAGTTGGGCGGGGCGCCCTTCGCCCTGGCCAGTGACGAGGCGATCGACGGGCTCTGGGCCACCGAGATGGGGCTGGTCATCCACCCCAATGCCCGCGTCTACGGCCTGCCCTGCATTGCCGGTCACGTCGGCGCTGACACCGCCGGGGTGATCCTGTCCGAGACTCCCTACCTCAGTGAGGATCTGATGTTGCTGGTCGATGTGGGTACCAACGCCGAGATCGTGCTGGGCAACCGCCATCGGCTGCTCGCCTGCTCGAGTCCCACCGGCCCCGCCTTCGAGGGGGCCCAGATCAGCAGCGGCCAGCGCGCAGCCCCGGGTGCCATCGAGCGGGTGCGCATCGACCCCGAGACGCTGGAGCCGCGGTTCAAGGTGATCGGCTGTGACGCCTGGTCCGACGAGGCGGCCTTCGCCGAAACGGTCGGCGCCGGCGGCGTCACCGGCATCTGCGGTTCCGGCATCATCGAGGTGATCGCCGAGATGTATCTCGCCGGCATCCTCGATCGTGACGGCGTGATCCGCGGTAGCCTGGCCGAGCGCAGCCCGCGGGTTGTTGCCGACGGGCGCACCTTCGCCTACGTGCTTCACCGCGACGCCACGCGGACCGTGACGGTCACCCAGGGCGACATTCGCGCCGTGCAGCTGGCCAAGGCTGCCCTCTACGCGGGCATTCGCCTGCTGATGGAGCAGCTGGGAGTCGAGCGCGTCGATCGCATACGCCTGGCAGGGGCCTTCGGTGCCCACATCGACGTCAAGTACGCCATGATCCTGGGGTTGGTACCCGACTGCGATCTGGACCGGGTGACCTCGGCCGGCAACGCCGCCGGCAGCGGGGCGCGCATCGCCCTGCTCAGCCGCAAGGCGCGCCGCGAGATCGAGACGGTGGTGCGTCGTGTGGAGAAGGTGGAGACGGCCACCGAGCCGCGCTTCCAGGAACACTTCGTCGCCGCCATGGCGATCCCCCACCGTCACGACCCCTTCCCGCGGCTGCGCGAGCGCGTCACGCTGCCCCTCGACGTGCCCAGCGACAACGCCGCGCGTCGCCCCGCCCGGCGCCGTCGGCGTGCATCGTCCGACCTTCCCCGCTGAGCGCGCTTCCCACCAACGAAAGGGCCCGCGCGACGGCGGGCCCGGAAACGCGGGAAGGGCGTGTCAGCCGCCGACCACCTGCAGGCTGGGCGCGGTGTGGCTAAGGTTTTCCTGCATCCGCTCGCTGTACCAGTCGATGAAGTCGATCACCCCGAACTCGAAGGTCTCCGAGTAGGGGCCGGGCTCATAACCCCGGGAGTTGATCCCGCGCTGGTTCTCTTCGGTCAGTCGGCGATCCTGTTCGTTGGTGGCGTCCCAGACGCGGCGCAGCTGGGTCGGATCGTAATCGACGCCCTCCACGGCGTCCTTGTGGACCAGCCACTTGGTGGTCACCACCGTCTGCTGGGGCCCCAGCGGCATCACCCGGAACACCACGGCATGATCGCCCATGAAGTGGTTCCAGGAGTTGGGCAGGTGCAGGATGCGCAGGGCTCCGAGGTCGGCGCTGGGGAGGCGGCCCATCAATTTCCTGCATCCTGGCTTGCCGTCCAGGGTCATCGAGACGGTGCCTTCTAGCAGCGGGGTGCGGGTCAGGCGGTTGCGCTTGCCCAGTCGCCTCAGCTGCCAGGGCACGCCCATCTCTCCCCACTGCTGCTGCTTGTGCGCCACCAGCGCCTTGTAGGTCGGGGTGGCGCGGGGGTCGTCGCTGTCGTCGAACTCTTGCAGCGAGTTGAGCAGCTCCGGATGGGCCGCATTGCAGTGGTAGCACTCGCGGTTATTCTCGATCACCAGTTTCCAGTTGGCCTGCTCGATGATGCTGGATTCCACCGCCACCTTGACGTTGTCCATGTCGTAGGGGGCGAGGTAGTGCGCCAGGCTTTCGAGGAGCTCCTCGATGGCCGGGGGCTCATCGGCCAGGCTGACGAAGAGATAGCCGCCGGCGGTGCGCACGTTCACCGGCTTGAGTCCGTAGGCGGCGAGGTCGAAGTTCACCCCCATGTCGCTGCCCGCGAACAGCAGCCGGCCATCCAGCTCGTAGGTCCACTGGTGGTAGGGACAGACCAGCTTGGCGACCTTTCCCTTGTCGCTGACGCAGAGCCGGGAGCCGCGATGCCGGCAGACGTTGTGAAAGGCATGGATCCTGCCGTTATCGCCCCGCACGATGACTACCGGGTTGTCGCCCACCTCCAGGGTCATGAAGTTGCCCTTGGCGGGAATCTCGCAGGTCATCCCGGCAAACAGCCACTCCTTCTCGAAGATTTCCTGCATGTCCAGGCGGAACAGCCGTTCGTCGTTGTAGAAGGGTTGGGGTAGCGAGAAGTGATGCTGGCGGTGGGTCAGCATCTCGGCCGTTGCCTCGCGGGCCGGTGCCAAAGGATCATCCAGACGAGCGGGAGACATAGGGTCCATTGCGATACATCCTCTTGCTGGGCCGTTTTGGCGGCCTCGCGGTTGTTCGGGAAAAAAGGAACCGATGGTGGCCGCTCACGGCCGTTGGCAGTGGCGGATTGTAGCGAGTGTGGATCAGCGGCTTCGAGCCCAGTTGTCTCGTCGCGACTCGCGATGATGCAGTAGCGACGCGGACCACAAGATAAAGTTGCCGGTCAGGAGGTCATGGGCATGTCCGTGTCGCTGACAGGCAAGTCGAGTGGCGCCAGGCTGCGCAGAATTCGCTCAACGGCAGGCGGGGCACCGCGGTCGGAGACCTTCATGCTGCAGCCCGGGCGATACGACAATGACAATGAGCTTCCTCAATCCCGTCACCACCCAGACCTGGACCAACGGCCGTCACCTGGTGCGCTGCGTCAAGGTGATCCAGGAAACCTGGGATACCTGCACCTTCTGCTTCATGGCCGAACAGCCCGTCATGTTCTTCTTCAAGCCGGGACAATTCGTGACCCTGGAACTGCAGATCGACGGTCAGCAGGTCATGCGCTCCTACACCATCTCCAGCTCACCCTCCGTGCCCTACAGCTTCTCGATCACCGTCAAGCGCATTCCGGGCGGGGTGGTGTCCAACTGGCTGCACGACAATCTGGGGGTGAACGACGAGCTGGCGGTGCATGGGCCGGTCGGCAACTTCAATGTCATCGACTACCCTGCCGACAAGGTGCTGATGCTCTCCGGTGGTGTCGGTATCACGCCCCTCATGTCGATGGCACGCTGGTTCTTCGACACCAACGCGGCCGTGGACCTGCAGTTCGTGCATAGCGCGCGTACGCCGCGCGATATCATCTTTCACCGGGAACTCGAGCATATCTTCTCGCGGATTCCCGAGTTCACGCTGCATATCGTGTGCGAGCGAAGCGACGAGCTGGGGGAAGCCTGGTCCGGATTCCGTGGCTACCTTGGCCAGCCGATGCTCGAGCTGATGGCGCCGGACTTCATGGATCGAGAAATCTTCTGCTGCGGTCCTCCCCCCTACATGAATGCCGTCAAGACGCTGCTGCGTAAGAACGGCTTCGATATGAGTCACTACCACGAGGAGTCCTTCGATGCCACGCCGCTGGATATCCAGGAGGCGGTGATCGAAAACGTCGAGCAGGCGGAAGCCGAGGCCGAGGAGTTCGATGTCGCCGAAATGATCAGCGTCGAGTTCAGCACGACCGGCAAGAGTGTGCGCATACAGCCGGGTGAGACAGTGCACTCAGCGGCGGCCAAGTTGGGGCTGCATATTCCCAAGGCCTGTGGCATGGGGATCTGCGGGACCTGCCGGGTACCCCTCAGCGCTGGTCAGGTCGACATGGAGCACAATGGTGGCATCACCGACGAGGATGTGGCCGAGGGCTATATCCTCTCCTGCTGCAGTAAGCCGCTGGGCAACGTGGTGGTGGAATATTGACCGCTCCGCGCCGTATCGGCGCGAACTGCGGCGGCGCTTCACGTCCATTCCGCGCGCCTGTCTCGCGCAATGACGGCGGTGTCGTTTCCAGGATACCGCGAGTTTCTCTTTATCTTAACGTTGCGAAGCCAACCATCAGGGTGATGCCATGAACGCCAACAACCTTACAACAACCGACCCGCAGATCGCCGCCGCCATCGCCGACGAGGTGGCACGCCAGGAAGCCCATATCGAGCTGATCGCCTCGGAGAACTACGCGAGCCCCCAGGTCATGGAGGCCCAGGGCACCCAGCTGACCAACAAGTACGCCGAGGGCTATCCCGGCAAGCGCTACTACGGTGGCTGCGAGCATGTCGATGTGGTCGAGCAGCTGGCTATCGAGCGGGCCTGCGCGCTGTTCGGCGCCGACTATGCCAACGTCCAGCCCCACTCCGGTGCCCAGGCCAACGCGGCGGCCTTCATGGCGCTGGTCAAGCCGGGTGACACCGTGCTGGGCATGAGCTTGGCCCACGGCGGCCACCTGACCCATGGGGCGGCGCCCAACTTCTCCGGCAAGTACTACCACGCCGTGCAGTACGGCCTGAACCCGGAGACCGGCGAGATCGACTATGAAGAGGTCGAGCGCCTGGCGCAGAGCCACAAGCCGAAGATGATCATTGCCGGCTTCTCGGCCTACTCCCGGGTGGTCAACTGGCGCCGCTTCCGCGACATCGCCGACGAGGTCGGGGCCTGGTTACTGGTTGACATGGCCCATGTCGCCGGCCTGGTGGCCGCCGGCCACTATCCGAGCCCGCTGCCTCACGCCCACGTGGTGACGACTACCACTCACAAGACCCTGCGCGGTCCCCGCGGCGGCCTGATCCTCTCCGCCAGCGGCGACGAGGCCCTCTACAAGAAGCTCAATGGTGCGGTCTTCCCGGGCCAGCAGGGCGGCCCGCTGATGCATGTGATCGCCGCCAAGGCGGTGGCCTTCAAGGAGGCCATGAGCCAGGACTTCGTGCGCTACCAGGCCCAGGTCATCGACAACGCCCGGTGCATGGCGAATGTCGTCGTCGAACGCGGCTTCGACGTGGTCTCCAGCGGTACCGACGACCATCTCTTCCTGGTCTCGCTGATCCGCCAGGGGGTGACCGGCAAGGCGGCGGATGCCGCTCTGGGGCGTGCCCACATCACCGTCAACAAGAACGCCGTGCCCCATGATCCCCAGAGTCCCTTCGTGACCTCCGGGCTGCGTATCGGTACCCCGGCGGTGACGACGCGAGGCTTCCGCGAGGCGGACTGCGAGGCGCTGGCCGGCTGGATCTGCGACATCCTCGACGTGCTGGCCGAGCAGGCCGACACGACCGCCATCGAGGACGAGGTGCGCGGCAAGGTGGCCGAGCTCTGTGCGCGCCATCCCGTTTATGCCGCCGTGTCGGCCCCGCGGATGTCCGAGTCTGCCACGTCCATCGCGTAAGCCCGTTCCCGCCGGCCTGGCCGGCGGGGCCATGGAGGAGACCCCTATGCAACGTTATTCAGGCTTCGCGCTAGTCAAGCACGCGTTGAGCCATCACGAGAACTGGGAGCGCCAGTGGCGCAATCCCGAGCCCAAGAAGGCGTATGACGTGATCATCGTCGGCGGTGGCGGCCATGGCCTGGCCACAGCCTATTATCTGGCCAAGGAGTTCGGTGTCCGCAATATCGCCGTGATCGAGAAGGGCTGGCTGGGCGGCGGTAATACGGCGCGCAATACAACTATCGTGCGTTCCAACTATCTGTGGGACGAGGCGGCGGCGCTCTACGAGCACTCCATGAAGCTGTGGGAAGGGCTCTCCCAGGACCTCAACTACAACGTCATGTTCTCCCAGCGCGGCGTGCTCAACCTGGGCCACACCCTGCAGGACATGCGCGATATCCAGCGCCGGGTCAATGCCAACCGCCTCAACGGCATCGACGGTGAAGTGCTCGACGCCAAGGGTGTCCAGGCGCGGGTGCCGATCATGGACTGCTCGAAGAACGCCCGCTACCCGGTGCTCGGGGCGTCCTGGCAGCCGCGTGCCGGCGTGGCCCGCCACGACGCCGTGGCCTGGGGCTTCGCCCGGGGCGCCGACGCCCATGGCGTGGACATCCTCCAGCAGACCGAGGTCACCGGCTTCAAGGTCCGTGACGGCCGCGTCTACGGGGTGCATACCAACCGCGGTGACATCGAGGCCAAGACCGTGGGCTGCGTGGCGGCCGGCAACTCCGGCGTGCTGGCCAAGATGGCCGGCTTCAAGCTGCCGCTGGAGTCCCACCCGCTGCAGGCGCTGGTCTCCGAGCCGCTCAAGCCGGTGCTGGATACCGTGGTGATGTCCAACCACGTGCACGGCTACATCAGCCAGACCGACAAGGGCGACCTGGTGATCGGGGCCGGCATCGATGGTTACAACGGCTATGGGCAGCGAGGCAGTTACCCGACCGTGGAGCACACCCTGCAGGCCATCGTCGAGATGTTCCCGATCTTCTCCCGGGTACGCATGAACCGCCAGTGGGGCGGCATCGTCGACACCTGCCCGGACGCCTGCCCGATCATCTCAAAGACTCCGGTGAAGGGACTCTACTTCAACTGCGGCTGGGGCACCGGCGGCTTCAAGGCCACCCCGGGATCGGGGCAGGTGTTCGCGGCCAGCCTCGCCAGGGGCGAGATGCATCCCATCGCCGCACCGTTCTCCATCGATCGCTTCCAGTCCGGGGCGCTGATCGACGAGCACGGTGCCGCTGGCGTCGCCCACTGAGGAGATCACCATGTTCCATATCCATTGCCCCTACTGCGGCGAACACCGCGAGGAAGAAGAGTTTCATGCCAAGGGCCAGGCGCACCTCCAGCGTCCCGCCGACCCGGAGGCCTGCAGCGACGAGGAATGGGGCGACTACCTGTTCTTCCGTGACAACCCCCGCGGTATCCACCATGAGCTCTGGGTGCATGCCGTGGGCTGCCGCAAGTTCTTCAATATCACGCGCAATACGGTGACCTACGAGATCCTGGAGACCTATCGGATCGGCGAGCAGCCGTCGTTCACCGCCGAATATCCCGACGGTCGGCGCCCCCAGGATGCAACGCGGGAAGCGCAAGCACCGCTCAAGGCAGGAGTCCACGCATGAGCCAACCCCATCGTCTCGGCCAGGGCGGGCGCATCGACCGCTCCTGCAAGCTGGGCTTCAGCTTCAATGGTAAGCGCTATCAGGGTCATGCCGGCGACACTCTGGCCTCGGCGTTGCTGGCCAACGGCGTCGACATCGTCAACCGCAGCTTCAAGTACTCCCGGCCGCGAGGCGTGGTGGCCGCCGGCGCCGAGGAGCCCAATGCGCTGGTCCAGCTGGGTAGTATCGAAGCGGCACAGGTGCCCAATGTGCGGGCCACCCAGCAGGCGCTCTTCGAGGGGCTGGAGGCATGCAGCACCAACGGCTGGCCCAATGTACAGCGCGATATGATGAGCCTGGTCGGCAAGCTGGGCGGCACCTTCATGCCGCCGGGGTTCTACTACAAGACCTTCATGGCCCCGGCCTCCCTGTGGATGACCTACGAGAAGATCATCCGCAAGGGCGCGGGGCTGGGGCGCAGCCCCATGGAGCGCGACCCGGACAGCTACGATCATCTGCACCAGCACTGTGACGTGCTGGTGGTCGGTGCCGGCCCGGCGGGGCTGGCCGCGGCCCTGGCCGCGGCGCGCAGTGGTGTTCGGGTGATCCTCTGCGACGAGCAGGAGGAGATGGGCGGCTCGCTGCTCGACAGTCACGAGACCCTCGATGGCCGGCCCGCCGGTGCCTGGGTCGCCGAGGCGCTCAAGGTGCTGGGCGAGAGGGACAATGTCACCCTGCTGCCGCGGACCACGGCCAATGGCTATCACGACCACCATTTCGTCACCCTGCACGAGCGGCGCACCGAGCATCTCGGCGAGACCGCCCCACGCAAGGGCGGGTGGCGCCAGGTGCGTTCGCGCCTGCACCGCGTGCGCGCCGGCCGGGTGATCCTCGCCACCGGGGCCCACGAGCGCCCGCTGGTCTACGCCAACAACGACGTGCCGGGCAACCTGGTGGCCGGCGCCGTCTCCACCTATATCCGCCGCTACGGCGTGGTGCCGGGCCGGAAGTTGGTGCTCTCTACCAGCAACGACCATGCCTACCGTGCCGCACTGGACTGGGCGGAGAGCGGCCGCGAGGTGGTGGCCATCGTCGATGCCCGGGCCGAGCCCGACGGTGAGCTGGTCGAGCAGGCCCGCGCCAAGGGCATCCGCATCATCACCGGAAGTGCGGTGATCGAGGCCAGGGGCGATGCCCGGGTCAGCGCGGCGCGGGTGGCGCGCGTCGACCTGGAGGCATTTCGTGTCACCGGGGAGATGGAGACACTGGCCTGCGACACCATTGGCAGCTCCGGTGGTTACAGCCCGGTGATCCACCTGGCGTCGCACACCGGCGCGCGGCCTACCTGGCGTGACGATCTCCTGGGCTTCGTGCCCGGTCTGGTGAAGGGGGTGAGCGCCGCCGGCGGGGCCATGGGCACCTACCCAACCGGCGAGGTGCTGGAGGAGGGTGCCCGGGCAGGGCATGAGGCCGCAGCGGAGCTCGGTTTCCCGGAGGGCGCCGTGGCCCTTCCACGGGTCGCGACACGCCGCGACGGCGCGGCGATGGCGCTGTATCAGGTCCCCCACGTAAAGCCGACCCTGCGCGCGCCCAAGCAGTTCGTCGACCTGCAGAACGACGTCACCGCGGCGGCCGTCGAGCTGGCGACCCGCGAGGGCTTCGAATCCATCGAGCACGTCAAGCGCTACACCGCCATGGGCTTCGGCACCGACCAGGGCAAGCTCGGCAATATCAACGGCATGGCCATCGCCGCCCGCTGCCTGGGCAAGTCGATCCCCGAGGTGGGCACCACGGTGTTCCGCCCCAACTACACGCCGGTGACCTTCGGCGCCATCGTCGGCCGCCACTGCCGCGAGCTGTTCGAGCCCGAGCGTCATACCGCCCTGCATCCGTGGCACGTAGCGCACGGCGCCGAGTTCGAGGACGTCGGCCAGTGGAAGCGCCCCTGGTACTTTCCACAAGAACGCCGCGGCGACGTCGGCGGCGAACGCGAGAGTATGGCGGAGGCGGTGGCGCGGGAGTGCCGTGCGGTGCGCGAGGCCGTCGGCATCCTCGACGCCTCCACGCTCGGCAAGATCGACATCCAAGGGCCGGATGCCCGCGAGTTTCTCGGGCGGGTCTACACCAACAAGTGGGCTCAGCTGGCGCCCGGGCGCGTACGCTACGGGCTGATGTGCAAGGACGATGGCATGGTCTTCGATGACGGCACCACCAGCTGCCTGGCCGATAATCACTTCCTGATGACCACTACCACCGGCGGAGCGGCCGGCGTGCTGGAGTGGCTGGAACTGTGGCACCAGACCGAGTGGCCGGAACTGCAGGTCACTTTCACCTCGGTGACCGACCACTGGGCGACCATGACCGTCACCGGCCCCGAGGCCCGCAGGCTGCTGGCCGAGATCACCGACATGGACCTGGACCGCGACAGCTTCACGTTCATGGATTGGCGCGAGGGCGTGGTGGCCGGCGTCCCGGCACGGGTGTTCCGCATCTCCTTTACCGGTGAGCTCGCCTACGAGATCAACGTCCAGGCCAACTATGCCATGCACGTCTGGGAGGCGCTGTTTGCCAATGGCGACCGCTACGGCCTGACGCCTTACGGAACCGAGACCATGCACGTGCTGCGGGCCGAGAAGGGCTTCATCATCACCGGCCAGGAGACTGACGGCTCGGTGACCCCGGAGGATCTGGGTATGCAATGGTGCGTAGGGTATGACAAGCCGTGTTCCTGGATCGGCAAGCGGGCCCTGTCTCGCCCCGACACCAAGCGCCCCGACCGCAAGCAGCTGGTGGGCCTGAAACCCAGGGACCCCAAGGTGGTGCTGGAGGAGGGCGCCCAGATCGTCTTCGACCCGAACCACTCTATCCCCATGCCCATGGCGGGCCATGTGACCTCCAGCTACTACAGCCCGACCCTGGACAGCGGTTTCGCCCTCGCCGTGGTCAAGGGCGGCCAGCAGAAGATGGGCGAGACCGTCTATCTGCCCATGGCCGACGGCCAGGTCCATGAGGCCGACATCGTCAGCCCGATCTTCGTCGATCCCAAGGGAGAGCGCCAGAATGTCTGATCCCGTCATCGCCAACGTCAGGACCTTCGATACCCGTACCGAGGCCAAGATCCCGGTGAAATCGCCGCTGGCCTATGCCTATCGTCGCACGGGGGCCCCGGCCCCCACTGGCGAGAGCCGCGTGGTGCTGCGCGAGCGGCCCTTCCTCGGTCACCTGGTCCTGCGTGGCGGGGCCATCGTCCTCGATGAGGCGGTCCGCGCGGTGCTCGGTGTCCCGCTGCCCGGTGAGCCCCAGGGGCTCACCCGCGATGCGGCGGGCGAGCGCTCGATCCAGTGGCTCTCCCCCGACGAGTGGCTGCTGATCGTGCCCGGCGGCGAGGAGGCCGCGCTGGAGAATCGGCTGCGCGAGGCGCTGGGCGACGCTCACTTCGCCATCAGCAACGTCAGCGGCGGACAGACCCTGGTCGAGCTCGAGGGCGAGTCCGCCCGGGAGCTGTTGATGAAGTCGGTGGTCTACGATGTTCACCCCAGTCACTTCCCGGTCGGCAAGGCCGTTACCACGGTCTTCGCCAAGGCCACGGTGATCCTGCGTCGCCCCGACGAGCAGTGCTGGGAGCTGGTGGTGCGCCGCAGCTTCGCCGACTACACCTATCGCTGGTTGCTGGATGCCGGCGAGGAGTTCTGCCTCGGCGTCGAGCGCTGATCCCGGGCTTTTCCCTCACATGCGTTTCCAGGCCGGGGCCCGCCCCGGCCTGCTTCGTCAGGAGACATCCCATGAGCCCCATGAATCATGGTGTCGATATGAGTGCCGATACATGGATCCTCACGGCCCAGTGTCCCAGCCGGTTGGGCACCGTGGACGTGGTCACCCGCTTCCTCAAGGAGAACCGCTGCTACATCACCGAGCAGCAGTCCTTCGACGACCGCCACGCCGAACGCTTCTTGCATGCAAGACGCACCGTGATCTTCGAGCGATAGCCGTTCTCCCTGACGGGATTATCGTCACGAGTTGGTACCGCCGGACCGGAAAGGGGGAAAGCCGCGTCGGCCGGCGGATGGCGTGTCACCTCTTTCACTCTCCCGGTCTCAGGTACTCTGGCCGACCATGAGCGTGAAGCCCACATCCTGCTGCCGTTGCGTCACCGGCTGGTGATCCAGTCGTCTCAGGACCTGCTCGGCCGCCAGTCGACCCATGGTCTCGCGGGGTGACTGGATGGTGGTCAGCCGGGGCGTGACGTGCTGGCCCAGCGTCAGGCCATTGAAACCGGCGATGGCGATGTCCCCGGGGACCCGCAGGCCGAGGCGCTGTGCATGCAGCAGGGCGCCGGTCGCCAGGTCATCGTTGGCGAAGTGGATGGCCCGGGCCCCGGGAAAGCCGCCCAGCACCTGGTCGAGTCCGGCGGCACCCGCCTCCAGGCTGCCCAGCCGATCGAGTTCGATGAGGGGGGCGTCCAGGCAGGCCGCCTCGAGCACCTCGCGATGTCCCGCGAAGCGCATGCCGGCACGGTAGTCCCTGTCCAGGCAGGCCCCCACATAGACGATCGAGCGGTGCCCCCGCGCCAGCAGGTGGCGGGCCATGCAGCGCCCCGCCTCCTGGTGGTCGAGGCCGACATTGAGGTCCAGGGCCTCGCCCAGTTCCATCACTTCCATGATCGGCTTGTCCCAGTGCCCGAGCAGGCCGAGACAGGCGTCGCTGTGACGCAGTCCTGCCGTGACCAACGCCGAGCAGGACCAGCCCAGGAAGGTGCGCACCAGCTGATACTCGCGGTCCAGGTCGTAGTCGGTGTTGCCGAGCAGGATCTGGTAGCCGCGGGCCTCGAAGGTCTCCTGCAGGCCGCGGATCACCTCGATGAACACCGCGTTGGCCAGCGACGGCACGATTACCGCGATGAAGCGGGAGCTGGCGGATGCCAGGCTGCCGGCGACGAGGTTGGGCACGTAGCCCACCTGGTCGACGGCCTCGAGGACCCGCTTTCGGGTCTCCTCGTTGACCCGCTCCGGCGTGTTCAGGGCGCGGGACACGGTAATCGGAGAGACGCCGGCCGCATCAGCCACCTGCTTCAGAGTGGGCTGATCGGAACCTCGCCGCCGTCGCGGGCCTGCGTTCGAGTTAGACATTGGTCTCATCCTTGCACACTAGGCTTGCTGCCGGGAAGTCACTCGTCTAGAACTATGTTAGCGCTAACATGGTAGCGCTACCACCGTGAATCACAGCACACAGCAAATCACGCGACCATCGGGAGATCGAAAGGTGAGCGACATTTCCGCAAGCACGCCTCGCATCGGGGTCATCGGTCTAGGAGCCATGGGCATGGGCACGGCTACCGCACTGCTCGAACAGGGTCTGGCGGTGACAGGCTGCGACGTGTCGGCCCAGGCACGCCAAGCCTTCGAGGCCAAGGGAGGCCGCGGCGCCGCCACCCCCGCGGAACTGGCCGCTCACTGCGACATCGTGCTGCTGGTGGTCGTCAATGCCGATCAGGTCGAGCAAGTGCTGTTCGGTGACCAGGGCCTGGTGGGCGCTCTCGCCCCGGGTAACGTGGTGCTGCAGTGCGCTACGGTGGCCCCCAGCATCGCCCGCCGGCTCGGCGCGCGGCTGGCCGAGGCCGGGCTCGAGATGCTCGACGCGCCGATCAGCGGCGGGGCCGCCAAGGCGCGGGCCGGGCAGCTGTCGGTGATGGCCTCGGGCACGCCGGCAGCCTTCGACAAGGCCGCTCCGGCCCTCGACGGCATGGCCGCCACCGTCTATCGGCTGGGTGACGAGGTGGGTGTCGGGTCGAGCATGAAGCTGGTCAACCAGCTGCTGGCCGGCGTGCACATCGCCACCGCCGCCGAGGCCATGGCGCTGGGCATCCGCATGGGGCTGGACCCGGACACCGTCTATGAGGTGATCACCCATTCGGCGGGCAACTCCTGGATGTTCGAGAACCGGGTGCCGCATATCCTCAAGGGCGACTATACGCCGCTGTCCGCCGTCGACATCTTCGTCAAGGACCTCAACATCGTCCACGACACCGGCCGCGAGCTGGCCCTGCCGACCCCGGTGGCGTCATCTGCCCTGCAGCAGTTCACGGCGGCCAAGGGTGCCGGCTTCGGCCGCGAGGATGACGCGGCCGTGATCAAGGTCTACGAGCGCCTGTCGGGCATCACGCTGCCCGAGGCCGCCAACGATCCCGGGGAGGCGTGACCATGACAATCGTGCTGGGCGCCATCGCCGATGACTTCACCGGGGCCACCGACCTGGCCAACAACCTGGTGCGCAGCGGCATGCGTTGCCTACAGGTGATCGGGGTGCCGGAAGGAGAGCTGGCGCTGGATGATGTCGATGCGGTGGTGGTGGCGCTGAAATCTCGCTCCTGCCCGGCAGGGGAAGCCGTGACGGAGTCCCTGGCGGCGCAGGTGTGGTTGCGGGCCCAAGGCGCCAGACAGATATTCTTCAAGTACTGCTCGACCTTCGATTCCACCGACGCCGGCAATATCGGCCCAGTCGCCGACGCCCTCCTGGAGCGGTCGGGGAGTGCCCAGACGGTGATGGTCCCGGCCTTTCCGATCAATGGCCGCACCGTCTACCAGGGCCATCTCTTCGTCGGCGATCGCCTGCTCAACGACAGTGGCATGCAGCACCATCCCTTGAATCCCATGCACGACGCCGACCTGGTGCGCGTACTGGGTCGCCAGACACCCCATGCGGTGGGCCTGGCGGCGCGGCCGGTGTTGGCCCGCGGCGCCGAGGCCACGCGCGTCCATCTTCGGTCCCTGGCGGAACAGGGCGTGCGCCATGCGATCTGCGACACCCTCGATGAGCAGGACCTCGAGGTGATCGCCGAGGCCGTGGTCGACCTGCCGCTGGTCACCGGCGGCTCCGGGCTCGGCCAGGCGCTGCCGGCGCAGTACCGGCGCCGGGGCTGGCTGGCCGAGGTCGCCGAGCCCGGCCGCCTCGCCCCGGCGACGGGCAGCGCCCTGGTGCTCTCGGGGAGCTGTTCGCGGGCCACGCTCGGCCAGGTCGATCATTTCCTCGAACGCTACTCTCTCGAACATCCCCGGGGCTTCGCCCTGGATCCGCTCGAGCTCGCCGAAGGCGATGCCCACCTGGAGGCGGCCCTGGCCTTCGCCCGCGAGCGTCTCGCCGATGGCGGTCCGGTGCTGGTCTATGCCTCCGCCGACCCGGAGCGGGTCAAGGCCGCCCAGGCGGCGCTGGGCGTCGAACGCGCCGGCGAGCTGGTCGAACAGGCTCTGGGGCGGCTGGCCAGCACCCTGGTTGCCGAAGGCGTGGGCCGGTTGGTGGTGGCCGGGGGCGAGAGCTCCGGTGCCGTGGTGTCGACGCTGGGCATCGACATGCTACGCATCGGCGACCAGATCGACCCCGGCGTGCCCTGGACCCAGGCGCCGCTGGCAGGCCGCGAGGCCCCACTGTCCCTGGCCCTCAAGTCGGGCAACTTCGGTGGCCGTGACTTCTTTACTCGAGCCTTCGAGGTGCTGCCATGAGCGCTCACGCCATCAATGCGCTACGCGAGCAGATCAGCACGCTTGGCCAGTCGCTGTTCGATCGTGGGCTGACCATGGGTTCCAGCGGCAACATCAGCGTGCGCCTCGAGGATGGCGGCTGGCTGATGACCCCCACCAATGCCTGTCTGGGACGCCTCGACCCGGCACGCATCTCGCGCCTGGACCGGGACGGCCGGCTGCTCGACGGTGACAAGCCGACCAAGGAGCATTTCCTGCACACGGCGATGTACGAGGAGCGTCCCCAGTCCGGCGCCATCGTGCACCTCCACTCCACCCATTCGGTGGCCGTGTCCTGCCTGCCCGACGTGGATCCCTGCGACTGCATCCCGCCGCTGACCGCCTACTACGTGATGCGGGTGGGCCGCCTGCCGCTGGTGCCCTACCACATTCCAGGCGACCCGAGCCTGGGCGATGCCGTGCGCGGGCTGGCGGGGAAACACAGCGCGGTGCTGCTGGCCAACCACGGCCCGGTGGTCGCCGGCAAGTCGCTGGAGGCCGCGGTCTATGCCACCGAGGAGCTGGAGGAGACCGCCAAGCTCTATCTGCTGCTGCACGGACGAAATCCTCGCGCCCTGACACCGGAACAGGTGGCCGAGCTCGAGGCCCGTTTCCCCCGCAGCTGACCCGATGCAAACAGGAAACCGACGATGATCCGACTGGCCGCCAACCTCAGCATGCTGTTCACCGAGCATGCCTTCCTCGACCGCTTCGCCGCGGCCGCCGATGCTGGCTTCACGGGGGTCGAGTACCTGTTTCCCTATGCCCACGCGCCGGAGAGCCTCGCCGAGGCGCTGCGTGCGTCGGGCGTCGAGCAGGTGCTGTTCAACCTGCCGCCCGGTGACTGGGAGGCGGGGGAGCGGGGGCTCGCCAGCCTGCCGGGCCGCGAGGCGGAGTTCCGCGATTCCGTGGTCGAGGGGCTGCGCTACGCCGAGGCCCTGGACTGCCCGCGCGTGCATGCCATGGCCGGGCTGCTGCCGGAGGGCGTCGATGCCCGAACTCAGACCGAAGCCCGCGCGGCGCATCACGCCACCTATATCGACAACCTGCGCTTTGCCGCTCGTGAGGCGGCCAAGGCCGGACGGGACCTGCTGATCGAGCCGATCAACACCCGTGATATGCCGGGGTACTTCCTGTCCCGTCAGGACCAGGCGCTAGCGGTGCTCGAGGCCGTGGGTGCCGACAATCTGCGCCTGCAGTTCGACCTCTACCATTGCCAGATCATGGAAGGCGACCTGATCCGCCATCTCGAGCGGCTCCTGCCCCATATCGGCCACGTGCAGATCGCCGGCGTGCCGCAGCGCCACGAGCCGGACATCGGCGAGGTGCATTACCCGGCGGTGCTCGAACGCCTCGCGGCCCTGGGCTATAGGGACTGGGTCGGCTGCGAGTACCGGCCGGCCCAGGGCACCCGCGACGGCCTGGGCTGGGGCAGGCCTTACGGGCTTCTGAGCTGAGCCGGTCGTGCTCACGCCCCGCTTCATCATCGACAACAGACAATTGTAAGCGAGACCACCATGCACATAGCGATCACCGGCGCCGCCGGCTTTCTCGGCCAGCGCCTCGTTGCCCAACTCCTCGAACGCGGGGAGCTCAATGGTGCCGCGATCCAACGCCTGACGCTGATCGACCAGACCGAGCCTCCCGCCATCGATCAGGAGGCCGTCGACGTGGTGTCTGTGGCGCTGGATATCACCATGCCGGGAGCCCTGGACCCGGTACTGAAGGCCCAGCCCGACGTCATCTACCACCTCGCCGCGGTGGTCAGCTCGGCGGCCGAGGCGGATTTCGACCTGGGCATGCGGGTCAACTTCGATGCCACACGCGCCCTGCTCGAGGGTTGCCGTGCCCAGGGCCTGTCCGCTACCCGTTTGATCATGGCCAGCTCCGTGGCGGCCTACGGCGGCGACCTGCCGGAGGTCCTCGACGACATGACCGCGCTGCACCCCCAGAACTCCTATGGCGCCCAGAAGGCCATGAGTGAACTGCTGGTCAACGACTACAGCCGTCGCGGCCTCGTCGATGGGCTGGTGCTGCGCCTGCCGACCATCGTCATTCGCCCCGGCCGTCCCAATGCCGCGGCCTCGAGCTTCGCCTCCAGCATCCTGCGCGAACCGCTCAATGGCGAAGAGGCTGTCTGTCCGGTACCCACCGACCTGGACCTGTTCGTGATGTCGCCGGCCAAGGTGGTCGATGCCCTGATCCATGGCGCCGAGATCCCCGGCGACGTCCTGGGCCCCTTCCGGGCCTTCATGCTACCGGGCATCACGGTGAGCGTCGCCGAGATGCTCGAGACGCTGCGCGAGGTGGCCGGCGAGGAGGCGCTGGCCCGGGTCCGCCACGAGCCCGATGCGCCCATCGAGGCCATCGTCGGCAGCTGGCCGGCGCGATTCACTAATAAACGAGCCCGCCAGTTGGGCTTCCAGAGTGATCATGACTTCCACGAGATCGTCGAGGCCTTCCTGGACGAGCGTGCCTGATCCCGGGGTCCGTCCCCGGGATATTTCCCAAGCGTGTCAATGCCAATCGAGGTGACAACAATGAAAGCCACTTTCGCACGCCGCACCCTGGTTACTGCCATCACCGGTGCCACTACCGCCGTGCTCGCCATGGGGGCCCTCAGCGCCCAGGCGGCACAGACCATCAACCTGGGCCACACCCTCTCCGACAGCTCCCACTACTCGGTCGGGGCCGATGCCTTCAAGGAGACGCTCGAGCGCCTCAGTGACGGCGAGTTCGAGGTCGTGGAACATCCCTCGGGCGCCCTCGGCGGCGAACGCGCCATGATCGAGGGCCTGCAGATCGGCACCGTGGACGTGGTGATCACCTCCACCGGCCCGCTGGGCAACTTCGTGCCGCAGACCTATGTGCTCGACCTGCCGTTCCTGTTCAAGGACTATGATCAGGCGCGCTGCGTGCTGGACGGTGAAATCGGCCAGGACCTGCTCGACAAGATGAGCGAGCACGACCTGGTGGGCCTGGCCTGGTCGGAGAACGGCTTCCGCCACATGACCAACAGCAAGCGGCCGGTCAAGACACCGGCCGATGCCGAGGGCCTCAAGGTGCGCACCATGGAGAACAAGGTGCACATGGAGGCCTTCGAGCAGATGGGCGTGCATCCCACCCCGATGGCGTTCCCCGAGGTGTTCACCGCCTTGCAACAGGGCACCGTAGACGGCCAGGAGAACCCCATCACGGTGATCGTCGCCACCAAGTTCTGGGAAGTGCAGGATTACCTCTCGCTGACCGGCCATGTCTATTCGCCGGCAGCAGTGCTGGGCTCCCCGATCCTGCTCGACGGGCTCTCCGAGGAGCAGCGTGGCTGGTTCGAGCAGGCCGCCGAGGCCTCCGCCGCGGCCACCCGCGAGGAAGTGTCGCGTCTCGAGCGTGACGGCGTGGAGCTGCTGCGCGAGAAGGGCATGACCGTTGAAACGGACATCGACAAGGCGCCGTTCCAGGAAGCCGTCAAGCCGGCCTACCAGATCTACACCGACCAGTACGGCAGCGAGATGCTCGACCGCGTGCGCGCCAGCGACTGCTGATCCGCTGAACCGATTCCCCGGCCCCCCTGGGGGCCGGGGCCCTGATTCACTGATGGTGGCCACGATGCTGCAACTCTTTCTCAGCGTCGAGCGCCAGACCACCCGTCTGGCCCTGCTCGGCGCGGTCCTCATGCTGATCGTCTCGGTCGCCCTGGGCTTCTACCAGGTGATGACGCGATTCGTCTTCGATGCCCCCTCGACCTGGTCCGAGGTCATCTCCCGTTCGGCCATGATCTGGTGTGTCTTCCTGGGCGCCGCGGCAGGCTTCCGGGGCGGCTTCATGATGTCCGTGGAGGTCATCTACAAGCTGATACCGGGGCGTCACCTGGTCTGGCTGGAGGCCTTTATCGCCGTGTGCTGCGCCGTGGTGCTGGTCGTGCTGATCACCTTCGGCACCGCCATGATGCTGCGCGTGCAGAGCCAGATGCTGTCGGGTCTCGAGGTATCGATTGCCTGGGCCTATGCCGCCATGCCGGTGGGCGCCAGCTTCGCGCTGATCGCGGTGGTCGCCCGCCTGCTCGCCCAGGCCACCGGCCAGGAGACCATCGGCCCGGTCGTGGAGGAGGACCTGCCAGCATCCGCGGCGGCGGCGGTGGCTGGCGAGGGCGCGGGGCCGTTGACCGCCAGCCCCTCCCGGGATGCGGTTGCCCCCGGCAAGCCCAACGACAGGAGTGAACGCCCATGAATGCCGCCATCGGACTCTCGCTGATCATCCTGTTCAGCCTGGGGGTGCCCATTGCCGTCTCGATCGTGCTGGCCTCGATCATCGGCATCGAGTTTTTCTCGCGTCTGCCGCTGTTATTGGTGCCCCAGCAGATGTTCGTGGGCATCGACAACTTTCCCCTCATGGCGATTCCGTTCTTCATCCTGGCCGGCAACCTGATGGCCGCCGGCGGGATCTCGCGGCGCCTGGTGGACCTCGCCAAGTCGCTGGTGGGAGGGTTGCAGGGCGGCCTGGCCATGACCTGCGTGCTGACCTGCATGATGTTCGCCGCGGTATCGGGCTCCAGCGTGGCGACCACCTTCGCCATCGGCTCGATTTTGATCCCCGCCATGGTCAAGCACGACTACCCGCGCCCGCTGGCGGCCTCCATCCAGGCCTCCTCGGCCGAGTTGGGGGTGCTGATCCCGCCCTCCATCCCGTTGATTCTCTACGGGGTGAGCACCGACACCTCGATCGGCAAGCTGTTCATCGCCGGCATCGGGCCGGGCCTGTTGATCGGCGGCGCCCTGCTGCTGTTCCTCTACCTGTTCTGCAAGGTGCGCGGTTATGGCCTGCGTGACCGCGAGGACCGCCACGACTTTCCTACGGCCTTCAAGCGCGCCTGGCTGGCAATGCTGATGCCAGTGGTGGTCATCGGTGGCATCTACGGCGGCGTGTTCACGCCCACCGAGGCCTCTGCCGTGGCGGTGGTCTATGCGCTGATCGTGGGCGGACTGATCTACCGCGAGCTGCCCCTGGCCGAGCTGCTGCCCATCTTCAAGCAGAGCGTGATCTCGACCACGGCGGTGATGCTGATCATCGCCGCGGCGGCGCTGTTCAGCTTCCTGATCAGCCGCTCGGGACTGCCCGGCGAGGTGGCCGGCTGGGTGACCGAGGTCTTCGACAGCCCCATCGCCTTCCTGCTGGCGGTCAACGTGATGCTGTTGATCGTGGGGATGTTCATCGAGACGTCGGCGGCGATCCTGGTGCTGGCGCCGATCTTCACCCCCATCGCCATCCAGTACGGCATCGACCCGGTGCACTTCGGCCTGATCGTCGTGGTCAACCTGGCGCTGGGCATGTTCACCCCGCCCCTGGGCGTGAACCTCTTCGCCGCCTGCGCCGTGGCGAAGCTCTCGGTCGACCAGCTGCTGCCCTGGCTGATGCGCTTCGTGCTGGTGGTGCTGGCCTGCCTGATCGCGATTACCTACCTGCCCTGGATCTCGCTGGGGCTGGTCGACCTGCTCTACTGACGCCAACGACGATGACAACACGCCTGACACGGAGGCCACCCCATGCCTGCATTACCCGAGATGTCCCGCCGCGAGGCCCTGATTGGCGGTGAATGGGTCGCCACCGGCGAGACCCTGGCGGTCGAGGCGCCCGCGCGGGGCGAGACCATCACGCGGATTGCCCGCGGCCAGGCCGAGGAGATCGACGAGGCCGTCAAGGCGGCCGGTGACGCCTTCGCCGGCCGTCTGGGGGACTGGTCGGACTGGAGCGCCCGCCGGCGCAGCGAGTGGCTGCTGGCCTTCGCCACGGCCATCGAGGCCGATCACGAACGGCTCACCGCCCTCGAGTGTGTGGATACCGGCAAGCCGATGTCCCAGGCACGCGGCGACATCACCGCCTGTGCCCGCTACTTCCGCTTCTACGGTGGCGCGGCCGACAAGCTGCACGGGGAGACGATCCCCTTCGAGAACGACTTCGCGGTGATGACCTGGCGCGAACCCTATGGGGTCTGTGGGCAGATCATTCCCTGGAACTACCCCGCGCAGATCTTCGGTCGCTGCGTCGCCGCGGCCCTGGCGGCCGGCAATACCGTAGTGCTCAAGCCCGCCGAAGATGCCTGCCTGAGCGTGCTGCGCCTGGCCGAGCTGGCCGTGGAGAACGGCCTGCCGGCGGGCGTGCTCAACGTCGTGCCCGGCCTTGGCAGCGAAGCCGGTGCCGCGCTGTCGGCGCACCCGGCCATCGACCATCTCTCCTTCACCGGTTCCCCGGAAACCGGCACCCGGGTGGCCCAGGCCGCGGCGGTCCACCATGTCCCGGTCACCATGGAGCTGGGCGGCAAGTCGCCGCAGCTCCTCTTCGCCGATGCGGACCTGGAGGCGGCGCTGCCCTTCGTGGTTCGCGGCATCATCCAGAACGCCGGCCAGACCTGCTCCGCGGGCAGTCGGCTGCTGGTGCAGCGCGAGGTGGCCGATGAGGTGCTGGGGCGCCTGGCCGAGCGCTTCGAGCTCCTGCGCTGCGACGCCGGCGAAGCGGACGCCGACTGCGGTCCGCTGATCAACGCCCGCCAGAAGGCCAGGCTGGAGGCCCGCCTGGAGGCGGCCCGCGCCGACGGCATTCGCACCCTGGCCCGCGGGCGCCTGGCGGAGGGGGCGCCAGCCGGCGGCCACTACGTGGTGCCGCGGCTGCTGGTCGATATCCCCGCCGGTCACGAGGTGCTGCGCGAGGAGCTGTTCGGTCCCGTCCTGGCGGTGCAGGTCTTCGACGACGAGGCCGAGGCCCTGGCACTGGCCAATGGCACCGACTTTGGCCTCTGTGCCGGTATCTGGACCCGCGACGGCGGTCGCCAGCTGCGCCTGGCCAAGGGCGTGCGCAGCGGCCAGGTGTTCGTCAACAACTATGGGGCCGCCGGTGGCATCGAGCTGCCGTTCGGTGGCGTCGGTCGCTCCGGCCATGGTCGCGAAAAGGGCTTCGAGGGGCTGCGCAGCTACACTCGCATCAAGACCGTCGCGATCCACCACGGATGAGCAGGGAGGAGAAGATGACACAGACGCTGCGTATCGGCCTGGTCGGGGCCGGCCTGATGGGCCACGGCATCGCCCGCAATATCCTCCGGGGCGGCTATCCGCTGACGATTCTGGAGCATTCCGGCAACCAGCCGGTGGACGACCTGGTGCAAGCGGGCGCTCATATGGCAGGCACGGGGCGCGAGGTGGCCGAGGCCGCGGATGCGGTGCTGCTCTGCGTGACCGGCTCCCCCCAGGTCGAGGCGGCACTCTTCGAGCCCGGTGGGGTGCTGGAGGGACTGGTGCCGGGGGGTGTGGTGATCGACTGCTCCACGGCGCTGCCCAGCTCCACGGCCAGGGTTGCCGCCCGGGTGGTGGAGGCCGGCGGCCACTTCATGGATGCCGCCATGACCCGGACCCCCCGTGAGGCGGAGGAGGGGCGCCTGAACCTGATCGTGGGGGCGTCCCCGGCGCTGTTCGCGCAGATGCGGCCTCTGCTCGCCTGCGTTGCCGAGAACATCACCCATGCCGGCGAGGTGGGGGCCGGGCACACTCTGAAGCTGCTGCACAACTTTGTCTCGCTGGGCTTCTCGGCGGTGCTGGCCGAGGCGACCGCGGCGTCACGCCGGGCGGGTATCGACGATGCGGCCTTCCTGGAGGTGGTGGGCAAGGGCGGCGGTGGCGGGGTGGTCTTCGACCGCCTGCGGCCCTTCATCGCCGAGGGCGACGCGTCGGGCTTCCGCTTCAGCGTGGCCAATGCCAGCAAGGACCTGGGCTACTACCATGCCATGACCGACGAGCTGGGGGCCGGTCGCCGGGTCGCCGAGGCGGTGGAGGCACTGTATGCGGGGATCGATGACCAGGGCCTGACGGTGCCGGACGTCATCCGCGTCCTGGAGGGGGAAAAGGCGTGAGGGAGGCACGGCCGTGAGGGTAGGGCGGTCGGGTGCCGGGCTCTCCCATCGCCAGCAGGGCCTGCTGCTGACCGGGGGCGGGGCGCTGATCATGTCGCCGGATGCCCTGCTGATCAAGCTGGCGGCCCTGCCGGACGCCGAGATCCTGATGTGGCGGGGGATCCTCTCGGCGCTGGGCTTTCTGGTGATCGCCCTGGCGCGCTACGGCCGCGGCACCCTGGCCGCCTACCGGCGCTGCGGCGGCACCGGCATCGCCGTGGCGCTGCTCTTCAGCCTGACGACCTGCGGCTTCGTGCTGGGCAACCAGTACACCAAGGCGGGCAATGTCTTGCTGATCCTGGCGGGGGCGCCGCTGATCGCCGCCCTGCTGTCCCGCGCGATCCTCGCCGAGCGGTTGCCGCGCCGCACCTGGCTTTCGATCGGGCTGTGCATGCTGGGCATCGGGATGATCGTGATCGACGACACCGGGGTCGGCTCCTGGGTGGGCAATGCCTTCGCCCTCATGGCCGCCACCACCCTGGCGCTCAACTTCACGCTCTGCCGTCGGCGCCCCGGCGTGGACATGAGCCCGATGCTGGTGTTCAACGGCCTCATTGTGGGCGGTGGCGCCGCCCTGGTGCTGCTGCTGGGGGGTGGCGGGATCGACATGCCGCCCATCGATCGCTGGTTGCTGGTGGTCCTGCTGTGCCTGTTCATCGTGCCCACGGGGGTGACCCTGCTGCAGCGCGGGCCTCTCTATCTGCCCGCCGCCGAGGTCGGCCTGCTGCTGCTCCTGGAGGTGGTGGTCGGCACCCTCTGGGCCTGGTGGCTGCTGGGCGAGACCCCGGCACCGATCGCCCTGGCCGGGGGCGGGCTGGTGCTCGGGACCCTGGTAACCAAGGGGCTCTATGAGCGGCGCCTGGAACTACGCCTGCGCGCGGCGTCGCGGGTGGCATCGGGCAGCTGACCGGGCCGCGGCGGGGTAGAGGGTCCATCGGCGCTCCGGAACGTGACCTGGGTCGCATGGGCCGCGAATCCCCCTTCCCGAAGCGGAGCCGGCCCGTTACGCTGCCTGCCCCGATACCATCCCGATCCGGAGGAGTGCCCGTGGCCATTTCCCGTTATGCCGACTTGCTGGACGAGGCGCGTGCCCAGTCAGAGCTGCAGCGCCTGTTGTTCGTCTTCACCCGCGCCGAGCTGCCGGACCATCCCAGCGAGGCGCAGCGGCGTCGCTTCGAGCAGGGCGAGGGCGGCGTGCTGACGCCGGTGGTCTGCGTCGACAAGGCCCCGGAGGAGCTCTCCGACATGGCCGCGCTGGTGGAAGAATCCCGGGAGACCGGGGCCGACTGGGACATCGTCTTCGTGGCGGCCCTGGCCGGCGAGGACGCCCAGGCCCAGGCCGAACAGCACCTCAACCGCATGGTCGAGTCGCTCAAGATGGGCAACATCTCCCAGTTCCTGGCCTTCGACCGCCATGGCGAGGCGGTGGACATCGGCTGATGCCCGCCCCGTGGGCCATAGGCTTGAATTATCAGGTCCATGACGCCATTCAATTTACGCTATCAGCGGATACGGGCTACCATACATCCCGTATCGCCGTTACTTATTCAACGAAAGTCGAAAGGAGCACTACCGAATGTCGCTGCTGAACACCGAAGTCAAGCCGTTCAAGGCCACTGCCTACCACCATGGCGAGTTCATCGACGTCACCGAGGAGAGCCTGAAGGGCCAGTGGAACATCTTCTTCTTCTATCCGGCCGACTTCACCTTTGTCTGCCCCACCGAGCTGGGTGACCTGGCAGACCACTACGAGGCGTTCAAGAAGCTGGGCGTCGAGATTTACAGCGTCTCCACCGACACCCACTTCACCCACAAGGCCTGGCACGACAGCTCCGAGACCATCAACAAGCTGCAGTACCCGATGCTGGCCGACCCGACCCACGCCATCTCGCGCAACTTCGAGGTGTTGATCGAGGATGCCGGTATCGCCGAGCGCGGCACCTTCGTGGTCGACCCCGACGGCAAGATCCAGATCATCGAGCTGAACGCCGGCAACATCGGCCGCAACGCCGAGGAGCTGCTGCGCAAGGTCAAGGCCGCCCAGTACGTGCGTGCCAACCCGAACGAAGTCTGCCCGGCCAAGTGGGAAGAAGGCGAAGCGACCCTGTCTCCGTCCCTGGACCTGGTCGGCAAGATCTAAGCGATCTGCCCCTGCCGGCGAGGCCCTCTCCGGCCTCGCCCGTCCCCGCCCGGGTATCCCCTGCCCGGGCCCTGATTCCGGAAGCATGAGCGAACTGGGCCTCCCCGCATGGGACGTCCCGGTCCCCTCATGCCTCCACCCCCGACACCCGAACATGAAGGAATGTCGCTGTCATGTTGGACGACAATCTGAAAAGCCAGCTCAAAGCCTATCTGGAAAAGGTCACCCAGCCCTTCGAGATCGTCGCGTCCCTCGATGACGGCGACAAGTCCAAGGAACTGCACGGCCTGCTCACCGATATCGTCGGCCTGACCGACAAGATCACCCTGAGGCTCGATGGCCAGGACGCGCGCCGTCCCTCCTTCGCGCTCAATCGCCCCGGCGAGGAGACCGGCCAGCGTCACGAAACCGGCGTCGTCTTCGCCGGCCTGCCCATGGGCCACGAGTTCACCTCCCTGGTGCTGGCGCTGCTGCAGGTGGGTGGCCATCCGCCCAAGGCCTCGGATGAGGTGGTCGAGCAGATCAAGGGCCTCGAGGGGGAGCTCCATTTCGAGACCTACTTCTCGCTTTCCTGCCAGAACTGTCCTGACGTGGTCCAGGCGCTCAACCTGATGGCCATCCTCAACCCGGGCGTCCACCACGTGGCCATCGACGGCGCGCTGTTCAAGGACGAGGTGGAAGCGCGCGAGATAATGTCGGTGCCCAGCGTCTACCTCAACGGTGAGCCCTTCGACCAGGGGCGCATGAGCCTGGAGCAGATCCTGGCCAAGGTGGATACCGGGGCCGCCGAGCGCGAGGCTGCCAAGCTGGGCGAGAAGCCGGTCTTCGATACCCTGATGATCGGTGGCGGCCCGGCCGGTGCCGCGGCGGCGGTCTATGCCGCACGCAAGGGCATCCGCACCGGCGTCGCCGCCGAGCGTTTCGGCGGCCAGGTGCTCGACACCATGGGCATCGAGAACCTCATCTCCGTGCCTCGCACCGAGGGCCCCAAGCTGGCCGCGGCGCTGGAAGAGCACGTCAAGGAGTATGAGGTCGACATCATGAACCTGCAGCGGGCGGTCAAGCTGGTGCCCGGCCGGCCCGGCGAGGAGCACGAGGTGCAGTTCGAATCCGGCGCCAGCCTCAAGAGCAAGACCCTGGTGCTGGCCACCGGCGCCCGCTGGCGCGAGACAGGCGTGCCCGGCGAGGCCGAGTACCGCAACAAGGGCGTGGCCTACTGCCCCCACTGCGACGGCCCGCTGTTCAAGGGCAAGCGCGTGGCGGTGATCGGCGGCGGCAACTCCGGCGTCGAGGCGGCCATCGATCTGGCCGGCATCGTGGGTCATGTCACCCTGATCGAGTTCATGGATGAGATGCGCGCCGACGCGGTGCTGCAGAAGAAGCTGCGCAGCCTGTCCAACGTGGAGATCATCCTCGGCGCCCGCACTACCGAGGTGAACGGCGACGGCACGCGCGTCAATGGCCTGACCTTTGAAGAGCGCGCCAGCGGCGAGATCAGGAAGGTCGAGCTGGAGGGCGTGTTCGTGCAGATCGGCCTGGTGCCCAACACCGAGTGGCTGCAGGACTCGCCCATCGAGCTCTCCGAGCGCGGCGAGATCGTGGTCGATGCCCACGGCATGACCTCGGTGCCCGGCATCTTCGCCGCCGGCGACGTGACCACCGTGCCCTACAAGCAGATCGTCATCGCCATGGGCGAGGGCTCCAAGGCGGCCCTGGGCGCCTTCGATTACATCATTCGCCACTGACTCACCGCCCTGGGCGTCGCCGATGCCCGGCCCGGAGGATTGCGTCACCCCCTCGCGCTTGGGATAGTGGTGCTCCCCGCACCGATTGCCGGGGAGGAGACCGACAAGCACTGACAAGGAGCCGCCGATGTCGAGCTGTGCGCGAGTCGCGGGGCACTGCGGCCGCTGCGAAGGGGAGCTGCCCTTCGACTTCACCATGGCCTTCCAGCCGATCGTCGATGTGGACGCGGCGCGGATCACCACCTACGAGGCGCTGGTGCGGGGGCCGGCGGGGGAGTCGGCCTGGAGTGTCCTCGCCCAAGTCACCGACGACCTGCTCTACCGCTTCGACCAGGCGTGCCGGGTGCGGGCCATCGAGATGGCCAGCGCGCTGGGCATGCGCGAGAACCTGTCGATCAACTTCCTGCCCAATGCGGTCTATGAGCCCGAGGCCTGCATCCAGGCGACCTTGGACGTCTCGGCCCGGGTCGGCTGGCCCACCGAGCGCATCGTCTTCGAGATCACTGAGACCGAACGGGTCCGTGACCGTCAGCACCTGCGCGGCATCATCGAGGCCTATCGCGCCATGGGCTTCGCCACGGCGCTGGACGACTTCGGCAACGGCTACGCCAACCTGGACCTGCTCACCGACCTCACCCCCGACCGCCTAAAGGTCGACCGTGAACTGATCATGGGCTGCGACGGCGACCGTCGCCGCCAGGTCCTGCTGCAAGCCGTGAAGTCACTGGCCGACGAGCTCGACATCCTGCTTATCGCCGAAGGCGTGGAGACCCGGGAGGAGGCACTATGGCTGGCGCGGGCCGGCATCACCCGCCAGCAGGGCTACTTCCATGCGCGGCCGGCGGTGGCCGCGCTGGCCGAGGACCTGGGGCCTGCGCTGGCCGCGCTGCGCGACGAGAGTCGCCGGCCGCGCGCCTGAGACGACCTCGGCCGGCCAACGGGCTCGCCTCAAGCTGCTGATCTCGCTGCACTATATACGAATACGGCACTGCGTGTTCAGCCCCCTGCCGCCTCACAGAGGCGGCGCATGCGTTCGATCGCCTCGCCGGCGCCCTCCAGGCCGAGGACCATGAACCAGGGATCGTCCTCGCCGCGCATCATGCGTAGGCGCAGCAGCTCCCCCTCGGCCATCTCCTCGAGCAGCAGGTCCAGCTCGGGGAGCGCGAAGCGCACGTAGAAGCCATCGTCGCCGCGTTCGGTGACGAAGGCGGCACTACCGCTGTGGATGGACGCGAGATCGACACGCAGGTCGGCAGGCACCCGGTTCACCGTGGCGCTCTCTGACTGGTTCTCGGCGAGCGCCACGCGCAGCTCCAGCCACGGCAGGTCGCAGGCCCCGGCGCTGGCGTTGACGCTGAAGATGGCGTCGCTGTAGCTCTGCTGGTCGATGGCGCGGAAGTGGCGATCCTCGCCCAGCGACAGCACCAGGGAGTGCCAGCCGCCATGGGCCTGGACGTCGCCGGTATTGTAGTCGGTGGCCGCGGCGGGGCCGGCCAGCAGCAGGCATATCGTCAAGAGTAGCGGCAGCAGGAGCTTCAGCAGGGATGGGGTACGGCAGGGCATGACGGGGGCTTCCTCGGACCGGGGACGCGCCCGAGGCTAGCATGGCGCAGGCACTCTTTGGGAGCTCGGTTTACGGAGCGATGGATGCGCCGCCGGGAGGCCTTCGGCCTCCATCGTGATCTGAAGATCACTCCCACGGGGTGGCAGTGCCAGGCTCTTGTGGGAGCTCAATTCATTGAGCGATTGGCGCCGACAGGCTTCTAGGGCTCAGTGGGCAGTCTCCATCGCGCCTTGATCGTCCATTCCTTCTATGTCGCCACCCAGCTCGCCGCGGCCCAGGCGACCCAGCAGGTCGAGGGTGATGTCGTCATAGACCACCAGCTCGCCGCCGTGCGCCTCGCGGAACGCCTCGGCGTCGGCCTGTTCGGCAAACGACGCCAGGGTGTGGCCCATGCTGCCGCGCCGGTCGTGGCCCACCACGTACCAGGCCTCGCTGGCCAGGATGAAGGCCTCGTCCGAGGGCTTGCCCCAGGACGTCACCCCGATGTCGTGGACATAGGCGTGGGAGAGGCGGGTCTCGTTCTCGGGCTGCTTGAGGAAGGCGAACAGGTCCATGGTGGAGCAGAACTTCAGCGCCTCGCCCTGCGCTTCCATGAAGGCCTCGCCCTTGGGGCCGGGGTGCTCACTGATCAGCATGCCGCAGACATGGCAGCTGTCGCCGGCCTCGATGGGCTGGGCGGCGGCCAGCGCCTCGGGCTCGGACTCGCCGCAGGCGGCGAGCAGCAGGACGACGATCAGGAGGAGCGGCAGAAGCAGCTTTTTCATGGGGTCTCTCTACGGGAGCGGTGAAGAGGGTCGGCAGCGGACTCAGGCGGCGCGGCGCCGGAAGCGCAGCAGCGCCAGGCCCAGGGGCACCAGGATCCAGGCCACCAGGATGGCGGTGACCACGGCGGGCCGGAAGGTGCCACCCTCGGCGATGGAGGTGAGGCCGGTGTAGCTGCGGGCGGCCTCGAAGCCGGCCAGGTTGATCAGGCGGAAGCACTCGGTGGGGTTGAGCAGCAGCAGCCAGGGGAGCCAGTCGCCGCCCCGCTCGACGCTGACCAGCAGCGCCAGTAGCGCCAGGTCGAAGACCAGCACGAACAGGAACCAGACGATCAAGGCGAGCCCCGCGGCCTGGGCCTTTTCCGTGACCCAGACGCTGATTAGATAGGCGAAGGCGATGAACACCCAACCCAGAAGCACGCTGCTGACGATCAGCAGGCCGATGCTGCCGGCGAGTGCCAGCAGATCGACCCCCGGGGCGCCGAGGGCGATGGCGATGCCGGCGATACCGAAGCCCAGGGCGGTAGCGACGGCCAGGATCAGCCCATGGCCGAAGAACTTGCCCAGCAGCAGCTGTGATCGGCTCAGTGGGTAGGTGAGCAGCAATAGCAGGGTGCCGGCCTCCTGCTCGCCGACGATGGCGTCGTAGGCCAGCAGCAGGGCGATCAGCGGGATCAGGAACACCGCCAGGGTCGATAGGCTGACCACGGTGGTGGCCAGCGACGTGAAGCCTAGCTCACCGCTGGCGGCGGCACCGAAGTAGGCGATGCCCACGGCGAGAATGGCCAGTACCAGGGCGATGGCCAGCACCCAGCGGTTGCGCAGGCCGTCCCGGAACTCCTTGCGCGCGACGCTCAATACCGCGTTCATGACTGACCTCGCGGTGATTCGGTGGCGGAAAAGTGGGTATAGAGGTTCTCCAGGCTGGGCGGCAGCAGCTCGATATCCTCGATGCCGGGCGTGGTGGTCAGGCACCTTAGAACCCGCATCTTGTTCGCCGGGTGCACGCGGAACTCGCAGGCATGGCCGTTGAGGCGCTGCGTCTCATGGGCCGGCAGGTCTGCCGGTGGGGGGGTGATCGACCAGTCGCCCTTGGCGCGAATGGTCAGTGGCAGCTCGGCCTGGCGGCGCAGTTCGTCGAGGCTGCCCAGCGCCAGGCGCTTGCCGCCGCCGAGGATCAACGCCCGGTCGATGTAGGGCTCCACCCCGGGGAGCACATGGGATGACAGCAGCACCGTGCAGCCTTGGTCGCGCAGTGCCCGGACCGTGGCGTAGAAGTCCCGGGTCGCCGCCGGGTCGAGGCCGGTGGTGGGCTCGTCGAGCAGCAGCAGGCGCGGGTCGCCGAGCAGCGCCTGGGCCAGTCCGAGGCGCTGGCGCATGCCCTTGGAATAGGTCTTGACGCGTCGCCGAGACGCCTCGCCGAGGCCGACCTGCTCGAGGCGGTCGTCGATCCGGTGCCGGTCGACGCGCTTGAGCCGGGCGAAGTAGTCGAGTACCTCGCGGCCGCTCAACTGCTCGTAGAAGCCGACGTTCTCGGGCAGGAAGCCCAGCCGCCGGCGCAGCCGGTCGGCCTCGGCGCCGTGGGGCGCCGCGCCGAATACCCTGAGTTCGCCCTCGCTCGGGGCGATCAACCCGAGGATCAGCTTCATGGCGGTAGTCTTGCCGGCACCGTTATGCCCCAGCAGGGCCAGCACCTCGCCTTCCTGCACCTCGAGATGGAGATCCGCGAGGCTGGTGACGTCGCCGTGACGTTTGGTTACGCCGTTGAAGGTGATGATGTCATTCATGTGTCCGCCTCGTCGTGGGTGGGAGCGGTCATCAGCGGCGCGCTGTCCTTGACGCCCTGGGGACGAAACACCGGGAACTGTCGCTGTACCCAGCGCAGCGCCAATACCGCCGGGCTATTCATCAACAGGCGTGCGGCGGGATAGCGCCACAGCAGGCGGTCCATGGCGTCGTTGGGTTCGTAGGCGGTGTCGCCGATGCCGTCGGCGTCCAGGTCCCAGCCCAGGTAGTCGCTCCAGTAGTTGCCGCGGCCGTCTGCTGACCACTCCTGGGCGCGGGTAGCCACGTACTTGACCTGCTGGCGGTTGTCGACGAAGGCGTTGCCGAGCACGACGTTGTCCTCGGAGCCGGCGGTCAGATGGATGCCGATATCGCTGGTGGCGAAGCGGTTGTCGAGAAACTCGTTGAACTGGGAGTTGTAGACGAAGATGGCCTTGCCGTCGCCGCCGCTGATCTTGCCCTCACCCCGGGCGTTCACTGGCTGGCGAATGCCCTCGATGCGGTTGCCTTTGAGCTTCGATCCGGTGATGTTGTTCATCAGAATACCGTAGTTCTCATCGTCGACGGAGCGATTGTCGAGCACCGCCAGGCGCTTGGACTGCATTAGCGCGTAACCGGTGCGGGTGTCGTGCGTCAGGTTGTTCTCCAGGCGGTTGTCGTAGGCGTACATGTAATGGATGCCGTAGCGCAGATCATGCATTTCGTTACCGCTCAGGGTGCTCTGGCTGCTGTTATCGATGTAGATGCCGTCCCGGGTACGGGCGATATCGTTGCCCTCGACCCGCACATTGCGCACGTTGAACAGGTGAATGCCGTTGCCGCGATCCTGGGACCGCAGTGCGGTATCGCCGCGAATGACATTGTCGATGACCCGGACGTCTCTGACCGCATCCAGCCAGATACCAAAGCCCGGTCCTTCGATCCGGTTGTTGCGGATCATACTGTCGGCGCCTTGGTCGGTGACGAAGATGCCGGCGTCGAGTTCGGTGAGATTCTTGCCCCAGTTGATGATCTCGAGCCCTTCGAGCGTCACCTCAGGGGCGTTGATGGTCACCGCATGGCCTTGGCTCAGGCCGTCGATGATGGCCTGGCCATCGCCGCGAAGGTCCAGGGGATGATCGATAGTGATCGATCCTGGATAGCGTCCCGGGACGAGGATCAGGCGATCCCCGGCCTGGGTGCGGTCGATCTGGGCCTGCAGCGGTTCGTCGGGGCTCGCCCGAAAGTCGGCCGCCCAGCTCGCGGGGGACAAGCCAGAAAGGAGGAGAGCCAAAAGGAGCGTGCGCATGGCGTTCCTGAGCCAGTGAACCAAAGAAGGCCGGAATATGCTCCGGCCCAGTTTTCGAGCAACATGTGGGGATCGTTACCTACCCTTATGCGGGTTCGACCAGCATCCGCCCCGTCATCTCCATATGCATGGCGTGGCAGAACCAGTTGCAGTAGTACCAGTGCACGCCGGGCTTGTCCGCTGTGAAGGTCACACTGGAGGTCTGCTGCGGGCTGATCTCCATGGCAACGCCATGGTTGACCATGCAGAAGCCATGGGTCAGGTCCTCGATCTGGTCCAGGTTGGTGATGGTCACGGTGACCTCGTCGCCCTGCTTGACCTTGAATTCGGTGAGGTTGTACTGCGGTGCCACCGAGGTCATGTAGACCCTTACCTTGTTGCCGTCGCGGATGACCTTGTTGTCGGTCATCAGGTCGATGTTGTCTTCTTCGGCTCTGGCCCGGGTCTCGGCGAAGAAGGGGTCGTTGCGATCCCACAGCTTGGTCGGATTGAGTTGATCCGCGCGCAGCAGGATGCAGTCGTGGGGCTCGGCAAAGGCCGGGCCGTCGTGCACCAGCTTCATCTGCTCACCGGAAATGTCGATCAGCTGATCGTTCTCGGGACGCAGCGGGCCCACCGGCAGGAAGCGATCCTTGGAGAACTTGGACAGTACCACCAGCCACTTGCCGTCCGCGTCTCGGGTCTCGGTCAAGCTGGCGTGATTGTGGCCAGGCTGATAATGCACATCGATCTTCTGGCGCAGGTAGTTGACCTCATCTCCGTTGTAGCTGCGGATGGCGTCCTCGATGTTCCACTTGGCAATCTGACTATCGATGAACAGGGTGGTGTAGGCGTTGCCGCGACCATCGAAAGTGGTGTGCAGCGGCCCCAGCCCCAACTCCGGTTCACCGACCACGGCATCGCGCGGCTCGATGGCATCATTGAACAGCTCGGGCAGCTTGTCGATGGCGATGATCGAGCAGGTCGGCGACAGCTTGCCGTTGGCGATGAAGTACTTGCCGTCCGGGGAAGTGTTGAGGCCGTGGGGATTCTTGGGGATCGGGATGTAGCGGGTCAGCTTGGAGCCATGACGACCGTCCACCACCGGCACCTCGCTATCGCCCAAGGTCTCGAACTCGCCGGCGTTTACGGCGGCCTCGATGGCCTCGACGTCGAACACCACCGCCCAGTCGCGCTCCTCGCGCATGGTGCCCGCCAGCTGGGTGGCCTTCTCCGAGTTGTAGCAGGTCGAGGCGACGAAGCGCCCGGTGTAGTCCGCGTCGGTGTTGTCCAGGTTGCCGTCGACGATTACCTGCCAGGCCACCTCCATGCTCTCGGCGTCGAGGGCGTTGAACATGGTGTAGTGATTCTCGGTATCCTCCATGTTCTGCCCATCGTTGGGATGGGGAATGAAATACTCGGCGTTGGCGAACACGTACTTGGTATGCGGCACCTTCTGCAGGCGCAGCCCGTGGATCGCCTGGACATTGGGAATGGTGGTGATCTTGTCCGTCTTCATGATGTCCAGACGGATACGCGCCACCCGGGTGTTGGCCTTATCATTGATGAAAAGATACTTGCCGTCGTAGCGGCCATCTGTCATGGAGATGTGCGGGTGGTGGGCGTCGCCATTGGGGTACTTGCCCGACTCACCCAGCACCTGCTTGGATTCGTTGGTGATGCCCCAGCCGGTGGCACCATCGACGTTGAACACCGGGATGCGCATCAGCTCGCGCATCGAGGGAACGCCGAGGATACGCACCTCGCCAGACTGACCGCCACTCCAGAAGCCGTAGTATTCGTCGAGTTCGCCTGGGGCGATGGCGACTTCGCCGTTCTCGCTGGCTGCCCGAGCCTTCTGGCTCTGCAACAGTGCCGCCGCGCTGCCGAAACCGCCGGCAAGCCCGGCGCCGGCCACGCCGGTCACCGCGCTGTTGCGCAGGAAGTGGCGGCGGCCGATGTCCTTCAGCTCCCGCTTCTTGTCGTCACTCATGGTTCACTCCTCGTGATGGATCGGAATACGCTGCAGCATGGCACCCTCGGCACCCTCGGCACCCTCGGCACCGGGGGCTGCGGGGTCGAAGGTCCCGGCGGTACCCTTGCCGGAGACCCGGGTCGCCTTCTCGTAGCGCTTGCGTCGCTTGACCATCGGCGGGCAGCGCTGGTCATCCCAGTAGGTGACCTGGCAGTCGAGACAGTAGTGGCATTCGTTGGCGTTGATGCGCCCGTCGGGGTGGATGGCGCCCACCTCACACTCCTGGGCGCAGATCTGACACGGCGTGCCGCAGCTGCCACGGTGGCGTTTGAGCCAGTCGAACAGCCGTAGCCGCGAAGGAATCGCCAGGCCGGCGCCCAGCGGGCAGACATAGCGGCAGTAGAACTTGTGGTTGAACGCCGAGACCACCACCAGGCCCAAGGCGTAGAGCACGAAGGGCCAGTCGCGCTGGAAGCGCAGGGTGATAGCGGTCTTGAAGGGTTCGACCTCGGCATAGCGTTCGGCGGTGCCCAGGGAGTGCAGCGAGAGCGCGAACAGCGCCAGCAGGATGATGTACTTGATCGCCCATAACCGCTCGTGCAGACCGAAGGGGACTTCGATCTGCTTGACGCCCAGCTTGCGCGCGGCCTTGTTGACCAGGTCCTGGAGGGCGCCGAAGGGGCACAGCCAGCCGCAGAACACGCCGCGTCCCCACAGCAGCAGGCTGACCGCCACGAACGCCCAGAGGATGAACATCATCGGGTCGATCAAGAACGAGCTCCAGCTGAAGTCGGTGATCAGCGAATGGGTGAAGGTCAGGATATTGACCACCGAGATCTGGGCCAGGGCGTACCAGCCGATGAATACCAGGGTGTAGACCAGAAAGCCGATGCGCAGCGGTTCGAGGATGCGCGGGTAGCGCACCAGCACGTCCTGGAACAGCATGACCCCGGTGAGCACCGCGAGGCCCAGGCCCAACACGGCGATCTGGAAGGCCTTGTCGTACCAGACCTGTACCCAGATGGGCCGCTCCACCACCGGCTCGGGGCGCTCGACGTAGGCGTCGGGAATACTGTAGTCGGCGCTGAAGCGTGTGAACTCGCTGTCCAGGGGGCCCGAGGCGCGACGCACCAGCAGGTCCAGTTGCCAGGGCCGGCCGGGGTCGAAGCCGGCGTCCTCGCGGATAATGAAGATGTCCTTCTCCTCCATGCGCGGCATGCCCGCGACATCGAAACTGCCCACCCGCTGATGGTCCAGATCGTGGAAGGTGATGGTGCGACCGTCCTGGCTCACCTCGATGCGATCGAAGATGCCGCCGCGCACGTAGCCCGAGCCCTTGAAGGAGTATTCGCCGTTGGCCATCAGTGCGATGGCGTGTTCGCCGGGCGCGAGGCTCTCCATCAGGGCGTCGTAGCGGGATTTGCCGAGCAGGTTGCGCCCGGCCATGGGCGCGTTCAGGTACGTATAGTAGAGATCGATGAAGGTCTTGCCCGCGGGCGCCGGGGTGCGCAGGTAGTCTTCCGCCGGCGTGCCGACGAAGGCCTCGTCCACCTGGCCGTGCGTCAGGCGAAGGCGGCGGATGGTGCCGTCACCGGTCAGGGTCTGCCAGTCGGCCGCTGCGAAGACATTTGGCTTGACCGTGGCGGCGGGCTGGGCGGAAGGGTCCTCGATGATGCCCAGGCCGGCGGCAACCTGGCGGGCAGCACGCATGATGGTGTCGTTGACGACGATCACCGTGACCGTGGCGCCGGAGATGGCATCCAGGTTGTCACCGATCTTGGGGTTATCGTTGACGCTGAAATTGGTATGGGCGCCGGCGAAATTCTGCAGCTTCTCCTCGGGGATGCCCACCAGCATGATCGGCTCGGAGTGATCAAGCACCTTGGCGAGCGTCAGCTGACCGGTGGTGTCGATGCCGACCAGCAGGTTGACCGGCTTGCCGGAGTAAGCGGGAATCGGCGCCACATCCACGGTCTCGAAGACGTAGCCGAGCAACTCGTCGCCGGCATAGACCTCGCTGACCGGCCATTCGGTGTCGGCGGACGCCAGCCGGTCGGCCCCGGGGAAGCTGGCCTGCAACGCACTCGTCGTCACTGCCAGGGCCGGGGAGGTCAGGCAGAGGCTCATCAGGCATAACAGCAGCCAGCTGATCGTGGAGGCAAGTCGGGGCCGACGTGGTGACATGAGGAGATCCCGCATCATCAGGTGAAGATGGCGGCGGCTGACGAAGGGGGTCGGCGCGCGGCGCGCGGCGCGCCGGCCCCGAGGTCAGGGCGTGAGGCTGCCGTAGTAGGCGGCGATGTCGGCGATGTCCTCGTCGGACAGCGCCTGGGCCTGGGGGGTCATCATCATGGACATGCCACCGCCCCGTTCACCGGCCCGATAGGCCTTGAGGGCGTTCTCGAGGTAGGCGACGTTCTGGCCGGCGAGGTTCGGATAGATGGGTGCGGTGGCCTTGCCATCGGTGCCGTGGCAGGCGGCGCAGGCGGCGATCTTTCCCTTACCGGCTTCCGGGTCCCCGGCGGCCTGAGCGTCCATGGCGAGGAAGGCCCCGCCCAGCAGGGCGGCTACGAGCAGTAACTTCATAATACATCTCCGAAATGCATCTTTAGGTGCTTGAATAAGCCCGGGTCGGGCGGGGGCCCATAGGGCGATCGAGGTCATAATGCCAGCCGTCGCCCGGGTGAGGCTTGACGTGCGTCATGTTCAGCCTAGACCCGGCAGCGCAAAAGGTAAAAAGAAGGTGCTAATGTAGGGGTCAGGAGGACTCGGGCGTCGCGGGGGTATCGTCGAGCTGCAGCAGCCGCACCAGTCTGGGGCGCTGCGGGCCGAGCAGGTCGGCCAGGGTGTAGTGGTCGAGCACGGCGAGGAAGGCGGCGAGCGCCTCGGCCAGGATCGGCTTCAGCCGGCAAGCGGGGGTGATGATGCACTCGTTGTCGTCGCCGAAGCACTCCACCAGGGCGAGGTCTCGTTCGGTGTCGCGGACCAGCTCGCCCAAGGGGATCGTCTCCGGGGCACGCTTGAGCAGCAGGCCACCGTTCTTGCCTCGGATGGAGGTGATGTAGCCGCGGTGGTTGAGGTCCTGCACGACCTTCATCAGGTGGTTGCGGGAGATCTCGAAGCGCTCGGCGATCTCGGTGATGGTCGAGCGCTGCTCACCCTTGACGGCCAGGTAGATCAGCACGCGTAGCGAATAGTCGGTGAATCGAGTCAGGTGCATGGGTGTCCCGGCGCGTCGGACGCCTCGCAAGGCGTGGTGAAAAAACCATTTATTCTAACATCATGCCTGTTAGGTTTGATTCGCGACCGCGGCATTCGGTCGCGTGGTGGGCGATTGGCGTGGCCACCCGTAAGATGTAATTTATATGCATGTTATGGTTCCTTGCCAGTGATCCAGGTCAAGTCGGTGGCACCCGTCGCACCGACCGGCGTCCCGCCTGGGCGCTGTTCTTTCCGCTCGCCGCCCTGCATGCGGCCCTGGCGGTGCCGCTGTCGCTGGCGGCGATGTTCGGCGGCCTGCCGGCGCTGGCGACACCGGCGGCCCATGGTCGCGAGCTGCTGTTCGGCTTCGCCCTGGCGGTGATCGCGGGCTATCTGCTGGGCCCACTGCCTCAACGTCGGCTGGTCGTGCTGGCTGGGCTGTGGCTGGTGGGGCGCACCGGCATTCTGGTTGCCCCCCTGGCCTGGCCAGCCCTACTGGCCGACGCCGCCTTCGCCCTGCTGCTGGCCTGGCAACTGGTGCCGCGTTTCCTGGCCGCCAAGAAGTGGCGCAACCGTCTGCTCTCGCCATTGCTCGGGCTGCTCTGCCTGCTGGCGGTGGCCAGCCTGGCGGCGCGCCTGGCCTTCCCGGGTCTGCTCTCGCCCCTTCTCCACCAGGGGGTGCTCTGGTTGCTGCTGCTGATGGCCTTCATGGGCGGACGGGTGATTGCCCCGGCGGTGAACGGACACCTGATGGCGCGCGACCGGGTGGCCGGGGCCGGTGTACAACCACGGCTCGAGGCGGCCCTGATCGGCCTGCTGGGCGCGGCCGGGCTGCTGGCGATCTGGCCGCCGATTTGGCCGCTGGCCGGGGCGGTGCTGACGCTGGCCGGGGCACTGGTCCTGGTGCGGCTCTGGCGCTGGACACCCTGGGCGCTTCGGGACAGGCCGGACCTGCTCGCCTTGCTGCTTGGTTATACCTGGCTGGGCGTGGGCGCCCTGCTGATAGCGGGCGACCTGCTGGCGGGGATCTCGCCGACGGGCCGGCTCCATGCGATCACCGTGGGGGCGCTCGGCACCCTGGCCAGCGGCATCATGCTGCGTCAGGCCATCCTGAGGGCCAAGGGGCGCCCCGGGGAGGAGCGGTGGCTGCCGCCCCTGGCCGGGCTCTTCACCCTGGCGGCGGGGCTGAGGCTAGCGCTGCCACTCGCCGGTTTGCCGGCGCTGTGGGGCGCCGCCGGGACCTGGAGCCTTGCCTGGCTGCTGGTGGCATGGCGGCTCTTGCACTGGCGTCGCCGGGGAGCAACCGCTGCCACGATGCCTTCTACTGCGATTTGATCTAGGTCAGCTACCCCTTGAAGGGTACCGACGCGCCCGGTCATGGCTGGCATAATTCGCCCATGCGGTGGCGGCCCCGGCCGCCGCCTTACGGTTCCAGAGGCTCGATTCGATCATGCAAGACACCCTGCCGTTCATTCGCCCCCTGGTCGAGAAATACGACCGCCCGGGGCCGCGCTACACCTCCTATCCCACGGCGCCGCAGTTCCAGGCGGCCTTCGCCGAGGACGACTACCGTGCCGAGGCCTCCCGCAGCAATCGGGCCGCGACGCCCAAGCCGCTGTCGGCCTACGTGCATATCCCGTTCTGCGAGAGCCTCTGCTACTACTGCGCCTGCAACAAGATCATCACACACAACCGCGAGCGGGCCGCGGAGTACCTTGCCTGGCTCAAGCGTGAGGTCGAGCTCCAGGGGGCGCTGTTCGACGACTCGCGGCGCATGACCCAGCTGCACCTGGGTGGTGGCACCCCCACCTACCTGAGCAACGGCCAGCTCGGCGAGCTGATGGGCGCGCTGGACGACGCCTTCCACTTCGCTGAGCCTGAGGCGCGGGAATTCTCCCTGGAGGTGGATCCCCGCACCGTGACCCCCGAGCAGATCCACGAGCTCCATTTCCTGGGGTTCAATCGCCTGAGCTTCGGCGTGCAGGACTTCGACGCCAGGGTCCAGGAGGCGGTCAACCGCGTCCAGAGCGAGGCCCAGGTGGTGGAACTGGTGAGGGCGGCCCGTGAGGCCGGCTTCCAGTCGGTGAGCGTCGACCTGATCTACGGCCTGCCGCTGCAGACCGTAGCGAGCTTCGATGCCACCCTGGACAAGATCATCAGACTGCGCCCGGACCGCATCGCCGCCTACAGCTATGCCCACCTGCCAGAGCTGTTCAAGGCCCAGCGGCTGATTCGCCCCGAGGACATGCCGCCGCCGGAGCGCAAGATCGAGCTGCTGGAGCTGACCATCCGTCGCCTCACCGAGGCCGGCTATGCCTATATCGGCATGGACCATTTCGCTTTGCCCGAGGACGAGCTCTCGCTGGCGAAGGAGAACGGCACCCTGCAGCGCAACTTCCAGGGCTACTCGACGCATGCCGACTGCGACCTGATCGGCCTGGGGAATACCGCCATTGGCAAGGTGGGCGACAGCTACAGCCAGAACGTCAAGGAGACGGCTCAGTACCAGGCGCGCCTCGAGGCGGGACGGCTGCCGGTGATGCGCGGTTACCGCCTGAACGCCGATGACCTGCTGCGACGCGATGTGATCAACGCCCTGATGTGCCATGGCCGCATCGACTTCGCCGCGATCGAGGCGGATCACGATATCGACTTTCGCAACTATTTTGCCGACGCACTCGCCGAGCTGGAAGAGATGGCGGACGACGGCTTGCTGGCGATCGATGACGGGAGCATCGCGGTACTGCCGGCCGGGCGGTTGATGATGCGCAACGCCGCCATGGCCTTCGATGCCTACCTGGGCCACGGTCCGGGACGCTACTCGCGCACCGTCTAAGCCCCGATCACCTGCCGACACGACACGGCGCCCCGAGGGGCGCCGTGTCGCATTAGATGGAAGTCGAGCGGCGGCGGGCTCAGACGACGCCCTGCTCGATCATGGCATCAGCTACCTTGCGGAAGCCGGCGATGTTGGCGCCCAGCACCAGGTTGGTGGGGTCGTCAAACTCCTCGGCGGTCTCGGCGCACTGGCGGTGGATATTGGCCATGATCTCCTTGAGCCTGGTGTCCACCTTCTCCAGCGGCCACTGCTCCATGCTGCTGTTCTGGGCCATCTCCAGCTGGCTGGTGGCCACACCGCCGGCATTGGCCGCCTTGCCGGGGCCGTAGGCGGCCTTCGCGGCCAGGAAGCGGTCCACAGCCGCGGCAGTGGAGGGCATGTTGGCCCCCTCGCTGATGCAGGTCACGCCATTGCCCAGCAGGGCCTCGGCATCGGCCTCGGTCAGCTCGTTCTGGGTGGCACAGGGGAAGGCCACGTCGCCTTCGATGCGCCAGACCGCATGGCCGTCGGCCGGGTAGTCGCCGACCGGCAGGTAGCGCGCCTCGGGATGCGTCTCCAGGTAGGCCTCCAGCGAGACGCGCTTGACCTCCTTGAGCTCCTTGAGCAGGTCGAGATCGATGCCGCGGGCGTGATGGAGGGTGCCCCGGGAGTCCGAGCAGGTGATGGGGATCGCGCCGAGCTCATAGAGCTTCTCGATGGTGTAGATGGCCACGTTGCCGGCACCGGAGACCAGGCAGGTCTTGCCCTCCAGGGTCTCGCCGCGGGCCTCGAGCATGTTCTCGGCGAAGTAGACAGCACCGTAGCCGGTGGCCTCCTTGCGCCCGATGGAGCCGCCCCAGTTGAGGCTCTTGCCGGTCAGCACGCCCTCGTAACGGCCGGTCAGGCGCTTGTACTGGCCGTAGAGGAAGCCGATCTCGCGGGCCCCCACGCCGATATCGCCGGCCGGCACGTCGGTGGTCGGGCCGATGTGGCGATAGAGCTCACTCATGAAGGCCTGGCAGAAGCGCATGATCTCGCCGTCCGACCGGCCCTTGGGCTCGAAGTCCGACCCGCCTTTGCCGCCGCCGATGGACAGCCCGGTCAGGGCATTCTTGAAGATCTGCTCGAAGCCCAGGAACTTGATGGTGCCCGAGGTGACGCTGGGGTGGAAACGCAGCCCACCTTTGTAGGGGCCGAGGGCGGAATTGAACTGGACGCGGTAGCCCTTGTTGACCTGCACCTTGCCGGCGTCGTCGGTCCAGCAGACGCGGAACATGATCTGGCGTTCCGGCTCGACAATGCGCTCGATGATGTTGTGGTCGAGGTAGTGGGGGCTGTGCTCGAAGAGCGGGCGCAGGCACTCCAGTACCTCCTCCGCGGCTTGGTAGAATTCGGTCTGGGCCGGGCTGCTCTTGCGTAGGGCCTCGAGGGTATCGTGGACGTAGGGCATGGGAAGGTTCCTGTGCGGTCGAAACGGGTCAGCTGCACTATAAGGCAATGCACCATTATGCAGCAACTGCATGGGCCATGCGGAGAATAGACATGATGTTGAGCCTAAAACCTTCAAAAGTGCGAAAATTGTGCACCAGATTAATCCATTAGATTATATTCATAGATTGTGGTTCAACGAAGATGCACGGGCCAAAGGCGCGCGGAAGATGTGCGCCTCCTCGCATCGGCCCGCTGTGTCGGCATCGCCACAGCGAGCGGAGCGGCGCATCACCGGCGCGGCGGCGCTCTGGGCGGCGTGGTGACATTTTTTGCACATCTTGTGCTTGAGTCTGGCCAGTGGTCTATATATGGTACTGGCCCAGCGGGATCCACGGTGCCGGCGACGGCTTGACGCACGTCAGTGCAGGCGGTTTAGATGGCCCCTAGGATGAGCGGTTCGGCGGCCCAGCCGCGTCGACGTCATCAGGAGAACCTTCATGTCCCTGCCCCTACCGTCACTGTCGCTTCCGCGCCCGCCCGTGCCGAGCCGTCTGATCCGCACCCTGGACCCCTGCGTGCCCCTGGCCGTCAAGCGGCGGCTGGTGGAGCCGGTTCTCAACCGCACCTTCGCCGAGCCGCTGGAGGAGGGCGAGTTCGATGCCCTGGAAGGGCGCCGGATCAGCCTGGCCATCGAGGACCTCGGCGTGACGCTGACACTGAGCCTCGAGGCGCAGCGCCTGGTGCTCTGCCGCGAGCCGGGCGAGGCCACCATCCGCGGCGGCTGGCGCGAGTTTTTATGTCTCGCCACCCGGCGCGAGGATCCCGACAGCCTGTTCTTCCAGCGTCGCCTGCTAATTGAGGGCGACACCGAGCTGGGCCTGACGGTCAAGAACCTCCTCGACGGTCGCGAGGAAGGGCTGGCTCAGGGTCCCTTCGGCGAACTGCTGTTCCGCCTGGAGCGACTGGCGCAACGCAGCATCTAACATATTGTCAATGTTCTTCTTCCGGAGCCATCTGAATGAGCACTTCCACCAAGGCCGTCAAGACCTCCAACGAGGTGCCGCTGCAGGTGCCGTCCCGCGACATCTGGGACGCCAAGTATCGCCTCAAGGATCGTCACGGCCATCCCGTGGACAAGGACGTCACCGCCACCTGGGATCGCGTGGCACGGGCCCTGGCGGCCGTGGAGGGCGACAAGGCCGAGGCGTGGCTGCCGAAGTTCCGCTGGGCGCTGGAGAATGGGGCCATCCCGGCCGGGCGGATCATGTCCAATGCCGGCGCCGAGGCCTACAAGCCGGCGGTGAGCCTGATCAACTGCACCGTCTCGCGCACCATCCGCGACTCCATGCAGGACATCCTCGACTCGGTGGTGGATGCCGGCATGACCCTCAAGGCGGGCTGCGGCATCGGCTACGAATTTTCCACCCTTCGCCACAAGGGGGCCTTCGTGTTCGGCGCCGGCGCCGGCACCAACGGCCCGCTGGCGTTCATGGATATCTACGACAAGATGTGCTTCACGGTGGCCTCGGCGGGCGGGCGCCGTGGCGCCCAGATGGGCACCTTCGACGTCGGCCATCCCGACGTCCGTCAGTTCATCGAGGCCAAGCGCGAGGCGGGCCGGCTGCGCCAGTTCAACCTCAGCCTGCTGATCACCGACGAGTTCATGGAGGCGGTCAAGCACGATGCCGACTGGCCGCTGGCCTTCCCGCTCCACGAGGGCGAGAAGGACGATGTCGAGGCGAGCGAGCTGATCTACCGCGACTGGCCGGTGATCGAGGAGGGCTATACCGTTGATGACGAGGGGCGTGTGGCCTGTCGGATCGTCGAGGTGATCAAGGCCCGCGAGCTGTGGGACACCATCATGGCCTCGACCTACGACTTCGCCGAGCCGGGCTTCATCCTGATCGACCAGGTCAACCGCATGAACAACAACTGGTTCTGCGAGGAGATCCGCGCCACCAACCCCTGCGTGACAGCGGATACGTGGGTGCAGACCACGGAAGGACCGCGCCAGGTTGCGCAGCTTATTGGCCGCTCCTTTGACGCCGTGATCGATGGCAAGGCCTACCCCAGCGGGCCGGAGGGGTTCTTCCAGACTGCGACCAAGCCGGTGATTCGGCTGTACACGGCCGAAGGCTACAACCTCAAGCTGACTGCTGATCATCGCGTCCGGCGGGTATCGGCCTTTACGCGTTATCGCACCGAGACAGAATGGTGTGCCGCGGGAGAACTCCAGGCAGGTGATCGGGTGTTGCTCAACGACCATCGTGATGCCTCAGATTGGGACGGCAAGCTCGATGAGGCCAAGGGCTACCTCCTGGGACTGCTGGTCGGCGATGGCACGCTCAAGGACGACAAGGCCATCCTTTCTGTTTGGCCACAGGCCGCCGTGGCCAATGGCAGCGACGGTGCAATGAACGAGGGTGTGCGTGCCGTCATGGCCCTGGCAGAAAAGGCGGCCAGGAGCCTGCCGCATCGTGCAGACTTCTCAGGCTGGCAGAAGGTCAGTGGTCGCGACGAGTACCGTCTGTCCACGGCCTCACTGCGAAATCTGGCGCGCGAGATGGGGATGCAGCCTGGTAACAAGGCGATCACACCTGAGCTAGAGCAGGCGTCCTCGAGCGGTTATGTCGGTTTCCTGCGTGGCTTCTTTGATGCGGATGGTTCTGTTCAGGGGAGTCAAGTGAAAGGCGTCAGTGTGCGTCTGGCGCAGTCTGACCTGCCTCGCCTCGAAGCCGTACAGCGCATGTTGCAGCGTTTCGGCATCATCTCCATGCTTTATCAGGACAGGCGCAATGCCGCCAAGCGCGACCTGCCCGATGGCAAGGGCGGTCATCGCGGATACGAGACGCTACCTCAGCACGAGTTGGTGATCAGTGGTGCCAACCTTGAGCGTTTTTCTGCGCGTATTGGCTTCGGGGACAGTGACAAGCAGGATCACCTTGACACCTTGCTGGACGGGTACCAGCGCCAACTAAATAGAGAGCGTTTCGTTGCCCGGGTCGTGGGTCATGAAGATGCGGGTGTCGAAGAGGTTTATGATGTCCAGGTACCCGGCATTAATACTTTTGATGCTAACGCTTTTCATGCTCATAATTGTGGTGAGCAACCATTGCCGCCCGAGGGCGCCTGCCTGCTCGGCTCGGTGAACCTGACCCGCTTCGTCATCGACCCTTTCGGCAAAAAGCCGCGCTTCGATTGGGAGCGCTACCGTCAGGTGGTGGCGATCTTCACCCGCATGCTCGACAACGTGGTGGAGATCAGCAGCCTGCCGCTGCCCGGCCAGCGCCGCGAGATCGAGGCCAAGCGCCGCCACGGCATGGGCTTTTTGGGCCTGGGCTCGACCCTGACGATGCTCAAGATTCCCTACGGCTCGCCGGAGTCACTGGCCTTTACCGAAGAGGTGAGCCGCAACCTGGCCTTGGAGGGCTGGAAGCAGGCGCTGGAGCTTGCCCGCGAGAAGGGCGTGGCGCCGGCACTGGCCGAGGACTACGCGATCACCCCGCGGATGATGCGCGAGCGCCCCGAGCTCAAGCAGGACGGCTACGAGGTGGGTGACAAGGTGCCCGGCCGCATCCTGCACGCTCGCTACAGCCGCTACATGCAGAAGGTCGCCGAGGTAGAACCGGAGCTGGTGTCTCAGCTCGCTGAGCACGGTGCGCGCTTCACCCACCACAGCTCGATCGCGCCCACCGGCACCATCTCGCTGTCGCTGGGCAACAATGCCTCCAACGGCATCGAGCCGTCCTTCTCGCACCGCTATTTCCGCAACGTCATCCAGTCGGGCAAGAAGACCAAGGAGCAGGTCGAGGTGGTCTCCTTCGAGCTGGCGGCCTATCGCCACTTTATCGCCGCCGACGCCGTGGAGAGCGACCTGCCCGACTACTTCATCACCGCCGACGCGGTGAGCCCCAAGCAGCACGTGGCGGTGCAGGCGGCGGCCCAGGGGTGGGTCGACTCGGCCATCTCCAAGACGGTGAACGTGCCCACCGAGTTCGCCTTTGATGAGTTCAAGGACCTCTACCTCGACGCCTACACCAGCAAGCTCAAGGGCTGCACCACCTTCCGCTTCAACCCGGAAGCCTTCCAGGGCGTGCTGGTACGCGAGGACGACCTCAAGAACACCACCTACGTCTTCGAGCTGGAGAACGGCGAGACCGTGGAGCTGGCCGGCGACGAGAAGGTCATCTACGACGGCGAGGAGCACAACGCGGCGAACCTCTATGACGGGCTCAAGGAAGGCACCTATGGCAAATGGTAGTAACGGCACTTGCCGGATCAGCCCCGAGCGATGGATGCCCAGCGCCAATCAACAACTTTCCGGAGGAGCCGCCTGATGGCCGTCGAGATCAATTCCAAGATCGTGTCCTACAGCGTCAAGAAGGCGGTGGAGGAGCCGCCCCTGGCCGAGGAGAACCCGCTCACGGTGCGCATTCCCTCGCGCCCCGAGGGCACTCTGGAGGCCGTGTCGGAGAAGATCTCCTACGTCGGCGCCGAGGGGCGCAAGAAGGTCTACCTGCTGGTGTCGTTCATGCCGGTGGAGGGCGTGCTGGGCGGCAAGCGGGTGGTGATCGAGCGTCCGGTGGAGTTCTTCTTCCCCTCCGGCCAGCTCTCCAGCGAGCACCAGTGGATCACCGCCACCATGCGCAGCCTGTCGCTGGCCGCCCGCGGCGGCTACGTCACCCAGGCGGTGGCCGACCTGCGCAAGGTGGCCTGGGACAAGGGCCTGGTGCGCTGCGGTATGAACCGCTGGGGCAAGCCGATGTTCCATGACTCCGAGGTCGCGGCCATCGCCTGGTCGATCCAGCAGATCCTTTACCGCCGTGGCTTCCTCGACCAGGATGGCAACCAGGTGCCGGTGGAGAAGCTGGTCAGCCGCTATGCCCAGCGCCTGGCCAGCGGACACCCCTGGCAGCCACCCACCCCGGATGAGATCGAGCAGGCCGAGCGCAAGGCTCAGGAGGCCTCCCATGCCAAGGGCGACGGCCCCACCGTGGTCGGCCACTGCCCCGAGTGCAACGGCGAGCTGATCATGATGGATGGCTGCCCCACCTGTTATGCCGGCTGCGGCTGGTCCAAGTGTGGATAAGAGGGTCCGCTTCACTACTCATTCAGCGGAACTGGAAACTTTCCTGATGAAAGCGTAAAGAAATTGACCGTTGCTTTAGGCCGCTTCGCAAGGCTTTGGCCAGGCCCTGCGGTCCGCAAAACCAGATATCCACTCTGCGGTCATGGATTTGCAGTTGATTTGCAGTCAATCGCTGCCCCTGTTGGCTGTCGTGGATGTGCAGCAATATGTCCGGAAGTTGGTCCGTCAGTTGTTGCAGACGCGTCACCATTGGGTCATCCATGGCGCCGGCAGTGCAGTAATGAAGTGTGACCGCTGAATGTTTTGGTTCGGTCTTGATCAGGCGGTTTTCCAGCGCAGCCAGAAACGGTGTGATACCTATGCCACCGGCCACCCAGATCTGCTGGGCGTTTTTTCTGCCGCTGTCGGGGCCAAAGCGACCATAAGGGCCTTCGAGCGTAACTGCCTGGCCACTGCTTAGCTGCTGCGGGAGCTTGCGGGTGTAGTCTCCCAGTGCCTTGATGTGAAAACTGAGCTGTCCGCTGTCGTTGTCAGCACTGGACAGGCTGAAAGGATGCGCCCCTTCAATCCGGTCGAAGGTCACCAGGGCGAATTGTCCGGCTTGATGCCCTGGCCACCGCTTGCCCATCTCACAGACGACTTCCGTGATGTTGGCTGATGTCTGCTTGACGGCCTTAACCAGCCCTTTGTAGCGGCGACTCCTCCCGATTTGCCCGGTCAGCGATTGCAGGCTTGCGACGGCACCACCCACAACCAACAGTGTCATCAGCCAGCCGGTGGGTTGTTGCCACCACTTCAGAGGAGCCAACAACACTGCATGGGCGGCCAGTGCCAGATAAATCAGTGGCATCACCCGGTGCAAGTAACGCCAGTAATAGTAGGGCACCCACCGGGTCAGGGTAATGACAACCAGAAACAGCAACAGATACAGGCCGGGTTCGCCCAAGTCTTCAGCACCATCCTGAAGGCTGCCCAGCAGGCCCGAAAAGTGTGCTTCCTGCAAGCTCCGATCCGAGCCAAACAGCGCTTCGAGACCATCATCCGCCATTTCGATCAGCCAGTGTGTCAGCGCAAAAATTACGGCCAGAATGCCGGTCCATTTATGCAGCTGATACATACTGTCCAGACCACCCAGCGGCGATTCCAGCCATCCAGGCCGGGTAGCCAGCACCATGGTGATGGACATGAAATTGATGGCAAGGTATCCACTGAGCGTCAGTAACTGCTCATAGCTCAGCCCCGGGCCCCAGAAGCTGATCTGAGTCGCCAAAAGCAGGCAAAGGATGATAAAGGTACGTATGTTAGGCACAAACAAACTCCGGTTTGAGTTTGTTTGAATTCTGCAGCTTTAATCTGACACCAGCCTTAAACGTCTCTGTGAACCACGACAATATTCACTTCTACTTCGAAACTGTCACTTTGGCTTGAGGCTGGTGATTGCCCAGCACCTGGCCCGCGGCCATCCCTGGCAGCCGCCCACCCCCGAGGAGATCGAGCAGGCCGAGCGTAAGGCCCAGCATGCCGATCATGCCAAGGGTGACGGCCCCACCGTGGTGGGCCACTGCCCCGAGTGCAACGGTGAGCTGATCATGATGGATGGCTGCCCCACCTGTTACGCCGGCTGCGGCTGGTCCAAGTGTGGATAAGAGAGCTCGAGCAAGGCGCTGTGGATAAGTCGGGCCGGCCGAGCTGACCCCGCCCTTATGGCCATGGAGATGCCCCGGGTCGCTTGCGCGTCCTGGGGCGTCTGCGTTGGGGCAAGCCGCCATGGTGGCTCAGGGGCATGGGGTCAATAGACGTCTTCACGATAGCGCCCCTGGGCCTTGAGCGTTGCGACGTCCATGCCAAGCGGTGCAATGACCTCGTCCATCGCCGCCATGACGCTTGCTGCCATATCCCGGCCGCCGCAGACCAGGATCTGTGCGCCCTTCTCGATCAATCGGCGTAGTTGCGCCGCATCCACGGAGATCTTGTCCTGAACATAGGCGCTATCGCTGACGCGGGAGAAGACGGCATTCAGCTCTGTCAGCCGCCTGTCCTCCATATAGGTGTTCAGTTCAGGTTCATAGAGGAAGTCGGACTGTGGACTACGGCCGCCCCAATAGAGGTGCATGGGGTGACGCGACCTGTTGTGACGGATGAAGCCGACCAACGGCCCGATCCCGGTGCCCGCGCCGATCAGCACCACCGGCGCCTTGCCGGCGGCAGGGCGAAAGTCCGGGTTGGGCTGGATGAAGGCCTCGATCGTACCGCCTACCGGCAGCGCATGGAGGAAGCTCGAACACAGGCCACCAGGATGATGACGCACGCAGATCTCCAGGGTGCCATCCTTCGAGGCGGAAGCCAGCGAATAGAAGCGCGGCACGTGGCTGTCCGGCGGCAGGATGCCGACCAGGTCGCCGGCCTCGAAAGGCGGCAGGCCGGTTCGCCCCAGCAAACGGTTCAGCAGGCTGGGCTGGCTGCCGTTCTCGGGCGCCCTGAAGCGCAACACGGCGGTGGGAGCCTGCACGTCGGCGCCGTAATCCACCCGCTCGCCGAGTTTCAGGGTGGTGGTGTGGGGACGAGTGGGGGTGTGGATCAGTGTCAGCTCGGTACTGATCGCCTTGCTCACCGCGTCTCCCCAGCGGGTGAACGCCTGCGGTGATTGCCGGTTGATGGTGTCGAGCGGCAGCAGCTGTGGCCAACCCTTGGCGGCGAGCGCCGCCTCGACCTCTTTCGCGAACCCACAGAACCGGGGGAATTGCCGGTCACCGAAGCCCAGCACGGCAACCGGGAGGTCGGGCGTGTTGGACATCTTCTCGAGCCGTGCCAGGAACCGGCTGGCCGAGGCCGGCGCATCGCCATCCCCGTAGGTCGCAGTGAGGATGAACAGCCGTTTCGCGCCGCGATAGCCGGAGGCCAGCTGGTTCATGGGAGCGGTATGCACGCGGTGGCCCTTCCGCGCCAGGCTGTCGTGCAGCGTCCTGGCGAAGCCCCAGGTCGTGTTGCCTTCGCTGCCGACGAGGATGATGCTGTCCGCGGCGTTTGGCCCGCTGTTGGCGGCGAGCTTGGGTTTCGACTGCTGGCGCTTCCACCAGATTATCGGACCTGTCACGGCCATCACCGGCACCGTCAGGGAGGCCAGGCCGAGGATGACGCCAAGCCACCAGAGACCTTCGCCGGTGTGAAGCATATAGATGAACTCATAGAGCCTGTGGGTCGCATCATGGGGTTGGTAGGAGAGCCACTCGCCGCTGGCCTGGTCGATATAACCGGCGCCTTGATCGGTACTCAGTGAGTACATGTCCGTGGGATCGTTCGGATAGGGGTAGACCAACTCCCGCAGGTCGTTGAGGTCGGTTGCCTTCAAGGCCGACAGGGTGTCGACGGCGGCGGGGGGACCCCCGCTCACCTCCATCGGGAATTTGGGCTCGGCCGCCACGCCCTCCGGAGCCAGGCCGAAGGTGGTGGCGGAGAGGTAGGATGCGGTCAGCCCCGACAGAAGCAGGCCGAGCATCGCTGCTCTACCGAGCTCGATGTGCAGTCGCTGGCTCAGGGTGCCGCGCACCGGACGCAGCAGCTGGCGCCATCCACCCAGGCGAGCGGCCAGCAGCAGCGCACCGGAGATCGCCAGCACCACCATCGCCAGCGCCATGATGCCTGCCACCGCGCGACCGGGCATATCGAGCAGCAGTGAGCGGTGCAGGTTCTTCACCCAGGCCGAGAATGATGACGGTTCATAGGCGGCGATGGATTGCCCGGTGCGCGGATCCACCCGATCGGCCCCCATCTGGCCGTCTCGGGTGTAATAGACGATCAGGGTGCCCGAGGGCGTGCGCTCGATCTGATCGACCCCCGGGTAATGCTCCGCCACCTTGCCTGCCAATTCGGCGACGCTGATCTGCCCGGTGGCGGGAACTACGGACCCCGCCCGCTCGAGCGCCGGGTTGAGCGACAGGATCGCCCCGGTCACCGAGAGAACGATGACGAACAGCGCCGCGATCAGGCCGGGCAGCGAATGAAACTGGCGTAGCATGGTAGCTGTGCTCCTCGATCAATCAGAAGGTGTAGCGGAACGACTGCACGTAGCCGCGGCCCGAGACCGGCTTGCCTGCGCCCTCGGTGGTCAGCGGGGCGACGACGTCGTAACGATTGTCACGCTGGTCCTCGACGGCGGTGTCCACTCGCACCTCATACCCCGCGTCGAACAGCTCATCGGCAAGATCCAGGGTGATATTCAGGGTACGTCCGTTGCCGACGCTGGCACCGCTCAGTCCGTCATATTCACTCCTGCGCTGGCCGCTGCCTCGCGCCCAGTCGCGCAGGTGCTTGTAGTATTTCGACTTCTCTCCGGCGATCCAGAGTGTGCCCTGGTATTGGCCGTCGGCATCGGTGAGGTAGAGCGCCACATAGGCGCCGTCGCCTCCGTAGTTTTTCAGCTCGGTATTGAAGGTCACCTCCCGCGCCTGGGCGAGGGCCGGTAGCGCGATGGCGGCGGCAAGGCTGAGGGCAAGAGCAAGGGTGAGTCTTTTCATCGTCTGTCTCCGTCACATGTTGGTCTCGGGCAATCTAGTGTCCTTATGAAACAACGCATCACTCGATGCGGACGGACGGCTTGCCGCTGACGATGCCGCTGTCGGGGCCGGTGCGAGACTCCGAGCGCCGGCTGGTAGCTTCGCTGTCGTCGTCGTCATCAGAGCGGTCGTATTCCTTGTCGTCGTAGTCGTATTCGATTTCCAGCTTGCGCAGGCGCAGCGATGCCGGGGCGTACTCCGCCTCGACCTCGTTGCCCTCCTGATCGAGGCCCTTGACCTCGTAGCAGCCGTCATCGACCTTGATGCGGCGTACCTCCCAGCCCTTGGCCTCGAGCTGCTGGCGCAGGGCGTCGCGAGGCTGCCAGTCGGCGACCGGATCACGACAGTCGTCATCGGCTAGGGTCATTCCACTCGCCAGGATGGTGGCCAGCGTGGTGGTGACAAACAGTGGCGTTTTCATGGTTTTCTCCAGATGATGTTCACGTTGTCACTGTAAGCGGATCACCTGACAGGAATCTGACGTGGATACGACTGCTTCGATGTATGGGCGAGTCGGTCCCGTTCAGGTTGCCGTCAGGCAGACCCGTTAGGCTCAGGGTGTCTGTGACCTCAGGAGAAAATGGGATATGCGCATATTACTGATCGAGGATGCGCCCTCTCTGGGCGAGGCGGTGCGCGAACAGATCAGCGAAGATGGCCATGCCGTGGACTGGATGCAGTGCTTGAAGCACGCTGAAGCGAGCGTCGCGACGACCGCCTACGATCTGATTCTGCTTGACTTGATGCTGCCCGATGGCCGAGGACTCGATTTTCTGAGGCGCCGACGCAAGGCAGGCGATACCACGCCGGTGATTATCTTGACCGCACGGGATCAGATATCTGACCGTATTGAAGGGCTGAACGCCGGCGCGGACGACTACCTGGTCAAGCCCTTTGACCTGTCGGAGCTGTCCGCTCGGATCGCCGCCGTGGCGCGGCGTTACAGTGGCAATCCCAATCCGCTGATCCGCGTGGGTGAGTTGGAGATCGATCTGGTCAATCATTCGGTGCTCCGGGCCGGACACGGCGTCGAGCTGACGGCACGGGAATGGGCGCTGCTCGAGTCGCTCGTGCAACATCCCGGAGCGCTGTTGTCCCGGGCTCAACTCGAGGATCACCTGTATGCCTTCGGCGCGGAGATCGAAAGCAACACCGTAGAGGTTCATATCAGCCGCATGCGCAAGAAGTTGGGACATGCCAGCATCGAGACCGTACGTGGCATGGGCTATCGGCTGGGGCGGAGATGAGCCGGCCGATTAGCCTGCAGCGTCGTCTCGGCCTCGGCTTGACCCTCGGGGTGACGCTGTTCTGGCTGGTCGCCACCACGGTCACGGCGCTGATCGTCGAACATACCATCGACAGGACCCTCGATAGTTCCCTGGAAGAGACCGCGCAACGCATCCTGTCCCTGGCCGTCGTCGAGATCGTCAATCGGGATAATCTCGACCTGGTGCAGTATGTCGCCCCCTTGCGTGTCCACGAGGAATATCTGACATATCTGGTGCGCGATGCGTCCGGCAACGCCTTGCTCGCATCGCATGACGTCGATCCGTCCACCTTTCCGGAGACGCCTCAAGCGGGGCTTCGCAGCACGGCAACGCATCGGCTCTACGGCACCACCGCGATCAGCGATACCCTTTTCATCGAGGTCGCCGAGCCGCTTGCCTCTCGACGCCAGGCAAAAGGGCAAGCGATCGTGATGCTGCTCTTGCCCTTGGCGGGTCTGATTCCCCTGAGCCTGATGGGCATCTGGTGGTTCGTGCGTCATGCCTTGAGTGGAGTCAGAGCGTATCGTGATGCGCTCGAGGCGCGCGGAGCAGGGGATCTGTCGCTGGTAGAGGGCAAGCGCCTGCCGGCGGAACTCGTGCCCATCGCCGAGGCGGTGAACCATCTGCTGGAGCGATTGCGCCGTGCGCTGGAGTCCGAACGCAGCTTCACGGCTAACAGCGCCCATGAGCTGCGCACGCCCCTGGCGGCGACCCTGGCCCAGGTGCAGCGTCTGCGCCATGAAGCGCCGCCGGGGCGGCTGCAGGATCGGGCGGCTCGCATCGAGGCGTCGCTGCGCCAGCTTTCGCGGCTGTCGGAGAAGCTGATGCAGCTGGCCAAGGCGGAGGGCAGTGACCTCCTGGCCGAAACACCCCAGGACGTCCGGCCGATCATCGCTCATGTCGTCGACGACTTTCGCCGTGTTTCCGCGGTGCGCCTCGAACTTTCACTGCCCAAGGAAGCGCGAATCCTTTCATCGATCGATCCGGATGCCTTGGCGATTCTGCTGCGTAATCTGATCGAAAATGCCCTGAAGCATGGGCAGGACGATCGGCCCGTCGAGGTCGCCCTGTCGAGCGAAGGCGTGTTGCGGGTGGTCAACGCGGGACCGGTGATTCCGGCGGAGGTGCTCGCTCGGCTGACGGACCGCTTCACCCGGGGCAATACCCGGGCCGGCGGCTCCGGCCTGGGACTCGCCATCGCCCAGGCGATCGCCGAGGGGGCTGGTGTCACCTTGACGCTCCTCGCCCCTGCGTCAGGACGAAAGGATGGTTTCGAGGCGAGTCTGCGGTTACCGCCGTGAGCCTTGACAAGTGTCAAAGGTATGCTGATGGAAACCCGACACCTGATCATCATGCACGACGTCTTCCTTAAGGGCGGCGGTATGGACCTGCTATGGTCGCTTCATGGCTCAAGGAGCGCTCGGCGCTGGCAGTGTCCCGCATGTTCGCAAGCCTATGGCCTGATAGGCAGTCGCGATTCCATCCGGTAGACACTGCGCATGGCGCGAGCCGAAAAAATGCATCGATATTTGGGTTCTTTCAGCGCCGTGTAAGCCTGCCTTGCCAGACTGTTGATGAGCCGGGTGGAACCCTCCGCTCGGCAGTCAAACTTCCTCGATCGATGAGGAAGGAGGATAACATCATGAGCCGTCGTCATATCATTGGTCTCGTTAGCGGTGTAATGCTCCTGGCTGGCGTTGTCGTCCCCGCGGCAGCAGAGCAGGCTTCCTGGGAGACCACGCCCCGAATACCGCAGGTCGCCTTCATGGAGCATCACGACAAGCTTCAGGAGTGGTCCAGGGGGTTGGGCGTCACGCTGCCCCTGGCGGCTGCGCCAGCGCCCGTCGTGAAGGCCACGTCGTCTTCCCCTGAGCCCATGTCCCGGCTACCGCAGAGCGCCGTCACTGAGCACCGCAACAAGCTGCAGGAATGGTCGCGGGGGCTCGGTGTCACGCTGCATGATCTCTGATCGTTCGTGATGGGCCATGGGGAAGGGAAAAATAAGGAGAACTGAAAAAACGCTGAGTGCACCGCTGGCCGTCAGCCGTTAGAGCGCACCGCCCCGGGTCACGAGAGTGGCCCGGGGCGGTGGCGTTTCTGGGGGCTGGCGCTCAGTGATCATGAGCACTGGCGTTGCCCGCGATCACATTGTGTACATCCTCCAGATAGTGGACGTAGTGCACATAGTGATCGACGAACTCTCGTCCCAGCTCGGGGTTATCACCGGCTCGCTGCCTGGCTGCCAGGGTGGTCTCGAAGGCCGAGCGTGTCTCCTGTTCGAACTTCTCGACGAGGCGAGCCAGCAAGGTATCGATCTCGCCCTCTTCCAACGCCCTGTCGGCGAGCTGAACCGCAGGGTCAATCTCACCGGCCGGCTTGATGCCGGTGAAAGGCGCGCCTTCATAGGCGCGGTGAGTTGCTACCAACTTGGCGAAGAACTGCTGGTCAGCCAGCTCCCGGGCATTGTCACCGAGCGCGCGCACCTCCAGGGTCTTGTCGAACATGGACGCGAGCTCTGCCTCATCGTCGGCGGGGATCCACTTGAGAACCGGCGTGATATCGCCCGACTCCAGCGCGAGTCGTGCTTCCGAGATCACCGGGCCGTCCAAGGCATCGCAGTGGGCGAATGCGGGGGTGGCCAGCGGCAGGGCGAGGGCGGAAGTGGTAGCGATGGCCAGAAGGTGTTTGCGAAGTGGCAGGGTCATGGTGTCTTGCTCCGAAATCGTGGATGGGCCAGTCGAGGTACTGCTCGACTGTGCTTCCATATTAGGGAGTGGAGACGCCGTGGTCGGCCACTGCCCCGAGTGCAACGGCGAGCTGATCATGATGGACGGCTGCCCCACCTGCTACTCCGGCTGCGGCTGGTCGAAGTGCGGCTGAGCCATCGGCTCGGCGGGTGAGTCGCCTTTCCTGACTGGCAGCAACCAGAAAATCCGGCGTGCAAGGCACGCCGGATTTCGTTGTTGCCGGGGTGTGGCTCAGTGAAGGACAGCGACAAAGTCCGGGTCATCGAAATAGCGCTCATAGGCCTCTAGTGCCCCCAGCACTTGAACCGCTCCCCCCCCGGGTGTGGCGTCGACATTGTTGCCGGCCATCTTGTCCGCACCGGTCACCAGCTGGGCGATGATCATGTGCAGCTGGGCGTCGGCCGCGGGCGGAAGTTCACAGTTCTCCACCATGTAAGCGACGCTGTCATTGATCTGCTCGGCCAGGGGGACGTACTCCGTTGCCGGCAGCTGGTCCTCATGGATGGTGTCGATGGATCCGCGCATCACCAGGCTGATATCGCCCATGGCCTTAGCCAGCGGGGCGTCGATTGCCCACTTTTCGCCGTCGTTGAGCTGCAGTTCGAAGGGGACGTCGCCATGGTCATGGTCGTGCACCGCCGTATCGGCCGCCAGGCCGGCTCCGGAAACCGCCAGTGCGGCCGCCAGGGTAAAGGGGATGAGGGCAGTGGAAAGCTTGATCGACATCTTGAATCTCCCGTTCTCGGTATGGATGGATTGGTGGTGGTAAGGAAGGATGCTGCCGGTGATCATGACGCCAGGGCATCCGCGGGTTCATGGTGCTGCGTTGTTGTCTGTCTGTTCTCCTTGAGGGTGGGACGCAGCAGCAGCATGGCGATGAGGATGACCAGCAGTACCGACGCTTCATGAACCAGCATGCCGATGGCCATGGTCACGCCGCCGAAGAGCACCCCGGCCAGCAGCACGGCCACGGTCAGCAGGGCGATGGCGATATTGAGTCGCATGGTGTTCACCGTCCGCCTGGCCAGGCCCAGGGCATAGGGCAGGCGGGGCAGGCGGTCGGCCATCAGCGCGATATCGGCGGTTTCGATGGCGGCGGGTGAGCCGGCGGCGCCCATGGCCACTCCGATGTCGGCCTGGGCGAGCGCCGGGGTGTCGTTAATGCCGTCGCCCACCATGGCCACGGTATGTCCCTGGCGCTGCAGCGCCTCGACCAGCGTCAGCTTGTCCTCGGGCAGCAGCTCGGCGTGCACTTCGTCCACGCCAAGCTCCGTCGCCACGCTTTCGGCGACACGCCGGGCGTCACCGGTGGCCATGACCACCTTGATGCCGCTGTCATGCAGGGCCTGGATGGCGGCCGGGGCGTCGTCGCGGATGGTGTCGGCAACCGCCACGATCCCCACGGCGCGGCCGTCCACGCCGACGAACATGGCGGTCTTGCCGGCGGCATTCAGTGCCAGGATGCGTTCGTTGTCGGGGGTGTGATCGAGCAGGTCGGCGGAGCCCACGGCGACGGTATGGCCATCGACGTCGGCGCGGATACCCTTGCCGGTCACCGGTTCGGCGCGCTCGACCATCGCCACGGCCAGCCGGTGCTGTTCGGCGCCGCGAATGATCGCCTCTGCCAGGGGGTGTTCCGAGGCGGTTTCCGCCCGGGCGGCCAGGGCGAGTACCTGATCCTTGCTCCAGGCGTCATCCAGCACCACCACATCGGTCAGCTCGGGCCGTCCGTTGGTCAGGGTCCCGGTCTTGTCCATGACCACGGCGCTGACCCGGGCGGCGGTTTCCAGGAATTCGCCCCCCTTGATCAGCACGCCGTCCCGGGCCGAGCGGCCGATACCCGCCACGATGGAAACCGGTATGGAGATGACCAGGGCACCCGGACAGCCGATGACCAGCAGTGTCAGGGCCAGCTCCACGTTGCGCGTCAGCAGGCCGATGATCAGCGCAGTGAGCATCACCCCGGGCGTGTAGTATCGGGAGAACTTCTCCATGAAGGTCTGGGTCCTGGCCTTGGCATCCTGGGCGTCCTCGACGCGGTGGATGATCCTGGCCAGGGCAGTGTCCGACCCGATGCCGACGGCCTTGACGCGCAGCACGCCGGATCTCAGCCAGGTGCCGGCAAACACCTCCACGCCCTCGGCCTTCTCGGCAGGCACCGACTCGCCGGTGATGCTGGCCTCATCCACCCCGCCGTGGCCGGAGACCACGGTGCCATCCACGGGCACCTGCTCGCCGTTCCTTATCAAGACGATATCGCCGGGCACGAGCTCCCACACCTCGACGGTTTGCGGCTCCCCGTCACGCAGCACGGTCGCCGTTTCGGGGGCGGCCTCCACCAGGTCCGACAGGGCCTGGCGGGTCCTGTTGAGGGTGGCCCTTTCCAGGGCGCCGCCGAGGGCGAAGAGAAAGGTCACCGCGGCGGATTCCCAGTAGTTGTGAATGAACAGGGCGCCGACCGCGGCGACGATGACCAGCAGGTCGATGGAGATGGTCTTGATGCGCAGGGCCTGGTAGGCGGAGATGGCAATCCGGTAGCCCGCCACCGCGGCGGCGGCGATCATCAGCAGGTCCGAGCCGGTGAGCCAGGACGCGATGATCAACAGGCCAGAGGCGATGACCACGCCCCAGGTCTTCCATTGTTTCATGAGTCTCTCCTGGACGATTGGCAGGGGGCGGGAGTGCCCCCTGCCTGAGCGAGCGTTCCGATCAGATGGCCGAAGGCTTGACGTTGAAGCCGACCTCGGCCACGGCATCGACCAGGGCGCGCACCGAGGCCTTTGCCGGATCGTGGCTGACGAGTACCCGGCCGGAAGCGAATTTCACCTCGGCGGACTCGACGCCCTCGAGCCCCTTGAGCCGGGTTTCGATCTTGTCGACACAGCTGGGGCAGGAGAACTCGTCGGAACGCAGGGTGGTGGTTTTCAGAGTGGAAGTCGTCATGGTCGTCTGCTCCGTCATGGTGAAGTGAAGAGTCAGGCCAGCGGGCTGGCTGCTCAGCGTTGACACCATGATAGGGAGCGGAGACCTCCGGGTCGTTCGTCAGCGCACTCTCGAACCCTTTTCTTTCTTGCTGAAAAGTCTCTATGTATCAATGAGATAAGAGTTCGAACTTCAGGGCGATGAAAGTCGAACCGGAAAGAGGGAGGGGGGAGGGCTGGCTAGGCGGAGTGCTGCGCCCGGTAGGCGCTGGGGGTCATCCCGGTGGCTTTCTTGAATGCCGTGTTGAAGACCGACTTGGAGTTGAAGCCCGAGTCATACATCACCTGGAGGATGGTGGTGCCGGCTTCGGCGGCTTCCAGCTGACGGCGGGCCTCAGCGATGCGGTAGTCGCTGACGAGCTCGAAGAAGTTCTTGCCGAGCCCCTCGTTGATGGCCCGCGACAGCTCCCGGGAGGGGACGCCGAGCTGGCGGGCCAGCTGGTCCACGCTGAGGTTGGCGTCCAGGTAGGGCCGGGCCTCGGCCATGTGGCGATCGAGGTGGCGCAGCAGCGCGGCGTTCTCCGCGCTGATCAGGGCGGCCCGGCCCGGCGCTTCGCTTTCCGCCAGCTGCACCTCGTCGGCGCTCAATCCCGAGAAGATGCTCGGCTGGTGGAGGGCGTTTATCAGCAGATAGTTGATAAACAGGAAGCCAGAAATGGCACCGACGGCAGATACCGCCGTGACACTCACAAGATCCCTGTAGACATGGGCGGAGAGGCAGTAGAAGAGGCTGATAAGCCAGGCGATGGCGTACAGGATCAGCAGGGTGCGCAACCAGGCCAGCTGCTTGTTCTCCAGGTTGGAGAAGAGCTGCCGTACCGTGGTGCCGAAGCGGGTCAGGGCGTGGATGGTGGCCCACAGATAGCCGAGAAATACCAGATGGATGGCCACCGCCAGCAGTGGTGAGGTGAGGACCCCTGGGTGGTCGCGGTCGACAAGAATCTCCAGCTTCACCTCCGTGGGCTGCAGGTAGTATTCGACCAGGAAGATCGCGGATATCACCCAGAACGGCAGGGTGTGCAGGGCGTGCCGGGGCAGCAGGCGGAAGTCGCGATACATCAGAGATTGCGCATAGATATAGAGCAGGCCCGCCTGCAGCAGGCCGACCAGGGTGCCCAGATACGCAAGGTTCGGGTGCTCCAGCGCCAGACCGGTGGAGTAGAGAAAGAACTCACCGAGCCCGGCGGCGAAGGTCAGGACGCTGGCCGCCAGCAGGCGGTTGCTGATCAGCCGGAACGTCTCGGGCAACAGCAGGAAGACGGCCAGTCCCAGCGACTGAATGATGCTGGTGGCCAGCAGCAGATCGACCAGGGTCAGATACATGATGGCTCGCCTTGATGGTTCGCGTCAGCCTCGCAGCTCGAGGTGCTCGAAGTGGCGCTTGAGTCGCCTGGCCAGGGTTTCCAGGGCCTCCCGGGGCGGGGCGTCCTCCACCGCTTCCCGGTAGCCGGGGTCGAGGCAGTGTTCCCGCCGTGCCAGCTGGATAGCGTAGCGACGTACGCCGCAGTCGGCCAGGGTCATGGCCAGACGCTCGAGCTCCTCCAGGGTGAAGTCGCGCCAGTGCAGCGTGGTGCGGCACTCGAAGGGGACGTCGCTTTCCAGCAGCAGCGACAGGCTGCGGGCGTGGTGCTGCCAGATGCCGTGCCGGCCGCCGATGCGGTCGAAGTCGGCACCGCGCCCCTTGGTATCCAGGGCCACCCAGTCGAGCCGCGGCAGCAGCGCCTCCAGGCGCTCCGGGTAGGGCCCGGCGGTATGCAGGCCCACCGCCAGTCCGAGTGACCGGCAGGCGTCGGCGGCGGCGGGCAGGTCGGGGTGCAGGGTGGGCTCGCCGCCGCTGAAGACCACGGCATCGATCTCGCCCAGCCGGGTGGCGAGCAGTGCCTCCATGGCCGGCCACTCCCCCGGGGCGGCGCGGCGGGCCGGCCCCATGCTGCTCGCCGTCTCGCAGTAGCCGCACTGCAGCGGACAACCCTGCAGGTAGACCACCGCCGCCCGGCGACCCGGGAAGGCGTGGTCGTCCCGGGCCTCGAAGCCGGCAATGGGCAGACGGATCACGGCACCGGGCTCGGGGACCAGGGGGATCACCATGGCGCTCACCCCAGGCTGGCGGCTCGGCTGTGATCCATGCCGGGGCGGCCGTGCCAGTAGCCGTCGCAGATCTCGGCGTCGACCAGAGAGAGCGGGTCCGGCGTGGGCAGCTCGCCGCGGCGGGCGGTATCGAAGGCCGTGACCACCTCCGCCATGCCCTCGGGGCGCGGGCTCAGGCGTGCCACGCCGACGCCCATCCCGGCCATGTCCGGCACCTCGTGGCGCAGGTCCTGGCAGGCCCCCGAGAGGGTCTGGATGCCGTTCAGGGTGAATACCTGCTGGGACTCCTGGGAGCGCAGGGCCAGGCCCTCCGGATGTTTCTGGCAGACGAACTGGCAGCGGTCCTTGGGTTTCTGGTAGCGCCGCGCGGTGAAGCAGCGCGATGACCAGGCCAGCGGCAGGTGGCCGTAGGCAAACACCTCGCAGGGGGCCTCGATCCCCTGCTCGCTGCAGTCCTCCAGCAGGCGGGCGAGGTCGTCCCGGGACATCTCCACCGGCGCCTGCCAGCGCTGCATGCCGGCGCGGGAGAGCACGGCAAGGGTGGCCGGGTTGTAGAGGTTCAGCGCGGCACCGGCCACGAAGGGCTGGCCCGCCGCCGAAAGGCGTTGCAGGGCGCTCTGGTCATTGGCCTCGACCAGGAACTCGCCGTTGTCGCACAGCTTGCGCAGGTCGCGCAGGTCGGCCTCAGACTCGATCAGGGTCTGGCTCGAGAGCACCACCTGCTTGCCGCTCTGGGCAAGTTCGCGGCCGATGCCAAGCCAGTCGTCGAGCTTCATGTCGCGGCGCCGAGAGCAGACCGACTCGCCCAGGTGGACGATCTCCACCGGCCAGTCGGCGGCCTCGCGATAGAAGTCGGCGTAGTGCTCGCGGGTCCAGTAGAAGAGCACCGGGCCGAGCGACAGCTGGAGGGTGGGGGTAGCGGACATGGGCTCTCTCCTATTTCCAGCGGCGCTCGTAGGCGCCCAGGGTGGTGGTGCTGCCTTCGGAGACCTCGCCGAGGCCGGTCATCCAGGCGGGTTCGGTATGGAAGCGGCCCGGGGCGCGCTCCAGGCGATCCAGGGCCTGGCGCCAGATGCCGGCGACCTTTGATACATAGGCCGGGCTGCGCTGGCGACCCTCGATCTTGACGGCCGCGATGCCCAGTTCCTTGAGCTCCGGCAGCAGCTCCAGGGTGTTCAGGCTGGTGGGCTCCTCGATGGCGTGGTAGGTCTCGCCGCCCACCTCGAAGCGCCCCTTGCAAAGGGTGGGGTAGCCGGCGTTCTCGCCCTCGCCGTAGCGGTCGATTAGCACACCGTTCAAGCGTGACTCCAGGCCCTCCGGGGTCTCCTCCCAGCGCACATGGGCCGCCGGCGAGCAGACGCCGCGGGTGTTGGGCGATTCACCGGTGAGATACGACGACAGGTAGCAGCGCCCCTCGGCCATGATGCACAGGCTGCCGAAGGCGAATACCTCCAGCTCCACGGGGCTCTGCTTGGCCAGGTCGCGCACCTGGGTGATGGAGAGCACCCGGGGCAGCACGGCGCGCTTGATGCCGAACTGGTCGTGATAGAAGCGCAGCGCCTCGTGGCTGGTGGCCGAGCCCTGTACCGAGAGATGGCGGGCGAGGTCGGGGTGGCGGCGGGCGGCGTAGTCGAGCAGCCCCATGTCGGCCATGATCAGGGCATCGACGCCGAGGTCGGCGGCCTGGTCCACGGCGCGGGTCCACTGGTCCCAGCCATCCGGCTGCGGGTAGGTGTTGATGGCGCAGAAGACCCGCTTGCCGCGGGCGTGGGCGTAGTCGATGCCCTCCCTGGCGCGCTTGTCGGTGAAGTTGAGGCCGGCGAACTGGCGGGCGTTGGTGGTGTTCTGAAAGCCGAAGTAGACGGCATCGGCCCCTTCATCCACGGCGCGCTTAAGGGCAGGCAGGTTGCCGGCGGGGCAGACGAGCTCCATGGTGAGCCTCCTGTCGTGGGAATCCCGACCATGCTAGTCGACTATCCCGCCTGGCCTTTTGACGCGGGTCATAAGGAGGCGTAGTCGGCTCTGGCATCGCAGAGCGAGCAGAAGTCGGCCTGCTCACTCTGGCCCAGACGCAGACTGGTGTGCTGGCCAGGCGGCTGGGGCTCAAGTAGTCACGCCAGGGTCGGTCATCCGAGCAGTGTCAGGGTCGGCTCGCCTCCAGTGGGGCCAGGGCGCGTTGCAGATCCTCCAGCAGGTCCTCGACATCCTCCAGGCCGACCGAGAGGCGCAGCATGCTGTCGGTGATGCCGCGCCGTTGCCTCGCCTCGGCGGAGAGTTCTGCATGGGAGGTGGTGCAGGGCTGGGTGACCAGACTTTCGGCGCCACCGAGGCTCGGGGCCAGGGTGAAGAGCTCCAGTCGGTCGGCGACGCCTGTGGCGGCATCGCGCCCGCCGGCAATCTCCAGGGTGAGCATGCCGCCGAAGCCACGCATCTGGCGCTGCGCCAGGGCATGACCGGGGTGTGAGTCCAGGCCGGGGTAGAGAACTCGCTCGATGGCGGTGTGTTCGCGCAGCGTCTCGGCGAGGGTCTGGGCCGACGCGTTGTGGCGCTGCATGCGCAGCGGCAGGGTGCGCAGGCTGCGCGAAAGCAGTGACGCCACCTGAGGAGAGAGCACGCTGCCCAGGTTCTGCCGCCAGCGCCACAGCGGGGCGAGCAACTCGGCCGACCCCATCACGGCGCCGGCGGTGAGGTCACTATGACCCCCCAGGTACTTGGTGGCGCTATGCACCACCAGGTCGGCGCCCAGCGCCAGTGGCTGCTGGTTGATCGGCGTGGCGAAGGTGCCGTCCACCGCCACCAGGGCGCCGTGGCGATGGGCCTGGTCGGCCACCGCTGAGATGTCGATCAGGCGCAGCGTCGGGTTGGTCGGTGTCTCCAGATAGATCAGCCCGATGCCCGACGCCAGCAGCCGTTCCAGGGCGTCGGGGTCGTACCCCTCGAGCATGAAATGTGTCTCGATGCCCAGTTCGGGAAGCTGCTGCTCGAGCAGGCCCAGGGTGCCGCCATAGACCTCGCCCAGGCAGGCGATACCGCGCCGGCCGTGGCTCAGGAGCAGGGTGCTGATGGCGGCCATGCCGGACGAGAAGGCCCATGCCGCCTCGGCGCCCTCCAGCGCGGCCAGCGTCTCTTCCAGGGCAAATAGCGTGGGGTTGTGGCCATAGCGGGAGTAGAGAGGGCCTCGCCGACGTCCTTCGGTCACCTCCAGCAGGGCGGCGGTATCCGGGAAGGCGAAGGTGGTGGTGTCGTAGATCGGCATGTGGGGGCTGCCGAAGGCATCGCGTTGCTGCTGGCCATGTATGGCCAGGGTGGCGGGGCCGTAGTGTGGCGATTGCGATTGGGACATGGCGGATCTCCGAACGGGCTTCCCTTGACGTTAGTCTCTTTTTTCAATCTATTCATTTATTTTCAATGAGTTATATTGCCATCCGGTTTCTTGTTGTCCGGATTTTCAGTCGCTTTCTCGGCTAACTTGATCGTGATCAGAGGTGTGACAATCACGCCTGGCGGAAAGGCGGCTCCGCGCCTAAGATAGTAACCAATTACTATCTTTAGAGGCTCGAGCATGTCGCAGCGTCAGCATCTCCCCGCCGACGAGCGCCGGGAGCGCACCGTGGAGGCCGTCATCGAGCTCTGCGGCCGTGAGGAGCCCGCTACCCTGACCACCGGGCGCATCGCCCGCCGCATGGGCGTCACCCAGGGGGCGCTGTTTCGCCACTTCGCCAGCAAGGAGGCCATCTGGGAAGCATCGGTGGCCTGGATCGCCGAGCGGGTGATGGCGCGGGTCGCCGCCGCTGCCGAGGGCAGCGAGGCCCCCCTGGAAGCGCTTGAGGCGATGTTCCTGGCCCATGTGGCCTTCATCGCCGAGCACCCGGGGGTGCCGCGGCTGCTGATGGGCCAGCTGCAGCACCCCCGGCCCACCGCCGCCAGCCGCCTGGTGCGCGAGCTGATGGAGCGCTATCGGCGACGCCTGCTTGGCCTGCTCGAGGAGGCCGGGCGTCGGGGGCAGCTGCGAGCCGGGCTCGACCTGGATACGGCGGCGACCCAATTCATCGGCTGCGTCCAGGGGCTGGTGCTGCAGTCGCTGATCGCCGACGACGTGGCGGGCATCGTCGACCGGGCGCCGGCGGCCTTCGAGCTCTACCGACACGGCATCCGGGCGGATGCGGGAGGTGGCGCATGAGACCCTGGACTCGGCGACTGGGGCGGGGCCTGGCGGTGCTGATCGGCGTCGCCGTGGGCGTGGCGCTGCTGGTGGTCTTCGTGGCCAACCGGCAGGCCCCCGAGCGCCAGGAGGCGGCGGCCTCCGCCACTCCGGTCAGGTTCGTCGAAGTCCGCCCCCTGGAACTGCGCCTGGAGGCGCGCGGCCACGGTGTGGCGCGCCCCGCCGAGACCTGGCAGGCGACGGCCAATGTGGCGGGGCGCGTCGTCGAACGCCACCCGGAACTGGAGAGCGGCACCCTGCTGCCCGAGGGCACCCTGCTGGTGGCCCTGGATCCCAGCCGCTATGAACTGGCCATCGCCGAGGCCGAGGCGGAGCTCGCCAGCCTGGCCGGCGAGCTGGCACAGCTCGAGGCCGAAGAGGAGAACACCCGTCGCCTGCTGGGGCTGGAGCAGCAGGCACTCGCCCTGGCCGAGCAGGAGCTGACACGCATCGAGCGCCTGGCGGCCAGCGGTTCGGTCTCCAGCTCACGACGCGACGAGCAGCGCCGCAGCACCCTGGGTCAGCGTCAGGCGGTCGCCTCGCTGGAGAACAGCCTGGCACTGCTGCCCGCGCGGCGCGACGTACTCGAGGCGCAGCGCGAGCGGGCCGCGGTGCGCCTGGCCCAGGCCCGGGAGGACCTCGCCGATACGCGTTTCGAGGCGCCCTACGACCTGCGCCTGGCCGATGTCGAGGTGGAGCTGCACCAGTTTGTCGGCACCGGGCAGCGGCTGTTCCAAGCCGAGAGCCTGGCCGCCGCCGAGGTGGAGGCCCATATCCCCATCGCCATGATGCGCCGCCTGCTGGCCGCGGCCATGCCGGCGGGGGCCAGCGATGCGGCACCGGTCCTGGCCGAGGGGCTGGACCTGGCGGAGCGGCTGGACTTCCCGGCGGTGCAGACCGAACTCTTCCTGGCCGGCGCCGAGGGCGTCGGCTGGACGGGGACGCTGGTGCGCGTGGCCAGCGGCCTGGATCCCGCCACCCGTACCGTGCGTGCGGTGGTGCGGGTCGAGCATCCCTATCGCGATGCGCGGCCGCCGGATCGCCCGCCGCTACAGCGCGACATGTACGTGCGCACGCGGCTGTCCGCGCCCAGCCCCGAGCCTCGCCTGGTGATACCGGCCAGTGCGGTGCATCAGGGCGAGGTGTGGCTGGTGGATAGCGAGGATCGCCTCGAGCGGCGCGCGGTGAGCGTGGCCTTCGAGCAGGGCAACCTGGCGGTGGTCGCGGACGGTCTCGAGCCCGGCGAGCGGTTGGTGGTCGATGATCTGCCCGCGGCGATCGCCGGGATGGCCCTCGACCCGCGTCGCGACGAGGCCCTGGAGGCGCGAGTCGCCGAGCAGGCGCTGGGCCAGGGACATGAGGAAGCCCGGCCATGATCCGCTGGTTCGCCGCCCACCCCACCGCCGCCAACCTGCTGCTGGTACTGCTGCTCGCCGCCGGCCTCTTCACCGCCCCGTCGCTCAAGCGCGAGACCTTCCCTGACTACCGTCCGGTGGAAGTGGGTGTCGAGGTGGTCTACCGCGGGGCCAGCGCCGCGGACGTGGAGGATGCCGTCTGCCGCCGCCTGCATGAGGCGGTGAAGGGGGTGGAGTTCCTCGACGAGTTCGTCTGCGTGGCCCAGGACAACCTGGCCAGCGCCACCGCCACCATGCAGGCCGGAGGGGATCCCCTGCGCTTTCTCGGCGAGATCGACACCGAGGTCTCCGCCATCAGCGAGCTGCCGACGCGTGCCGACCCACCGGTGGTGCGCGAGCTGCACCGCAGCGACGCGGTGGCGGCGGTCGCGGTGTCGGCCGACATGCCCGCCGGCCAGCTCGAGGAGTACGCCCTGCGCCTGGAAGAGCGCATCATGGCGCTGCCCGGCGTGGCGGACGTGGCGATCCACGGCATGTCCCAGCGTCAGTGGCAGGTGGAGGTGCCCGGCGAGGTGCTCGGCCAGCATGGCCTCTCGGCCCGCGAGCTGGCTCGGCGGATCTCGGCTCAGAGCCTGGACCTGCCGCTGGGCACTCTGGAGACCCCCGAGCGCGAACTCCTGCTGCGCTTCACCGACCAGCGCCGCTCGCTGGAGGAGCTGTCGCGCCTGGTGGTGATCTCCGACCCGGCCGGCGGCGAGCTGACCCTGGGTGACATTGCCCGCCTGAGCGAGGCCGGTGAACGCGACGAGGAGAAGCTTCGTTTCAACGGCGAACCGGCGCTGGTGCTGGAGGTGAGCAAGAGCCTGCGCGACGACTCCCTGACGGTGAAGGAGCGCCTCGAGGGGCTGATCGAGGAAGAGCGCCGCCGCTTCGATGATGGCATCACGCTGACCCTGACCCAGGACATGACCCGCATCGTGCGCGATCGCCTGCAGATGCTGGTGGGCAACGGTGTCATGGGGCTGGCACTGGTGGTGCTGGTGATGAGCCTGTTCTTCCGCCCGCGTCTGGCGCTGTGGGCGGTGCTTGGGCTGCCCGCGGCCTTCATGGGGGCCTTCCTGGTCATGGGGCTTGCCGGCCTCTCGCTGAACATGATCACCCTGGTGGCGCTGCTGATGGCCATCGGTATCGTCATGGACGACGCCATCGTGATCACCGACAACATCGCCGCCCATGCCGGTGAGAGTGCCACACCACTGGAGGCGGTGGTGGAGGGGACTCGACAGGTACTGCCCGGAGTGCTGTCGTCGTTCCTGACCACTGCCGCGGTGTTCGTGCCGCTCTCCTTCCTGGCCGGCGAGCTGGGGGCGGTGCTGGAGGTGCTGCCGGTGGTGCTGATCGCCGCGCTGGCGGCGAGCCTTGTCGAGGCGTTCTGGATCCTGCCTCACCATCTCAAGGGCAGTCTCAAGGGCAGCGTGAAACACCTGCAGCAGGGCCATGAGTCCCGTTTTCGAACCACTTTCGACCGTGGCTTCGAGCGCTTCCGTGAAGGCGTGGGGCAGCTGGCCGATCGGGCGATCCGCTTCCGCCATCTGGTGCTGGGGGCGGTGCTGGCCGTGATGCTGGCCTCCGTCGGTTTCATGGCCGGTGGCCATGTCGGCAGCGAGGCGATGCCCGACATCGACGGCGATGTGCTCGAGGCGCGCATCCTGATGCCCCAGGGCACACCACTCGAGCGCACCGAGGCGGTGGCCGAGCGCATCGAGACGGCGATGCGCGAGCTCGATGAACGCCATTCGCCCGGGCAGCCGGAGGGCGCGGCGCTGGTCGAGGCAATCCAGGTGCGGTTCAATCACAACCTCAGTGCCGGCGAGGCGGGTCCCCATGTGGCCACGGTCAGCATCGACCTGCTCACCGCCGAGCGGCGCACCCTGACCCTGGATGCGTTGACCGCCGAGTGGCGAGAGGCGATTGGCGATATCGCCGGGGTGCAGCGCCTGATCATCCAGGAGCCGGGTTTCGGCCCCGCCGGGGTGCCGATAGCGGTGCGCCTGACCGGTGAGAACCTCGAGGCCATGAAGGCGGCGGCACGGGAGCTGTCCGAGCAGCTCGTGGGCTACTCGGCGGTCTACAACGTCATGGATGACCAGCGCCTGGGCAAGCCTCAGCGCGCCTACTCCCTGGCCTCGGGCGCCCATGGCCTTGGATTGACCGCCGAGGAGGTGGCCAGCCAGCTGCGCGCTGCCCTGCTCGGCCAGATCGCCGATACCCAGCGCATCGGCGAGCAGGAGGTCGAGGTACTGGTGCGTCAGATCGAGACCGACCGCGATGGTCTCGATGACCTGGCAGACCAGACGCTCTTGCTTCCCGATGGCAGCCGGGTGCCGCTCTCGGTGGTGACAGAAGTGGCCGAGCGCCGCGAATGGGCGCGTATCACCCGCATCGACGGGCGGCGCACGGTCACGGTGGAGGCCAATGTGGACGCCCGCCAGGCCAGTGGCCAGGCCATCGTCGACGACCTGATCGACAGCGGCTGGCTGACCGACTTCGAGGCGCGCCATCCCGAGGTGGCGGTTACCTTCGAGGGGCAGGTGGCCAGCTCCGCCGAGACAGGAAGTTCCATCGGCCGTGCCCTGCTGATCGGCCTGGTGGGTATCTTCGTGATCCTGTCGTTCCAGTTCCGCAGCTATGTGGAGCCGGTGATCGTCATGCTGGCGATCCCGCTGACCTTCATCGGCGCCATCTGGGGGCATGTGGTCATGGGCTACTACCTGTCGATGCCCTCGCTTATCGGCGCCGCCGGCCTCGCCGGTATTGCGGTCAACGACGCCATCCTGCTGGTTCAGTTCATCAAGGAGAACCGCGTATCGGGAATGGCGGCCGCAAAGGCCGCCGGTCAGGCCAGCCGTGACCGCTTCCGCGCCATCCTGATCACCTCGGCCACCACCATTGCTGGCCTGTTGCCCTTGCTGCTGGAGACCAGCACCCAGGCGGACGCCATCAAGCCGCTCGTGGTGTCGGTCGTGTTCGGGCTGCTGACCATTACCGTGCTGGTGCTGTTGATAATTCCGCCGCTCTACGTGCTGTTCGACGACTGGGGCTGGACCCGTGGGGCGGAGAGCCCGTCGGAAAATGATCCCGCTAGTGGCGGCCGGGGATGACGGGACCTTGACGGAAGCGGCATCAGGACTAGTCTGAAAGATGCATGCAGTATCACTCTTAGGGTCGAGTCGAGGCCAAGCGGGGGGGCGTGATGATCAAGGTAGAGCTTTATCGCTACCACCCCGATGAGGATGACCGGCCACGCCTCGAGACGCTGGAGGTCGAGGAGCGCTTCCGCAAGGCGATGGTGCTCGACGTGCTTGAGCACCTGAAGCAGCGCGATGCCACCCTGGCCTATCGGCGTTCCTGCCGCGAGGGGGTGTGTGGCTCCGATGGCATGAACATCAACGGCAAGAACGGCCTGGCCTGCATCACGCCGGTGGTGGAGGTGCTGGGACGCGGCGATACCCTGACCCTGCGTCCGCTTCCCGGCATGCCGGTGATCCGCGACCTGGTCGTCGACCAGACGCTGTTCTTCCGCCAGTTCGAGAAGATCCGCCCCTGGCTGATCAACGACGAGCCACCCACTGCCACGGAGCGACGCCAGAGCCCGGCGGATCGCGAGAAGCTCGATGGCCTCTACGAATGCATCCTGTGCGCCTGCTGCAGCTCGGCCTGCCCCTCCTGGTGGTGGAACCCGGACAAGTACATCGGCCCGGCCGGCCTCATACAGGCCTACCGTTTCCTGATCGACAGCCGCGATACCGCCACCGACGAGCGGCTGGCCGAGCTCGACGACCCCTTCAGCGTGTTCCGCTGCCGGCAGATCGCCAACTGCACCTGGGTGTGTCCCAAGGGGCTCAACCCGATGCGCGCCATCGGCCATATCAAGGCAATGCTGCTGGCGCGCGGCAGCTAAGACCCATTTCCAGCACCCAGACAGCACGACGACGCCCCGGCCATGCCGGGGCGTCGTGGGTGTGGTAGGTGTGGGGCGGGTCTCAGGCCGCGTCGAGGGGGCGCGAGGGGCCGAAGTGCTCGTAGTGGCGACGCTCGCCGGGCACGCCTAGGTCGGCGAGTGCCCGGTCAATGGCGGTCATGAAGCCCTGTGGGCCCACAAAGTAGCAGCGGGCATCCTCGGGCAGCAGGCTGGCGAGCAGCTCGCGGCCGATCCGGCCGCTAAGGTCGGCCTCATCGCCGCGCTCACACAACGCCTGCAGGCCGTGGTAGACCAGGCTGCAGGCTCCTGCTGCACCTGATCGGATTCGATGGGCGCGAATGGGCATCGATAGGTGAGCTGGCCGAGCGGCTCCATACCAAGCACCACGGCACTGTGATGCGGGTCGACCCTAGGCCTCGTGGAACGCCGCGCGAGCCGCGGCGACCGTCGACGTATCGAGGTGCACCTGTTGCCTCGCGGTGCCGAGCTTGCGCGGCGCATCGCCGAGCTGCATCAGCCGGAACTGCGTCACCGGCAGGAGGCGTTCCCCCTGATCGGCTGGCCCGAATTTTCTTGAGCCGCCTGCAGAAGCCACTGACTTGGGTCAATGCGACTTTCGGCGGCTTCTGCTCTCCTAGGCAGCCATGAATCCCCTTATTCAGGAGACGGCATGAGCGATAGACAAGCACAGGACTGGGACCCACGCGCCGAGAGCGTGCTTAATGACCAAATAGTCGCCTACGACGAGATGCGCCGCCGCTGCCCGGTGGCCTTCAGCGACTACCTGCAGTGGTCGCTCTTCCGCCATGCGGACGTGAGGCGCGTGCTCGAGGATCATGAGACCTTCAGCAACGCGGCGAGCCGTCACCTGTCGGTACCCAACGCCATGGATCCGCCCGAGCATACCCGCTTTCGCCGCCTCATCGAGCCCTACTTCGGCCCCGACGCCATGGCCGATTTTGCCCCGCAGTGCCAGGCCATCGCCCAGCGCGTGGTGGACCGCCTGCCCGCCGACGGCGAGGTGGAGGCGATCACCGAGATGGGTCAGGGTTTCGCCCTGGAGATCCAGTGCGCCTTCATGGGCTGGCCGACCAGCCTGCACGAGCCGCTGCGTGCCTGGGTGAAGCGCCAGCAGGCCGCCACCCTGGCGGGCGACCGCGAGGCGCTGGGCGAGCTGGCGCTCGAGTTCGACGGGGTGATCCGCGAGCTGCTGGAAAGCCGCCGCGAGGCCGGCGACGGCGCCCCGGACGACGTGACCACGCGGATCATGAACGAGACGGTGGCAGGGCGCGCACTCAGCGACGAGGAGATCGTCAGCATTCTGCGCAACTGGACGGTAGGCGAGCTCGGCACCATCTCGGCGAGCATCGGCATCCTGATGCGCTACCTGGCGGCCAACCCCGAACTGCAGGCTCGCTTGCGCGCCGACCATGACCTGCTGCCGGCGGCCATCGACGAGATCCTGCGCCTCGACGCCCCGCTGATGTCCAACCGGCGCATCACCACCTGCCCGGTAGAGATCGGCGGCCGTCGCCTCGAGGCCGGCGAGCGCCTGACGCTCCTGTGGGGCTCGGCCAACCGCGACGAGGCGGTGTTCGGCAACCCCGACGAAGTGCGCCTGGATCGTGACCCCGGGGATAACCTGCTCTACGGCGCCGGCATCCACATCTGCCCCGGGGCGCCCCTGGCGCGCATGGAACTCAGGGACTTCATGGTGGCGCTGCTCGATGCCACGGTCGATATCGCCCTGCTGCCCGGCCATCCCGCGGTGCGCGCCCGCTATCCTGCCGGCGGCTACGCCGAGGTGCCGCTGAGAGTCTACACTCGCAAGCCCGCTGGCAGGGCACGCTGAACATGTTCCGTTAAAAAGGCTCCTGTCGGCCTCGGGCAAGCAAAGGTCTTGCCGCGCGTGATGCCATGGTGCGGTTATAACCTGGGCCAGCCGTGTGGGGGCTCGAAAACTTGCACTAGATCAAAAAATTGTGAATACAAATAAAAATCCTTCTTGTTCAAGAAGGGGAAGTGAAGGAGAATGGCAAATGCCCCGTGGCGCTCCTGCTGCTTCGCCCAATGTTCGAGCGCTGCCGAACCGAAGAACGAGGAGAGGTCCATGCTTCATCATCATGCCCGCACGCTTCTGGTCACTGCCGTCACTGCCGTCACTGCCGTCACTGCCGTCACCGCCGGCCTTCTCGCCTCGCCAGCGCTCGCTGCTACCGGCGATGAGCAACGGGGGCTCGAGGAAGTCAAGCAGTTCACTCTGACCCACAATGCCCAGCTGATCGACCAGGCCAGCGAGCTCCTCGACGCGGTGGAGACCTATGCCGATGTGATCGCGGCCCATGACGGCGACTATGCCGCCGCCTGGCAGGCCGAGGGCAAGACGCTGGCCGCAACGGTTCAGGAGATCCGAGCGGTCTGGCTGGATACCTCCAATGAGTACGAAACCATCGAGGGGATCGTCGCCGGCATTCCCGAGACCGCCAAGTACGACCTGATCCTCGATGCGGGCAATCCTGGCTCGGCCGACGAGGAAGTGGCCGAATACGACCTGACTTTACCCGACGGAAGCGTACTCGAGCGCCCGGGCAACCTCTTCCATGGCATCACCGAGCCCATGTTCTGGGGAACCGACCCCGAACACGTGATGCTGGAAGCCGATCTCGACGGCAACGGCACGATCACCCGCGGCGAGGTTCTCTTCGACGCCAACCTCGCTCTCGGCGCTACCCAAGCCATCGTCCACTGGTCCCAAGAGCTGGAGAAGGACATGTCGGCCTGGGTGCCGAATCGCGACGACGCCTTCACCGCCGTCGTTACCATGACGCCCACCGTGGGCGACTATTTCGGAGAGTGGAAGGAGTCTCAGTTCATCGATGGCGAGATCGGCGCCTTCGTCGCCCAGAGCCGCCTGGTGGACGTCCAGGGCATCATGGGCGGCTGCCGGAAGATGTACTTCGAGGCCATCTCTCCGGTAGTCGCCGAGAGCGACGCCGCCCTCGACACCTCGATTCGTCATGGCTTCGAAGAGCTGCTCGGCCTGGTGGAAGAGACCTACCAGCGCGAACGGGCTGGTGAGCGCTTCACCGCCGAGGAAGCCGATGCCCTGGGCAACGACGCCCAGGACATCGCCGACCGCATCGTCGCCATGGTGCTGCAAGCGGCGGCCAAGAATGACGTGACCATCCGCGGCTGATCATCGCTGGCCGCCTGGCACTCCGCCATCGCCCTGGACTCCGCTCCCGAGTGATGGCGTGCCATCGGGTCTCGCCATGAGGAACGACATGAACAGGCATTCGCTCACGACACCGCTAGTCGAGTCGAGCCATCGCAAAACCATGCCCCATCGAGGGGGCAGCGTCTACTCGGCCACGCTTACCGCGACGTTTACGCTGCTGCTGTGCAGCGGCCTGTACCTCGAGTTCTTCGCGGCCAGCCACTGGCATGCCGGCAAGCCGATACTCATCCTGCACCTGCTGGGTGGCGTCCTTTTCACTCTGGCGCTCACGCCCTGGCTGGTGAGCCACGTCCGCAGCGGACCGGTACGCAGCCAACGCCGACGTTTCACCCTGCTCGGCTGGCTGTTACTGGGCAACTACCTTCTCGTCATCGCCACCGGGCTGCTGATGGCACTCCCGGCGGCGCTCTACCTGCTGGGCCACATCTGGTTCTGGCGTTTCGAGACGACGCATCTACTGACCTTTCTTCACCTATGGCTCTCCATCGCCGCCGGGATGGGACTGGCATTCCACCTGAACCTCCGTCACTGGCAGCAATCCGCCTTGCCGATCGGCGAACACCGCCCTCAGGGCCAGCCATAGACAGGACACGTCGTCATGCCCTTCAAGTCTCAATTTCGCTACCATGCCCGCCCCATCGTGTTGAGCCTCATACTGTCCGGCATCGTGATCGCCGGCCTTTCGCTCACGCTATCCGCCCCAGATGAACCCGGGGTGGCGCTCGAGGACGTACCCTACTACCAGTTGCCGTTCGGCCCCGACGCGGCGGGCGACCCCCGCCCCTTCTGGCCATCGCGCATGCAGACGGCCTCCGGCCGGTTCGCCGACCCCGAAGCGATCTCTTCATCGGCGGAGTGCGCCACCTGTCACCAGCAGGAATTTGACGAATGGCTGCCGTCGCTACATGCCTACGCCGGACTCGACAACGTCTACGAGAAAACCGTCGAGGCCAACGAAGACCTGTTGCGCCACGGCGTCGAACAGGGGCGCTTCTGCGAGGGCTGCCACTCCCCCGCCGAGTTGCTGACCGGCCGCACCAATCGCTTCGCCTCGGTCATGCCATCGGATGCCGCGGCGGAGGGGGTCAACTGCATCGCCTGCCACACCGCCGTGCATGCCGATCCCGAGCAGGGCAACGGCGCGCTGACGCTGACCCTCGAGAGCAGCCTCGACCAGTTGTCCGGGCCGCTATTGGTCGCCGCTCCACGGGATCACGCCCACGCCTTCGGCGCCGAGCGCACCAACGCACTGATCAAGACCCCCGAGTTCTGCGGCAGCTGCCACACCGAGATCCTCGATGCCTCGATGTCGCAATCGAGCGAATCACACTACGCTCAGGCGACTTTCCAGGAGTGGCAGGGCAGCTGGTACGAGAAGAACAACGTTACCTGCCAGGACTGCCACATGGCGCCCGATCCCGCTAGCTACGTACAGCAGTTGCGCAACGGCCATATCGCCAAGCCCGAGCGCTATACACACCGCTTCGTCGGCGCCAACTATCTGCTGTTCGATACCTCGCTGGGCTCCAATCTGGCATTCCTGCGCGGCGGTTTCCTGCCCGGCATGAGCCAGGAGCGCCAACTCGAACTGATCGAAGAGCAGGGCGAAGCCACGCGTGCGCTGCTGCGCGCCGCTGCCGGCCTCGAATTGCGAAACGCGCGCCGGGATGACGGCGCCTTGCACGTCGATATCGCCGTGCAGAACCTCGGCGCCGGGCACAATCTGCCTACCGGTGTGCTTGATCAGAAGCACATGTGGCTCGAGGTCCAACTGCGCAACACCGAGGGCCGGGTCGTGTACCACTCCGGCGCCTACGACGCCGACACGGGCAACGTGGACGCAGCCGCGGTGCGCTGGATGGAGGTATTCCGCAACCGCGACGGCCAGCCCATCCTCGACCATCTCACCTTCCGCACGGCCGCCATCGACTGGGAGCGCAAGACCATTCCGCCGCGAGGCGAGGACGTGGTCGGCTACGACATCCCCCTTCCCGAGGGCGACACCGGCCCCTACGCGATCGAAGCACACCTCTGGTACACCGTCGCACTGCCCGAGCTGCTGTTCAACAACCTGCGCGTCGAAATGCCGGTACCGCCGTTCGAGCTGGCCGATTTCTCGGCCGAGATTTCCCGCCCATGACGAGAGCTTCCACGATGCCACTCGCCTCCCGTTCCACCCTGACACTCTTCGTCACCATCCTGATGTGGCTATCCAGCGGCCTGGCGAGTGCCGATGTTCCCTGGCTGTCGGCAGAGACAATGCGCAGCGACGCTGCACGCCTCGGACGGCTGCTCTACCGCGCCCCCTCCGCCGAGCGAGACGCAGCCATCGACGCGCGGCTGGCACGCCTCCATGCCACCTGGGACGCCGGTCCCGAGGCGGCTTACCAGGACACTGCCGAGCCGGTCACGACGGCGCTCGAGGCACTCGACACGGCTGCCCGGTGCGGTGATGCCGAGGAGGCCGCCCGGGCACGGGAACTGCTGTGGACACGCCTGCTGAATGGTGCCCAGCGCCACGCCTTCCGCGCCCTGGAGCAGGGTGACGCCGATACCGCGACCGAGTGGCTAAACATTCGCGAATACGCCCGTGCCTCCGGCGATACCGCCGCCGAACTGGCCATGGCCGAGCTGCTCGCCGGCCGCCTCGAGGCGAGCGAGGCACTGCCCATCGTGCGCCGTGAGCTGCTGGGCATCCACGCCGCCGAGCTGCGCCTTTCACTGGCCCGTGCCGCCGAAGACGCCAAGGCCAACCACCGGATCCAGCTGGCCGGTGAGCTGGGCCGTGCCGAGGGCCTGATGACGATTCTACGCGAAAGCCTCGAAGACAAGCTGGGCGTCGAAGCGACGCAACGGCTTGAGGCCGATCTCGCCGCCGCTCGCGAAGCACGCTCGGCGGCAGCGATCGAGCCGTTACGGGCGGCATTGGCCAACTATGCGCCGGTCTCGCTGTCCGACGCCGAACGCCTGCGTCGCGCACGGCTGCTGCGCCGCTTTCTCGACCTGGTGTGGATCGAATACCAGGACGGCGTGCGCAATGGAGAAATTTCGATTCCCATGGAGTACCACGAGGCTCTGCTGTTTCGTGGTCGCGCGGCCATGATCTTCGGCGACCTGCGCCCGACCTTGGCCGAGGCCGCCCCTGACGCTGCCGAACGGCTGGCCGACATTCTGAGTGAGATGGGCACCCATATGGCTGCCAAGGGCGACCCCGAACGGATCCGGGGGCTGACCAACGAGGCACTCACACTCATCGACCGGACATTCGGCGCCGAAACCGCTCAGGGCGGCTATGAGCTGGCCATCGAAACGCTGCCGGCAGTACTCGATGAAATGCTGCTCATGGCCCGCTCGGGCGACTGGGAGGAAGCGGAGATGAAGCGCCTCGAGGCCTACTCCTGGTTCGACCCGGACATCGAGCAGCGCCTGATACCACGTGCCCCGGGTCAGGCCTTGCGTCTGGAGGCACATTTCTGGGAGGGCAGCGCGGCGCTGCCTGGCCTAGGTCAGATCATTGCCAGCGAAGGGCCCGTCGACGCCCTGGCCGACCAGGTGGCGGCCATCGAGGCAGGGCTCGGTGACGCTCGCAAGCGCATCGAGACCCCGCTTTCCGCCTTGGGCGCGCTGGTACAATCGAGCGGCATCATTCTCCGCGAAGGGCTCGAGGCGGTACTGATCCTGGCCGCCCTGATGGGCGCGCTGCGCGCCGAGGGTGTGCCCTCGCGCGCCTGGCGCCGTCCGGTGATTGCCGGTGTGGCACTGGCGGTCGCCGGTAGCTTCGCCCTATGGTTCGCCGCCCGCCAGCTCATCACCATCTCCACCCTGCAGCGCGAACTGCTCGAGGGCGTCACTGCGCTGATTGCCGCGGCGGTGTTGATCTGGGTCACGCAGACTCTGCTTTCGCGCGCCCGGGGCGGTCACCTCGAGCGGCTGCGCAGCACACTGCGCCAGAGCGGTCTTTCGGTTACCAGCATCTTCGTGTTGGCGTTCTTCGTCGTCTTCCGCGAGGGCTTCGAAACCGTGCTGTTCTACGAGGCCCTGCTGGTCGATGCGCCTTCGGGGAGCGTGTTCACCGGCCTTGCCCTGGGCGGTGCAGTGGCGCTATTTGTCGGCTGGCTGGTATTCGGGCTGGGCCTCAGGCTGCCTCTCAAGCCGTTCTTTCGCATTACCGGCGTACTGCTGGCACTGCTCTCGGTGATGCTGGTCGGTGTGGGCGTTCGCGGCCTGCAGACGGCCGCGCTGTTGCCGGCGACACCGGTCAGCTGGTTCCCAGACCGGGAGGGGCTGCAGCTCTGGCTTGGCCTGTTTCCCATCGCCGAGGCGCTGGCAGCTCAGGGGGCAGTCATCGCCTTGTACCTGGGCAACCTGCTACTGGGGTACCGAACTGTGGCCCCAGCCAAGACGTGAACGCACATTGGTTCCGAGGCAGATGTTCTGGTCAAGTCAGAGCGGACACATTTTCAAGCCGCAGCTGCCAATTCAATCTCCCTCGGCGTCTGGTACCCCAAGGTAGAGTGGAGCCGGCAGCTGTTGTACTCCATCTCGATGTAGTCGATCACGTCCCGCCGTGCTGCCTGTCGGCTCATATACCGCTGGCCCGCCAGCCACTCGCTTTTCAGTGAGCCGAAGAAGCGCTTCATGACGGCATTGTCCCAGCAGTTCCCCTTGCGGCTTATCGAAGCCTGGAATCCATGCCCGGCCAGCTGTCCCGGGAGCTCGGCGTCGCCTACAACACCGCCTGGAAGCTCAAGCACAAGCTGCTGCAGGTCATGCACGAGCGCAACCAGGGCGAGAGGCTCTCCGGGCGCATTGAGATCGATGACGCCTACCTGGGCGGTGAGCGGCCCGGAAAGCGCGGGCGCGGCGCTGAGCACAAGTTCCCGTTTGTCGCCGCCGTGCAAACCGATGAGGAAGGCCATCCGCAGCGGGTTCAGCTGCGCCGTGTGAGCGGCTTTACCCTTGACGAGATGCGTCGCTATGCCTAACAGGCCATTGTGCCTGGCAGCCAGGTCATCAGCGACGGCCTCGGATATGAGCGCCATATCACCGGCGGTGGGCATGCCAGTGTGGCGAACCCCGAGTTCAACTGGGTCAACACGGTGCTGGGCAACGTCAAGACCGCGATCACCGGCACGTACCATGCCATCCGCGGGCAGCATGCCCCGCGCTACCTGGCCGAATTCGAGTATCGCTTCAATCGGCGCTATGACCTCAAGGCCATGATCCCGCGCTTTCTCTCGGTAGCAGCGAGAACGCCGCCGATGCCATACCGGTTCCTGAAGATGGCTGAGCCTTATGCGTAATCAGGAATAAATAAGGTAACCCCCCGGCTTTGCCGGGGGATGCTTACTGTCACTGCGATAGCCCTGCTCACAACCCGATGCGATGGGCCCGGTCGGTAAAGAAGATGCCGCTGGGCGACTCGGCCGGCAGCCGGGCGACCTCCTCCAGGGTGCGGGTGTCGTAGACCACTACCCGGTCGCTGTCGCGGGCCGAGATCCATACCTGCTCGCCCCGCGGGGTGAACTCCATGTGCAGCACTGCCTCGCCCGGTTCCAGGGTGGCGACGATCTCGCGGCGCTCGGTGTCGATCACCTGCACCACGTCGTTGTCGGGATGGGCGAAGTTGACCCACACCTGGCGCTCGTCGGGCCGACTCATCACGAAGATCGGCTGGCCATGGACCGGGATACGGTCGAGTAGCGACCAGTCATCGGCGTCGGCGACCAGCACCTCGTGGCGGCCCACCGCCGGTAGCCAGGCCGCGTCATCGGCCATCGCCCAGCCCTCCAGATGGGGCATCTTGTAGACCGGCAGGCGTTCCTCGCCGCGGCCGTAGTTCGGCAGGATGCGTTTCACGCCCTGCTCCGGGTGCCACAGGTCGAGCAGCGCCAGGCCGTCCTCTCCGAACAGCCCGGCGATGTAGTAGCGCCCTTCGGGGCTGATCAGGGCATCGTAGGGTTGCTCACCGATGGCGGTGAAGCGGGTCACCTCGGGCGCGCCCCCGCTCATGTCGACCAGCTGGATCTCGCCGGCATCGAACAGGCTGTAGACGAAGCGGTTGCCGGGGGCGTCGACCAGGCCCACCACCTTGGAGCGTTGCGTCTGGCCGTTCTCGTCCCGGTAAGTCGCCGGAATGTCGGCCACCGGCGCGAGGGTCGCGCTGTCGAAGATGCGCACCCCGCCTGGTTCATAGTTGGCCACCGCCACCAGCGAACCGTCCTGGGAGATAGCGCCGCCGATGCTGTTGCCGGACTGCATCACCCGGTGGGTGATCTCGCCGGTGAGCAGGTCGACGCGGCTCAACCCGCCGTCGCGGCCGAAGACGAAGGCGTAGCGGGCATCGCGGGAGAACTTCACCGAGGCGTGGGAAAGGTCACCCAGCCCCTCCACCCGCTCGAGAATCCGGTGGTGGCTGGTATCCACCACCGCCAGGCTACCGGTGGCGCGCTCCACCACCACGCCGAGGTCGCCGGTACCGCGCAGTTCCGCGTTGGGGGTGACCTGGCAGCCGGCCAGCAGGGCGAGCAGCGCGACGGCGGCGAGGGGCTTGCGAAGGGCTAGGGGACGCACGGCCATTCTCCTTCCTTGTGGGGTCATCGAGATTGCTCACTCATCCAGGGGGTTGTCGTTCTGCAGGTGGTCGGCGAGCCAACGGGCCTCCTCCTCGGTCAACAGGCCGGCCCAGCCGGGCATGGCGGTGCCGGCAACGCCGTTGAGGATCAGCGCGACCAGGCCGTCGCGACTGTAGGCGTTCATGCGTGACTCGGGTAGCGCCGGGCCCAGGCCGCCGCGCAGGGTCATGCCGTGGCAGGAGCCGCAGTCCTGGTAGAGCAGTGTCTCGAGCGCCTGCTCGCGCTCGGCGGAGAGCGAGCCGTCGGCCAGGGCGGCCACCGGCAGCCAGCAGAGCGCCAGCAGCAAATGGCGGGGGGCGGGCAGGGACATGGCATCTCCTCGGGGCGCGGCGGGGTCCGGTGTCGTGGCTGGTGGCAGTGTCACTGCTGGCGGCCGGGTATGCCTTGACGGGGGTCAAAGCGTCGTCCTGCAGGGCCCATGAAACATGATCCCTCCAGACTCGCAATGTCTCTTTGGAGGTAGGCCTGAGCCCCTTTGACACAGGTCAATCTTGTCGGGGAAAGCGGCGCGAGACCCGTTAAAGATGCATGAATTATACGCGTTATTGGGCCACTCTTCGTCGAGGAAGGTCATCGGCCGTGCAACGCAGGGTGGCCATCCGGCGAACGACAACAACGACTCGCCCATGTCCTGGCGACAGCGCACTCAAGGATCATGACAGAGGTGGAACGATGATGAAGAAAGACTGGTATCTCAAGCCCCTGGCAGTGGCGGTGACCACCGTCGCGCTGGGCATCGGCGCGGCTCAGGCACAGGATGGCCACAAGGGTGTCGACGAATCCCAGGGGGCCTATCAGGGCTCGCCTTCGACCGTCGATCCGCAGGCCGCCAAGGTGGTGCGTTCTCCCGGTGCCCCGGATCTCACCGACGCCGAGTTCCAGAAGGCCAAGCAGATCTACTTTCAGCGCTGCGCCGGCTGCCATGGCGTGCTGCGCAAGGGGGCGACAGGCAAGCCGCTGACCCCCGACATCACCCAGGAACGCGGCCTGGAGTACCTCAAGGCGTTCATCACCTACGGCTCCGCCGCCGGCATGCCCAACTGGGGCACCTCAGGCGATCTGACCGAGGATGAGGTCGAGCTGATGGCCAAGTACGTCATGCACGAGCCGCCGGTGCCGCCGGAGTTCGGCATGCCCAAGATGATGGAGACCTGGGAGGTGGCGGTCGCGCCGGAGGACCGCCCCACCGAGCAGATGAACGATCTTAACCTCGAGAACCTGTTCTCGGTTACCCTGCGTGACGCCGGCCAGGTGGCCCTGATCGACGGTGGCACCAAGGAGATCGTCAAGGTCCTCGACACCGGCTATGCGGTACACATCTCGCGCATGTCCGCCTCCGGTCGCTATATCTTCGTCATCGGCCGCGACGCCAAGATCGACATGATCGACCTGTGGATGGAAGAGCCGAGCATCGTGGCGACGCTCAAGATCGGCATGGAGGCGCGCTCCGTCGAGACCTCCAAGTACAAGGGTTATGAAGACCAGTATGCGATCGCCGGTGCCTACTGGCCGCCCCAGTACGTGATCATGGACGGCCAGACCCTGGAGCCGTTGAAGATCGTCAGCACCCGCGGGATGACGGTGGACGAGCAGGTATACCATCCCGAACCCCGGGTGGCGGCCATCGTCGGCTCCCACCAGCACCCCGAGTTCATCGTCAACATCAAGGAGACCGGCAAGGTCCAGCTGGTCAACTACGAGAACCTCAATGCCCTCTCCACCGTCGAGATCGACACCTCCCGCTTCCTGCACGACGGTGGCTGGGATGCCTCGGGCCGCTACTTCCTGACCGCGGCCAACGAGTCCAACCAGATCGTGGTCATCGATGCCAAGGAGCGTGAACTCGAGAAGATCATCGATGTGGGCAAGATCCCGCACCCGGGCCGTGGCGCCAACTTCGTCGATCCCGAGTTCGGTCCGGTGTGGGCGACGAGCCACCTCGGTGACAACACCATCTCGCTGATCGGCACCGACCCGGAAGGGCATGCCGACAATGCTTGGAAAGTAGTGCGCACCCTGGAGGGTCAGGGCGGTGGCTCGCTGTTCATCAAGACCCATCCGGCGTCCGAGAACCTCTACGTCGACACCGCGCTCAACCCCACCGAAGCGATCAGCCAGAGCGTGGCAGTCTTCGACATCAACGACCTGGAGGCCGGCTTCGAAGTGCTGCCGATCGCCGAGTGGGCCGATGTGGGCGAAGGTCCCAAGCGCGTGGTCCAACCCGAGTACAACCAGGCCGGCGACGAGGTGTGGTTCTCGGTGTGGAACACCATGGAAGACACCTCCGCGATCGTGGTCGTCGACGACGAGACCCGAGAGCTGAAGCATGTGATCAAGGATGAGCGCCTGGTCACCCCGACCGGCAAGTTCAACGTGCTCAACACCCAGAAAGACATCTACTGATCGGGAACCGGCGGCGGGCGCAAGCCCGCCGCCACCCGCCGCAAGTGAGCTGTGCCGATGCATTGCCGAGCCCCGTATTTTCAAGCCCAAGACCTCGATGCGCTGGACCGTCGCCTTATCGACAGCTACCAGCGTGGCCTGCCGGTCCGCACCCGCCCTTTCCACACCGTGGCCGAACGCCTGGGCACTTCCGAGGCCGAGGTGATCGCGCGGCTGGAGCGGCTGCAGTCGCTGGGCGTGCTCAGCCGCGTGGGGCCGGTCTTCGACCATTCTCGAGCCGGTGCCAGTCTGCTCGCCGCCGTGGCCGTGCCCGAGGCCGAACGCGATGCCTTCGCAGAGCTCATCAACGCCGCCCCCGGCGTCAACCACAACTATGCTCGTGAAGATCAGGCCCGTGAACACGGCTACAACCTCTGGTTCGTGATGACCGCGCCGGACGCGCCCGAGCTCGAGGCGCGGCTGGGGGCCCTGGAGGCGCGTCTGGGTGTGCCGCTCCTGCGCCTGCCGATGCTGGAGGGCTTCCATATCGACCTCTCCTTCCCCATTCCCTGGGCCGAACTGGAGCGCATATGAGCACCGTGACCCCGCTGTCCCTCGATACCGCCCGCGCGCCCGGCGAGCCGGATGCCCACCGCCGCCTGCGCGCCCTGCTGGAGCAGGGGCTGCCGCTCACCCCGCGGCCCTGGCAGGCCCTGGCCGAGCAGGCAGGCATGGCCGAGGAGGAGGTGATGGCCTGTGTGCGCCGCTGGCAGGCCGAGGGGCTGATCAAGCGTCTGGGCCTGGTGGTGCGTCATCGCCGCCTGGGGATCCAGGCCAATGCCATGGTGGTGTGGGACGTACCGGACGAGGGGGTCGCCCTGGTCGGGCGCCGGCTTGCCCGGGAGACCGCGGTCACACTCTGCTACCGACGGCCACGGCGCCTGCCCGACTGGCCCTACAATCTCTTCTGCATGATCCATGGCACCCGTCGCGAGCGGGTGCTGGCGGAGCTCGCGGCCATCGTCGAGCGTTTGGGCCTGGATGACCTGCAGCACCGGGTGCTGTTCAGTACCCACGCCTATCGTCAGTGCGGTGGCCGCTACGTGCGGGAGGGCGCAGCATGACCCTCGACGACCTGGACGCTACCGACCGTCACCTGATCAACCGCCTGCAGGACGGCCTGCCGCTGGTGGCGCGCCCCTATGCGGCGGTGGCCGAGGCGCTGGGTATCGCCGAGGACGACCTGCTCGGGCGCCTTTCGCGTCTGCGCGATGGCGGCGTGCTGAGCCGCTTTGGCCCCATGTACCACGCCGAGCGGCTGGGCGGTGGCCTGACTCTGGCGGCGCTGGCGGTGCCCGAGCCCGACTTTGATCGCGTCAGCGAGGTGGTGAACGCCTTCCCCGAGGTGGCCCACAACTACCGCCGCGAGCACGAACTCAACATGTGGTTCGTGCTGGCTACCGAGACCCCCGAGCGCATCGCCGAGACCATCGCCGGCATCGAGGCGGCCACCGGCCTGCCCGTCTTCAACATGCCCAAGGAGGAGGAGTTCCATGTCCGTCTCCATCTGCCCGTCTAGCTCGGCCCCGACAGGCGACGAGAAGAATCATGAGGCCCTTGACCGTGGGGTCCAGGGGCTCGACGCCGCCGACCGCGCCATCGTGCTGGCCACCCAGGCCGGCTTGCCGCTGGTGCCCGATCCCTGGGGCGCGGTGGGTCGCGAGGTGGGCATGAGCGGCGAGGCGGTGCTCGAGCGCATGCAGGCGATGCAGGCGAGCGGGGTGATCCGCCGGGTCGCCGCGGTGCCCAACCACTATCGGCTCGGCTACGTGGCCAACGGCATGACGGTGTGGGACGTGGACGACGCCCAGATCGCCCGCCTGGGCCGCGAAGTGGCCGCCATCGAGGGCGTCAGCCACTGCTATCGCCGCCCGCGGCACCTGCCCCACTGGCCCTACAACCTGTTCGCCATGCTCCACGGCCACAGCGTCGATGAGGTCGAGCGCCAGGCCGCGGTGCTGCGCGAGCACCTGGGCGAGGCGTGCCGTGACCATCGCATCCTCTACAGCTCGCGCATCCTCAAGAAGACCGGGCTGCGCCTGGCCGGTGCCCGGCCGGACGCCGCCTCGACGGACACCGAACGGCGGGGCTGAGTCGCGTCCGCCTGTATTCCTCAGCCCAGCAATACCCAGCAGGAGAACGCCATGTTCCGCGTCACCCGCTATATCAAGTCGCTGCTCGAGCCGGGCCCCATCCCTTCCGCTCGCAAGCCGCCCGGTCCGGTGGTGATCTGGAACCTGATCCGCCGCTGCAACCTGACCTGCAAGCACTGCTATACCACCTCGGCCGACATCGACTTCGCCGGCGAGCTCTCCACCGCCGAGGCCCACGCCGTGCTCGACGACCTGCACGCCTTCCGGGTGCCGGCGCTGATCCTCTCCGGCGGCGAGCCGCTGATGCGCCCCGACATCTTCGAGCTCTCGCACCGCGCACGTGAGCTGGGTATCTACACCGGGCTCTCCACCAACGGCACCCTGATCACCGAGGCGAACATCGATCGGATCGCCGAGGTCGGCTACGACTACGTGGGCATCAGCATCGACGGCCTGGAGGCCACCCACGACGTCATCCGCCAGCGCCAGGGGGCGTTCCGCGAGTCGATGCACGCGGTGAAGCTGTGCAAGGCGCGCGGCATCAAGGTCGGCCTGCGCTTCACCCTGACCCGCGAGAATTACGAGCAGCTCGGCGACATCCTGGCGCTGATCGACGAACACGACGTCGACAAGTTCTACCTCTCGCACCTCAACTACGGCGGCCGCGGCCGACGCCACAGCAAGCAGGACGCCTGGCACCAGATGACCCGCGACGCCATGACCCGGCTGTTCGACCACTGCCGCGAGGAGCTCGAGCGCGGGGTGGAGCGGGAGTACGTCACCGGCAACAACGACGCCGACGGCCCCTTCCTGCTGATGTGGGCCCGCGAGCACTTCCCCGAGCAGGCCGAGGCCCTGGAACGGCGGTTGATCAACTGGGGCGGCAACGCCTCCGGCGAGCATATCGCCAACATCGACAACCTGGGCCACGTCCACCCCGACACCTTCTGGTGGGACCACGACCTGGGCAGCGTCCGGGAGCGGCCCTTCTCCGCGATCTGGCGCGACACCCGGGACCCCTTGATGCTGGGTTTGCGCCAGAGACCGCGGCCGGTGAAGGGGCGCTGCGGCGAGTGCCGCTACCTGCCGATCTGCAACGGCAACACCCGGGTGCGGGCCTGGAAGGTCAGCGGCGACCCCTGGGAAGAGGATCCCGGCTGCTACCTGACCAACGGCGAGATCGGGGTCGCCGACGCGGGCGAGCGCCGTATCTTTGCCCCCTATGTCTCCCCACCCCATGAGGCCATCCAGGCCGTCGAACTTCCGTAGGCTTGCGAGGAATTCCGCCATGCCGTCACGTCGCGTTTCCTATGACCTCGCCGAGTCACCTCTGGCGCCCGGCGAGGTGGCCATCGTCGGTGCCGGGCCCGGCGACCCCGGGCTTCTCACCCTGCGCGCCCTGTCGTTGCTCGAACAGGCCGATTGCCTGGTCTTCGATCGCCTGGTCTCCAAGGAGGTCCTGGCTCTGGCCAGCCCCAAGGCCCGGCGCTTCTACGTGGGCAAGGCCTCGCGCTGTCATGCCCTGACCCAGGACGAGACCAATGCCCTGCTGGTGCGCCTGGCCGAGGAGGGCAAGCGGGTGGTGCGGCTCAAGGGCGGCGACCCCTACATCTTCGGTCGCGGCGGCGAGGAGGCCGAGGTGCTGATCGGCCACGGCATCCATTTCCGGGTGGTGCCGGGCATCACCTCGGCCCAGGGCTGTGCCGCCTACGGCGGCTTCCCGCTGACCCATCGCGACTACGCCCAGAGCGTTACCTTCGTCACCGGTCACTGCAAGGGCGACGGCGACCTGGCCCTGGACTGGACCTCCCTGTCGGTGCCGCATCACACGGCGGTCTTCTACATGGGGCTGGCCAACGCCGAGCTGATCAGCCAGCAACTGCAGGACCACGGCCTGCCCGCGGACCATCCGGTGGCCCTGGTGGAGCGTGGCACCACCCCCGAGCAGCGCCAGGTGATCACTTGCCTGGGTGAGCTGGTCGAGACCATCGCGCGGGAAGGGCTGAAGCCGCCGACTCTGATCGTGGTCGGCGAGGTGGTGCGCCTGGCTAACATCCTGGCTCAGCCGGCCCCCAAGGAGGCGACCTTCGCCGAGGGCGAGACCCTGGAACTGGTGCGGGAGCGGATTGCCCTGTGAGATGCGTCGCTTCCCTCCAGACCGCCCTGAAGTCTCTCGCCGTGGCGCTGCTGGCCATGGCCATGGTACCCGCCATTGCCGACGACACCCGCGCGCTCTACCAGGCCCAGTGCGCGTCCTGCCATGGCGAGGAGCGCCTGGGCGGCATCGGCCCGGCGCTGCTGCCGGGCAACCTCTCGCGGCTAAAGCCGCAGGCCGCCGAGGCGGTGATCCGCGACGGGCGAGCGGCCAGCCAGATGCCGGCATTCGGCGCGCAGCTCGACGAGGCCGAGATCGCCTCGCTGGCCGAGTGGATCTACCGCGCGCCCGAGGTCGAACCCACCTGGGGACGTGATGAGATCCTCGCCAGCCAGGAGGTTACCCACCCGGATGGCAGCCTGCCCGACGAGCCCCGCTTCGATGCCGACCCGCTCAACCTGTTCATCGTGGTGGAGACCGGCGATCACCATGCCAGCCTGCTCGACGGCGACACCTTCGAGCGCATCCACCGCTTCGAGACCCGCTACGCCCTGCACGGCGGGCCCAAGTTCACCCCCGGTGGGCGCCATGTCTTCTTCGGCTCCCGGGACGGCTGGATCACCAAGGTCGACCTCTACAACCTGGAGGTGGTGGCCGAGGTACGCGCCGGCATCAACATGCGCAACATCGCCGTCTCCGCCGATGGCCGCTACGTGATGGCCGCCAACTACCTGCCCCACAGCCTGGTGCTGTTCGACGCGCACAACCTCGACATGATGAAGGTCTACCCGGCGGTGGGCGAGGATGGCGAGAGCTCGCGGGTCAGTGCCGTCTATGCCGCGCCGCCGCGGGGCAGCTTCATCGCCGCCCTCAAGGACCTCAAGGAGGTGTGGGAGATTCCCTGGCCACTGCCCACCGAGCCAGTGGTCGCCACCGGCCATATGGCGACGCCGCTGGATCAGCACCGCGGGCATGACACGCCCAACTTCCGGGTGCGGCGCATCCCGGTACCCGACTACCTGGACGACTTCTTCTTCGATCTCGAATATGAACACGTCATCGGCGCCTCCCGAGGTGGGGAGAGTGACGGCCAGGGCGGCATGGTGATCAACCTGGATAGCGGCGCAAAGGTGGCCGACCTGCCGCTGGAGGGAATGCCCCACCTCGGCTCGGGCATCACCTGGGAGTATCAGGGTCGCCGGGTGATGGCCCTTCCCCATCTGGGCAAGGCGGCGGTATCGATCATCGACATGACGAACTGGGAAGTGATCAAGACCCTCGAGACCGATGGCCCCGGCTTCTTCATGCGCAGCCATGCCAATTCGCCCTACGCCTGGGTGGATGTCTTCTTCGGCCCCAACCGCGACCGGGTACACGTGATCGACAAGGCCACCCTGGAGATCGTCGAGACGCTGATCCCCGAACCCGGCCAGACCGCCGCCCACGTGGAGTTCGATCGCTATGGCGAGAAGCTGCTGCTGAGCCTCTGGGAGGACGACGGCGCGGTGATCGTCTATGACGCCGATACCCTGGAGGAGCTCCAGCGCATTCCCATGAGCAAGCCGTCGGGCAAGTACAATGTCTGGAACAAGACACACTATGAGGAAGGCACCAGCCACTGAGGTATCATAAGAAGTATTCTTGATGCCTGTCATGGAAGGCGCGCCGGGAGTGGGGCACAATGGCCATAACCAAGCGTTTTAGTCGGGTATGGCACCATGCAATCGAGCTCTTCCTCTTCCGTCCGCTCCTCCACGCTGTCGCGCCTGCCGGTGGCGCGGCTGGCCTTCCGGCCCTTCTTCCTGCTGGCCGCGCTGTTCAGCGTGCTCTCCATGGGGGTATGGTTCGCCTTCTGGCATGGCGATATCCTGCTGCGTCCCGTCGGTGGCCTGATGTTCTGGCACCAGCACGAGATGCTGTTCGGCTTCGCCGCCGCCGTGGTGGCGGGTTTTTTGCTCACCGCGGTGCAGAACTGGACCGGGCTGCCCAGCCTCAAGGGGGGGCGGCTGCTGGCGCTGGTCGGGCTCTGGCTGGCCGGGCGGGTGTTAATGGCCTTTCCCCTGGGCCTGCCGGCCTGGCTGCCGATGCTGGTCGACCTGGCCTTCCTGCCAGTGGTGGCGGGGGTCATGGCCATGCTGGTGATCGAGGCGAAGCGCTGGCGCAACCTGGTCTTCCTGCCGACCCTGGCGCTGCTGACCCTGGCCAACCTGGCCATGCACCTGGGGGCGTTGACCGGCGACGCCGAGCTGATTCGCCAGGCCGCCTACCTGGCGGTGCTGCTGTTCACCCTGCTGATGGTGGTGGTGGGCGGCCGGGTGATCGCCATGTTTACCGCCAACCGCCTGGGGCTGGCCCGTAAGCCACCGATCCCGGCCCTCGAAACCCTGAGCCTGGGCAGCGTCATGGCGGTGGTGCTGGGCCAGCTGCTGGTGGTGCTCGGCGTGGCGGTCCCCGGCGTCCTGCTGGCCGCGCTGATGGGCCTGGCCGCCCTGGCCAATGCCGTGCGGCTGTCGCGCTGGCGAGGCCTTCACAGCTGGCGCGAGCCGTTGCTCTGGGCACTGCATCTGAGCTACGCCTTCATTCCCGTGGGCCTGGCCATGTGGGCCTTGGCGCTGCTGGGGGCCTTTCGGGCCGAGTTGGCGGTACACGCCCTGACCATCGGCGGCATGGGCACCATGATGCTGGCGATGATGTCGCGGGTCTCGCTGGGCCATACCGCGCGCCCCATCCGCACCCTGCCGGGCATCGGCGTGGCCCTGGGGCTGATGGTGGCCGCGGCGCTGCTGCGCTCGCCGGTGCTGGCGCTCTTCCCGCAGATCACCCACTGGACCTACAACCTGGGCATCATCTTCTGGTGCCTGGCCTACGTCATCTTCCTGTTTCACTTTACGGGGCCGCTGCTCTCGGCGCGTCCCGACGGCAAGGATGGCTAGCCGGACGCCTCATGCCAGCGGCGCGCCGCAGGCGTCGCGCCTCGCACCGATGATTCCGCCGTTACCCGACGCAAGGAGGCAGACTTGCTGGAACACTATGTCCTGATCAAGCAGCTGCATGTCACGGCGGCCAGCCTGAGCATCCTGTTCTTCATGCTCCGGGCCTGGTGGTCGGTGAGGGAGATCCCCCTGCTGCAGCGTCGCTGGGTGAAGGTGCTGCCCCACCTCATCGATAGCACCTTGCTGGCGCTGGGCGTGACACTGATGGTGATGCTCTCGCTATGGCCCCACCAGCATCCCTGGCTGGCCGCCAAGCTGATCGCCCTGCTGGCCTACATCGGCCTGGGCACGGTGGCGATCAAGCGCGGCCGGACACCGCGGGCAAGAGCCATTGCCGCCCTGGCGGCGGTACTCACCTTCGCCTACATGCTGGGCGCGGCGATCCGTCATAGCGCGCTTTCCTGGCTGGCCTGACGCAAGGGATGAGCGTGCTGGACCATGGCTGGCCTATACTGTCCCGGCCACTCTTGTTCAGAAGGACGATCTCATGTCGAAACAGGAACTTCCCGCCGGCGCCGGCCAGGTAGCCGAGCAGTATCCCGAGATCTGGGAAGCCTACGCTGAGTTGGGCCGGGCCTGTGCCGAGTCCGGCCCGCTGGACGCGCGCACGCGGCGCCTGGTCAAGCTGGCGCTGGCGGTGGGCGCGCGTTCCGAGGGTGCCGTGCACTCCCATGTACGGCGTGGCCTGGAGGAGGGGGAATCTGCCCAGGCCCTCAAGCAGGTGGCCATGCTGGCCATCCCTACCCTGGGCCTGCCCAGCGGCGTCGCGGCGTTGACCTGGATCGAGGACATCACCGAGTCCTGACCCCCGGTAGGCCCAGGGGCGGCTGGGACAAGCGTTTAATCCTGGGGGATCCCCACGAATTCTGTGCTATTCGCCGCATAATGCCTGCTCCTTGACCTCTTCGCGAAGGCTCTCTCGGAGAATTTTCCAGGAGGGCCAAGGCACGGCGCCGGGCCGTTGACGCCGAAGCCACTCCAGTCCCAGGCGCCACACGGACAGCACGTTCCGGTGCCGGATACTGTTGCTCTGGTAGCGCTGCTGTTGACCATGGGGTCCACTGTACCGTTTACCAGTCGGGTCTCGGCGGTGGTGCCTCCATTCCTGACCACTTTGGTCATCAGCGGGATACCGTTCAAGACCAGAACACAGGGCAGCGCTGTGCTGCTACAATCATGGCCGAGACGATAACTTAAACTCACTCGTTTTCTGTCTTGACGATGGGGTCCTCTTTATATGGCTGGCCTAATTGTTAACACCCCCTAACAGCTACCAAATTTCATAGGCTGCAGGGGTGTCCACCGCCCATCATCGACCCCTCCATGTGGGCGGGCGTTTCTCGACGAAAGCGCGCACCCCTTCTGCTCGGTCCTCGCTAGCCATCAGTCGCTGATGCAGCGCAAGTTCATAAGCGAGCCCACTATTGAGATCGAGCTCGCCTCCGATTTGTACAGCCCGCCGTATCGAGCGGACTGCCAAGGGCGGCATCGAGGCGATCTGCTCAGCTCTCTCCAATGCGTGGTTGAGCAAGTCTGCCCGAGGAAAAATTCGCGAAACGATACCGCACTCCCGAGCCTCTTCCGCATTTAACCTGTCGCCAGTCAGCATTATCTCAAGAGCCCTACCGCGTCCAATAATTCGAGGTAGGAATTGAGTTCCACCGAGTCCTGACATAATGCCAAGGCCAATTTCCGGTAAGCCGAATTCTGCTTCCTCTGCCGCAAGCACAATGTCAGAGGCCAGTGCTAATTCCGCACCGCCTCCAAGTGCCACTCCCTGAACTGCAGCTATTACCGGAACGTCCAAGCTCTGACGAATCGTCAGAAACAACCGGAAAAGAGCATGCTGGCGCCGGATACCATCATCGTCCAGGTGATTTCTCTCCTTGAGATCGGCCCCCACACAGAAAGCCCGAGTCCCAGTAGCTGTGATCACTATACAGCGCAGCTGGGTGTCTACTACCCAGTCGCTGAACTGTCGAACCAGCTCAGTGGCCATCACACTATTAAGCGCATGGAGCGCCTCAGGACGGTCAAGGGTCAAAATTGCAATACTGTCATCGTGTCGCTGAACGTTTATGGTGGAATATTCATTGGTCTCGTGGCTCATATGTACCTCTTTGTTAGTTGTTAGTTTTGTTTGATTAGCGGCAACTTTCGTCGACTGGATGTACTCTTGTGATAGCTGTCACGCCGGGTGTTTGCCTATCGGCTCCGTTCATTGGAACGGTATGAAGCCTTTTAGGCGCAGGACTCGGTGGCGGCCACCCGTCTAGGCGCCCGCGAACAGTGCAAACAACTCACTACGGATCCGATGCTTCTGCATCTTGCCATTGCCAGTGCGAGGAAGGTTATCCGTCACCCGTACTGCCTTGGGCACCTTAAAACTCGCCAGATGCTCGCGACAGTGGGCGATCAACTCTGCCTCGTCCACCTGCTCGCCCGGCTTGGGGATGACTGCGGCCACCACCGCCTCACTCCAACGTGGATGTGGCACGCCCACCACGGCGGCCTCGGATACCGCCGGATGCTTCAGTAGGCAGCGCTCGACTTCCACCGAGGCGACGTTTTCGCCACCGGTCTTGATCAAGTCTTTCTTACGATCGGTGAACCACACGGCGCCATCATCATCAATCCAGCCTAGGTCAGCGCTGTGGAACCAGCCATGGGTGAACACGCTGGCGGTCATTTCGGGCAAATTTAGATAGCCGTTCATCACCTGCGGTCCACGGTAGACGATCTCGCCGATCTCGCCGCGGGGCAAATGCCGTCCCTCACCGTCCATAATAGAGATGCGAGTAACGGCGGTAGCCGTGCCCCAAGAGGCAGCCTTGCTCCATTGGTGTTCGGGGCGCTGATAGGTGCTGCGAGGCAGCTCGGTCATGCCAGCGCCCGACACCACGTCGGCTCGGGGAAATAGAGTGTGGATGGCTTCCAGCCGCTCTACCGGCATGGTAGCTATGGTATAGATAGCACGGGTCACTGTGGGTAGTTGCTGGTCCCCTCGCGTCGTCAGCAGGGCAGCGTACATCATCGGCAGGAGCACCAGCATGTTGATGCCATAACACTCGATCAGCTCCGCTGCCCGTGCTGCCTCGAAGCGTCGCTCCAGCACCAGCATTCCGCCGACGAGCAGTACCGGCAGACTGGTGGCATTGAGCTGGGCGACGTGGAAAAGCGGCAGCGCCCCCAGAGCACTGGTCTCGTGACTCATCCGGTTAACCAGCGCATTCGACATGGCAGTCAACGTCACCGCCAAGTGGCTGGTGAGCACGCCCTTCGGCATGGCAGTGGTTCCGCTGGTATAGAGCAATTGCACCGGGTCGCGATCACCTATCACAACCCCCAACTCTCTATCGCAGCCACTGGCCAGCAGATCCTCGAAGGAGCCGGCACATTTGTCCCCCTTCGTCGGCGGGTCACCGATCCAGTACACGGCCTGTAATGAGGGCGCCTGCTTAGGCAACGACCGAGCTATCTTGACTAGGTCGGCCTCGGCAATCAGCAGCTTGGCCCGCGCGTCGTTCAGGCAGTAAGCGATCTCCTCACTGCGCAGACCTAAGTTCATCGGCGCGCAGACGAGCCCAGCCTTGGCGCAGGCGAAGTAGCTGATCAGCAGTTCACAGCAATTTCCGGCCATGATCGCCACCACGTCTTGGCGCTTCAAGCCCACCGCGAGCAGCGCGTGCCCCAAGTGGTCGGAGCGTGCAGCAAGCTCATGATAGCTCAAGGTGCCGCTGGCCTCGATCAGGGCCGGACGATCGGGAAAGAGGTCGGCACTGCGGGTGAGAATGTCGCCTACCGCTACCCGTTCGATAAGATTACGCTCCAGATCGCTCACCATTTTTTAGGCCTCCACACCGAGGCGCCGAACACCACGATACGATAGTATTCTCAAGGGTATTGAGACCCGTCCGTTCATCACGGAGGTCGACGTTACCTGTACCAGTTTTCCGAAAGTTGGCGCTGCAAAGCGCTCCTATGAAAAGCGGCCACGACGGGGGCCGCAGAACGCGGCGGCCCCACGCGTTAGCAAAGCGGTGAGACAGTTCCGCGCCCCTACACATGGACACAGAACCGCCCCCGCTCCTCAGCTGCCAACCTTGCTCATAGGAGCCGCCTGGCGATCTGCCAGAAACTCGGCGACGAAGCCGGTCGTCACGCCACCTGTGCCTAAACGGCTGTCCTCTAGCACCTCGCGGAGAAAGTGTGCGTTGGTGGACAGACCCTCTACCACCAACTCATCCAGTGCTTGCCTGAGCCGAGTGATCGCCTGTGCCCGATCGGCGCCGTGGGCGATCAGCTTGGCAACCATCGGATCGTAGAACGGCGTGATTCGATCGCCAGCACGCACGCCGGTATCCACCCGCAGCGCGTCGTCCTGGTTCGGCCAATGTAGGCCCGCGATTAACCCCGGCGAGGGCAGGAAGTTTTTCTCTGGGCGTTCGGCATACAGCCGGCACTCAACGGCGTGACCTCGCACCTCGATTCGCTCCTGTGGCACCGGCTTCAAGGTGCCGGCGGCTTGCTGAATTTGCCAGGCCACGAGGTCCACTCCGGTGATCAACTCGGTGCAGGGGTGCTCGACCTGGATGCGGGTGTTCATCTCCAAGAAATAGGCCTGCTCCCGGTCAGTGTCGTAGATGAACTCAACCGTGCCGGCACCGCTGTACCGCTGCTTGTGCACCAGCGAGATAGCAGCACGGAAGAGCTCGTCACGCACCGCAACGGGAACATTCGGTGCCGGGGCTTCCTCGATGATCTTTTGGAAGCGCCTCTGCACCGAGCAGTCGCGATCGTACAAGTGCACGCCTTGGCCGTCGCCGAAGCCGAACACCTGCACCTCGATGTGTCGAGCGTTAGCCACGTAGCGCTCCAAATAAACGCTGGAGTCACCGAAAGACTTGCCGGCCATGGATTGCGTCGCTTCCACCACGTTCTGTAACTGGGCCGGATCGTCTACCCGCCGCATACCGATGCCGCCACCGCCCGCGGCAGCCTTAACAAGCAGCGGAAAGCCCACCTCCTCGGCGGCCTCCGCCAGACCGGCCATGTCGCCGAGGGCGAAGCGCGGGCTGCCCGGCAGAATCGGCACGCCCGCGGCCTTGGCGATATCTCGCGCCCGCTCCTTATCACCCATGTCCTCAATGGAGATGGGCGCCGGCCCCACCCAGACCAGTTCGGCGGCCATCACCGCACGGGCGAAATCGGCGCTTTCAGAGAGAAAGCCGTAGCCGGGGTGGATGGCATCGGCACCGGTGCGGCGGGCGGCGTCCAGGATCACCTCGGCCTTGAGATAGCTATCACGGGCTGCAGCCGGACCAACCTCCACGGATTCGTCGGCCATATCTACGTGCATCGCCTCGCGGTCGGCCTCGGAATAGACAGCTACAGTCTGGATATCCAAGGCGCGGCAGCTACGAATGATACGACACGCAATCTCACCACGGTTAGCGATTAACAGTTTGTCGATAGTAGGCATGAAAACTCCCAAACTTTTCAAGTAGTGAAGACGCCGTTGAGTGCCGCCAGGATGAGCGTGCCCGTGGCCGCGAACAGCAGTACGAGCACCATGTTTCGGCCGAGAATCATTTCCTGGCGCGTGATAGAAAGCATGTCGGCGGCCACCATTAACAGCAGGCCGGCCACGGCCACCATGGCGCCGCAAGACCAGCCGAGTAGCACGGCGCCGGCCAGGATCAGGTCCGCCATACCAGTGTCGGCAGAAGTAAACACCGCCAGGAGTACTGAGCCCGCGACGATCGGGTGGATAGCGGCGGCGGCGGCCGCGATCATGCCGCCGACGACAAGTGCTATCAGTAGCAGCAGCGGCAGCCCCGCCCCGAGCAGTCCCTCCACCAGCCCTTCCACGCTTGGGCTAGCACGCATAACGGCGCCCAGCGCGAAGGCAAGTGCTACGATGGTGATCTCCGCGCCCAGCCCATCCAGCCCGCGACGGGTAACCGCGATAGCCTGAGCGCGGCCGCCCCCCGGCTGCTTCAACAAGAACAGCAGCGCTAGCGGCAGCAGCGTCAAAGAAGCCGATTCGAGGGTGGACAGGCTGGTCAGACTCCGTACCGCCACCACGCTAGCAGAGGCCACTAGCACCATGGGAATGATGGGCCTCAGCGACGCTACCGCCCGCAGCACCACGCGACGCTTATTGCGCAGGCCCAGCAGCAGCAGGGCCACCAACAGGCCGATCATAGCCATCCCGAGGCCTAACAGCACGCTTTGCCACAGCGGCACCTGCGGCATGAACTCCGAGACGACGGCCATGGCCACGAACATCGGTGACCACAGCAGCGAGAGAGCGATGCCGGAGACGGTGGCCAAAGCGGTGGCACGGCGGGTTTCGGCATCGGCGTCTGCCTCCAGTATCGGAGACATGATGGCCAAAGCTCCGACTGATAGCGCCGCGCCTAATGCATGCGAACCGATTAGCATCCAGCCCGGCCGCTCCGCCAGTGGCGCCGCCATCACCCGGCTGCGGTAGGAAAGCACGCTCTCGTCGGAGGCCAAGACGTTGCGCAGCAGATATACCGCCGGAAGGAAGGCAGCGAACACCAGTGAGGCTTGCAGCCCGGCCAGCAGCGCCGGCCAGGCCTCATCCACCGCCACCAGCGCGGCGATGGCCAGGAGCAGGGCAAACCCGAGGATCCGGTTGGCCCAGCCAGTCGCTGCGAAGGCCAGCAGTAGATATATCGAGAAACCGAAGATTGCCATGCCGCCCAACCAAGGTGGATCGAACAGGAGGCGGATCAGCTCCGCTGGCCATAGCACCAAAAGCAGCCGCCCCATCAGTCCGGTGATCACCGGACTGGGCTGCCAAGCTAGGCTGGAGGTCGCGAAGCTCATGACGGTCTCACAACCCCCTAGCGCGGGAGGGCTTGCCAAGCTCCGCATCGTCCGGGGCCTTCTTCAGCAGCTGTACCGTCACGGTAGCTATGGCAACAGCCAACGCGAACGCGTCGGCTAGCATGTAGTCCGCTGCTACTCCTATACCTGCTAGCACCAGCACCAGGGCGACGAGCGTCGGGATGCGTCGGCGGAAGAAACGGCCAGAGCCCACCGCCAGTAGCCAGGATGCCACAAAAGCCATAATGGCGGTCCAGGCAATGTTTTGCCAAGCACCCTCCAGCAACACTGAAGGGCGGAACACGAAGAAGAAGGGCAGCAGATACTTCATCAGCGCCAGTCGCATGCTGTCTACGCACACCGGCCACCAATGTGTTCGGGCAATCGCAGCAGCGGTAAATACTGCGGTACATACAGGCGGTGTGAGCGCCGACAAGAGAGCTGAGTAGAACACGAAGAAGTGAGCCACCAGCGGGTCCAAGCCTAGTACTACAGCCGTAACTGAATGCGCTATAATTCATGTGACTGATATGGAAGCGATCATAAGGTGAAGGATGCAAGAGCTGGATCTCTCTGTCTCAGCATTAATGGATGACTTGGCAGCGCGATTAGGCCCGCTCTTCCCACGTTCTGAGACGCGCGATCGTGCCCTACGCTACATTCAGGGGCTGCTCAGTCAGTGTGAA
>NZ_JARANV010000050.1 GCF_029889845.1 Halomonas sp. 25-S5
GGATCAATTGCGCTCGCTCCTCTTTAGGGAGGTGGAGCGCCTCGTCTTCAATTTTCTGGAGATTCATGGAGAAAACCTCTCGTTCACGTATTGCTCAATTTTGACACGGATGGGTATCACGTGCCACAACTCGGATTTCCCGCTTTAACGCCCGCAGCACGCGAGGCTTTGGAATGGAGGCAAAGCCGCAATGGAAAAGACGTCGCCGTGCCTGCGATGGTTATGTGCTGTGAGCGACATTCGGAAACCTCTCGGGATGCTCAATAATTTCCTCCGTCAAGTCTACATCAATATCAGGCCAGTAGAAGTGTCCCGGGGATTGCTCCTCAACATTCACGATTGCACTGACAGGCTGCTCCTTAAACCACGGAAAACTGTTATACGGCATGAACAACTCACGGTCGTGTGCCAGAAGCCATACGCCATGTGTAGAGATATTTGTCACCTCAACTGCTGAAGTGCTGTTTCCAAGCGCTGACAAGCTCATCGCCGTGATCCTCCACCAGTGATTCGATTTCTTTCAACTGCTGCCGGTTATAGCCGTGGTTTTTGGCAAGCTCAAGATCTGGTTCAAGCTAGAATTTGGCCTCCCCATCGCCTGATACTACATGAACATACATCCGAGGTTCTTCTCGGGAAAAGAAAAAGAAGCGATACCCCTTCTCTCTGAATACTGTAGGACTCATCCATACTCCTCAGACACAACGCCCGGCATCACCGGTGACGGAACCGCAGCGGAGCGGAGGTTTTTGCATCCGGTGCATGGCCTGGTTAGCTACCGATCCTCATGCAAGCGACCTTCGACATACTTGTGGAGAATGCTGGCAACAAGTGTTTGATAGGGAATACCTTCAGCCAGCGCTTTTTTTTGCAGCCCACGAAGATCCTTGGAAGAAAGCCTGATGTTGATGCGGGCATCCTTCTTGAACATGGCTTCGGCATACTGCTGATGTTGCGCTTTTTGACTCTCAACATCAGGCGCACGCTGTAGCTCTCCAGCATCGAACGCGTCCAAAACTTCCTGCTCTTCTTTATCCAACCTACTCATTTCGGACCTCCCAAATAGGTTTTGGTCGCTTTCCGGCTCGGAATGATCGTTTTCAAAAACACTTCGTCTTCCGATTCTACAAAGGACACTAGATAGGCGTATCCCTCTACTTCAATCACATGAATCTTCTGGCCTGGATACCGTTCCTGATTCGGATACTCGAACGTATCCAGGATACCTCCGATCGAGATGTGCAAAACCACATCCTCGAACGAGATGCTCCTTCTCTCTTGGAGGAGCTTATTCTTCTCTGGGTTCCATGTGATAGGTTTCATGAGTGAAGAGTAGCACATCGTGTGCTTTTTGTACTCAATAGATAACGCCCGGTTCACGCGCCGGTTTGGAGCGGCGAAGCAGCGGAAAATCGGTCGCTGTGCAGCCGATTGTTAAATCCTTTGGCGTACGGTATCCTGACCATGACCAATATCCTGTACAGGAGCAGTTTTATGGATGCCATTAGCTATACAGCCGCTAGAACCAATCTAGCAAAAACCATGGAACAGGTCTGTGAAGACCATTCTCCGGTGATCATTACCCGAAGCAAATCACAGTCCGTGGTCATGATCTCTCTTGAGGACTACGAGGCGCTGCAAGAGACCGCCTATCTCCTGCGTGCACCAAGGAACGCTCGTCGCTTGCTGGAATCTGTTGCCGAACTGGAGCAAGGCGGTGGTCAGGAAAAGGAACTTCTTGAATGAAACTCATCTTCTCCGAGAACGCCTGGGAAGACTATCTGTACTGGCAGAAAAGTGACAAAAAGATCCTTAACCGAATCAACAAAATGATCAAGGAGACCAAGCGAAAACCGTTTGAAGGTATCGGTAAACCGGAGCCCCTCAAGCACAGCCTCGCCGGTTACTGGTCTCGCCGAATCAACGAGGAACACCGAATAGTGTACAAAGTCACGGATGACGCTTTACTTATCGCCCAGCTTCGATACCACTACTGATTTAACGTTTAGCTAAGTGGCGCGTGTAAGCGCGTCTGGTGGAGGCCCGACAGGGCCGGAACGCACTTGAGCGACTTGTTATGCGGCTATGCCTTCTACTTGCAAATGACTAATGTCGGTTCTCTGGCTGGCGTGCTCGAAGGTGATCGCGCATACATTCCCGTCGGAATCTAAGTCAAGAAGAGTGTTTTCATCTAAATCTCGGGTTTCCGAGATTTCTCGGCCCTGGAACTCAATATACAGCGTGTCGGTGTCTTTAAAGTACTGGACTTTCATGACTTGAATGCTCGATCGAAGAATGCATTAGGGACCGTCTCTCGGTCCGCAAGCAAAACCACCCGAAGGTAGCGGCCTCCCGCCTCTGGAATCCGGGCCCACCTCCGAATGCGTCCGTCAGATTGGACATGCTGGTGCTCCGGGCGTTCGACTGCCCTCTGAATCCACTCGTCCCGTATTCCGGAGCGATCCGGGCGACTTCGGGTTGCTTCGAAATACCGGGTAGTCCTCATATTTCTACTCTACAGCCCGCATAACGATAAGGATAACTTGACGGCGAAAGCGTAGCGACGATAGGAGTGTAGCTTTTGCCGGTCAAATTGACCCGCTGTTCAGCACAAAACTTCAGACCAACAACGCACCGGAACCACCACAGCATTTCTTATATTTCTTCCCACTACCGCAGGGACAAGGCGCATTCCTTCCAACCTTTTCGGATACTGAAGGCGAAGAAGGATTCAACATTTTCTCAAAATCCGACATGTCTTCAGGTTTATCTAATTCAAACCCAATGATATAGTGCCACCCATGTTCCGCACATGTTTCAGCAATATATCTTGCTTTTTCTTCAGAATGTACACGAACGATTATTGGTCGTTTCTCTGTTCCTAGTTTTGCCATTTTAATTCCATGTTCTTGGTTGCTCTTTAGTGCTAACGCCCGCCATCACCAGTGAAAAAACCGCAGCGAAGCGGAGGTTTCGGCATCCTGTGCATGGTCTGGTTATATGCTGCTTCAGGCTGCAACAAGCTTCTTCACATTGAGCTCTTTGCGATGTTGTTCGGCATGCCAGAGTTCATATTGGGACTGCTGATTCAGCCAGCTTTCTGCCGAAGTATCGAAAGCAATAGAGAGCCGGATCGCCATTTCGGGACTGATACCGGCCTTGCCATTCAACACGGCACTCAGCGTTTTTCGGCTAACACCCAATGCCTCTGCCGCCGCCGTGACAGAGAGACCAAGGGGCTCAAGACAAAGCTCTCGCAGTACTTCACCCGGGTGCGGAGGGTTGTGCATTAACATTAGCATTACCTCAGTGATAATCCTCATAGTTCACAATCTCGGCATCTCCGTCTTCGAACCGGAAGGTCACTCGCCAGTTACCGCTGACGGTCACTGACCAGATTCCGGCCCGGGTGCCAGAGAGTTCGTGCAAACGAAGACCGGGTAAGTCCATATCTTTGGCATTCGACGCTGCATTCAATCTACCGAGAATGAGCCGAAGTCTCCTTTCGTGAGCGGCCTGAATCCCTGCAGTGCTGCCGGACTTGAAGAATTTTGCCAAGCCCTTGTGTTTGAAGCTTCGAATCATTCCCTGAATGTACCCTGTAACGTGTCAGGTGTCAAAGCGCATAACGGTTCAGCATTTCTTCGCCGTGCGGAGCATGGCGTATAAATGCCTGCTGGACTAAGCCGCCCATCAGGCTGCTACACAGCTTCTATAGGGTATTGTATTGGCCGGTGTGCGGCCTGAGACGTCAGGTCGCGCGCAGTCGGATCTGTTACGAGGCGTTCGGGCAGTGATGTTGGCCATGATCCCAGTTCCCTCCGGGTCCAATTTGCCCCAACGTAGCGCGCTTGCTGGTCGAAATCCATCACCAAGACGAGCGCCGCTGTGACCCGCGAGCGGGCCGGATCGGCATCCGGTGCCTTCTCGACAATTGCCAGCGCCTGGCGGATCTGTGCCAGGCGTCGTCGCCGGCAGCGATTGGCCAGAAAGCCGTAGTGTCGGACCCGCATCAGCCACGTGGGCAGCACGTGGAGCAGGAAGCGGCGCACGAATTCCTCACCATCGAGGACGAGCTGTTTACGCCGGTCACGGTCGCGGTAGTCCGTGTAGCGCAGGGTCACCTGGTGGTCGTCCACGGCGAGGATCCGGGCATTGCTGATGGCGATCTGGCGCGTGTAGCGCGCCAGGTAGCGCACCACCGTGTCGGTGTGCTCGAGGCAGTCCTTGCTGAAGACCACCCACTCGGTGGCCATCAGAGTGTTGAGCTGGTCATCGACGTCACCGGGCCGGGTAACCCGGTGAAGTTCGCCGGCAATGGCGGCCTGACGCAGGGCACTGACCATGTGCCCACGAAAGTGGCGCGACAGGGCCCGGACCGAGAACAGGTAGCGACTGCGAGCCCCATGCCAGCCGCCATCGTCGCCCAGCGCACCGCCGGGGACCAGGCAATGCAGGTGCACGTGCTGGCTCAGGTTCTGGCCCCAGGTATGGAGCACCGCACTCATGCCCATCTCGCCGCCGAGACGTTTGGGATCGCGACCAAAGGTGCGCAGCGTCTGCCAGGCGCTCTGGAACAGCAGTCGGTAAATCACCTCGGGGTGAAGCTGGACCCAGCCGTTGAGGCTGTGCGGCAGGGTGAACACGACGTGGTAGTAGTGTAGCGCATCGTCGACTGGATGCTGCGGTGGCCCAGCAGCCGCTGGAGCTGATGAACGGGCAGTCCCTGCTCCAGGACATGCGTGGCGTAGGCATGACGCAGGCTGTGGAT
>NZ_JARANV010000051.1 GCF_029889845.1 Halomonas sp. 25-S5
ATCTTCCATGGCACGCACTTGCCGCTGACCACCTGGTGTCTGGCGATCTACCTGCTCACGCAGCGCAAGAGTGGCATCTCGGCGCTGCAGCTGTCCCGGGAGCTCGGCGTCAACTACAACACCGCCTGGAAGCTCAAGCACAAGCTGCTGCAGGTCATGCACGAGCGCAACCAGGGCGAGAGGCTCTCCGGGCGCATCGAAATCGATGACGCCTACCTGGGCGGTGAGCGGCCCGGAAAGCGCGGGCGCGGCGCTGAGCACAAGTTCCCCTTTGTCGCCGCCGTGCAAATCGATGAGGAAGGCCATCCGCAGCGGGTTCAGCTGCGCCGTGTGAGCGGCTTTACCCTTGACCCCGCCTCATTCATGAGGGTGCCGAATGAGGGTGTTGGACCGTGGGTTTGCTGGCATCGGGCCACGTCAACGTCATCAAGCCGCTTGAGAGCCGGGCTATCTATTCTATATCCGACTCACAGATCGTCTATTCATAACGTTTAAGCATCAATGCCGAGAGTTGGCGCGGCTACAGTGGACCCCGGTACTCTCATTGAGCCGCCGTACCAAGTGTGGAATCCAGGTGTCGGCGTTTTCGGCCGGGCCGGCGTTGCCCTCGCGCAGCAGGCCACCGACCATGTCGCCGGTCTCGGCCAGCGAGGCGACCAGCGGCGAAGTGATTCGTGCGCCCACGTGCCCATGAAACGCCGAACCGCCCTGGTGACCGTGGACCTCGATCAGCAGGCCGTCGATATCCAACGTCAGGTGCATGGGTCGTTCGCCATTGTTCAGCGAGGTCAGACGCCAAACCACCAGCCGTAGCAGGCCCTCGTGCACGGCGTCGATGTTGTCGCCCCGGCCCAGGCAGGTCAGCAGCCGCGACAGCGTAGCTTGAGACGGTCGGCTCTGGGCCAATGGCGTTGTACCGCGCGCATCGCTGCACGCCAGTTGCCAGAGCGGATCGCGGCGCAACGTGTCGGTATCGCTGAGATCGATCCAGCCCATGGCTCGCTGCAGCACCACGGTACGCACTTGGCTGGCCAACGAGTGACGGATGCGCAACGGGTTGCGCTGATCGACCAGGTTGTCCTCCGGCGCATCGATCACACCGCTGTTGTCGAGGGCTTCGCGCAGCAGCAAGGCACCGCTGTCGCTGGTGGTGCGCTGGCCGTCGAGCTCAACGCGGATGGACCCGTTGCAGGACGGAATCCAGGGAGATACGCTTTCACCCATAGCGAGTGGTCCTCTTGAATCGTGTTCTGGTAGGAACATCTTGATTCTACAAGAGAAACTGCTCGCTATCTTCTTTTCTATCTCAGCCCGATGAATGAGGCGGGTTTCACCCATAGCGGATGGCCTCTTGGAATCGCATTCTTTCCGGAACTGACTGATTCTCCAGGAGTTCACCATTCGCTATCTTCGTTTTCAGCACTCCCTCATGAATATCCCGGGAGGAAGAGTGCCGAGGCCAACTTCATGGATTCAGGGTGTTGACAGGAAGTGTTTTTTTTTTTAACTTTTGGGTGCAAGGGACGAATCAAAGTTCTTATTGTGTACTCAACAAGGCAATAAAAATTTAGCAGGAGAACAAAATGCGTAAGCAGATCATTTGCTCCACCAGCATGGCGCCTTCCGAAATTCAGGAAGATAGACAAAAGAAGCATGACCTTGTTTTATCAGAAAAACATGGGGATGGTGAAAAATTAATTTCCCCGTCGACTTAAAGCGCATACTCGTTCATGGCAATCAATCTTACAACCTCCCAACATCGAAAGGATATCTTACTAATGCGATCTAATATAACAATATTCAAGATGACAAAACTTACTCTCTGCGTATCAATCGTTTCAGGGGTGGCAAGCATGGCGACGGCTCCCGCATATGCCTTCGATGTCGTAGAAGCGGGCCAACCCGTGGTCACCGGCGAGCCAAGCCGCGTCGGTCCACCGTGGAATCATCGCTCAACCATCAATATCCCGGGGACTAAAACCGATATCGCCTTTGGTGGTTATGTCAAGCTCGATATGCTTTATGATTTTGACTATGATCTTGGGAAATCCACCTCCCCTTTTCGGGTCCTGAACTCAGATAACCGAACGGATGGCAGAACAGATTTTACTGCCTATGAGTCGCGCCTTAACTTCCGCACACACACAATGACCGATTATGGTCGTTTGACGACCTACTTTGAGGGTCATTTTTTGCCTGATGGAAATTTTGGCTTGCGTCATGCCTATGGTGAGTTCAATAGATTTCTCGCTGGACAGACGTGGACGAACTTCGACAGCTTCGTCGGGGCGACGCGCACCCTGGCACTGGGTGATCCCATGGGGTATGTATTTGAACGCCAAGCCCAGTTGCGCTACACCCAGCCGGTTGGCGCGGGCGACCTGTCGTTCTCCGTGGAGGACCCGGATACGGTCATTGCCCGCGACGATGCGGGTGTAGCCAGCGGTGAGAGCCAGTTCCCCGACTTGACGGTACGCTATGAGTACAAGCGCTTGTTTTCTCTGGCCGGTGTGCTCCGTCATCTCTCTACCAATGACATCACAAACTCCGTGGATGACGAAACCACGGGATATGGCGTCAGTACGGAATTCCGCCTACCTATTACGCCAATGACCAGCCTGAAGGGTACCGCCACTTACGGTGAAGGTATCGGTAATTACATGGGCAACCCCGGCAATACGGGACATCGCAACGCACCCGATGTCTACGTCAATGATAATAACGAACTCGAGGCCGTCGAGACACACGCTTTCGGTGTATCGCTCAACCATAACTGGACTGACGCCTGGTTCAGCTCCGTTGGTTTTTCCCGCCTCGACCAAGACCTTCCCGTTCGTTATGGTGACCAGTTCGAGACTGCCGATTATGCCTTCGCGAACGTGATTTGGGACGTCACCCAACGCCTGGCAGTAGGCCTTGAATATCAGAATGTCGATGTCGAACAGGTTAGCGGCAGCTCCAACGATGCCAGCCGTCTGCAGGCCAGTGCCATCTTCCAGTTCTAGCGAAGTAATGATAATCGATCGTGAATTTGGCTAGCGTCCCACATAATGCCAGTCAGTGTTAACTGACTGGCATTTGAGCGATCTGGGGGTGAGGACAAATGATCAAAACGTCAGATCGTAAACGTCCCGTGATATGCATCTGGGTCGGATAGACCGGGCGATTGCTCGTCCCGGCCCCCCCCCCCCACAGATCCGAGCGTGCGCGATTGACGCACTCGGCTCCTCAATCATCAGCTTCACTGAAAGACTCCCCGGTGTACGATCCTTGCCTTGGGCAGCGGTAGGCGCTTGAGCAGCAGGTTAGCCTTCGCCCAGGAGAAGTAGGCTCCTGAATCCGTGACCCCAAAGCCCAAGTCTTCGTAAGCGCTCCACAAACCCCATCTTATGCAGCTGAATAACGTCCGTCAGACTGGTGTCACCCAATCCTAAGGAGGACACCATGAACGAGCTGACTTCGACGCAGGCCTA
>NZ_JARANV010000052.1 GCF_029889845.1 Halomonas sp. 25-S5
GCCCAGGCCGGAATGTCCTCCCGCACGCACGGCATGTATAGCGGCGGCGGACCACCCAAAGGGTGACCCGCTTTCCGTGGAGAGGAAGATCGCGGTACGCGACGTCGCGCTTGCCAAACCTGACAAATTCACCCTCTACGCCGCACTCCTCACAGGCTATAGGGTGAGGAGCTTCAATCTTGAAGTGGAGATCGTGCTCCTCTACCTTCGTTCCTAGGATGTGGTATTCCGGAAGATGGAGGATATTGTCTGGCAGACCGGTCACATAGTCTCCTCTTTTGTCCAGCTTGTCGAAGAAGGAAAGAGCGTGACCAGCCTATTCTGCAGATTCGGGAACTGTAGCCGGAGAAGCTAGCAGCACGATAGCGAGCGTCCCCATTGCTGTTGCCGTGGCCGCGATCAAAAAGATCTTTGAGAGACCGGCCAACGTAAGGACAGAGGCCCCCAATATTGCGCCAAGTCCGATCGCGCCGTTGAAAATCGCCACGTAGATTGCAGAGGCCGGCAGCGCGTCAGCGCCCGCTTCCTTGAGGATCCAAGTCTGGAACCCCACCAGAACAGCGGCGATTGCACCACCCCAAAGGATCAGCATTAGCGTCGTGCCCGGCAGCCCGAGCACATCTGCCAACGTGGACAGCAGCCACAACGCCACCGAGGCCAGGCAGAGCGCGACCAGTAGAACAGATTTGAGCCTGCGGTCGATCAGGCTGCCGGTCACGACGTTGGCTGCCAGCCCAGCTCCACCAAACGCAAAGAGCAGCGGGGCGATCGCTGATGGCGTTATGCCGCTTTGCGCACCAAGGTAGGGCTCAATATAGGTGAAAGCCATGAAATGAGCGGTAATCGCAAGCACCGTTGCAGCAAAGATGCGCAGGAACCGCGGGTTCGACAGAACGCGGCCCATTGCGGCGACACCGACACCTTCGCTCCCTGGCAGTTTCGGCAAGGTGATAAAGCACACCGCCGCGACGGCGAAGGACAGTGCGGCGACGCAGGCAAAGGCACCACGCCAGCCCTCGACGGTACCGATCAGGTTGGCCAGCGGTACACCCAGCACGCTGGCAGCCGAGACGCCCCCGAATATGATCGAAGTGGCCAGGCCAACGCGGTGGGGCGGCACGAGCTGTGCGCCAACAGTACCGATCATTGCCCAGAAGGCGCCATGAGAAAGCGCACCGATCACCCGCGCGCCCATCAGCGCGGGAAAGGTCTCTGCCATGGCGGCAACGCCGCTGGATAGAGCCAGGATCAACATCAGGGCAACCAGAAGCGGTCGACGCGGCATGCGGGACAGCACGACAGCCGAAAACAGCGCTGCAGCCACAGCGATCCAGGCATAGAGAGTCACAATCAGCCCGGCCTGTGAGGTGGGCGTCCCGAGATCGCTCCCGATGCCAGAGAGCAACCCGATCGGCGCAAGCTCGGTGGTAACGATGGTAAAACTGCCGACGCCAAGCGCCGTTACGGCAACCCAGTCGCGCCAGGTCGTAGTTTGAGCAGACATGTCAGAACCCTTTCTCCTTGCCCGCCGGATCAGCGGGGCGTGAAGGCGGATTTGGCCGCCGTAATGGCATTCATCGCTGCGGGAATGCCCGCGTAGACCGCTACCTGCAGGACAACCTCGACGATCTCCTCGCGGGTGACTCCGGTGTTCAGTGCCGCGCGCATGTGAAACTCGAGCTGGCCCGGCGCCGTGCCCATTGCCGCCAGCATGGCGATGGTCAGCATCTCGCGGGTCTTCAGTGGCATCCCATCGCGTGCGACCACGTCGGTGAACGAGAAACCCAGCAGTATCTCGGTCGCTTCGGGGTGAAAATCATCGAGATTTTTCGCCACACGTCCAGGCGCACCGGGCTCGAGCCGTTCAAGCAGCGCCAATGCCAGCGCGCGGCGATCGGAGGCTGTGGTACTCATGCGTTCACCCCCTTCATGCCCTCTGGAGTGTAGCGTTCGCCCATAACCGGCAGGCATGCGGTCTCCGTTTCGAGCTGCTGCTGTTCCTCCAAGCTAAGCGTGATCTGCGTCGCCGCCGCATTCTCCTCAAGGTAGCGCAGTTGCTTTGTGCCAGGGATCGGCACAATGTCGAGCCCCTTGGACAAGAGCCAGGCCAGCGAAAGCTGTGCCGGGCTACAGCCCTTCTGCGCGGCAATCTCGGCGATCACGTCGGCGATCCGGCGGTTGGTACGAATTGCTCCTTCTGCGAAACGCGGTAGGTTGGTGCGGAAGTCACCATCGTTGAACTCAGTCGTGTCCTGAAACCGGCCGGTCAAGAACCCGCGGCCGAGCGGCGAATAGGGCACGAAACCGATTCCCAACTCGCGGCAGGTCGGTAGCACTTCGTGCTCTACATCGCGGGCCCATAGCGAATATTCGGTCTGCACCGCTGTGATCGGGTGTACTGCATGGGCCCGGCGCAGCGTTTCAGCGCTGACCTCGCATAGACCGATGCGGGCAATCTTGCCGGCCTTGACCAACCGCG
>NZ_JARANV010000053.1 GCF_029889845.1 Halomonas sp. 25-S5
GACGTGCCGATCGACACCAACCACTTGGAGCGTGGCCTGCGCTGCATTCCCATGGGTAAAAAAAACTGGATGTTCTGCTGGAGCGAGGTCGGCGCCGAGCATGTCGGTATCTTGCAGAGCCTGCTGACCACCTGCCGCCTGCAGGGGGTGGATCCCTACACCTATCTGGTCGACGTGCTCCAGCGCGTGGCCCTCCATCCCGCCTCACGGGTCGAGGAGCTGACGCCGCGCTGCTGGAAGGCGCTGTTTGCCGACGCCCCTCTCCGCTCAGACATCGAAGGGTAAGTCCAGACGTACTGGAATGACCGCTTACGTTGGAAGACCCTGTTTGCTGATGACCCGCTCAGGTCAGACATCGAAGGGTAAGTCCAGACGTACTGGAATGACCGCTTACACTACAAGGGGCTGGCCAAGAACCAGACGCAGCTGTTCAGCCTGTTCGCTCTGGCCAACCTGGTGCTGGCAGGACGATGCTACAGACACCCTGACGGGGTCAGTGCGTCTTGAATCTGGCCCGGCAGCCGGATAACCCGGCTGCCGAGTGGTAAAGGCCACTCATGATGGCCTTAACCAGGCTGCTGGAGCAAAAAATTGCTCTTGGGTAGCACACACACAGAACATGTGCTGAATTGTTCAGCGGTTCCCTAAGTGAGTTGAGTAAGCGCAGGCGCAGGCGCAGGCGCAGGCGCAGGCAAGATCCTGCGCGACAACACGATTTCAATAGGGAGCAGTCAGGGCAGTCTGGGAGCGTTGGGCTAGGCGCGACGTGCCTTGCCTCTGCCCCCCAGGCATTCACTGATTTTTTCTGCCGTTTGGCTCACCTCCGCGATCAGCTCATGCATACGAGATTCGGGCATATACTCTATCGTGCTCGAGACACTCACCGCCGCCACGATCCCTCCGCTGCCGTCGTAAACCGGCACGGCGATGCAGCGAATCGAAGGCTCATCCTCGCCAAAGTCAAAGGCATAGCCGTTGCTTCTGTAGGTAGTCATGGTAGACATCCAGGCCGCTCGATCAAGCGAGTTTTCCAACTGGTCAAGTGATCTATCCAGGTAATAGGTCAGCTCCTGGTCGCTCTTGTCGAGCAGCAGCGCCTTGCCGACGCCCGTCGTTACCAAAGGTTTCCTACCACCGATCCGCGAGCTTATTTCAATGGGCCTTGTACTCCTGACCTTATCGAGGTACATCACCTCGTTGTCCTCGATTCTTGCGAAGTGGACAGTATCGGAGGTCTTTTCTGCTAAATCTTTCAGATAAGGATGCGCCACCTTCACGATATCGATCTGCTGATGAGCGGAGAACCCCAGAGCCACGATCCGCGAACCTAACCCGTAGCGCTTATCGCTATTGAGCGTTAAATAGTGTTTTTCTGCTAGCACGGAGATGATGCGATGAGCCGTACTATAGCTTATGCCCGTTTCGGCTGATATCTCATGGATCGTTAAGGGGTCGTCGGCCACAGCCTCCATGATTACCAGCCCTCGAACAAGCGTTTGACTCTTGACACTTTTTGGATGGTTAGATGCCGTTTTATTGTTTCCTGAACTCATGCTGATTACTCATTAAACGTCAGATTCATTGATTATGGCCTAACCCGGATAGGTCGGGTAGACCGGGCGATTGCTCGTCCCCCACAGATCCGAGCGTGCGCGATTGACGCACCCGGCTCCTCAACCATCAGCTTCACTGAAAGACTCCCCGGTGTACGATCCTTGCCTTGGGCAGCGGTAGGCGCTTGAGCAGCAGGTTAGCCTTCGCCCAAGAGAAGTATCCTCTCTGGGAACGTCGCCTCAACCATTTGATCCAGATGCATTGCGCCCGGTAGACAACGTTATGCAGTGCACGATAGTTGCCACTGATACCGTAGTAGGCAAAATGCCCTTGGAGCTTACGACATAGGGCGCGATGCTGTTCCAGCAGTGGCCGGTGTCGATTCGCACGGCACCACTGCGATAACCGCTTCAGTGTGCGCTTGAAGCGATCCTTGGCCGTTTTCTGCTTGATGATCCAGCGACCACGTCGGGATCTTCCCCAGTAATGCGTAAAGCCCAAAAAATCAAAGGTCTCGGCGCGCTGCTCGGAGTGCAGCCGGAACCGCACCCGCCGGGTCTTGGTCGGGTGGAGAGTCAGGCCGTAGCGCGCGAAGCGCTTGGGCAGCACCTCCAGCACCTTGCGGGCATCGGCTTCGTTGCTGAATGCCAGGATGACGTCGTCGGCAAACCGCACCTCGAACGCACGTCCTCGCAGGCGTGGTTTGACGTCTTTCTCAAACCACTCGTCCAGCACATAGTGGAGGTAGACATTCGCCAACAACGGGGAAATCACCCCGCCCTGCGGGCTGCCGACTTCTCCCTTCTGCCACTGCCCGGCCTCCAATACCCCGGCCTTGAGCCACTTGCCGATCAGGCGAAGGATGACACCGTCCTTCACTCGTTGCTGCAGAAAC
>NZ_JARANV010000054.1 GCF_029889845.1 Halomonas sp. 25-S5
CCATGACCGGCGGCGTCCGCAGTACTGGCTGGGCAGGCTTTAACAATCGGCTGCACAGCGACCGATTTTCCGCTGCTTCGCCGCTCCAAACCGGCGCGTGAACCGGGCGTTATATCAGGCTCGCCGGATCGTCCGCTGCTGGCCGATTGCCGTCCTTTCCCCACACCGATCTCTGCGTTCCTTCGATAACGACATGTTGGAACCTTGTCCGACGATCATGGGGCTACCCGCCACCTCATCGAGTCGACGAACTCATCCAACACACAAAAGGGCCCGCGAGAAATCGCGGGTCCTTTTCGTTGGGGTGGCGTGAGCGTGCTATTTGGTGCCGGCCGCCTGATGGCGCCCATCAGGCGGGATCGTCACTCGAAAATATCCGCCAGTGGGCATCGGCGGCCTCGATGTAGCCGGGAATGTCGCGCTCCCAGCGCCACTGGATGAAGCGGCTGTAGTTCAGGTAGAGCTTGTCGTCGACGACCTTCCATGCCTCGGGCACGGTCGAGGCGGCTTCACCGCGGGCCGCCGCCCAAGCGCACCAGCCGCCGTACTGCGGCGCGTAGACCTCGGGGTCGACCTCGAAGCGGTCGCGATGCTCGGCCGAGGTGAACTGCCAGGTGGCCTCGTGCCACTCCAGTTGATAGTCGGGCGAGCCTGTCGTCCGCCGCCCCCAGCGACCAGGCCAGGCCAGCCTGCACAGCGAGGAGATCGTCCATCCGCTCAAGGAGGTCGACGCGGAAGCTCAGGCCTGGTGCACTACCACCGACCAGGTCGTGAAGTTCCTGCGCCACGTGCTCGAGGCCTGAGCCGGCGCTTAGCTACACTGGGGGATATTCGCCGCCAGGAGGTTCCTCCATGAGCATCGAACTGAAGCGTGCCTTCGAGGCCCCGAGTCGAGACGATGGCTACCGGGTGCTGGTCGACCGCCTCTGGCCCCGCGGGGTGGCGAAGGCCGATGCGCGAATCGACGAATGGCGCAGGGAGATTGCCCCCAGCGACGAGTTGCGCAAGGCGTTCCATGACGGGGCCCTCGGCTGGGGCGAGTTTCGTCGGCGCTACCTGGCCGAGCTCAAGGCGCATCGCGAGACGCTGAGAGACCTGGCCGAGCGGGCCGCCGGCGACACCGTCACCCTGGTCTTCGCTGCCAGGGACGTTCGCCACAACAATGCCGTGGTCCTCAGGCAGTACCTGGCGATGCTGGGCAGATGAGCCGCGTGGCCTGTGACCGGTGGCTGACGTGACCGTGACCTGGCCGCCGGGGGAGGCTGTGCTAGCTTCAAGAGGAATGGCAGCGTTTCTGCCGTCCACTCCTCGAGGTGGCTCATCATGCTGTTCATCACCAACCGGTTCCCCACCCAGAGCATCCGCACCCGGGCGAACCGACCCTTCGATTTCGACCTCAAGAACAACGCCGCCAGCAACTCGGTCTTCTACTGCGAGGAAGTCGCGGCGGGGCAGTACCTGGAACTCGGCAGCACGGTGCCGGGTGGGGTGCCGATGCTGTTCCGCAATACCTTCCTGATCGCCGCCGATATCGTCAACGAGTCGCTGGAGGAGGGGCACAGCGGCGAGCTGATCGTCCATGCCTCACGCAATGTCACGGTCTACTTCGCCTCGGATGACCTGGCGCTGCGCGCCAGCAAGGCCTCGAACCTGAAGAGCCGCATCGCCTCCCGGCGCCTCGGGCACTCCGGCCCGGAGGACATGAGCCGCGTGGCGCGCAACGTCTTCGCCGTGGACTGCGACGACGTCAATACCCGCTATGACTACCCCAAGGGGCACTCCTACTTCCGTTCCGGCGAGGTGTTCGGCGAGCCCGGCGTGGTGTTCCAACACCTCTTCGCCGCCCTGGAGAGTGGCCGCGTCTTCCCCGAAGACGAGACGCGCCGCATGACCATCCTGCGTGACTGAGGCGCCTGGTGTCAGAGCTTGGCCGCCTGCACATGCATCCAGTCGAAGTTTCGCGTGCGCCCCAGGCTGACCACCCCTCTTCTTCTCAGAGGCGCCACCAGGTGTCGTATTCCGGCCGAGCCAGCCGTGCCCGTGTCTTCGGCCCGCGAATACCGTCTATCTTGCCGCGGTAGCGGTCATTGTCCGCGAGAAAACGCAGTAGGGTCCGGATGGCGGTCCTGTTCATGGCGTGATCTCCCCTGCGCAGGTGTCTGGCGCGCCCACCGATGCGGCCGTGTTTCCCCTCCTGCAGTCTAGAGGCTTAGTACTACAGCCGTAACTACTGCTGTGGTCGTTCATGCGTTGCCATCCGGGCTTGCTGCTGACGACAGTGGCACTGCCAAGCCCGGTACTGGTGCTTTCGTCGCCAATCCGACCAATGAAGCACATGGGAGAAGGCCTGATGTCCTTGCCATAGACATC
>NZ_JARANV010000055.1 GCF_029889845.1 Halomonas sp. 25-S5
ACCGCTCGGCGTTTGACTGAAGAGCCAGTTCTTTCGACCGATGACAAAGGGTCGAATCGCATTTTCCGCTGCGTTGTTGTCCAGTGGGATCAGCCCGTCATCGAGGAAGCGGGTCAGGCGTTGCCACTGGCCATCCAGGTAGTGCAGCGCCTTGCCCAGGGCACTCTTTGGCAGCACTTGCGTCAGCGACGTGTCGAGCCAGGTGCGTAATTGAGTGATCAGCGAGCGGCTCTTCTGCTCGCGCAACGCCTGGCGCGCCTCGGGCTCCAGTCCCTTGGCCTGTTGCTCTACGGCGTAGAGCTTGCGGATCTGGTTGAGCGCCCAGGCGGCCTTGCCGGTCTTGCCCTTGGGCTGCACCTTCTGGGCCTCGACGAACTTGCGCCGCGCGTGCGCCCAGCAGCCGGCATGGGTGATGCCGTTCTGTCGCACCACCTCGGCATAGCCCTCGTAGCCATCGGTGACCAGGCGTCCGGCATAGTCACCCAGCAGGCGCACGGGTACCCGGCCAGCACGGCTGGCATCATAGTCGAACAGCACCACGTGTTGGCCCGGTGGGCCGCCTCGTTGCAGCCACATGTACGACGTTGAGCTCGCCGAGCGATCGGCTTCAGCGTTGACCTGCAGCGTGGTCTCATCCATGTGGATCAGCGGACTCTGCAGCAGGTGTCGGCGCAGCACCTCGATCAAGGGTGTCAGGCGTTCCCCGGTCTGGACCATCCAGCGGGCCAGGGTGTTGCGCGGGATCTCGGCACCGTGCCGAGCAAAAATCTGACTCTGCCGATAGAGCGGCAAGGCGTCCTGGTACTTGGCGGTGGCCACATAGGCGAGCAGCGTCGGGCTGGCGTTACTCTTCGGCAGCAGTTTGGCCGGCGCCGGGGCGATCTGCACGCCCTCCTCGCAGGCCGGGCAGCCGTACTTGACGCGCACATGGCGAATCACCTCGACCCGCGCCGGCACGATGTGGAGTTCCTCACTGATCTCCTTGCCGATCTCCTTGAGCTCGGTGCCGTCGTGGCCACAGTGACGCGCCTCGTCAGGTAGGTCGTGAACGACCTCGACTCGCGGTAACTCAGGAGGCAGGGCGACCCGACCACCACGGGTGCGGCGCTTGGCCGGCTGAGAGGGCTCGGCCGGCGCATCAACCTCGTCGTCAGCCGTGTCATCCTGGATGCTGGTCTCTTCCTCATCGACTGCCACTTCAGCCTCGTTGATGAGGAGGTCACCCTGCGCGACACGGTATTTTTCGGTGGAGGGGCCGAACTGACGCTCGATGGCCAGGCGGAACTGCTCGAACAACGCGGCTTTGGCGGCTTCCCACTCGGCTTCTTTTGTCTCCATCAACTGATGCAGACGTGCGATCTCCTCCTGCTGAGCACGCACTTGGCGCTGCAGCTGGGAGACGGAGGTGGAGGAGGTAGAGGCCGTTAACGTCATGCCGGTATTTTACCAAACAGCGCTGCTGAAGGCAGCAAAAAATCAGCCAACTGCCTGAAAATCCAAGGCCTTGTGGGGCTGCATGGCACTGAGGTCATAGCCATCCAGGAGCCAATTGAGCTCTTGGCCCGACAGGGATATCGTGTCGCCTTCCAGACGGTCGGGCCACTTGAAACGTTCCCGCTCCAGGCGCTTGTACCAGACCACGAAGCCGTTACGTTCCCAGAACAACAGCTTCACCTTGTCGCGCTGGCGGTTACCGAACACGAACACCGCCTCCTCGAAGGGATTGAGCTCCATGGCCTCCTGCACCAGCAGGGCTAGTCCGTCGATCTGCTTGCGCATATCGACGGGCTCGCGGCACAGATAGACCCGCAGTCGGGTATCCGGCCGGATCATCGGGCCACCTCCACAGCAACGAAGCGCAGCGGCCGATGACGCGGTGGCACCGGCACCCTCTGCACCACCAGGCGCTGTTCCCACGCCAGCAGTGACGATAGATCCAGCCCTTGCTCCTCAGCGTACTCGCTCAGCGACAGTTGCCGAGAGGAAGCATGGAACAGATGGCCCAGCCAGTAGGCCTGCGTCGAAGTCAGCTCGTTCATGGTGTCCTCCTTAGGATTGGGTGACACCAGTCTGACGGACGTTATTCAGCTGCATAAGATGGGGTTTGTGGAGCGCTTACG
>NZ_JARANV010000056.1 GCF_029889845.1 Halomonas sp. 25-S5
TTCTATGGCAGTCGACGAATGGTGGTCGAGCTGGGCTACCGTGGTTATCAGATCAACCGAAAGCGCGTGCAGCGGCTGATGCGCGGCATGGGGCTCGCCGGCATGGCGCCTTGGGCCGATGACCAGCCGGCCGCACCCCGATCACAAGGTCTATCCGTACCTGCTGCGTGGCGTGTCGATCACGCGACCGAACCAAGTCTGGAGTACCGACGTGACCTACAGTGTGCCTCGACCCCGGAACCTGTCAACCTGATTCAGACAGATCTTTAAAAATTAACGTCGATTTTGCTGCGGTATTGCTCGCCGCCGTCAGCGTCGGGAAGTTCACTACGCTATACGGTGACGGGTCATCATCATCGGGCTGCACCGGATTGATCGAGACACTGGCCGGGGGCATCGCCACCGCTGGGCGCCCTTGGATAAACCGCTCGGGGTGCGCCTCGAAGCTCTCATCCAAGGCGCGCTGGCGTACCTGCGCGATAGCTTGATAACGCCCGGTGTAGACCTGCTCTGGCGTGAAGCCGGCTAGTCCGCTGTGATGGTGCTGCAGGTTGTACCAGTCGACATAGGTGCTGTACCACTGCCGGGCATGAGCGATGCTCTCGAATCGCCCCGGGTAGTCTGGCTGGTACTTGCTGGTCTTGAACTGGCTTTCGCTGAAGGGGTTGTCATTGCTGACCCGCGGCCGACTATGGCTGCACGTCACCCCCAGCTCTCCCATCAGGTCCAGATAGCTGCGCGCGATCATTGGCGAGCCCCGGTCCTGGTGCAGGGTCAGTGCCCCTTGGGGGATGCCGTAGCGGTCAACCGCCTCCTGGAAGAGCTGCTGGGCCAGCGCCGCATTTTCCTTGTGAGAGACCATCCAGGCCACGATGAAGCGACTGTACAGGTCCAGCACCACGTAGAGATTGAGATAGTGGCCCCGCCGCATGGTGGGCAATTTGCTGATATCCCACGTCCAAGCCTCATTGGCGGCCCTGGCCGTGATACGTGGCATAGCGTGGTGCTGTGGTGCCCGCTGAGGGCGGCGGTCGCCGCTCTCTTTCGCCTCACGCAACTGCCGATACCATGAGCTGAGTGATCCGAGATAGATCCCTTGCTGCAGGAGATCGTGGTAGATCTCATACACGGGCTGATCCCGATAGGGTTCGCTGTGGGCAATCTCGAGCATCTGCGCGCGCTCCTTGGCTGATAGCGCCCTGGGTTGCGGGCTGTGCCGTCGTGACGACGATGACTCTGTGGGGCGCTTATCCTGTCGCTTTCGCCAGGCATACACGGTGCTGCGATTGACACCCAAGGCACGGCAGGCCTGGGCCATCGAGACATGCGCCGGGCGCTCTTCCAGCACCATCATCATCGCTCGCTCCCATTGCTCATGCGATCGAGCATCGACAACGCTTTTTTTTGGAGCGACAGGCAGTCTTCGGCGGCCGACAATTTCTGCTGCAGCTTGGAATTCTCCTGCTCCAAGGCCTCGATGCGCTTCTGCTCCGGCGTCTTGCTCGCTTTAGGCCCCGGCGCGGTCTTGTGGAGCTTCTCCTCGCCGTCCTGAGCGAGCTCCTTGCGCCAGGTGGTCAACTGGCTGCTGTACAGCTTTTCGCGCCGGAGAAGCTCACCGAACTCGCCATGTCGGCAGGCATCGGCTTCAGCCAGGATGCGCAGCTTGTACTCAGTTGAGAACTGACGACGCGTGCGCTTCTCCAGCTTCGGATTGGGCGTGACCTGATGATCGGGCAGCTCGGTTGGCGGTTTAGGCATGGTACGGGCTCCTGAACCTCGGGCTCTGAAATCGAGTTTAACTCACTGAGCCGGTGTATGGATTCAGGTTGACACACAGGGACCCTGAAGGCAGCAGGAAGTAGCTGAATGGGCACGAGCATGACTGGAATACCTTCATGTCGAGCAGGATGCTCCTAGTGAGGGGCTGCCCTCTGCTGTGAGAGGGCATG
>NZ_JARANV010000057.1 GCF_029889845.1 Halomonas sp. 25-S5
GCGGTAGAGGAGCGTCGTGTACGCCGATGAAGGTGGATCGAGAGGTCTGCTGGAGGTATCACGAGTGCGAATGCTGACATGAGTAACGACAAGGGGAGTGAAAAACTCCCCCGCCGGAAGACCAAGGGTTTCTGTTCGACGCTAATCGGAGCAGAGTGAGTCGGCCCCTAAGGCGAGGCCGAAAGGCGTAGTCGATGGGAAACGGGTCAATATTCCCGTACCTCACTGTATTGCGATGGGGGGACGAAGAAGGCTAGGTGAGCCAGGCGTTGGTTGTCCTGGTGAAAGTCAGTAGGCTGGGGAATCAGGCAAATCCGGTTCCCCAAGGCCGAGAGACGAGACGAACAGCCTACGGGCTGGAAGTCATCGATGCCACGCTTCCAGGAAAAGCCTCTAAGCTTCAGATACAGTGGGACCGTACCCCAAACCGACACAGGTGGTCAGGTAGAGAATACCCAGGCGCTTGAGAGAACTCGGGTGAAGGAACTAGGCAAAATGGTGCCGTAACTTCGGGAGAAGGCACGCCGGCATAGGGTGACGGGACATGCTCCCTGAGCCTGAACCGGTCGAAGATACCAGGTGGCTGCAACTGTTTATTAAAAACACAGCACTCTGCAAACGCGCAAGCGGACGTATAGGGTGTGACGCCTGCCCGGTGCCGGAAGGTTAAGTGATGGTGTTAGCGCAAGCGAAGCTCCTGATCGAAGCCCCGGTAAACGGCGGCCGTAACTATAACGGTCCTAAGGTAGCGAAATTCCTTGTCGGGTAAGTTCCGACCTGCACGAATGGCGTAATGATGGCCACGCTGTCTCCACCCGAGACTCAGTGAAATTGAAATCGCAGTGAAGATGCTGTGTACCCGCGGCTAGACGGAAAGACCCCGTGAACCTTTACTATAGCTTCACACTGGACGCTGATGTTGCCTGTGTAGGATAGCTGGGAGGCTTGGAAACCCGGACGCCAGTTCGGGTGGAGCCAACCTTGAAATACCAGCCTGGCATCATTGGCGTTCTAACTCAGGTCCGTGATCCGGATCGAGGACCGTGTGTGGTGGGTAGTTTGACTGGGGCGGTCTCCTCCCAAAGCGTAACGGAGGAGCACGAAGGTACCCTCAGCACGGTTGGAAATCGTGCAGTGAGTGCAAGAGCATAAGGGTGCTTAACTGCGAGACAGACACGTCGAGCAGGTACGAAAGTAGGTTCTAGTGATCCGGTGGTTCTGTATGGAAGGGCCATCGCTCAACGGATAAAAGGTACTCCGGGGATAACAGGCTGATACCGCCCAAGAGTTCACATCGACGGCGGTGTTTGGCACCTCGATGTCGGCTCATCACATCCTGGGGCTGAAGTCGGTCCCAAGGGTATGGCTGTTCGCCATTTAAAGTGGTACGCGAGCTGGGTTTAGAACGTCGTGAGACAGTTCGGTCCCTATCTGCCGTGGGCGTTGGATGTTTGAGAAGGGCTGCTCCTAGTACGAGAGGACCGGAGTGGACGCACCTCTGGTGTTCCGGTTGTCACGCCAGTGGCATTGCCGGGTAGCTATGTGCGGACGGGATAACCGCTGAAAGCATCTAAGCGGGAAGCCCCCTTCAAGATGAGACATCCCCGAGGCCTCGAGCCTCCTGAAGGGCCCAGCAAGACCAGCTGGTTGATAGGCCGGGTGTGGAAGCGCTGCAAGGCGTTGAGCTAACCGGTACTAATGGCCCGTGAGGCTTGACCATATAACACCCAAGCGGTCTGCCGATGGCGACCGACAGCCGGATACGACGAGACGCCTCGCATCAGCATGATTCACCGTTTTTCGCCTGACGACCATAGCGTGCGGGAACCACCTGATCCCTTGCCGAACTCAGCAGTGAAACCGCTCAGCGCCGATGGTAGTGTGGGGCCTCCCCATGCGAGAGTAGGTCATCGTCAGGCAC
>NZ_JARANV010000058.1 GCF_029889845.1 Halomonas sp. 25-S5
GGAACTGGATGTTGGGCATGGTACGCTACGGGTGAAGGGCTGATTTGGCGATATTACCATGCAGGTCAGCGGGTTAGGAGCGTTTTTGGGTGCCGGGTTCACGGATTCAGGAAACAGGGCAGCGCTGTGCAGCTGCGAACATGGCCGAGGCATTAGCTTAAATCCAGACAGATTCTGTCTTGACCATGGGGTCCACTATACTGCGCGCCATGCTTGGCGCACCAAGAGAAAAGCCAGTCAGCGTTAACTGACTGGCATTAACCGGCTTTGCCAGGGGATACTTACTGCTTATGAGAACGATTAGTTCGTGGTGGCTTCCTGTTTCTGAACCTGTTTCTGGAACGAGGTAATAAGAGGGTTGCCTGAAAAGCTCTTATGGAACTCCTTGTTGGCCTCCGCGAAGGCTTCCTCGGTGATACGCTCGACAGTCAGCGTCTTACTGAGATTATCCAGATTTCTCTGCTCAGCTACTATCTGATCCTTCACACCATAGTCAACTGCCTCAACAACTGAATCTGTGACAATCTCGCGTTGCCTCTCACTCAGACGATTCCAGCTTGACTTGGAAATGAGGATGGCACCCGGAAAGGCCATATGCTTGGTCAAAATTAGATATTTACTCACCGCCTGCAAGTTCAAGCTGGTTATTGCATCCATATCCATATCGATAGCGTCGATTACACCGCTCTGCAACCCCTGGTAAACGTTAGAGATCGGCATCGGAGTGGGTACGGCACCAACCCCATCCCACCACACCTTCATAGCTGAGAAGGGGGTGATCCGGACTTTCTTATTCTTAAGATCGGCGATTTTATCAACTGCAATATCACGAGTGAGAATATTTCGCATACCTGCCTGTACGTAGCCTAGCCCAACTAGGTCATAGTGCTCCAACCGCTTCAGCATCTCCTGGGCGGCAGCCGTATGCGAGCCCGCGGCAGCATCCGCAACGTCAGAGAAGAGGTACGGTGTGAACCAGCCATTGAAAGCCTGTTCGCGCGTCGTCAGCCCTGCGACTGTAACAACCGCCATGTCCAACAGACCAGATTGCATCTGCTGCAGTGTGCCCTCCTCGTCACCCAGTTGAGCTGCCGGGAAAATGTCGAGCGAGATTTCGCCACCGGAGTGCTGTTCCAAAAGCTTGCTCAGTTTCTCTGAAACCTTCACCCAGTTATGTCCCGGAGGCGCGATAGTAGCGAGGCGCATGTTTATCTCGGCTGCGCTCGCCGAGGCCAAGGAACCAGCGAAAACTCCGGCAGCGATCAGGGTTCTTAGCAATCGTTTCATTGGTTTATTCTCCTTTCTTTGCAAATTCTTGCCAAGCTTAGGGTTTTGGTGAATGAAACTCACACTATCTAGCTTAGCACCGAGCAGCGATCGCGCCCTGCTTTTCGTTGTCTGTTTTTTATATTTATAGAAGCGCACCATGTTTCTCCTTTTGGGGTTTTAGCACGGCCACTTTAGCCATACTTTTATTCATTTGTTCATTTATTCATTCGCTTGTCATCTGCAGGCTCTCCTGCCAGGGCTCGCTGGCGGAACCGGTATAGTCCGCGCCTCTGGGCTTCTTATGTTTGAGCCGGACTGCACGCTGTCCTGGCTGAGTTGGCCTTCTTCTTCGCCGGAAAGCAGCGCCAGCAACTCAAGCAGCTGTCGCCGCTGGTCCACTGAGAGCGCGCCGAGGATGCGTTCGTTGATGCGTGACACTGCCGCCGTGGCACCCTCTATCGTGGCTTCACCTTCGGCAGTAAGATACAGACACTTGGTACGTTTATCCGTGACGCCAGGTTTACGCACGATTAGTCCCTTTGCTTCCAGCCTGCCGAGGACGAGGCCAATAGTCGTGCGGTCAAAGGAAATAAATTCAGCAACGCGGGTTGCATGCGTTCCAGGGTTCCTCCGGATAGCCAC
>NZ_JARANV010000059.1 GCF_029889845.1 Halomonas sp. 25-S5
GTGCCGCCCGGCCCACTCGCACTGCAGCGCCTCGGCCAGGAACTCGCGGTAGTCGAGATCCCGGCTCGCCGCCTGCTCACAGACCGTTTCCAGCTGGTCGGCCAAGTGGTCGAACTTGAGCTGTTGCAGCAGTTGCTCCAGCGTCATGACGTCACCTCCTCGTAGATCTCCAGGCCACGCTGCTCGACCTGCAGCGCGTCGCGCCACAGGCGGCGGTGGTGGTCGGCCTGCCGCTACCAGCCGGCATCCGGCAGGGCCAACAGGTGCTCGGCGACGACCTGCTCTTGGGCGTCGATGATCTGCAGCTCGTCGTCCAGGATGATGCGGATCCGTACGGTCTGGCCGCACAGGGCGTCGGGCACGCTGTAGCGGTTGCCACGTACCTCGACGTAGCCGTCCCACGCCACCTGTCGGTGGTCGAGATAGGCGGTATCGAAGCGCTGTCGCGGCAAGAGGGTGAGTGCCGGCTGCTCGTCCCGCTGGAAGCGCTCGAACACAATCTCGCCAAGGGTGCGATGCCGGCGTTGGTGGGCCGATTCGCCCAGCCACTGGCGCAACTGGCGGTTGATGTCGGTGAAGGACTGAAACACCCGGTGGCCGATGAAGAAGTGATGCTTGACGTAACCGACCATGCGCTCGGTCTTGCCCTTGGTTCGGGCCCGATAGGGTCGGCAGGCGCGCGGCTGGAAGCCGTAGTGGCCGGCCAGGTCGAGGAAGCGCGGATTGAAGACCACACGGCCGTTCTCGCGCTTCAGAACCGCCGCTCTCTGGTTATCGACCAGCACCTCGGCGGGCACCCCGCCAAACGCCTCGAAGGCCCTGACCAGACTCTCGTAGGTGTGCTCGGCGTCCTGTGCCGGCGCGGCGTAGATATGCATCTGCCGCGAGTAACCCAGCACATTGACGGCGATGTTGACCCGGGTGGGCTGGCCACCGACCTCGACCGTCAGCTCGCCCCAGTCATGCTGCAGCTGGTGGCCGGGGCGCGTCTCGAAACGCACCGTGGCCTTCGACGGCTGCAGCGAGCGCTTGGGCCGGATGTAATCACACAGGATCGAATAGCCGCCCTCATAGCCACAGTGGCGCAGCTCGGTGAAGATCACCTGAGCATTCCAGACGCCCTGGGCGAGCAACGTATCGACCTGCGGCTTGAACGGATCCAGCTTGCTGCCCCGAGCGCCCGGCCGGCGATGAGAGGGCGCGCCACCGCGTTGAAGGGCGCGACGCACGGTGCGGGGATGCACGTCGAGCTCGGCGGCGACGTCCTTGAGATAGGCTCCCTGATTGACCTTGTGGCGTATCATGAGAAAGTCCTCCTGCTTGAGCATCGGGTACCTCCTGATCGCTTAGCTTCACAACCAGAAGGTACCCCGCTTGAGTGGGGGGACACCTTATTTCGGTACTCAGGGGACTTTTAGCATCGGTACTGACAACGTCAACTACTTTGAGTGCGCCAGGCGAAGCCTGGTCATCCGGGAAACCTGAAGAGGTGGAAAGGATGAAGTGAAACCCACTGGGTGCAAGTCCCATCCGGCCAAGGCTAGCCACCAGCCGGTAGCGAGTGTTGCGTGGTGTCGGGTAACCGCCACTGCGAAGCGTACACAGCGAGTGGATAGGCCGTGTGA
>NZ_JARANV010000006.1 GCF_029889845.1 Halomonas sp. 25-S5
CGCCATGACGTTGGCCGCCGTCGATCGCCTGGTCCACCACGCCACCCTCTTCGAGCTCAACGTCGACAGCTACCGTCGCCGCACCGCGATGGAGAACAAGCGCTCGCAAGGGCGGCCGGCAACGCGCGCGACATTCAAGACGAGTCACTCCGTGTCGCCCAGCGACACGGACACGGATGACACCGCTTGCCTACCAGGGGAGGGAGCATAAAAAGGAGCAGGGCCGCGACACCGATTTCTCATCCAGATTGTCGCTGGCTTCTCATACAGATTGACGCGCTACAGTCACTGGGAACCTCCAATCTCGGCCAAGTGATAGGAATTTACCAATGAGAGAGCGTATCAGCATCCCACCAATGCATTCTGTGTCACACTCGGTTACATCAAGGGGAAAAGTGCAATTTCGATAGCCAGGAACTTTATGGGTAGAGCGAAAAATTTCACAGGCGAGAGCTTCTGGGCAAGAGGGTATTTTGTTTCGACAGTCGGGCTTGATGAAGACATGGTCCGTGCCTACATCCGTAACCAAGAAAAGTCTGATGAGCATTATGATCAGCTCAAGTTCGGCATGTAAAGATAGCCGCCTTCAGGCGGCTCAGGTTCTTGCCCCTTTGAGGGGCTAACAATATAAAGCCCCCGGCTTTGCCGGGGGATACTTACTCAGTAGTGATACCGAAGCTGGGCGATAAGCAAAGCGTCATCCGTGACCTTGTAAACTATTCGGTGTTCTTCATTGATCCGGCGAGACCAGTACCCGGCGAGACTATGTTTGAGGGGCTCTGGTTTGCCAACACCTTCGAACGGTTCTCGCTTGGTCTCTTTTATCAGCTTGTTGATTCGGTTAAGAATCTTTTTGTCAGTTTTCTGCCAGTACAGATAGTCTTCCCAGGCGTTCTCGGAAAAGATGAGTTTCATTCAAGAAGTTCCTTTTCTTGACCGCCGCCTTGCTCTAGCTCGGCAACGGATTCCAGCAAACGACGGGCGTTCTTTGGTGCGCGCAGGAGGTAGGCGGTCTCTTGCAACGCCTCGTAGTCCTCAAGAGAAATCATGACCACGGACTGTGATTTGCTCCGGGTGATGATCACGGGAGAATGGTCTTCACAGACCTGCTCCATGGTTTTTGCTAGATTGGTTCTAGCGGCTGTGTAGCTAATGGCATCCACGAGGTTGCTCCTGTACAGGATGTTGACCATGCTCAGGATACCGTACGCGAAAGGATTTAACAATCGGCTGCAAAGCGACCGATTTTTCGCCGCTCTGCGGCTCCAAACCGGCGCGTGAGCCGGGCGTTACACCCTATTGTACGCTCCTTGACAGGGGTACGGCATTGCCGTATAATTCATCAATGGTCTTTATAGAAGCGAGCCTTTTCGCGAAGCTGTTGCCAAAATACCTCACGGACGAGGAATACCGGGGGTTGCAGGCGTATTTGCTCAAATCCCCTGACGCTGGAGACCTGATTCGTGACTCCGGTGGCGTGAGAAAGGTTCGATGGGCAATATCCGGCTCTGGGAAGAGTGGTGGCGTACGAATCATTTACTTCTGGAAGAAATCTCACCACCAAATATGGTTTCTTACGCTCTATCAAAAGTCTGAACAGGACTCTATACCAGGCCACATGCTCAAACAGATAGCAGAGGCATTGAAAAATGAGTAAGCGAAATATTGGTAGTGAAATCCTGGAAGGTATCCGGGACATCCAGCAACACAACAAAGGCAAATTGAAGCTACGCTCTACTGAGCTGACGCCGCCTTCACCTCCCCAGGAAATTCGGCTGAAATTGAAGCTGTCTCAGTCTGCGTTTGCGGGGCTGATGGGCGTGAGTGTCCGTACACTGCAAGACTGGGAGCAAGGACGGCGGGACCCTCAAGGCCCCGCTCTAGCGTTGCTGAGAATAGCTGAGCAGCATCCTGATATTTTCAGTGAACTTCATTAGCCACGTGTGTAACAATCGCATGCACTCGGACGTCAAAAAGCGCCGCTCCATCGTCGCTTTGCTTTTTGCCCCCGGTGATTTGCGGCGTCAGGCTCGCCTGATCGTCCGCTTCTGGCCGATAAGTGCATAGGCACTTATAAGAGTCTCAGCAGCGTAGGGGTTGCGTTCGCCGAGGTAATCGAGGATGGCCCACAGTGACTGGCGAGCCTTGGGGCGCCACTCAACCGGCAACATGCCGGCGCTTGGCAGCGATCAGCTCACGCATCTCGGCCATCACGTCGTCGTGAGGGATCGAGGGCCTCGGGGGGTTCACGGATCTGCTCGCGGAACCAGCGATCGTAGCTATCCGCCTGTTCCTGAGTGTCAAACTCGCTGACGATAGGATCGGTAACGGCGAAGGGTGAAGGCGGGATTTCAGGCGCAGGTCGCTCGAATGGCAAAACGGCAGGGCGGTGCTCTTCCTGGTCGCCCCGGGGCCCGGAGTGGTAATTTCAGGCAGTGGCAAGTTCTGAAAAGTGAGTCGCTGGCGCCCGGCTGGCGAGAGGTGATGAATGGTGAAGCAGCGCGCGCCGCATCTGGTGGTATTCACCGGGGCGGGGATCAGTGCCGAGAGCGGCATCCAGACCTTCCGCGCCAGCGATGGTCTGTGGGCCGATCATGCCATCGAGGATGTCGCCACGCCCGGCGCCTGGCGGCAGGACCCTGCGCGGGTGCTGCGCTTCTACGACCAGCGCCGCGACCAGGTGCGCCGGGCCCGCCCCAACGCCGCCCACAAGGCCCTGGCGGCGCTGGAGAAGCAGGGCTTTCGGGTCAGCATCATCACCCAGAACATCGATGACCTGCACGAGCGCGCCGGGTCACGCCAGGTGTTGCACCTGCATGGCGAGATCCTCAAGGCGCGCTCCTCGGTCGACCCGCGCATGCACTACCCGCTGCCCCGCGGGGGCATCCGCCTGGGGGACCTCTGCGACAAGGGCAGTCAGCTGCGCCCCGACGTGGTGTGGTTCGGCGAGGCCGTGCCACATTTTGCGGATGCCTGCGAGATCGCCGCCGAGGCGGACCTGCTGCTGGTGGTCGGTACGTCGCTTGCCGTGATGCCGGCCGCCTCCTTGCTCGACCATACCCCGCTGGACGCGCCCTGCGTGCTGGTCGACCCCGAGGCCGATGCCCTGGCCCCGCCGGGCGTCACCCGCCTCGGCCAGCCGGCCGGCAAGGGCGTGCCGGCGCTGACTCGGCACTGGCTGCGCGAGGGCCGGCTCTGGCTGCCGGAGACGGTACTCGAGTAGAGGGGGTCGGCAGCAAGGCGCGCGAGGCCCATGCTAGAATGCCGCCCCTTCCGGCTCCGGGACCACGCCACCATGCAGGACGACACCTTCCACGACGCCCTCATCGAGCGCGACCCCGCCACAGGTCTCTCCAGTGACCCCGCCACCGGTCATCCGCGGCCGCCGCGCCGCGAGTTCAAGGCGCGGGGCAGTTTCGTCACCCGCTGCGGGGGCTGCCACCTGCCGCAGCTCAACTGCCTCTGCCCCTACCGGGTCACCGCCACGAGCGAGGCCAGGGTGTGGCTGCTCACCCACCCCCTGGAACACTTTAAGCCTACCAATACCGGACGGCTGATCGGTGACGTCTTGCCCGACACCGAGGTCTTCACCTGGTATCGCACGGTACCGGACGAGCGGCTGCTGGCCCTGCTCGCCGACAGTCGCTATGCGCCCTTCGTGATCTTTCCCGACGACCAGCCGGACTATGCCGATCGGGTGGTGGGCATGGAGAGCGTGACCGAGCGTCAGCAAGGGGGGCGGATACCGGTCTTCATCATCCTCGACGGCACTTGGCGCCAGGCCCGGCGGATCTTCCGCAAGAGCCCCTACCTCGACCGGCTGCCGGTGCTGCCCCTGGCCACCGAGCGGCTGACCCGCTATCGGCTGCGCAAGCCGGCGTCGGCCACCCACCTCTGTACCGCCGAGGTGGCCATCGAACTCCTGCGCCAGGCCGGAGACACGTCGGCGGCCGAGGTGCTCGACGACTATTTCGATGCCTTCAACGACAGCTACGCCGCCAGCCGGGGCCACGAGAAGCTCGAGGCACCGACGGCGGCGATGTGGCGATTGCTGATGCGACGTGAGCCTGGCAGAGAAGTCTGAATCAGCCGCCGAACAGCGCCCCGGCGATGCGGAAGCCGGCGATCCAGGTCCCGGCGGCGGAGCCGAGGGTGGCGGTCAGGAAGACCAGCAGGGTGCGCGAGACCCGGTTGCGCCACCAGCCCTTGAGCTCGGTGACGTCGTGGCGCAGGGTCGAGAAGTCCCGCACCTTGGGCTTGCGCATCCACAGTTCCACCCCGGCGGCAACGAAGCCGGCACCGATGGTGGGGTTGAGCGAGGTGAGCGGGGCGGCGACGAAGGTGGCCGCCACCGTGACCGGGTGGGCGAGGGCCGCCAGGGTGGCCGCCCCGGAGAGCACGCCGTTGATCAGGAACCACTCCCCCACCAGCTGCCAGCCCAGCTCGGTATTGCGCGAGAAGCCGATGGCGAAGCCGGTCAGCACCAGCAGCGTGACCAGCCAGGGCAGTGCCCGCCACAGCCGCGACGGCGGCGGAGTGACCTCGAGACGCTCGCGCTCCGGGGCGGGGTCGTCAGGCAGCGGCTGCTCCAGCTGTTCGGCCATGCCCTTCATGTGGCCGGCGCCGATCACCACCAGCACGTGGCGATAGCGTCCGGGGGCGGCGTCCTGGGCCAGGCGCAGCACCATGTAGCGGTCCCGTTCGCTGATCAGCGGCGTGTAGAGAGATGCCGACTCGGCGGCGAACTCGCTGAAGGTGGACTCCAGGACGTCACCCTCCTTGAGCCGCTCGATCTCCTCGGCGGAGACCTGCTGGCGCGACAGCACGCTGCCGAGCAGCCCCGAGAACAGCGAGAAGCGTTGCCACCAGGGCACGTTGTGATAGATGCGCTTGAGGGTGATGCCCACGTCGCGGTCGATCAACAGCAGCGGCAGGCTGGCGTCACGGCTCTCCTCCAGGGCGGCGCGCATCTCGGCACCGGGCTCGATGCCCGACTGCTCGGCGACGCGCTGCTGGAAGGCCCCCAGCGCCAGGCTGGCGGCCACCATGCCGGCCTTGCCCTGACGGAAGATCTGGAACAGGTCCTGTTCACCCAGGGCATCGGGATTGGTGAGGCTGTGGTGGCGCGAATCGCATAGCTCGATCGCCACGGCATCGAACTCGCCGGAACGGATCAGCGCGCGCACGTCCGCGGCGCTCTCGGCGGAGACATGGGCCGTGCCCAGCAGCGTATAGCGGGTCTCACCCACCTGCAGCACCCGTCGCGGGCCGCTAGGCATGTCGCTGTTCGGGGGGGATGAGGTTTCGGGGGCCTGGGTATCGGTCATGTCGGCTCGGATCGAAGGAAAAGGAGTGTCATTCATCGGTGCGGTGTGCCACCGCCGTCATTTGCGCCAGAACATCGGCGTGAATAGCACCAGCACCGTGAGGATTTCCAGGCGCCCCATCAGCATGGCAAGGCTCAACAGCCACTTGGCAGCGTCCGGCAGGCTGGAGAAATTGCCGGCGGGGCCGATGGTGTCACCCAGTCCGGGGCCGACATTGGCGACCGAGGTGGCGGCACCGGAGAGCGCCGTGACAATGTCCAGGCCCATCAGCGAGAGGCCCAGCGCGACACCCGCGATGGTCAGGAAGAAGAAGAAGGAAAAGGCCACCACACCGCGCGTGACGTCATCGGTCAGCGGTTGACCGTTGTAGCGGGAGGCAAAGACCCCATTGGCATGCACCAGGAAGCGCAACTGGTTGCGCAGCATGATGGCCGCGACCTGGAAGCGGAAGATCTTCATGCCTCCGCTGGTCGAGCCCGAGCAACCCCCGACGAAGGTCAAGTAGAAAAACGCCACGATCGCCATGTTGCCCCAGGTGGTGTAGTCGTCCGAGGCGTAGCCGGTGGTGGTGACCACGGAAATGACGTTGAAGGTCACGTGGGTCAGGGCCTCGAGGGCTGCCGTGCCCTGCCAGATCCGCCATAAAGTGAGCCCGAGAATCACGATCAGCAACATCAGCAGCAACCCCTGGACTTGCTGGTCACGCCAGAGGGCCCCGTGAACGCCCCGCAAGACACGGATATAGAGCACGAACGGCAGGGCGCCCATGAGCATGAACAGGGAGGCGAACCACAGCAGATGGAGCGTGTCGGCATAGGCGCCGAAGGACGCATCGGTGTTGGCGAACCCGCCAGTGGCAAGCGAGGTCATGGCATGCACGACGGCATCCAGGGGCGCCATGCCGCCCAGCCAGTAGCTGACCATGGCGATCAGGGTGAAGCTGCAGTAGATGGTCAGGGTCGCCTTGGCGATGCCCCCGGTGCGTGGCATCACCTTGTCGGACCAGTCCGACGACTCGGTATGGAACAGACGCATCCCCCCCACCTTGAGAAACGGCAGGATGGCGATACCCATGACGATGATGCCGATGCCGCCCAGCCACTGCATGATCCCCCGCCATAGCTTCAAGCCATCGGAGAGGTTCTCGATGCCGCTGAGGATGGTCGAGCCGGTGGTGGTGATGGCGGAGACCGACTCGAAGACGGCATTGGTCACCGACAGTTGAGGCGCGCCCAGGGCCAGGGGAAGGCTGGCGAAGCCACAGATGGTGACCCAGCTCAGGGTGGTGATGACGAACATCTGCCAGGGTTTCAGGGCGATCTCCACCTGCTGGGTGGTCAGCCAGGTGAAGGCTACCGCGCCCAGTACGATGAGGATCGAGAGGCCAAAGGCCTTGGCATCGGGGTCTTGCTCGATGAGCAGGATGAGCCAGGGAACGGCCATGAAAACGGCCAGCACCAGCCAGAGTAGCGACAATACCTTGAAGATAGGCGCCCAATGTCGCAAGCGCGCACGGATTGCCCTGTTGACCACGCCGGTCATGGTTGCCGCCCTTGCTGACCATTGGCTAGACGTCGTGTCATCGATAAGCGCATGACGGTCCCTGCTAGGTTCACTGTGAGTCCCTTGCCCCAGCAGCGTCTCGCGGGTGGCGCGGCGATGGCCGCCTTCCTGACGGAGACGCTGGGGCTGCGACGGTTAGAAAAAGGTCAAACCCACCTGGAACAGCCGCTCCACATCACGGAGGCGGCGCTTGTCGATCACGAACAGGATGACATGGTCGCCCGACCTTACTACCACGTTGTCATGGGCGATCAGCACCTCCTTGCCGCGCACCACGGCGCCGATGGTGGTGCCCTGGGGCAGATCGATTTCGCCGATGGCGCGTCCCACCACCTTTGACGACTGGGTGTCGCCGTGGGCGATGGCCTCGATGGCCTCGGCCGCGCCGCGGCGCAGCGAGTGGACATTGACGATGTCGCCGCGTCGCACGTGGGTCAGCAGGCTGCCGATGGTCGCCTGCTGCGGTGAGATGGCGATATCGATCTCGCCCCCCTGCACCAGGTCGACGTAGGCGGCGTTGTTGATCAGCGTCAGCACCTTCTTGGCCCCCATGCGCTTGGCCAGCATCGACGACATGATGTTGACCTCGTCGTCGTTGGTCAGCGCGCAGAAGATGTCGCAATCCTCGATGTTCTCCTCTTCCAGCAGCCGCTTGGCGGTGGCGCTGCCGTGCAGCACCACGGTGCGGTCGAGGCGTTCGGAGAGCTGGGTGCAGCGCTCGAGGTTGTGCTCGATGATCTTGACCTGGTGGCTGTGCTCCAGGTGCTCGGCCAGGCGCTCGCCGATGTTGCCGCCGCCGGCGATCATCACCCGGCGGAAGTCGCGGTCGAGGCGGCGCAGCTCGCTCATTACCGCGCGGATATCGCGGCGGGCGGCGATGAAGAACACCTCGTCGTCGGCCTCGATCACGGTGTCGCCGCGCGGGATGATCGGCCGGTCCTTCCGATAGATGGCCGCCACCCGGGTGTCCACGCTGGGCATGTGGCGGCGCAGGAAGCCCAGCTCCTGGCCGACCAGCGGGCCACCGTAGAAGGCCCTCACCGCCACCAGTTGCACCAGGCCACCGGCGAACTCCAGCACCTGCAGGGCGCCGGGGTGTTCGATCAGCCGGCGGATATGGTCGGTGACCACCTGCTCGGGGCTGATCAGCACGTCAATGGGCACCGCCTCGTGGGCGAACAGCCCCTTGCGGGTCAGGTAGGCGGTGGCTCGCACCCGGGCGATCTTGGTCGGCGTGCGGAACAGGGTGTGCGCCACCTGGCAGGCGATCATGTTGACTTCGTCGGAGTTGGTCACCGCGATCAGCATGTCGGCGTCCTCGCAGCCGGCCTGGCGCAGCACCATGGGGTAGGAGCCGGCCCCCGACACCGTGCGGATGTCCAGGCGGGTATGCAGCTCGCGCAGGCGCTCGTTGTCGGTGTCCACCACCGTGATGTCGTTCTCCTCCCGGGCCAAGTGCTCGGCAAGGGTGCCGCCGACCTGGCCGGCGCCAAGGATGATGATCTTCATGGTCGTTGTTGTCCGCTCCGGTCAGACCGCGGGGGATCGAGGGCGGCGCACCTGGTGCGCCGCAACATGGCGAGGCAAGCCTAAACCAGCTGCCGTGAGAAGAACAGGTCGCGGCGTGGTTCAGTCCAGGGTGAACCCGACCCTGATGGTGACCTGCCAGTGGGCGACCCGCCCGTCCTCGATATGGCCGCGGGTGTCCATGACCTCGAACCAGCGCATGCCATGCAGGCTCTCGGCGGCCTTGGTCAGGGCGCTCTGGATGGCGTCCTCGATGTTTTTCTCCGAGGAGCCCGTCAGCTCGATGTGCTTGTAGGTGTGGTGGCTCATGGGACCTCCAGTGTCGTGGAACGGACAGCCCGCCCTCAGGCGGGATGCTTCTCCAGTCTGGCATAGAAGAAGCCATCGTGGCTGTCGGGCTGCGGCAGCAATTGCCGCCCGGTGCCCGCGGCGCGGCCCCAGGCCATGTCGGCCGGGGTGGTCACCACTGCTTCCGGGGTGCGGGCGAGGAAGCGCTCGATCTGCTCGGCGTTCTCCTCGGGCAGCACCGAGCAGGTGGCGTAGAGCAGGGTGCCGCCGGGGCGCAGCAGCGGCCACAGGTTGTCGAGCAGCCGGGCCTGGAGCTCGGCCAGCCTGGGGATGTCCGAGGGGCGGCGTAACCGCTTGATGTCGGGGTGGCGGCGGATCACGCCGCTGCCGGAGCAGGGGGCATCGAGCAGGATGGCGTCGAAGAACGTGCCGTCCCACCAATCGCGGGTGGTGGCGTCGCCCTCGGCCAGGGTCGCGGCGAGCCCCAGCCGTGTCAGGGTGTCCTCGACACGGGCCAGGCGTGCGGCATCGCTGTCGACGGCCTGCAGGTCGATATCGAACAGTTCCAGCAGGTGTGCGGTCTTTCCGCCCGGGGCGCAACAGGCATCCAGCACCCGAGCGCCCGGCCGCGGCGCAAGCGACGGGCCGAGCAGCACGGCGGTAAGCTGGGCCGACTCATCCTGGACGCTGACATGGCCCTCGGCGAAGCCGGGAAGCACCTCGACATCACGTGGCGCCTCGAGGGTCAGGCCATCCGGCGCATGCGCGCAGAGACGCGCCTCGATGCCCGCCGCGGCGAGGCGTTCCAGGTACATTTCGCGGTCGCCATGGCGGCGGTTGATGCGCAGGGTCATGGGCCCCGGTATATTATTGGCTTCGCAGATGGCTCGCCAGTCGTCGGGCCAGGCCTGGCGCAGGGCCTTGAGCCACCAGCGGGGATGCAGCAGCGCCACGGCCGGGTCGTGGTCGACCTCGGCCTGGAGCTCGGCGCTCTCGCGCTGCAGGCGCCGCAGGCAGCCGTTGAGCACCCGGGTGGCCCACTCCTTGCCCAGTAGGCGAGCGGCGCCGGCGGTCTCACCCACCGCGGCGTGGGCCGGAATGCGTAGGTAGAGCAGCTGGTGGATACCGAGCAGCAGCAGCGCCTGGACGTCGGCGTCGCGGGCCTTGAACGGCTTGGCCAGCAGCGTGCCGGCCAGCGCCTCGAGGCGGGGCAGGGTCCGGCAGGTGCCGTAGCAGAGCGCCTTGAACAGGGCCCGGTCACGGGCCACCACCTGATGGTCGTCGAGGCCGGTGAGCGAGCCCTTGCCGGTGATCACCGGGGCCAGGGCACGGGCGGCGGCGGCACGCACCGCCAGGCCGTTGTCGCGACTGCCTTCCCGGGAGCGGGGCGCGGGGGTTGCCTGGCTCATGCGGTGGCCTCCTCATCGGTGTGTCCCAGTCGGGTGCCGGGCGCGAGGCGCTCGGCGCGGGCCTTGAGCAGTTCGCTCACCGCCAGGGGCTTGCCGCCGGGCAGCTGGGCGCGGGTCACCTCGAGCACTTGGTCGCCGGCCGCGCCGCAGGCGATGCGCAGGGCATCGGGGCCGTGGGCCAGCAGGGTGCCGGGCGGCATCGGGGCCTCGCCCGGGGCGGGGGAGGCGGCCCGCGCCATCAGCAGGCGCAGGCGGTCGTCCCCCAGGGCACACCAGGCCACCGGCCAGGGGTTGAAGGCGCGGATCCGCGCCGCGAGCTCGGCGGCCGGGCGGCGGAAGTCGAGTTCCGCCTCGGCCTTGGAGAGCTTGGCGGCATAGTTGATCCCCGCCTCGGGCTGGGGCGTGGTGGGCAGGCCATCGCCGGCCAGCGCATCCAGGGCCTCGACGATCGCCTGGCCGCCGAGGCGCGCCAGGCGGTCGTGGAGCTCGCCGCCGGTGGTGTTGGCGGCGATCGGGGTGCGCCTGACCAGCAGCATGTCGCCGGTGTCGAGGCCCGCGTCCATCTGCATGATGGTCACGCCGCTCTCCGCGTCGCCGGCCTCGATGGCCCGCTGGATGGGGGCCGCCCCGCGCCAGCGCGGCAGCAGCGAGGCATGCACGTTGAGACAGCCCAGCGGAGGGATCTCGAGCACGGCACCGGGCAGGATCAGCCCGTAGGCCACCACCACCATGATGTCGGCCTCAAGCCCCGCCAGCTCGGCCCGACCCTCGGGCGCCTTCAGGGTCGCCGGCTGATGGACCGGCAGGTCGTGCTCCAGCGCGAGGGCCTTCACGGGGCTCGGGGTCAGCTTGCGGCCGCGGCCGGCCGGGCGGTCGGGCTGGGTATAGACGGCGACGACGTCGTGGCGGCTCGCCAGCAGCGCCGCCAGGCTCTCGGCGGCAAAGTCGGGAGTGCCGGCGAAGATGACGCGCAGGGGTCGGGACATGTTCAGGACCTTGCCAGTGGGCGATGCCCTCCATGATAACGGAGGTGGCCGGAAACGACGAAGGCCGACGCATCGGCGTCGGCCTTCTCCGGGAGGTTCGGCAAGGCGTCAGGCGGGTTGCATCTGCCGGTGACGCTTGTGCATCTTCTTCATCACCCGGTCACGCTTGAGCGCGGAGAGGTAGTCGACGAACAGCACCCCTTCCAGGTGATCGTATTCGTGCTGTATGCAGTGGGCGAGCAGGCCCTCGGCCTCCATCTCGTAGGGCTGGCCGTCACGATCCAGGGCCTCGAGGTGAACCCTCAGGGCGCGGGGAACCTCGGCGTAGTACTCCGGGATCGACAGGCAGCCCTCCTGCATCGGCTCACGCTCCTCGCCGAGGGGCGTGAACTGCGGGTTGATCAGCACCAGCGGGCGCGACTGGCCGTCGCTGACGTCAATGACGATGACCCGGCGGTGCACGTCTACCTGGGTAGCGGCCAGTCCGATGCCGCTTGCGTCGTACATGGTCTCGAGCATGTCGTCGACCAGGCGGCGTACCTCGTCGTCTACCGTCTCGACCGGCGTGGCGATGGTGCGCAGCCGCTCGTCGGGAAATTCGAGGATGGGTAATTTGGCCATGGCGTTGGAATCACCGTTATGCTGTCATTTACAAGATGACACTATTCTAGGAGTACGCGCTCGGTGGCGATAGCGTCGAACGTGCATCATATCAATAGCATCTGACTATACCACGTCGCCGTCGTTCCATGGCGTCAGGCGTGAGGCCAGCAACGCGGGGGAGAGCAGGGATGAGACAGACAGGATGCGCAGTGGGGTGGCGCCAGCGGCTGAAGGGGGGGCTCGGTACCCTGCTGGTGGGTGGGGCCCTGAGCCTTGCCACCACGCTTGCCCAGGCCCAGGGGCTCTCCTGGGAGGAGGGCCTGAAAGGCGATGCCCCGGATCGCTATACGGTGGTCAGGGGTGACACCCTCTGGGACATCTCCGGTCGTTTCCTGCGGCATCCCTGGCAGTGGCCCGAGGTGTGGCAGGTCAACCCGCAGATCAAGAACCCGCACCTGATCTATCCCGGCGACGTCGTCTACCTCTATGACTGCAACGGGCGCCCCTGTCTCGGCCTCGAGCGGGGCCAGGGCATGGTCCGACTGTCGCCGGAGGTCCGTACCACCCCGCACCGCGAGGCCATCGAGCCGATACCCCTGGATGCCGTGCGCCACTTCCTGCGCGAGCACCGTGTCATCGACGACCCCGAGGCGCTGGACGAGCTGGCCTATGTGGTCGCCGGGGATGATGGTCGCCTGGTCAGCGGCGGCGGTGACCGCCTCTATGCCCGCGGCCGGGTCGAGGGCGACGGCCGCTTTGGCCTCTACCGGGTGGGCGAGCGCTATGTCGACAGCGCCAGCGGCGAGCCGCTCGGCCTCGAGTTGGAGAGCGTCGGCCAGGCGCGCCGCCTGCGTCAGGAGGACGATATCGCGGTGCTGGAGGTGACCTCCTCCAGTCAGGAGGTGCGCAACGACGACATCGTGCTGCCGCTCGAGGATCGCCGGCTGGTCACCGAGTTCCTGCCCCGGGCCCCCGACCAGGAGATCGAGGGGCGCATCCTGGCGGTGCCCGGCGGCGTGCGCTTCATCGGCCGCCTGCAGGTGGTGGCGCTCGACCGCGGCCGGCGCGACGGCCTGGAGGCGGGCCACGTGCTGAGGGTAGAGCAGCGCGGCGAGCTGGTCAGCGACCCGCGCACCGGCGAGGCGCTGCGCCTGCCCGGCGAGGATGCCGGCCTGGTGATGGTCTTCCGTCCCTACGAGAAGATGAGCTACGGCTTGGTGATGCAGGCCAACCGCACCCTCTCCGTGGGCGACCGCATCCACAGCCCGCAGCGCCTGCTGGATACGGCGCTGCGCTAGGGCGAGGCCCGACGGTGCAGGCGCGGGAATGGCTGGTTCTCGCCCGGTTGCCCGGCATGGGCGCCGCGCGCCTGGCCGAACGGGTGGCGGCACGTCCTGACTGGCCGGACGGCTGGCTGGCCGTGCTGCCGCGCGAGGCGGGCATGGCCCTGCGGCTATGGCTCGATCATCCCGCCCGCAGCCCCCTCTCCGCCGACCTGGCGGCCGACGAGGCCTGGCTCGCGGCCGAGCCCGGCCGGCACCTCCTCCACCCCGATCATCCGTCCTGGCCGAGGCTACTCGTGCAGATCGCCGATCCCCCGCCGGTGCTCTGGGCGCTGGGCGACCTCGGGGCCCTTGGCCCGCCGCGGCTGGCCATGGTCGGCTCGCGGCGGCCGACCCGCGAGGGGCTCACCAATGCCGCAGGCTTCGCCCGGGAGCTGGCCGGGCGGGGCTGGTGCGTGGTCAGCGGCATGGCACTGGGTATCGATGCCGCCGCCCAGCAGGCGGCACTCGACGCCGGCGGGGCGAGCGTGGCGGTACTCGGCTGCGGGGTGGACGTCATCTATCCGCCGCGCCACCATCGCCTCTACCGGCGCCTGCAAGAGACGGGCGGACTGCTGCTCTCCGAGCATCCCCCGGGCACCCGGGCACGGGCCAGCTTCTTCCCGCGCCGCAACCGCATCGTCACCGGCCTCTCGCTGGGCGTGCTGGTGGTGGAGGCCGCCGAGCGCAGCGGCTCGCTGGTCAGTGCCCGGCTGGCCCTCGAGCAGAACCGCGAGGTCTTCGCCCTGCCCGGCTCGATCCATAACCCGACAGCGCGCGGCTGCCTGCAGCTCATCCGCGATGGTGCCGTGCTGGTCCGCGACCTGGACGACATCCTCGCCGAGCTCAGCCAGTGGGCGGTGGCTAGCGCCCCCGCTCCGGTTTCTTCAGCGCCCGAGCCGGCCGAGGCGCCGGAGAATTCGCTGCTGCGCTGGCTGAGCGACACGCCCACGCCGGTGGACGCCCTGGTGGCCCTGACCGGCCGCGGCGTCGCCGACTGCCAGCGCGGCCTGTTCGAACTAGAGCTGGAGGGTGCCGCGACCCAGGCCGCCGGTGGCTGGGTGCGCCTGCCGACCCGGCCGGGAGCGTGATAGGATATGCCCCCTGACGCCGGTCATCCGGCATGTCGAGGCAAGGCGAGGAGACCCATGATCGAGGCCAGCGCTCTTGAGGAGGCTGTCGTGGCCCTGCGTGCGGGAGGCGTGATCGCCTACCCCACCGAGGCCGTCTGGGGGCTGGGGTGCGACCCCGACGACGAGCAGGCCCTGGCCCGCCTGCTGCGCCTCAAGGCGCGCGACCCGGCCAAGGGCGTGATCCTGGTGGCGGCGAGCATCGGCCAGTTCGCGCCCTGGCTCGAGGGGCTGCCCATCGAGCTGCATGCGCCGCTGGTGGCGAGCTGGCCGGGACCTATGACCTGGCTGGTGCCCGACAACGGCCGCTCCCGCGCCCTGGTGCGCGGCGACCATGACCGGGTGGCACTGCGCGTCAGCGCCCATCCGCTGGTCGTGGCGCTGTGCGAGGCCTTCGGCGGCCCGCTGGTCTCGACCTCGGCCAACCGGGCCGGCGAACCGCCGGCGATGCGTGCCGAGCAGGTCCGGGCGGCCTTCGGCGCTGAGCTCGATGCCGTCCTGGACGCCCCGTTGGGCGGCCTCGAACGTCCCAGTACCATCCGCGACCTGGTCACCGGCCGGTTACTGCGTTCCTGAACCCTCCCCGATTTTGCCCCTGGAGGCACCGTTGGCCCACGCCCATCTCGATGACGTCAAGACCTACCTGCTCGACCTCCAGGAGCGCCTCTGCACGGCCCTGGCCGCCGAGGATGGCGGTAGCTTCCGCGAGGATAGCTGGCAGCGTGATGAGGGCGGCGGCGGCCGCTCCCGTGTAATCGAGCGGGGCCAGCTCTTCGAGAAGGGCGGCGTGAACTTCTCCCATGTGTTCGGCGAACGCCTGCCGCCCTCGGCCACCGCGGCGCGCCCGGAGCTCGTCGGGCGCAGCTTCCATGCGCTGGGGGTCTCCTGGGTGCTGCACCCGGCGAACCCCCATGTGCCCACCAGCCACGGCAACGTGCGCTTCCTCATCGCCGAGAAGGCGGGCGAAGCCCCCGTCTGGTGGTTTGGCGGCGGCTTCGACCTGACGCCCTATTACCCGGTGCATGAGGACGTGGTGCACTGGCACCGGGTGGCGCGCGACGCCTGCGCCCCCTTCGGCGACGAGGTCTATCCGCGCTACAAGGCGTGGTGCGACGACTACTTCTATCTGAAGCATCGCGACGAGACCCGCGGCGTCGGCGGACTCTTCTTCGACGACCTCAACGAAGGCGGTTTCGCACAGTGCTTTGCCTTCCAGCGCGCCGTGGGCGACGCCTTCCTCGATGCCTACCTGCCCATCGTGCGGCGCCGTCGCGACACGCCCTACGGAGAGCGCGAGCGCGACTTCCAACTCTATCGTCGCGGGCGCTACGTGGAGTTCAATCTGGTGTGGGACCGCGGCACCCTGTTCGGGCTGCAGAGCGGCGGGCGCAGCGAATCGATCCTGATGTCGATGCCGCCCCTGGCGCGCTGGGAATACGACTGGCACCCCGAGCCGGGCAGCCCCGAGGAGGCCCTCTACCACGACTATCTGCGTCCCCGCGACTGGCTGGGAGAAACCGATGGGGGCCATCGTTGAGGGACAGAAAAGGGGCGCCGGTGACAGGTCCCGAAGTGTCGGACCACCGAGGGGGCGCTGTGAATACATCCTTGTACGCTACCGACGCCATCCCTGGCGTAGGACCTCCTCTACGACCTGTCACCGGATCAGCCCCGCAAAATACAGCTATCCGCGATGGCTCTGAAGGAGAAAAAATACCATGACCGATCGCTACTGCGTCTTCGGCCACCCGGTCGGCCATTCGAAGTCGCCGGTCATCCACGCCGCCTTCGCCGCGCAGACCGGGGACGATATCGAGTACACCGCCATCGAGGCGCCGCTGGACGACTTCGCCGGCGCCTGGCGGCGCTTCGTGGCCGAGGGCGGCCGTGGGGCCAACGTCACCGTGCCCTTCAAGGAGGCGGCCTTCCGCCTCTGCGACACGCTCAGCGAGCGCGCCCGTCGGGCCGGGGCGGTCAACACCCTGATCCTGGGGGGCAACGGTCTGACATACGGCGATACCACTGACGGGGTCGGCCTGGTGCGCGATCTCAAGCGCCATGGCGTGGAACTGGCTGGGGCACGGATCCTGGTGCTGGGTGCCGGGGGCGCGGTGCGCGGTGTGCTGGAGCCGCTGCTGGCGGAGGGGCCGGCGAGCCTGCTGGTGGCCAACCGCACGGCGGCCAAGGCCGAGGCGCTGGCCGCCGACTTCCGCGACCTGGGCGAGATCGCCGGCGGCGGCTTCGACGCCGTGGCGGGCCCCTTCGACCTGGTGATCAACGGCACCAGCGCGAGCCTCGCCGGTGACCTGCCGCCGCTGCCCGACGCGCTCTTCGCGCCGGGCGCCACCGCCCACGACATGATGTACGGCGCCGCGCCCACGGTCTTCCTGCGCTGGGCCGCCGAGCGCGGCGCCAAGACCGTGGATGGCCTGGGCATGCTGCTGGAACAAGCGGCGGAGTCCTTCTTCCAGTGGCGTGGCAGTCGCCCCGATACCGGCCCGGTGCTGGAGAGGCTCAGGCGGGCGCTTTAATAAAGGTTCATCGCATGAAAACACTCGGTTCTCATGTAGGCCCGATAAGCCGGAGGCGCATCGGGCGAAGAGGCTAGCACCGCCTCGTGGATCCGCCCGGTGCGCTGGCGCTTACCGGCCCTACGGGGTTGGGGCGGCAAGCCGATATCTTGCCGTAAGCATCGTCACGCTAATCTGCGAGGAACCTTAATAAAGAGCGATCGACTGCCAGGGCGCCGTCAGCGTCTCTTGACGTAAAGCCCCACCATGCACAGCGCCACACCGGCCACCGAGGTCAGCATGCCGCCGTTGACCAGCCAGGGGTGGCGGTCGATCCAGGGCACGAAGGGCTGGGCGGTGTCGCGGCAGACGCCCGCGCGATAATCCCAGTGCCCCTCCTGAACGAGCAGGCAGTCGCGCACCTCACTCAGTTCGATGAAGTAGGCGCCCATCAGCATCAGGATGGGTAGTACCAGCAGCAGCAATCCGATCTTCAGCATGCACGACAAACCTTTCTTCAGGGGCGCGGGCAGTGGGGCGTGCGGCCGGCGTTGCGGGCTTGTTGGTAGCGGGCCATGGCGTCGCCCATGGCCGCTTCCAGGCCGCCGATGCGCTGGCCGTGGCTGGGGTGGGTGGACATCCAGGCCGGTGGCCGGGCGCCGCCTCCGGCGGCCCCCATGTTGTCCCACAGGGAAACGCTTTCCCGCGGGTCGAAGCCGGCGTCGGCCATCAGGGTCAGGCCCAGGGTGTCGGCCTCGCTCTCGTGGCGCCGCGAGAAGGGCAGCAGGATGCCGTACTGGGCGCCCATGCCCAGCGCCGCCATCATGGTCTCGCCGCCGGCGCCCTGCATGCCGGAAGCGGAGGAGATCACCGACAGGCCGAGCTGGGTGGCTGTCTGGGTAGAGGCGCGCTCGTTGGCATGGCGGGCCAGCACGTGGGCGATCTCGTGGCCGATCACCGCGGCGAGCTGGTCCTGGTTGCGGGCGACCTGGAGCAGGCCGGTGTTGATGCCCACGTAGCCGCCGGGGAGGGCGAAGGCGTTGGCCTGCTCGGACTCGAAGACCTTGACCTGCCAGCTCTGGTTGCGTTCCTGCTGGGGCAGGGCGCGGACCACGGCCTCGGTCACGCACTGCACGTAGCGCAGCGGCGCGCCGCCGACCGTCGGCAGCTCCTGCTGGTACTGGGCGAAGGCCTGGGCCCCCATCTGGTCGAGCTGCTCGTCGGACATCAGGGTGAGCTGCGAGCGCCCGGTGGGCGAGGTGGTGCAGGCGGCGAGGCTGACGCTCAGGGCGCCAACGGCAAGCAAATGGGTCCAACGCATGGAGAGCTCCTGTCGATGCCAGATCAGTGAGACTCTGGACGGGGCGTCGAGGTTCGCCACAAGATACCCCGAACGCCGGTCAGGTCAACCGCGAAATATGCACACCGGGAGGAAGCCGCCATGGACGCCGAGTTATCGCGTCGTTTGCTCAAGCTGCTGGATCACGTCGAACACTGGCTGCCGCCACCCCCGGTGGAGGTGGACTGGGCGCGGGACGTCGCCGCCCTCTGGCAGCGCCATGCCCTGGGAGGCCGGTTGCTGCCGGTCCCGCCCCGGGACGCCCTGGCGCTCGACGACCTGCTGGGCATCGAACGCCAGAAGCTGGCGCTGGTCGACAACACCCGCGCCTTCCTGCAGGGCCATCCGGCCAACCACGCCCTGCTGTGGGGCTCGCGCGGCAGCGGCAAGTCGTCGCTGATCCGCGCCCTGCTCAATAGCCTGTCCGGCGAGGGGTTGCGTCTGGTGCAGGTGGACCGCCATGACCTCTCGGCGCTGCCGATGCTGGTGGAGCAGCTGCGCCACCAGCGCCAGCGCTTCGTCGTCTACTGCGATGATCTCTCCTTCGAGGGGCACGACGATGCCTACAAGGCGCTGAAGAGCGTGCTGGACGGGGCCCTGACCGGACCGCCGCCCAATGTGCTGCTCTACGCCACCTCCAACCGCCGCCACCTGCTGCCCGAGTCGATGAGCGACAACGAGGGCTCGCGGCTGGTGGGCGACGAGCTCCACCATGGCGATGCCGTGGAGGAGAAGATCTCGCTTTCCGACCGCTTCGGCCTGTGGCTGGGCTTCCACCCCTTCAGCCAGGATGTCTACCTGGAGGCCTGCTGTCACTGGGTCACTCAGCTGGGCCGTCGCGAGGACTGGAACGCCGACGCGCGGGCCGAGGCGATCCGCTTCGCCACCCTGCGCGGCGGGCGAAGCGGTCGAGGTGCCTGGCAGTTTGCCACCCAGTGGGTGGGCCGCCGGCGCCTGCACGGGAAGTAGCTGTCAGCGGCGGCGGCTGTTGCGTGCCTCCTTGGTGCGTCCCAGTTCACGCTTCTTGGCCTTTTCCCGGTCGCTGGCATCGGCCATGTTGTCGAAGGGGTTCTTGCCCGAGCGGAACTCGAAGCGCATGGGGGTGCCGCGCACCTTGAGCACCTTGCGGAAGGTGTTGGTCAGGTAGCGCTTGTAGGCCTCTGGCAGCGAGCCGGTCTGGTTGCCGTGGACCACGATGATCGGCGGATTGCTGCCGCCCTGGTGGGCCATGCGCAGCTTGATGCGCCGCCCCTGGACCAGGGGCGGCTGGTGCTGGGTAACGGCGTCCTGGAGGATGGAGGTCAGGCGGTTGGTCGACCAGTGGCTGTTGGCCGAGGCGAAGGCTCGTTCGATGGATGGGTAGAGGTCACCGACGCCGGTGCCGTGCAGTGCCGAGATGAAGTGCATCTCGGCGTAGTCGGCAAAGCCCAGGCGGCGCTTGATCTCGCTGCGCATCGTCTCCTTGGCCTCGTGCTCCAGGCCATCCCACTTGTTCACCGCCAGCACCAGGGCGCGCCCGCTGGTCAGCACATAGTCGAGCAGGTGCAGGTCCTGTTCCACCAGTCCGGTGCGGGCATCGAGCACCACCACGGCGACGTGGCACTCCTTGATGGCCTCGAGGGTCTTGATGATCGAGAACTTCTCGGCGATCTCGCTGACGTTCTTGCGGCGGCGCACTCCCGCGGTATCCACCAGGACATAGGGCTTGCCGCGGCGCTCGAAGGGGATCTCGATGGCGTCGCGGGTCGTGCCGGCCTCATCGAAGACCACCACCCGCTCCTCGCCGAGCAGGCGGTTGACCAGGGTCGACTTGCCGACATTGGGGCGCCCGATGACGCCGATCCGGATACCCTTGGTGCCGGTGTCGGCGGGGATGCTCTCGTCGCGCGCGGGGAAGGGTTCGAGCACCACCTCGATGAGGCTGGTGACGTTGCGGCCGTGGGCCGCGGCGATGGGGTGCGGGTCGCCTAGCCCCAGTTGCCAGAAGTCGGCCATGGCGCTGTGCTCTTCCAGGCCGTCGACCTTGTTGACCACCAACCAGGTCTTCTTCTGGTTGACCCGCAGGTGGTTGGCGATGGCCTCGTCGGCGACGTTGAGGCCGGCGCGGGCGTCGACCAGGAACAGCACGATGTCGGCCTCGTCGATGGCCACCAGCGACTGTTCGGCCATGGCCGCATTGATGCCCTCCTCGTCACCGCTGATGCCGCCGGTATCGATCACGGTGTAGGCCTTGTCGCCGAGCATGCCGTTGCCGTACTTGCGGTCGCGGGTCAGCCCCGGGAAATCCGCCACCAGGGCGTCCCGCGAGCGAGTCAGGCGGTTGAACAGCGTCGACTTGCCGACGTTGGGGCGGCCGACCAGGGCGATCACCGGCGTCATGGACGAAGCTCCATGGCGTCCAGGGTGCCGTCGTTGGCCAGCGCATAGATGCGCCGGCGGTCGGTGAGCGGGCGCACGCTGATACCGGAGCCGTCGACGTGGGCGCGGCCGACGATCTTGCCCTCGCGAGCATCGATCAGGTGCAGATAGCCCTCGGCGTCGCCCACCACCAGGTGGTCAGTGGCGTAGGCCGGCGCGGTGAGCGAGCGTCCCTCGAGCGCCTCGTTGCGCCAGATCTCGTTGCCGGACCCGGCATCCACGGCGATCACGTGGCTGGCCTCGTCGACCACGAACAGGAAGTCCCCCACCAGGATCGGGGTGTGGTAGCTGGAGAGCTCCCGTGACCACTGCACCTCGCCGGAGGGGGCGTCGAGGGCGGCCAGGCGGCCGTTGTAGCTGGTCACGAACAGCCGGCCGTCCTGGGTGAGGACCGGCTGGCCGGCCAGGTCGACCAGGCGGTCGATCTCGCTGCGCCCCTGGGGAATGGCGATGCGACGCTCCCAGAGCGGCAGGCCGCTGCGATTGTCCAGCGTCACCAGGCGGCCATTGGCGAAGCCGGCAAAGGTGACCGGGTCGATCACCGTGGGGGTGCCGGTGCCGCGCAGGGTCAGCGAGGGGCGCGGGCCGCTGTAGACCCAGCGTTCGTCGCCGCTCTGGCGGTCCAGGGCAGTGACGCGGCCATCGACGGCCTGGACCACCAGCAGCTGCTGGTTGGCCTGGGGCGCGGCCAGCACTTCGCTGGTGACCCGCGCGCGCCACTGGATCTCGCCGTCGGCCTGGTCCAGGGACAGCACCTCGCCGTTGCGGGTGGCCAGGAAGAGACTGCCGGTCATCGCGGTCAGGCCGCTGGAGACCGGTGTGTCGAGCTCGACCTCCCAGCGGGTCTTGCCGGTGTCGGCATCCAGGGCCGCCACCAGGCCACGGCCGTCGGCGGCGAACAGGGTGTCACCGTCCTGGGCCGGCGCCACCGGGTAGCCGGCGTCGCCCAGCCCCTTGCCGACGCGCTCGCGCCACAGGGTCTCCAGCTCGGTGGTGGCATTCAGAGAGGTGAGCTCCCGCGGGGCGTACTCGGGCTCGGTCTTGCCGGCACAGCCGGCCAGCAGGGCCAGGGCCGCGGTGGCGGCAATCAGCAGGGTCGGTCTCATAGGGTGGCCTCCTCGGCGCCGAGATCGTCCAGCTTGAGCTGGACGCCGTACAGCGGCTGGTCACGTTGCTCGGCGAGCGTCAGGGCCTCGCGCCAGGCCTCACGGGCCCGGTCGGCGCGCCCCAGGGCATGCTGGGCATCGCCGCGTATCTCGGCGCGCTGGGCCGCTAGGGTCTCGGGCACGCCCTCCAGGGTGGTCAAGGCCGTCTCGGCACTGCCCTCGGCGAGTTGCAGGCGGGCCAGGCGCAGGCGCGCCAACCCTTCGAGGTAGTCGCGTTCGCTGCCCTCGACCACCGTCTCGAGGGCGGCCCGGGCCCGTTCCCGGTCACCCGCATCGATGGCCAGGCGGGCGTCGAGCAGCCGCGCCAGATCGGCGTAGAGGGTCTTGCCGTGCTCGTCGGTGATCTCGCCGACCAGCTCGGCGGCACGCTGTCGTGCATCGTCGTCCAGGTCGTCCTGGCCGCTGAGGTCAAGCAGCTGCTGGTAGCGCAGGGAGGCGGCCTCGGCCTTGCCCGCCTGATAGTCCTGCCAGGCGTTCCAGCCGAACACGCCGGCCGCGGCGATGACCACGCCGGCGATCAGCGAGGTGCCGTTCTCCTTCCACCAGCGCTTGATGGCCTCAAGCTGTTCTTCCTCGGTTCTCAGCTCCGCCACGGGCGGTCTCCTCTGATGCAGGTGTCCGTCAGGCGAAGGATTCGCCTTCCAGCAGGGATGTCAGGGTCTCGGCGAGCGCTGCCTGGGGGAGGCGCTGCTGCTCGCGCGCCTCGCGCAGGAACTTCAGGGTCACGCTGCCCTCGGCCAGCTCGTCCTCGCCGAGCAGCAGGGCCAGGCGGGCGCCGCTGCGGTCGGCCTTCTTGATGCGACTCTTGAAGCTGCCACCGCCGCAGTGCAGCTGCAGGCGCAGCTCGGGCAGCGCCTCGCGCAGGCGCTCGCCGAGCAGCAGGGTGGCGGCGGTGGCCGCCTCGTCCATGGGCAGCAGGTAGACGTCCAGCTCGTCGCGGGCGGTGTCGGGCACCAGCGCCAGGGTGTCGAGCAGCAGCACCAGCCGCTCGATGCCCATGGCGAAGCCCACCGCCGGGGTCGGCTTGCCGCCGAGCTGCTCGACCAGGCCGTCGTAGCGGCCGCCGGCGCACACCGTGCCTTGGCTGCCCAGCGCCGTGGTGGTCCACTCGAAGACGGTGCGGCCGTAGTAGTCCAGGCCGCGCACCAGCCGCGGGTTGATCACGTAGCCGATGCCGGCGGCGTCGAGCAGCGCGCAGAGCCGCTCGAAGTGCGCGCGGGAGGCGTCGTCCAGGTGGTCCATCAGCTTGGGCGCGCCCTCGAGCATCTCGGCCATCGCCGGATTCTTGGAGTCGAGGATGCGCATCGGGTTGCTGGTCAGGCGCCGGCGGGAGTCCTCGTCGAGCAGGGCGTGATGCTGCTCGAAGTAGGCCACCAGGGTGTCGCGGTAGGCGGCACGGGCCTCGGCGGAGCCCAGCGAGTTGAGCTCCAGGGTGACGTGCTGGTACAGCCCCAGCGCCTTCCACAGGCGGGCCGAGAGCAAGATCGTCTCGGCATCGATGTCCGGCCCCTCCAGGCCGAAGGCCTCCACGCCGACCTGGTGGAACTGGCGGTAGCGGCCCTTCTGGGGACGCTCATGGCGGAACATGGGGCCCTGGTACCAGAGGCGCTGGGTCTGATTGTGCAGCAGGCCGTGCTCCATGGCGGCGCGCACGCAGCTCGCCGTGCCTTCGGGGCGCAGGGTCAGGCTGTCGCCGTTGCGGTCGTCGAAGGTGTACATCTCCTTCTCGACGATGTCGGTGACCTCGCCGATGGAGCGCTTGAAGAGCGCAGTCTGCTCGACGATGGGCGTGCGGATCTCGGCGTAGCCATAGCGCCGCATCAGCGCCTGGACCTGGCCCTCGACGTACTGCCACAGCGCCGACTGTTCCGGCAGCAGGTCGTTCATGCCACGGATGGCCTGGATCTTCTTCTTGCTTGGCTCTTTGTGACTCGCTTGGGACGTGCTCAATGCTTGCTCCTTGTCTGCTCGCCGGACGCCACCCAGGGGGTCAGGCGTCCCGGGCGATGACATCCTGTTCGGCCTGCTGCTTCTCACGCACCTTGTCGCGGATCAGCCGCTCCAGGTCATCCACCAGGTGGTCGTTGCGCAGCTTGCTGGCCGGCTTGCCGTCGAGGTAGACGAGGTTGGCGGGGCTGCCGCCAGTCAGGCCGATATCGACTTCCTTGGCCTCGCCGGGGCCGTTGACCACGCAGCCGATGACCGAGACGTCCAGCGGGGTCATGACGTCCTCGAGGCGCTCTTCCAGGGCGTTCATGGTGCCGATGACGTCGAAGTTCTGGCGCGAGCAGCTGGGGCAGGCGATGAAGTTGATGCCCTTGCTGCGCAGGCGCAGGCTCTTGAGCATGTCGAACCCGACCTTGATCTCCTCGACCGGGTCGGCGGCCAGCGACACGCGGATGGTGTCGCCGATGCCGTCCATCAGCAGCATGCCCAGGCCAATGGAGGACTTGACGGTCCCCGAGCGCAACCCGCCGGCCTCGGTGATGCCCAGATGCAGCGGCTGCTCGATGCGCGTGGCCAGGTCGCGGTAGGCGGCCACGGCCATGAAGACGTCGGAGGCCTTGACGCTGACCTTGAAGTCGGGGAAGTCGAGGCGATCCAGGTGGTCGATATGGCGCATCGCCGACTCGACCAGGGCGGCGGGGGTGGGCTCGCCGTACTTCTTCTGCAGGTCCTTCTCCAGCGAGCCGGCGTTGACGCCGATGCGGATCGGGATGCCATTGTCACGCGCGGCGCTGACCACGGCGCGCACGCGCTCCTCCTTGCCGATATTGCCGGGGTTGATACGCAGGCAGTCGACGCCGAGCTCGGCGACGCGCAGGGCGATCTTGTAGTCGAAGTGGATATCGGCGACCAGCGGCACCTCGACCTCGCGCTTGATGCGCCCGAACGCCTCGGCGGCGTCCATGTCGGGCACAGAGACGCGCACGATGTCGGCGCCGGCGGCCTCGAGCTGACGGATCTGCGCCACGGTGGCGGCCACGTCCAGGGTGTCGGTGTTGGTCATGCTCTGCACGGAGATGGGGGCATCGCCCCCGACCGGTACCTTGCCGACATGGATCTGGCGTGACGTGCGACGAATGATGGGGGATTGTGCGTGCATGGCGACGGACTCATTCTCCCAGGGTGAAGCGGGCGACGTTGTTGGCCCCGGCGCGGGCTCGCAGGTCCACCGGCTTGCCGCCCCACACCAGCTCGACGCCGGTGGCGTTGCCCACGGTCAGGCGGAACGGCGGTTCGCCTTCGACGCGTGCCGTGGTGCCGGGTTCCTGGAGGCCGACGAAGACCCGCTGGTTGCTGGCGTCGAAGATCTCGGTCCAGGACTGCTCGTTGAAGGTCAGCTCTAGCACCCGCGTATCGCCGGCCGCGGCCTCGGCGGGGCTCTCGGCCTCGGGAGCGGCCTCGGCCACCGCGTCGGGCTCGGCCACCGCGGCCGTCTCACCGTCGCTGGCGGACGTGCCGTCGGTTGTGGTCTCGTCCGTGACAGGCGCCGGCTCGGCCGGCGCCTGTGGCTCGGCCGCGTCCGGCGCGTCCTCGACCAGGCCAAGGTCGCTCTCCTCCTCAGGCAGCGGCGGCAGGGAGGCGTCGCCGCTGCCGCCGTCCTCGGTGATGGTGGTACTGCCATCCAGGCTGTCCACCGACACCGGCCCGCTGTCGCCGGGGGCGGGCGGCTGGCTGCCGCCGCGGCTCTGCCACCACATCAGCGTCAGGCCGATCAGGCCGGCGATGACCAGCAGGGTGACCAGGCGGAATAGCCAGGCGGCGAGGCGCGAGGGCGGCCGGGTGACCTGGACCGGGGTGATGCGGTGTTCGGTCTCCTGGCTGGCGAAGCGTGCCTTGTAGGCCTCGAGCACGGGGCGGTCGTCGATGCCGAGCAGGTGGGCATAGCTGCGCAGGTAGCCGCGGCGATAGGCGGCCACCGGCACTTCCTCGTAGCTGTCGCCCTCCAGTCCCTGGATCACCGCCGGGCGCAGGTTCAGGGCGGCGGCGACCTCCTCGCGATCGAGGCCCTGGGCCTCGCGCTCGCGACGCAGCATCTCCCCCGGAGAGGCCTGGCGTGGCACGGTCTCGGCGGCATCATCGGTGTGAATGTCGCTCATGGCTGAGCATCCTTCGTCAGTAAACGGTGGTCAGGGCCCGACACGGGGTCACTCCAGCTGGTCGGCATAGAAGCTGGCGGTGGCCGGGTCGCCGCGATCTCGGGCGATGTCGCGGGCCAGGCGCAGGGCCTCGGCTCGCGGGCCTGCCAGGCGCATGTAGGTCTCGAGCTGTTGTTCGGCGCGCTCGAGGTTGCCCTGGGCGTACTCGAGTTCGGCCAGCAGCAGGTAGCTGCGCGAGCGGCGCGGGGCGATGGCCTGGGCGCGGGTCAGGCTTTCGCGGGCGGCGGTGACGTCGCCCATCTCGAGCCGGCACTGCCCCAGGTTGGCAAAAAGCTGCGCCCGGTTGTCGTACTGGGTATCGCGGGAGGCCTGCTCGAGCTGCGCGCAGGCCTCACCGAGGCGGCCACGATCATACAGGAACGCAGCGTAGTTGTTGCGTGCCCGGGTGAACGCGGGGTCGGCCTCGACGGCGCGCCGGAAGGTCTCGTCGGCGAGCTCGGCCTCACCCTGGCGCTGGTGGACCATGGCCATGGCCTGCAGGGCCTCGGCATCACCGGGGTCGATCTCCAGGGCCCGGTCCAGGGCATTCATGGCGCGCGGCAAGTTGTCGCGCTCGAGGTAGGCGACGCCCAGGCGGGTATAGGCCTCGGCGGCCCCGTCGCCGTCGCCCCCGGGCAGATTGGTTTGGGTGGCGCAACCGGCCAGCCACAGCGACCCCAGCAGCATGGTGGCGGCGGGTATCTGCCTCAGCCCGGTCATGCGCGGGCGACGAGTCATGGCATCCTCTCCAGGTGGGCACGGAACCGATGGCCACGGGTGGCTGGCGACACGCGGGTCGGTGGTGAAAAAAAGCCCGTCCATCAAAGCGCCGAGCCCGGTTGAAGTCAAGGCGCCCCCCGGTCAGTCGGCGTCGATCTGGATAGACTGGATATAGCGTTCGTGGCGCTTGGTGCGATCCTTGACGCGGCCCACCAGCTGGCCGCAGGCGGCATCGATATCGTCGCCGCGGGTGGTGCGGATCAGTGCCGTGTAGCCCAGTTCATAGAGCCACTGCTGGAAGCGCACCACCTGGTTGCGCGACGGCTTCTCGTAGCCCGAGTGCGGGAAGGGGTTGAACGGGATCAGGTTGATCTTGCACGGCAGCTCCTCGAGCAGGGCGGCGAGCTGCTCGGCGTGCTCCTGCTGGTCGTTGACGTCCTTGATCACCGTGTACTCGATGGTCACCATCCGCGTGTCGTGGCACTTGGCCAGGTAGCGGTGGCAGGCGTCGAGCAGGGTACGGATGTTGTACTTGCGGTTGAGCGGTACCAGCTCGTTGCGCAGCTCGTCGTTGGCGGCATGCAACGAGATGGCCAGGCTCACGTCGAGCTCGTCACCGAGCTTGTCGATCATCGGCACCACGCCGGAGGTGGAGAGCGTGACGCGGCGCTTGGAGAGGCCGTAGCCGTCGTCGTCGAGCATCAGCTTCATCGCCGGCACGACGTTGTCATAGTTCATCAGCGGCTCGCCCATGCCCATCATCACCACGTTGGTGACGGGACGGTTGGCGGTGTCGTGGCGCGGGCCCACGCTGCGCTGCGCCACCCACACCTGGCCGATGATCTCGGCGGCGGTGAGGTTGCGCTGGAAGCCCTGCTTGCCGGTGGAGCAGAAGCTGCAGTCCAGCGAGCAGCCGACCTGGGAGGAGACGCACAGGGTGCGGCGCTTGCCGTTGTCGGCGGGAATCAGCACCGTTTCCACATAGCTGCCGTCCTCCACCTCGAGCACCCACTTGCGAGTGCCGTCGCTGGAGCTGCCCTCGTAGACCACGCCCGGGCCGCGAATCTCGGCGACTTCGGCCAGGCGTGAGCGAAGCGCCTTGGAGAGGTTGGTCATGGCCGCGAAGTCATCGCAGCCCTCGATGTGGATCCACTTCAACACCTGGGCGGCACGGAACTTCTTCTCGCCGATGGAGAGGAAGAAGGCTTCCAGCTCCTCGCGGGTCATGCCGAGCAGGTTGGTGAGACGGGGAGCAGTGGTAGCGGTCATGGCGGTCAGCGAGTCGGTGGGGCAGTGGAGATGTTGGGGCTGGGCCCCACTCGGCAGATCGAGCTGCCGAAGGAAACTTCTGATTTATGTCGCGAGCGAAGAGAGGTTGGTCGCCGCCGGAGCGCAGAAACCGCAGCCTATGCGGTACTAGGTGAGGATTTCGAGCACCGCCGGCGACCAAGATATCGAGCGCAGCAATAAATCAGTGTTTCCTCAGCGCGGGAAGATCTCGTTCGCTTCGAAGAAATACGCAATCTCGCGCTCGGCGGATTCCGGGGAATCAGAGCCATGCACGGCGTTGGCGTCGATGGTCTCGGCGAAGTCGGCACGGATGGTGCCCGGCGCGGCTTCCTTGGGGTTGGTGGCGCCCATCAGGTCACGGTTCGTGGCGACGGCATCCTCGCCTTCGAGGACCTGCACGACCACCGGCCCGGAGGTCATGAAGCCGACCAGGTCCTTGAAGAAGGGGCGCTCCTTGTGTTCGGCATAGAAGCCACCGGCCTTCTCCTCGGAGAGCTGGAGCATCTTGGCGGCCACGATCTTCAAGCCGGCCTTCTCGAAGCGGCTCTCGATCTCGCCGATCACGTTCTGGGCGACGGCATCGGGCTTGATGATGGACAGGGTGCGCTGGTTGGCCATGGGGGCAGGTCTCCGGTTGGCTGGATGATGTGGCGATGGATGAAGTTGAGAGGGATAGCGCCGCGCCGCCCCTGGCTCCGCGAGGGAGAGGGCGGCGCGGTGAATCGGATGAATCGGATGAATCGGTCCGGCGGCGTGCGCCGACTGGGCGCGGAGTATAACGCTCCGTGACGGCGTTGAACAATCGTTCAGACGCTGAAGCTCTCGCCGCAGCCGCACTCATCCTTGACGTTGGGGTTGTTGAAACGGAAGAAGCGGTTGAGCCCCTCCGAGACATAGTCGACCTCGCTGCCATCGAGCATCTCCAGGGCCTCGGGGGCGACGAAGACCGTCACGCCGTGCTCCTCGAAGGTCACGTCGTCGTTGGCCGCCTCGTCGGCGAAGTTGAGCACGTAGCTGTAGCCGGAGCAGCCGCTGGGCTTGACCGAGACCCGCAGGCCAAGGCCGTGGCCTCGTTCCTCGAGCACCCGGTGGATCTGCTCGGCGGCGGCAGTGGTGATCGAAAGGTGCGCCATGGTCTCTCTCCTGAACGTGGTAGGGTCAGACCGCCCGGCGACGCAGCCCGTGCAGGGCGTGTCGCAGGGCATCCAGTGTGCGATCGATGTCGGCCTCGGTGGTGAAGCGGCCGAAGCTGAAGCGCAGCGAAGCCAGCGCCAGAGGGCGCGGCACGCCGATGCCCTTCAGGACATAGGAGGGCTCGACGCTCGCCGAGTTGCAGGCCGAGCCGGTGGACAGCGCGATGTCGCGCAGGGCCATCAGCAGCGACTCGCCCTCCACCCCCGCGAAGGCCAGGTTGAGGATGTTGGGGACCGCCACCTCGACCGCGGTGTTGTGGTGGATACCGGTGAGATCGCCGAGGCCCTCGAGCAGGCGGTCGCGCAGCGCCGTGATCCGCGCCTGGTCGGCCTCGCCCTCGGCGGCGGCGATGGCGAAGGCCTGGCCCATGCCGGCGATCTGGTGGGTGGCCAGGGTGCCCGAGCGCATGCCGCGCTCGTGGCCGCCGCCGTGGATCAGCGCCTCGATGCGCAGGTCCGGGTCGCGGCGCACGTAGAGGGCGCCGATGCCCTTGGGGCCGTAGGCCTTGTGGCTGGAGAGTGACATCAGGTCGATGCCGAGCCGGCCGACGTCCAGCGGGAGGCGGCCCACCGCCTGGGCGGCATCCACATGGAACGTCGCGCCGCCGGCATGGGCCACCTCGGCCAGCGCCGCCAGGTCGTGGATGACGCCCAGCTCGTTGTTCACCGCCATCAGCGAGACCAGCACGGTGTCGTCCCGCATGGCCTCGCGCAGCTGCGCCGGGCTGATCCGCCCGTCGCACGCCGGCGTCAGCCAGGTCACCTCGAAGCCCTCGTCCTCCAGCGCCGCGGCGGTGTCGACCACTGCCTTGTGCTCGATGGTCGAGGTCACCAGATGGCGTCCACGGGCGCGGTTGGCGCGCATGAAGCCGGTCAGCGCCAGGTTGTCGGCCTCGGTGGCGCCGCTGGTCCAGACGATCTCGCGGGGGTCGGCGGCGATCAGGTCGGCGACCTGGCGACGGGCACTCTCCACCGCCTGTTCCGCCTGCCAGCCGAGCATGTGGCTGCGCGAGGCGGGATTGGCGAAGATGCCGTCCATCGTCAGGTACTGGCTCATGACCTCCGCGACCCGCGGGTCGACCGGGGTGGTGGCGGCATAATCGAGGTAGACGGGTGCGCTCATGGGCTCGCTGTTCTGCTATGGAATCGGGGCTGAGGGATTCGGGCCGAGGGAGTGGTGGTCAGGGACGGCAACTCAGGTGGTGGAGGCTAGGATGCCGTCGTCCCAGCGGCCGCGCTGGCGGCTGGCGATGGCCTGGATCTCCCCGCGCCCGGCCAGCTGGGCCAGGCTGATCCCCTGGAGGAAGTTGTGGATGTGCTCGGAGAGCTCGCACCACAGGTGGTGGGTCAGGCAGGTGTCGCCCTGCTGGCAATCCGAGAGGCCGCCGCAGCGGGTGGTGTCCATGGACTCGTTCACCGCCTCGATGACCTGGGCCACGGTGATGCCCTCCGCTGGCTGGGCCAGCAGGTAGCCGCCGCCCGGGCCACGCACGCTGTCCACCAGCCGGGCGCGCCGCAGCCGCGCGAACAGCTGCTCCAGGTAGGAGAGCGAGATCTCCTGGCGCTTCGAGATGTCGGCGAGGCAGATGGGGCCGGTGTCGGCATTCATGGCCAGGTCGAGCATGGCGGTGACGGCGTAGCGTCCCTTGGTGGTCAGGCGCATGAGGAACTCACCTCGGCACCGACACGCGGGTCGGCAGTCAATGAACGTGATCCGCCATTATGGTAAAGACCGAGTATCGCGGTCAACCATTGTACCGTCGCGGGGCGGCGGCCTCCCGCTCGCCCTGTGGCGGTTCCTCCTCGTCCGGCGTTTCCCGAGGCGGGCAGCAGCTGTCGACGTCGGCGAGGATGTCGGCGAAGTCCTCGTCGCGCAGCGCCGGCAGGCGGCCGTCGCGGTAGCTGGCGTCGACCTTGCGCAGGGTCGTGCACATGCGCTCGATGCGCTCGTCCACGGCGTGCATGTGGTCGAGCATCGCCTGGATGGAGCGGGCCACCGGATCGGGCATGTCCTGGCTGACGCCGTAGGCGTCGAAGCCGAACTTGCGGCGCATCGCCTCGCGACGCGCGGGATCCACGTCCAGTTCCTCGGCCTGGTCCGGGTCGACGCGCTGCACGACCTTGCCGGGGATGCCGACCACGGTGGCGCCGGCGGGCACTTCCTTGGTGACCACCGCGTTGGAGCCGATCTTGGCCCCGGTGCCCACCGTGAAGGGCCCCAGGATCTTGGCGCCGGCGCCGACGATCACGCCGTCCTCCAGGGTCGGATGGCGCTTGCCCTTGTTCCAGCTGGTCCCGCCCAGGGTCACGCCCTGATAGAGGGTGACGTCGTCGCCCACCTCGGCGGTCTCGCCGATCACCACGCCCATGCCGTGGTCGATGAAGAAGCGCCGGCCGACAGTCGCCCCCGGATGGATCTCGATGCCGGTGAGCCAGCGCGAGAAGGTGGAGAGGCTGCGCGCCAGCCACTTGAGGTTCTTGCGCCACAGCCAGTGGCTGCAGCGGTGGACGAGCAGGGCATGCAGGCCCGGGTAGTTGGTCAGCACTTCCAGGAAGTTGCGTGCCGCCGGGTCGCGGGCGAATACGCTGTTGATGTCCTCGCGCAGACGTTCAAGCATGCAGCGGTCCTTGGGTGGCAGGGCGATGGGAATAGCCTTCATATTGGGGGCGCGGCGAGCCGGCTTCAAGCCGCGTCCGCCATCTACTCGCGGTGCTCGGCCTGCTGCTCGGTGGCGGTGAGGATGCCGCGCAGGATGTTGAGCTCCAGGCGCTCGGGGCGGGCCCGCAGGGTGAAGCGGCGCAGCCGGGCCATCAACTGCCGTGGGGTGGCCGGGTCGTGGAAGCCGATGGCGACCAGGGTGCGCTCCAGATGCGCAAAGTAGCGCTCGAGCTCCTGGTGGCTGGCCAGCGGCTGGGACGGCGGCGCCTCGGCCGGGCCACTCGTTGCCTGCTGTCCCAGCCAGGCCTGTCGGCACTCGTAGGCCAGCACCTGCACCGCGGCGGCCAGGTTCAGGGAGCTGAAGTCGGGGTTGGTGGGGATATGCACATGGGCATGGCAGCGCTGCAGCTCCGCGTTGGAAAGGCCACTGTCCTCGCGGCCGAAGACCAGCGCGACGCGCGCCTCGCGGCTGGCCAGCTCCGCCGGGAGCCGGTCGCTCAGTGCGCGGGGGGTGATCATCGGCCAGGGCAGGGTGCGCGAGCGGGCGCTGGCCCCGACGACCAGGGTGGCGTCGCCCACCGCCTGTTCCAGGGACTCCACCGTGTGAGCGCCATGGACGATATGGTCGGCCCCCGAGGCGCGCGAGACGGTGTCGGCGGTGAGCGGTTCGCAGCGCGGCGCCACCAGGGCCAGGTCGGACAGCCCCATGTTGTGCATGGCGCGGGCGGTGCCGCCGATGTTGCCGGGGTGGCTGGTGCCGATCAGGACGATGCGGATGCGCTCGAGCATGTTGGGGCCTGTAGATCCTGGGTGGAGGCGGAGGCGAGCGATTCTATCACGCCGGCCCGGTGCGTCGAATGGCGCGCCCCGCGCGCTTCTGCTAGGATGCGCGCCGACCCGTTCTTTAACACCACCGACTCCCCAAGGCCCGATCATGCATCCAATGGTCCAATTCGCGCTGCGTGCGGTACGCAGCGCCGGCGAACAGTTCCTGCGCATCCGCGAGCGAATCGAGAACTCCCACCAGGAGCACAATCTCGACCGCCTGCTCGAGGATGCCGCCCGCAACGCCGAGACGCTGATCGTCCGTCAGCTCTCCCGCGGCTACCCCCAGCACGGCGTCGAAGGGCGCTTCACGCCTCATCGCGCCGGTGAGGGCGAGGGTGCTGACACCCTGTGGAAGATCGAACCCTTTCACGGCTACTCCAACCTCAGCGTCGCCTCCCCCGGCTTCGCGCTGTCGGTGGTGTGTCTCGTCAAGGGCCGCCCGGAGCATGCGGTGGTGATCTGTCCCTTCAGCGATGACGAATACCTGGTCAGTCGCGGGCGCGGTGCCCAGCTCAACGGCAAGCGCTTGCGTGTGTCGAAGAACACCGCCGTGGCCGGCACCCGCATTGCCATGAGCCTGCCCGAGACCTGGCTGCGCTCGCGCTTCCTGCCCGCCTACCTGACCCTGGTGCAGCAACTCGGCCCGCAGATCGAGCTGCAGCGTGCCTCGGGCAGCGGCCTGCTCGACATCGCCGAGCTGGCGGCGGGGCGCGCTGACGCCGCCTTCGTGCTGGGCCTCGAGGAGCAGGACCTGCACGTCGGCTCGCTGCTGCTCAAGGAGAGCGGCGCCCTGATGGGCACGCCCGACGGCCAGCCCAGTGTCGAGATCGAGGGGCGCCTGATGGCCGCCGGACCGCGCCTCTACAAGGCCCTGGTGCAGCAGCTCAAGCCACACTTCTAACTCAAGCCAGAAGCTTTGAGCTGGAAGCTGGAAGAAACCAATCCGCCCCCGCAGTCTGACTGTGGGGGCGGATTCGGTTCAGGCTCTGTACTTCCAGTCGCGTAGGCCAGATAAGCCGGAGGCGCATCCGGCGTGACGATGGTGCCCTCGCCATGCCCGGTGCGCTGGCGCTTACCGAGCCTACGGGGTCTGATGGCCAGCCGGTATCGTGCGGTCAACGATCACGCCAGTCTGCGACGAACCTTTTGTTTCTGGAGCGGGGAGAAGCATCAGGCTGCCTCCCAGCTTTCAGCTTTCAGCTTTCAGCTTTCAGCTTTCAGCTTTCAGCTTTCAGCTTCCAGCTTCCAGCTTCCAGCTGTCAGGGCAGTTCCTCGGCCTCGGGGTCTTCCTTCTTCGCCGGGATGAGGTCCTCGCGATCCAGCTTCACCGCCAGCAGCAGGGCCGCCGCCACGTAGATGGAGGAGAAGGTGCCGACCACCACGCCGGCGATCAGGGCGATGGCGAAGTAGTGGATCATGTCGCCGCCCAGCAACAGCAGCGCCAACAGCACCAGCAGAGTGGTGCCGGAGGTCGCCAGGGTGCGCGACAGGGTCATGTTGATCGCCTCGTTGAAGATCGTCGGCATGTCATCGATGCGTGACTTGCGGATGTTCTCGCGGATGCGGTCGTAGACCACGATGGTGTCGTTGAGCGAGTAGCCGATCACCGCCAGCAGGGCGGCAAGCACGGTGAGGTCGAACTCGAACTGGAACAGCGAAAAGATGCCGACGACGATGATCACGTCGTGCAGCAGCGCCAGCAGGGCGCCGATGGCGAACTTGTACTGGAAGCGGGCCGCCACGTAGAGCATCACGATGCCCAGCGCCACCAGCAGGCCCATGCCGCTCTGGTCGCGCAGCTGGTCGCCTACCTGGGCGCCGACGAATTCGGCACGCACCAGCTCCACCTGACCGCCGGCGTCGCGCAGCAGGTTGACCACCTGCTCGCCGACATCGGGATCGAAGGCCTGCTGCAGGCGGATCAGCACCTCGGTGGAGGCGCCGAAGGTCTGCACTGAGACGTCACGGAACCCGGTGTCCTCCAGGATCTGGCGAACGACGTCCAGGGAGGGCGCCACCGCGTAGCGGACCTCGACCAGGGTGCCGCCGGTGAAGTCCAGCCCCAGGCTGAGCTGCTGGAACAGCAGCGAGGCGAGCGACACCAGCAGCATCAGGCCCGAGATCGCGAAGGCGATCCGGCGCCTGCCCATGAAGTCGAGTTGTCGATTGACCAGGGATTTCATTGCCACCTCTTATATCCAGAGCTTCTTGACCGGCTTGCCGCCGTAGGTCAGGTTGACCATCGCCCGCGTCACCATCAGGGCGGTGAACAGCGAGGTGATGATCCCCAGCGAGAGGGTCACGGCGAAGCCCTTGACCGGCCCGGTGCCGATGGAGAACAGGATCACCGCCACCAGCAGGGTGGTGATGTTGGCATCGATGATCGAGGTGAAGGCACGCTCGTAGCCGGCCGTGATGGCCTGCTGCACCGACAGCCCCGTGCGCAGCTCCTCGCGTATGCGCTCGAAGATCAGCACGTTGGCGTCCACCGCCATGCCCAGCGTCAGCACGATGCCGGCGATGCCGGGCAGGGTCAGGGTGGCGCCGAGCAGCGACATGGCCGCCACCAGCAGGGTCAGGTTGAGGGCCAGGGCGATGTTGGCGAAGACGCCGAATATCTTGTAGCGCACCAGCATGAACAGCACCACCAGCAGTAGGCCGACCTGCACCGACATGATGCCGCGCTCGATGTTCTCGGCGCCCAGGCTCGGCCCGATGGTGCGCTCCTGCACGAAGTAGATGGGCGCGGCCAGCGAGCCGGAGCGCAGCAGCAGGGCGAGCTCCGCCGCCTCGGTGGGCGAGTCGAGCCCGGTGATGCGGAAGCTGTTGCCCAAGGCGCTCTGGATGGTGGCCAGGCTGATGATGCCGCGCTCGGTATAGGGCTCGCGTTCCACGACCTTCTCGCCGTCCACCGTGACGGTGGTCTCGCGAGTCTTGTGCTCGATGAACAGCACCGCCATGTTGCGGCCGATGTTGGTGCGGGTGGCCCGGTTCATCAGGGTGCCGCCGGTGCCGTCCAGGTCGATGTTGACCTGGGGGCGGCCGTTCTCATCGAAGCTGTGGTTGGCATTCGAGACGCTGTCACCGGTGATGATCACGTCGCGCATCAGGTCGGCGCGGCGCGACTGATTGTTGCGGAACGGGAAGGACTCGGTCTCGTTGTCCGGCGTGTCGGGGCGCGCCTCGAGGCGGAACTCGAGGTTAGCGGTGGCGCCCACGATGCGCTTGGCTTCGGCCGTATCCTGGACGCCGGGTAGCTCGACCACGATGCGATCCGGCCCCTGGCGCTGCACCAGCGGCTCGGCCACGCCCAGCTCGTTGACCCGGTTGCGCAGGGTCGTGAGGTTCTGGTTGATGGCGTAGTCCTGGAGCTCGTTGACCGCCTGGTCGGTCATGGTCATGGCCAGGCGGGCACCACGGTCATCGCCTTCGCTGCGGTAGTCGAAGTCGGGGAACTCGCGGGCGATCAGGCCCCGCGCCTCGTCGCGGTCCTCGGCGTTGGCGAAGGCCATGGAGATGGTGCGTTCCTCGATCTGGGTATCGCGGTAGCGGATCCGTTCGCCGCGCAGCAGTTCGCGCATGGCGCTGGCGTTGACCTCGAGGCGCTGCTGCAGGGCGGCGTCCATATCGACTTCCAGCAGGAAGTGCACGCCGCCGCGCAGGTCGAGGCCCAGGGTCATGGGCGAGGCGGAGAGCGACTGCAGCCAGGCCGGCGTGGATTCGGCCAGGTTCAGCGCCACCACGTACTCATCACCCAGCATGTCGCTGATGCGATCGCGGGCCTTCATCTGGTCGTCGGCATCGGCAAGGCGGATCAGCACGCTGCTGGTCTCCGCCTCCACGGCCTGGATGTCGATGCTGGCCTCGCTGAGGGAGGCGCGGAGGCGCTCCAGCTGGCGCGCGTCGATGGTGCTGTCGCCCCGCTCGCTGCTGATCTGGATCGCCGGGTCCTCGGGGAAGAGGTTGGGGAGGGAGTAGACCAGGCCGGCGAGGAGAACGACGAGTATCAGCAGATACTTCCACAGGGGGTAACGGTTGAGCATGGGGGCCCTGCCCTCAGGTTGCGGACGTTGGAGGCTGACGAAGCGACCGGTGCGAGCGGGAGCCGGTCGCGCGGCTCCTGCCGCACCGGCCGCAGGGCGGCCTCCGCCCCGGCCCGGAAGGCGCCACGGCGGAGGCGTTATTACGCCCGAGTCAGATGGACTTGAGCGTGCCCTTGGGCAGTACGGCGGCCACGGCGCTCTTCTGCACGTTGACCTCGGTGCCTTCGGTGATCTCCATGCTCAGGAACTCGCTGTCGTCGCTCACCTTGGTGATGCGGCCCAGCATGCCGCCGCCGATGACGATCTCGTCACCCTTGGAGAGGTTGCCGATCAGCTGCTTGTGCTGCTTGGCGCGCTTGGCCTGGGGGCGCCACAGCAGGAAGTAAAAGATGGCCACGAAGCCGACCAGCATGACGATCTGGGCGATGCCGCCACCGGCGACACCGGCATCCTGGGCCATGGCCGGGGAAATGAAGAAGTCCAGCATGTATGACGATCTCCTGAGTAATGAAAGCGGGATGTTCTACGGCCGGCCTTGTGGGCCGGCCGTGGGTCAATTCGGTGCGGGAGGAACCGGCAGGCCGCGCTGCGCATAGAAGCCTTCCACGAAGTTCGCCAATGTACCCGCTTCGATGGCACCGCGCAAACCGGCCATCAGACGTTGGTAGTGGCGCAAGTTATGGATGGTATTGAGCATCGAGCCGAGCATCTCTCCGCAGCGATCGAGGTGGTGCAGGTAGGCGCGGGAGAAGTGCCGGCAGGTGTAGCAGTCGCAGCCCGCCTCGAGCGGCCGGGTGTCGAAGCGGTGCTTGGCATTGCGGATCTTGACCGTACCCTCGGCGGTGAAGAGGTGGCCGTTGCGGCCGTTGCGGGTGGGCATCACGCAGTCGAACATGTCGACCCCGCGGCGCACCCCCTCCACCAGGTCCTCGGGCTTGCCCACGCCCATCAGGTAGCGCGGGGTGTCGTCGGGCATCCAGGCCGGCAGGGTGTCGAGCACCCGGATCATCTCCTCCTTGGGCTCGCCCACCGAGAGGCCGCCGATGGCCAGGCCGTCGAAGCCGATCTCGAGCAGGCCCTCGAGCGAGCGCTCGCGCAGCTCGGGATACATGCCGCCCTGGATGATGCCGAACAGCGCCGAGGGGGAGTCGCCGTGGGCCTCCCGGGAGCGCTGCGCCCAGCGCAGCGAGCGCTGCATGGAGAGCTCGGCCTCCGCCTCGGTGGCCGGGTAGGGGGTGCACTCGTCGAAGATCATCACCACGTCGGAGCCCAGCGCGCGCTGTACCGCCATGGACTCCTCGGGGCCCATGAACACCTTGGCGCCATCCACCGGCGAGCGGAAGTGCACGCCCTGCTCGGTGATCTTGCGCGTGGCGCCCAGCGAGAAGACCTGGAAGCCGCCGGAGTCGGTGAGGATCGGCCTGTCCCACTGGGCGAAGTCGTGCAGGTCGCCGTGGGCCTTGATGACCTCGGTGCCGGGGCGCAGCCAGAGGTGGAAAGTGTTGCCGAGGATGATCTCGGCGCCGATCTCCTCCACGGACACCGGGGTCATGCCCTTGACGGTGCCGTAGGTGCCCACCGGCATGAAGGCGGGGGTCTCCACGGTGCCGCGGGGAAAGGTCAGTCGACCGCGGCGCGCCCGGCCATCGCTGGCCAGGCGCTCGAATGTCATGAAGCTGTCTTTACGCATGGGGACTCTCGTGGCGCATCGGGGCTGAGCCGGGCGTCGGCGTGTCAGGACTCGGGTGTCAGGGCTTGCGCGTCAGGAACATGGCATCGCCATAGCTGAAGAAGGCGTAGTGCTCGGCCACTGCCGCCCGGTAGGCCGCCAGGGTGATGTCAAAGCCGGCGAAGGAGGCCACCAGCATCAGCAGGGTCGACTCCGGCAGGTGGAAGTTGGTCACCAGCGCATCGACCACCCGCCATTCGTAGCCGGGGTAGATGAAGATGTCGGTCTCGCCGCGGTAGGGGACGATCTCGTCCCCCTGTTTGCGGTCACCGGCACTCTTCAGGCAGGCGCTCTCTCTGGCCGCACTTTCCAGGCAGCGCACGCTGGTGGTGCCCACGGCGATGACGCGGTTGCCTCGGGCCTTGGCGGCACGCACCTGCTCGCAGGCGGTCTCGTCCACCTCGATCCACTCGCTGTGCATGTGGTGCTCGCGGATGTCGTCGGCGCGCACCGGCTGGAAGGTGCCGGCGCCCACGTGCAGGGTGACGTAGGCGCTCTCCACGCCCTTCTCGGCCAGGGCCGCCAGCAGCGGCTCGTCGAAGTGCAGCCCTGCGGTGGGGGCGGCCACGGCCCCGTCGCGCCGCGCATAGACGGTCTGGTAGCGCTCGCGGTCGGCCAGCTCATCCTCGCGGGTGATGTAAGGCGGTAGCGGCATGTGCCCGTGCTGTTCCAGCAGCGTGATCAGTGGCGTCTCACCCAGGAAGCGCAGCTCGAACAGCGCCTCGCGGCGCCCCTCCACCACGGCGCGGATGCCCCCCTCGAAGACCAGCTCGGTGCCGGGCTTCGGCGACTTGCTCGAGCGCAGGTGGGCGAGGCCGCGATGGGCGTCCAGGGGGCGCTCCAGCAGCATCTCCACCTTGCCGCCACTGGCCTTGTGGCCGTGCAGGCGGGCGGGAATCACCCGTGTGTCGTTGAACACCAGCAGGTCCCCGGGGGCGAGCAGCTCGACCAGGTCGGGGAAGCGGCGGTGGGCGAGCGCACCGGTAGTGCCATCGACGCACAGCAGGCGGCAGTCGCTGCGCTGCTCGGAGGGGTAGCGGGCAATCAGCTCCTCGGGGAGCTCGTAGTGGAAGTCGGCGCGCTGCATGAAGGGAAGCGTATCCACAGCTGGGGAAGATCGTCTGGCATGATGCCGGTGTCGTCCGGCAAGCCGCATAGGATACCCGATCATGCCCGGCGCGTCAGGCGCGCGATTGACCTGCCGCCCCGGCCACGTATAATGCTTTGCGCTGCCGGTGTGGCGGAATTGGTAGACGCAGCGGATTCAAAATCCGCCGGGTGCAAGCCCTTGTCGGTTCGAGTCCGACCGCCGGTACCAGCCTGACGCCAGATCTGAAACAGCCGCCTTCGGGCGGCTGTTCGCGTTTCCTCTCCACTGGCCAGTGCGGTGCGTTTCATCCAACGCCTGTAGCTTGCAGGCTACAGTGTGCTCATGATGGGCTTGTGCACTACCTGACCGCTGACGGCCATGACCCCTTTCAGACATGGCTTGATACTATCAAGGCCAAGACATTTCTGGCTGACCACAGAAGGAAGGCACGGAAATGAAACGCCACGACGCCGCCGTGGTCGAGATGCTGCGCGATGACCGCGACATGGCGCTCGACTACCTGCGTGCTGCCTTCGATGAGTTGGACGAGGAGGGTGGAGAGTCCGCATTCCTGATGGCCCTGCGCCATGTGGTGGAGGCCCAGGGCGGCATGGCGGCTGTGGCCGAGTGTGCCAAGGTGTCACGCGAGAGCCTCTACCGGGCGCTGTCACCCAAGGGCAATCCCACCCTTCGCACCATGACCCTCGTGATCAAAGCAACCGGCATCCACTTCCACGACCTGACGCACCAGGCTTCCTGATACAGAAAACGTCAGCCGCGTGGCGTTCACCTGGAGCACCACGCTACACTGCAATAAACCCACTGGCATGAGGAGAGCCACCATGACCAAGCCGCTTTCCCCGATTGTTTCTGAGTTCGAGACTGAGGAACAAGCTGTCGCCTATGATGTGTGGCTGCGTGAGAAGGTCGCTGCCAGCCTGGCCAATCCTGGCCCTGGTGTGCCGCATGACGAAGTGATGGCCCGGATGGACGCGATCATTGAGGACGCCGAGCGCCGACACCGCGAGCGTGCCTGATGCTGCCTGTCGTATGGTTGGATGACGCGATCGCCGATCTGGCTGACATTGTGAGCTTCATTGCCGAGGAGAGTCCTGCCGCTGCCCGCCGTTTGAAAGCACGCCTTGAGTCTGCCCCCCTTCCCCTGTCTGAACACCCGTATCTGTACCCGTCTGGCCGCGTGTCAGGCACTCGGGATCTGGTGGCCCATCCTAACTACTTGATCGTGTACCGTGTGACCGAGGTACGAGTTGAAGTGGTGGCCGTAGTCCATACCCGCCAGCAATACCCGCCGATTCCCTGAAGACGCTGCCGCCAGGGCGTCGTGATAAAAGCGACCGGCATTCACTTCCACGATCTGACGCATCATGCTTCGTGAGGTGGTCGGTAAGCCTGGCAGCGTGTGACATCCCGTATCGCCCAAGCGCATTTCTAGTATTGGGACAGGAATTGGGGCTTTCCTAGGTTTTGTCCGAAAAATCTGCCCGCAACTAGGCTTCGTCCGAAAACTGGCTGCGCTCGTCCATACGGCGTTAAAAATCGGCTCGTGCGCGAGTCCGATCAAGGTACTCATTTACATTCCGTAAACTCCGTCTTTTCGCCGATTTTTCAGACAGAGCCTAAGCGGCAAGCCGTATAAGGTGCGCCGGGGCCATGGCTTAGGCGGCTATCCAGATTGTCGCTGGCTTCTCATACAGATTGACGCGCTACAGTGAGGACCAGGGATGTTGTTAAGGCCGTGAGGGTCAGCGCTGCGCCTTGTTCGCGATCACCTGGCAACCGATAGATCCCTGTGAAGGCAAGCTGGACGTGGCCGACACGAACATGGCGTCGAGAAGGTGGACGTCATGATTTCGATCTTTACCGTGTCCAGAAACTGGAGTTCATCGAGCCAGAAAATGGAGCAGTCGGGCGGATTTCGGAGGCTTCCCGGCTCCAGATAATGGACACCTTACTAAGTTACCAAGGGGTGGGAGAGGACAAAGCCTTTCCTGGCCCGGATCGATCCCTGAACCATAGAGCGCCACGAGGTGCGCGAGAACCGTGGTTTCGGCTGGCTGCTATACCCCCTCCACCTCGATCCCGTGCCGGGCGAGCCAGCTCTTGCGCTGCTCGTAGTCCGGCATGGCACGCTCCAGGCGGCGCCAGAACGCCGATGTGTGGTGGGGCTCATGCAGGTGCACCAGCTCGTGGACGACCACGTACTCGGCGATATGGCGCGGCAGCAGGATGGTTTTCCAGTGAAAATACACACGGTTGCCCTTGCCGCAGGAGCCCCAGCGGTAGCCGAGGTCCTGCACCGTCATCCCGGCGGGTTCAACGTCCATACGCCGGGCGTGCTCGCCCACCTTGGTGGTGAGCCAGTCGCTGGCGCGGGCGCTGTACCAGCCGACGAAGTGCTCGCGGGCATCGGGGAGCGCATCCTCGCGCAGCTGGAAGCGCCCGGCGACGAGCTTGAGTGGGGCGTCCTGGGCGTCGTTGGCCACCCGCTTGAGCCGGTAGCTGCGCCCCAGGTAGAGGAATCCTTCGCCATTGACGTACTCCTTCTGTGGAAGCCGGCGGCGACTTTCGGCCTTCTGCGTCAGCTTCTGGTAGATCCAGTAACGCTTCTCGGTCACGAAGTCGCGCAACACCTGCTCCTCGGTGCCGGCGGGCATGGCGATGACCAGCTCGCCCTCGCGGTCCACGGTGATCTCCAGCGTCTTGCGCCGGCGACTCTCCCGCACCTCGAAGCTGAGGTCGTCCACGACAAGCTGGGTCATGTGGTCACCTGCTCATTCATGCGCTTACCAGTTTGGCGTGGTTACTGCGGGCCAGGTCGAAGAGCCGCTCGGCGGTGGCCTCGGCCTGATCCATGGGCACCAGGCCACCCATCATCAGCTGGCTGAACAGGTGCTGCTTGAGGCGCTCCTGGTCCGGGATATGCGAGGGCTTCCAGAAGTCGGGGATGGCGATCTCCTGCTGGATCGTGGCCACCAGCTCCTCGGTGGCGTCGAGCAACGTCTGGGCGGTGGCCGAGTCGATGGCTTCTGGCTCCAGGCTGGTGCTGGCCGACAGCTCACGCCAGAAGGGCTCGGCGTGGGCGGGCATCTGGGGAATGCCCTCACCCGGACCAGTTGCGCCGTCACGCAGCTGCTGGGTCAGCCCGCGCAGGGCCTCCACCTGCTCGTCCCACTGACCATCCAGCTGCTGCAGCAGGTCGGCGAGTCGCTCGCTCAGCCGGCCGTACTTCACCGGGTCCTCATCCAGGTGCTTGCGCACGTGGGAGCGGATGGCGTGTTCCATCTCGGAGGCCTTGGCGCGATCACCGACCTGGCGGCCGATATGCGCGTCGAACTCGGCGTCGGTGAGCTGCACCGGCGGGATGCGTGGATCTATCCCTAACGAGATCACGTAGTCATCGATCAGCTTGCGGACCTTGTTGCCGATGTCCTTGCCCAGCTCCGGGGTGTCCTTGTAGCGGTTGCGGGCCAGGGCGTGGAGATAGGCGAGCCGCTTGGCGTCGTTGACGAATTCCAGCCCTTCGGGTCGTGGCAGAACGTCATCCAGGGTGCGGTTGAACTCCTTGAGCTTGACCACGAACTCGGCGCGCACCCGTTCGTCCCCCAGGGCCTGCACCGCCTCCTCGGTGTCGGCCAGGCTGTCCACCCCCTGGCTCCGCAGCACGTCGATCACCCGCAGGTGGCGGTCACGCAACAGCGGGATCTCATCCTTGAGGCTCTGCAGGGCACCGTCGATGTCCTCCTCGCTGTAGGCGGCCAGGGCCTCCTTGAGGTGGTTGGCCACGCCGAAGTAGTCCACCACGATGCCGTGGGTCTTGCCGTGCCCGGTGCGGTTCACCCGGGCGATGGCCTGCAGCAGCTCCGCCTCGCGGATCGAGCGATCCAGATACATCACCCCCTCGATGGGCGCATCGAAGCCGGTGAGCAGCATCGACTTGACGATCAGGAAGGCCAGCGAGTCGGTCTTTGCGGGGTCATCGTGCAACAGCGGCTTCTTGAAGCGCTTGATATGGTTTTCCACCGCGGCGCGCTCGCTCCACTTGGCCCAGGCCGCGTCGTCGTTGTTACCGCTGCTGAATACCACGGCGAATTCCAGCTGGCGCAGGATCTCACGGTAGCGCCAGGCCTGGATCGCGGCCTTGATCCGCGGCGGGCGGGTCAACAGCTGCGTATCGTCCAGCGCCTTGTCCTCGGGGCCGAGTCCTATGGCCTCTTCCAGCAAGGCGGTCTTGGCCTCCTGCAGGGCCTCGAGGTAGCGCATGGCCGCTCGGCGACTGTAGGCCACCAGCTGGGCCTTATAGCCGTTGGGCAGGATGTGGGTCACGTAGTGACGCAGGATGTCCTGGGCCTTCTCCTGGATCAGCCGTGGCGCCTCGAAGATCTGCCCCTTGGTGGCGTACTTCTTCTTGATCGCCTCCAGCTCCTCCTTGGTGTGCTCGCGGAACAGGTCTTCGAACAGGCCGTCCAGGCTGGCGCCTTCCTTGATCGCCCCCTTGGCCGTGCGGCCCTCGTAGAGGATCGGCACCGTGGCGCCGTCCTGTTCCGCCTCCTTGATGGTATAGCGGTCGATGTACTCGCCGAAGATGTCGTGGGTGCGCTTCTTGTCGCCCATGATGATCGGCGTGCCGGTGAAGCCGATGCGCGCGGCATTGGGCAGGGCACGCATCATGTTGGCGTGCAGGTCACCGGCCTGGGTGCGGTGGGCCTCGTCCACCAGGATCAGGATGTCCTCGCTGGTGTTGAGCACCTCGAAAGGCGCGCTCAGGGTGGGCTTGCGGGGCGCGGTTCCGGTGCGGCCCGGTTCGGCCGCATCCCGGCGGCCGGTGTCCAGCCCGCCGCTGGGGGTTTCTTCGCCTGCCTCGTCTTGGTCACCCTCGTCTTGGTCACCCTCTGCATCCGGGTCGCGGTATTTCTGCACCGTGCCGAATACCAGCCCGGGGCCGTCGCGTGCCAGCAGCTTCTTGAGGGCGGCGGTGTTGGCCGCCTTCTCGACGCTCTCGCCGGTCAGCTCGGCCGTGGCGGAGAGCTGGGTCTGCAGGTCCTTGCGGTCGGTGATCACCACCACCTTGAAGCGCCGCAGGCTCGGGTCGCTGCGCAACTTGCGGACCAGGAACACCATGGAGAGGCTCTTGCCGCTGCCCTGGGTGTGCCAGATGATGCCGCCGCGGCGGTCGGCCTCGCCATCCTCGCGGCGGGTCTTGCCGCTCTTGAGCCGTTCGATGGCCCGGGTCACGCCGCGGAACTGCGGATAGCGGCACACCAGCTTGATCTCCTGGCCGCCCAGGTTCATGAACAGGGTGTAGTGGCGCACGATGTCGAGCAGGTTGCCCCGGGTGAGCATGCCGGCCACCAGGCGCTGCTGGGCCGAGAGATCCGCCACGTCCAGGTCGATGGCCACCTCCGCCTCGCGCAGCGGCGCCACCGTCTTCCAGCTCAGGTAGTGGGCGAAGCCGGCACCGATGGTGCCGACGCGCGCCTCATCGAAGTTGCTGGCCACCAGGAACTGGCTGGTGGCGAACAGTGCCGGCACCCCTTCGTGTTCCGCCACCTCGAAGTCCAGATGGCGCTGGTCGTGGTAGCGACGCAGCTGGTCCACCGCCTGGGTGAGGCCCTCCGGCACGGTGCGGCTCTTGCACTCCACCACCACCAGCGGGATGCCGTTGACGAAGAGCACCAGGTCGGGGATCACGTGGCCCTTGCTGGTGTCGTGGCCGGGCGGGCATTTCACCTTGAACTGGTTGACCACGGTGAAGACGTTGTTGGCCGGCGTTTCCCAATCGATATAGCGCAGTATCTGGCCGCGGCCGCCGTCCCAGCCCTCCAGGCCCTCCACGGCCAGGCCACCCAGCAGCAGCTCCGTGGCCAGCTTGTTGGCCTCCAGCACCTTGCTGGCCGGGAGTCGAGTGATGGCCGACACCGCCTGATCGAGGCGGCGGTCATCCAGCCACGGCGTGTCGTCGCGGCGATTGATGGCATGGAGACGCTCGCGCAACAACGGCTCCATCACCACCTGGGCGAAGCTCTCGCGGTGGGTCACGGCGGGGTTGTCCAGCGAGCCGGCCAGGTACTCCCAGCCCTGACCCACCAGCTGGTCGATGAAGGGCTTCTCGACGTCCGTGTACTCAGGACTTGCCATGCCGTGGCTCCAAAGTGCGTTGAGTGCCTTCGATGGTAGCGAAACCAGCGTCAGGCGGGAAATTTGCCGGGCCTGACCGGCGCTTTCTCGGACAGGTGTCGCAACTGGACGAGTAGCCTGACACCAACTGGCCGATAGAAAATGCAGCAATTGGACGATAGATCATCCATCAATTGGACGCTAACCTAGCCAACAACTGGACGCTACCAGAGGCGCGACATGACATTCCCCTATCTTCCACGGCTGATTCGCGATCGAGTGCTTGAGTCACTTGCCGATACGCCGGTGGTCTGCCTTCTGGGGCCACGGCAGGTGGGCAAGACGACTCTCGCCCAACGCATCGACCCCGAGCGTGCCTACCTGAACCTGGATGATGCGACGCTGCTGGAAGCGGCTCGGCAGGATCCGCTCGGCTTCGTCGAGGGATTGCCTGAACGTGTCACTCTGGACGAGGTGCAGCGTGCGCCGGCGCTGTTGCTGGCGATCAAGTCGGTGGTGGATCGGGATCGCCAGCCAGGCCGATTCCTGCTGACAGGCTCTGCCAACCTGCTGTTGCTCCCCAAGGCACAGGATTCTCTGGCTGGCCGCATGGAAGTCATCTACCTGCATCCGCTGACCGAACAGGAGAAGCGCGTGAGTGCTACGACCCTGCTCAGTACGCTGCTGGAGGGGCGGCTAACGCCCAGGATGGTGGCGGACACCACGCCCCTCGCCCCCACGGCAGAAGTGCTCTGCCAAGGCGGCTACCCCGAACCCAACCGCCGTGCGCCCCATCGGGCACGCCAGTGGTATCGCCAGTATCTCCAAGCCATCGTGCAGCGCGACGTGCGGGATATCGCCGCCATTCAGGACGAAGACGGGATGCTGCGGCTGATGGAGTTGTTGGCCTACCGCACGGCCAGCCTGCTCAACGTCAGCAATCTGAGCAAGGAACTGGGGATGGAGCGCGCCACCATCGCCAAGTACCTCGGCATCCTGGAGCGCCTCTTCCTGATTCAGCAGCTCCCTGCCTGGCATCGCAATCACGCCAAACGGCTGATCAAGAGCCCCAAGCTGCATATTGTCGATACCGGCCTTGCCGCGGCACTGGGGCGCCTGGGGCCGGAGCAGTGGCTCACCGAGGCAGAACGCTTCGGTTCCCTGTTGGAAAGCCATGTGGTCGAGCAGTTGATCGCTCAGGCCTCCTGGATAGAACCGGAGTTACGCTTTTCCCACTACCGGGACAAGGACCAGGTGGAGGTCGACCTCGTCATCGAGCGGGGTCGGGAGCTCTGGGGGGTTGAGGTAAAGCGCGCCGCCAGCGTCCAGGCCAAAGACGCCGCCGGGTTGGCCCGGCTTGCCGACCAGGCCGGCAAGGGGTTTCGCGGGGGCATGCTGCTCTACACCGGCCGCCACTGCCTCAAGCTGCAGGTGCCGGGCTGCTTCGCCGTTCCCATCGGCATGCTGTGGGGCGAGGAGCCCGGGAAGGCAATCTCCAGCGAGGAAGCATTGCAAGCCTTGGCCGACCAGGCCCAGGACCTGGATATGGGTTACTGATGCGCTTACCTTTCGGCGATATGTACGGAGGGCAGCATGGCCGAGTGGGGGCTCATAGCTCACTCCGACGGCTGACTGGCTGGCCATGTAGGTAGCGCAAGTAGCTTGTAGCGGGGCCTGCCACGACCAGCCTGGGTTACCAGAATCTTCGCCTGGACCACCTGTCCACGATGGTCATTGATTGAGTCGGGAGCCTCAACGCCTGGCCCTATCTTGGCCGTCAGCCACTCCTTGCTTTGTTCAATCTGAAATTCACAGCTTCCCCTGTGCGGAAGAGCGCCACCAAATACCACCGAGAGCACCTGTTCACTCTCGGATAGATACTCCGTGCTAAGCCTTTCGAGGCTGCGTTTTACCTGGCCAGCATCCTTAAAATGAAATGACTTATCGGCATGTTTTAAGGTGCAGAACGCTTCATTTTCATTGAGGACGACCACGAAATCACGGATTTTGTTCAAGGCCCGCTGATCCATATCGGCGGCGGCTTCTGCCAGCTGCTCATCGTCGATGCCGATACTGCCGTCCAGTAGGTTTCGGGTCGCTTCCAGGGCCCGGGAAACCGTACTGTCCTCATCTATCTCTAGCTGCGACGAAGATTCCTGAAGCTGGAAACCAAAGGAGCCTCGTGCCGTGCCGGTGATCATCATCTGGTACTGCTGACGATTTGGAACTGGTCCTGTGGGTGCCAAAGTGGCATGTAGGGAGGCGCCGACTGCAGTGATCGCGTCGGAAAAAGCGGAGAGCGCCTTGGTAGCAAAATCGGCAATAACGCCTTCCGATCCTGCTACCGGACGCCCGCTGAAAGTCAGCACTGCACGAGCAAGTTCTCGCTGTTGAGGAACTACCTCTTCAAGTTTTTCTTTCACAACATTCAAGCGAGTTTCTACGCTGGCCCGATCCAGGACATCTTCGGGTGGAATTTTATCCAACATTTTTTGGAGGCTGCTGACCTCAGCCTTGAGGGCCAGCATCTCTTTCTGGTTCATTGAGAGCCCTCCTGGTCTTTAAGCCTTTCAAGGTGCTCTCTGGCGGCTTGATCTGGCAATAATGAAACCTGAAGAAAACCTTTCCATGCGTCGTCTCGGCGATGTGACCACATGCTGTACTAATAGGATGAGCGCTCGACCAATCTTTCAGGAGATATGACGTTCATGGCCACAAAATAAGCATCAACATGGTAGTGTTTCTTTATCGTCAAGTGTGCATCGGGAAGGATCCCGATAGCCTCATTGAAATTGCCCAGTACTTCCTGTTGGTCTATTTCGCCAGGAAAAGCAATAAAGCTGACAACGTCGATGTCATTCGGGGCCCGATTTTCAAGCGCTTCAACGTACTCCATATAGCTTCCATCCAGCCACTGAAACCCTTCGGTCAACCCTACAGCATGCAGGCCCTGGCGGTAGCGCAGAAACCCATCGAGTATTCCGATACGCTCCTGTGAAGTGCCGAAGCGCTGGACGAGATCGACCAGCGACACCTCGTAGGGAGAGCGAGCCGGCGATGTCGGGTTGTTGGCATCCACCGGCGGCAATACACCTTCTGCTGTCCAGTCAGGAATCGACACGTTGATCATGGGGCTTCCCTGCGTTCACTCATTTGACGTATCACTCTTAGCTTAGTTGCCCGGTCGACAGCCCGCCATGCGCCACCTGAGCACCGGGATCTTGTTGGCGGTGATGTCCTTGAGTCCGACCTTCCGTAAAGAGGGGGCAGCGAGCGCCAGAACGTTGCAAGAGAGCTGTCGAAGGTGATCATGGCGGTTCCCTGTGCGATGTGTGGTCCTGTTGTTGTGATGTTGTTGTAAGAGCCCCGGTCTATGCCGGGGTGGTGGCCTGGGCCTGGTCGAGAAGCGGCGTAACGCGGACGCGGCCGGTCAGGAGGTCGTCCATCAGGCCCGATTTTTGGATGAGCATCTTATCCAGGAAGTCCTTCTCAGACTCAATTTTTGAGGCCATTGCTTGTAGCTCTTTGACTATGAGCATTTGCTCGGCACTTGAGGGGAGTGGAACCTGAAAAGCTTTCAATTGAGTTGAGTTTATTGAAGCCAAGTTGGTACTTTGCTTCGATGACCGGATGAAGTAGTGCTTGCCAGCAACTGATGATGAGAAAGCGGTGAGAAAGTGTGGGCTCAGCATGCCCGGGTTTGTGCGAACACGGAACACATGGTTCTGGTGAAGGCAAAGCTCTATTTGACCTTGCCACAAAGCCCCTCGGCCTAACTTGTCGAAGTCTCCTCCTTCATTCATGAGCACATCGCCGGGAAGTAGCCGATACTTGTCAATATCGGCAGGGCCCACTTTAATTCGCTTTATGTCTGTGAGGTCGAGGTAGCCATCCTGAACATTTGCCACCCGCAGGTAAGGCACCAGTGGCCAATCACTACTTCCTGACTTGCCTCCGAGAGTAACCCCGCTAACAATTTCCGAAAGATTACCTAGAGAGCCGACACTCCACTCCCTCGGAATCAACCCCAGCGGCGACTCCTTATAGAGCTCTGGCGCTTGCTCGGGGCTGGGGCGCAGCCGGCCGCTCTCATCGATGCCGCGGGTCAGCAGGTCGTGGAGCAGGCCCTCCTTGACCTTCTCCAGTTTGGCGATCAGAGCATCGGTCTTCTGGATCTGGGTGTCGAGAGTGTCGAGGATGTGGGCGACAAGCTGCTGCTCAGCTCTGTCGGGAGCAAAGACTCGATGCTTCCGAAAAAAGTCCGTGGGCACTCGCTTCTGACCGGCTGACCCGATCATTGAGGCTTCCGCTTTCAGCCTAAGGTTCGGGCTTTGGGAAAGATGAAAGATATAGCGAGGGGAGTTATCAGCTTTGGCCCGCAGAACATGAAACTCCGTGCTTCCGTACCCGACCCCGTTTTCAAGACCAACGGCATGGGCGCCCTTTCCATTCTCCATGCAGGGGGTGATCTTCGCGAAAAGAACATCACCTTCCTGGAAAGGGGTGAAGCCAGACTTTACCTCTCGTAATGGTCTTGTCTGGCGAGCCAACCACTGACCACTTTCACTCACATCCCCCATCGGGATGAACGAGATGGGTGCCTCAGGGCGATCTGGAGTTGGCGCTCTGAGAGGTGGATTGATTTCAGCCAATTCGGCTATAGGTTCAAACATACCCCAGCCCCTCCAGATACTGCTGCAGTTCCTTGGCTGCGGCGTCGCGCTCGGCCTCGATGTCGGCCAGCGTTACCCGGTACTTGTCCCACCAGGTCTCGAAGGCGGCGATCACCTGCTGGCGCTGCTGGCGGATATAGCGCTCGAGGATGTCCTTCAGGTCGTTGTGCAGGATGGTGCCCACCAGGTCGGCGGCGGCGGGTTCGTCGAGGGCATCCACGGCGGCGTTGAGGTGGGTCTCGAAGCTGGCCACCTTGGCCTTGTGGGCTTTTCGCACCTGCGTGCGCTCGCTCTTCCAGGCCTTGATCTGCTCCGGCGTCGGGGCGTCGTCATCCTCGCCGTCGCTGGATTCCGTTTCGTCGCCGTCGTTGCCCTCGGGCTTGGCCTCGGCGGCCTTGATGCGGGCGTCCAGCTCGGCCTTGCGGGCGGCGAGTTCCTCCAGCTCGGCGACGTACTCCTCGAGCAGGAAGTGGACCAGGCGGTGGTCGAGGGGGTTGGCCTTGCTCTGCTCGTCTTCCAAGAGGCTCACGATGCTGGTGCGCCAGGCGTCCACCACGCCCAGGCAGCCGCGGGCCTGCAGGGTGCGAAATTCATTTTTGTTGTCGAACCAGAAGCCCGCGATGATGCCGCGCACCGCGAAGCGGTCGAGCATGGCGGTGGGCTCCAGCGCCGCGGTGAAGCTGCCCAGCAGCTCGTCGCGCAGCCGGGTGAGGCGACCGCCGTTGCCGGAGAGAGTGGTGATGCTGGCGCCATGTTCGGCCCACCAGGCCTCGAAGGCGGCCATCACGCTGGCCTCCTTCTGCTGCAGGCCGGCGTCGGCCTCGATGGCGGGCTTGAGGTCGCGCTTCTCATTCAGGGGTTCGGCGAAGGCCACGTAGTCGGGGTCGGGCTTTTCAGAAGAGCCGCGGGGCGTGAAGAGCCCCATGGGGTCGAGGCCCTGGGCGTCGAAGAGCGGGCGCCTGGCGTCGATCTCGGCCACCGGCACGCCGCCCTTGAGGTGGGCGCGCACGTCCTGGGGCTCCGGCGGCGGGGTGTTGTCGGCGTAGCGGCGGATGTTGAGGTTGTAGTCGTTGTCGCGCAGCTCCGCGAGCGGCACCACCCGGGCGAAGCCGGGCACGTCCTCGAAGACCTCATAGGTGCTGGCGATCTTCTCGATGTGCTCCGGCAGCAGGTGGTTCTGGGCACGGCCCTCGTAGTATTCGCGATCGGCGTTGATGAACAGCACACGGCCCTGGCGCTCCTCGGGCTTGGCCCCCTTGGCGCGCAGCACCAGGATGCTCGCCGGGATGCCGGTGCCGTAGAAGAGGTTGGGGGCCAGGCCGATCACCGCCTCCACCAGGTCGTCCTCGAGCAGGCCGGCGCGGATGCGCTTCTCGTCGCCGCCGCGGAACAGCACGCCATGGGGCATGACGGTGGCCAGGCGGCCGTCGGACTTGAGACAGGCGACCATGTGCTGCAGGAACATCAGGTCGGCCTTCTTGGCGCCCTCCGGCACGCTGCCGTAGTGGAAGCGCTCGGGGAAGTTCTGGCTGGGGGTGTAGCCGATGGAGAACGGCGGGTTGGTGAGGATGCGGTCGAAGCGCGTAAGCTCGCCGCCCTCGACGTGCTGCGGGTCGGTGAGGGTGTCGTCGTTGCGCAGGTCGGCGGAGCCAATGCTGTGCAGCAGCATGTTCATCTTGGCGATGGCCCACACCGAGCCGGAGGCCTCCTGGCCGAAGAGGTTGAGCCGGCGCGGGTCGCCGCCCTGCTCCTCCAGGTACTCCTTGGCGTGGATCAGCATACCGCCGGAGCCCATGCAGGGATCGTAGACGCTGTGGCCCTCCTGGGGGTCCATCAGCCGCACCATCATGCGGACCACCGGGCGCGGGGTGTAGAACTCGCCGCCCTTCTTGCCGGCGGAGTCGGCGAAGTCGCGGATCAGGTACTCGTAGGCGGCGCCGAGCAGGTCGGGGAACTCGAAGTCCTCGTTGCGCAGGCGGTACTCGCTGAAGTGGATGATCAGGTCGCGCAGCTTCTTGTCCGGCAGGGTGGTGGAGCCCACCTTGCGGGTGAAGTCGATGTGCTCCAGCACCCCGGCGAGGCTGGGGTTGTGCTCCTCCAGGCCGGCCAGTGCCTTGTTCAGGGCGTTGCCGACGCCCTGGTGGGCCTCCTTGAGCAGCCAGGGCCAACGCGCCTGCTCAGGCACGTAGAAGGTGGCCTTGTACCAGCTCGGCATCTCGATCACCTGGGCGATGTCGATCTCGCCCTTGCCCGCCTGCCTCAGCTGCTCGCGGACCTCCTCCTGGCGCTGCTCGAAGACGTCCGAGCAGCGCTTCAGGAAGAGCATGCCGAAGATGTACTCCTTGAACTCCGAGGCGTCCATGCGCCCACGCAGGATGTCGGCGGCCTTGAAGAGGTGCCGTTCCAGCTGGTTGAGGGTGAGGATCATGTACCGCGGTTCCCTGTGTTCGCTGAGCCGGCCGCCTCGTGCGGCCGTGGTGACTGGCGCCTATCTCACCAAACTTGGGGCGGTAAGGCCATGAAGAAGATCAGTCCTTTTGCTGGCGACGGACTTGGCAGCGCTCTGGCAACTGCTGAGTGGACAAAGTGGAGCGGGAGACGCCCAATGACTGGCGCTGTGGCTGCCTGACAGGCGATCATTCCCGAGCTCTCGGAACTGTCCTGCGAAGATCCGCGTCGCTTGTGCGCGGTTCTTGGGCGATCCAGGAGGGCAGCAGATTCAAAATTCGCCGGGTGCAAGCCCTTGTCGGTTCGAGTCCGACCGCCGGTACTAGGCTGAATCCAGATCTGAAACAGCTGCCTCCGGGCGGCTGTTTGCGTTTCTGCCCCTCCAGCATGCCTCATCGGCAGTCCCCCCTGGCCACCTTATTCCTTATTCCGCGATGCCCTTGGCGACATAGCTGGCGCGCGCCGACAGGGCGAGGCCGTGTTTGAGGCATCTCTCAGGGCCTGGCATGGCGGTTCCTGGGGTAGGGAGACCTGTCGCCGTTCAGGCCAGACCGACGATTACCAGCGCCAGGGTGCCGCCGGTCAGCGCGTAGCCCAGCAGGGCCATCAGGCCGTCGTTGGCCAGCAGCGCCAGGCCGAAGAGCGTCAGGGCCAGGCCCGCTCCGTTGGCGGTGAAGGGCACCACCTCCATGGGCGGCATGGCCAGAGCGATCAGCAGGCAGGTCAGGGCGACGGGGAGATGGGCCGGTGGCCGTGTGAGCTGAACGAGGCGCCTCTTGAGCAGGCGGTCGACCCAGCAGGCAGGACGCTCCATCCAGCGTGTGGCTTTTGTGAAACGTTCCCGCGAGACCCGGCGCTCCAGCAGCCAGGCCGGCAGCCAGATGTAGTTCCGGCCAGCCAGCAGTTGGACGCAGGAGAGCACCACCAGGAGGGCCATCAGCGTCGGCACGCCGGGAATGTCGCCAATCAGCGGCGCCAGGGTGACCAGTCCGGCGATCAGCAGGAAGGGAGCGAAGGAGCGGCGCCCCAGACTGTCGAGAATGGCACCGAGGCTGACACTCTCCCTGTGTTGTCCGGCCTGCTGAATCTTGTCCAGCAGGCTGGACAAGGGCGCCTGCTCCGGGGTGTCGCTGGCCTCACCGGCCATGTCGCCTCCGGGTCCAGAGGAGCAGGGTGCCGAGCAGCAGCAATGCCGGCCCCACGAAGCCTACCGGGCTCGAGGCCCACCAGCCGAGGATGGGTAGCAGGGCGCCGAGGATCAGCAGGGCGATGGCGAGGGTCCGGACCGTCATGGGCAGCGTCTCTGTCGAGGTGTGCCGACAGTGTAGCGTCGCGGCCGAGGGCTCTGCAGCCCCGCGGGACTGTCGCCTTGCCCAGGGATGGCGTAAGGTAGTGGCAACACAGTCCTTCGCCTGTTCTCGGGTGGCGGACTGTTTTCGTTGGCTACCCCGGAAAGCGTGCAATCAGCGTTGACGGTGCCCAGGAGGTCCCTGCATGCCCCTCTCGCTCTGGCTCTCACTGGCCGCGGTCTGTGCCATGGGGGCCATGTCGCCGGGTCCCAGCCTGGCCCTGGTGCTGCGTCATACCCTGGGCGGCGGCCGCCTGCCGGGCATCGCGGCGGCCCTCGCCCATGCCCTGGGCGTGGGCTTCTATGCGCTGCTCACGGTGTGGGGCCTGGGGGCGCTGATCGTGCGCTTCCCGCTGCTGTTCCAGGTGATCACCTGGGGCGGGGCGGCCTACCTGGCGTGGCTGGGGATCAAGGCCCTGCGCGCCGGGCGGGCTGGCGCCCTGGATGCCGCGGCCATGGCCACCAGCCGTCGCCAGGCGGCGCGTGAGGGCGTGCTGGTGGCGCTGGGCAACCCCAAACTGATCCTCTTCTTCATCGCCCTGCTCAGCCAATTCGTGACCCCCGAGATGAGCCTCGCGGCCAAGGCGCTGGTGGTGCTCACGGCGATGGTCATCGACGGTGGCTGGTACGTGCTGGTGGCAGTGGGCCTGTCCCACTCGCGGGTGCTGCCCTGGTTGCAGGCCCGGGCCCACTGGCTCAATCGCATCACCGGCGTGTTACTGCTCGCCCTGGCGCTGCGGGTGGTGGCCGGGCCCATCGCCTGAGCGATAGCGTTGATGTGCGTCATGCTCCTGTCCCGGTGACCCAGGCGCTTTGCTGATACGCTGAAGCTTAGTGCCCTGGTGGGAACCCCCTAGATGAATGATCTGACGATGCAGGCCCAGCGGTTGGCGGTGGTGCTCGAGGAGGATCCCGATGCCGCCGCCACCCTGTCGCTGCAGCTGCGCACCCTGGGCATGGAGACCCGCTACTGCCGGCACGGTCAGCACCTGATCGGCGAGGTCATGGCGCGGCGCCCCCAGTTGGTGATCATGGCCCTGGAGTTCGGCCAGCAGGATGGCATCTCCATGCTGCGCCGGCTCGCCGAGTGCGGCTATCGCGGCCGGGTGCTGCTGCTCAGCGGGGTCGAGCGCAAGATCGTGCGCATCGCCGAACGGCTCGGCCAGGCGCTGGGGCTTCAGATGCTGGCCTCGCTGGACAAGCCGATGCGGCTCATCGAGTTGCGCGAATGTCTCGAGGCCCTGGCCACTGGCCATCCGCCGGATGCCGCGCATCCCGTCACGCCCCCCTGTCGCATCGAGGAGCTGGATCGGGCCTTCGCTCGTCAGGAGATCACCCTTCACTATCAGCCCCAGTTCGAGCTCGCCAGCGGCCGCCTCAGCGGTGTCGAGGCGCTGGTCCGCTGGGCCCACCCCGAAGCGGGCTTGCTGGTGCCCGGTCGCTTCCTGCCACTGCTGACGCCCGACCAGAATCGTCACCTGACGCGCCGCGTGCTGCAGCTGGCGCTGGGAGATGCTGCCCGCTGGCGCGATGCCGGCCTCTCGCTGTCGCTGTCGGTCAACGTCACCGCCGATGACCTGATGTGCCCAGAGCTGCTCTCCCTGGCCAACGAGGCTCGGTGTTCGGCGGGCGATGCCCCCGTGGTGCTGGAGATCACCGAGACCGCCGCCATGGAGGACGAGCTCCTCGGCAGCGAGGTCGCGGCTCGGCTGCATCTCGGTGGCCTGGAGGTCTCGGTGGATGACTTCGGGGTGGGTTTCTCGTCGCTGGCCCGGCTGCAGCTGCTGCCGATCAGCGAGCTCAAGGTCGATCGCAGCTTCGTCAGCCGCCTGCTCGAGGATGCCCAGGATGCCGCCATCGTCGAGGCGGTGGCCCTGTTGGGGCGCCGGCTGGGCATCCGGGTGGTGGCCGAGGGGGTCGAGGACCTGGCCTGCCTGGCCCACCTGGAGCGCTACGGCTGCACCCATGTGCAGGGCTTCGGCCTGGCGCGGCCCATGCCCGCCGCGGACATCCTGGCGTTAGCCGGCGCTCAGTCGCCGATGCGTGCCAGCAGGGCCGCCAGCGGCGCATCCCCGGGCAGCACTCCGTAGGCCGGTCCGGCCTCGTCACCCAGCCGCGATCGGCAGAAGGTCTCGGCCACCTCCGAAGGGGCATGGCGCAGCAGCAGGGCGGCCTGCAGGCACTGGGCCAGCCGCTGGGCGAGCCAGCGGGCACGTGGCTCCAGCGAGGCGGGTGGGGCGGCCAGCTCGGCGTCCAGCAGGGCAAGGGCGCGGTCGAGTTCGGCCTGCTGGCCGCGGACCGCGGCGAATTCGGCCTGCAGCGCCGCCAGCGCTTCCGGATGGCGGCCCAGCACCCGCAGCAGGTCCAGGCAGATCACGTTGCCCGACCCCTCCCAGATCGAGTTGACCGGCGCCTCGCGGTAGAGCCGGGCCAGCGGCGCCTCCTCCACATAGCCGATCCCGCCCAGGCACTCCATGGCCTCGGCCATGAAGCCCGGCGTGCGCTTGTTGTGCCAGTACTTGGCCAGGGTCGGCAGCAGCCGTGACAGAGCGGTCTCGGTCTCGTCGCCACGGGCAGCGCCATCGAAGGCCCGGGCGGTGCGCATCACCAGCGCCAGGCCGGCCTCCACCTCCAGGGCCATGTCGGCCAGCAGCACCCGCATCAGCGGCTGCTCGGCCAGCGCCCGTCCGAAGGCGTGGCGCTCCCGGACATGCCGCCAGGCCTCCACCAGGGCCTGGCGCATCATGCCCACCGGGGCGGTGGCGGCATCCAGCCGGGTCTGCTGGACCATCTCGAGGATGGTGGCGATGCCGCGGCCGGGCTCGCCCACCGGCTCGGCCCGGGCGCCGCGGTACTCGATCTCCGCCGAGGCATTGGCGCGGTTGCCGCACTTCTCCTTGAGGCGCTGAAGTTCGATGGCGTTGCGCTCGCCCTCCGCGGTGACGCGCGGCACCAGGAAGCAGGAGAGGCCCTCGTCGCTGCGGGCCAGGGTCAGGAAGGCGTCGGACATGGGGGCGCTGCAGAACCACTTGTGGCCGGTCAGCCGCCAGCCGTCCGCCGAGCCCTCGGCGCGGGTGGTGGCGAGGGGTTCGGCTCGCGTGGAATTGGCGCGCACGTCGCTGCCACCCTGCTTCTCGGTCATCGCCATGCCGAAGGTCAGCCCGGTCTTCTCGCCCGCGGGCAGCAGGCGCGGGTCGTAGTCCCAGGCCAGCAGCCCCGGGGCCCAGTGCGCCTCGACGGCCGGCGTCTGGCGCAGCACCGGCAGCGCGGCATGGGTCATGGTGACCGGGCAGCAGAAGCCGGGCTCCGCCTGGGTCAGCAGGTAGAGGGCGGCGACATGCGCCTGATGGCCGCCGCGTCCCTCTTCCTGCCAGGCCACCGCATGCCAGCCATGGTCGATGGCCAGGTGCATCAGCTCGTGGTAGGCGGGATGGTAGGCCACCTCGTCCAGCCGCCGGCCGTGACGGTCGAACAGGCGCAGTTCGGGCGGGTGGCGGTTGGCCGCCTCCCCGAGTTCCTGGACCCGGGCGCTGCCGGCCTCGCGCCCCAGCGGGGCGAGGCGCCTGGCGACCCACTCCGGGGCCTCCCGGGCCAGTGCCTCCTGCAGCGGGGTATCCCCGGCGAGCAGGTCGCGGTCCGTCGGTGGCGAGGGCTGGTTGGTCACCTCGTGGGTGGCCAGCCGGGTGCGGGGGGCGGGGTCGGGCATGGTCGGGCTCCGAGATAGAGGCCTGACCTGAGCATGGTCCCCGCCCGGCGAGCGGTCAACGCGCGGCGTGACGCTGCCGGCGTGACTGGGTAGGCTGAAGGCATTTCCCCGGGAGTCCCCCATGACCATCGATGCATCCCTGCCCGAGCCGCATATCGCCGATGAGCAGATCCAGCTGGTGGATGCGCGCAACCGCCCCTGCGGCAGCGCCCCCCGGGCCGCCATGCGCCGCTTCCGGTTCTGGCACCGGGCCACCTATGTGGTGGTGCGCAATCGCCGCGGCGAGCTCTGCGTGCAGCGTCGCACCCTGACCAAAGAGGTCTTCCCGGGCGGGCTGGACCTCGCCGCCGGCGGCGTGGTGGGAGCCGGCGAGGCGGTGCACGTGGCGGCCCGCCGCGAGCTGGCAGAAGAGCTCGGCATCCGGGGCGTGCCGCTGCACCACCTGGGGGGCTTCGTCCATGACGCGGGCGGCAACCATATCTTCGGCAGCCTCTTCCTGGTCGACCACGATGGCCCGCTGACGCTGCAGGCCGAGGAGGTGGCCGAGGCCTTCTGGCTGCCGCCCGCCGAGGCCCTGGCCCTAGAGGGCGTCACCCCGGATACCCGCCAGGCGGTGCAGGCCCTGCTGGCCGGCGGCGAGCTGGAGGCGGGGCGATGAACCGGCCGGAGCGACTTCCCGACCTGGAGGCGGTGCTTGCCGCCTTGGAAGGGGTGGTGCTCGGCAAGTCCCGGGAGGTGCGCCTGGCGCTCTGCTGCCTGCTGGCCCGCGGCCACCTGCTGATCGAAGACCTGCCGGGGCTCGGCAAGACCACCCTGGCCCAGGCGCTGGCGCGGGTCGTGGGCCTGGACATGCAGCGCCTGCAGTTCACCAGCGACCTGCTGCCCGCCGACGTGCTGGGGGTCTCGGTCTTCGACCCGCGGGAGGCGCGCTTCCTCTTCCATCCCGGGCCGGTCTTCCACGGCCTGGTGCTGGCCGACGAGATCAACCGGGCCACCCCCAAGACCCAGAGCGCGCTGCTCGAGGCGATGGAGGAGGGGCGGGTGACCGTGGAGGGCGAGACCCGGGCGCTGCCCGATCCCTTCTTCGTGATCGCCACTCAGAATCCCCAGGAGCAGGCAGGGACCTTCCCGCTGCCGGAGTCGCAGCTCGACCGCTTCCTGATGCGCCTCTCGCTGGGCTATCCGGACCCCCGCGCCGAGCGCGAGATCCTGCGCGGCCGGGCCGGGCGAGTGAAGCTCGAGGCGCTGATGCCGCTGCTCGACGCCGAGCGCCTGCGCGGCTGGCAGGCGCGGCTGGACGGGGTCCATGTGGCCGATGCCCTGCTCGACTACGTCCAGGCCCTGGCCGCGGCCAGCCGCGAGCATCCCGAGCTGGCCTGGGGGCTCTCCACCCGGGGCGTGCTGGCCCTGCTCCAGGCGGCCCGGGGCTGGGCGCTGCTCGAGGGGCGCGATCACGTGCTGCCCGAGGACGTCCAGGCGGTGTGGGTCCCGGTGACGGGCCATCGACTCAGCAGCGGCCCCCGGGAGGAGGGCGAGGCGCTGGCCCGCCACCTGCTGACCCGCGTGGCGGTGATGGGGTGAGCGTGGCCACCGCGGCGACCTCCGGCCCCCGCCCTGCCGGGCGGTTGCGCCACTGGTGGCTGCGTCGCCTGGCCGCCTCGATGGATCACCCCCTGCCCCAGCGACGGCTGTTCCTGATTCCCACCCGCTTCGGCCTGGGCTGGGCGGTGCTGGTGGTGGTGCTGCTGCTGTTCGGCATCAACTACCAGAACAGCCTGGCCTACGGGCTGGCCTTCTGGCTGTTCAGCGTCGGCGTGGTGGTGCTGCTGCGCGGCTGGCTCAACCTGCTCGGCGTCACCCCGGGGCTGCGGTTGCCCCGGGAGGCCTTCGCCGGCGGCGAGGCGCGTCTGGGGGTGGTGCTCAGGGCACGCCGCGAGCGCACGGCCCTGGAACTCCGCTGCGACGGTGCCCGGGGCCGGGTGGACATCGTCGGCGGCCTCGGCGAGGCCGAGCTGGCCCTGCCGACGCCCCGGCGCGGGGTCCTGGCGCTGCCCTGGCTGCGCCTCGAGACCCGCTGGCCGCTGGGGCTGGTCCGGGTGGTGGCCTGGGTCCGCCACGACGCCGAGCTGCTGGTCTGGCCACGCCCGGTGGGGGAGGACGAGCCGGCCGTGCGCCACGGCGGGGCGGGCCTGGAGGCCAGCGACTTCGCGGGATTGCGCCGCTTTCAGCCCGGCGACAGCCCGGGGCGGGTGGCCTGGAAGCAGTGGAGCCGCACCGGGGTGCTCGCCACCAAGGCGTTCAGCGTGCCGCCGCGCCGGCAGCTGTGGCTGGACTACGCCGCCTGTCGCGGCGACCCGGAGCGGCGCCTCTCGGTGCTCTGTGCCCGGGTGCTGGCCCACCACCGTGCCGGCGACCGCTATGGCCTCAGGCTGCCGGGCCTCACCCTGCCCCAGGGTGAGGGCGAGGCCCAGCGGCGCCGGGCGCTGGATGCCCTGGCGCGCTTCCCGGCGGCCCGGCCGGAGGCTGGAGCATGAGCGTCCGTACTCCCGCCAGGCTGGCGGCCCCGGCCGTGCTGGCGGATGGCCGGGGGCTGAGCGGGGGCATGCTGCGTCAGCTGTTCATCGGCCAGTGCCTGGTGCTGGCCCTGCACCTCGCCTGGATGCCGGCCTGGCTGGTGGCACTGGCCCTGGCGGTGGCCGGCTACCGGCTCGTGCAGCTGCGTCGCGGCCTGCCCCGTGCCGGCATCCTGCTGCGGCTGGCCGCGGTGGGCGGGCTAGTGCTGGCGCTGTGGCTGCAGTTCGGCACCCTGGGCACCATGGACGGGCTGGTCGGCCTGCTGCTCGGCGTCTACCTGCTCAAGCTGCTCGAGACCCATGACCGGCGCGATGCCCGGGTGGTGGTGGTGATCGGCCTGGTGGCAACGACCGTGGCCTTCCTGCATGACCAGGGGATTGCCATGGCCGCGGGTGCCCTGCTGGCGGTGGCCTGGCTGCTGCAGTCGCTGGTCTGGCTCTCCGGTGCCACCGGCCTGCGCCAGGCCTGGCGGGAGACGGCCTGGCTACTGGCGCTCTCGGCCCCGCTGATGGCGCTGCTGTTCGTCGCCTTCCCGCGCCTGGGGCCGCTGTGGAGCATGCCCCAGCTGGACCGGGCCGCCACCGGCCTGACCGACGAGATCTCCCCGGGCGACATCGCCGAGCTGTCGCGCAGCGATGCGCGGGCCTTCCGGGTCCGCTTCGAGGGGCGCGAGCCCGCCCCCGACGAGCGTTACTGGCGGGTCTACACCCTGTCGCACTTCGATGGCATCCGCTGGTCGCGGGCCACGCCCGACCAACTGGCCGGCGCCCTGGAGCGCCCGGTCGAGGCCTTCGTGCGTGAAGGAACACGCTCCCCCTGGCAGGCGCAGGAGGGCGCGCGCTTCAGCGCCGAGCTGCTGCTCGAGCCCGACAGCCGCACCTGGCGCCCCTCTCTGGGCACGCCGCTGGAAAGCGACAGCCGCCTGCGCTTTCTGGCCGACGGCACCCTGGAGGGGCTGACCCCGCTGAGTTCTCGCAGCCTGCTGAGGCTCTCCAGCAGCGGGGCGCCGCCGGTCAATCCGGACCCCGCCGGGGAGCGGTGGCACCGCCTGCTGCCCGACGGTGCCAACCCCCGTACCCGGGCCCTGGCGGAGCGGCTGTGGCGGGAGAGCGACGGCGACCCCGACGCCTATCTCGCGGCGATGATGGCGCGTTTCGGCGAGGCCCCCTATCGCTATACGCTCTCGCCGCCCCGGCTGGTCGGCGAGCACCGCGTCGATGACTTCCTGTTCGACAGCCAGGCCGGCTACTGCACCTACTACGCCTCGGCGGCCGCCGTGATGGCGCGCATGGCGGGCATCCCGGCGCGGGTGGTGGCGGGTTTCCTGGGCGGTGAGCGGCACCCGGATGGCCACTTCACGGTCAGAGACTATGATGCCCACGCCTGGGTGGAGGTATGGCGCGACGCTGCCTGGCGGCGCCTGGACCCCACCGCGGTCATCGCCCCGGAGCGCATCGAACAGGGCGCCCAGGCGGTCGATGACGGCGCCGAGGCCTTCCTGGCGGATGCCCGCTTCTCCCCGTTGCGCATGCGCGAGGTGGGCTGGGTGAACCGCCTGCGCCTGGAGTGGGAGCGCCTTGAATACCGCTGGCAGCGCGGGGTGATCGGCTACCAGCGCGAGTCGCGCCGTTCCCTGATGGCAAGGCTGGCGGGTTGGTGGCGCGAGGCCTGGGCGCGGTTGGATGCGTGGCTGCCCGGCCGGGGGGCCGTGACCACTGCGCTGGGCCTGGTGGTGGTGCTGGTCGTTGCCGCGGGCCTTGTCCTGCTGGCTCGTGGGAGCTGGCAACACCGCCGGCGCCGGCGTGACGAGCGCTGGCTGGTGGGCAGCCTGCAGGCCTGGCTGGCCCGGCATGGCCTGGCGGCCCGCCCGGGGGAGTCTCCCGCCGCCCACCTGCGGCGCATCGCCCCCCAGGCCGGGCCGGCGGGGAGGGCGCTCGAGGAGTGTGCCCGGGACCTCGAGCGGCTGGCCTATGCGCCCCTCGAGGAGGCCGAGCGGCGCCAGCGGCGACGCCGGCTGGCGCAGCGCGTGGCCGAGGTGCGCCGCCGGTTGCCGAGGCGGCGGTTTGGCCCGGGCGGGGCTGGTGCGTGAGGAGTCGGCATGTCATCGTAGAGGGTCAGAGAGCGAGCCCGATCCATGTCCATCCATGATTACGAATGCCGCACCCCGAGTGGTGAGCCCTTCAACCTGCGCGCCCTGCGTGGCCAGGTGCTGCTGATCGTCAATGTGGCCAGCCAGTGCGGTTTTACCTCCCAGCTGCGTGACCTCGAGCACCTCTATGTTCGCTATCGCGACCGGGGGTTCACCGTGCTGGGCTTTCCGTGCAACCAGTTCGCCCGCCAGTCGCCGGAGTCGGCGCTGGACTTCTGTCGCTTCGCCGAGCACGAGTACGGGGTGTCATTCCCGCTGCTGGAGAAGGTCAGGGTCAACGGCCGCGGCGCCCATCCGCTGTTCGTCGAGCTCAAGCGCCAAGCGCCGGGGGTGCTGGGAACCGGCATGATCAAGTGGAACTTCACCAAGTTCCTGGTCGGCCGGGATGGCCGGGGCATTCACCGGTTCTCCCCCCGCGACGGCGAGGTGGCGTTGCGCGAGGCGCTGGAGAAGGCCCTGGACGAGCCCTGAAGGACCGGGCATCTCGCCGCGTTCGACCGGCACCCGCTCCCTCGGCGCGTTCCAGCCCAATGGCCGAGCCGGGTCATCCCGGGTCGTGGTCAGGGCATCTCGCCGCGCTCGACCAGCACCCGTCCCATCAGCTCGTTCCAGCGATGGCGCGTCATCATGGTGGTCAGTCCCGAGAACAACGCCCAGCTCTTGCGCCGCCAACCGTTGAGCCGCAGATTGTGGGCCACCAACTGCTTCATCAGCTTGTGGTCGTCGAACGAGCGCCATTCGCCGGCCACCGACATCTGGTGGCGCGAGAGCACCGGGGCAAGTTCCAGGCGGAAGACCCACTCCAGATCGCGCACGCTCAGGTCGTGGCGCTGGATGACCGCGACCATGCGCGCATAGTCGGTCTCGCGGGGCTCCCGTTCCAGCCACAGCGGGGCCAGCGCCAGCCATAGCTCGCCGCGTTCGTCGACCAGCATCTGTGCATCCATCGCTACCCTCCTGCCACACTCGTTGCCCGGGACGAGCATCCTGCACCAGCCCTGCGCTGGCCTCAAGGGCGGACAGCTGCCGTCGGGGCCGCTAGAATGTCGCCCACTGCCCCTTCGATCCAACCATTCGGCGCATTCATTCCCCCATGCGGACGGGAGCGGTTGCCCCGCCCGCCGGACAACAACGAGGTCTGACGTGATCATCAAGCCCAAGGTACGCGGTTTCATCTGCACCACCACCCACCCCGTCGGCTGCGAGAAGAACGTGCTCGAGCAGATCGAGGCGACCCGCGCCCGCGGCCTGGACAAGACCCCGGGTGACGAGGAGCAGCGGCCGAAGAAGGTGCTGGTGATCGGTGCGTCCAGCGGCTACGGCCTGGCGGCCCGCATCACCGCGGCCTTTGGCTACGGGGCCGACACCCTGGGTGTGTTCTTCGAGAAGCCCGGCAGCGAGAAGAAGCCCGGCACCGCCGGCTGGTACAACAGCGCCGCCTTCGACCGGTTCGCCAAGGCCGAGGGCCTCTACAGCAAGTCGATCAACGGCGACGCCTTCTCCCACGAGGCCCGCGAGACCGCCATCGAGCTGATCCAGCAGGACCTGGGCCAGGTCGACCTGGTGGTCTACTCGCTGGCCTCGCCGGTGCGAAAGCTTCCCGACAGCGGCGAGCTCAAGCGCTCGGCGCTCAAGCCGATCGGCGAGACCTACCGTGCCACCGCCATCGACACCAACAAGGATGCCATCATCGAGGCCGAGGTCGAGCCCGCCACCGAGCAGGAGATCGAGGACACCAGGGCAGTGATGGGCGGCGAGGACTGGGAACTATGGATCGATGCCCTGGACCGTGCCGGAGTGCTGGCGCCCGGGGCCCGCAGCGTGGCCTTCAGCTACATCGGCACCGAGATCACCTGGCCGATCTACTGGCACGGCGCCCTGGGCAAGGCGAAAGAGGATCTGGATCGTGCCGCCGGCGAGATCGACAAGCGCCTTTCCGCCACCGGTGGCGGCGCCAATGTGGCGGTGCTCAAGTCGGTCGTCACCCAGGCTAGCGCGGCCATCCCGGTGATGCCGCTCTATATCGCCATGGTCTACAAGGTGATGAAGGAGAAGGGCCTGCACGAGGGCACCATCGACCAGCTCAATCGCCTGTTCGGCGAGCAACTCTATTCACCTCGAGGTCAGGGCGGTGAGGTGGCCACCGATCAGGCCGGCCGCCTGCGCCTGGACGACCGGGAGCTGCGCGATGACGTCCAGCAGGCCTGCAAGGCGCTGTGGCCTCGGGTGACCACCGAGAATCTTTTCGAGATCACCGACTACGCCGGCTACAAGCACGACTTCCTGAAGCTGTTCGGCTTCGAGCGCGACGACGTGGACTACGAGGCCGACGTGAACCCGGTGGCCGACTTCGATGTCGTGAACCTGTAGGGTCCCGCGTTTCCGGCAACGCCGAATAGGCCGCACGACGCCGCTGCCCTGTCCGCGCGGCGGGGCTGTGGATCTTCCTGGCCTTGGGTAAGATGGGGCACATTGCCCAGCGCCCCGGCACCCACCCCAAGGCCAGATCTGCATGCCCGAGCCCCTCACTTCCCTTCGCCCGACGTCAGTGACGCGGCATGTCGGCGTGGTGGTGCTGCCCGGCTTCTCCCTGCTGGCCCAGGCCTGTGCCACCGAGCCCCTGGCGGTGGCCAACCGCCTCGAGGGACGCACGCTCTATCGGCTTACCACCTTCGCCAGCGTTGCCGGCCCGGTGGCCAGCGCCTCCCATCAGGCACTGATGCCCCAGGCCGGGATCAATGAGGTCGATGAGCCCCTGGACCTGCTGCTGGTGTGCGCCCCGGGCCCGCTCTTCGGCAGCGTCCCCGTGCCCTTGATCGAGTGGCTACGTCGGCTGGCCGGGGCGGGCGTGCTGCTGGGCGGCATCGGCGGTGGCACCGAAGTGCTGGCCCGGGCCGGGGTGCTGGATGGCTACCGGGCGACGCTGCCCTGGCAGCGCTTCGATGCCTTCTCCGAGGCCTTCCCCCGCGTGCGCCTCTCCCGCCAGCTCTTCGAGATCGACCGCGACCGCCTGACCTGCGGGGGCGGCACCGCCGCCATGGACATGATGATGACCCTGGTGGGCAGCCAGCACGGCCCCCGGTTGGCCGAGCGCATTTCCGAGCACTTCGTGCTGGAGCGTATCCGCATGGGCGACGAGCCCCAGCAGGTCCCGCTGCGCTCGCGGCTCGGCCATGCCCCCGAGAGCCTGGCTGAGGCGGTGGCGCTGATGGAGGCCAACATCGAGGAGCCGCTGACCACCCACGAGCTGGCCGAGCACCTGGGCATCTCCCGTCGCCAGCTAGAGCGACTGTTCAAGAAGTACCTGCAGGCGGTGCCCAGCCGCTACTACCTGGACCTGCGCCTGCAGCAGGCGCGGCGCCTGCTGCGTGAGAGCGACCGTCCCGCCGGCGAGATCGCCCTGCAGACCGGCTTCTCCTCGGCGGCGCACTTCTCCACCGCCTACCGCAACCACTTCGACATCACGCCCCGCGAGGAGCGGCTGAGGTAGAGAGCGGGTCGACTCGCTAGCGCGCCAACAGGGCGCGGACCAGCGAGCCCATCATTACCGGTGTGTCCTGCTCGATGACGAAGCCGGCCGCCTCCAGCAGTGGCCGGGCCTGGCGGGTGATGTCGGTGGCGATGGCCGAGGTGAGGGCGTTCAGGCCATGTCGGACGAGGCCCGCGGGATGGTCGTCGGTCTGGAACTTGTCCATCACGCAGAGCTGGCCATCCGGCTTCAGCACCCGGCGGGCCTCGGCGAGCCCCCGTGCGGGGTCGGGCATCACCGCCAGTATCAGGTGCATCACCACCACGTCGAAGTGGTCGTCAGGGTAGGCGAGGCACTCGGCATCCATGACCTGGGGCTGGACGTCCCGGCCCTGAGCCTCGGCGCGCTGCTCGAGGCGCCTGACCATGGTCGGTGACAGGTCGCCGGCGTGAAGCTCGATGTCGCGGGGCAGCCAAGGCAGGTCGAGCCCGGTGCCGGCGCCGACCAGCAGCACCCGCATGCCGGGCTGCCAGGTCACCTGGCCGAGGGCCGTGCGGCGGGCTCCACGGAAGGCGCGCTCGGCAACCAGGTCGTAGACCGGGGCGTAGAGCCCGTAGCGGATCCGGTTCCAGGCCGTGGTGTTGAACATGACGAACTCCTCGTCGACGGGGGGGTGTCCCGCGGCGCGCCTGGGGCAGCACGGCGACTGCCTTTTACACAACTCGCCGTCCCATTGCTGAAAGCTTCCTGCGGCGGCGCTCCCTATACTCGAGTGTCAGTTGACTCGAATGATAGTTGATCCGAATGATAGTTGATCCGAGTGATAGTTGATTCGTCATGCCAGGAATGGAGAGCGACATGAGCCAGACCCCGACCCGCGCCGACTTCGACCACTACATGGTGCCCAACTACGCCCCTCAGAAGGCGGTTCCGGTGCGCGGCGAGGGGAGTCGCCTGTGGGACCAGGAGGGCCGCGAGTACATCGATTTTGCCGGCGGTATCGCCGTGAATGGCCTGGGGCACTGCCATCCGGTGCTGGTCGAGGCCCTCACGGCCCAGGCGAACAAGCTCTGGCACCTCTCCAATGTCTATACCAACGAGCCGGCCCTGGCTCTGGCGCGCAGCCTGGTCGAGCGCACCTTCGCCGACAAGGTCTACCTCTGCTCCTCCGGCGGCGAGGCCAACGAGGCGGCCCTCAAGCTGGCGCGGCGCTGGGCCCATGACCAGCATGGCGAGCACAAGCACCGCATCGTCTCCTTCTCGCAGTCCTTCCATGGCCGTACCTTCTTCACCGTCAGCGTCGGCGGGCAGCCCAAGTACTCCCAGGGCTTCGGCCCGGTGCCGGGGGGCATCGTCCATGGCCAGTTCAATGACCTGGACAGCGTGCGCAACCTGATCGATGACGACACCTGCGCGGTGATGGTCGAGCCGATGCAGGGGGAGGGCGGCATCATCCCCGCCGACCCCGAGTTCCTGCAGGGGCTGCGCGACCTGTGCGACGCCTTCGATGCGCTGCTGATCTTCGACGAGGTGCAGACCGGGGCCGGGCGCACCGGCTCGCTCTATGCCTACCAGCAATACGGCGTGACCCCGGACATCCTGACCAGCGCCAAGTCGCTGGGCGGCGGCTTCCCGGTGGGTGCCATGCTGACCACCGACCGCGTGGCCCCGGCCATGGCCATCGGCACCCACGGCTCCACCTACGGCGGCAACCCACTGGCCTCGGCCGTGGCCCTGGCCGCCGTGGAGTACATCGACACCCCTGAGGTGCTCGAGGGCATCAAGCGCCGCCATGATCTCTTCCGCGAGCACCTCGAGGCGATCAACCGCCAGCATGGCGTGTTCCGGGAGATCCGCGGCATGGGGCTGCTGATCGGAGCCGAGATGGCACCGGCGTACGAGGGGCGGGCCAAGGACATCCTGCCGCTGGCCCTCGAGGAGGGGCTGATGGCGCTGATCGCCGGCCCCAACGTGCTGCGCATGGCGCCCTCGCTGGTGATCCCCGAGGCCGATGTCGCCGAGGGCATGGCGCGTCTCGAGCGGGCGGTGGCAAGGCTGGTGGCGGGGCAGTGAGCCCCGGTGCCGCGATGCGTGACGACTTATCCCCTTCCGGAGACCCTGCCATGCTGGTCATACGCCCCGTCCGCCCGGCGGACCTGCCGGCCCTGGAGCGGCTGGCCGGCAGCGCGACGCCGCGGCTGACCAACCTGCCGGCCCACCGTGATCGTCTGGAAGAGCGTATCGCCCGCTCCCAGCGTGCCTTCGCCGCCGAGGTCGAGGCGCCCGGCGACGAGCACTACACCTTCGTGCTCGAGGACCTGGCGCGCGGAGAGGTGGTAGGTACCGCCACCATCCGGGCCCAGGCCGGCGCCCGCGAGGCCTACTACACCTATCGCCAGGAGACGCTGATCCACGCCTCCCAGCAGCTCGACGTGCGTCGCGAGGTGCCGACCCTGTCGCTCTCCCACGAGGTCTCGGAGGCGACCCTGCTCTGTGCCCTGTCGCTAGATGCCCGCTACAAGGGCACCAGCGCCGAAAGCCTGCTACGCCGGGCGCGGCTGATGTTCATCGCCCAGTACCCCGAGCGCTTCGCCGGGATCCTGGCCATGGCCTTTCCCGGCTACCTGGACGAGCAGGGCGAGTCGCCGTTCTGGAACAGCGTGGGGCGCCACTTCTTCGTGCGCGACTACCAGGAGATCAACTACCTGGCCGGGGTGCGCTCGAAGAGCTTCATCGCCGAGGTCATGCCTCAGTTCCCGCTCTACCTGGCGCTGCTCACCCGCCAGGCCCGGGCCGCCATCGGCCGCGAGCATCCCGACCACGAGCCGGCCTTGACCGAGATGCTGGCCGAGGGCTTCCTGCGCTCGCGCCACGTGGATCTCTTCGATGCCGGCCCGGTGATCAAGGCCGAGCGCGAGCGCCTGGCCAGCTTCCGACGGGCCGCCTGGCACCCGGTGCGCATCCGTCCCGCCCACGCGCTGCCCGACGCCGAGCCGGCCATGGTCGCCAACCAGCGCCTCGGCGATTTCCGCTGCGTGGTGGCGCGCTATGCCCTGTCGCCCACCGGCCAGCTGATGCTCTCCCCGGCGCATGCCGAGCGGCTGGGCGTGGAGGAGGGGCGCGCCGTGCTGGCCGCCCCCCTGCCGCTGCCGGTGATGGGGGATGGGAGTGTCGACGAGCACGATCCGGGCTATGACGAGGGAGAGCTGTGATGCGTATTCGACCGATCGCCGAGGGCGACCTGGACGAGCTGCAGGCCCTGGCCCGGGAGACCGGGGTGGGCTTCACCTCGCTACCCGACAACCGCGACTTCCTGGCGGCCAAGATCGCCTCGACGGTGGCCGCCTTCGAGGAGCGCACGCCGCAGGACCAGCGGCTCTACTTCTTCGTGCTGGAGGACGAGGCGAGCGGACGGTTGGCCGGCTGCTGTGCCATCGAGGGCCAGGTGGGGCGCGAGATCCCCTTCTACCACTACCGGCTCGGGACCCTGGCCCACTCCTCGGTACAGCTCGACCTGCACCGCACCATCGACACCCTCTTCCTGAGCTCCGATCACACCGGCGATGCCGAGGTGGCCTCACTGTTCCTGCGCCCCGAGTACCGCGGTGCCGACCGTCGCCACGAGCGCAACGGCGCACTGCTGTCGATGATGCGCTGGCTGTTCATGGCCGAGTTCCGCGACCGCTTCCCCGACAAGGTGCTCGCCGAGATGCGCGGCGTCTTCGACGAGCACGGCAGGAGCCCCTTCTGGGAGTGCCTGGGCAGCCACTTCTTCCCGCTCGACTTCGACGAGGCAGACAAGCTCACGGGGCTTGGCCAGAAGAGCTTCATCGGCGAGCTGATGCCCAAGTTCCCGATCTACACCCCCTTCCTCAGTGAGGCGGCGCGGGCCTGCATCGGCGAGGTCCATGTCCATACCCGACCGGCGCTGGCCATGCTCAAGAAGGAGGGCCTGCGCTGGGAGGGCTATATCGACATCTTCGACGGCGGCCCCACCGTGGAGGCCTACATCGACGACGTGCGTGGGGTGCGGCTGTCGCGGCGCTGCCGGGTGGAGGTCAAGACCGGCATGCTCGAGCGCTCGCCGCGGCCGCGCTGGCTGGCGGCCACCACCGGGATGGCCGGCTTCTGTGCCGCCTGGCTGGGACGCGGGCCCGACGCCGAGGGCGTGGTGACGCTCGACGAAGCCGAGGCGCGTCGGCTGGAGGTCGCCTCCGGCGACACCCTGCGCATACTGGATACCGAGGAGGAGGCGTGATGAAGGCAAGACGACAACTGCTGATCGGTGGCACCTGGCAGGCGGGTGAGGGCGAGGCCTTCACCAAGCACGATCCGGTGTCCGATGAACGCCTCTGGGAAGGCGCCGCCGCCACCGAGGCCCAGGTAGGCGCCGCGGTGGCGGCCGCCCGGGGCGCCTTCCCGGCCTGGGCGCGCACCGCCTTCGACGAGCGCCAGGCGCTGGTCGAGCGCTTCCGCGAGGTGCTGGAGCGTCATCGCGAGGACCTGGCCACCGCCATCGCCCAGGAGACCGGCAAGCCCCTCTGGGAAGCCCGCACCGAGGTCGGCGCGATGATCGGTAAGGTGGCGATCTCGATCCGCGCCTACCAGGAGCGCACCGGCGAGCGCAGCCGCGATCTGGGGGACGCCACCGCCGTGCTGCGCCATCGCCCGCATGGGGTGATGGCGGTCTACGGCCCCTACAACTTCCCCGGCCACCTGCCCAACGGCCACATGGTGCCGGCGCTGCTGGCCGGCAACTGCGTGGTGTTCAAGCCCAGCGAGCAGACCCCGCTGACCGCCGACCTCACCCTGCAGTGCTGGCAGGAGGCGGGGCTGCCCGACGGCGTGATCAATCTGGTGCAGGGCGCGGCCGCTACCGGCCAGGCGCTCTCGGCAAACCCCGGCATCGATGGCCTGCTGTTCACCGGCAGCGCCCGGGTCGGGGGCCTCCTGCATCGCCAGTTCGCCGACCAGCTGGACAAGATCCTGGCCCTGGAGCTCGGCGGCAACAACCCGCTGGTGGTGAAGGATGTCCCCGACCAGGAGGCGGCCGTGCTGAGCATCCTGCAGTCGGCCTTCCTCTCCGGCGGCCAGCGCTGCACCTGCGCCCGGCGGCTGATCGTGCCCGAGGGCCAGGTGGGGGATCACCTGCTGGATGCCCTCAGTGACGCCATCTCGAGGCTGCGGGTGGCGGGCCAGTTCAGTGACCCCGCGCCCTTCTATGCCGGCCTGGTGAGCGTGGTGGCCGCCGATGGCCTGCTCAAGGCCCAGGACGACCTGGAGGCGCTGGGGGGCACGGTGCTGGCGCGCATGGCGCGTGTCGAATCGGATACCAGCCTGCTCAGCCCGGCGCTGATCGACGTCACCGGCCTGGCGGTGCCCGACGAGGAGCACTTCGGCCCGCTGCTCAAGGTGCATCGTTATCGCGACTGGGACGAGGCGCTGCGCCTGGCCAACGATACCCGCTACGGCCTCTCCGCCGGGCTGATCGGCGGCGAGCGTGATGACTGGGACGACTTCCTGCTGCGTATCCGCGCCGGCATCGTCAACTGGAACCGCCAGACCACCGGCGCTTCCGGCGATGCGCCCTTCGGTGGCGTCGGCGAGAGCGGCAACCATCGCCCCAGCGCCTACTACGCCGCCGACTACTGCGCCTATCCGGTCGCCTCCATGGAGAGCGAGGCGCTGGTGCTGCCCGAGACGCTGCCCCCGGGGGTGACGCTATGAGCCAGCCGACCCCGGACGTACGCGAGGTCAACTCTCGTGAGGTCAACTTCGACGGCCTGGTCGGCCCGACCCACAACTATGCCGGCCTGGCCCTGGGCAATGTCGCCTCCATGACCCACGGTGGCCTGGAGGCCAATCCCCGGGAGGCCGCCCTGCAGGGCCTGGGCAAGATGAAGGCGCTGATGGACGCCGGCTACGCCCAGGGCGTGCTGCCGCCCCAGCAGCGCCCCGACCTGGGGGCGCTTCGCCAGCTCGGCTTCTCCGGCAGCGATGCGCGGGTGCTGGCCCGGGCGGCGGGCGAGGCCCCGCAGATCCTGCGCGCGGTCTGCTCGGCCTCGAGCATGTGGACCGCCAATGCCGCCACGGTGACGCCCTCCACGGATGCGCCGGACGGCCGGGTGCACGTCACCCCGGCCAACCTGCAGTCGAGCTTCCACCGCTTCCTGGAGCCGGCCACCACCACCCGAGTGCTGGCAGCGATCTTCCGCGACGAGGCGTGCTTCGCCCACCACCCGGTGCTGCCGGCGACCCCGGCTTTCTCCGACGAGGGCGCGGCCAACCATACCCGCCTCGCCGCGGACCACGGCGAGCCTGGGGTGCACCTCTTCGTCTATGGCCGCGCGGCCTTCGGCTGGGGAGCGGAGGAGGGCGTGGCCCCCCGGCGCTACCCGGCGCGCCAGACCCTGGAAGCGAGCCAGGCAATTGCCCGCCAGCATGGCCTCACGGAGTCCCAGGTGGTGTTCGCCCAGCAGCACCCCGAGGCCATCGACGCCGGCGTCTTCCACAACGACGTCATCAGCGTGGGCAACGGCCCGGTGCTGCTCTACCACGAGCGAGCCTTCCTCGACGAGCAGGCCACCCTGGATGCGCTGAGGGGCAAGATGGCCACGCCGCTGGTGCCGATACGGATTCCCGAGGAGGCGGTCAGCCTTGAGGACGCCGTGGCCTCCTACCTCTTCAACTCCCAGCTGCTCTCCAACCCGGACGGCACCATGACGCTGGTGGTGCCCGGGGAGTGCCAGGAACGCGAGAGCGTCTGGCGCACCATCCAGGATCTCCTGCTGGCCGGCCACAATCCCATCAGCGAGGTCGTGGTCAAGGACGTCAAGCAGAGCATGCGCAACGGCGGAGGCCCCGCCTGCCTGCGGCTGCGGGTGGTGCTCTCGGCGGCCGAGCGCGCGGCCCTGTCGGGACGTGTCCTGCTCACCGAGGCCCTGCACGGCGAGCTCACCGCCTGGGTCGAGCGTCACTACCGCGACCGCTTGGCCCCGGAGGACCTGGCCGACCCGCAGCTGGCCAAGGAGACCCTGGCGGCGCTGGACGAGCTGACGGGGATCCTGGCCATCGGCGCCGTCTACCCCTTCCAGCGAGGATGAGTGGCGCGCCGAGTGCCGGTGGCGCAGGCCAGGAGGAGGCCGACATGGGCGGGGAGCCGCAGGCGATGAGGGCGTCTCCGTCGCCAATGGACGCCTATCGCCAGGCGGTCGAGCAGGCCGGCTTCGCCTCGGACGAGGCCCAGTGGCGGGCAGTCGGCCATCTCGAGGCATGCTTTCACGCCCTGCAGGAGGCGGAGGGCAGTGCCACGGCCGCGGCCATCCCGGGGGTCTACCTCTGGGGCCCGGTCGGGCGTGGCAAGACCTGGCTGATGGATGGCTTCCATCGGAATCTCCGGGTGCCCGCGCGTCGCCTGCACTTCCACCACTTCATGCGCTGGGTTCACCGGCGCCAGTTCCAGTTGAGCGGCACCGCCGATCCCTTGATGGCCCTGGCCAGGGAGCTGGGCGGCGAGATTCGGGTGCTGTGCCTCGACGAGCTGTTCGTCAGCGACATCGCCGATGCGATGATCCTCGGGCGCCTGCTGAGCGCCCTGTTCGATCATGGGGTGACGCTGGTCTGCACCTCGAACCAGGCCCCCGACCAGCTCTATGCCGATGGCTTCAACCGCGAGCGCTTCCTGCCCGCCATCGCGGCCATCGAGCGGCACATGCGGGTGGTCGAGCTCGACGGCGGCCAGGACCACCGGCTGCATCCTGGCCAGGCCCATCCGCGTTACTGGGTCGCCCAGGCGGGAGAGCCGAGCGTGCTGGTCGAGGTGTTCGAGCGATTGCGCCGAGGAGAACACTTCTCCGACGACCCCGTGGAGCTCGGGCATCGCGCGATTCCGGTGGTGCGTCGCAGCGAGCGGGTGCTGTGGTGCCGCTATGCCGACCTGTGCGAACAGCCACTCGCCGCCCTGGACTTCATCGCCCTGGGGGATCGTTTCGCGCATGTCCTGCTGAGTGACGTGCCTCGCCTGAGCGGCGGACAACAGGCGGGTAGTATCGCCCGGGGCACCGAGGACGGGGTGTCCCGCGTCGCGGCGGGCGAGCGGGACTTTCCCGAGCTGGCCAGGCATGACGATGGCGTGCGCCGCTTCATCGCCCTGGTCGACGAGTGCTATGACCGGCGCATTCCCCTCTACCTGGAGGCAGAGGTGGCGCTGGGCGAGCTCTATCCCCACGGCTACCTCGCCTTCCCGTTCCGGCGGGTACTGAGTCGCCTGCAGGAGATGCAGCTGGAGCGCTTCGGTCGTCAGCGTCAGGAGGAGGGCAGTCATGGCGGAGCCCGTTGAGATCGAGTGGCTGAGCGCTGACTCGGTCGCACGGCTCACGAGATCCTCGTCCAACACGTCGAAACCTTGACCCTCATGCCCGACGGCTGACACCACCGCCTGCCTGAACCGCCGGGTCGTTGCAGCGGGGAAGTGGCCGGATGCGCTATGCTGCCGGCCAGCGAACAAGGGAGAGACGATGTGACAGGGCTGGTCTACTGGCTGGACATGGCGGGGGTGATCGTCTTCGCCCTCTCGGGCGTGATACTGGCCTGCCGTTCGCGGATGGACCCCTTCGGCATGCTGGTGCTGGCGGCGGTGACCGGGATCGGTGGCGGCACCCTGCGCGACCTGGTGCTGGGCGTGCGTCCGGTATTCTGGGTGACGGATCCGGCCTACCTCTGGGTGATACTCGCCACCGTGGGCCTGTCGATCCTCGGCTTCCACTACATCCATCGCCTCTCGCGCGGCTTCCTTCCGGTGGCGGACGCCTTCGGCCTGGCGCTGTTCACGGTGATCGGCGCCCACAAGGCCCTGATGCTGGAGGCGCCCGGCGTGGTGGCGGTGCTGATGGGGCTGCTGACCGGGGTGGCCGGCGGTATGGTCCGCGATGTGCTGGCGCGTCGGGTGCCCATGGTGCTCAGGCAGGAGGTCTATGCCACCGCCTCGATTGCCGGTGGCGTGGTCTTCGTGGGGCTGGAGGCCCTGGCCGCACCGTTGGCCGTCTCCTTCGCCACGGGGCTGGTGGTCACCCTGGGGTTGCGGCTCTCGGCGATCCACTGGCAGCTGTCCCTGCCGGTATTCGCCTGGGTGGTGGTGCAGCCGCCAGCGACTTCCCAGGATCCTGAGGGCGGCGAGGAGGAGGCCCGTGGGCGATCCAAGGCCAGGGTCAAGCTGATCCCGCCCGGACGCGCCAGACGAAGGAGGAAGGCGAAATGAGCATGACCCTGATGGAACGAGGAAGGGTCCGCACGCCCGCAGTGCTCGTGACCTGGCTGATGGTGCTGCTGCTGTCGCTGGGCGGCTGTGCCCTCCCGCAGCAGGAGCAGGGGCTGGACCATGCGGCGGTGGCCGAGGCGATCCGCGAGCGTTACGAGGCGGCGCTACCCGACCTGCCCCTGAGCAAGCAGCGACACTATGCGCAGCGGCTCTATCGGCTGACCGGCGAGGATCGTTACCTGCCCCTCAACCGCGCCTATGGGCGGCAGCTGGTGAGTGACCTGCGCGAGGAGATCGATGCCCTGGCCGACCCCGGCCATGCCGCGCGACGGGCCCAGGAGCAGGTGGCGGCCTATCCGGAAGGCAGCGCGAAGCAGCGTCGCCGCAAGCGAATGCTGGGTGAGTGGGGAGAGATCGCCTATGCAAAGGGCCTGGCCTTCGACCTGACCCAGGCGAAATATCACGGCCTGCTAAATGAGGCCGACCTTCCCGGCTACCACCGGGCGCTGGACTACCTGGCGGGCGTCGATTTCCGCACCTTCGTGCTCGATCCCGACGTGATGGCGGTCTACGCCGCCCAGGTCGCCAACCTGGTGTATTACCTCGAGGACCTGGGGGTCGCCGACCTGCGGGAGGTGGCCACGGCAGCCTTCCGTCGACAGTATCCCCCGGCGCGTGACCCGCGGCTTTCGACGGCCGAATATCGCAACAAGATCTATGGCATGACCCACTTCGTGATCGCCGCCAGCGACTACTATCAGCAACCGGTGTCAGCAGAGGAGTTCCGCTGGGTGCTGGACGAGTTCGCCGCCGGGCTGGAGCGCATCCTGGTCGACACCAAGGAAGACATCTATACGGAGGTGGGCATCAGTTTCCTGCTGGCCGGGGAGGAGGACCATCCAGCCGTGACGCGCCTGCGGGATGCGCTGGTCGAGGCCTATGACCCCGAGGCGAGGATGGTGCCGTCAGAGCGGGGAGGCACCGACCTGGCCAACGGGGAGCACCGCAACGTGCTGGCCATCATGCTGCTGGACTGGCCGGAGAGGCTCTATCCGGGGCCGAAGATTTCTCTTCTCAGCAATATGAGGACACCTCATTCTGGTGGGCCGAGAGGGTTTTTAGCTGAGGGGCCAACTGATCACGAATATACAGGTAAAGTGGCATCAGGTCTTCATGCATTTCCTTTTCAGCTTTCCGGTGATCGATGTAGAAAGCGTTTCGAGAGCCATGCATCTCGATGCGCTCACCGACTTTTGTAAAGTGGAAGCCTGACATCGAGAGGAGTCTCGGAAGCCTTGGCTCCATCATGGCGAATACATGGCGCTTGCTCATGAGGCCAACGAGTGCATAGGTTGCAAGGAACAATGCAACGATTATCAAGGGGAATGTCTTTCTCTCCTCGGGTGTGAATACATAACTGTTTTTTTTCATATCAAGGGTTTCATGTTTTATGGGCTTGTGTCGGAACGCCCTGGCGATGGCAAATCGCGATATTTCACAAATGCTGTCATAAGGAAGCTTGGCAGGGTGGAGAGTTTCGTGTGTAAGGCTTCGCTCATCATACTCCTGAAGAGGCAGTCTATGGTGCTTTCCGGCGGCCATTGGGGCCGGCAGTACTAGCCTGAGACAGCCAGCTGCGAGCCCTGATCTCTGGTGCTCAATTAGGCAGTGAATGGAATGCGAGTCATGAGAATCGATCTCGATGTTTTTCCTCTCCATTCCGGGGGGGTGGTAGCCGATTTCCTGGCAATACACTTCATGACGAAGTCTGTATATTCTGTTTTTTTCTTCATCGCTTATGGCAACATTAAAAGTGAAGTCTTTAAGGAAGGACTCGAAAAGCTCGGCAGTCGAACTGCGGATGTGCGTCATTTTTTGGGATGCTGTCATCTGGAGCCTTCCTATTTAAGCCGTAACCTGGAGGATGAGGTGAGCGCTGAAAGGTCTATGCGTGAAATCTTCAAGTGTCATCGCCAAAGGCCATTTGAACCGGAACTGGACGACCCAGGAAAAAGCCCTGGCCATAGGTGATCCCATAGGACTTAAGCATCGGCAGCAGCGCTTCCTGGTCGACGAACTCGGCAATGGCCTGCTTGCCGAAGCCGGCGGCAATATCGGCGATAGCCTGGACGATGACACGGCTCTCGGGGCTGATCGGCAGGCTGCGGATGAAGGAACCGTCGATCTTGATGTAGTCCACCGGCAGCTGCCCCAGGTAATGGAAGCTGCTGAAGCCCACGCCGAAGTCATCGAGGGCGGTGCGGCATCCGAGGTCGCGGACCGCCTGCAGCACGCCGCGTGCTGTGGAGAAGTCGGTGACGGCGGCGGTCTCGGTGACCTCTAGGATAAGGTGGTGAGGATCGGCACCGTTGGCGGCCAGTTCGTCGGCCAGGTACTGCTTCAGGCCTTCATCATGCAGGGACTGACCGGACAGGTTGACCGCCAGGCTGATGCCTCGCTCCTGCAGTTGACTGAGTAGCTGCAGGCTGTGGCGAAGCACCCAGCGGTCAACCTGCACGATCTGACCACTGCGCTCCGCTACCGGGATGAAATAGGCCGGAGACACCAGGCTACCATCGGCCTCGCGCATGCGCAGCAGTACCTCGTAGTGCTTCACGTCGCGATCCTCCAGCCGCATGATCGGCTGAACCATCAGCTCGAAGCTGTCCTCTTCCAGGGCGCTGCGCACGCGCTCGACCCAGTAGACCCGCTCCTGCAGCTCGTCCTTGGCGTTCTCGGTCCTGGAGAGCAGGTGCCAGTGCTGGATGCCACTCTCCTTGGCCTTGTACATGGCCACGTCGGCACTGGCCATCAGGTCGGCCGGCGTCGCGCCGTGGATCGGGAACAGGGCGATGCCGATGCTCGCGGTGACCCGGTGGCGCCGCCCCGCGGCCCTGAACCCCAGGCTGTCGAGCAACTGGTCGATATACTGGGCAACCTGAACCGCCTGGTCCTCGTCGGCATGTTCCAGCAACAGCGAGAACTCGTCGCCTCCCAGGCGGGCGATGACGCCGCGATGGCCCAGGTTCAGCAGCAAGGTCTCGGTCACCTCGCGCAGCAGGCGGTCTCCGACATGGTGGCCACTGAGCTCGTTGACGTCCTTGAACTGGTCCAGGTCCAGCAGCAGAACGGCGCCGCGTGATTCGTGCCACAGCGCCTTCTGCAAGGCGTCCTGGAAGTAGCGCCGGTTGTAGAGCTCGGTCAGGGGGTCACGCTCGGCCAGCCAGGTCAGGCGAGCCTCCGCGGCCTTGCGTTCGGTGATATCGAGCCCCACCGAGATCCGCGACATGCTGCCGTCAGTGCCGGATGGCAGCGGGGCATGGTACCAGGCGATGGTATGGATGTGCTGGTCTGGGGTCTGCAGGGTGCGTTCTTCCTGCTGGGGCGTGTCGAAGGTGCCGACCAGAGAAGGACTGCCCGCCTCGAACACGTCCACGAAGTGGCGACCCAGCAGGGAGGGCTCGTCAAGGTCCAGCATCGCGCGAGTATAGTCGTTGATGAGGCTGATTCGCCCCCTGCTGTCCTGGGCGATGATGAAGACCCGGGCGGTATCCAGCAGGCTGTTGACGAAGTCCCTTTCCTGGGCCAGCTCTTCGACGCGCTCTGCCAGCTGGTCGCCGCGTTCCTGGACTTCCTGTTCCAGCATTTCGAGTTGTTGCGAGAGCTCCAGTGTGGTGCCTTCCAGCACGTCGATCTCGTCTGGCAGGCGATGGCGGACGGAGGGGATCGCGGCCCGGACATCATCGAATCCACCGCTGGCCAGTGTCGGCAGCAAGCCGGCGATCCGGCGCAGGCGTGCCATGGGGCGCAGCAGGATCATCAGCAGCAGCAGTTCCGCGGCGATCCAGCCCGCCAGGCCGACCCCCAGCAGGGTTCGAGTATCCTCGTTGATGGCCTGGATCTGGGCCGAGATGTCGGAGATCAGCAGGAAATAACCGGTACTGCGTCGGTCCGCGTCCTCGTCCATGCGGACTGCGCTGAGCTCGAGGTACTGGCCCTGGTACTGCAGCTGCAGGGGGGCTTGCAGCAGAGCGCTGACCGGTCCGAGTCCGGCTGCCCGTTGCAGGACGGGCAGGCTCTCTTCCTGGCGTGTCAGGGCCAGGAGATAGCCATTCCAGGGGGCGAGATGGCGTTCCTCGGGGAGATCGCGGCTATCCAGCGAGCCGGCTACCAGCAGGGCCACCTCGGCGTTGGAGACTTCCCTGGCCTGTCGGGTCACATCGGCCAGCGAGCGGGAGAGCACGACCAGGCCGACGCTCTCGCCATTCACCAGTACCGGAACGGCGGCATATTGCTGGCAGTCCGTCGCACAGCGCAGTGCCGTGATGGGTATCTCGGTGTCCATGATCTGCTGCACCCAGGCCTGGATCGGCAACCTGCCCTCCGACTGACCGGAGCCCCAGCGGCCCATGGGCCGTCCCTGGGTGTCCACCACCCGTATCTCGTCGATGCCGGCCTCGAGCTGCAGGGTCGGCCACTGGGATGCCAGAGCCTCCTCGACCTCCTCCGCATTGCCCGCCTCGAGGGGCGGCCCGAGGCGTGGCGAGGCCGCGGCCAGGCCCGCCAGCTGGCGAAGGTTCTCCGCCGAACGCAGGAGGGCCAGGCGGATCTCGCGCTGCTGGCGCTCGTGGTGCTGGTTGCGGCTCTCCTGGAATTGGCGGGTCAGGTTGTCGTGGCCCAGCCAGGTGAACAGCGCTACGAGCCCGACCAGCAGCAGGCTGCTCAGGGCGATGACACGCCATGTCAGGCTGAGTCGGCGACGGGTCCGGAGGGACGCGGGAAGTGTCATCTCGGTGGGTTCCTGGCCAGGCGCATGGAAACGTCAGAAGCGTAACGAGAGCTGGAACAGCAGCATGTTCCAGCGACGACTGGTCTCCGATGGGTCCGGGTTGTCTTGGACAGGCAGCCAGCCGGTGCCATCGACATGGTGATATTCGCCGGCCAGCATGATGCGGGGGTGAGGCGTCCACTGAAGTCCCAGGGTGATATCGTCCGCGAACTGGGAATGGGCAGGCACCGCGCCACCGGTGAAATCTTCAAGGCTCTGTCCCGAGCGGTCATCCTTGTTGCTGGTCAGGCTGTCGTAACGAACCAGCCACTGCCAGTCATCGAGGAAGCGTCGGGTATACTGGACATACCAGCTTTCGCCAGTCACATCGTTTAGCCAGGGGTTATCGATGCCTTCCAGCTCGGTCGGCCTTAGCGCAAACTCACCGGTCAGGCTCCAGAGCTCCTCGTTGTACTGTAACGACAGGATCACGGGGCGAAAGCGAAAGGTAATATCGGATTGCAGAGGCGTATTCGAGTCGAATTTCGCCTTGGCCTGTGCGGCACTCAGAGCTGCAACGATGCGACCGCCATCATGCTCATAGCGAATCTGGCCGATGGCTGATTGCTTTGGGTCAAGAGACCCAGGAACATTCTCCAGGCGGAGGGTGCGCCGTAGGTCATCCCCTGCCTGCGCTTGTCCAATACCAACCTGTGTTCTTATCACCCCGTTCGACAGCCTTTCCTCGTGATAGAGGCTGACGCCATCGCCGGAAAGCCCCAGGGACCGGGTGCGGTCGAAGTAGATGGACTGTGGCAAAAGGATGCTGGGGCGGGTAAAGGCCACATCGCGGGTCTGATTGTAGAAGCCGAAGGGGTTCTTGAAACGGCCGACCTGGATGCCGAAGGTGCGCTGCTGGTTCGAGAGCATCTGATAGTCGACAACGCCATAGTCCAGGACCGGCCTGGCCTCGCTGCCATCCCCGCCGGCGCGCCGGCTCAGTACCTGGGCGGCCAGCAGTACATCCTCGTGAGGCCGCAGCGAGGCATTGGCGCCGATCTCGGTGAACTTGAAGCTGCCCTCGTTCTCGCTGCTGGGACCGAAGAAGTTGTTGTCGTCGGTGATCACCAGCGCCTGGCTCAGGAAGCCATGCACCTGGAGGGTATCCAGTACGCCTTCGTCGCTCCGGGCCTGGGCAGACATGCCTAGGGCCAGTGCGCCGGCCATGGCGATTATGGAGCGGGGATCACTCCATCGAAATGACTTGGACACGATCATCCAGGTACTCCCTTTCAAGATATCCCAGGGCGCCAGGTGTGGTGGCGATCCGCTCGCGCATCTCCGCCTGGTCGCGAACACGGTTGGGTGCCTGCCCGGTGCCCGAGAACACCATGCGATCCCAGGCCAGCTGCAGCTGGTGTGGATAGACGGATAACTGTTCCTTGGCAAAGCGCGCATGCACGGGATGGTTATTGTCGAGCACGAAGACCCGCACGGCCTGACCGTCGGGCCAGGTGCGCTGCCTCATGGCGAACATGGCGCGGGTGGTATCGCGCTTCAGCTGGTGGGTCTTCACATCGGGGTGTGCCACCAGCAGGATCGGTGCCTCGCGGGCAAAGGCCGGTACACCGGCCAGCGACAGGCCGGCCAGCAGCATCACCGTGGCCAGGGCCAACAGGCTCAGGCGCAGCATGGAGCGCGTCTCCTCGGCTGGCTGGCATCGGCAACGGCGCCCGCCGCCGCCAGGGAGCGGATCAGGACGAATGATGGCATCGGGGGTTGCGTTCCCGTTGTCTGATGAACGCCAGGTTCATGCACCATGCAGGTGCGGCCTGCATCTCACGCGTGTATGAGTCGATGACGCCTTCTCCCTGCAGCCCCTGGGGGCATTATCTTTTTGTCCGATGCGTATCAGTGCTTCCTCACGACAGGCATCAGGAAGATCATCGTGCCGTTCCGACACGGATCATCCTTATACGCTACATCACTTTAAGGAACTTTACAGGCCGGCGTATCAACGCGGTGAGAGGAGATGCCCCGGCGGTGGATGGCCGCCGGGGGGGGGGGCAGTTGAAGGAGTCGGGGTCAGTTGAAGACGTGGAAACTCTCGGCATTGAGCCACAGGTGGGCCATCACGCTGGCGACATAGCCCAGGGCGATCACCGGGGTCCAGCGCAGGTGACCCATGAAGGTGTAGTTGCCGCGGGCCTGGCCCATCAGGGCGACGCCGGCCGCCGAGCCGATCGACAGCAGACTGCCGCCCACGCCGGCGGTCAGGGTGATCAGCAGCCAGTGGCCATGGGACATGTCCGGCTCCATGGTCAGCACGGCGAACATCACCGGGATGTTGTCGATCACCGCCGAGATCACCCCCAGGGTTATGTTGGCGCCGGTGGCGTTCCAGCCGGTGTAGAGGGCCTCTGAGAGCATGCCCAGGTAGCCCATGAAGCCGAGGCCACCCACGCACATCACCACCCCGTAGAAGAACAACAGGGTGTCCCACTCGGCCCGTGCCACACGGTTGAAGACGTCGAAGGGCACCACGCTGCCCAGGCTCTCGAGCTTCTTCCAGTCACCGCGCTGGCTGTAGCGGGTGCGCTTGCGCTCCAGGGAGCGCGGCAGGGTGCGACGCAGGAAGTAACCGAAGAACTGCAGGTAGCCAAGGCCCGTCATCATGCCCAGCACCGGCGGCAGGTGCAGGAAGACGTGGCAGGCCACGGCGGTGGCCACGGTGAGCAGGAAGAGGGCGATGATGCGGCGGGCGCCGCGCTTCAGCCAGACGTCCTCTTCCAGGCTGGCGGGCTTGCGGTTCTTGATGAAGATGCTCATCACCACGGCCGGGATCAGGAAGTTGACCAGCGACGGCACCAGCAGTTCGAAGAACTCCTGGAACTCGATCAAGCCGGCCTGCCAGACCATCAGGGTGGTGATGTCGCCGAAGGGGCTGAAGGCACCGCCGGCATTGGCCGCCACCACGATATTGATGCAGGCCAGGTTGATGAAACGCTTGTCGCCCTCGGCGACCTTGGTCACCACCGCACACATCAGCAGGGCGGTGGTCAGGTTGTCGGCGATCGGCGAGATCAGGAAGGCCAGCACGCCGGTGATCCAGAACAGCGAGCGGTAGCTGAAGCCCTTGCGGACCATCCAGGAGCGCAGTGCATCGAATACCCGGCGCTCGTCCATGGCGTTGATGTAGGTCATCGCCACCAGCAGGAACAGCATCAGTTCGGTGAATTCGAGTAGGGTCACGCGGAAGGCGTGCTCCGACTCGGCGGGCATTCCCGCCTTGACATAGACCCAGCCGATCAGCGCCCAGATGATGCCGGCCGCGACCAGGACCGGCTTCGACTTGCGCATGTGGATCTTCTCTTCGGCCATGACCAGGGCGTAGGCCAGCACGAAGACGGCGACGGCGAGGAGGCCCACGAAGGAGCCGGTCAGGTCGAGTTCGCCGGTGGCGGCGAGTACGGGCCCGCTGGCCAGCAGAGAGAGCGCGGCGAGCACGAGCATGCCCGGCCAACGAGCGGGTTGCCGTGGCGTGGGGGGTATACGACAGGTTGTCAGCATGGCTGCGATCATCCTGAGGCAGGAGGTGGGGGAAGGGTTAAAAAGCGGCAAAATCTTATCACAGAGTGTTGCGATGCAGTATGCCACTTATTTATTACCCCCGATTCTTTGGTAGGGGGAGCGTTCAGTCCTGGTTTGCAGGGGACTCGGGTTGGGTGCCTAGGGCTTCCTGCCACTGGCTCACCGTGACCTCCTCCAGATCCTCTTCCGGCGAGGGACGGCGGCGTTCATACCAGCGCCGCGGACGCAGCAGGCGAACCTCGGGTTGGCCCTTCTCGAGGGATACCCCAGCGGCCAGGATGCCCAGGCGTGCATAGAGGGAACCCTCCGGCACGCCGTGGCGAATGACCAGGTCCGCGAGCATCTCCAGGGGGCCGCCCGTCAGGCGCGCGTTGCTCAGCTGCAGGGTATCGTCTTTCAATTGCAACCGGGCGTTGCCACGGATGTCCTTCACCGTCAGACGCCGACTCAACCACTCCCACTCCCGGGCGCTCGATAGGAACAGGCGTGTCAGCAGGCCGCTATCGCGCATCGCCATCTCGAGTCGAGCATCGAGTTGCAGGGGGTGGGTCCAGTCCAGTTGGCCTTCGGTGATATCGAGCCGCGCCCACCAGCCGGCCTCGCCACGCGTCTGCTCATCCCGGCGCTGGATGTTGTCCAGTCGAAGCCGCGAACCGGAGGCATCGAAGCGACGGCTGACCAGGTCGCCATCCCGCAGGTGGGCCTCGAGTCGCAGGTCGCCGTCCAGACGCTGCTCGCCGAACCGGATGGTCGTGTCGAAGGCCTGCAGGGTGAGGTCGCCGCGTGCCCGGAGGCCCTCGAGGTGCAGGTCCACTTCCAGTCCGGCACGACCGCCCAGCAATGCCAGCCCCGAGCCCTCCGGTAGGTAGGCGTTATAGCGAGAGAGGTCATCCACCTCGGCGATGGGCAGCTGGACGCGAGTCGTGAAGTTCTGCAGCGAACGGTCGTCATGGTCGAGGCCGAAGTGCGGCGTTTCGGTCTCGAGGCTGAAGTGACGGCCCTCGACATGCGCCTGCGCCTCGCCGATGCGGTGCAGGCTGAAACGGGGCAGCGTCAGGCTCAGCCGGGCTGCCGGCGCCTCATGCGCGCCGTCGAGCTCGGCCTCGAGCCGGCCTCGGCCATTGGCCGTGAAGTCGAGGAAGCCGACCGCCAGGTCGTCGGCCTCGACCAGCAGCTGGCTGCCCGGACGTAGCTGGCCATTCGTGACGTGCAGGCTGGCCCTGAAACGGCCGTTACCGGCCACGGTCAGGCCGTGAGCAGAAGGCAGGAAGTCATCGAGGAAGCCAAGGTTGGCGATCATCCCATCGAGTACCAGGTCTCCGTCCAGCCCCGGCGTTGGTCCCTCCCGGCCAGGCATCGGCAGCGGGCCGAGACGTGCCTCATGGGCCACGATCCGGGTGCGCAAGCGTGGGCCCGAGGCCGCCGCCTGCATCGCCAGCCGAGACCCGGAGAGGTCCAGGCGGCCGTTGTCCAGATTGGCTTCCCGCACCTGGAGATCCAGTGCCAGCTCTCCTTCCACCTCCTTGCCGAGCAGGCGGCCGACGATGTGCTGCCCGGTCAGGTCGATCTGGCCACGGGCCAGCCCGTCCTTGACCTCGATCCGGCCGCGAGTGGTGGCCCTTCCGGACCGCAGTGTCACCGCTACGGCCGCGGGCAGGTAAGGCTGCAGCACCGCGATATCGGGTATGGCGGCGTCTTGCCAGGAGAGTGACAGCCGCGGGCTTGACAGCGGGGCACCGGCTTTCGCGATATCGCTCTCGGTGGTCAGGGCCAGTCGACCGTCCCGCATCAGCAGCCCACCGTCGGAGGATCTCGATACGCGGGTCTCTTCCAGGCTGGCGTCCACCCGGGCCACGGGCCGGCCCTGAGCCTCCTGCCAACTGGCCGTGACGCTGCCTCGTCCCCGGACATCCAGACCCAGCAAGCGGGCACGCAATGACTCGGTGGTCACGGCCAGGCGGCTGCCCGAGGCCAGCCGGCCCTGCTCCAGCTGCAGGCTGGCCACCAGGTCGCCACCGCCTTCCAGCGTCAGGCCACCGTCGAGGGTATGTGTCAGGAAGTCATCGAGGACATCGAGGCGGGCGACGCGGCCCCTGACGACGACTCGGCCATCCAGCGCCGGTGGTCCATCTCCATTGATCAGCTCGGCCAGGGGCGCCATCGAGGTTAGAATCGCCTCTTCGAGGGTGATCTCGGTGGTCAACGGCAATTCGTCTCCCACGCCACGTGCCGAAACCTCGAGGTGGGTGCCTGTCAGGTCCAGCCGTTGCTCACGTGGATTGACCTCGGGCAGTGCCAGATCCAGCGCCATGCTGCCTTGCAGCGCACGCCCGGCCAGGGTCAGGGCCACTTGGTCGCCGACAAGGCGGAAATTGCCCTCGAGCAGGCCGTCTCGATACGCCAGGTATCCCTCCAGTTGTGCACTGCCACCCTGCAGGGCCAGTGGGCCGCCCTCGGGGAGGTAAATCGCCAGGGCGCCAGCGTCAGGCAGGCGGGCATCCTCCCATTCGAGCCTAGCGGAGGTCAGTTGCCGCGGGGTGTCGGCGAGGTTAGTGCCGAGCACGCGGGCGGAGAGATGGAAGCGCCGGCTGGTCATGAACGGGTTGGCCAGCCCGGCCCGCCGCATCAGCATCTCGTCGAGGGTCACCCCGAGCTCCATGACCGGCCCCTCATCGCTTTCCACGACCCGGCTGGTGACGCGGCCGCTGCCGTTCAGGCGGTAGCCCGCGGAGCCGTCATCAGGGGTCGCCCGGCCCGGCCTGGCCCCATGCTCAGGGGTCTCGGCAGGTGTCAGCAGTGCCCGCTCATCCAGTGCCACCTGCAGCGCTGGGGAGTCCAGCTCAAGGTGGCTGCCGGGCGCGAGCTCGCCCCGCTCGAGCGCGAGCTCGCCGGTCAGCCTGCCGTGGCCGGCCAGGTCAAGCCAGTCCAACTGGCGCAGGTAGGGGGTGAAGACGTCCCAGGCATCGGCCTTGGTATCCAGGGACAGCGTTCCCGAAACGAAACGGATCGCTGCCAGGTCGGGGTATTCGCGCCAGCGGAAGGGGGCCACCTGAAAGTCGGTCGCCAGGCGGATGTCGTTGGCCAGCACCGTGCTGCCGCGCCTGATTCGGGCCTTTTCCATGCCGAGCTCGAGCCCCTGGATCGACACCTGGCCATCGTCCAGCCGTAGGTCGGACAGCGCGAGCTCGCCATTACCCTCCAGGCGGAGGTCGTCAAGACCGAAACGGCGTAGCCCCTGTGCCGTAAAGCGGGAAATTGCCAGACGGCGGTCGAGCAGCGCCGACAGCGAGATCCGCAGACGGGCTCGGTCCATCGTCAGTTGCAGAGGCGGGGCCTCGCTCTCGATGTGCAGCCCCTCCAGGGTGAGTTGCCCGGGAAAGGCGCTCCAGCCCGACTCCCAGCGGATCGACATGCCGGCCTTCTCGGCCAGCCACGCCTGGGTGTATCGGGCGTTGATCAGCCCGTTCGCCACGACCAGGTACAGGGCGAAGGCCAGCAAGGGCACGGCCATCATCCAGGCCTGGCGTCGATGTCTGGGTGAAAGAGCATTCGGGCGTTGCATACGGCTTCCTCGAGCTGAGGGGTCCGGGGTCATGTTACATGGCCTCGTCAGCCTGCGTTGCCATGGGGTTTTGTGGCATCATCTGCCTTCCCGGCAACCGCCGGCAGGGTACAGACCGCCAACGACGCAGGCATACAGTGCATGTTTCTCGATGATTTCCATACGCTTACGGACGGGCGTATCCGCATTTCCGCACATCAGGCCAGCCAGTTCGCCAAGCGCATTGCCGGCGACTACAACCCCATCCACAATCCGGATGCGCGTCGCTTCTGTGTGCCCGGCGACCTGCTCTTTGCCCTGGTGCTGGAACGCTTCGGTCTCTCCCAGCGCATGACCTTCCGCTTTCTGAGCATGGTCGGGGATGGTACGCCGCTGTGTTTCAGCGAGCAGCCGAATGGTCGGATTCGCATCTGCGACGAGAACGGCAAGTGTTACCTGGAGGTCGAGCGTAGCGGCGAGACGACCCGCGACGCGGCGGTGGTGGAGGCCTTCACCCGCCGCTATGTGGCTTTCTCGGGCAAGAACTTTCCCCACTACCTCAAGCCGCTGATGGAGGAGAAGGGGGTGATGTTCAACCCGCGTCGCCCGCTGGTCATCTATGACAGCATGGGCTTCTGCCTGGAGCGCCTGGATGCCCCCGCGCCGGGCCTGGAATTCGTCGATTCCTCGCTGGAGGTGGCCGGCAAGCGCGGCGATGTGCTGCTGGAGTTCCGCATCCTGGCGGACGGCGAGGCGATCGGCACCGGCTCCAAGAAGCTGGTGGTCAGCGGGCTCTGCGACTACGACGCCGAGGCCATGGACGAGGTGGTCGCCGAGTTCTACCGTCTCAAGGCCGCCCACGAGGCAGAGGCCTGAGGCGACATCGCCTGCCCCGGAGCTCTCAGGCCACCACGGTGACAGGGCAGGGCGCAGGCGGTGCCGTAATATTCAGGAATTGTCTCGCCAGAGGATGACGACCCGATGATGCGTACGCTGCTGCTGGAGGCCGATGGCCGAGTGACGAGGGGCGGGGAGGAGCTGATCGTGCGCTGGCGCGATGATGCCGGAAGCCGCATCTGGATCGACCTGCAGGGCGAGGGCCAGGCACGCGAGCGGGAACTGCTTGAGGCCTTTGGCTGCCACCCCCTGGCCATCGACGACGCCCAGCGCGACCGACACCCGCCCAAGATCGAGGAGTTCGAGACCCATACCCTGGTCCTCTATCGCGGTATCTCCTCCTTCGATGCCGAGCTCAACTTCACGCCCCAGCAGGTCGCCTTCTTCCTCGGCGAGCGCTCCCTGATCAGCCTGCACCCCGGCACCGCGCTGAGCATAGACCGCCTGCTGGCCCACGAGGGCGAGACGCTGCTGCGCCGCTCCCCCGAGCATGTGGCGCTCAGGGTCATGTACGTCTCCGCCGGCTACTACCTCGACAGCTTGCTCGAGTTCGAGAATGCCCTCAGCGACCTGGAGGACGAGCTGATGGAGGACGGCAGCGACGCCCTGATGCGCCGGGTCATCGCCTATCGTTCGCGGCTGGTGAAGATGCGCCGGGTATTTCGCTATCACGTCGGCATCACCCAGGAACTCACCGCCTACGATTACGAGCACCTGCCCCGCGACAACGAGGACACCCTGCACGCCATCAACGACGTGCATGAGCGCTTCGAGCGCCTGCACAGCCTGACCCAGATGTACTACGACATCTGCGGCGACCTGATCGACGGCTACATCTCGCTCTCCTCGCACCAGCTCAACATCACCATGCGGGTGCTCACGGTGATCACCGCCATCTTCGTGCCGCTCACCTTTGTCGCCGGCATCTACGGCATGAACTTCGCGCACATGCCGGAGCTCGCCTATCGCTGGGGCTACTTCGCGGTGCTGGGGGCGATGCTCGTCATCGGCCTCGGCCTGCTGTGGCTGTTCCGGCGCCGGAAGTGGCTGTGAGCCTGTCCGTCGTCACGGCACGTTGACGCGGCGCCCTTAGCCTGGACGAGGCCAGCCTCTAGTCTCGGGGGACTTTCCCCTTTCCTGGCCCCGACATGCACCCACAGCAGGCCGAGGCCCGAGCGTGGCGATCCAGCCGACCATCGCTTCCGCCGTGCTGGGGCCGTTGGGGCTGGGGATCATCGGCCTGCTGGCCTGGCGGATCCAGCGCGTCAAGAATCACTGACCACAGGGCCTCTCGACTTCTTGCAGGGCAGCGACAGGGGGTTGGCACTATGCTGGGGAAAGGCCCCTCCGGGCCTGACGCTCACCTTTACCCATTCGGGAGGTGCATCATGATAACGCCAACCATCCCCTGCAGTACCCTGCCTCGCGGGATGCTGCTTTCCCTGTTGTTAGCCGCACCGCTGGCCCTGGCCAGCGGCGGCCATGACTTGACCTTCCAGGGTGACGCCAGCTTCGGCGGCCCCCACGGCGGCCAGGCGATCCAGGTGGCCGTCGTCGATGCCGAGACCGGCGAGGTCGTGGCTAAGGAGTCCGCTAGCGTCTCCGCTGACGGCGACCCAGCCTTCTCCTTCGACTTCCCCGGCGCCCTGCAGGACGGCAAGGGCTACGCGGTCCACTACTGGATCGACTCCAACTTCGGTGGTGGCAGCGAGGGCAGCTGCGATCCCATGAAGAATGATCACCAGTGGAGTATATCGCTGGAGCCCGCCAGCGACGTGGTCACCCATGTAGAAAGCCACAACCCTGGTGCGCAGTCGGACGTCTGCGCCACCTTCGAGTAACCTCCCACGTCAGGCCCGCGGTGCCGCCAGTCGGCCACGCGGGCCCTCCTGTCTTGCAATCGATGACTCGCTCGCCAGCCGGCCTCATGTCGAGGCGTGACTGCCGCTGCCGGCGCCCGAAGTGCGTGCCACCCTGGCCCGCAGGGCGAACAGCGCCAGGGCCAGCAGGCCCACCAGCGCCATGAGCAGCAGCGGGAAGCTGTGCGTCCCGAGCCCCTCCAGCAGCAGGCCGGCCAGCGAGGGCACCGCCATGGCACCGCTGCCGGCTGCCAGGAAGATCAACCCGGTGGTGCGCCCGCTCATCGCCATCAGCTGGTTGCTCAACCCGAACAGGGTGGGAAAGATCGCCGAGGCGGCCAGCCCGAAGAGCAGCGAGACGGCGCCCAGCCCCAGCCAGTCCAGCTGCAGCGCCAGGGCGCTGGCCAGTCCCAGGGCCAGGCAACCGCGCAGCACCCACCAGGGCGAGAAGCGGCGCAGCAGCGGGATCGCCAGCAGGCGCCCCACCGAGAGCGCCAGCCAGAACAGGGTGGCCAGCATGGCGGCCTCCTCGCCGGGCATGCCGCGCAGGGTGGCGTAGGCGGTGACCCAGCCGGCGAAGGTGATCTCCATGCCCACGTAGAGGCCGAACATGAACAGGAACAGCGCCAGCCGCCAGGTATCGGCGGGCGGCATGGGGGCATCGCCCTCGCGGGCGGCCGGTGCCCGGGGGCTCTCCAGGCGGGCCAGCGGCCAGAGCAACAGCAGTGCGTAGAGCGCCACCGCCCAGAAGGCCCAGGCGAAGTGGCCGGTCAGCGCCAGCATCGCCACCAGCACCAGCGGCACCAGGGTGTTGCCCAGCCCGAAGCAGAAGTGCAGGGCGCTGATCCAGGGTGGCGAATCCTTGCCGTGGGCCCACAGCAGCAGGGTGTTGGAACCGGCATTGGCCGAGACCTCGGCCAGGCCCAGCAGGAAGACGGCTCCGGTCAACATCGCCAGTCCCTGGCTGAACGGCACCGCCGCGAGCCCCACCGCCATCAGCAGCAGCATGGCGGCCAGCACCCTGTGGCCCGGAAAACGGTCCACCAGCCGCCCCGAGAGCAGCGAGCCGAGCATGTTGCCCAGTGCCCGAGCGGTGAACAGCACCGAGATCTGGCCCATGCTCGAGCCAGTCATCGCTGCCAGTTGCGGCAGCGCTGGCCCCAGCAGGCCGCCGCTCATGCCGACGGCCAGCATGACCAGGAAGTAGCGCTGGGTGACTCGGCGGGCGTGGAGCGTCGAGGCCGGCATATCCCCTCCTTGGCAGAGTAAAGGGCGCGATTGTGCCATCTTTGCTCGCCCGGCGACTCCTCCCCGCCTACGCCTCCTGCTTGTCGACTGCGGCCAGCACCCTCGCCCCAGCCCCAGCCGACACGCGATTACCGCCCGAGGCCTTGCTGAGGTACATGGCGCTGTCGGCGTGGTCGAGAAGCTCCTCCAACGACTCGCCCTGTTCGGGATAGGAAGCGACACCGATACTGATAGATGGCTGGTTGTGCCTCGTGGGAGTGATGACATGCTGCATCATTTTCTTGCCCCCGGCCGCATCGGTATCGGGAAGCAGCATCACGAACTCGTCACCGCCATAGCGAGCCAGGACGTCACTGCTGCGCTTGCATGCCTGAAGACGTTTCGCCAGGTCCAGGATGGCCCGGTCGCCTGCGCCGTGTCCCTCGCTATCGTTGATAGCCTTCAGGCCATCCATATCGATGACGACGACACAAAAGGGACGCTGCGCACGCCTGCCCATTTCCTGGATCGGGCTGGCCAGGTCGTCGAAGGCGCGTCGGTTGAACAGGCCGGTCAATGCATCCCGGCTGGCCATCTTCAGCAGGGTGCGATTGGAGACATGGATGGTATGCACCAGTGCTGCGGTGAGGTAGCCGACAATCAGCAGGGCGATGATGCTGGTGCCGATTGGCGCCAGGCTGTCGGTTGCCAGGATCTCGGTGCCCTGCAGATGGAGCAGCAGCAGCTGGCATGCCGCAATCGCCGCCACCTCGAGCATCGTGTGAATAACACCCAGGGTCAGGGCGCTGGTGATGACCGCGAGCAGGTAGAGACTCGTCAGCGGGCCGGTGACGCCCTCGGTGCCATAGAGGAACCAGGTAATGAAGCCGATCATCGCCCAGGTGTGCAGAGCCAGCAGCCAGCGCTGTCGTTCCCCGAAGAAGCGCAGCCGGCTGGCCAGCAAGCTGAAGCCGAAATAGCCGAAGGTCGCTGCCAGCACACTCAAGCCCCCTTCGTCGGGAAGGCCGATGATCACCAGATAGAGGATGACGAGCGTGACCAGCAGCCATTCGATCTGATACAGGCCGGCAGAGAAGCCCTGGATCTGGACGCCCTCAGGATCCCATTCCAGCGGCGGCAGGGGGTCTTGTTCGGACATGGGATGGTCTCGCTGGTGGAGGAGGTGCTGGGTATCACGCTACCTGATGTATGGCGGCGCTTCACCTTGATGATGTATCGGCAGTTCCACGCAGCGGGTCGAGCAGCTCGCTCAGGCCGTTGTGGTCGATCTCGTGCATGAGGTGCAGCAGCCGGCCGATCTGGCCCTCGGGAAAGCCCACACGGGCGAACCAGTTGAGGTAGGGGCCGGGCAGATCGGCGATCAGGCAACCCGCGTGCTTGCCGAAAGGCATGCGCAGGGTGACCAGTTTCTCAAGGTCTTCGGGGTTCACTATGCTCGCTCCATGACGGACAGCGGCGACCTTACCATGCCCGATGTAAGGCTCGAAGGGCCCATCGGGGTGATCGGCAGGGCAATCGCACGTCGATAATGAGTCTCAAGCATCGAGCGACACCACCCTGTGGAAGCTCAGTTTACTGAGCGATTGGCGCCGCCACCCAGGCTCTGGCCCGGCCGCCTGCCCAGCCGCGGCGCCTTACTCCAGTCGCTGGGCGAGGTCCGCCAGAAAGGCCCGGATGCGCGCCGCGTTGGTGCCCACATCGCTGCGGCCCAGCCGCGAGGCGGAACGCATGTCGATCCGCACGCCGTTCGGCGTCTCGGTCAGGCGGATCACGACGTCGTCCTTGAAGCCGAACCAGGTGGTGGTATCGGTAGCCTCCAGCCTGGCCTCACCCACCGCGGCGATCTCCCAGCCGGCGTCGCGCGCCGCGGCCTCGGCGGCGGCCAGTACCTCGGGGAGGGGCGCGTCCAGCATCAGCGGCCGGATCGCCGGATAGGCCTCGCGCTGCTGGCGGGCGGTTGCTTCGCCGGGGTAGTCCACGGCATTGGGCGCGGCCTCCCGGGCCTCGACCAAGGCCTCGAAGGCGGGCGGGTCCTGCATGTCGGTGGTGATGTCGTGGATGGGCGGTACCGTCCTGGCCTGCTGCAGCTGCATCCAGGGCACCGCGACCAGCACCAGGCCGGCCAGGATCACCAGGGCACAGAGCAGCGCCGGGAGGGCGCGGCGGGTGAAGGCGGCGATGAGCAGTCCCACCAGGCCCAGCCCGGCGGCGCCGAGAGCGATGAAGGCAGCGTAGCGCAGCACGCTGAAGGCATCCCCCAGCGCGAGCAGCCCGGCGCGATAGACCGGTCCCGCGCCAGCCATGGAGAGGGCCGCCAGGATAGCCAGGATGCCCCCGGCCAGTGCCACCTTGAAGGCCAGTCCCGCGCCTTGATGTTCCGATGTCATGCGGTCTCGTGTCATGCCGGTTCCTCGCGTCGGCCAGCCCATGTCGGACGGCGGCACCGCAGCCGGGGAGACGTGCTCGTCATGCCCCGGTGCATGGGCAGAAGAGGGTCAATCCAGCACGATCAGATGATTGGGCAGTTCGTTGCGCTCGTGAGTGGCCGGTACCTGCTCCTTGAGATGTTCCCCACAGGCCTCGATGCACTCCAGAAACCCCTGCAGGGTTTCGCCGGCTTTTACCTGCTGGGTGAAGGCCGCCACGATGGATTGCCAGGTCTCGTCGCTGATACGTGCCGAGATGCCCCGGTCGACCAGGATTTCCACATAGCGCTCGGCTTCGGAGACGAAGATCAGCATCCCCGTTCCCCCCTCGGTATGGTGCAGGTCCTGTTCCAGGAACTGCCGCCGGGCGAGGTTGGCCGCCCGCCAATGGCGAACCGATCGCGGGATCAGCCGCGTGGTGAGGGTGGGGATGCGGAACACCAGTCCCAGCACGATGAAGGTCGCCCACTGCACCAGCGTCAGCTCGTAGGCCGTCAACCAGCCGGGAAAGTAATTGACCGTACCGGGCACCACCAGGGCCAGCAGGCCGGCCCAGAGCAGCGGGATATAGGCGTAGTTGTCCGCTCGCGGCGCCAGCACGGTGACCAGCTCGGCATCGGTATCGCGTTCGACTCGATGAATCGCCTCGGCTACCTGGCGTTGCTCGTTTTCATTCAATAAAGCCATGGGGATCGTGATCTCCGAATCCTGATTGTCGTGTCGGTGTCGCCACCGGCCGGAATGCTGAGTTACCAGCCACCGGACGCGCCGCCGCCACCGAAGCCGCCGCCTCCGCCGCCGAAACCACCCCCGCCGCCGAAGCCGCCGCCACCGCGCGACCTGCCGCCAACAGCACCGCCCAGCAACATGCCGGCCAGCAGGCCGCCGCGACCGCCGCGTACCAGGGTCATGACGATCACGAACATCACGAAGAAGAGAATCGATGCCGGTCCTTCAGGCCCCTGCTCCCGAGCCGGGGCGCTGGAGGTGGCGCTGGTGTCCATGGGCTCGCCGCCCAGCACCTGGATCATCGCCTCCACGCCCTCGGTAATGCCGCGGGCGTAGTCGCCCTCGCGGAAGGCCGGCGTCAGGATCTGGTTGATGATCACCGAGGACTGGGCGTCGGTCAGGCGACCCTCGAGGCCATAGCCGACCTCGATGCGCACCTTGCGCTCATTCGGCGCGACGATCAGCAGGGCGCCGTTGTCCTCCTCTGCCTGGCCGATGCCCCAGTGACGCCCCAGCTGATAGCCATACTCCTCGATGGTGACGCCCTGCAGGTCCGGTAGGGTCGCCACCACCAGTTGCTCGGTGGTGGCGTCTTCGTGGGCCGCCAGCCGCTCGCTCAGGCGTGATTCGGTGGCCTGGTCCAGCAGTTCGGCCTGGTCCACCACACGGCCGGTTAGTTCGGGAAAGCCGAGTTCCTGTCCTTCAAGTTCCTGGGCTTGGACGTCTTGTGCCTGAAGGCCAAGGGCCCCCGTCAACAGCAACGCCAACAGCGGAATACGCAGAAGATTACTCATTCAAACTCCACCTGGGGGGCCTGGTCCGCGTTCTCGGTCGTGGCTTCGAAGGTCTCGCGAAGCGGCATGTCGCTATAGAGGAAGCTGTGCCACAGGCGGCCGGGGAAGGTGCGGATCTCGGTGTTGTAGCGCTCGACCGCGGTGATGAAATCGCGCCGCGCCACGGCGATGCGGTTTTCAGTGCCCTCCAGCTGCGACTGCAGGGCCAGGAAGTTCTGGTTCGACTTCAGGTCGGGATAGCGCTCGGACACCGCCATCAGTCGGCTCAGCGCGCCCGTCAGTTGCTGCTGGGCCTGCTCGAACTGACGCATCTTTTCCGGGTCGTCCAGCGACTCGGCGTCGATCTGGATGGACGTGGCCTTGGCCCGCGCTTCCACCACGGCGGTCAGGGTCTCCTGCTCCTGCCGGGCAAACCCCTTGACCGTCTCGACCAGGTTGGGGACCAGGTCCGCGCGCCGCTGGTACTGGTTCTCCACCTGCGCCCAGGACGACTTCACCTGTTCGTCATAGGTGGGGATGTTGTTGACGCCGCAACCGGTCAACAGCATCGCCATGATCAGCACAAGGGCCAACCGCCAGACGCGAGGGTCGGGGAGCGTGGTGTGTTTCGTCAGCATGGGGTGAGTCATCCCTGTCATCGCGATTCGATGACGTCCAAGGTACAGCATCAGCTTGATGCGAAGGAAGCGATGCCAGGCCGACACGCCACCTTGCAGCAAACAGGACGGCCCCGGGCGATGCAAAGCCTCGCCGAGTGATGGACAATGTGGCTTTACTGATGTTCGCCGAGCGCCTTGACGACGTTGATCGACACCCTGCAACGAGGTCCCATGAATCCCACCATCGAGCTGCTCAAGTCCCACCGCTCCGTCCGCAAGTTCACCGACCAGCCGGTTTCTCGCGAGCTGCTGGAGATGCTGATCGAGGCCGGCCAGGCCGCGGCCACTTCCAGCCACGTCCAGGCCTACAGCGTCATCCATGTGAAGGCCCCCGAGAACCGCGAGGCGATCGCCGAGCTGGCCGGCGGCCAGTCGTACGTGGCTACCGGCGGCGCCTTCCTGGTGTTCTGCGCCGACATGAAGCGCCCCACCGAGGCCGCCGAGCGCACCGGCGCCCGGGTGGTGCGCGGCATGACCGAGCAGCTGCTGGTGGCCAGCGTGGACACCGCCCTGATGGCCCAGAACGTGGCCATCGCCGCGGAATCGGAAGGGCTGGGCATCTGCTACATCGGCGGGATACGCAACAACCCCCAGGCGATCAGCGACCTGCTGGGGCTGCCGGACCACGTCTTCCCGGTGTTCGGCATGTGCCTGGGCTATCCGGCCCACGATCCGGACGTGAAGCCGCGCCTGCCGGTGGCGGCGATCCTCAAGGAGGACCGCTACCGCGACGACCGCGAGCTGGTGGCGGCCTATGACCAGACCATGCACGCCTATTACCAGTCGCGGAAAGGCGGGCCCAAGGACACCAACTGGTCGCAGAACCTCACCCCGCTGTTCGACACCAAGCTGCGCCCCCACATGCGTGACTTCCTGGTCAAGCGCGGCTTCGAGATGAAGTGAGCCACGCCTCAGCCGTGGATGTGGCGCAGGCGGGCGCCGCGCATGGCGATCCCGCGCAGCATGAACATGCCCCAAGTGCCCAGCAGGCCCGCTGCCAGGGCGGGGATGTCCCGCGGGTCGCTCCAGGTCAGCGCCGCCACCGCCAGGGTGGCGGCTGAGTTCAAGGGGCACTCCAATCGGCAGCAGCCCCTCGCTCTTTGAGTAGCCACAACCCCAGCCCGGCGACAGCGAGCCCCAGGATGGCGAAGAGCATGAAGGCGGTGACATGGCCTTCGGCCCCGACCAGCCAGCCGGCCAGCGGAGAGCCGGCGATCTGGCCAACCGAGGTGGCGAGCAACGGCATCACCGGGGCGAAGGAGGGCGCCTCGGTCATGATCTGGGTGCTCCTGACCAGGTAGAAGCCGCTGAGGGTCATGTACCCGGTGCCGAACAGGGCCGCGGATACCAGGGCGAGGGCGAAATTGCCGGGATCGAAGGCCAGCAGCGCGAGGCTGGCAGACATCACCATGAGGCCAGCAGCATGGCTCGCGGCCGGCCCGAAGCGGGCGATGAGATCACCGGCGCCAGCGCCCAACAGCCCGCCGAGGCCGACGGCCAGCCACATCCAGGCGGTCTGGCTCGGCGCGAGCCCCCCGGCGTTGATCACCGCATCCGGGGCAAACACCCAGTAGGCCGCGCTCACGCCTCCTATGCCGACGGCCAGGCCGCTCAGCCGGGCGATCCCGAGCCATTGCTCACGGCTCGCCGGCAGGGCGACGGGTCGGGACTGCGACGGTGAGGGACGTTGACCATCCCGAGGCAGATAGCAGAGGGCCGCCAGGGTGCCCAGGGCCGCCAGGGCGGCGAACCCGATATAGGCACTGCGCCAGGCCTCCGCCCAGATCAGCACCGCCGGCATGGCGAGCGCGATGCCCAGGCTGGTGCCCGCATTGATGGTGGCGTTGACCCGCCCGCGCAGGACCCAGGAGGGCACGACCCGGTGAACCGCCTCCGCCATGACCGGCGATGACAGCCCGGTGCTGATCCCGCAGATCAGCACCCCGGCGGCCAGCAGCAGCGATGACGGCGCCAGGGCAATCATCATCAGCCCGATCCCGGCCAGGCCGACGGCCGCGACCCCCGTGCGGCGAACCCCGAGGCGGCGTATCACCCAGGTGGCGGCGAGGATCGCGAACACGAAGCTCAGGAACGGCAGGGCGCCGATCACACCCGCCATGGTCGGGGAGATCGTCAGCTCGTCGCGCATCGTGGGCAGGAAGAGCCCGAACACGAAGCGGGCCAGGCCGTAAGTGATGGCAATGATCCCGCTGCCAAGGGCGGCCATGCCGAGGGGGGGCAGTGGTCTCATCGGGTCTCGCTCCGGGCGGTGGCGAGGAGGGTGTCGACCACCGCCCGCGTGTCGGCCAGCGCCGTCTGTGCACCCAGCAGGGCCACCGCCGTATTGCTGCCTTCCAGCACCACGAAGAGGCGTCGCGCCAGGCCGGCGTGGTGGTCCAGCCCATCGCGTGCCACGGCGGCTTCCAGGCGCGCCAGCAGGTCGGTCTTGGCGGCCGCCGCCAGGGCGTGGATCTCGGCGTTGTGCTCGGCGAACTCGCCCATCGCCTTGGCCATGATGCAGCCATGCTGGCTGTAGCGTTCCAGCCAGTTGCCATGCGCATCGACCAGGGCTCGGGTCACCTGGCCCGGCGAGGCCGAGGCCGTCGCCGCATCGAGGCTGGCGATGAAGCGCTCATGGCGAGCCGCCAGGACGGCTGCCACCAGGGCCTCCTTGGAGGCGAAGTGGTTGTAGAGCGTCATGCGCACCACCCCGGCGGCCGCCACGATGCGGTCGATCCCGGTGGCGTGGAACCCCTGTTCATAGAAGAGTCGCTCGGCCGTGGCGAGCAGCTGGTCGCGTTTGGAGGCGGGCATCGATGGTTGTTCCTGTATAGACTGATCTATCTAAATACGGAATCATATGAATACAGGGAACCCAGTGGTGTCAAGCGAGCGATCGAGCGAAGTCCAGCAAGAGCGCCGAAAAGGGCTCGCGGCATAGGGTACGGGACTGCTCGAGGGTGGCGATGGCACCGGGAACATCGCCGGCTTCCAGGTGGCCGAGCGCTGCCACTACTTGCCGCTGGGCGGCCTGCTCGGCCTCGAGCAGTTGTGTGAGCTCCATGCCGCAGCGGCGGCAGTGGCTGTCGCCGTCGCCGCTGCGGCGAGCACGGCAGTTGGGGCAGCGTTGCATCACGGCTCCAGATAGAAGACCAGGTCGGAGAGCTCATCCGTGGCCCGCGCCAGGGCGGCGATATCACCGCTGGCCAAGGCATCCTGGACACTCTCGATGTTGTCTACCAGGTCTTCCCGGTCCTCGGGGTTGGCGCCTTCCATCAGTCGCTCGGCCTTCTCGATCAGGGCCTGCGCCTGGATCGCCTCGCGCTGTGCCGACTGGACCGGTTGGGCCTCGCCCTCGATGAGGGAGGACAGGCGCTGACGCGCGTCACTGAGCTCCTCCTGCTCGAAACGGGCGGTGGCGTTGTCGATGGTGATGTGTTTCTCCAGGCCGGTGCGTTTCTCCCGGGACGTGACGTGCAGGATGCCGTTCAGGTCCAGCGAGAAGGTCGTGATGATCACGTTGCCGGCAGGGACGTCGCTGAGACCTTCGATGCGGAAGGAGCCGATCTCGGTGTTGTTGAGGGCATCGGGATCCTCTCCCTGATAGACGAAGACGTCGATGGTCGTCTGGCCGTCCTCGAAGGTGTAGAAGGCTTCGCTCTTGGTGACCGGGATGGGGGTGTTCTTATGAATCAGCGGGATGAAGGTGTAGGGATAGAGCTCGCCCAGACGGTCCGATAAGGCGCTGGTGCCGAAGGTGTAGGGCGTCACGTCGACCAGCACGTTCGCCGTCACCGGCTGCCCGCCGATGACCGCCGCCTGGATCGCGGCCCCGGTGGCGACACATAGCTCCGGGTCCACCTCGCTGCGCGGTGCGATTCCCAGCTCCTCCTCGAGCCATTGCTGGATCAAGGGTGTGCGGGTCGCCCCTCCTACCAGCAGTACTTCATCCACATCGGCCACCGTGAGTTCGGCGCCATCCAGGGCGATGTGCATCGCCTCGAGGGTTTCGTCGATGAAGGGCGTGATCATCGTCTCGTAGTCCCGGCGATCAAGCTCCAGGGACAGGTGGATGGGGTGTCCGTCGTGCTCTAGCAGATACTCTTCCTCGATGCGGGCGTAGGGCGCATCGCTGAGCGCGATCTTGGCCGTCTCGGCGGCACGTCCGAGGCGTGCCATGGCGGCGCGGTCGCCGCTGGGGTCGACCCCTTGCTCGGTCTTCAGCCGCTCCACCAGGAATTCCACGATCCGGCTGTCGAAATCGTCGCCGCCGAGACGGTTGTTGCCGTGACTGGCCAGGACCTCGGTAACCTCCTGGCTCAGGCGCACCACCGAGACATCGAAGGTCCCGCCCCCCAGGTCATAGACCAGCAAGGTCTTGGCCTCGGCGTGGCCGCTCTCATAGGCCAGGGCCGCAGCGGTAGGCTCGTTGATGATGCGCACCACTTCCAGGCCGGCCAGTTCGCCGGCATCGCGGGTGGCCTGGCGCTGGGCGTCGGAGAAATAGGCCGGCACGGTGATCACGGCTTTGCCCACGGCCTCGCCCAGGTGCTCCTCGGCGGCGCGCTTGAGGCGGCGCAGGATGAGAGCGGAGATCTCCTGCGGCGTGTAGACCTGTTCCCCCATCGTGACCTTCTGGTCATCGCCCATCCGCCGCTTGATGGAGCGTACGGTGCGTTCGGGGTAGAGGGCGTACTGGTTGCGGGCGACCTGACCCACCAGCAGGGCGCCGTCGTTGGCCAGGCCCACTACCGACGGCAGCAGCCTGGCGCCGTCTACGTCGATGATCTGCACCTTGCCGTCCTGGACGATGGCCACTTCGGAGTTGGTGGTGCCCAGGTCGATGCCGATAATGTTGTCGCTCAAGATTTTGTTTCCTCAGTGCGCTTGTTGACGATGACCTCTGCCGGGCGCAACAGGCGGTCGTGTTGCAGGTAACCGCTGCGCAGCTCGTCCACCACTTCGCCGTCTTCCCGGTCGGCCTTATGCACCACCTCGGTGGCGTGCATGGTATGGGGATCGAAGGCATGGCCCACGCTTGGCAGCGGTGAAACCCCACGCCGGATGAGGATGTCATCCAGACGCGCCAGGTTCATGGCTGAGCCGTCGGCCATCCCCGCGACGAACGTGCCCGCGCCGCCACGACGCGCCAGGAAACCCGGCCGATAGCGGCGAGCCTGCTCATGGCCGGCCCGCAGACGATCGCGCAGTTCCAGCAGCTCGAGCAACAGGCCGCGCTCGGCGTCGCGTTGCTGGTCTCGGGCCGATTGTTGCTGGCGCTCCAGTTCCTCGCCGAGGCGGGTGTTGCTCTGGCGCAAGGTGTCGAACAACTCCCGGAACTGATCGAGAGCGGCCTTGATCTGACGGGATTCGAGCTTTACCTCGTTCTTGAGCGCCGCCTGCTCGGCCAGCAGGGTAAACAGGTCCGGGGATTCGGCCTCCGCGGTTTCTCTTGTCTCTGCAAGCTGGGCGTGCTCTTCAGATTGGGCGTCGCCGGCCTCCAGATAGGCACGAAAACGCTCGACGAGCTGCTCCTTGGCGGCGGCGTCCATCACGATTCCCCGCGTAGCAGGGCCGCGAATAGCGCCGGGTCCGGGCGGCGCGGCTTACCCGTCGGGGCGGCCTTGTCCAGGATATCGCTCACCGTCGGCGGCGAGGTGTCGAACAGCTCGTAGCCGAGGCGGTCGCGGCGGGTGCGTAGCGCCTCATAGGCGCTGCGCAGGGCCTCGAAGCGTTGTGGGTCGCGCTCTGGGGGATGACGTTTGACGCCTGCACGATAGGCGGCCTCGATGTCGGCATCGGTGGCCTTGGCTGTCACCCCCAGGGTCAGGTAAGGGTCACTCATGTGAACAGGTCCGGCTGGTTAAAAGGATCATCATCGTCCGATGGCGTATCGTCTTCCACGGCATGCCGCCTGCTCCCGGCCCGCCGTTTGGGTCGCGGTGCCGGGAAAGGGGGAGGGTCATCGGAGTCGGCGCTCATCATGGCGCCGAGCATCTCGATCAGCGCCGGGCGACCCAGCTCCCGCTCGAGCTCCTTGAACTGGCGCTTCATGTCGCGACTCAGCCCCAGCATGTCGAGGAGCCTATCCAGTCCCATCAGGTTGATGAGCATAGGCAAGGCCTCGGGCCCCATCTCCTCTCCCATCTCCGGCGGGAGGGGGGAATCCTCGAAGGAAGTAAGGCGCAGACTGTCGAGCACATTCAGCAGGCGCTCGGTGCTGCGCGTGTCGCCTTTTTCTCGGGCGTGCTCCAGGGCCCGCTCCAGTCGTCTGATGTCGGTTGAGCTCGCCTTCCACGGGGCACCCTTGTACTTGGCCTCGAAGGCATGAAAGGCAAATACGGGCGCGTCTTTCCAGCGCTTGAGGGCCGCCTGGGCGAAGGCTTGCCGAACCGCGTCCCAGCGGCAGCGGCGCAGGGTCTCGCAGGCGGCTTCCATCTCTTGAAAAGAGAGCTCGAATTGGGCCGAGGCCTTCAGGACCTTCTCGAAATAGCGGGTCACCTCGGGCGGCAGCTTGCCACCGCTGTCCAGGTGCTCGCGCAGTTGGGCAAGGCAGGCCTTCAGGTCTTCAGCACCTCGGGGTTGCGGCTTGGACAGGCCCAAGTCCGTGAACAGGGCCTTGGGCGGTTTGCCCACCGCCGCCGCTTCCAGCGCGATACTCAGTCCAGCGGCGAGGCCGTCGCCGAGACGCTGGTTCACCGCCCGCAAGGCTGAAGCGCCGGCCGGGGCATCGGTGGCCAAGGTTATCAGGGCGTCGACGATCTCCAGCTGGATGCCGAAGCGTTTGGACCGATCCCAGGCGCTGGCCTGCTCGAGCTCCCGGCGGGCCAGGTCCGGGCGGGCATTGCGAAGCTGTTTGCGCGCATGGGCGAGGTGGGCCTTCATCAGGCGTTCCCGGGCCGTCTTGTTGATCGGGTCGATGGCCAGGATGCGCCGGGCGAAGCCTGCCGCCTTCTTGAAGGCGCCGCCCGCTACGGCCGTGTCCAGGGCCGCCGTCAGTACCTGGAGGTTCTCGGGCCAGCGAGCCAGCGCCGGTTCGAGGAGACGGCGCGTCTCCTTGAGCTCCCTGCCGCGCAGGTAGTAGGCGGTCAGGCGAAGATAGGCCTGCGGGGCATCCGGGTCGTAATCGAGACTCCTTTCGACGAGGTGGGCGACTGCCCGGTCCAGGGCATGGGGCTCCGCAGACGGCGTGGCGTGTGCCAGGATGTCCCCCGCCTGATCGACGCGCCGCAGCACCAGGGCGATGCGTAGCGCCTGGTCACTGCCGGGAGCTGGGGCATGGGGTTCTTCCAGGTGCTGGGCCAGGAGCTCCCAGCACTCTAGGGTGTACCACGGGTTGTCGCTGTATCGCTCGGCCTGCCAGGCGCCTACTTGTACTTTTTCCGCTTGCGAGAGGGAGCGTCCACCGGCCTCACGGGGCCAAGCGAGGCTCTGCGGGGCGTCATCGATCAACAGGCGCCGTCCCTGTTCATGCACCCAGTCGTCGCCCAGCTTGTCACGGTGACGGTACAGGAAGTGCAACAGCGCCTTGGGCGGCGGTTCGTCGCCCAGCTTGCGGGCCTCTTCGAACAGTGCCTGGCGCTCGGGGCTCCAGCCTCGCAGGGTCAGCGCGAAGCGACGGGTGGCCTTGCCGACATCGGCGAGGCGAGAGGCCAGTTCCTGTTCCGGTACCAGGGCGAGTTCGGTCGCTTGGCGTAGCGGCGCGAAGGCCGACTCGGCCGGCACCCTGGCCAACAGGGCCGCGGCCTGGGTCGGCTGCTCGGGCAGGCGCTGCATGGCCTTGAGGAGGTGCACGCCATCGCGGTAGGGCGAGCGGAACGGAATGGCGGCCAACGCTTGCTCCAGGGCTATGTCATCGCCGCTGCAATAGGCCGCTAGTGCCGCTTGCGCTGCCTCGCCGTGGACCACCACGGGATCCTCCGGCGCCAGGCCCTCCATGACCTCGGCTTCCCCGCTCAGGTAGTAGGCCGCCAACTGAGTCCGCAGTGCTGCCAGTTCGTCAGCAGGCAGTGTGTCAGCGGCCTGGTTGAACATCTTGACCGTCTCGTGGACGCGCCCCAGGCGCAGCAGCAAGGCGGTGTGTGCCAGGCGCAGCGGCGCGGCAGCCCCCAGCCGGTGGCGGTTCTCCCACATCACCAGCGCTTCCTTGAGCATGCCCTTCTCGGTGAGTGAGTGGGCACGGCTTTCGTAGGCCTGTGCCAGGCCCTCGCGCCACTCCTCCCGCTGCTCTCGTTTCAACAGCTCCTTGAAATGGGCGATGGCCTCGCGGAAACGGCCTCGCTGCAATGTTTCTTGGGCGGAGCTTTCCAGGGCGTCGGACGAGAGAGAGGCGGGGCCCGGCTTGTTGCGCGCCGAACGCTTGTTTCGTTTCTTGGACATGCTCTGGCCATGGAGACAGGTTGATGATGCGCCACCAGGGCTTTGGGCGCGTTGACCCCGGCACGCTATGCGACAGCCGCGCCAGTGGCCGGCCGATGGTGATAGGTATCGTCAGGTGCGACTATAACGTGTCCGACGCTGGTGGTGAAACTGGGCACCTATCCATGGTGGAGCACCGCGCGCCCCCGCCAACTGTTGCTCATGAGTCATGCTCCTCGTTGTCGACGGTGTGGATGACGTCGAAGCCCTCGAACGTCGGCGGCCAATTGCCGAGGTGCTCGCCTGAGGGCCGCTGCCATCTTGACGCGCGTCACGTGACGCATTACATTGCTGGGATGATCAAGTCCTTCGCCGACAAGCGCACCCATGAGCTGTATGCCAAGGGACAGTCAAGACGGTTTCCAGCCGATGTAGCAGCCAGGGCCGCTCGAAAACTCGAGTATATCCACCTGGCCATGCGGCTGCGCGATCTGGAAGTGCCACCCGGTAACCGGCTGCATGCGTTGTTCGGCGATAGAGCGGGGCAATATGCGATATCGATCAATGCCCAGTGGCGTATCTGTTTTCGCTTTGAAGACGGTGATGCTTACGATGTCGAAGTCTGCGATTACCACTGACATCAGGAGGTGAAGATGGCCATCGAAAACACGGGCGGTATGCAGCGCAGGCCCACGCATCCCGGTGAAATGTTGCGTGAGGACTTCCTGCCGGATTATGGCTTGACCGTCGCAGGTCTTGCCGAAGCGTTGGGGGTATCACGCCAGTCCATCAATGAACTGCTACGCGAACGTCGAGCGGTCAGCCCCGAGATGGCGCTTAGGCTCGGTCGCCTATTCGGCAACTCGCCGGAGTTCTGGCTGAACGCACAGCGAGCCGTTGACCTCTGGGTAGCTGCCGAGGCCATCAAGGACGATATGGAACGGATCAAGCCGCTCGACGCCGCGTGATATCTTGCATGACGCTCTTTTTCGGCACGATACGATACAGAGCGCTGTAAAGCATCACGCTTCCATCAGGTCACTTGAGCTCCTCCAGCAGCGCGCCAAGCGCCTGTCGCTGCTGCCCCTCCAGCGTCCTCAGGGGCAGCGGCAGGCTGGGCGGTGCATAGGCATAGTTGCCCGTCGAGCCGAGGGCGCCAATGGAATCAACACCCGCGGTGACCAGTCTCTCGACCAGCCGTACGAAGGCCACCTCGTCGATGGCATTCTCGTTCATGGGCGTCATGGGGAAGGCACTCAGGCCGGTGAACATGCGCTGTCTCCTTGTTCTATTCTGGCGGCGGACTTGCTCGGGAGTATGCCACGGCGGAGACTCGGCACAGCGCATCCGAGCTGTGAGCCGGAGGTTTATCGCCAACCCCAGGAGGGTGATTGAATGGTGAGCCAAGCTGACCCCGACCTGGCCCCGCGCCTGCGTGAGCTGCTGATGGGCTTGCCCGACGAAGCCGTGCCGATCACCTACCAGCAGGCCGCCGAGGCGCTGGGCCTCACGCCACCTCGCACCATCCAGCGCGTCGCCCTGGCGCTGGAGGCGCTGATGCGCGAGGACGTCGCCGCCGGCCGCCCGATGGTCGCCACCCTGGTGGTCAGCCGCCGTGACGACCTGCCCCGGCAGGGCTTCTTCGAGCTGGCCGTGGCGCTCGGGCGCTTTTCTGCCGATCCGGCTCAGCACGAGGCGGCTTATCGGGAGGAGCTTGACTGTGTCATGGCGCTTCGCGGGTGAGACGCTCCACCTCGCGAATGGGCGCGCTCACTCATGACGCCGTATAGCCTTCCAGCGCGAACGGATTGAGAAACTGCCTGCCCCACAAGAAGTTGCGATCTACCGTGCTCAGAGCGGCTTCGTCGCACACGGCCTCCCATTGTTCCCGGATCGTGGCAAGTTGGTGGTCGATTATCTCCCTGGCTTGCGCCAAGCTCAGGCCGAGTCGCTCCGCGGCCGCCAGGCAGTGGACGAGCTGGCTGCGCCGCTCCTGGCCACTCATCAGCATAGCCTGGGTGGCTTCGCCACCGGTTCGGGATTGTGGGCAGATGTCATAGGCCGGCGTCAGTCGATACGATTCGCCATCCCAGCAGGCGGCATGATTGCGCGCATGGTCGTCGGTGTTGCCGCAAAGCACGTTGAAGACGATGCGGCCGAACAGCTCGAGCAGCGACTGCTCGGGCTGGTAGAACTCTGCCCGGATGCGATGGCCGAGGTCCTCATAACTGGCATAGCGAGCCGTCATCTCATCCAGGCCCAGCAGGGTGAGGGCCGACAGCACGATCCTTCTGGACCAACCGCCGGGCGTTCTCATCCTGTCGAAGCGCTCCACCAGCAGCACGTCCTTGCCCAGCGATCGGGTCATCTCGACGGGAGCGATATCGAGCCCCACGAGCCTGGCGAGTCGCATGGCAGCGAATTCCGCCTTCACTATGCTGTAGAGGTCAGTGCTGGAAGAGAATTTCGCCACCAGCTTGCGGCCCTGGTCATCCAACAGGGCCTTGGGACGAGCGCCGCCGATGCTGCTGCCGTGTTGAATGGCCTGCTCCAGGGGGGGAGGGAGCGGCTCCCCTGCTTCCACATACGCCGAGGCCTCCTGCAATGCCGCCAGGGTGGCGTCCTGGTGCTCACGCGGCTGGTAGTCGGTGGGGGAGAGCTGGAAATCCAGCGCGCCGATCCTGTCCGATCCGGACTCCAGCAGGTAGACCAGCTCGTTGAACTCGACCTCATCGGCAGCATCGCCCTTCCTGCCCGTTAGCCGATTGATGATGACGCGACGCCCCCAGGCGTCGGGAGCGGCATCGCGCAGGCAGGAGGGCAGTGCGCCACCTGCTTGCTCCTGGCTCCCGGGCCGAAGGGGAAGCTCGTCGGGGTAGAGGCTGATCGCGTCTTCGCGTGCCAGGTAGCGACGACCATAGGCAAAGCGGTAGTGGTCTTGATCGTCGCGCTCCACGAGACCGGCCACCACGGGGGATGTCTGACCGGGCAACCAAGCCCAGACGTAGGCGCGTCGGCTGCTAGAAGTCATCATCGATGGGCTCTTGTGGCTGACGGCGAGCGCGCTTGGGGAGCAGCGTCAGCCGTTCCCGCTGGGTAGCATGCTCGCGTTTCAGCGTGTCCAGGTCATCGGTGAACAGCAACACGCCGACCAGCGCCGCCGCTTCGAAATAGGTGCCGATGGCCACGCGGGGAGAGCCCTTGGCAACCTGACGAATGGTGACCACGCCGACGCCAACCCGCTCGGCGAGTTCGTCTCGGGTCCACCCCTTGCGCAGCCGCCCCTCCTCGATCATACCGGCGAACAGGCGTAGCGAGAGGGAGGCTTGGGGGCTGAGGGTGACGTGACGTGTTTTCATACCGATAGTATAGTGTCGATTAGTAGCGTTATCGATATTTTAATGCCACTACCCGCCCACTCAACGTCAGGCGCTGGCGATTCCGCAATGAAGTCGCCCTGATGCTGCCAGCGTCAAAGCTCCAACAGGCCTTCGGCGAACGCCTCGACGGGGCCGACGCCGGTCATGAAGGGGGCGTGCCCGGTCACTTGAAGCGTGAGCGGGCCGACTTGATCGCTTCGCTCAGCGACCCCCAGGCGCGCTCTGTGCCGGCCCGGATGTCGTCCCAGGCGTCGTCGCTGGAGTGGCGCAGCTCCTCGAGCTTCTTGCGCATCTCTTCGCGCTTCGCCTCGAGCCGGTCGATCTCTTCTTCCCGGTCGATGCGCGCATCGGCTTCGGCGCTCCGGGCGCGGGCCTTCAGCTTGTCCACCTCGGCCTGCAGCTCATCGAGCTTGGCGCGCAGCTTCTGTTCGTAGGCTTCCCTGTTGCTCATGGGGCACTCCTTTCCGTTTTCCGGTTCATGGAACCTTGAAGATAGCCTGTCCGCGAGCGGACAGGGCGTTTGTTCAAGGGTGGCATACTTGGCATCCCAGCCGCGATCAGCCAAGCTGTCGAGGACTCCTTGACTTACAGGATGCTTACACTGTGTCAGGTCAACCAGCGCGCCCTCCGGATCTGGCCTCGGCCGCCCCTGTCCTGATCGATACCGCGGACTGCCTGGCGGCGCTCAGCCGAGGTGGCAGCACCCTGATGAGGGCGGACCATTGGGCAGAGGGCGTCGACCGGTTACTGGCGGAGATTGGTCCCGTCACCGGGGCGAGCCGTGTCTGGATCTTCCAGCTTCTAGAGGTGCAGTCCGATACCGTGGTCCAGGACTATGTCTTTGAGTGGGCGCCATCGGAGCGCTATCGACAGCTCAACCAAAACCGGTTTCGCTTCTTTTCCTCATCGCTCGAGGATCCCGTCTATCGTCGTCTGGTCGAGGAGCGCCAGGCGGGGGTGTCTCATGACTTCTGTATCCCTGTCATGCCACCGGGACCGTTGCGGAGTGATCTCGAGGGCCAGGCGATTCAGTCCATGGCCACGGTGCCCATCTTCGTCAACGGTCATTGGTGGGGCACCCTGGGCATCGATGACTGTGAGCGTCCCGTCAGTTGGCGGGGGCCGGGTCTCGACCTCCTCGAGGCCGCCGGCCAGCTGATCGCGGCGGCCCTTTACCGCTACGAACTGAACCATCGCTCCCGCCAGATCGAACTGTTCCACAAGGTGGCCGACTGTGGCGTCTGGGAAATCAGCCTTCGCAACGGGCGGGTCTGGTGTTCCCAGGCGTTCAAGACGGTACTGGGCTACCCCGAGACGTATCCGCGGGTGCCCTTGCGACGCCTGCTCGCTCGTCTACACCCCGACGATCGCGCTGCGTTGCGGACTTGCTTGAGGGCCCTTTGGCGCGTCGCCGCGGAACCCTTCCTGGTGGAAAGGATGGAAGACGAGCCGCCGCTGAGAGTAACGATGTCGGTCAGCCTCGGGGTCGCCCGCCAGGGCGACGACGCTAGCCAGGCGCCGAACCAGCTGATGGCCCAGGCCGACCAGGCGCTCTATGCCGCAAAGCACGCCGGCCGCAACTGCGCGCTTTTGTATCGCGAGGCGACCGAGCCCGGCGCTGTGAATCTCGATTCCGAATAGACCCGACTGCTTCGGGGGGACCGATCGCCTCCGAGCCAGAGCTGACCCCTCGATCCAACCGCTTATGGGACCCATTATCCTTTGGTGCTAGGCTGAATCGAACAATATAACCACGCAGCCCATACGCAAAGGACGACCCCATGGCGACGGACTCTGCCGACTCCCCCCATTATCCCATCTCGCATTCTCGACAGGGGCAGGCGGTTATCGGACCGCCTGGCAGCGATTGCCATGGTGGGATACCCCATGGGTAACAATCAGAATCCCGAGCAGCGCGCCCGCGATCGCATCGATGACCAGCTCCGGTCTTCCGGCTGGCTCGTACAGAGCCTGGCAGAGCTGAATCCGTCGGCGGCGCGGGGCGTGGCAGTGCGGGAGTATCCCACTGACACTGGACCCATGGACTATCTTCTGCTGGTGGACGGCGTGCCGGTGGGCCTGATCGAAGCCAAGCGCGAGGAGGAAGGCCATCGCATCAGCAAGGTGGAGGAGCAGTCGGCCCGCTATGCCGAGGCCGAGCTGAAGCATATCGGCAAGGTGGATCTGCGCTTCGTCTATGAAGCCACCGGCGAGATCACTCGTTTCACCGACCGCCACGATCCGGCGCCCCGCGCCCGCGAAGTGTTCCAGTTCCATCGCCCGGAGACCCTGGCAGAGTGGCGCTCGCAGACCGCCCCCTTCCGGGCCCGGCTTCAGGCGCTGCCGGTGCTGCAGCCGGACGGCCTGCGCGACTGCCAGTTCCGCGCCATCGGCAACCTGGAAACCTCGCTGAAGGAAAACCGTCTCCGGGCGTTGATCCAGATGGCCACCGGCGCGGGCAAGACCTTCACCGCCATCACCAGCATCTACCGCCTGCTCAAGCACGCCGGCGCCAAGCGCGTGCTGTTCCTGGTGGACACCCGCAACCTGGGCGTACAGGCGGAGAACGAGTTCCACCAGTACCTGCCCCAGGACGACAACCGCAAGTTCACCGAGCTCTACACCGTCCAGCGCCTGCGCTCGCCCCATGTGCCCCGCGACGGCCAGGTCTGCATCAGCACCATCCAGCGGCTCTACTCCATCCTCAAGGGTGAGCCATTGCCCGAAGAGGCCGAAGACGAACCGGCCGGGCTCGATGCCCTGCGCAAGGAACCGTTGCCGGTGGTGTACAACGCCAAGGTGCCGCCGGAGTTCTTCGATGTCATCGTCATCGACGAGTGCCACCGCTCCATCTACAACCTCTGGCGGCAGGTGATCGAGTATTTCGACAGTTTCCTGGTGGGGCTCACCGCCACGCCGGACAACCGCACCTACGGCTTCTTCCAGCAGAACGTGGTCAGCGAATACCCGCTGGAGCAGTCCGTGGTGGACGGCGTGAACGTGGATCACTTCATCTGGCGCATCGACACTCGGCTGACTCGGGAAGGGGCGACGATCGAGGCGGAGGAGACCGTCGAGCATCGCGACCGCCTGACCCGCGAACAGCGCTGGTCGCAGCTCGACGAGGACCTGGAATACGCCGGCAGCCAGCTCGACCGCAGCGTGGTCAACCCCAACCAGATCCGCACCGTCATCCGCGCCTTCCGCGACGCCCTGCCGCGCATGTTCCCGCAGCGTCGCCTGTCGGAAGGCGAGGGCGGCCCCGGCATCAACGCTGGCGGCATCGAGGTGCCCAAGACCCTGATCTTCGCCAAGACCGACAGCCACGCCGACGACATCATCAAGATCGTCCGCGAGGAGTTCGCCGCCGGCAACGACTTCTGCAAGAAGATCACCTACCGCATCGACGAAGATCCCCAGGGCCTGCTCAACAGCTTCCGCAACGACTACCACCCGCGCATCGCCGTCACCGTGGACATGATCGCCACCGGCACCGACGTGAAGCCCCTCGAGTGCCTGCTGTTCATGCGCGACGTGAAAAGCCGCAACTACTACATGCAGATGGTCGGCCGCGGCACCCGTAGCCTGGACGCCGACGGCCTGCGCCAGGTCAACCGCTCCGCCAGTGGCCCGAAGGAACACTTCGTGCTGGTCGACGCCGTGGGGGTGAGCGAGTCGAAAAAGATGGAAACCGGCACCCTGGAGCGCCAGCCCAGCGTGCCCATGAAGGCGCTCATGCAGGGCGTGACCATGGGCGTGCGCGACCCGGACACCCTGACCAGCCTGGCCGGCCGCCTGGCCCGCTTCAGCAAGCGACTCGACGACGAGCAGCACCAGAACGTGCGCAGGATCACCGGCGGCCCGGACCTCAACACCATCGCCGCCGAATTGCTGGCCACCGACGACCCGGACGCCCTGCGCCGCGCCGCCCGCGAGGCCCACCAGCTGCCCGAATCCGCCGAACCCAGCCCGGCGCAGATCGAGACGGTGCGCGAGCAGCGAGCCAAGGCCGCCACCGCCGCCATCACCGGCCCGCTGACCACCTACCTCGAAGAGGTCCGCCAGCGCCAGGAGCAGCTGGTGGATGAGATCAACCCGGACGAGGTCACCACCAGCGACTGGGAGACCGACGCCGACACCCACCGCGAGAACCTGCGCCAGGCATTTCGCGAGTGGCTGGAGGCCCACCGGGACGACATCGACGCCCTGACCATTTACTATCACCAGCCGCACCGGCGCCGCGAGATCACCGCCCGGGCCATTCGCGAGCTGCGCGACGCGCTCAAGCGCGAGAAGCCGCAGCTCGCCCCGGCCCGGGTGTGGGACGCCTACGCCCGCCTGGATCAGGTGCCAGCGCGCCGGCCGGAATCGGAACTGGCGCAGATCATCGCCCTGGTGCGCCGGGTCAGCGGCTGGGACGACAAGCTCACGCCCTACGCCGACACCGTGCGCGCCAACTTCAAGCGCTGGGTCTTCGGCCGGCACTCCGGCAACCAGCCCAAATTCAACGAGGCACAGATGGCCTGGCTCGAAAAGATCCGCGACCACATCACCGCCAGCTTCCACATCGGCGTGGAAGACCTGGACTACGCCCCCTTCGACGCCGAAGGCGGACGCGGGCGCATGTGGCAGCTATTCGGAGAGGATATGGAGAACGTATTGGACCAGATAAATGACGAGATGGCGGCGTGAGTGAAGTTCCTGAAGGAGCACCATCAGTGAGACTGGACTTGCTTGGGCAGCGTTTTCCTGCTCCAAAATGGTGGAAAGTGGCTGCGCTTGATGATGTGGCCTTGATATTGGACTCCTATCGAGAGCCTGTTAATAACAAGGAACGTCAACAACGAATTGATGGTAAGGGCGTCTCCGAACTTTTCCCGTACTACGGCGCTACAGGGCAGGTTGATTACATTGATGATTACAAACTTGATGGGAAATACGTCCTCTTGGGGGAGGATGGTGCTCCCTTCCTAGAGCCGGAGAAGGCGAAAGCGTACATCGTTGAAGGGAAAGTATGGGTAAACAATCATGCTCACATTCTCTCACCGAGAATCAATCCTGACTTCTTCTGCTATTATCTGAATTCTGCAGATTATGCGCCAGTTGTAACCGGGACGACAAGGCTGAAGCTTAATCAGCGCGCTATGCGAAGAATAGCGATTGCTGTCCCTCCACTTAGCGAACAACGCCGCATCGTCGCCAAAGTCGAAGAGCTCTTCTCCGAATTGGACAAGGGCTTGGAAAGCCTGAAAACAGCTCGTGCCCAGCTCAAGACCTACCGCCAGTCCCTGCTCAAGGCCGCGTTCGAAGGCCGCCTCACCGAGCAGTGGCGCCGTGATAATGCCGACAAACTCGAATCCGCCGACCAGCTCCTCCAGCGTATCCGCGAAGAACGCGAAGCGCGCTATGAGCAGCAGCTGGAAGAGTGGAAAGCCGCCTTGGCGGAGTGGGAGGAAACAGGGAAAACGAGCCGAAAACCCAGAAAGCCATCTGCTCTGAAAAATTATGAATCACAATCGACTTACCATTTACCCTCGCTACCTGAATCCTGGTTATGGGTGACTCTCAGCGAGCTAATTGAGAGTGCAAAAAACGGACTATACAAACCGAGCTCCCAGTATGGTTCTGGTTGTGAGATCGTTCGCATTGACGATTTTTACGATGGCGTATTGCGTGAGGAAGGGGAGTTTAAGAAAGTTAGAGCTGATGTAGAGGAAGCCCAGGGTTATTCCATCCAAAAAAGCGATTTGCTGGTTAACAGGGTCAATAGCATTGAGTACTTGGGTAAGACCGGGCTTGTTCAAGATAGGCATGCGGGAATGCTATTCGAGAGCAACATGATGCGGTTGCGTTTTTTGCCCGACCTTATTGATCCTAAGCTATATTCAACATACTTAAGCACAAGACAAGGTAGATCAGAAGTTACACGAAATGCGAAACATGCTGTAAACCAGGCCAGCATAAATCAAACTGATGTTCTTTCGGCTCAAGTTCCGATCCTGTCAAAAGCGGAGTCGGCCGTTCTGTTGAAGTACTTGGATTCACGCTTTTCGAGAATCAAGCATTTGGAACAAGAGATCGATGCGGCTATTGGCCGCTCGTCGACGCTCCGCCAATCCATCCTGAAACGCGCCTTCGAAGGCAAGCTCGTCCCTCAGGACCCCGACGACGAACCGGCAAGCCGGTTGCTGGAGCGCATCCGCCAGGAACAGGCGGATACGCCCAAACCCGGTCGCCGCAGGCGCAAGGCCGAGGCCTCGGCATGAATACGTTCACGGCCCGCGCGCTGCTCGACCAGCTCCGGCAGCTCGATGAATCCGATCGCATCGAGGCCAAGCGGGCCTCGGCCATCGGCAAGTCGGTCATGGAGACGGTCTGCGCCCTGGCCAACGAGCCCGGGCTGGGCGGTGGCTGGTTGCTGCTGGGGGTGGAGAAGGCATCGGACCAGCCGGGGGATTACCGGGTGACCGGTATCGCGGACCCGGACAAGCTGCTGGGTGACCTGCATTCGCAGTGCGCCAATGCCTTCAATGTGCCGGTGCGGATTCAGGCCCGGGCGGAGGCGCTGGAGGAGGGCACGGTCATCGTGGTGGAGGTGTCGGAGGCCGATCCGGCGTCCCGTCCCATCCACTTCGCCAACAAGCCCCTGCCGCGCTCGGCGTGGCGCCGTGGGCCCAGCGGCGACTACCGCTGCAACCAGGACGACCTGGCGGCGCTGTATCTGGGGCGGGCCGGCCAGAGCCACGATGCCTCGGTCGTCTCCGGCGCCAGCCTGGAAGACCTGGACGCGGACGCCATCGAGCACTACCGCGATGCCCGCCGCGCGGTGAATCCGGCGGCAGAAGAGCTGACCTTTTCCGACCCGGAGTTGCTGGAGGCGCTGGGCGCCGTGGTCCGCAAGTCGGGCCAGCTGCACCCGACGGTGGCCGGCGTGCTGCTGTTCGGCCGCCGGGGGGCCCTGCGCCGGCTGTTCCCCGCCAACCGCGTGGACTACATCCGCATTCCCGGCAAGGAGTGGATCGAGGACCCCCACGAGCGTTTCACCACCCTGGACCTGCGCGATACGCTGCCCCGGCTGATACAACGGGCCACCGCGGCGGTGCTGGATGACCTGCCGCGGGCCTTTCAGCTGCCGGAGGGCGAGATCCGGCGGGACGAGAAGACGGTGCTGCCGGACAAGGTGGTCCGGGAGGCGGTGGTGAACGCGGTGATGCATCGCAACTACCAGCGTCAGCAGCCCGTCCAGCTGCTGCGCTACAGCAACCGGCTGGAAGTGCAGAACCCGGGCTACTCCCTCAAGGCACTGGAGAATCTGGGCGAGCCTGGCTCGCAATGGCGTAACCCGGTGATCGCCTCGGTGCTGCACGAGATGGGGCTGGCGGAGACCAAGGGCAGCGGCATCCGCGTCATGCGCCGGCTGATGGAAGAGGCCGGGCTTTCGCCACCCAGCTTCGATTCGGACCGTCACCACGACCAGTTCGCCTCCACCTACCTGTTCCACCACTTCCTGAGCGAGGCGGATATTGCCTGGCTGGGGCAGTTCCGGCACCTGGGGCTGGGTGAGGACGAGCAGCGAGCGCTGATCTTCCTCCGCGAGACCGGCCGCATCACCAATTCCGATTACCGCGACCTGAACCGGGTCGATACGCTGGCCGCCAGTCAGCGCCTGGCGCACCTGCGTGACCTGAAGCTCGTCGAGCAGGTGCCGCGCGGGCCGGCGACGTACTACGTGCCGGGCGAGCGGCTCGAACCCCTGGCGGAGGAGGGGGAAGGCGATCTCTTCACGCCCTTATCTACGCAGTCGGGGGGCTTATCTAGGGAGTCTGCCCCCTTATCACAGGAGCCCGGGCCCTTATCGCAGGAGTCTGGAGGCTTATCACAGGAGTCCGGCGGCTTGTCTAGGGAGTCGGAAGCCTTATCTAGGGAGTCCGAGAGCTTGCCTAGGGAGTCCGAAAGCTTATCCAGGGAGTCTCTGTTAGCAGAGCTGCCGGAATCACTCCGTAGGCAGTTGGATACCCTGGGCCAGAGGAGCCGCGACACCGGCCGCCTGGAATCCGCAATTTTGGCCCTGTGTGCCCATCGGCCTTGGTCCTTGCGAGAACTGGCAATGGCCACCAAGCGCAATCCTGCCTATCTGCAGCACCGCTATCTCACCCCGATGGTGCGCAAGGGCCAGTTGCAGCGCAAATTTCCGAATGAACCCAACCGCCCGGATCAGGCCTACATCGCCACCGAGGAGCAGTCATGAACGCCGAAAACCTGGTTTCCAAGGTCTGGAACTTCTGCCACATGCTCCGCGACGACGGCGTGAGCTATGGCGACTACCTGGAACAGCTCACCTACCTGATCTTTCTCAAGATGGCGGACGAATACAGCAGCCCGCCCTGGCATCGGGATGTGGGCATCCCCGAGCGATACAACTGGCAAAGTCTCAAGGCCCGCAAGGGGGCGGAGCTCGAGGGGCATTACATCGAGCTGCTGCGCCAGCTGGGCAGGGAGCGGGGCATGCTCGGCCAGATCTTCACCAAGGCCCAGAACAAGATCCAGGACCCGGCCAAGCTGGCGCGGCTGATCGAGCTGATCGATGCCGAAATCTGGGTGATGCTGGATGCCGAGGTCAAGGGCGACATGTACGAGGGCCTGCTGGAGCGCAACGCCCAGGACACCAAGTCCGGCGCCGGCCAGTACTTCACCCCGCGACCGCTGATCCGCGCCATGGTGGAGTGCGTGCGCCCGCAACCCGCCAGGACGATCTGCGACCCGGCTTGCGGCACCGGCGGCTTCTTCCTTGCTGCCTATGATTACATCAAGGACCACCACATGGCGGAGATGACCGCCGAGGAGAAGCAGGCGCTCAAGCATCACACCTTCTACGGCAACGAGATCGTCCCCGGCGCGCGGCGTATGTGCCTGATGAACCTCTTCCTGCACAACATCGGCGACATCAGCGATGACCCCACCATATCGCCCACCGACGCGCTATTGGCGGAGAATCCCCGGCGGCACGACTACGTGCTGGCCAATCCGCCCTTTGGCAAGAAGAGCACGCTTACCATCACCAACGAGGCCGGTGAGCAGGAGCGCGAGGAGTTCGAGTACAACCGTCAGGACTTCTGGGCCACTACCTCCAACAAGCAGCTCAACTTCGTCCAGCACATCAGGACGCTGCTGAAGGAAAACGGCCAGGCCGCCGTGGTGGTGCCGGACAACGTGCTGTTCGAAGGCGGGGCGGGGGAGACGGTACGCCGCAAGCTGATGGAAACCACCGAACTACACACCATCCTGCGCCTGCCCACGGGCATCTTCTACGCTCATGGCGTGAAGGCCAACGTGCTGTTCTTCGATGGCCGCCCCGGCCGCGCCGAACCCTGGACGGATGCGGTCTGGCTCTATGACTACCGCACCAACATCCATCACACGCTGAAGAAGAAGCCGCTGCGCGACGAACACCTGCGCGAGTTCGTCGAGTGCTACAAGCCGGGCGAACGTCACCTGCGCGAAGAGACCTGGAGCGAGGACAACCCCGAAGGCCGCTGGCGCCGCTACCGCCGGGACGAGATCTTCCAGCGCGACAAGACCAGCCTCGACATCTTCTGGCTGCGCGACAAGTCCCTGGGCGCTCTGGACAACCTGCCCGAGCCCGACGACATTGCCGAAGAGATCATCGAAAACCTGGAATCCGGCCTGGAAAGCTTCAGGAGCGTGTTATCGGCGCTGCAGTCCGACACTGATGTGGCGCCGATCCAGCAGACCAACTGACAGGTCAGCCAAGCGCTGCTTGACGTTGTGCAAGCGCTGCGCCAGGGAGCGACGCCAGCCGTGAGCCATCGGGAATTTGGGATTCCCATCCCGACCCGTTCAAGACACCAGGTGCAGGCGCCTGGCCAGTGGTTGCTGACCATCGCTTGCTGAACCGCCGGCCAGGCAAGATACGGGACCCAGTAACGCTACCGGATGGCCTCGGCGGCGATTTTTCTTCACAGAGCCCTCCAGCGAGGGGCCGCGTAACCCACAGGGCGATGGTGTATGAACCCCAAGGGGCCGCCTGGCGTGGCTGGCTCGATCGTATTGGCCTTGCTGGCCGCTGGGGCGATGTTTTGTGGCGTGGATGCCATTCTGTCGGATTCGGTCACCACACCGGCGAAATTCGGAGGCGACCACCGTGTGCACGGCACGGATACCGTCTTGATCGGTGTGGGCTGGATCCTGATGGGCTTGGCTATCGCCGCCCGAATTCTGGTTGGCAGGGGAGGTGGACACGCCGGTGTTGTGGCGTCGGTCGCCCTTGCCGTCATCGGCGGCCTGTTCTGGTTAGCCGTGGTGTAGGCGACTCGCTGGGCTGCAGTGCCCTTCATCGCCATGTACCCGCGCCGATCCGCAGCGGCTTGCCATCGTCGGGCACCAGCCATACTTCGCCGGCCACGCCGACGTTCAGCGTCAGCGGAGATTCGGCGAGGATACCCCGCGACCACGGCGGCGGGTATGACCAATGACGAAGACGCACTTGCCCCAAATCGAGTGACAGCTTCCCCCATGTTCCCTAAGCTGGTTGAGACGCCAACCAGCAAGGGAGCTGTCAATGGCCGACCACACTGCACCCCGCATCAGCTTGCAGCCGCATACCCGACGGGTGCGCATTCTTGATGGCGACACCCTGATCGCCGATACCCACAACGCTATCGAACTGCGCGAACGTGGCTATCCGCCGAGGCAGTACCTACCCCGCGATGATGTGCGCATGGACCTGCTGACGCCCTCCGAGACCGTCACCCATTGTCCGTTCAAGGGCGACACTACCTATTACTCACTTCCCGATATCGCCGATATGGCCTGGAGCTATGAACAGCCGACTGAGGAGATGCAGGCGATTGCCGGCCGGCTGGCGTTTGACGCCGACAAGGCGACGGAGATTGTAGAGTGAGGTCAGATATCGACCCTAAGCGGACATGTCGGAAAGGGCATCATGCGAGTTTATTCATGTTATGAAAAAAGCATGAAGATCAGCAATAATACATCCGGGGTGCTCTTGATGTTTCGAGCTTTGAGCGGGCTCAGATAGAGGTCAAGGATATCGCAACATTGTTGAACTCGCGTATATGTTCATATTTAATATTTAGCAAGAAGTCTAATGCCGATTCGAAAAGAAAGGGAGGTTCAATAAATGTGATTTCTATGATTTTTATCAACGCAGGGAGATAAGTATGGCCGATATAGTAAAGAATGTTTTTGTAAGTCATCATCACAAAGATGACGCTAGCGTCGACGGTTTGACAGGTATGTTATCAGGCAAGGGGTATCAGTTAAGGAATAGCTCTATACGTGTCAAACCGGAAAACCAGAAACGCCTTGATCAAAAAAAGGTTAGTGATCGTACTATCGCACGGCTTTTGAGAATGAAAATGCGGTGGGCAGGGAAAATAATTGTAGTAATCGGTAAAGACACACATAAGCGACCATGGGTTAACTGGGAAGTTAAAGTAGCCCACCAGCTAGGAAAGCCTATAATTGGGGTCTATGAGAATGGCCTGAAAAATCAAGTCGAGATTCCAGAGAATTTAAAAAAATACGCCACCTCGATAGTTGGGTGGAGGTCGGATTCTGTTATCGACGCCCTAGGCGGGGGGAGCCAATTCCAGAATCCAGATGGTTCTCCATCTCCAAGGACTGATGGAGGAAATGTAGTGTGTTGATAGACCCAAACTCTCATTTATACGTTTATGCTATTACAAGAGACTATGGTTTTGCCCCTAATCCCTTCCATGGTTCATGCACTTTGGCAACGTGTAAGCCGGACATTCGTAAATCAGCTAAAGTCGGAGACTGGATCATGGGTGTTGGAGGCAGTTCACTTCGCAGTGTAAAAAGACGATGCATTCTACTTATGAAAGTATCAGAAAAAGTCAGCTTTCAGAATTACTGGGACCATGAGCGTTTTTCACTAAAAAAGCCAGTGCGCAACGGAAGTAGAGTTCAAATGCTAGGCGATAATATATACCATATAGATCAAAATGGGAGCTGGGTACAAGAAGATTCTCATCACAGTAATCCAGACGGAACACCAAACATCGAGAATTTAAATCGAGACACTGGGAAGACAGACAAAGTGTTAATATCGAATCAGTTCTTGTACTTTGGCGACAGTGCTATAGCAATAGATTTGGCTTCAATTGGATACGGAAGAGTTAGAAATTATAAAAAAATACGACTCTCGCAGTCAGGTGAAGCTCGCGCTTTAATAACTTCTATATTTCAAGGGCATCGAGGTGATATCAGTATGGTGCTTTCTGATCCATGTCAGTTTATGGAGTCTCACCACCGAGTCGATCAGATTACCGGTAAAGTTAATTAAAATATTGGAGGTCATGATGATATTAAAAGAGCAAACTCGCGAGTGTGGAGGAGAAAGTCTATGATAACAGGGTATTCTCCGCCATTAGCAGTCAGTTTTATCTGGCACCCATCTGACTCCGAGGAAGTAAACCCTATTCTAAATGTTATAAGGATAAGCTTTTCTAGGGACAAGGATAAACCTTTTTCACGAGGGCTCAATATTCCGCTTTTCTTCTTTAGTTCGGAGAGCAGCGGTGAGACTCCATCCAACTATCCTGATGAATCAGCAAATACAAATATTCTCTTCGTGTTTACAAGCGTAAACACCGCAGGGAGGAAAAAATGGAGACGTTACATTGAGAACTTGCCGCAATCACCTTCAATTAAAATTATTCCAATTGCGGTTGATGCTGACGGATATGGGCATGGAGGTGCGCTGACAGGGTTGAACTGTATTCGAAAAAATGACTGGGCTGTCGAAAACAGAGACCTCAATGCGGTGGTTGCCTTGGCTCACGAAATATACCGCTTTAGTTGTAAATCATTGACATTCGAAAATAAAGGGGTAAATTCTTCCATAAGAATATTTTTAAGTCATTCCAAATCAGGCGATACTGGGAAGCTTCATTCCGAAGAGATAAAGAGATTTATCGATAATACGAATATGGGTCGTTTCTTTGATGCCAATGAGATATCGCCTGGGTATCATTTCGATCAAGAAATTGAAAATCACATTAAAGATGCAACCTTGCTCGCAATTGAAAGCGATGCTTATTCTTCTCGATATTGGTGTCAGCGGGAAATATTGATTGCAAAACAACACAATCGTCCTGTAGTTGTGGTTAATTGCCTTGAAGATTTTGAGGACCGCATTTTTCCTGCCGCGTCCAATGTTCCATGTGTTCATATTTCATCTACTGTGCCAATGTCAGAAAGGGATATTCTTCGAATTCTATCGACGGCAATTATCGAGACACTTCGGTATAGCTATTCAATGCAGTGTCTTGAGGCATATAAGCACGCAGGGTGGATTGATGAAGATAGTGAGTTGATTGCTCGCCCTCCTGAAATTAGGCAAGTACTAAATTTTAAAATGGATGGTGTAGAGAAAATGTGCTATCCAGAGCCACCTGTCTATTCAATTGAAGCGGATTGGCATGAGGAATTAGGAGTTCAAGCATTCACTCCTCTTTGGAGCCCTTTGCAGCGGGACAGTCTTTCTGGTAAGAGGATTGGTATATCAATTTCTGATGTTCCTCGGGAAAGCTTTGCAGACCACCATATTCATGCAGATCATCTAGTTCGCCTTTCACAAGACCTCGCCAGGCATTTGCTAGCGCGATCCGCAACATTGCTTTATGGCGGAGATTTACGACCTGGTGGCTTCACTGAATTTATCCTTGATGAAGCTAGAATCTTGAAGGACAGGTTAGGAGAAACAGCTCCGCCTATTGAAAACCATTTGGCATGGCCGCTGTATGTGTCGGATCCAGAAATTACTGCTTGGAGGGCTAAGTATCAGCAGGTCATGGAAACTATCGAATATGAAGTTGCTGGTGATGTCTTTAACAATATAGATAAGGAAGCTTTTTTACCTCCTAATACACCCCAGAATTCATATGTCTGGTCTCGATGTTTGACTGAAATGAGAGAGAGGTCGATTTCTTCTTCTACAGCTAGGATATGTGCCGGAGGAAGGGTTGCCGCGTACAAGGGTAAGATGCCAGGTGTTTTAGAGGAAATTTCATTAGCTCTTGATGCACAGAAATCAATATTTTTGCTTGGGGCGTTTGGTGGTGTAGTTGGCGATGTTTGCAACCTTTTACTGACTTCTGATGTGCCAGAAACGTTAACTGAAGAATGGCAGATATCCCATAATGAGGGGTATTCTGATTTGCAAAATTTGGCACGCTCATTTGGCCATGAAAGTGATTACGATACTATAATAGCATCCATACGCAGTCACAGTGTATCTGAACTTGCATCGCGCTGTGGCCTTAATGATAAGGAATACAAGAAGCTGATGAAATCCCCCTATGTTGACGAGTGTGTCTATTTAATTCTTAAAGGGCTCAATGAAAATTAGTATGTGTTTGTAGAAACATGGGCTGACTAACATGTAGTTAAAAGGTGGTGATTCATGGAAACCATAAGTGCAAGTAGCTTGATAAAATCTAAAGACAAAGTTGTTTCCCTGCAGGATTATGAGAGAGTGGTTGTTGAAACAGATAGGTTTTTAATTGAAGATATCAGGCCGATTCTTATGGGGCTTTATGGTGAAGTAGGTAGCATTATGGCCGCTTCAAAAAAATATCGTCGTGAGAGTAAGGCTTATCCTGCTTATAAAGAAGCAGTTGAAGAAGAGTTTGGAGATGCGCTCTGGTATTTCTCTGCATTGTGCCGGCGTATGGGTATTGAGTTAGCGGAAGTATTTGAGACTGCTTCAAATAAAGCGATTACAAATATTATGTCTGCGCATGATAATGGAGTTTCAGCAATTTCACAATTTGATAATTTTGAAAAAGCAAATAGATTAGATTATGCGCTTATCGATCTTGCATGTGTGGCAGCTCAGTTGCTTAGAGCTGAGAAAGACTCGTTTAATGTCCGACGGGAACTTCTTGATTTTGCTCGACTCTACCTGAAAGCGGTGCAGGCTACAGGCCTTTCATTTCCAAAAGTGGTAAATGAAAATATAATCAAAACGCTTGGTAGATTCGCTGTTCCAGATAATGATTCGCTGCCTGATTTTGACATTAAATTTCCCGAAGAAGAGCAGCTACCAAGATGCTTTGAAATTCATATAACTCAGAGAGAGAGTGGGCAGACCTATTTAAGGTGGAATGATGTTTTTATAGGGTCGCCGTTGACTGACAGTATACGAGACCCTGACGGATATCGCTTCCATGATGTTTTCCACTTGGCTTATGCCGCAATTCTGCATTGGTCTCCGACTTTTAGAGCGTTGATTAAGCATAAAAGGAAAAGTGACCCCGTCTTTGATGAAGCACAGGACGGAGGGAGAGCAGTTGTTGTTGAGGAGGGGCTTACCGCCTGGCTTTATTCTTACTCAAAAGGGCTTGATTATTTTGAAGGCCATGATAGTGTGTCTTTCGATGCACTTAAGACCATCCAGAAGTTTGTGCAAGGTTATGAGGTGGAGAAGTGCCCTCTAAAATTGTGGGAGAATGCTATTCTTCATGGTTATTCCGTATTTAGGGAAGTGAAGAGAAATAATGGGGGCGTTGTCATCGGTGATCGAGAAAATAGAACAATAACCTATCGTCCTATAGGGGTGTAATATGGATCCTGTATCTTTTGTCGAAGAGTTAGGTAGTATGGCGTTCGAGAATACTTTTAACCCATATTCTGATCGCTGTGAAGTATATGACGTTTATGATGCCCCAAGTAGACGGTGTGCTCTATTGAAGAAAATGTTGATCTCTGCAACCGAGGTGGAGGTTGATTCAATATGGATTGGTAGGGATTTGGGATATAGAGGTGGCCGGCGAACGGGGTTAGCGCTTACCGATGATGTTCACCTTTCTCATCACGCAGAAAGATGGGGGGTAGAGATTGAAATTTTAACGAAAGGACAGGCAGTCCCAGAACGAACAGCAGCAGCTATTTGGAATGCTCTAGAAGAAATAAAGAGTCCAATTTTTCTGTGGAATGTTTTTCCGTTACACCCATTTGAAGAAGGTAACCCTTTTAGCAATCGCCCACATAATTCTGAGGAAAGAATGGCCGGACAAGAATTGTTAGCAATGCTAGTTAGGTTATTGAAGCCTAAGCGGATGGTGGCGATTGGAAATGATGCTGAAAAATCAGCAATGAGCTATAAGTCGCAATGTGAAGTTTTGAAGGTTAGGCATCCTAGTTATGGCGGGAAGAATATATTTCTTTCGCAAATTAAGTCAATATATAACATCAAAGAATTTGAGTGTTGTTGAAGAATTTTAAGGGATTGGTTGCGGTGGCGAAATATGTCGAATGGTTATAAATGGGTCGATATTAAGCAGCGTTGCTCGTTCCTCATTCTGATTTTTTAGGCCTTTGATGAGGCGTTATGTTATTTCTTAAGGAACGACCGCTCTTGGCCGGATGCCGAACTTTAGGCTGCGCTGATGGAATGGAATTGGCAGGTAACGTCCCTAAGCGGCCATGCCGGCAAAGGCAGCATGCTCGTTCAAGTCAATATAAAAATGCGCATTGTAATGCCTATTATTGGGGAAGATGTCGGAAATGCACGAACCTTCTCCATCTACATGCAATGCTATACCAAAAATCACTAATGCCTTAGTAACGGATTTACCCAATGACAAGACCATTTAAGATCGAATCGTCGGATATAAATCGTCTGAATGATATTCAGTTAACTCAACTGCTTAATGAGCTACTACAATCAGAGGCGTATAAATTTGACATAGCTCAGAGGTCGGTTGAGGTAGCACTAAACATACGTGTTGGCGATGGCGGAGAAGACGGCCGTATTAGTTGGGTCGGCGGGCCAGAAAAAACGGATTATTTGCCGAATCGTTTAACCATGTTTCAGAATAAAGCAACCGATATGGGGGCTGCAGCATATGCGAAAGAAATAATGACAGCTGGGGGGCGGGATAATCCAAGTGTATTAAAGCCAAAGGTAGAAGAAGTTCTTGATCAAAAAGGAGCCTATATTGTTTTTACAACTCAAGAGCTAAATAATCAGCAAAAAAATGAGCGTATTTCTGCAGTAAGAGAAAAGCTTCGTGAACAAAGTAAGGATTATGCAGATAATTGCGAAATTATAATCTATGATGCTGCTCAAGTTGCTGCTTGGGTAAATCAATTTATACCAGCTGTAGTGTCTGTTCAGAATTGGATCGGCAACCCAGTTGAGCGAGGGTTAAAGACTTTTGATTTATGGAGTGAGCATGAAGAATTATCTCGCCTTCCGTTTGCTCCTGTAGAAAGCAGAAAAGACGTTATTGATACTTTGTCTAAGAAAATAGAGCAGCCTAAGTCGTGCTTCCGAATAATGGGGTTATCAGGGCTTGGTAAAACCAGGACAGCATTTCAGTTGTTTGAAGAGAACGATGCTATCAGAAACCTCGTCGTTTATGTTGATGCTGTTCACACCCCCACGATTGGTGGGCTAGTAGCTGACTGGGTTGGTCTGGGTTTGAAGGCAATAGTAATTGTAGACAACTGTGAGTATCGCCTACATGAAAGCCTTGCAAAGGAAGTCCGCCGAGAAAACAGCCAGGTCAGTTTGCTGACTCTAGATTATAACTTTGATTCAGTTTCATCTTCTACGGTGTGCTTTAAGCTAGATCCGATGGCGGACGAAGAGCTTTTATTATTGCTAAGTCCCGTATATAAAGATCAGTTGCCTGACCTCGATCGAATTGTCGCGTTTGCTCAGGGGTTTCCACAAATGGCCGTGTTGTTAGCGGAAGCGAGGTTATCTGAAGAGCCCAGAATAGGCGAATTAACAGAAGAGGAATTAGCAAACAAGCTGTTATGGCGCCGTGACGAGCATGAAGATGCTGACAAATTAAAGATTTTGGAGGCGTGCTCTCTTTTTGATGTTTTTGGTGTGGAGAAAGAAGTAGAAAACCAACTTGAGTATATTTCCAATTTGGTAGGGATCGACATTGATCAAGTTTACGAATGTGTCCAGGAATACTCCAAACGAGGGCTGATTGATCGGCGGGGGCGGTTTGGACAGGTGGTACCAAAGCCTCTAGCCATTCGGCTTGCTGGACAGTGGTGGACTAAATCCAGGGAAGCGAAACAGTTGGAGCTTGTTGATGGAATACCTGAAGGTATGGTCGAGGGATTTTGTCATCAGGTTGAAAAAATGGATTTTCACACCGATGTAAAAAAGCTAACCGAAAAATTATGTGGGCCACAAGGCCCTTTTGGCCAAGCGGAAGTGATCTTGTCGGTTCGGGGTTCTAGGCTCTTTCGCGCATTTGTAAACGTGAACCCAGAATCTACTAGCGAAGCATTATATGCAGCACTTGAACACTTTACCCATGAACAGTTATTTGCTATTGAAGGTGATGTTCGCCGAAATCTAGTATGGTCACTGGAAAAATTGTGTTATCACTCCGAAATATTTCCAGAAGCTGCTTGGTGCATGTTGCTTCTAGCATCTGCAGAAAATGAGAGCTGGAGTAATAATGCAACAGGAATGTTTGCCCAATTGTATCGCATTCACCTTTCAGGAACGGCTGCGAAGCCTGAAGCTCGGTTTGCGTTATTAAAAAGAGCATTAGACTTGAATCAGCCTGATGTTGATATGATACTGCTAGAAGCTTTAAACCAGGCAATCGACACTCACGGTGGTAGCAGAATGGTAGGGGCTGAGTATCAGGGAACCAAAGCGCCGCTCGAAGAATGGCGACCTGAGATTTGGCAAGAAATTTTTGATGTTTGGCAAGAAGCTTTCGATCTATTACTGATTTTGTTAGATCGGGGGGAAGTGCAAAAACAAAAAGTGTTAACCGATATTGGTTATTCTATCCGTGGATTTGTGGCTAGAGGCCGAATTGAGATGTTGGATTCGGCTATTAGGCATATAGTATCCGTTAACGGCCGTTATTGGCCTGCAGCATTGGATAGCATTAAAAGTACGTTTGAGTATGACTCAGAAGGATTGAGGCAGCAGGCGGGAGATGCATTGAAAAGCTGGCTACAAATATTGAGCCCTGATGATGCCGGATTATCAGAAAAGCTCAAAATAGTCGTAATTAATCCGCCTTGGGAGCACCGGAAAGGTGAAGATGGACATTATATAGATGTAGCATCGGAAAATGCTAAATCCCTGGCCATGGAAGTGTCGAATAATATCGATGAGCTATTGCCAAATCTGCATTCGCTATTGCAGGGTGAGCAAAAGCAGTCTTTCTCTTTTGGATATCAGTTAGCTCTCAGTGCGTGTGACCTGGACTTACTTATAGAGTCGTCCTTAGAAAAGATGTTACTTGTCGATCAGGCGAATCCTAGGTTTATCCTAGGAATGTACAGCGGGATTTTCGAGCAGTCGTATGAGGCGTGGCAAAAACATCTTGATAAATTACTGGGTGATGAACGGCTTGTATATTTGTATCCTGAATTTATTCGCACTGGTAAAATTCAGAAGTCGCACCTTGAAATATTGCTCGATCTGATTCGTAGTGGAGATTTACCACCTAATAGTGCAAATGCCCTTAGTTATGGAAGTGTAACGGATGGCATAGCTCAAAATGTAATCGCCGATTTTTGTTTAAAATTATCAGATCTTGGGGGGCAAGCGAGCTGGTCAGCGTTAAATGTAATTTATATGTATTGCTTTTCTAACAAAGGCAGTGTCGATAGTCTGCGTGACCCACTTAAAAAACTGGTTTCTAATGTTCCCTTGTATAAAGGTCAGGAAAATACAGTAACTGATGCACATCACTGGCATGATTTGGCCGAAAAGCTGTTGATGGAACCGGATGAAGATTTTGCAGTTGCTTTGACCAATCAGCTAATTGCGGCTTGCCAGTATGGTTTAAATCATAGTGATATCTGGAGCTATATAAAGCCTTTGTTACTTGACCTAATGCGAAGTTATAGCGATGTGCTTTGGCCGATATTTGGTGATGCTATCGTCCAGGCTGAAGGGATGGAACGGTATTGGTTGCAACAGATCCTTGATCGTGAAAATAGCTTCTCTAACCAGATTCCGAGTGTATTGTCTGTGGTTCCAATAGATAACTTAATTGCATGGTGTGAGGAGAATCCGCAATTAGGTCCCGGTTTTGTTGCTACTAGTATTAACATCCTCGAAATTGTTGATGGTAAACAGCAACCATCGGCTCTATTTGTAGCATTGCTGGAGAGGTTTGGGGATGACCAACGCGTAGCTAGTGCGCTTAGTGCTAATATGGGTACGCGAGGCTGGTCGGGTTCACTTGTTCCTTATTTAGAATCTGATAGAGCGGCGTTAAGCCCCCTGCTTGAGCATGGTAATGGGGATGTTAGACGTTGGGTTAAAAATCATCTTGATTATATTGATAGGCAGATAGATGAAGAATCTATGAGAGATGAAGAGAGAGATATTGGTTTGTATTAAAGAAACATGTTGACTATGTCATAAATAGTCAGCCTGGTTTTTCGTCCGATTTGCATGGTTCAATTGCTATGGCTATGTTATCACATAACAATTGCTGAGTTTTCAGCTTGCTTGATAGCGGGGAAGGGCCGTAGCTTTATATATCAGAGAACTCTCAGTGGCCGCTTTTGGCCGAATGCTGCCATTGCCTGTAGAGGCAATGGCAGCCTTTTATACTTTCCCCAAACCACTCACCCGCATCACGCGCCTCTCTACCGCCTCCAGCAGTTGGCCGCGGCCGGTCTCGACCAGCGTCAGCCAGTGGCGGGCGCGGGTGATGCCGGTGTAGACCAGCTCCCGCGTCAGGATCGGGTTGGGGGCGTCGGGGAGCAGCAGGGCGGTGTGGGTGAACTCCGAGCCCTGGGACTTGTGCACCGTCATGGCGTAGACCGTCTCTACCGCCTGCAGTCGGCTGGGCAGCACCCACTTGATATCGCCGCTGCCGTCCCCGGCGGGGAAGGCCACGCGCAGCGCCGGGCCGCGTTTTGCGCCATCGCTGCAGCTTGCCGGTTGCGGCAGCGCCAGGGTGATGCCGATATCGCCGTTCATCAGCCCCAGGCCGTAGTCGTTGCTCGTTACCAGCACCGGGCGGCCGGGGTACCAGAGCCGGCGGCCGTCGCAGGTGTCGATCAGTCCTTCCTTCTCCAGCGCGACGCGGATGCGCTCGTTCAGCCCCTCCACGCCCCAGGGGCCGCGGCGCAGGGCGCAGAGCAGCTGGAACTGGCCGTGGGCGGCGAGCACCGCGCGGGCCCAGTCGTCCAGGGCCTCGCGGTCGATCTCGCCATCCGCGCCTGCCTGCGGCGCGGCGTGCTTCATGGCTTCCAGGTTCTGCATTACCTCTAAATAGTGGCGATAGCCCACTGGCGGCGGCAGGGGCCGGCCGCGCAGCGTGCGGCCCTCGCCGCGGCTCTTTCCTCGATCAGGGAAGCCCGCGGCGTGGCCCGAGACCACCAGCCGCTCCAGCTTCCGGTCGTGGTCGGTCTCGAGCTTCAGGTGGGAGAGGTCGGCATAGCCGTGGTCGAGCACGCCGCGGATGGCGGTGCGCTTCTGCTTGCCCTGTTCATCGCGGTTGACGGCGCTGGCGAGCTGGCCGATGCCGCTCTCGGCATCGAAGCGGTGGCTCACGCGCAGCATGGCGATGGCCTGGTCCAGCGGGGCACCCTCGGCGTCGAGCATCTCCGCGGGCAGCGCCTGGCCGGTGGCCTCGGCGAGCCAGTCGGCGGTGTCCGGCGTGTAGTGGCCGCCCTCGGCACTGGCGCAGAGGTCGCCCAGCACGGAACCGGCCTCTACGGAGGCGAGCTGGTCCTTGTCGCCCAGCAGCACCAGTCGCCCACGGGGCGGCAGGGCGTCGAGGAGTGCTGCCATCATCTCCACGTCGACCATGGAGGCCTCGTCCACCACCAGCACGTCCAGCGGCAGCGGGTGGCGGGCGTTGTGGCGGAAATGGCGAGTGTCGGGGCGGGAACCCAAAAGCCGGTGGAGGGTGGTGACCTCCGTGGGGATGGCGGATCTGAGCCTGCTGACACCGCCATCGCCCAATAAATTGGGCTCACACAATGGGTTGCTGCCCTCATCCTTCTCTAAGGCAGCCAGCAGGGGGGCCAGGCCATCCAGCTGCAGTGAGCTGACCTGCCCGGCGATGGATTCGTTGAGCCGCGCGGCGGCCTTGCCGGTGGGGGCGGCCAGGCGGATGCGCAGCGCTTGCTGGCCCTCGCCCAGCGCTAGGGTCTGCAGCAGGGCGAGCAGCTTGACCACGGTGGTGGTCTTGCCGGTGCCGGGGCCGCCGGTGATCACCGCGAAGGGCGAACGGGCGGCCAGGGCGCAGGCGGCCTTCTGCCAGTCCAGCCGGGTGCTGGAGGGGAAGAGGGCATCGAGGGCCTGGGAGAGAGCCTCGAGGTTCATGCTTAAATCAGGGCGCCTGGCGGCGCCATCGCGCAGCAGAGCCGGAACGCCGGACCGTGAGCTCCCACAAGGGCTTGCGTCAGTTTCTGAGATATCATCCGGGCGCCGATCGGCGCCATCGCGAGGTGTCGGGGTCTCCACTCTGGCGGCAATGTGCTGCTGGATCGAGCGCTCGTGGTGCCAGTAGCGGCGCAGGTAGAGCCGGGTGCCGTCGAGCACCAGCGGGGTGTTGCCGGGGCCGTGGCCGATGATCAGCGGGTGAGTGAGCGCTTCCTGCCAGCCGGACAGCGTGAGCTCGCCGAGCAGTTGGCTGGGCCGCGGCGGCGGGTCCTCCAGGCTGTCGCCCTCGGGCGGCAGCGAGAGCGCCAGGTCCGGCTCGGCCAGGGTAAGTTCGAGATCCAGGCAGACATGGCCGCGGCCGAGCTGGTGGCTGGCGAGTGCCGCGGCGAGCAGCAGCGGGGCGGGGGCGTCCGGCACCTCCCGGGCAAGGAAGGCGGCAAAGGCGCGGTCCAGGGCGCGCAGCCAGCCGCGGGCCACCCAGCGGTCGAGCAGGGCGAACAGCGCCTCGCTGTCGTGCAGGGCCTCGGCGGTGGCGGCCTCGTTGGGGGTGGCCTCGTCGGTGTGCGGGTGGTCACTCATGGCTGGGCTCCTTTGTCGTGACGTGCTGGGCGTCGCGGAACAGGGCGTCCAGTGCTTCGATCAGTTGGCGTGGCGGGCGCTCGCGGTGCACACCGCGGGAGGGGGCGTGCTGGCCGCGCAGGAAGACGTAGAGCGCCCCACCCAGGTGGCGGTCGATGTCGTAGTCCGGCAGCCGCGATTTGAGCAGGCGGTGCAGGGCCAGCAGGTATAGGCAGTACTGCAGGTCGTAGCGCTTCTCGCGGACCGCATCAACCATGGCCGCCTCGGAATAGGCCGCGTCGTCGCGGCCCAGGTGGTTGGACTTCCAGTCGAGCACGTAGAAGCGCCCCTCGTGCTCCACCACCAGGTCGATGAAACCCTTGAGCATGCCGTTGAGCCGGTCGTGCTCCAGCGCTGGGCGGGCGGCGCCGCCCAGTGTGTAAGCGCTCACCAGGGCGTCCAGGCGAGCGGTGTCGACCTGGTGGGCGGCAAACCAGAACTCCAGCTCGACCTGATAGTGAGCGCTCTCCAACCGGTCGAGGTGCAGCGGTGCGACCGGCCCGTCGGGAGCGCTCGGCACCGGCAATTCGCTTGTCAGCAGCCCGCGCAGCCAGGCCTGCAGCGCGGGGATGCGCTCGCGCCAGCCGCGCAGGTTGGCGCGCCGCGCCAGGGTGTCATTCAGGCGCTCGGGCTCGGCGGCCAGCCGTGAAAAGCCCTCGTGCCCGGCCCACTCCAGCAGGCCGTGCAAAAAGGTGCCCGCTGCCGGCCCTCGAGGAAACAGGTGGAGTGAGGCCTCGCTGACCGCCATGGACGCACCGGCCGGGTCCTGGGGTTCGTCGCGCATCTCCCGGGCGGTGGCCTCAAGAGCGGTTTCGGGCTCTTCTCTCAATAGCGGGGTCAGGAGCGCGGTCTCGGGCTCTTCCATGGAGAGCGCCGTTTCGGGCGCTTCCTCCTCACCCCCGATGCGCTCGACGCCCAGCCGCAGCGCCGAGTAGCTGGCGATCCACCAGTGCTCCCGGGCGCGGCGTGTGGGGTTGAGTGCCTCACGCAGGGCTTCGTCGTGAGCCTCGATGGGCACCACCAGGTCATCGGGCTCGGGCGCCGGCTCCACCGTCAGCTCCGTTTCCTCAGCCCCCTTGGCGAGGGGGAAGAGGGCATCCAGCAGGCCGTCTGGCGAGAGCGGCGCACCGGCGGTGAGCACCTGGCCGATGGCGCTGCGCTCCAGCCCCTTGAGCGGGGCGATGCCCAGCCAGGTGGCATGGCGGGCGCGGGTCAGGGCCACGTAGAGCTTGCGCAGGTCCTCGCCGAGGCGTTCGTCGTCGGCGCGGGCCAGCAGCGTCTCGTCGGCCTCCAGCGAAAGGTGGCGCCGGCCTGCCTCGTCGTGCCAGGTGAGCGGCAGGTCGCTGGCCTTCTTCTCGCGGAAGGCGCAGATGAAGGGCAGGAAGACCAGCGGGTACTCCAGCCCCTTGGACTTGTGGATGGTGATCACCTGCACCAGGTCGGCGTCGCTCTCCAGGCGCAGGCGGTGGGTGTCGGCCTGCGCCGGAGGCTGGGCGCGAGCCTCGCTGAGATGGCGCAGCAGGGCGTGCTCGCCGTCCAGCTCGGCGCTGGCTTGCTGCAGCAGCTCGCCGAGGTGCAGCAGGTCCGTCAGGTGCCGCTCGCCGTTGACGAATCGCTGCGCGGGCGCATCACTGCGTTGCGCGGTGCTCGAAAGCTCGCCTAACCCCTCGTTATGTCTCGCTTCCTGTGCTCCGTGCGCCTTGTGCTGCATCCCGCTCGCCGATTCGTCCCTCCTTGCAAGCAGCCGCGTGGGCACGGCGAAGTCGGCCAGCAGCCGATGCAGCATGGGCAGCACGCCCTGGCGCTGCCACTGGCGGTGGTAAGCCCGGAACTGCAGCACGCGCTCCTCCCAGGCCAGCTCGTCGTGCTGCAGGGCATCGAGATCGTGGAGGCCCATGCCCAGGCTGGGCATGGCGAGCGCGGCGTGCAGGCGCCGCTCGCTGTCGGGCTCGGCGCAGGCGGCGAGCCACACTTCCAGCTCTAGGGCCGCGGGGGTCTCGAACACCCCCTCCTTGTCGGAGAGGTAGACGCTCTTGATGCCGCGCTCGAGCAGCGCGCTGCGGATCGCCCTGGCCTCGTTCGCGTTGTTGACCAGCACGGCGAGATCCGACGGCTTGAGGGGTCGGAAGGGTTCGCCCGGCTCGCTGAAGCCGGTTCGCCCGGCCTGGCCCTCGCGCAACAGCTCGGCCATCCGGGTGGCGCAGCGCGCGGCCATCGCCTTGAAGTAGGCGCCCTTGCTCATCCCTTCAGCCGCGTCGCTCCCGGACTCAAGGTGCCCGCCCGTCAAATGCCACAACGTCATGGCCGGCAGCGGTTCGCCGTCGCGGGTCAGGGAATCCTTCCTGCCCTTGGCCGCCACCGGGAAGAACGGTACTGGATTGTCGCCTTCGGCCGAGCGGAACAGGAAGGCGCCGCGGCCGGCGGGGTGAGACTCGGCGAAGCGGAACACCCGGTTGACGGCCTCCACCATGGCGGTGGCCGAGCGGAAGTTGGTGCCTAGGGTGACGTGGCGACCCGCGGTGTCGCGTCGCGCCTGCAGGTAGGTGTGGATGTCGGCGCCGCGGAAGGCGTAGATCGCCTGCTTGGGATCGCCGATCAGCAGCACGGCGCTGGGGTCCTCGGGATCCGGCGCCTGGGCCAGGCGGTAGACGTGGTCGAAGAGCCGATATTGCACCGGGTCGGTGTCCTGGAACTCGTCCACCAGGGCTACAGGGAACTGGCGACGCACGTGGGCCGCCAGCGCCTTGCCGGCGGGGCCCTCGAAGGCGCGGTCGAGACGCTCGAGCAGGTCGTCGGGGCCGAGCTCGGCGCGGCGTTGTTGCATGCGCTCGCGGCGCTCGCTCATCCAGTGCACGGCGTGGGCCAGCAGGTCGGCGTGGGCGTCGGGCAGGGCCTCGAGGTGTGTCGGCAGCTCGGCCAGGGCGTGCAGGGCCGGGTGGTCCAGCGGCTCGCCCGTCTTCCAGATCTCGGCGATGCCCGCGGGTGTCAGACGGTGCCAGGCAGCGGCCTTGCGATCCAGGTCCGGCCAATCCATGTCGGTTGTGGCCCACTCGCGCAGCTTGTCCAGCCAGTTGCTGCGATGGTCCTTGCGCATCTTGCTGCCATTGAACGCCTTGGCTTGCTGACCTTCATCGAACAGCCTGGCGAGTTCATCCACCCAGGCGGGCCAGGGCGCCTTGAGCTCGCCCAGCACCTGCTCGCGCTCGGCCTGCATGGCGGCCAGGGCACTGGCGGGAGGCGGGGCATCGGGCAGCAGGTCGGCGTCGCCCTGCAGGCGGCGCACGTCCTCGGCCAGGGCATCGGGGGTTTCCCAGTAGTGGGTGACCACCGCCAGGGCCTCGGCGTCCAGGGCGTAGTAGAAACTGCGCCAGTAGTCCCGGGCGACCTCGAGCTCGAGCTCCGACTGGTCGAGGTTCATCTCCAGCGAGAAGAGGCTGCCGCTCTCGAAGGCATGCTCGCGCAGCATGCGATGGCACCAGGCGTGGATGGTGGAGACCGCGGCCTCGTCCATCCACTCGGCGGCGAGCTGCAGGCGGCGGGCGCAGGCGGGCCAGCGCTCGCGGGGGTAGCTATCGCGCAGGGCCAGCAGCGGGTCGAATGGGGGACAGACCCCCATTTCTGCGAAATGGGGGTCTGTCCCCGATTGAAACGCATCCGCAGCCTCCACCAGCCGGGCGCGGATGCGGTCGCGCAGCTCCCGGGTGGCGGCGTTGGTGAAGGTCACCACCAGGATCTCCGGCGGGGTGAGGGCGCGGGAGAAGCTCTCGGCGTCGGCCTCGTCCCGCGGGCCCAGCACCAGGCGCACGTAGAGCAGGGCGATGGTGAAGGTCTTGCCGGTGCCGGCGCTGGCCTCGATCAGCCGGCTGCCGGTGAGCGGCAGGTGGATCGGGTCCAGGGTGGGGGGCGTCTTATGGTCCTGCGTGCTCATGCCTGGCCTCCCTTGCCCTTGCCGCTATTTCCCTTCTTCTCCTTCGGCTTGCGTACCGCCTGTAATAGCGGGGCGTAGAGCCGCTCGGCCAGCTCGGCGAAGCCAATGGTGCCGGCTGCGGGGTCAGACCCCATTGGCGACAGCTTGGCATCCAGCATGGCCTCGAGCTCCGGCCACTGGCGCATCAGGTAGGGGTCGCGGCCGCGCTCGCCGTGGTCGTTGTGGTAGCCGCTACCGTGGAAGGCGGTGTCGGCGGCCTTCCAGGCCTTGTCGTCCTCCTCGCTGGCCCGGTCGGCGAGGCAGCGGGCCATGGCCTGGGGCGTGCCGCCCTTCTCCAGCCAGGCGAAGGCGGTGTCCCGGGCCAGCGGCAGGGGGGTGGCCATGCCGAGCTGCCAGGCCGCGGCAATGTCGGCCAGGTGAGCGCGGGCCTGCTCGGCGGGGAGCGGGGCGAGGGTGCCACCGCCGGCGCGGGAGAGCAGACGCGTGGTCATGGGCCCCTCCAGCTGACCCGCCAGGTGGGCCACCCAGGGGGTAAGCCAGTGCCGCCACTGGTACTTGCTCTTCTTGACCAGGCTGCTGGTGGTGAGCAGCACCCGGCAGCGCTCCATGGCGTCGTTGACGCGCAGCTCGCCCAGCCAGTCCTCCAGCGCCAGACCCTCGCCCAGCGCTTCTTGCAGGTCCAGCGAGACACCGAGCGGCTCGTCCAGGGCGTGGGGCCATTCACCGAGCACCTGGCGATAGTCGGCGAAGAGGGTGTCCATGGGCTCGACGAGCTTGTCACGCATCTGCTCGGCGAAGCCGCCTATGGCCAGGCGCCCCTGGCGCTCGAGGCGTTCCAGGGTGGCCAGCATGGTGGGCTCATGGGGCTCGCCGGCCTCCACCGCCGCGCGGCTCGCCTCGATCAGCGCATGCTGGAGCTGCCAGTGGTCGAGGCCGTCGAGTGTAAAGGGCTCGTGGTCGAGCCGCTCCATGGCCTCGATCTCCAGGAAGACCTTGAGCCGGGTGGTATAGAAGGCCTGTACCGGCGCCTTGAGGAAGTTGCCCAGCTGGGCCAGGGTCAGCGGGCTTTCCTGCCGGAACGGGGGCAGCGGCCCCGCTTTGGCCGGCGCGGGCTTGAAGTCGGGTCGGTGCAGCTCGCGCCACTCGTGGGCAAAGGTAGCCAGGCGGGAGCCCTCTCCACCGGTGCCCGATGCCGCACCACGAAAGTACTCGATGCTGAAGGGCTGCAGTGGGTGCTCGGTGGTCAGCGCCGCCAGCAGCGCCTTGCCGTCGGTATCGTCTGCCTTTCCGGCCAGCCGCCAGCCGCGGGCCAGGTGGTCACGCAGCTGGCCGAGCAGCACCGAGGGCGGTTGCTCGCTGTTGTCGATGATGCTGCGCCCCACCCAGCTGATGCTCAGCCGGTCGCGGGCCGAGAGCAGCGCCTCGAGGAAGAGGTAGCGGTCGTCCTCGCGGCGTGAGCGGTCGCCAGGCCGGTAGTCCTGGGCCATCAGGTCGATGTCCAGTGGCCGCTGCACCCTGGGGTAGTCGGCGTCGTTCATGCCCAGCAGGCAGACGTGGCGGAAGGGGATGGCGCGCATCGGCATTAGCGTGGCGATGTTCACCGCGCCGGCCAGGAAGCGCTGGGAGAGGCTCGCCTCGTCCACCTGGGCGAGCCAGTGCTCGCGCACCACCGAGAGCGGCAGGGGCTCGATGAGTTCGGCCTCCTCGGCGCTCTCCTGCCAGGCGTCGAGGGCCTGCTCGAGCCGGGTCATCGCCATCAGGTCCTGGTCGGACTCGGCCAGGAAACAGGCCTCCAGCAGGTCGCGCAGCCGCTCGCCCCAGGTAGCCACGTCACAGGGCTCGGCCAGGGTCTGCCACTGGGCCGCCAGGGTGTCGACCAGGCTGACCAGGGGGCCGGCCAGGGCCGCCTCCAGCCCGCCGATGTCGTCGTAGGGTTCGATGCCCTGCCAGTGGCCCTCGGCGGCGTCGCCCACCGCATAGCCGAGCAGCAGCCGGCGCAGGCCGAAGGCCCAGGTGTTGGCGGTAAGGCCTTCCGGCAGGTCGAGGCTCTGGCGTTGGCGGGCATCGAGCCCCCAGCGGATGCCGGCGCCCTCGATCCAGCGGCGCAATGTGGGCAGGCCACCCTCCGGGATGGCGAAGCGCGCGCGGATGGCCGGCACCTCCAGCAGGTCGAGCAGGTCGCTCACCGAGAGGCGCAGCTCCGGCAGGCGCAGCAGCTGTTCCAGGGCGATCAGCAGCGGCAGGCGGTGGCGGCTGGCCTGGTCGGAGAGGGTGAAGGGGATATGGCGCGGGTCGTCGGGGTCGAGGCGGCCGAACACCGCCTGGACCGCGGCGGCGTACTGGTCGACGTCGGGCACCATCACCAGGATGTCGCGGGGCTTGAGGGTCGGGTCCTCGCTGAAGGCGGCGAGCAGCTGGTCGTGGAGGATCTCCACCTCGCGCAGGGCGCTATGGGCGACCTGGAAGCGCAGCGAGCGGTCGCGGGCCGGGTCCACGGCGGGCCAGGCCTCGCGGGTCTCGGCGAGCGGGCGCAGCTCGAGGATATCGTCCTGCAGCTGGCGCAGCAGGCTGGGCTCGGCGTTGTTGTGGAGAGGGGAGTCGAAGAGGTCGATGCGCAGCGCCTCGCCCTCGAAGAGGCCCCGGTAGGCCTGCTGCTCGTCGAACTCGTCGAGCAGGCGCAGGTAGTCGCGGCCCTGTTTGCCCCAGGCGGCCAGCAGCGGCTGGGCGTGGAGGTGCAGCTCGGTCTCGGCGAGGTCCGCCGGCATGCCGGGACGGCGTTGCTGGCGCTTCCTCTCGGCCCGTAGCAAGTCCTTGTGCTCGATGATATCCGCCCAGTAGTGGCGGCAGGGGTTGTGCACACAGAGCAGCACCTGGCTGACCCGGGCCATGGCGGCCAGCGCCTCCAGGGTCTGGGCGGGCAACGAGGAGATGCCGAAGACGATGACCCGGCGCGGCAGGCCTGCCGGCCGGCGCTGTTCAAAGGACAGCTGAGGGCTCTCAAAGGACAGCTGAGGGCTCTCAAAGGACAGCTGAGGGCTCTCGCTCGTCAGCGCCTGGCACGCCTCGAGGAAGCGCTCGTGCACCGCCGCGCGGCTGGAGGCCAGGCCGGATTCACCGATGTCGTCACGCAGCGCCCGCCACAGCTCGGCCTGCCAGCGCTGCTCCTCGGCCAGCGGCCGGGCCTCGCCGCGGGCGGTGAGGATCACGTCCTCGCCCGCCGCCCAGGCCGCTAGCCAGTCGGCGCGGTAGACCTGGTACTGGTCGAGGAGGTCGGCCAGGCGCTCGGCCAGCTGGTGGCGCTTGCGCAGGTCGCTATCATCCGCGAGGAAGCGCGCCAGGGGCGCAAAGGTGGGGGCGTCGAGCAGGGCGGGCAACAGGCGCATCAGGCGCCATATCAGCCGCGGCTTGTCGAAGGGCGAGACCGGCGGCACCTGCTCCTCTCCCAGCACAGCCCGGTAGGCCTGCCACAGGAAGCGCGCCGGCAGGGTGACGTCGAGTGCTGCGGCGATGCCGGCACCGCCTTGGGCGCGGTCCTCGGCGAGCGCGAGCTTGAGCCACTGGCTGATGCCGTTGCTCTGCACCAGGATCGTCTCGTTCTCCAGCGGCCCCAGCGGGTGGCGGCGCATCCACTCCACCGCCAGGCCGCGCAGGGCCTCCAGGCGGTTGCCATGGATCACCATAAAGCCGGGTTTGAGCTCGGGGCCCTGAAGATCTAGGGGCATGGCGCGGTTCCTTCGCTGGGTGCCGGAGCGGTGCCCTTCATGGTGCCACATTCGTGGAGCATGGGTTGCCTTGCGTCCTTGCCACTTTCCCGGGGGCCTGATTGACTGGCCTTCGCACCCGCTAACGAATGGAATCCAGGCATGTCCCAACCGCTGACCCGCCACAATCGCGCCCGCCAGGTCCTCGACGAGATCACCGCGGCCAATGCCCCGCTCTCCGACCAGGTCCGGGCGGCCAAGTACGCCAAGCTCGCCGAGTCGCCCTATCGCTTCTTTCGCGGCACCAACCATCTCTATTGGTGGGACGTCTGGCACGACTGGCGCTTCGCGCTGTTCGGCGGCCTGCCGGAGACCCAGACCTGGCTGCAGGGCGATGCCCACGCCTACAACTTCGGCGCCTACGGTCATCACGACGACGCCGTGCGCTACGGCATGGACGACTTCGACGACGCCATGATCGGCGACTACCAGTATGACCTGTGGCGCCTGGCCATCAGCCTGGTACTGGATGCCCGGGAGAATACCGGTCTGTCGGGCAAGGGGATTCGCAAGGCGCTGGAGGCGCTGGTCACCAGCTACCACGACGAGCTGGCCCGTCACGTGGAGGGTGAGGTGCCCGGCGCGGTGACCCTGGCCACCGCCAAGGGGCCGCTCGAGCCCTTCATGAAGAAGGTGGGCAGGAAGAAGAGCCGGGCGAAGATGCTCGAGAAATGGACCGTGCTGAGCGACGACGGCCGGCGTTTCGCCGAGCGCCCCGAGAAGCTGGCGGCCATGCCGGCGCACCTGGCCAGCCAGCTGCGCAAGGCGGTCGAGGAGGAGTACCGCCAGACCCTGGGCGGTGCCCGGCGTGAGGCCGAGGCGGGGCACTTCCGCGTCAAGGACATGGCCCAGCGCCTCGATGCCGGCACCGGCTCGCTGGGCCTGGAGCGCTACTATGTGTTGATCGAGGGCGGGCAGGACCACGAGCACGACGACGTCATCCTCGACGTCAAGCAGCAGACCGCGCCGGAGGGCTGGCGGCTGATGGACAGCGCCGAGAAGCGCGCCTGGCGCCGCGCCTTTCCCCACGAGGGAATGCGGCACGCGGCCGCCTTCGTGGCCATCGCCGAGCATCCCGACCCCTACCTGGGCTGGCTGCACCTGGGTGATACCGTGTTCTCGGTGCGCGAGCGCTCGCCCTACAAGGAGGACTTCCCGACCCACAAGCTCGACGGCGCCAAGCCTTACCGCCAGCTGGTCACGCAGTGGGGGCGCATCCTGGCCCGGGAACACCTGCGCGGCGCCCATGCCCTGAGCCCCGACGATCCCGGACGCTTCGCCCGCGCTGTCGGTACCTGTGTCGAGGGGCGGGGCGAGCGCTGCGTGGACATGGTGACCACCCTGGCGCTCAGCTATGCCGACTGCGTGCGCCAGGACTATCGTACCTTCATGGAGTGGAACGAGGAGACGCCGTCATGAGCGACTACCTGCTGGAGGAACACGCCCTGAGCCCGGGCAAGATCTACCGCCTGCTCTCGGGCAGCATCTGCCCGCGCCCCATCGCCTGGGTCTCGACCCGGGACGCGGCGGGCAATACCAACCTGGCGCCCTTCTCGTTCTTCAACGTGGTGAGCGTCAACCCGCCGGTGCTGGGCTTCTCGCCGCTGCTCGACGGCGACGCCAGTCCCAAGGACACCATCCGCAACCTCGACGAGGTGGGCGAGTGCGTGGTGCATATCAGCGGCGAGGGACTGGTCGAGGAGATGAACGCCACCAGCGCGGGGCTGGCGCGCGGCGAGGACGAGTTCACCCTGGCGGCGCTGGAGAAGGCCGAGATACCCGGTGTCTCGGTGCCGCGGGTGGCCTCGGCGCCGGTGGCCTTCGGCTGCCGGCTGCGCGAGATCATCCGCTTCGGCGACCAGCCGCTGGCCGGCAACCTGGTGCTGGCCGAGGTGGTGTCGATCCACGTCGATGACGCCCTCTGGGACGGCCGCCACGTCAGTACCGAGGGGCTCAGGCCGATCGGGCGCATGGCCGGCAACGACTACGCCCGCTGCACCGACCTCTTCGAGGTGGAGCGCCCCGCCTCGGGCAGCGCCATGAGCCGCCAGCAGCGCGGCGGCTGAAGCCCTTCCACGCGGCCCGGCTGACCGGCCCCCCCAGGGGGTCATAGTCAAGGGTCATGGTCAAGGTTCATCTTACAAGGCAATCGCACGTCGATAATGAGTCTCAAGCAACGAGCGATACCACCATGTGGGAGCTCAGTTTACTGAGCGATTGGCGCCGCCAGGCGCCCGGCGTATCGCGATGTATCGCGCAGCAAGCTGTGCTCCTGCGACATCACCGCTTCTTACGCATGGGCAGGGCTCCCATCAGGCCGAGTCGGTCGGCCAGATCGTGGAAGTTGTCGGCCACCAGGTCGAAGACCGGATCCACCGAGAGGTCGGGGGTGGCGTCGGGGCCGTGCTCCAGGGGGCGCTTGACGAAGGCGGTGCGAAAGCCCTCACGGTGGGCGGCCTGGAGGTCGTCCTGGTGGGCGGCGACCATCAGGATGCGTTCAGGCGGCTGGTCGAGCAGGCGGGCGGCCATCTGGTAGACCTCGGGGTCGCGCTTGTAGTGGCCGGCGAGCTCCGCCGAGAGCACGCAGTCCCAGGGCAGGCCGGCGCGCTTTGCCATGTTCACCAGCAGCGACATATTGCCGTTGGAGAGGGTGGCCAGCACGTAGCGCTCGCGCAGCCGGGCCAGGCCGGCCACGCTGTCCGGCCAGGGGTCCAGGCGGTGCCAGACCCGGTTGAACCTCTCGCGCTCGGCCTCGTCGAGGGCATCACTGATGCCGAACGCGTCCAGCAGGCGGTCCAGCGTCATGCGGTGCAGCGCATCGAGGCGCGTCCAGGGCAGCTCGCCGCGGCGCACCCGATCCATGGCCGGCGCGTAGCCGCCGCGCCAGGCATCGGCGAAGGCCGCCCAGTCCACCGCCAGGCCCAGGCGCTCGCCCAGCGCCTCGCCTTCGCGGATGACGCTGCTGCGCCAGTCCACCACGGTACCGAAGACATCGAAGGTCAGGGCCCTGACATCGGCCAGGGCGGCAGGCGGTTGTGGCATCATCTGCTCTTCAGGGCCTCTTCGAGCAGTTCCAGGCGGTCCTGTCCCCAGAAGGGCTCGCCCTCGAGCAGGTACCAGGGCGCCCCGAAGCAGCCATCGGCAAGCGCCGCCTGGCAGGCTTCGTCCAGGCGCCGCTGGCCCGCCTCGCTCTCGGCGTCCTCCAGCAGGGCCGTGCCGTCCAGCCCGCAGGCCTCGGCGATCTCGCGCAGGGTGCCGGGGTCGGCGATGTCCCGCTCTTCGACCCAGCAGGCCCGCATCAGTGCCAGCGACAGGTCGGCGATGTCATGCCCCTGGGCCTTGGCCGTCAGCGCCAGCCGCGCCGCCGGGCGGTCATCCGTCGGGAAGTGCGCCGGCTCCAGGTTGAGGGGAATGCCCAACCGCTGTGGCCAGCGCCTGAGCTCGGCCATGCGGTAGGCCTGGCGCTCGGGGGCGCGCTTGGCCAGCGGCATCCCGCCGGTCCTGGGGAAGATCGCCCCGAGGGTGATCGGCACGTAGTCGATGCGGGCCCCGTGGTGGGCGGCGATTTCGCCGAGGCGCGCGTGGCCCAGGTAGCTCCACGGCGAGACGTGGGTGTAGTAGTAACGGATCGTGGTCGGCATGGGCGCCCCTCAGCGGTAGGTGTCCGGGTACTGGTCGCGCAGCTGGTTCTTCTGCACCTTGCCCATGGTGTTGCGCGGCAGGCTGTCGGCGAAGAAGACCCGCTTGGGCTGCTTGTACTTGGCCAGCTGGCCCTGCAGGTGGTCGAGCACCCGCGCCTCGTCGAGGCTTGCCCCCGGCTCGGGCACCACCACGGCGGTGACACCCTCGCCCAGGTCGGGGTGGGGCAGGCCGATCACCGCGGACTCGTGGACGCCCTCGAGCTCATCGATCACCTGCTCGACCTCCTTGGGATAGACATTGTAGCCGCCGGAGATCACCAGGTCCTTGTCGCGGCCGACGATGTGCACGTAGCCGCGCTCGTCGACCATCGCCAGGTCGCCGGTGACGAAGAAGCCGTCCTCGAGGAGCTCCTCGCGGGTCTTGTCGGGCATCCGCCAGTAGCCGACGAAGACATTGGGCCCGCGGATCTCCAGCATGCCGATCTTGCCCTTCGGCATCGGCTCATGGGTCTCGCGGTCGGTGATGCGGTACTCCACGCCAGGCAGCGGCATGCCCACGGTGCCGGCGCGGCGCTCGCCGTCGTAGGGGTTGGAGAGGTTCATGTTGGTCTCGGTCATGCCGTAGCGCTCGAGGATGGCATGGCCGGTCTTCTGCTCGAACTCGCGGTGGGTCTCGGCGGTCAGCGGCGCCGAGCCGGAGACGAACAGGCGCATCTTGGCGGTGACCGCCGGGGTCAGGCGCGCGTCGGCCGTAAGCCGGGTGTAGAAGGTCGGCACGCCCATCAGCACCGTGCCGCGGGGCATCTCCTCGAAGATCACGTCGGCGTCGAACTTCGGCAGGAAGAGCATGCTGGAACCGGCCATCAGGGTGACGTTGCAGGCCACGAAGAGGCCGTGGGTGTGGAAGATCGGCAGGGCATGGATCAGCCGGTCTTCCTCGCTGAAGTGCCAGGCCTCGACCAGGGTGGCGGCATTGGAGCCCAGGTTGCGGTGGGTGAGCATGGCGCCCTTGGAACGCCCGGTGGTGCCCGAAGTGTAGAGGATCGCCGCCAGGTCGTTGTCGTCGCGCTCGACGATGTCGTCATGGGGCGTGGCCTTCTCGGCCGCCTCCATCAGGCTGCCGTCGGCCGCCGTACCCAGGGTGGCGACCTGCGGGCAGCCGGTGTCGGCAGCGATGCTGCGCGCATTCTCGGCATCCCCCGGCCGGCAGACGAACAGCGCCGGCTCGGCATCGGTGAGGAAGTAGTGGATCTCCTCCCCGGTGTAGCCGGTGTTGAGCGGCAGGTAGACCCCGCCCACGCGCAGGGTGGCCAGGTAGAGCAGGATTGCCTCGGGGCTCTTGTCGACCTGCACCGCCACCCGGTCGCCTGGCGTCACGCCCAGCTCGACCAGGGCGCCGGCCAGGCGCGCGGTGGTGGCCAGGGCCTCGGCGTGGCGGTAGCCGCGGCCCTGGCGGGTGGTGATGAAGTCGGCGTCGCCGCGCTCGCGCATGCGCCGGGCGAAGGTGGCGAAGAGGTTCTGGTTCATTGGGCGGTTTCTCCCTTGGCCAGCTTCCTGGCCTTGCGGACGAGGTCCTTGACCTCGCTCGACCGGGCCACGGTGGCGTTGGCGGTGTAGTTCTCGTGATTGCGCTCGATGTCGTCGAGCACGTAGAGGTAGTTGACCATCAGGCCGGCGGCCTGCTTGAGGCCCTTGGCCGAGACGTCGCCCAGCCAGTTGATGCGGTGCAGCTCGGCGCCGTTGCCCAGGTGGAAGCGGGCCACCGGGTTGAGCGGCAGGCCGCGGGCGTTCTTCTCGTCGACCAGGTAGCGGGCGGCCAGCGGCTTGACCACCGCCTTGAGGCGCTCGGCGCTTTCGGCGTCGCGGTGCCAGTCGGGGTCTTCCAACTCGGCGAGGCTCTTGCGCACTGCCTCAGGCAGGGCCTCGTCGTCGCGCCGTTCGGCCAGCCACTGGGCGAAGTCGGGCACTGGCGAGAGGGTGACGAAGTGCCTGAGCTGGGGCAGCGCCTGCTTGAGCTCCTGAACGACCTGCTTGATCAGGAAGTTACCGAAGGAGATGCCACGCAGGCCGGTCTGGCAGTTGCTGATGCCGAAGAAGGCGGCGGTGTCGGCGAGTTCGGGGTCTTCGATGCCGGTATCCTCGCCGGCCAGGATCGGCTGGATGCGGGCCGGCAGCCCCTTGTGCAGGGCCACCTCCACGAAGATCAGCGGGTCGTCACCGATCGCCGGGTGGAAGAAGGCGAAGCAGCGCCGGTCGCGGGCGTCCAGTCGGCGGCGCAGGTCGTCCCAGTCGCGGATCTCGTGCACTGCCTCGTAGCGGATGATCTTTTCCAGGATCGAGGCCGGGGTGTCCCAGTCGATGCGTTTGAGCATCAAAAAGCCGCGGTTGAACCAGGAGCCGAACAGGTGGGCGAAGTCGGCGTCGATGGCCGAGAGCTCGGGGTGCTCGCGTAGCAGGCCGAGCAGGTCCTCGCGCATGCGCACCAGCTCGACGGTGCCGCCGCTGGTCAGGTTGAGGCGGCGGATCAGCTCCTGGCGGCGCGGCTCGCAGGCCTCGAACAGCACTTCCAGGCTGGCGTTGTCGCGCTGCTCGGCATAACGCGCGTAGGCTGCGTCGATCTGTGCCGGCTCGGCGGCGAAGTCGCTGGCCAGCCGTTCGAAGAAGCGCAGTCGCTCGGCCGGCGCGAGGCGCTGGTACATGCCCAGGGCACGGCTGGCCAGGGCGATGCTCGAGGCCTCGCCGTCACTCTCCAGCAGGCGCTGGCAGGCCTCCACCAGGCGGCGGTGGTCCGGCGGCGTCCCGTCTCCCTGGCGGCGGCGCAGCAGCGCGTCGCGCTGGGTGATCGACTGAAACATCTCCTGCAGGAAGGTCATGTTCATGGCGGCGACTCCTTCAGCCCATGATCAGGTCGGGCAGCCACAAGGCGATACCCGGGAACAGGCACAGCAGCAGGATGCCCAGCACCATGCACAGCGCATAGGGCAGGCTGCCGAGCAGGATGTCCTTGAGGGCGATATCCGGGGCGATTCCCTTGATGATGAAAAGGTTGAGTCCTACTGGCGGGGTAATCAGGCCGATCTCCAGGTTGATGGTCAGTATCACGGCGAACCAGTAGGGATCGAAGTTCGCGGACAGGATGATCGGCATCAGGATCGGGGCGGTCATCACGATCACCGCCACCGGCGGCAGGAAGAAGCCGGCGACCAGCAGGAAGAGGTTGATCACCCCCATCAGCACCCAGCGGTTGACCTCCAGGTCGGCGATGGCGCCGGCCACGGTCTGGGTGATGAACAGCGAGGAGAGCGCATAGGCGAAGATCTCCGCGCAGGCGATGATCAGCATGATCATCACGCTCTCGCGCAGGGCGTCGCGGAAGATTACCTTGAGCGGTTTCACCTGCCACATGCGGTAGACGATGATGGCCAACGCCAGGCACAGGAAGGCGCCGGCACCCGCTGCCTCGGAGGGCGTGGCGACGCCGCCGTAGAGGGCGAAGAGGATGCCGGTAACCACCACCAGGAAGGGCAGCACGCGCACCAGGGCCTTCATGTTGCCCTCGACGTTCTCCTTCACCTGATTCGCTGCAGCGGTCAACGCGCTCGGGGTGTCATAGCCGCCGGCCAGCTTGCAGGCGATCAGCGTCCAGACCATGAACAGCACGGCCAGCATCAGCCCGGGGATGGCGCCGGCGATGAACAGGCGGCCGATGGAGGTCTCGGTGGAGATGCCATAGACGATCATGGTCACCGAGGGCGGGATCAGGATGCCCAGGGTGCCGCCCGCGGCGATGCAGCCCGCGGCCACGCCGTCGGGATAGCCGCGCTTGCGCATCTCGGGGATGCCGAGCTTGCCGATCGCCGCGCTGGTGGCCGGCGAGGAGCCCGAGAGGGCGGCGAAGATCGAGCAGGCGCCGATGTTGGAGATGGCCAGGCCCCCGGGCACCTTGCCGAGCCACAGGTCCAGCGAGCGGTAGAGGTCGCGGCCGGTGGGCGAGGAGGCAACGGCCGCCCCCATCAGGATGAACATGGGGATGGCGACGAAGCCGAAGGAAGCGAGGTTGCCGAAGAAGGTCTCGCCGAAGTAGGTCAGCTCGCTGATGCCCTGGTTGAGCACCAGTGCGGTCAGCGAGACGCCACCCAGGGCAAAGGCGATCGGGGTCCCGATGGCCATCAGCACGAACAGCGCCACGATGATGAAGATTCCGCTGGTTACCGGGTCCATTCAGGTCTCTCCGCGAAGGATTTCTGCGACATATTGCAGCGACAGCAGGCTGATGCCGACGGCCATGGGCAGCAGGGCGGGCCACAGCGGTGGGTTCCACACTGAGCCGGTGGTCCAGCCGCCATGCAGGGCCTCGAAGACATACAGCCAGGCGGAGTAGGCCAGCGCGATGCAGAAGGCCAGGCCGACCAGCGAGGCGACGAGATTCATCAACTTCCGGGCCAGGCCGCCCAGGGCGTCGGGCAGGACCGTCACTGCCACGTGGCCGCCAGTCAGCAGCACGTAGGGCGCGCCGAGCAACATGGCGCCGGTGATAGCGAAGATGGCGAACTCGGTCTGCCAGGTGGTGCTCTCGCCCAGCACGTAGCGCATGAAGATCATGTGGCAGACGACCAGCACGCCCCCCAGCAGCAGGGCGCCGGCGAGGACGGCGGTGGCGCACGAGATGCCGTCCATCAGGCGTATGTAGAGGCCGATCACGCCACGCCTCGGCGCGATCGTGCGGCGTTGTGTGTCCATCATGCGTGTTCCGGTATCGAGGAGAGGAGGGCTGCCCCCGTCGGGGCAGCCGTGGAAGGAAGGGCCGGGGGACCTGGCCGGCCCGTGGTCTCGTTCACTCGACGGCCAGGGCCGCGTCGATCAGTGCCTGCCCGTTGGGTACGTTCTCGGCGAAGGTCTTGTAGGAGCTCTGCTTGGCGATATCCAGCCAGGCCTGATAGTCCTCCGGCGACATCTGCACCACCTCGACGCCGTTCTCCTTGTAGACATCCACCAGCTTCTGGTCGAGCGCCGCGGCTTCCTGGGCGAAGAAGGCCTCGGCCTTCTCGCCGGCCGCGGTCAGGGCCTGCTGCTGCTCCTCGGTGAGCTCGTCCCAGCTCTGTTCGGAGATCAGGATCGGCTCGTACATGAACCACAGCGCGTTCTCGCCGGGGGCAGTCAGACAGCTGACCTGCTCGTAGATGCGGTAGGAGACGAAGGAGCCGGAAGAGGTGTTGGCCCCGTCGAGCACCCCGGTCTGCATCGCGGTGTAGATCTCCGATGAGGGCATCGACGTGATCGAGGCGCCGGCAGTCGCCAGCATCTCGTCGAAGGCCGGACCGGCGGCACGCATGGTCTGGCCTTTGACGGTGTCCGGTGAGGTGATGCAGCGCATGTCAGAGGCGAAGCCGCCGGCCAGCCAGGCATCGGCCAGCACGCGGGCACCGGCCTCATTGATGACCTTCTTGATCATGCCCATGAACTCGGAGTCGTTGAGGCGCTGCGCGCGCTCGTGGTTGCGCACCAGGCCCGGCATCAGGGTGGCCGAGAACTCCGGGTGGCGGCCGCTGGCATAGTCGAGCGGCAGGGAGGTCATGTCGAGGCGGCCCCTGACCAGCGCGCCCCACTGCTCCTTGGCCTTGAACAGCGACTGGCCGGGATAGACCTGGATCTTCAGGTCGACGTCGGCGGCCTCGACCTCCTTGGCTATCATCTGGACCATCTTGTCACGCACGTCACCCTGGCCGCCCGGGAACTGGTGGGAGGCGCGCAGCACGGTCTCGGCGCTGGCGGAGGAGGCGAAGGCGAGGGTCAGCGCGGCGGCGGCCACGGGTGTGAACTTGGCATTCATGGTTGGCATCTCCTGGGACTCTTGTTGTTGTGAAATGAGCCTGTGTAGTTGTTGTGAAGCATCCATCAGCTATGCTGATGTATACTTCAATAGCCCTCAGGGCATACCAGTGTCAATTGTCTGGAGTTAGACAAAAGTGGGGTAGGGGCCCGATGTGCCATCGTCGAGGCGCGCCAGACCGGCAGGGGGAGAATCCGTGAACATCAAGCGATCCAATGCCCAGCGACTCCGGGATGCCCTGGAGGATGACATCATCAACGGCCGCCGGGCGCCTGGCGAACGTCTCGATCCCGAGGCCCTGTGCCGGGAGTTCGATGTGTCCCGTACGCCGGTGCGGGAGGCCATCCAGCAGCTAGTGGCGAGTGGTCTCGTGACGGTGGTGCCGAAGAAGGGCACCTTCGTGTCCCGGGTGGGCCTGGATCAGCTGATCGAGATGTTCGAGGTGATGGCGGAGCTCGAGGGCATGTGTGGGCGCCTTGCCGCGCGGCGCATCTCCGAGCAGGAGCTCACCGCCCTGCGTGCGGCGATGGAGCGCTGCGAGGCGGCGGCCAGGGACGGCGACACCGACGAGTACTACTACGAGAACGAGGGCTTCCACCACGCCATCTATGTGGCCAGCCACAACGGCTTTCTGGCCGAGGAGGCGCGCCAGCTCAAGCAGCGCCTCAAGCCCTATCGCCGCCTGCAGCTGCAGGTCCGCCAGCGCATGGGGCGATCCCTGGATGAGCACCGCGAGATCCTCGCGGTCATCGAGGGCGGTGATGCCGCGTCGGCGGAGCGACTGATGCGCGACCACGTGCTGATTCAGGGTGAACGCTTCAGCGACTTCGTCGCCAGCGTGCGTCGTTTCGAGGCCTGCCAGGAAGTCACCGCCTGAGCCGCCCGGCCGGGCGGACGTCTTACGGCGTTTCGAGCGGGCCGGTCCCCGTCAGGTGAGCTCCAGCGGGACCTCGCCCGCCTCGAAGGCGAGCAGCCACTGCTTGCGGCCGATGCCGCCGGCATAGCCGGTCAATCCACCGTCGCTGCCGATCACCCGGTGGCAGGGCACCACGATGGCTAGCGGGTTGCGTCCATTGGCGGCGCCCACCGCTCGCTGGCCGCCCTTGCAGCGCAGCTGCTCGGCGATCTCGGCGTAGTTGCGGGTCTCGCCGAAGGGGATGGTGGCGAGTGCTGCCCAGACCCGCTGCTGGAAGTCGGTGCCCGTCGGCGAGAGCGGCAGGTCGAAGTCGTGGCGGGCGCCGGCGAAGTAGTCGGCCAGCTGCTCCCGGGCGCGCTCGGTCAGCGCGTTCGGCCGTGCGGCGGCGTCCGCCTTCTCCACGAACTCGATTCCGGTAATGCCGCGGGCACTGGCGTGGATGCGGATTAGGCCCAGGGCGTCGCGGCCGGGCGGGTGATAGTAATCCAGGTAACGGTCGGGAGAGATATCGCGGCTCATCGTCTGGTCTCCAGGGTAGCGGGTGGAAGCCCTGTCACGGGCAGGGCTCCCGGAACGACTTTACCCCTGAGTGTATCGCAATGCGCAGCGCTGTCAGCGGTCAGCGTGAGGCGGTCATGCTGCCGGCGAACACCAGCACCGCCGCCACCGGCAGCCGCCAGTCCGGGGCGGTGACCCCGGCCAGCACCAGGAACAGGGTGGCGAGCACCGGCACGGCATGGGCCAGGTTGCCCAGCCGCCCCGCCTGCGGGTCGCCCAGGGCGTGGTCCCAGGCGAGCATGGCGATGCCGTAGGGGCCCAGGCCCAGGGCCACGGTGGCCAGCAACGCCGGGGGCGAGGGCAGCTCGCTCATTCCCTCCAGCACCAGGCTGGCGACGCCGGTCATGACGCTGGCAACGAGCAGCAGGTGCGGCATGCGCTCGCCGAGCCGATAGCCCGGGACCTGGCAGGCCAGCGAGTAGAGCGCCCAGCACAGCGCCGCCGCCAGCGCCAGCAGGTAGCCACCCCAGGCGCCGGAGAACCCGCTCGCCAGGGCCTGGGGCGCGACCAGCAGGGCGGCCCCCGAGAACGCCAGCAGGGCGCCACTGAGCGTGGCCAGGGGCAAGCGCCCCTGCAAGAGCCAGCGGCTCGCCAGCAGGAAGAGCACCGGCCAGGTGTAGATGATCAGCGCGGCCTCGGTGGGGGGCGCCAGGGAAAAGCTGGCGGAGCAGGCGCCCACCGCCCCGGCCACCAGCATCGGCACCCCGACATGGACCACCACGCCATGGGCCCTGGAGAGCGTCGCGCCGCGGCGCTGGCGGCCGTGCGCCATGGGCAGGGTGCCCAGGGCCCCGGCCAGCAGCGCCAGGGCCGAGAGGCGCAGCGGCGGCAGCTCTCCCGCCTGGGCGACCAGCAGCGGCACCAGCGCCCAGAGCACCACCGCCAGCCCGGCGGCGCCGGTGCCATGCCAGGAGAAGCGCGTGAGTCGGGATGTCTGACTGTGCATGGTGATGAACTCCTTGCCCGATGGGTGACGAGGGCATGCTAGGCGGTCCACAATCATCACGATAACGATCATTGTTGATCTCATTCATCAAGATTGGTGATGTATCGATGCGTGCTCCGACCCTCGATCTTGGCCTGCTGCGTACCCTGGTGGCCGTCGCCGATACCGGCAGCGTCACCGCTGCCGCGCGGCGCCTGGCCTATACCCAGTCCACTGTCAGCATGCAGCTGCAGCGCCTCGAGAGCGCGCTGGGCGTCGCCCTGCACGAGCGGGAGGGCCGCCGCCTGCGCTTCACTGCCGAGGGAGATCGCCTGCTGGGCCATGCCCGTCGGCTGCTGGCGCTCAATGACGAGGCGCTGGCCGACATGCGGGCGCGGCGCGTCACCGGCGAGCTGAACCTGGGGATTCCCGAGGATTACGCCAGCCTGCTCACTTCGGTGTTCTCCTGGTTCCACCAGCTCTACCCCGAGGTGCGCCTGCAGGTGATCTGCGGCACCAGCGCCCACCTGATGGAGCGGGTGCGCGCGGATGAGCTGGACCTGGCGCTGGTCACCCGCCAGCGAAATTCCCCGGGCGGCGAGATGATCCGCCGCGAGCCACTGGCCTGGGCGGTGGGGCTGCAGCACCAGCCCCCACTGTCCGACCCGCTGCCTCTGGGGCTCTACTCGCCCGGTGCCGACCTCTTCCGCGAGGTGGCCGAGCAGGCGCTGGCCGCCGCCGGGCGTGACTGGCGGGTGGCCTACATGAGCCAGTCCATGGTTGGTCTCGGCCCTGTGGTGCAGGCGGGGCTGGCCATCGTGGTGGTGACCCGCAGCATGCTGACGCCGCAGCTGCGTGCCCTGGACGAGTCGAGCGGCCTGCCGCCACTACCCGCCGTGGAGCTAGCCCTGCACCGCGCCGCGCGGCGACCCACCGAGCCGGCCCGGCGCCTGGCCGAGCTGATCCGCGAGCAGCTCTCGCCGGCCGACCCCCTCGCCTGAGGCCGAGAAGAGGGTGACAGGTCGAAAGCCGCAATCCCGAGCGTTATACTCGGGTATTCATCCCCAGGCCGGGCCTCGGCCGTCGATCGGAGTCGCCATGTTTCCCGAGTTCACCCTGCGCTACGCCCGCCTGCCCGAGCACTTCTTCCTGCGCTTCGACCCCCTCCCGGTGAAGGCCCCGCGGCTGGTGGCCTTCAACCGGCCGCTGGCCGAGCAGCTGGGCTTCGACCTGGATGCCTTCGACGAGGCCCTTGATCAAGGGCAGGCCGCCGAGTGGTTCTCCGGCAACGCCGTACCGCAAGGCGCCGATCCGCTGGCCCAGGCCTATGCCGGCCACCAGTTCGGCCACTTCAACCCGCGCCTCGGCGACGGCCGCGCGGTGCTGCTTGGCGAGGTGGTCGACCGCGAGGGGCGGCTGCGCGATATCCAGCTCAAGGGCGCCGGGATGACCCCCTTCTCGCGCGGTGCCGACGGTCGTGCACCCCTGGGCCCGGTGCTGCGCGAGTACCTGGTCAGCGAGGCGATGCATGTGCTGGGGGTGCCCACCACCCGCGCCCTGGCCGCGGTAACCACCGGCGAGCGCGTGTTCCGGCGCGTGCCGGAGCCCGGTGCCGTGCTGACCCGCATCGCCTCCAGCCACCTGCGGGTGGGCACCTTCCAGTACTTCGCCGCCCGCGATGACCTGGAGGCCGTGCGCACCCTGGCCGACATGGCCATCGAGCGTCACTTTCCACAACTGCTGGGCCCTGAGCTCGCCGAGGGGGACGAGGCCGAGCGCTACCTGGGGTTGCTGGAGGCGGTGCAGGCGCGCCAGGCGGCGCTGGTGGCGAAGTGGATGGGGCTGGGCTTCATTCACGGGGTGATGAACACCGACAACTGCAGCATCGCCGGCGAGACCATCGACTACGGCCCCTGCGCCTTCATGGAGGCCTATGACCCGGCCACGGTGTTCAGCTCCATTGACGAGGGCGGCCGCTACGCCTATCGCAACCAGCCGTGGATCGCCCAGTGGAACCTGGCGCGCCTGGCCGAGACGCTGGTTCCGCTGATCGATGCCGACCAGCAGCAGGCCATCGACAAGGCCACCGCGGTGATCAAGGCCTTCGAGGGGCAGTATGAAACCGAGTGGCTGGCGGTAATGCGCGAGAAGCTGGGGCTGGAGAAGGCAGAGGAGGGCGACCGCGCCCTGGTTGATGCCTTCCTCGAGGCCCTGCAGGCCGGTCGCGCGGACTTCACCCTGGCCTTCCGCGGCCTGAGCGAGGCGGTCGAGGCAGACGCCCCCGTGCTGCTCGAGCGGTTCGAGAACGACGAGGGCCTGCGCGCCTGGCTACCCCGCTGGCGCGAGCGGCTGGCCCGTGAGGACGTCGGCAAGGAGGCGATCGCCACGCGGCTGCGCTCGGTCAACCCGTTCTATATCCCGCGCAATCACAAGGTGGAGGAGGCCCTGGCCGCCGCCGCCGAGGGCGACTTCGCGCCCTTCGAGACCCTGCGCGAGGTGCTGGCCGATCCCTTCACCGAGCAGCCCGGTCGCGAAGCGTTCGCTTGGCCGGCGCCGTCCAGCGCGGCCGTGTTCCGCACCTTCTGCGGGACCTGAGTCGGCATCCGTACATAAGCGGCACGTCTACCAGTCGGATCCGTTCATGAAGCCCAGATACATTTCAGTTTCCTGCATGCTGCAGTTCTATCCGGGGCTGGTATTCGATGAGCGGGTACTGAAAGGATCCATGCTGCATGCCGGCGGCCCGCGTCGGCGATCACTCCGTGGACGTGGCTCGAGCAGACTTCATGCAGTAGTTTCGTGGAGATGAGGACCTTTGGTGATTTGACAGTCTTGAAACGACGCACTCATATTGACATGGCGGAATAACAAAACTCACCAACACGCGAGAATATCATGAAAGGATTAAAAGCATCGCTCCTGCCTGCCGCCCTCATGGGGACCATGGTCATCGGCAGCGGGCTGGCTACGGCCGCCTACGCACAGGACCCCTACACGGTTGGTGTGGAGGCTTCCTTCCCGCCCTGGGCCTATGTGGAGGGGGGAGAATTCAAGGGCATCGCCATCGATGCCATGGAGGCGATCGCCGAGGAGATCGGCATCGAAATCGAGTTCCAGGACATGCCGTTCCCGTCGCTGATTCCGGCACTGGCGGCGGAGAAGATCGATATCCTTGCTACCGGCCTCACCGTCACCGAACAGCGTAGCAAAAATATCGATTTCACTATTCCCTGGTGGGAAACCAACGATGTGGTACTGGTGCCAGAAGGCTCCGATCTCAACGTCTTCACCGCCGTATGCTGCGGGGCCAGCATTGGCGTTCAGGGTGGTTCTTCCCAGCAGGCCTGGATGGAAGAGAACGTGGTGAATTCCAGCGATATCGACGTCGAGCTGGCCAAATACGACAATTACGTCACCGCGGTGGACGACATGGCCATCGGCCGTATCTCCTCGGTCATCGTCGATGATACCTCCGCCCAGGAGTACATCAATGCTGGTAAGCCGGTGAAGATGGCGGGCAAGATCTTTATCCGTGCGCCCCTGGCGCTGGCGGTATCCAAGGATGATCCCCAGGAGATCCTCGGCGACCTGAACCAGGGCATCCTGGCCATCTACGAGTCCGGCGAGTGGGGCGAGATCGTCGACGAGTACATTCCCGGTGTCACCGTCCCTCCGATCCCGGGACACATGCCGAATTTCGTCGACACCTACCAGAAGCCGGTGGCCGGTCTCCCCGAGCTAGGTAACGAATAAGTCGCTGAGACGTCGGGTGCCTTCCCGGCCGGGAAGGCGCCCGCCACGTTAGGGAAGTCGGCATGGATATCTACGACGTACTACTTCGCGATTTTCCCTTCCTGTTGAAGGGGCTGGGGGTGGCCATCGTGCTGTTGGCCGCCCTACTGACGATCGGCTTTGTGCTGGGCATGGCTATCTGCCTGGTGCAGCTCTATGGCCCTAAGACACGGCTAGTACAGTGGCCGCTGGTGCTCTACGAGCGGGTCTTCAGGGGCGTTCCGATCATCATCATGCTGTTCATCTTCTTCTATGGCATGTCGGGTGTTATCGACATCTCGGCCTTCGGTGCCGCGATACTGACCATGGGGCTTCGCTCGGCAGCTTACCAGTCGCAGATATTCCGCAGCGCCTTTCAGTCAGTGCCAGCCGGGCAGATGATGGCCTCCCGGGCTATGGGCATGTCCAAGATCAAGGCGATCCGCTACATCCTCTTTCCCCAGGCGGCGCGGCATGCCATCGGCCCCTGGACCAACGAGTTTTCCTCGGAGATCAAGGAGACCTCTCTGGCCTATGTCATCGGGGTGGTCGAGCTGACCCGCCAGGCGCATTACATTATCACCAGCACCCAGGGCAACGTGTTGACAGTGTTTGCCGTGGTGGCGCTGTTGTATTTCATCCTCAATCGGACAGGCAATAGCCTTTCCTGATTACTCATGTTGATCAGCCACCATTCCGCCAGCTTGTCCTATACTGAGGTTATATCCAGTAGAGGAGGTGACGTCATGGCACGCAACCCGATCCAGTTTCAGCCCGGCCTGTCGCTGCCGGCCTTCCTCGAGCAGTACGGCACAGAAGCGCA
>NZ_JARANV010000060.1 GCF_029889845.1 Halomonas sp. 25-S5
ATTATCTGAGCAATCAACCCAAATTCCGGCCACGGGCGAGCGTCGCATGGCTTTTCCACGCGTCCTTTTTACCGCTTTTCAGTCCGAACCTGTCAACTAACCGGGATCGAGCCGCGCCAAACGCACCAGGTTATAGCTCAGAGCCGCGGCCCAGACAAACGCCTTGAAGCCGTCGTGACCTTTCCACTTTGCTTTCGTGGCTCCGAAGGCTCTTTTCAGCTCCGAGATATTACCTTCGACGCCGGCCCTGAAATCACGTAATGCGTTAAAGGTCTTCGCCTTGACGCCCATGGCCGTGAGCGAGACACCCACCGGTTTGTGAAATACGACATGCTTCAGTCCCATGGCTCTGCCAGCGGCAACGTTCGCCTGGCTGGCGTAGCCGCCATCGGCCACCACGGAGCGGGGCAGCCTGCCCAGAACGGACTGATGGTAATCCAGAACCGGCAGGAACAGGGTCTTGTCGCCGGGGTTACCGTCTTCGATGGTTAGCGCGGTGATAAAACCCCGATCTTCACTGCTCAGGTTGATCTTGTGGCCATATTGCACGTCGCGGAACCCCTTGACGATGATGTCCGTGTGGGATTCGAACAGGCTGACGATTTTATCCGAGGAGGGACCCCGTTCCCCCTGGATAACGCGGCGGTCGGTTTGCTCGATGACCTGCGCGATCAGGTCTCTGTAGTGTGCCAGAGCACCCAGCCATTTCTCCTGGGCGGCGGAACCATTCCCGCCTTCGATCACCTGCTGTTGCCCGCGGTCCGCCTGCTTCAATACCCGTCGCGCGATCTTCAGCAACTCGGGATAGAGTTCGTCCTTGGTCGCTTTTTTCGCGTTGAATATGCGAAACGCCAATGATTTTGAAGCCTTACGCTTGTCGGTAAAGCGGATGTTTACACCGGTTTCGGTTTTGCTTTTTGCCAGCAGACGACTGATCACACGAACGCCATCATTCAGCAACTGACTATCACTGGGCGGGGCGATGTGACTGGCGACCACGGTACTGTCGATACGCAGTTTATCCATCGAAATCACGCCCTGGTGGATCAGGTTTCGGGTCAGCACCTGGAGTGCCTGCGCCAGGGTTTCCGGCTGGATGCTGCGGATTGTGGACTGCAGGCAGGACCGGCTGGGCGACAGGTGAGCCGGCAACCGGGCAAAGGTCCGGTAGGTCACCGAATCCGACAAATGAAACGCCAGTTGTTCATAGCTGAACCCCAGTTGCTGCCTTAACACCAGACAACGCAGAACACTCTCTGCGCTCAGGCCAGTCCGCCCCACGGCGGCAACGGACGCATCGATCAAATCTGCGACCACAAGCTCAAGAATTTCCGGGTGCCTGTCCAGAACCTCCGACAGCTTCCGGAGTCTGACGCCATACTCGTGATCTGAGTAATGTTCGAATATACTGGCCTGAGCATTGCGGGTCTCTCGCATGCGGGATCCTCTTGGTTGTTGGCTTTTTTGTTCGCACTTAAAATATACCATAACCAAGAGGATTTTTTATCTATTCTCAGAATTTTTAACCGGAAATCAGTAGCTTATTAGTTTCTGGATGGGCACTA
>NZ_JARANV010000061.1 GCF_029889845.1 Halomonas sp. 25-S5
CCCACACTACCTACCTGATGGTGATAACGGACCTGGCGCGCTGTTTCCACCGACCGCCAGACAGTTGAGCACCGACGACCTGCAACGCTTCTTCAATCATCTGGTCCAGGAACGCAGTTTGTTAGCCGCCAGCTGCCGCGTCTATCTGCACGGCGTGCGGTTCCTGTACCTCCAGGTGCTGCACTGGCCGTCGGTTGAGGTATCGCCCGTGGTGCCGAAGACACCACAACGGATTCCGGAGCTGCTGACTCGCGACGACGTCCGGCGGATCCTGGCCGCGTGCCACAACCCCAAGCATCGCATGATGCTCGAACTGTGTTATGGCTGCGGACTGCGCGTGAGCGAGGTCTGCCACCTACGGGTCCGGGACATCGACGGCCAGCGCGGCCAGCTCCGTGTGGCGCAGGGCAAGGGCGCGAAGGATCGTATGGTCCTGCTACCGGCGACCCTGCTCGATCGCTTGCGCGATGTCTGGCGTGCCTACCGGCCGCCGACATGGCTGTTTCCGAGCGCGCTGTTCCCGGATCGCGCGCTGCACCCGAGCGCGCCGCAAAAGGCCTTTACCCAGGCCAAGCGCCAGGCCGGTGTAGAACGGATCGGTGGCATTCACAGCCTGCGCCATGCCTACGCCACGCATGTCCTGGAGCAGGGTATGCCCGTCCATCAGCTTCAACGGTTGCTGGGCCACCGCAGCGTCCAGTCGACGATGCGCTACCTGCACTGGCTGCCGGGCCAGCAGGGGGCGAGTCAGGGCCCATCGATCTGGTGGCCGGCCTGGAGGTGAGCCATGACTGAGACCGCCACCCTCCAACAGGCCCTGACCCGCTTTCTCACCCCGGCCGTCCTGGATCGCCAGCGCCAACGCGTGTGCCACCACCTACTCGCCTGTCGCACCGAAGCGATGGGCGGGACGGTCTTGCAGTGTACGGACTGCGACCACACCCAGCCGCACTACTTCGGCTGTCGCGATCGTCACTGCCCGCAGTGCCAGGGCCGCGCCATGTATCAGTGGGCCGAGCGTCAGCAGGCGAACATCCTGCCGGTGCGCTACTACCACGTCGTGTTCACCCTGCCGCACAGTCTCAACGGCTGGGTCCAGCTTCACCCCGAGGTGATCTACCGGCGGCTGTTCCAGAGCGCCTGGCATACCCTCCGATCCTTCGGTCGCGATCCCAAGCGTCTCGGCGGCGAGATGGGCATGAGCGCCGTGCTTCACACCTGGGGCCAGAACCTGAGCCAGCACGTGCACCTGCACTGCCTGGTCCCCGGCGGTGCGCTGGGCGACGATGGCGGCTGGCATGGGGCTCGCAGCCACTACCTGTTCCCGGTCCGGGCCCTGTCGCGCCACTTTCGTGGGCACATGGTCAGTGCCCTGCGTCAGGCCGCCACTGCCGGCGAACTCCACCGGGTCACCCGGCCGGGTGACGTGGACAATCAGCTCAACACCCTGATGGCCACTGAGTGG
>NZ_JARANV010000062.1 GCF_029889845.1 Halomonas sp. 25-S5
GAGTGGCGTTTGTTGCGTCTTGCAGACATCGGAACTGACTCCCCGTCGTTGGATGACGGGGGTAGCGTAGGGGGTCAGGCGGCTTCAAGAAATGACGCGCCGGAATGGCCGCTTACCCCGCAAGGAGGGCGTGACGCGGACCTACCAGCAAGTCGACGGCTACACCCCGATTGCCGCTTATCTGGGCAACGAGGGGTGGTGTCTGGGGCTGGAACTGCGTCCCGGCAAGCAGCACACCATGAAGGAGAGCAATGCCTTCCTGGAGCGGGTGCTGCCGCGCGCCTACCAACTGACCCAGGCGCCGCTGCTGGTGCGCGAAGACAGCGGCTTCGACAGCCAGGCGCATCTGGCGCTGCTCGAACAGCAGCGTCAGGCCTGCGCCGAGGACGGGCGCGTGCTGGACTATCTCGTCAAGTGGAACCCGCGCCGCTCGGCCAAGGACGATCAGGACACCTGGCTGGCGGTGGCGGCGGACTATTGGGAGGAGCTGCGTCCTGGCAAACGCCAGGCGCTGTGGACGCAAACCGTCTCGATCCGTGACGACCACCAGGTCGAATACGTCGTCAAGCGCGTGATGCGCCTGGTCGAGCGCACCGCCGATCACGATGGCCAACTGCTGATCGAACCGGAATATGAACTGGAAGGCTGGTGGACCAGCCTGGACGAGGCACCGCAGGCGGTGATCCAGCGCTACCAGGCGCATGCCACTCACGAACAGTTCCACAGCGAGATCAAGACTGACCTCGACCTGGAGCGCCTGCCCTCGGGCAAGTTCGCCACCAACGACCTGATCCTGCACCTGGCACAGCTGGCCTACAACATCCTGCGGCTGATGGGGCAGCTCGGCATGACCGGCGAGCTCAGTCCGGTGCGTCATCCGGCGAAACGCCGGCGACTGCGCACGGTCCTGCAAGAGCTGGTGCATCGTGCCGCCCTGGTGATCCACAAGGCCAGGCAGACCATTCTCGATTTCGGCCAGGACGTGGGACGCATGACGGTACTGAAGACGTTGCGTCGCCGGTTTCGCTATCCCAAGGCCGCGCCATGCTGACCGGACGATCCTGTCGGATCATCAGCAAACCGACGCTGCCACACTGGCCGGCGGGCAAGGCGTGCCTGGCTGTCGCAAATGGCGGTGAAAGGGTGGTGAAACAGGCCGTCAACAGGGGGCAAGGAGGCCGATATCGCCCTGGTCAGTCATCACCAGCACCGAGAAAGGGGATGCCGGTGATCAAAAATTGCTCGGGAGGCGCGATAGGGAAGACTTGTAAGCGCTCCACCAACCCCACCTGTTGCGGCCTGAGTTAGACCGGTAGGGTGTCTTTCCAGCGCCAGGGCAGCAGCGTGTCGAGATCGTCATCCTCGCCAAGCGTCGGCA
>NZ_JARANV010000063.1 GCF_029889845.1 Halomonas sp. 25-S5
GGCGTCAGCCCCAGGCGACGCTTCCAGAGCCGGAAGGAACTCTTGGCCAGCCCCTTCTGTTCACAGAACACCTGCTGTGACAGCCCGCTGCTGGCTTGCTCCTCGATCCAGGCTTGCCACTGCTCGGCTGAGTGGCGTTTGTTGCGTCTTGCAGGCATCGGAACTGACTCCCCGTCGTTGGATGACGGGGGTAGCGTAGGGGGTCAGGCGGCTTCAAGAAATGACGCGCCGGAATGGCCGCTTACTTCTCATCTAGATTGTCGCGTGACTCTCATCCTGATTATCGCTCTATAATCAGGTGATCGATCAGGTGGCGTGCTACCACGGGAAGAGACTCGTAACTTCGCATACCTATGACCGTTTCTCTGAGTGCCCAGTCGTCGGCTAACGGAATCAACTTTAATCGAAGGTCGTGGAGGTCACGGTAGAGCGTATGCCGGGGGAGCACCCCGATCCCCATGCCGTGGTGGATCATGCGGCAGATGGCGTCGAAGCTGCGCACCTGGATGCACATACGCAGGGGGCGGCCGGCCTTACTCGCGTGTTCTTGTAGCAGTGACTGAAGCGAGGTGTCTTGCTGTAGCCCGATGAAATCGTGCTCAGTGGCTTCGTGAAGGAAAAGACGTTCTCGGTTAGACAATGGGTGAGACTCAGGGGTCACCAGCACTAGCTGGTCGTTGCGATAGGGCACCACCTCTAGGCCGTCGGCGCCGACATGCCCGGCAAATATTCCTAGATCGGCGACCCCATCCCGTACCGCAGCAATGGCCTCGTCGCTGGTCCGCTCCTGGATGTCAAGTTTGATCTGAGGGTATCTCTCTACAAAGGCGCTAAGGTCTTGGGGAAGAAAGGCGATGATCGCCGAGGTATTGGAATGAATGCGAACGTGACCGCGCGCCCCCTCACCGTACTCGCTTAGTTCTGCTTCCAGGCGAGAAAAATCCTCAAGAATGCGGCGGGCATGGTGCAGGAAGGAATGGCCGGCTGGGGTCAGCTCAACACCGCGGGATCGCCGATAGAGAAGCTTGGTACTGAGTTGCAGTTCTAGATCGCTTACCCGCTTGCTGACAGCAGCCAGGGCCAGATGTTCACGCTCTGCAGCTGCAGTCAAGCTCCCTTCTCTTGCGATGGTGACAACAAGCCTCAGGGTTACAAAGTCGAAATGGTACATGGCTTCTAGGCTCCACGTGAGTAAATAAATAACCTGAATCCGTGACCCCAAAGCCCAAGTCTTCCCTATCGTATGTGACGTCAACTACTTTGACCGGTCGGCGACAATTAAAATGGCCGGTTGGGTGGGGGTGTTGTCGTCAGTCTGACGACCCGGTCTTTCCTCCCTGTAATTGACGTTGATAGGCGCGTTTCCGGTAGCTCT
>NZ_JARANV010000064.1 GCF_029889845.1 Halomonas sp. 25-S5
GTCGTTTAAGGAGGTGATCCAGCCGCAGGTTCCCCTACGGCTACCTTGTTACGACTTCACCCCAGTCATGAACCACACCGTGGTGATCGCCCTCCGAAGTTAGGCTAACCACTTCTGGTGCAGTCCACTCCCATGGTGTGACGGGCGGTGTGTACAAGGCCCGGGAACGTATTCACCGTGACATTCTGATTCACGATTACTAGCGATTCCGACTTCACGGAGTCGAGTTGCAGACTCCGATCCGGACTGAGACCGGCTTTTCGGGATTAGCTCCACCTCGCGGCTTTGCAACCCTTTGTACCGGCCATTGTAGCACGTGTGTAGCCCTACCCGTAAGGGCCATGATGACTTGACGTCGTCCCCACCTTCCTCCGGTTTGTCACCGGCAGTCTCCCTAGAGTTCCCGGCATTACCCGCTGGCAAATAGGGACAAGGGTTGCGCTCGTTACGGGACTTAACCCAACATTTCACAACACGAGCTGACGACAGCCATGCAGCACCTGTCTATGCGTTCCCGAAGGCACCAAGGTATCTCTACCAAGTTCGCACGATGTCAAGGGTAGGTAAGGTTCTTCGCGTTGCATCGAATTAAACCACATGCTCCACCGCTTGTGCGGGCCCCCGTCAATTCATTTGAGTTTTAACCTTGCGGCCGTACTCCCCAGGCGGTCGACTTATCGCGTTAACTGCGCCACAAAGGTCTCTAGGACCCCAACGGCTAGTCGACATCGTTTACGGCGTGGACTACCAGGGTATCTAATCCTGTTTGCTACCCACGCTTTCGCACCTCAGCGTCAGTGTCAGTCCAGAAGGCCGCCTTCGCCACTGGTATTCCTCCCGATCTCTACGCATTTCACCGCTACACCGGGAATTCTACCTTCCTCTCCTGCACTCTAGCCTGACAGTTCCGGATGCCGTTCCCAGGTTGAGCCCGGGGCTTTCACAACCGGCTTATCACGCCGCCTACGCGCGCTTTACGCCCAGTAATTCCGATTAACGCTCGCACCCTCCGTATTACCGCGGCTGCTGGCACGGAGTTAGCCGGTGCTTCTTCTGTGAGTGATGTCCTTCCTCGGGGGTATTGGCCCCAAGGCGTTCTTCCTCACTGAAAGTGCTTTACAACCCGAAAGCCTTCTTCACACACGCGGCATGGCTGGATCAGGCTTGCGCCCATTGTCCAATATTCCCCACTGCTGCCTCCCGTAGGAGTTCGGGCCGTGTCTCAGTCCCGATGTGGCTGATCATCCTCTCAGACCAGCTACGGATCGTCGCCTTGGTGAGCCATTACCTCACCAACAAGCTAATCCGACATAGGCTCATCCGATAGC
>NZ_JARANV010000065.1 GCF_029889845.1 Halomonas sp. 25-S5
AGCCGCGGAGGTGTCGTCGCTCTTCGCCCCAGTGATGGCGTCCGATCCTGACGAGGCGCCAGAGAAGAATGCGCGAGGCTGGGAGATCGAACTCGACCTGGGTGATGGGGTGATCCTACCCAGTAGCAGTGGACACCCCGTTAACGCAGTACACTGCAACGAGGTGACCCATGTCGAAGCAAGCTACCCCGATGAAGAAGACCCGCGCCCGACACTCCGATGCCTACCGTGAGGAGGCTTTGGCCCTTGCTGATCGCGTCGGTGTCACAGCCGCCGCCCGTGATCTTGGTCTTCAGCCCAGCCAGCTCTACCAGTGGCGGGCCAAGGTCCAGCAAAAGAAGAACGCCTCTGAACGTGAGCAAGCCTTGGCCGAAGAGAATGCTCGACTCAAACGCCAACTAGCTGAAATATCGGAGGAATTAGCGATCACAAAAAAGGCCGCGGTGTACTTTGCGAAGAACCTGAAGTGAAGTACACCTTCATCCGCCAGCACCGCGAGGTGTTCAGTACCCAGCGCATGTGCTCGGTCCTTGGTGTTGCCCGCAGCGGCTACTACGCCTGGCGACAGCGTGGTGGCGAACCATCCCCGCGGCGCCGTCAGCAGGCCATCATCGACAAGCGTGTGGGTCAGGCCTTTCAGCAGGGCAAGGGGCGCTCTGGCGCCCCCAGGCTGACTCTGGATCTGCGTGACGAGGGTTTGCCATTGAACCCCAAAACGGTTGCCGCCAGCCTCCAACGGCAAGGCCTGCGGGCCAAGGCGGCACGGAAGTTCAAGGCCACTACGAACTCCCGGCACTCGCTGCCGGTGGCACCCAACCTGCTGAAGCAGGACTTCACCGCAGTGTCACCGAACCAGAAATGGGTCGGCGACATCACGTATCTTGCGACCGGTGAAGGCTGGCTCTACCTGGCCGTGCTGATCGACCTGTACTCACGCAAGGTCATCGGCTGGGCGATGAGCGAGCGTATGACCGCTGACCTGATCGGTGATGCCCTGCAGATGGCCCTGTGGAGTCGCAAGATGCCCAAGAACGTGATCGTGCATAGTGACCGTGGCAGCCAGTATTGTTGGCTCTTCGACGCCGGGTGTGGAATTCGCCCCCTGAGCTGGGCCAGGATATGACCTCCACGATGACAGGAGGCATGACATGGACGGCACCCAGATTCTGACCCTCGGCCTGGGCCTGGAAGCGCCCTGGATCCTCAAGGACCAGCACCTGGATACCGCCGTGTCGCCCCACCGG
>NZ_JARANV010000066.1 GCF_029889845.1 Halomonas sp. 25-S5
CCGCGGCGCAAGGCACGCCAGAATGCCGTCAACGATACCGGTCTGCGCTTCGATGACTCGGTGCCGGTCAAGGTCATCGAGGTAGCACCGGACCTGCCCGACGGCGTGTCGTTGGATGACGTCGAGGTGATCACCACGCGCAGCACCTTCCGCCTGGCCCAGCGCCGGGCCAGCTTCGAGGTGCTGGAGTACCGCTGCCCGGTGATCAAGGCCAGTAAGGAGGCCGCTCCCCAGGCCACCTCGGCGCCGCCCACGCTGTTCGATGGCTCGCTGGCCGATGTCAGCTTCATCGCCGGCATGCTGGTCGACAAGTTCTGCTACCACCTGCCGCTCTATCGCCAGCACCAACGCCTGCAGCAGGCCGGCATCCCGCTCAGCCGGACCACGCTGACCCAGCAGGTCGCCCGCGCCGCGGCGCTGCTCTCACCGATCCATCTCGCCCAGCTCGACCACGTGCTGGAAAGCCAGGTGCTGGCCATGGACGAGACGCCGATCAAGGCCGGCCGCAAGGCCAAGGGCAAGATGAAGGAGGCGTGGTTCTGGCCGCTGTACGGCGACCACGACGAGATCAGCTTCACCTTCTCCCCGTCGCGGGCCAAGGCACATATCGACAAGGTGCTGGGCGAGCACTTCGAGGGCGTGCTGCTGACCGACGGCAACGCCTCCTACGCCCGCTATGTCGAGAAAAAGCCAGGCATCACCCATGCGGAATGCTGGGCGCACACGCGCCGACACTTCGAGAAGGCCCGAGAGAGCGACCCGGCAGCCGATGAAGCCCTGCTGCACATCGCCGGCATCTATGCGATGGAAACCTGGATCCGCGAAAAAGGCCGCGAAGGACCCGACAAGCGGCAGGCGCGTACCGACTACAGCGAACCGCGGGTCAAAGCCTTCTGGCAATGGTGCGATCACCAGATCAACCGCGAGGACATGGAACCTGGCCACCCACTGCGCAAAGCCGTCGAGTACGCGCTGAAACGGCAACGCAGCCTGGAGGTGTTCCTGTCCGACCCCGACGTGCCGATCGACACCAACCACTTGGAGCGTGGCCTGCGCTGCATTCCCATGGGTAAAAAAAACTGGATGTTCTGCTGGAGCGAGGTCGGCGCCGAGCATGTCGGTATC
>NZ_JARANV010000067.1 GCF_029889845.1 Halomonas sp. 25-S5
GTTGGCTTTTTTGTTCGCACTTAAAATATACCATAACCAAGAGGATTTTTTATCTATTCTCAGAATTTTTAACCGGAAATCAGTAGCTTATTAGTTTCTGGATGGGCACTAGCTTGCTCTGCATTTCCCTGATTTTCAAAGGACTTCACCTCTCTCGGTCAGGTAATTAGTGGAACAAGCCACTTGAACTGCCTCCCTTCGCCATGTGGTAGGCTTTCCCCACCTCGGACTACTACGGAGGCTCCGCCAGCTTGTCGGGCATCGGGGTCGCACTCCCTTACCATCCCTTACAAGCCTTCCCTCGTTTACATGCTGGACTCAAGCGTATGGAGGAGGTTGCCGATCGCAATCTTTACCCTTGCATGCTGCAAGTTGGTGCACCCGGTACGGATTAGCTGCGCACTGTCCATACCCCTGTTGGCAACGACTTGGCTATTCGTTGCCCGCAGCAGAAGTGAGCCTTACCTGTACTCACTGCTGGGGCACACACCTCCAATAAGCCGTGTAGGAGGTGGCGACACGTTCAGCCCACAGACGCGGATTAATCGGTTCGTGTTCCTCAACCTTTCCATACTTAGCCTAGAAGTGCATCTTGGCTTAACGGCTTCGCCTCACACCCCGTTTCCCACGGGTTACATCACCCTGCCAGTGCACGGCAGGTCACTGCCGCTTCGGCTCATGCCCTCTCACAGCAGAGGGCAGCCCTTCACTAGGAGCATCCTGCTCGTCATGAAGGTATTCCAGTCATGCTCGTGCCCATTCAGCTACTTCCTGCTGCCTTCAGGGTCGAGGCACACGTAGAGTAAGAGGCAGGGCGTAGTCGAACTATCTCCCTGCCTCTCCTCTCCGAACCGTACGTGCACCTCTCAGCGCATACGGCTCTCCATTCAAGCGTGACTCATAGCCATTGCAATTGCTAGCTTGCTCTGCATTTCCCTGATTTTCAAAGGTCTTCACCTCTCTCGGTCAGGTAATTAGTGGAACAAGCCACTTGAACTGCCTCCCTTCGCCATGTGGTAGGCTTTCCCCACCTCGGACTACTACGGAGGCTCCGCCAGCTTG
>NZ_JARANV010000068.1 GCF_029889845.1 Halomonas sp. 25-S5
CCGACGGCATCCACTCACAGGTGCGCACGCAGCTGTTCGGTCCCATCAGTGAGGAGGCCATGGGCTACGCTGCTTTCCGCAGCGTCGTTCCCATGGAAGAGGTACCTGCCGAATTAGCGCCAAATTCGGTGCTTTGCTGGTGCGGGCCAGGTTACCACCTAGTGCACTATCCACTGCGTGGTGGAACACTCTTCAACATGGTCGCAGTCGTGAGCTACAGTCGGGCTGACGAGGAAGCTGGCCGCCTGCCCGAGCGCCTGCAGGAAGCGTTTGCCGGCGCCTGCGCACCGATGCAAACGCTGGTCAAGCACATCGACCTCTCCCGGCACTGGCCCATCAAGGATATCACCCCCCTCTCAAGCTGGGCCCGGGGGCGGGTGTGTCTCATCGGGGATGCTGCGCATGCAAAGGTTCAGGCGATGGCGCAGGGCGCCTGCCAAGCTATTGAGGACGGGGTGAAGCTTGCGGAATGCGTTGAGCGCTATGACGGCGATTACATCCAAGCATTCGATGCGCTCGTCAAAGAGCGGCTTCTGCGTACTACACGTGTCCACCACATGTCCCGCTATATGTGGGAGGTGATCCATGTTCGCAGTCCCTTGACCGAGCTCAGAAGGGACATGTTGGGCCAGCTCAGTGAAGCCGAGTGGGTCGAGAGTCTGAGTTGGCTCTACGAAAAGCCCGACGGTGCATCCGGCGGCAAGCCTTATGCGCCGGTGATGGAGGGAGGGCTAGGCGGTGCAACTGCTGGAGTTGTATAAGCAACCGGGCCACCTCATTCGCCGAGCTCATCAGCTCGCGACTGGTGCCTTCATCACTGAGGTCACGGAGTACGATCTGACGCCCGTGCAGTTTTCCTCGCTGGTGGCTATCCGGAGGAACCCTGGAACGCATGCAACCCGCGTTGCTGAATTTATTTCCTTTGACCGCACGACTATTGGCCTCGTCCTCGGCAGGCTGGAAGCAAAGGGACTA
>NZ_JARANV010000069.1 GCF_029889845.1 Halomonas sp. 25-S5
TGTAGGTTAGCGGTCGAGATATCAGTCACGATTTCAACTGACAGCTCGGGGTATTGCGCGCGAAATTCCGGAAGCGCCGGCAGTATAAGCCCGGTAGCCAGATTCTCGGCCGTGGCCAGGCGAACTGTGCCGGTCATCTGCGCTTGAACGGAGGCGCCCGAGGAGAAAGCCACCGCAGCAGCTTCCAGCGCTTCGGCCTTCTCGACCAGGTCGGCGCCCTCCTCAGTCAGTTGGTAGCCCGATTGCTGGCGTACGAAGAGCGGTAGCTCCAGTGCGGCCTCGAGCCGTTCGATTCGCCGCGAGAGCGTCGCGATACCCAGGTTGAGCTCCAACGCCGCGCCACTCAGCGTGCCGTGGCGGGCCACGGCCAGAAAGGTGCGGGTGTCGTCCCAGATCCAACCTCGCGGCATCTGTTTTTCAAAACCGGAAACCTGTTTGACTGAATCGTTAATTTTTTCCATTTACGGATTCTGTCACGCTGCAGTCCGAGTATTCAAGGAGGCACAAATGGAAAAACGAACGCTTGGCACCGACCTCTCGGTCTCCACCATTGGATTGGGCTGCATGGGGATGAGCGAGTTCTACGGCCCCCGCGATGACAGTGAATCGCTGCATGTACTTGCGCGGGCCGTCGAGCTTGGTATCGACTTTTTCGACACGGCGGACATGTACGGGCCGCATCATAACGAAGAGCTGATCGGTCGCTTTCTGGACCGCAACAAGCCGCAGGTTCGTATCGCGACCAAATTCGGCATCGATCGTAATCCCGGCGAATACAAGCGCAGCTTGGACAACAGTGCTGGCTATGCGCGCAAGGCCTGTGAGGCCTCGCTGCGCCGGCTCGGCGTGGAGCAAATCGACCTTTACTACGTCCATCGCATCAATTCCGAAGAGCTAATCGAAGAGACGATCGACGGGCTC
>NZ_JARANV010000007.1 GCF_029889845.1 Halomonas sp. 25-S5
TTCATTCGATCTGATTCGTTAAATAGCGGGCTATTCGCCTCATCAGATCGATAAACTTGTCTCGAAATCCGTCTCTCTCGCTACGATCGGTCAAACCCGACAGGCTCCTAGGCGTGAGCTGAGTCAAGAAAGTGAGGCATCATCGCGGGGCGTCGTAGCGCCCCGGGCGTTCGCGCGAGAAGACCACCTGCCAGAGCTGAAGATGCCGGGCGCGGAAGGCACCGGCACAGATCGCCAGATAATAGCGGAACATGCGGTGGGTGCGCTCGTTGTAGCGATGCGCGATTTCGTGCCAGTGGGCGTCGACGTTCGCCAGCCAGGCCATCAGCGTCTTGTCATAGTCGGGACCAAAGTTCTGCCAGTCCTCCATCAGCAGGTGATCCTCGCTGGTCCGTGCGATATCCATGGCCGAGGGCAGGACGCCATTGGGGAAGATGTAGCGATTGATCCAGGGATCCGCCGTGATCTCGGAGCGGTTGGAGCCGATGGTATGCAGCAGGAAGAGGCCATCGGCGGGCATCAGGCGCCTCACCGTCTCGAAGTAGGTGGCGTAGTTGCGGTGTCCCACGTGCTCGAACATGCCGATGGAGACGATGCGGTCATAGAGTCCATCCAGGTCGCGGTAGTCCTGCAGCAGGATCTCCACCGGCAGCTCGGCGCAGCGCTCCCTGGCTAGGGCGGCCTGTTCCCGAGAGATGGTGATGCCGGTGACCTCGACGTCGTGGTGGCGGGCGGCATGCTCGGCGAAGCTGCCCCAGCCACAGCCGATATCGAGGACCTTCATGCCCGGCTTGAGGTCGAGCTTGCGACAGGCCAGTTCCAGCTTGGCTCGCTGGGCCTGGTGCAGGTCATCTGCCGCCTTCCAGTAGCCGCAGGAGTAGCACATGGTAGGATCGAGCATGCGCTCGAAGAGGTCATTGCCCAGGTCGTAGTGGGCTTCACCCACCATATAGGCGCGAGCCTTGCTCTGCAGGTTGAGAAAGCCCGCCTGCAGGCGGTACTTGAGGCGCTCTGTGGTCGAGCGGCCATGCTCGCCGAGGCCGTTGAGCAGCAGTCGGGCGGCCAGCTGGTCGATGTGGTCACACTCCCACCAGCCATCCATGTAGGACTCGCCGAGACCCAGGGTTCCTTGATGCAGCACCCGCGAGAAGAAGTCGGGATGCAGCACGCGGATATCCTGGGGCGCATCCCCGTTGAGGGTGATCCCCGACCCCTCGAGTAGTTGGCCGAAGATCCGGCGGGCACGGGTATCAGGTAAGGCAATAGGGCCGATACGTGGTTCGCTGGTCATGGCGTCCTCCGGGTCCGGTCATGGATGTCAGGCTGGCGAACGCGCCGGGCACGGCTCAGCGGCAATGTCACTATTGCAAATCAGCATAGACCAGCATGCATATGTCGTGTATTCAACGGGTTCACGAAGGAGAGAGAGCCATGAACGTGATCATCGATCTTTGTGTGGTGCCATTGGGCGTCGGGGTGTCGGTCTCGCCGCATATCGCGGCCTGCCAGCGGGTGATCGAGGCGTCCGGCCTCGAACACCGCATGCATGCCTACGGCACCAACATAGAGGGACCCTGGGACGAGGTGATGGCGGTGGTCAAGCGCTGTCACGAGGTCGTGCACGAGATGGGAGCACCGCGCATCACCACGACGCTCAAGCTCGGGACTCGCACCGATCGCGACCAGCACATGGATGACAAGGTGGCCAGCGTCGAGGCCCTGCTAGATCCCTCTTAGCCCCCGCCCGGGGGGCGACGTCGTTGGCGCGCGCGGTTGTTTATCGGCTTGTGCCGAGGGGGTAGTGGCATGCGGCGCGTCGTTTAATTACCATAACGAATAGATATTATTTATTACTGGAGATCTCGGAATATGCAGGTCGGTCACCCACACGATGGCGACCCGCTCGACCCGGGCGTCAGGTTGCCGGCCGGCTCAGCCTTTCCCTCCGGTGGCGTCAGCCTGGTAGGCGCCGGTCCCGGCGACCCGGAACTGCTGACGATCAAGGCGCTGCGCCGCCTGCAGGCCGCCGAGGTGATCCTGCATGATCGGCTGGTCAGCGACGAGATCCTCGACCTGGCGGCCCCGCAGGCGTCTCGGCTCTACGTGGGCAAGGAGCGCTCGCGTCACAGCGTGCCCCAGGATGGCATCAACCAGGCGCTGGTCGACTGGGCCCGGGCCGGCAAGCGGGTGGTCCGGCTCAAGGGCGGCGACCCCTTCATCTTCGGCCGTGGTGGCGAGGAACTCGAGACCCTGGTGGCGGCCGGCATCGAGGTGGAAGTCGTCCCCGGCATCACCGCGGCCTCGGGGTGTGCCGCCTATGCCGGCATCCCGCTGACCCATCGCGATCATGCCCAGTCGGTGCGTTTCGTCACCGGGCACCTGCGCAATGGCAGCAGCGACCTGGACTGGCCGACGCTGGCCGGCCCTGGCCAGACGCTGGTGTTCTACATGGGGCTGGGCAGCCTGGCATTGATCGGCGAGCAGCTTCAGCGCCATGGATTACCCCCCGAGACTCCCGTGGCCTTGATCGAGCAGGGCACCACGGCACGCCAGCGGGTACATGTCGGAACCCTGCAAGAGTTGCCGCCGACAGGCGAAGTGGTTACTATCCGACCGCCGACCTTGATCATCGTCGGCAGTGTCGTGACATTGCACGACCGGCTCGCCTGGTTTGACCAGGGCAGAGCCACGAGTTCGGGTTGGCTGCGGGGCAAGCACCCCGCGCCGTCAACAACCGATCATGGCGCCTGATCGCTGGACGCGAACGTCGGCGCACCACGGTAAGTCATGAGGTGATTGCATGGGGACACGATCCCGCCTGATTCTGACCTGCTGCCTGGCGGGTCTGCTGATGACCGGCTGCGCCGGCAAGGGGCAGGCCCACGAGACGACGGAAGAGACCCAGCAGGGTGTTGCGTCCTTCTACAGCGACCGCTTCCAGGGCCGGACCACGGCAAGTGGTGAGCCCTTCGACCAGCAGGCCCTCACGGCCGCCCATCCGACCCTCCCGTTCGGGACCAAGGTGGTGGTGACCCGCGAGGACAACGGCCGCGAGGTCGAAGTGCTGATCAATGATCGGGGCCCCTATGCCAAGGGGCGTATCATCGATCTTTCCAAGCGTGCCGCCAAGGCGCTCGGCATGTTGCGTCGCGGTACCGCCCCGGTGGAAATTTCCTACGTGCAGTGAGTTGACCCTGGCGGGCGATGTTCCATCGGCGCATCGGTCAGCGTGCTTCCCTGCGCGAGAACTCCCGCTGCCAGCGGGTCAGCAGCGCCTCACGCTTGAGATCGTCCAGGGTGGCCAGCAGGCCGGGGCCCAGGGTGATCGGCCGCAGTGCCTCGCCTCTTTCCTGGCGCAGTGACGTCGCCGTGCCTGGCCCCTCAAGCGCAGGATGGATGGCGCCGAGGGTGGTTTCTCGGGCGAGTACCGCTTGCCCCGTCTCGCCGATGAGATAGTCGAGGAAGCGCTCGGCCGCCGCGGGATGGGGCGCCTGGCGCGGAATCAGGGCCAGGCGCTGGGTCACCAGGGCATAGTCCTCAGGCACCACGATCCTCAGCTGTGGCTGGTCGGCCAGTCGGTCCCGGGCATAGCTCCCCAGCAGGTTGTAGCCCACCAGGTAGCGTCCCTCGATCAGTCCATCCAGCATCTCCCCGGTGGTCTCCACCAGTTCGGCCTCGGCCTGGCCCAGGGCCGCCACCAGATCCCAGTAGCGTGGCGAGAGCCGTGATTCCTCGATGGCATAGGTATAGCCTGCGCCACTGGTGGCCGGGTCATAGGTCACCACCCGGTCCTTCAGGGTCTCTGCATGGCGCTCCAGCAGGACGAGCAGGTCGGCATGGCCACGTACCTCCCCGAAGCGCTCGATGACCGCCTCGTTCACGACCATGACGATGGGCTCGAAGGTGATGGCGAAGAGCTCGTGACGCCAGCGTGCCCAGGCCGGCCAGCGCCGTGCGGCGGAACTCTCCAGGGAGCGGGCATGGCCAGCATTGGCCAGCCGGTACTGCCAGGGCATGGCCGAGGAAAGCAGCACATCGGCCTCGTCCGGCGCGGCCATGAAGCGTTCGTGCAGCGCCAGGGTGGTGAGGTTGCGGTAGCGCACCTCCAGGTCGGGATGCTCGCGGTGAAAGCCCGCCAGCAGAGGGCGCATCTGGGGCAGGTCCAGGGCGCCATGGATCACCAGCGATGCGCCGGACCCGCTGCCGGGCGTGGCGGGGACGTGCAGGGTCTGGTCGGCGCCGGCAGTCGTGGCAACCAGGATGAGAAGCAGCAGCCAGCGACAGACAAGCCGACCCGGGCGATACATATTCATGGGGCCTCTCCCGGAAATTGCAGTGCCACGCGCAGTCCACGGCCGTCATGGCCGGACGACAGCTGCAGGCGTGCGCCATGCGTTCGGGCGATACCATCGACGATGGCCAGCCCCAGCCCGGATCCTTCCGCGTCGTCGCGGTCGCGGTGGAAGGGGCGAAGCATCAGCAAGCGTCGCGACTCGGGGATCCCGGGGCCGTCGTCCTCCACGACCAGGCGGGGTGGTCCGTCCTCGACCCGCACCGTGACCCGTCGCCCGCCGTAGCGACAGGCATTGTCGATGAGGTTGCCGATGGCCTCGGCGAGCAGCCAGTCGAGGCCCGGGATCCAGACCTCGCCCCCGGTGGTCTCCACCCCCAGGTCGACCCCCTGACGGTGGCAGGACGCCCAGTGATCGCGAACGGCCTGGCGGGCGATGGCGTTGAGCTCCAGGGGTACCAGGTCCGGGCGGTACTCGGGGTTGGCCAGCCGGGTCAATGAAAGTAGCTGCACCGCCAGCCTGGCGGTGCGCGCGCTGGTGGCCTGCATGGCGACCAGGGCCTCCTTCCAGCGTGCCGGATCGTCCTGGCGAAGGGCTAGCTCGGCCCGGGCCGACAGGCCCGCCAGGGGGGTGCGCAACTGGTGCGAGGCATCGCCGATGAAGCGTTCCTGGTTGGCGCGCACGCGGCGCATCCTGGCGAGCAGCTCGTTGACGGTATCGCGAAGCTCGGCGAGTTCCCGCGGCAGGGAGAGCTCCAGGGGGGCCAGGGTGCGCGGGTCGCGGGCACGGATCGCGCGGCGCAGGCGGGTCAGCGGCGTCAGCGCGGCACGGATCGCCAGCAGCAACCCCACCGTCGCCAGCGCCGCCATGGCCAGGATCATCGCCAGGTTGGCCCGCCACAGCTCGGCGGCCAGGGCATCACGACCCTCGCGGCTATGTGCGACGCGGACCTCGAAGGGTTCGCGTACTCGCCAGTCCTCGAGGCGCGTGCGGCGTATCCCCTGGCGCAGCGACAGGCCCTGCCAGTCGAGGTGGCGATAGAGCAGGGTGTCCGCGCCCCCGAGGCTCTGCCGCGGATCCCCGGGCAGGTCGGCATTGCCGGTGATCAGGCGACCCTGGCCGTCGACCAGGCTGTAGAAGACCCGCTCCTCGGCATCGGTGGCCAGCATGTCCAGGGCCGCCGGGGGGAGGTCGAGCCACAGTCGATCGTCCTGCCACTGTACCTGTTCGGCAATCGCCAGGGAGGCGGCCTCGAGCAGCCGGTCGAAGGCGCGGTCGGCCGTTCGCTGCGCGTCCACCCAGGCCTGGATCAGGATCAGGCTACCCAGCACCAGCAGGGGCAGCAGCAACCAGCCCAGCAGGCGCCGATAGAGGCTGTCACCTCGCTTCACTGCTCCTCCAGCAGGTAACCCAGACCGCGTACCGTACGCAAGGCCGCCCCGCTGTGACCGAGTCGCTTGCGCAGGCGGTGGACATAGACCTCGATGGCGTTATCGCCCACGGTATCGCCCTGAAAGGCCTCCTCGGCGAGCCGGGCCTTGTCCACCGGCTCGCCGGCATGGCGCATCAGGCAGGCCAGCAGGCGTTGTTCCCGGGGCGGAAGGGCGAGCGGCGCATCCTCGAGCGTGAAACGCTGGTGCCGGGTGTCGAGCTTGAGGGCGCCGACCCTGAGCTGCGGATCAGCACTGCGGCGCCGCAGCAGGGCGCGAACCCTGGCCTCGAGTTCATCCAGGGCGAAGGGCTTGGCCAGGTAGTCGTCCGCGCCCAGGTCGAGGCCCCGCACGCGATCCTCCACGGCGCCCCGGGCGGTCAGGATCAGCACCGGGGTGTCCCGGTCGTGACGGCGCAGTGCCTCGAGGACCGCCAGGCCGCTGCATCCCGGCAGGTTGAGGTCGAGCAGCACCAGCGCGGCACCATGCCCCGGCACCGAGAGGCGTGCCCGCGCCGCGTCGCCGTCGGCGAGGTGGCAGACGTCGTGGCCCTCGAGGCCGAGGGTGTCGACCAGGGTCTCGGCCAGCAGGGCGTCATCCTCCACCAGCAGCAGGGTCATGGGCCTGCCTCCCGGGTCGGGCCGGCCGCCAGCGTCGCCATGGCATCGGCCAGGAGGCGATGCGCCTGCTGCGGGTCCAGGCGTCCGGCGGGGCCCGACAGGGCGAGCCACATCGGCGGCTCGATGGCGTCCCCGGGGAGTGGCTGGCACACCATCACGCCGCCGGGCAGCAGCGGGCGAGGGTCATCCGCCGTCGACGCCACCCAGCGGTCCCCCGGGCGCAGGTCATGACGCAGGGCGGTGTCGGGCAGGGTGACGAGGCGGCACTCCACCATGCCGTCCTCCACCTCGAGCAGGGCGGCGGTCTCGCCGCTATCGGCCGCCAGGCGGACGAGCAGGGGCTGGATCCGGGTCGCCAGGTGTCGGCCGGGGAGGTGGCGGCGTGCCAGGCGTACCGGGGCATGGCCGAGGTGCCAGCGGCCTTGCTGGTCGCGCTGCACATAGTCGAAGCGGGTCAGCGAGCCCAGCAGCCGCAGCAGGGTGCTCTTGTAATAGCCGGTGGCCTGGGCCAGCTCGGCCAGGGTGAAGTGCTCCTGGGGGGAGTCGAATGCCTCGAGCACCGTCAGTGCTCGCTCCACGGCTTCGACGCGGTCCTGTGCCATCGAAGGGGCGCGCCTCCTTGTGTTGTATTGAACCAGCGGTGCGTTGAACTTTGGTCGTAATCGCGACCTCGGGCGTTGACGCCCCTCGGCGCTGGGCCTAACTTTCCATCCTGAGGAATGATGTTCTGCCTTACAGAATTGTAAGGAAGGCCGACAGGTTCCGCAAGTCAACAATCACACAAGCATGACATCAGGAGAAATGCCGCCATGACTCTCAAGCGCCCCGTCCAGCTGGTTGCCGTCGCCGTGCTCGCGACTACCGCCGCTTCGGCCTTTGCCTTCGAGCCCAAGGGCAAGGTGGAATGTATCGCCCCCTCCGACCCGGGTGGCGGCTGGGACTTCACCTGCCGCAGCGTCGGCAACGTGCTCCAGGAGCTCGACCTGGTGCCGGGTAACGTCCAGACCCTCAACATGGCCGGCGCCGGCGGCGGCGTCGCTTACGCCCACGTGGTCAGCAAGCGCGCCGGCGACGAGCAGCTGCTGGTGGCCGCTTCCACGGCGACCACCACCCGCCTGGCCCAGGGCCAGTTTCCGGGGATGACCGCCGACATGGTCAACTGGATCGGGGCCCTGGGGGCCGACTACGGCGTGATCGCCGTGTCGGCCGATTCCGAGTACGACGACCTGAACGAGCTGATGCAAGCCATCGACGAGGATCCGCGCAGCGTCAAGTTCGCCGGGGGCAGCGCCAAGGGGGGCTGGGACCACCTCAAGGTGCTGATCACCGCCGACGCCGCGGGTGTCGATGAGCTGCCGCGCATCCCTTATCTGTCCTACAACAACGGCGGCGAGGCCATGACCCAGGTCGTCGGTGGCCATGTCGATGCCTTTACCGGTGATATTTCCGAGGCCCAGGGCTTCATGGAGTCCGGCGACCTGCGCGTGCTCGCGGTGCTGGCGGAAGAGCGCCTGCCGGGGGATTTCAATCACATCCCGACGGCCATGGAGCAGGGCATCGAGGCACTGGGCCCCAACTGGCGCGGTTTCTACATGCCGGCCGATATCTCCGATGAGGCCAAGCAGTACTGGATCGATGCCATGGATAGCGTCTATGCGAGTGACGAGTGGAAGGAGCAGATGACCAGCAACGGCCTGATGCCCTTTCACATGACCGCTGGCGAGTTCGAGTCCTTCGTCCAGGACCAGATCGCCGACATCGAGCAGCTCTCCAAGGATATCGGGCTGATCCAGTAATGACCTACAACGACCGTACCTTTGGCATCCTGATGATCGTCCTGGCCGTCGCGTACGGCTGGGGCGCCACTCAGCTTCCGGCGCCCTTCGGCGGCAGCGAAGCCGTGGGGCCCGAGACCTTCCCGTTGCTGTTGTCGGTGGTGCTGGGACTTTCCAGCCTCTACATGATCGTGCGCCCCGATCCCGACAACGCCTGGCCCTGGAGCCGCACCGGCGTCGAGCTGGTCGTCGCCGTGGTGATCCTGGTGCTCTATGCGGCGCTGCTCCAGCCGCTGGGGTTCATCCTCAGCACCACCCTGGCGGTCGGCACCCTGTGCTGGCGCATGGGGTCGGCGCCGGTGCGGGCCTATCTGACCGGTGCGGCATCGGGCGTGGTGGTGTTCCTGGTGTTCAACTTCGCCCTTGATCTGGCCTTGCCGCTGGGTCTGCTCTCGTTTCTGGAGGTGAGCTGATGGAGACCCTAGGTTTTTTGATCGACGGTTTCGGTGTAGCGCTGGCGCCACAGAATCTGATGTTCGCGCTGTTGGGCGCCTTCCTGGGTACCCTGATCGGTGCGCTGCCGGGCCTTGGGCCGGCCAACGGCGTGGCGATCCTGATTCCGTTGGCCTTCACCCTGGGGCTGCCTGCCGAGACCGCGATGATCATGCTCACCGCGGTCTATGCCGGCGCGATGTACGGCGGGCGGATCTCGTCGATCCTGCTCAATATTCCCGGCGACGAGCCGGCGATGATGACCTGCCTGGATGGCTATCCCATGGCCCAGCAGGGCAAGGCGGCCGAGGCGCTCGCGATCTCCGCCGTGGCCTCCTTCATCGGCAGCCTGGTGGCCACCATCGGGCTGATCCTGCTGGCGCCGCTGCTGGCGGATTTCGCCTTGACCTTCGGCCCCGCCGAGTACTTCGCACTCTTCCTGCTGGCCTTCGCCACCCTCGGCGGCATCACCGGCAAGAACCCCATGAAGACGGTGGTGGCGGCCGCCATTGGCCTGATGATCGCCACCGTGGGCATCGACAACACCGGGGTGCAGCGCTACACCTTCGGCGTGCTCGAGCTCTACGAGGGGATCGACTTCATCATCGCCATCGTCGGCCTCTTCGCCATCTCCGAGCTGCTGTTCTTCATCGAGGAGAAGGCCGGCGGCGGCAAGGCGAAGATGATGGTCAACAAACTCACGCTTTCCTGGTCCGACATCCGCAACATCCTGCCGTCGAGCCTGCGTGGCGGGGTGCTGGGCTTCATCGCCGGCGTGCTGCCCGGCGCCGGGGCGTCGCTGGGCAGCTTCATCGGCTACACCCTGGAAAAGAAGATCGTGGGCAAGAAGGGCTATTTCGGAAAGGGCGACCCGCGCGGCGTGGCCGCTCCCGAGGCCGGCAACAACGGCGCCTCCAGCGGGGCCCTGGTGCCCATGCTGACGCTGGGCGTGCCGGGCAGCGGCACCACCGCGGTGCTGCTGGCGCTGCTGATCTCGCTGAACATCACCCCGGGGCCCTTGATGTTCACCCAACACGCCGACGTGGTATGGGGCGTGATTGCCGCGCTGCTGATCGGCAACTTCCTGCTGCTGGTGCTCAACATCCCGCTGGTGGGCATCTTCGTCAAGCTGCTCTCGGTGCCGCCGATGTACCTGCTGCCGGTGGTGACCATGATCGCCTTCGTGGGCATCTACTCGATCAGCAACACCACCTTCGATCTGTACTTCATGGTGGCCTTCGGCGTCGCCGGGTATCTGTTCCGCAAGCTGGAGATCCCGCTGGTGCCGGTGATTCTCGGCCTGCTGCTGGGGCCGGAGATGGAGAAGAACCTGCGCCATGCCATGGACATCGGCGATGGCAACTGGATGGTGCTGTGGGACAGCGGCCTGGCCATCGGCCTGTGGGTGTTCGCCGGAATGGGGCTGATCCTGCCCTATATCGTCGGCCCGATCCTGCGCCGTCGGATGCGGGTCACCACCGGCACGGGCGGTCCGGAGGGCGACTGAGCCTCGCGACCATCGCTACTGCCCAGCGGGGGCGTCGGCCGAGCCGGCGCCCCCGTTTTCTGTTTCGGCCGCCCTGCGTCACGACGGTGCACTGCACCAGCGGCGAAGACGATCCTGGGGCAGGGCGGTTTCCTCCTTGCACCAGGATGTTGCCTTCTGGTGCATTTTCCCTTCCGGGACCCAGTGTCCAATTGACTGAATAGAAAGAAATAAACGGACATCTTGCCGATATGGCACATCCCTTGCTAAAGCAGTGAGAGGCATCTTGCGATGTTCTCCCTCGCTGGCCCAGCAAGACCCCATCAAGGTGGGCATCCTGCACTCGCTCTCCGGCACCATGGCGATCAGCGAGAACGGTGCTTCTGCCACCGCCTGACCTCATCCATCCTTCGCCTGACCAAGGAGCCCGCCTCATGAACGCTCGATTTTCGTCAACCATCCGTGCCGGACTCTCGGCAGCTGTCATGCTGCCGACCACTATGGCCCTGGCGCACACCGGACACGGTGCCCCCTCGGTGCATGCCCATACCGGCAGCCCGTCGATGCTGGTCGTGCTCGGGATCGTGACCCTGGGCGTGACCTCGGCCGGGTGCACTGCTTTTTGCAAGGCCTGTCGCTATGCTGGCCGTTAACGTCGCCCGATGGGGTGGCACGGCCGACTGAGGACGTCATGCACGGTATACACAAGCTGGGGCAGGGGAGGCGTCGAATGTGGCCATGGATCCTGATGGCGTTGCTGATGGCCTGGGCCAGCATGGCCGCCTGGCAGCGCTACAAGCCGTTGCCCGAGGGCGTGTCCCGGGCCTTCCCGGCACGCGCCGCCGCCGAGGTGCGCTTTCTCGCCGACGAGACCTGGTATGCCTCCTCGGGGGAGCGCCACACCCGGCGGCAGATCTTCGACGAGGTGCTGACGCTGATCGGCCAGGCCCGGCGCCTGGTGGTGCTCGACATGTTCCTCTTCAACGACTTCGCCGGGGCCGCCGATGGCCAGGCATTCCGCCCGCTATCGGCGGAGGTCAGCGATGCCCTGATCGAGCAGAAGCGGCGTCACCCCGGCCTGGAGGCGGTGGTGATCACCGATCCGCTCAACACCCTCTACGGGGGACTGGAGCTCGACCATCTTCAGGCCCTGCGAGATGCCGGCGTGCGGGTGGTGATCACCGACCTGAATCGACTGCGGGCCTCCAACCCGCTCTGGTCCGGGGGCTGGCATCTGGGCCCGCGCTGGCTCGGCAACGGCAGCGATGGCGGCTGGCTGCCCAATGCCCTGGGGCCGGGGCGCGTGCCGCTGCGCAGCTACCTGGCCTTGCTCAACTTCAATGCCAACCATCGCAAGACTCTGGTGGTAGACCATGGCGATGGCTGGGCGGGCCTGGTCACCTCCGCCAACCCCCACGACGCCAGCAGCCTGCACGGCAACGTGGCGTTGCGTTTCGAGGGGGCGGCGGCGCTGGACCTGCTGGCCTCCGAACGCCCGGTGGCGGGCTGGTCGGGGGTGAGCCTGGCCGGACCGGCGCCGCCCGACGTCGCGGCGGAGCCTCCCGAGAAGGCGAGACTGCAGGTGCTGACCGAGGGTGCGATCCGCGATGCGCTGCTGTCCGCCATCTCGGCCAGCGGCGAGGGGGATCGGCTGGACATCGCCGTCTTCTACCTGGCCCATCGGGAGGTGATCGCCGCGCTGGTGGTGGCCAACGCCCGAGGGGTGGCCCTTCGTGTGCTGCTCGATCCCAACCGCGATGCCTTCGGGCTGGAGAAGGGTGGGATCCCCAACCGGCCCGTGGCCCGCGAACTCCATGAGGCCGGCATCCCGGTGCGCTGGTGTGCTAGCCGGGGCGAGCAGTGCCACAGCAAACTGCTGCTGCGCCGTCCCGCCGAGGCCGGCGCCGAGGCGGAGATGATCCTCGGCTCGGCGAACTTCACACGGCGTAATCTGGACGACCTCAATCTGGAGACCAGCGTGCGCCTGACCGGGCCCGCCGAGATCCCGGCCCTGCGAGACGCCGCGGCCTTCTTCGAGCGCCGTTGGCAGTCGACCCCGCAGCACATCACCAGCGAGCCCTTCGAGGCTCACGACGACACCACGGCCTGGCAACGGCTGCGTTATCGCGTCATGGAAGCGACGGGGCTTTCAACGTTCTGACGGCTGGTGGCTTCCCACCTTCTGAGTGTGAATGGCCCGCTGGGCTTGCATAGCTAGTCGACGTGGGTCACGGCCTGGCGGAGGGGGTCGACGTGCCAGGCCAGGCCGAGGCGGGCATTGCGCTCCAGCTCGGCGATCACCTGAGCCCCGAGCAGCAGGATGATGGCGCCCACCTCCAGGCTTAGCAGCACCACCACCAGGGTGGCCAGGGAGCCGTAGACCGCGTTGACCAGTGAGATATTGGCAAAGTAGAAGACCAGAAGCAGGCGCACGCCCTCCCATAGCAGGGCGGCGACGAAGCCACCCACCACGGCACGACGCAGGGCGATCGTTACCACTGGCAGGACCTTGTAGATGGCGCTGAACAACAGGAAGACGCCGAGGAAGCTGGTCAGGTTGAGCATCGGCCCGGAGAGGCCGGCCAGCGGCAGTTCGCGCTCGAAGAGGGCCACCCACAGGGCATTCATCGTGCTGACCAGGCTGACCAGCAGGGTCAGGGCGAGCAGGCCCGCCCCCAGGACCAGCATAAAGGCATAGGGTAGCAGCACCGAGACCCAAACACTGCGCCGGCGATGGTGCGTGTCCGGCGCGTGGAAGATGATCGCCAAGGCGTCCTCGAGCATGCGAAAGGCGAAGGAGCTGAACAGCAGCAGCACGGGAAAGCCCAGGATGCCGATCACGTCCCGGGAGTCGAGGAGGGTGCGCACCGCATCGAGCAGGACCTCGGCATGGGCGGGCGCCAGGTGGCGTGCCTGGATGGTGAGCACCTCGAGCAGGTGCTGCTGGTCGACCACGCCGGCCAACAGCACCACCATCAGGGCGAACAGCGGCACGATGGAGAGCAGGATGTTATAACCCACGCCGCCTGCCAGCAGGATGCCGCGGTTGCGCAGGAACGCGCACAGCACGCGCCACAGGAAGTGCAGAATGCGCGGCAGCAGGGTGAGGATCAGGCGTCGGTAGCGAACGGGCGGTGATGTCATTGGGGCTGCCGTGCGAGAGTGCTTGCGCCATCATAGGCGTATCCGGCCTCGCTCCGTCAAACCCCGTTCCCGGTGATGCCCCACTCGATGGTCCTGAACACACGCGGAGAGAACCATGGATCCGGATTCCCAGCCCTGGCGCTCGCCCTCTACCTGATGGCGCTGGCGCACAGGCTGGAGTGATGCCGGCCAGCGTTCCGGTTGCCGCGTCATGGCAGCCATAGACGCTGCCGGATGGCATGTCGCCGCCGACCACCGCATAATGCGCGCCTCGTCACACCCCGACACGACAGCGAGAAATCATGGCCAAATTCGAGGAGATCGGCACGGCGAGCATTCCCGGGCTGGGCGGCGAGCTGCGGTTGCTGCAGCGTAATGACGAGTTTTCGATCCGCATCGCCGGCAAGGCCGGAGAGCTGATGAACACTCGCCTGCACGGCTCGGAGGATGCCCTGGCCGAACTAGCCTGCAAGCGACTCGCCGATCGCCCCGGGGTTCGTGTGCTGGTCGGCGGGCTGGGCATGGGCTTTACCTTGGCCGCGGCGCTGAAGGCGTTGGGTGAGGACGCCGAGGTCGTCGTCGCCGAGCTGGTGCCGGGGGTGTTGGACTGGAACCGGGGGCCGCTGGGTGATGCCGCCGGTCGTCCCCTCGACGATCCCCGTACCCGAATCAGCCTGGGCGACGTCGGCGAATTGTTGCGCCGCGACCCCGATGGCTTCGACGCCATCATGCTCGATGTGGACAATGGTCCCGAGGGGCTGATGCGCCGAGAGAACGACTGGCTCTACTCGCCTCGGGGGCTTGCCGCGGCCCAGCAGGCGCTGCGACCCGAGGGTGTTCTGGCGGTCTGGTCGGCCGGTCAGGACCCGGCCTTCAGCGAGCGGTTGCGGCGAGTCGGGATGCTGGTCGAGGAGATCACGGTGCGTGCCCATCGCCCCGGCAAGGGGGCCAAGCACCGGATCTGGCTGGCATACTGAGTCCCCTCACGCTTCATCACTCACTCTTCACCCCGAAAGGCCAAAGTATGCTGGAACTCTCTCGCCAGGTGAGCATTCCCGACCACGAGATCGAGATGCAGGCCGTGCGTGCCCAGGGGGCCGGCGGACAGAACGTCAACAAGGTTGCTACCGCCATCCATCTGCGCTTCGATATTCAAGCTTCCAGCCTGCCCGAGGGCTTCAAGGAGAAGCTTTTGGCGTTGGGTGACCAGCGCATTACCCGCGACGGGGTGGTGATCATCAAGGCCCAGAGCCACCGCACCCAGGAGCGTAATCGTGACGAGGCCCTGGCGCGGCTGAAGGCGCTGATCAAGAGCGTCATGTATGCACCGAAGAAGCGCATCGCGACCCGCCCCAGCAAGGGCGCCAAGCGGCGTCGGCTGGACAGCAAGAAGAAACGCGGCCGGCACAAGGCGTTGCGCGGCAAGGTCGAGACCTGACGTTGACTGTGGCGTCGATGATCGGGTGGCGACTCCACACTGGGCGTGTATGCTGAAGGTCGTGACGACGAAGGCTGGCCATCCTTGGCCGGTGACATCCAACCACGCAGGGGGATACATCGATGGCAGATACGTCGATGAGTGAGCTTTTCAAGGACAACCGCGTCAAGGGCCTGGCGGCCGTGGCGGTGGTTGCCATCATCTGGGCCCTGTTCGCCCAATCCAGCGTCAGTTCCAGCAACGAGGCCCGCGAGTCACTACAGACGCGACTCGAGAACGTCCAGGCCGAGAACGAGTCCTTGTCGGGGCGCGTCGAGGAGCTTCAGAATGCTGCCGGGAACATTGATGAACTGGCCGAGCAGCGCAGCGAGCTCGAGCAGCAACAGCAGGCCGCCGAGGCCGAACTGGAGCAAACCAAAGGCGAGGTTGCCACGGCTCGCACTCAGCTAGAAGAGGCCCAGGCCTCGGTAGAGACGGTGCAGGCCGACCTGGAAGCCCGCCAGAGTGAGCTCGAGGCTGCCGAGGAAGCCCTCGCGACCACTCGAGAGGAGCGTCAGCAGGCCGCTCAGGCCCGCGACGAGGCCCAGGCCTCGCGCCAGGAAGCCGAAGAGGCTCGTCAGGCCGCCGAAGAGGCACGCCAGCAAGCCGCAGAGGCCCGCCAACAGGCCGAGCAGGAGCGCAGCGACGCGGTTGCCGCTCGCGACGAGGCCCGTGCCGAACTCGAGGGCCTGCAGCAGGAGATCGCCTCGGCCGAGGAGAACCTGGCCGGCATCAACAAGCAGATTTCAGCCAGGCAGGAAGAGCGCGAGGCCCTTCGGCAGGAGATTAGCGAGCTCCAGGCCAGCCGCAGCGAGGCGAGCGAAGCGCTGGAGGCGACCCGCAGTGAGATGGAAGAGGCCAGGTCACAGGTCGACCAGGCTCGCGAGACGTTCAAGGACCTCGAGGTCGCCATCAAGGTCGGCCGTGAGGAAGTCGCCGAGATCGAGTCTCAGGTCGAGTCTCGCCAGACCCAGCTCGAGCGCCTGGAAGGCCAGCTCGAGACCTGGCGCAACGAGCTGTCCCGTCTGGAGAACAGCGTGCAGGGCAAGGTGGGGGACGACGCTGCCGCTCAACAACAGGCCGATGCCCAAGCTGATGGCAATGACGGTGCTGCCCAGCAGGAATCCGAAGCCCAGGAAGACGGCAATACCGACTGATCCCTTCGCGGAATGGTCTAGCATTCACGACGGCGAGCCCCTGGCTCGCCGTCACGCGTTGGCAGGCATTGCATGGCAGGGCGACCCGCCGGGTATACTGAGCCTTCGTGCCGCTTGCGTGGCAACCCCAATTACATAAGGAGCGAATCGTGATCGAAGGGGTCAAGCATATCGTCGCCGTGGCATCCGGCAAGGGCGGGGTAGGCAAGTCCACCGTCACCGTCAACCTGGCACTGGCCATGGCCGCCGAAGGCTATCGGGTGGGCATCCTGGATGCCGACATCTACGGCCCCAGCCAGGCCCAGATGCTGGGGGTGGGCGAGGGCGTGCGTCCCCAGTCCGCGGGCGAGAATCGTTTCAAGCCGCTCGAGGCCCATGGCATCCAGGCCATGTCCATGGCCTTTCTGGTCGACATCCGCGAGCCCATGGTCTGGCGCGGGCCCATGGTCGCCGGCGCCTTCCAGCAGATGCTCACCCAGACCGTCTGGGACGATCTCGACTATCTGTTCATCGACATGCCGCCGGGCACCGGCGATATCCAGCTGACCCTGGCCCAGAAGGTGCCGGTGGACGGCGCGGTGATCGTCACCACACCCCAGGACATCGCCTTGCTGGACGCGCGCAAGGGCATCGAGATGTTCCGCAAGGTCAACGTGCCGGTGCTTGGGGTCGTGGAGAACATGAGCCTGCATATCTGCTCCCACTGCGGCCACAGCGAGCCGATCTTCGGCGAGGGCGGGGGCGAGCGCATCGCCCAGGAGTACGAGACTCAGGTGCTCGGTCGCTTGCCGCTGACCCTGTCGATCCGTGAACAGGTGGATGGCGGGCGGCCCACCGTGGTGGCCGAACCGGAGGGCGAGGTGACCGCCACCTTCCGCGACATGGCGCGCCAGGTCGCCGACCAGATCCGCGGCCAGGGCACCGAGGGACCGGAGATCTCCTTCAGCGAGTGAGATGCCAGGCCATTCTGTTACGCACAGCGAAAGGCCCCGGGGACAAGCTGAAGAGGAGGTCCTACGCCATGGGTGAGGAGCACTGCTCCGAACGGGCTGGCCATGGATGGCCAGCACCGGTCCTGCAAGCGGAGCAGGATGCGAGAGCGAAGCAGGGCGTCGGTAGCGCCCACGGATGGGTCCACAGCGCCTCCTTGCAGGCTTGTCGCCGGGCTTGCCTCGAGTGATAGATCCCTCAGCAATCGCCCTGGGTGAGAGGGCGCCTCCCGTGACCTTCCCCGCCGGGGCCGCTATGATGTGGCCCCGGTTTTCTTTCTCCGGTTTCCCCAGACACAGTTCAGGACGTTTCGATGAGCATCAAAGCCGACAAGTGGATACGCCGCATGGCCGAGCGGGAAGGCATGATCGAGCCCTTCGAGCCCGACCAGGTTCGCTATGTGAACGAGCGGCGGGTGATCTCCTACGGGACGTCCAGTTACGGCTACGATGTGCGCTGCGCCAACGAGTTCAAGGTGTTCACCAACATTCACTCCGCGGTGGTGGACCCCAAGAGCTTCGACGAGAAGAGCTTCGTCGACATCAAGGGGGATGCCTGCGTGATTCCCCCTAATTCCTTCGCCCTGGCGCGCACCGTGGAGTACTTCCGCATTCCGCGCAGCGTGCTGACCATCTGCCTGGGCAAGTCGACCTATGCCCGTTGCGGCATCATCGTCAATGTCACCCCGCTGGAACCCGAGTGGGAAGGGCATGTGACCCTGGAGTTCTCCAATACCACCAACCTCCCGGCGCGCATCTACGCCAACGAGGGCGTGGCGCAGATGTTGTTCCTGGAGTCCGATGAGGTCTGCGAGACCTCCTACAAGGACCGCGGCGGCAAGTACATGGGACAGCGCGGCGTGACCTTGCCCAGGACGTGATAGCGCCGAGCTGAAAGCGCCGAGCTACAAGCAAACCCCGAAGGCCGAGACCTTCGGGGTTCTCTTTTGCACGAGATCATCAAACATTGCTGGCCGCTTGGCCGCTTGGCCGCTTGGCCGCTTGGCCGCTTGGCCGCTTGGCCGCTTGGCCGCTTGGCCGCTTGGCCGCTTGGCCGCTTGGCCGCTTGGCCGCTTGGCCGCTTGGCCGCTTGGCCGCTTACTCCTCGACGCCCTCGTCCAGCTCCTCGGCGGCATCGGCATGGGATAGCCGCATGCCGGTAGGCGGCAGGGCGACGCCGTCCATGGTGGCATTGTCGCCCTTGAGCTGTAAGCGCCCCTCCAGGAACCAGCGCACGGCAATCGGGTAGATCAGGTGCTCACGAGCCTGGACCTTGGCCTGGAGGCTGTCTTCCGTGTCGTCTTCGGTGATGGCCACCTCGACCTGCAGGGCGACCGGCCCGCCATCCAGTTCCTCGGTGACGAAGTGCACGCTGCAGCCGTGCGTGGCCACGCCATCGGCCAGCGCGCGGGCATGGGTATGCAGGCCGGTATAGTCCGGCAGCAGCGAGGGATGGATGTTGAGCATCCGGCCCAGGAAGCGGTTGACGAAGCGCGGCGTGAGAATGCGCATGAAGCCGGCCAGCACGATCAGGTCGGGCTCGTGGCGCTCGATGACCTTGATCAGGGCGCCGTCGTAGGCGTCGCGGCTGTCGTACTCGCGATGGGGCAGGGCGACGGCATCGATGCTGGCATCCCGGGCACGCTTCAGTCCGTAGGCATCCGGCTGATTGGAGATCACCGCAACGATCTCGCCGCCCAGGGCATCATGGCGCTGGGCGTCGATCAGCGCCTGGAGGTTGCTGCCGTTGCCGGAGATCAGCACCACCACCCGCCGTGTCTCGCTGGGCTCGGGGGTGAAGGTGTTCAGGGTGTCGCTCTGGTAGTCGGTCCCGCTCATGCCTTGAGGTTCTCCAGCTGGACCTGCTCTTCGGCGTCGCTCCGCGCGGTGATCTCGCCGATGCGGTGGACCGTCTCGCCCAGGGCCTGCAGGTGAGCGCGGGCCTGATCGGCCTTGTCCGCCGGGACCACGATCACCATGCCGATGCCGCAGTTGAGCACGCGGTACATCTCCCGCTCCTCGACGTTGCCCTGCTTCTGGAGCCAGTCGAAGATGGCCGGGCGCGTCCAGCTGGAGGCGTCGATGCGTGCCGCCAGGGTCTCGGGCAGCACGCGGGGGAGGTTCTCGGTGAGGCCGCCACCGGTGATGTGCGACAGGGCATGCACCGGGATGTCGGTCTCCTTGAGCAACGACAGCAGCGGCTTGACATAGATGCGCGTGGGCGCGAGCAGGGCCTCGCCCAGCGGCCGGCCATCGAGGGCGGTGTCCAGCGAGGACTCGCTGACCTCGAGGATCTTGCGGATCAGCGAGTAGCCGTTGGAATGGGGGCCGGAGGAGGCCAGGCCCAGCAGTACGTTACCCTCGCCGACCTGCTTGCCGTCGAGGATCTGGGATTTTTCCACCACACCGACGCAGAAGCCGGCGAGGTCATAGTCGCTGCCCTCGTACATGCCGGGCATCTCGGCGGTCTCGCCGCCCACCAGGGCGCAGCCGGCCTGCTCGCAGCCCTCGCCGATACCGGTCACCACATCGGCGGCGATATCCACGTCCAGCTTGCCCGTGGCATAGTAGTCGAGGAAGAACAGCGGTTCGGCGCCGGCCACCACCAGGTCGTTGACGCACATGGCCACCAGGTCGATGCCGATGGTGTCATGGCGGCCGAGGTCCATGGCCAGGCGCAGCTTGGTGCCGACGCCGTCGGTGCCGGAGACCAGTACCGGCTCCCGGTAGCCGGTCGGCAGCTCGCACAGGGCCCCGAAACCGCCCAGGCCGCCCATCACCTCGGGGCGAGACGTGCGTTTGGCGACGCCCTTGATACGGTCGACCAGGGCATTGCCGGCATCGATGTCGACCCCGGCGTCCTTGTAACTGAGCGATGCTCCGCTCGGGGGATGGGTGGAATCGGTCATGACGCTTCCTGTAGGAGAGTGGCCGTCGCGATGCCTGCTGCACAGGGCGACGCACAACGTTGGGGTACGGATTGTAGCATCACGGCGCGCGGCTGGCAGCCTGCCGGCCGCGCCGACACAGGGAGGGGGCGATGCACAGGCAGTGGTGGGTGATGGCCGCGGTGGCGGCACTGGGGCTGTGGTTCCTGGTCAGTATCGAGCCGGTGCTGACGCCCTTTTTCGTCAGCATGATCCTCGCTTACCTGGGCGACCCCCTGGCCGATCGCCTCGAGGCTCATGGCCTCTCGCGGCGCCTGGCGGTCTCGCTGGTCTTCCTGCTGCTTTCGCTTGCCATCGTGCTCACCCTGCTGCTGGTGGTGCCGATACTGGGCCGCCAGCTCGGCCAGTTGATCGAATCGCTGCCGGCGGTGCTCAACTGGCTGCAGCAGACCGTGGTGCCGCGCATTCAGTCGCTGACCGGCATGGACCTCTCCACTGATATCGACCAGATGCGCCAGGCGGTCGTCGACAACTGGAAGGAGACCGGGACCTTCGCGGCCAGCCTGCTGGCCCAGGCCTCGCGGTCCGGCCTGGCGCTGGTCGCCTGGATCGGTAACCTGGCGCTGATCCCCGTGGTCACCTTCTACCTGCTGCTGGATTGGGACATCCTGGTCGCCAAGGTGCGCGGCTCGCTGCCGCGCAGCTGGGAGCCCGCTGCAGTGCGCCTCGCCGGCGAAGGCGACGAGGTGCTGTCCGCTTTCCTGCGCGGCCAGCTGATCGTCATGCTCTGCCTGGGGATGATTTACGCGCTGGGGCTGACCCTGCTCGACGTGCGCTTCGGCCTGCTGATCGGCCTGCTCGCGGGCTTGGCCAGCATCGTGCCCTATCTCGGGGTGATCGTGGGCATCTCCGTGGCGGGGGTGGTCGCGTTCTTCCAGTTCGGCGACTGGCTGATTCTGCTCGGCGTCGCGGCGGTGTTCGGTTTCGGCCAGCTGGTCGAGAGCGTGATACTCCAGCCCAAGCTGCTCGGCGACAAGATCGGCCTGCATCCGGTGGCCGTGATCTTCGCCGTTCTGGCCGGTGGGCAGCTGTTCGGTTTCACCGGGGTGTTGCTGGCACTGCCCGTGGCGGCCGTGGTGATGGTGGTGTTGCGTTATCTCCACGAGCACTATAAAAACAGCACTCTGTATGACGCCGGACGTCAACGTACCCACGACGAGGAGTCGCCATGAGTCGGGCACCCGCGCAGTTGCCGCTGGGCGTGGGGCTGCGCGATGACGCTACCTTCGCCAACTTCCACCCCGGGCCCAATGCGACCCTGGTCGATCGGCTCGTGCACCAGCTCGACGATGACGGCGAGCCCTTCCTCTATGTCTGGGGCGCCTCCGGCACTGGTCGTAGCCACCTGCTGCAGGCCGCCTGCCATGCGGCCTCCGACCGTGACTGTCGAGCGCTGTACCTGCCGCTGGCGGAACTCGGTCACTTCCCGCCGCTGATGCTCGAGGAGATCGAGCGCCTGGACCTGGTGGCGATCGATGACCTCGAACGCGTGGTGGGGCGCAAGCGCTGGGAGGAGGCGCTGTTCCACGCCTTCAACCGCCTGCGGGATGCCGGCAAGCGACTGGTGATTGCCGCCGAGGCGCCGCCGCGACAGCTGCCGGTGAAGCTGCCCGACCTGGCCTCGCGACTCACCTGGGGCATGACCTTCCACCTGCAGGGGCTGGATGACGCCGGGCGCCTGACAGCGCTTCAGCTGAGGGCGCGGAGGCGTGGCATGCAATTGCCTGACGAGGTGGCTCGCTACATCCTGCATCGCGGGCCGCGACGCATGGATGCGCTCTTCCAGACCCTGGAGGCCCTGGATCGTGCCTCGCTCTCCGCCCAGCGCAAGCTGACCATTCCCTTCGTCAAGCAGGCGCTGGGCTGGTAGCCGCATTACCCTCTGTCAACGACTGAGCTCGATGCTGCGTGACTGGCCGTTGCCCAGGCTGACCTGGTGAATGACCACGCGGGTCTTGCCGGTGGAGGGATCTTGCCCGCTGCCCGAGACATAGAACTCTCCGGCGGGCAGGCCCTCGAGGCGGAAGTCGCCATTGCCGTCGGTGCGGGTGGTGTGGGTGTACGCGCGGGCCCGGGGATCGGCGGGCTCCACGGCGCGGCCCGCCAGGGCCTGCTCCGCGGCCTCGGCCGAGTAGGTGGTCACCGGTGCGACCGAGACGCCCGCGTTCGCCACCGGGCGTCCTCCCAGCAGCAGGCGACCACGGATTGCACCGCTGCCGCTCTTCTCCAGCGCGGCATACTCCTCGGCGGGGAAGGCCACCTGGCGGGCGACCCGTCCGGTCGTGGCAGGGCGATCGGCCCGTTGGGTCTCGCGTGGCGCCTCCATGCCGCGCTCGATCACCTCGACGCGCTGACGCTCACCGGCGGGATAGCGCGGCTCGATGATCTGACAGCCGGCCAGCGAGAGTCCCAGCAGGGCGGGAAGTATCCAACGTGTCATCTGCAGTCTCCCGGGTAGTGGACGATGCCCCGTGCCCGGTGAGCATAACGCAAAAGGGCCGCCGATCATCGATCGGCGGCCCTTCATACGTTCAAGCAAGCGCCGGCAGGGCCGGCGCCGTCAGGCTTACTTGGCTGCCTTGGTGGCAGTCTCGGTTGCCTGCTTGACGTTGTCTTCGGTCAGCTTCTGGCTCTGCTGGACGAAGTCCTGCTGCAGGGAGACGACCTTCTCGGCGTCGCCCTTCAGGCGCTCGGTCAGGTCCTTGGCGACCTTCTGCTGGCCTTCCATGTAGGTGCGCAGGCCTTCGGCATCTTTCACGTTCATCAGGCTGCGCAGCTGCGCCATGCCAGTGTCGGTGTAGGCCTTGCCGGCGTCCAGCTGGGCGTTGACCAGCTTCTCGGTGTAGTCCACGGACAGGGCAGCATAGGTGCGAGCCGGGCCGAAGAACATGGATTCGAACTGTTCAGTGAACTGCTTGGTGTCGAAGTTTTGCATCGTAAGTCCCTCCCAGGGATTTCGGATCAATTCGAAGGCCGTGGCGGTCTGCCGATGCCTTCTGCGTCTCTGTTGCAATGCACAATAGCAGAGCAGTTTGTGCAGTGCAACATTCTTTCTATGTCATCTCTATTGAAGTTGCCCCGAGCGAGGGCCACGCCGGGGGCAGGCCGAAGAGGAGGTCTCTTGCAAGGGCGTCCGCCGGACGCCATGTTGAGGAGAGCAGCATCCATCCCGAACACGAGGAGCCCGACATGAGCGACCATCGCATCGAGCGTGACAGCATGGGCGAGCTGGAGGTGCCGAGGGAGGCCCTCTACGGAGCCCAGACCCAGCGGGCCGTCAACAACTTCCCGGTCTCCGGCCAACCGATGCCCACGGCCTTCATCCACGCCATCGCCCGCATCAAGCTGGCGGCGGCAAGGGTCAACCGTGAGCTGGGCCTTCTCGACGCCGCCCGGTCCCGAGAGATCGTCGCGGCCGCCGAGGCGATCCTCGCGGGGCATCTCGACGACCAGTTCCCGGTGGATGTCTTCCAGACCGGCTCCGGCACCTCCAGCAACATGAACGTCAACGAGGTGATCGCCAGGCGGGCCAGCCGCGACGGGGTGGAGGTCGGTGCCAACGACCACGTCAACATGGGGCAGTCGAGCAACGACGTGATACCCACGGCGATCCATGTGTCCGCCGCGCTGGCGGTGACCAGCCAGCTGCGTCCGGCACTCGAGCACCTGCGCGAGACCATCGACACGCGCGCCGCGGAGCTCGATGACGTGGTCAAGACCGGTCGTACCCATCTGATGGACGCCATGCCGCTGCGCATGAGCCAGGAGCTGGGGGGCTGGTCGAGCCAGGTGGGGCAGGCCATCGAGCGTCTGGACAGCGCCCTGGTGCGGCTCTGTCGCCTCGCCCAGGGTGGCACGGCGGTCGGGACCGGCATCAATGCGCATCCCGAGTTCGCCGAGCGCATGGCGAGCGACCTGAGCGAGCAGACGGGGCTGTCGTTCTCGCCCAATGACAGTTTCTTCGCGAGCCTTGCCTCTCAGGATGCGGCGGTGGAACTTTCCGGACAGCTCAGGGGCCTGGCGTGCGTGGTGATGAAGATCGCCAACGACCTGCGCTGGATGAACTCCGGGCCCCTGGCCGGCCTCGGCGAGATCGAGCTCGAGGCCCTGCAGCCCGGCAGCTCGATCATGCCCGGCAAGGTCAATCCGGTGATCCCCGAATCGGCTGCCCAGGCCGCCGCCCAGGTGATCGGGCTCGACACGGCGGTCACGGTGGCCGGGCAGAGCGGCAACTTCCAGCTCAACGTGATGTTGCCGCTGGTGGCCAGCAACCTGCTGACCTCGATCACCCTGATGACCAACACCACGCGGTTGCTGGCCGATCGCGCCATCGCCACCTTCAAGGTGCGTGATGACCACCTCGCGGGGCCGCTGGCACGCAACCCCATCCTGGTCACGGCGCTGAACTCGGTGATCGGCTACGACGCCGCGGCGGCCATCGCCAAGCACGCCTACCAGGCGGGGCGGTCGATCATCGAGGTGGCCGAGGAGCAGACCGACCTGTCCCGCGCGGAGCTCGAACGCCTTCTCGATCCCGCCACGCTGACGCGAGGCGGCGTCCCGGAGTAGGGCGCACGCCGCGCCGGGCGCAGCTCGGCATGACGCTGGGGCACCAGTGCGGTGCCGTTGAGCTTGATCGAGCCCGAGGTGGGCGCCACCAGGCGGTCGATGCAGCGGCGCATGGTGTGGTGCATTGTCGGATATCGACATCACCGGCGGCGACGATTGATGTCGAAGCACGCCTTCCTGATCCGGAGTTCGTGACAAAACCATGTCAAACACTTTCCCCGCCGCGTCAGGCCATCGACACAACCGCTACCTGTTGATGCGCCACGGTCACAGCCAGGCCAACCAGCAGGGGCTGATCATCGGCTCGCCGGAACGTGGTCTGGCTGGCTTCGGTCTCTCGGCCATTGGCCGCGAACAACTCGAAGAGCTGCTGGCCGACTGGTGCTGGGCGACGCCCGGACGGGTCCTGCACTCGGACTTTCGTCGCACCACCGAGACGGCCGAACGCATCGCGCGGCACTTCGGCCTTTGGCTCGAGACCGAACCACGACTGAGGGAGCGCCACTTCGGGGCGTTCGAGGGTGAGGGAGACGACCGCTATGCTGAGGTCTGGGCTCGGGATGCCGATGATCCGGCGCACCGGCATGCCGGCGTCGAGGCCGTGGTTGATGTGGCTGCACGCATGGCGGGTCTGGTCGATGAACTGGAGCAGCGCCATGCGGGGGAAACGATCCTGCTGGTCAGTCACGGGGATCCGTTGCAGATCCTGCTGACGGCCCTGGAAGGCCGCGAGCTGAGCCGGCACCGCGAGCGGGCGCCGCTCGCGCCGGCCAGCATCACTGTCCTGTGATCATGTGTGAGAGTGACGCTTGACCCGTCAGCTCAGGCGGTGCGTCGCGGTTGGGATCGAGCCGCGTCGGGACGCACTCTGGCGGGCGCTTCCACAGGATGAGCGTGTCGGCTCCCCGGATGGCCGAGCCGCTCGTCCAGGTACACCGCCAGGCGCCGCGTCTCGGCGGTGGTGAGGCGCAGGGCCAACTTGGTGCGCCGCCACAGGATGTCCTCGAGGGATCGCGCCCATTCCTGCTCGACCAGGTAGACCACCTCGGCAGCGGTCAGTCCGGCGCCGAACGCCTGGCCCAGGGCCGCCTGGGAGTCTCTGCCATCCAGGAATTCCCGGCATAGCGAGCCATAGGTGCGGGCAAAGCGCCGGGCCTGGGCGGCATCCAGGAAGGGATAGGCCTCCAGCAGTTGCGTCTCGAAGGTGGCCGGGTCACCGATGTCGCCGCCCGGTAGCGGTGTCTCGGCGGTCCAGGGCTTGGCCATCGTCGGCAGGTGGGGTTCGAGCGCCGCCAGGGCGGCCTCGGCAAGCTTGCGGTAGGTGGTGATCTTGCCGCCGAAGACCGACAGCAGGGGTGCACCACGGGTATCCAGGTCGAGGGTGTAGTCGCGCGTCATCGCCGAGGGGTCGGCCGATTCGTCGTCGCACAGCGGGCGCACGCCGGAGAAGGTGCGGATCACGGCGTCCCGCGAGAGTTGGGTGCGGAAGTGGGCGTTGACGACCGAGAGCAGGTAATCGATCTCCTCCTCGCTGGCCTCGACGCGCGACGGATCGCCCGTGTAGCGCCGGTCGGTGGTGCCGATCAGGCTGAAGTCTTCCTCGTAGGGCAGCACGAAGACGATGCGCTGGTCGGTGTTCTGGAGGATGTAGGCTCGCTCGTCGTGGTTCAGGCGAGGCACGACCAGATGGCTGCCCTGGATCAGGCGCACGCCATAGCGCGATGGCCTCTTGGCCTGGCGGCGCACCACCTGCTCCACCCAGGGGCCGGCGGCGTTGACCAGTGTCCGGCAGCGGCGGGTCAGGCGTTGGCCGGAATCGACCTCTTCGAGTTCCACTTCCCACTGGCCGTCCACCTCGCGGGCGCCGATACAGCGTGTGCGGACCCGGATCTCGGCCCCGTTGTCGCGGGCCTGGATAGCATTGAGCACCACCAGGCGGGCGTCATCCACCCAGCAGTCCGAGTACTCGAAGCCACGGGTGATGCCGGGGGCCAGACCCTGGTTCGCGGTGAGCCTGATACTTCGTGATCCGGGAAGCTTCTCGCGCTTGCCGAGATGGTCATAGAGGAACAGGCCGGCACGCAGCATCCAGGCCGGACGCAGGTGGGCACGGTAGGGGAGGATGAAGCGCAGCGGCCAGATGATGTGGGGGGCCTTGGCGAGCAGCACCTCACGCTCGCGCAGTGCCTCGCGCACCAGGCGGAATTCATGGTGTTCCAGGTAGCGCAGGCCGCCGTGGATCAGCTTGCTGCTGGCCGAGGAGGTGGCGCCCGCGAGATCCCCCTGCTCGCACAGGCCGACCGACAGGCCACGCCCGGCTGCATCGTTGGCAATGCCGGTGCCATTGATGCCGCCGCCGATCACGAAGAGGTCGAGGACCCCATTCGACTCGTCGCTCATGGAATCTCCCCGCCCGGCTCTCCCGGGCCTCGATGATGTTTGATATCGAAAATAGACGAAAACAAAACGAACATCAAGGCGCCGGCGTGGCGCGACATCAGGCGATATGCAGCGCCACATCGTGCTGCGTCAGCTGACGCAGGATGGCCTCGGGTGGCTCGCGGTCGGTGAACAGGGCGTCGAGCTGCGCCAGGTTGCCCTGGCGGACTACCGGGTTGCGCTGGAACTTGGAGTGGTCGGTGGCCAGGAAGACCTTGCGGGAATTGCGGATGATGGCCTGGGCGACCCGTACTTCCTGGTAGTCGAACTCCAGCAGGGAGCCATCCTCGTCGATGCCGCTGATGCCGATGATGCCGTAGTCGACCTTGAACTGGTTGATGAAGTCGATGGTCGCCTCGCCGATGATGCCGCCATCGCGAGAGCGGACCTGGCCGCCGGCGATGATCACGTTGAAGTCCTCCTTGTGCTGGAGGATCGCCGCCACATTGAGGTTGTTGGTGATCACCTCCAGCCCCTGGTGGTCGAGCAGCGCCTCGGCGATCACCTCGTTGCTGGTCCCGATGTTGATGAACAGCGACGAGTGGTCGGGAATGTGACGAGCGAGCAGGGCGGCGATGCGCTGCTTGGCCTCGAGGTTGAGGGTCTTGCGGGTCGAGTAGGCGGTGTTCACCGTGCTCGACTCCAGGCCCGCGCCACCATGAACCCGGCGGATGCGTCCTTCGGCGGAGAGGGTGTTGAGGTCGCGACGGATGGTCTGGGGGGTGACCGTGAAGTGCTCGGTGAGCTGCTCGATGCTGGCATAGCCCTGGCGACGCACCAGTTCGATGATGGCGTCCTGGCGTTGCTGCTGGTTCATGGGATCTCCTTGGCTTCCCGGATTCTACGACATCGTTTCGGCCGATGCAGGAATGGGGCCGTGCATCTCAGGGTTGTTGAACTTGCAGGACCTAGAGGAGCGCTGGGAACAAGCCGTATAGGAGGTCCTACGCCAGGGATGGCGTCGGTAGCGCCCAGGGAGGGGTTCACAGCGCCTCCTGGAGGCTTGTTCCCAGATCAGCTCCGAGCCCAAAGAGCTAACTGCAATGGCTCTGCGGTGCCTACTTCTCCATCCAAAGTCGTAGTGGCTCCGGCGTGCGGATGTTTGAGCGGGGCGATCGGCTGGAGTAGTCTGGATGATCATAAACGAACATTAGCGTTTAAAAGCGAAATCCGCACGCCACTACAACCACAACAGGATGCTTGCCATGGCTTCATACCTTCTGGCCATCGACCAGGGCACCACCAGTTCCCGCGCCATCCTCTTCGATCGCCAGGGGCGCAGCGTCGCCTCGGCGCAGCGCGAGTTCCCGCAGCACTTTCCTCATGATGGCTGGATCGAGCATGACCCGGAGGATATCTGGGAAACCGTGCTCACCACCTGCCGCGCAGTGCTCGAGGAGACGGGCGTGGCGCCCGAGGAGATCGCCGGGGTCGGCATCACCAACCAGCGCGAGACCACGGTGCTGTGGGATCGGGCCACCGGGGAGCCATTGCACAACGCCATCGTCTGGCAGGATCGTCGCACCGACGAGGCGTGCCGGCAGCTGCGCGAGGCGGGCCACCTGGAGGGCGTCCAGGCGCGGACGGGGCTGTTGATCGACCCCTACTTCTCGGCCACCAAGCTGGCCTGGCTGCTCGAAGAGGTGCCCGAAGCCCGGGCGCGGGCCGAGCGGGGAGAACTGGCCTTCGGCACCGTGGACAGCTTCCTGATCTGGCGGTTGACCGGCGGCCGGGTCCACGCCACTGATGCCACCAATGCCTCGCGCACCGCCTTGTTCAATATCCATGAGCAGCGCTGGGACGAGGCGTTGCTGGCCCTGTTCGACATCCCGGCAAGCCTGCTGCCCGAGGTCAAGGATTCCAGCGATGACTTCGGCCACGTCGATGCCCGCTGGCTGGGGAGCGAGTTGCCCATCGCCGGGGTGGCCGGTGACCAGCAGGCCGCACTGGTCGGGCAGGCCTGCTTCTCGCCCGGCATGGGCAAGAGCACCTACGGCACCGGCTGCTTCATGATCGTCAACACCGGGGAGACCGCCGAGACTTCCCGTAATCGCCTGCTGACCACGGTGGCCTATCGGCTGAACGGCAAGCCGACCTACGCCATGGAGGGCAGCATCTTCGTGGCCGGGGCCACGGTGCAGTGGCTGCGCGATGGCCTGAAGCTGTTTGCCGATGCCGCCGAGACCGAAGCCCTGGCATGCCAGACGCGCAGCGGTCACAGTGTCTATCTGGTGCCGGCCTTTACCGGTCTCGGGGCACCGCACTGGGACCCCAAGGCGCGCGGTGCCATCTTCGGTCTGACCCGCGACACCGGTATCGCCGAGATCGTCGCCGCCGGCCTCCAGGCGGTCTGCTACCAGACCCGCGATCTGCAGGTCTGCATGGATGATGACATGTCGGCATCGCCGGGCATTTTGAGGGTCGACGGTGGCATGGTGGCGAACAACTGGGTGATGCAGTTTCTCGCCGACATGCTGGGCGTCCAGGTGGATCGGCCTACGGTGCTGGAGACGACGGCCCTGGGGGCGGCCTACCTGGCCGGTCTCAGGCTTGGCTGGTATCGCGACCTCGAGGAGATCGCCGAGCTGTGGCGCTGCGAGCGGCGTTTTACGCCGCAGATGGACGAGACGGAGCGCGAGCGGCTCTACAGCGGCTGGAAGGAGGCCGTCGAGCGGGTTCGCACCCAGTAGCCCTTGGGCTTCAGGCACGGTGCCGCGCCCTTGGGGTCTGACCCCGAAGATGCATATTACGCCAACCCTCTGATACTACTGAGCAGTAAACGACCTGGGGGTCAGACCCCAAGGGCTACGCCGAGCTCTCGCAGCAGCCATCAGAGCTTGCATTTCCGGGGCGGATGCGTAAAATGCGCATCCGTTGCCACGGCGAAGTGATGCCGCAGCGGTGAGGCAGGACCATAGCTCAGTTGGTTAGAGCGCCACGTTGACATCGTGGAGGTCGGCGGTTCAAATCCGCCTGGTCCTACCAGATCCAGATCCCGCCCGGTGACGCCAGCTTCAGGACCATAGCTCAGTTGGTTAGAGCGCCACGTTGACATCGTGGAGGTCGGCGGTTCAAATCCGCCTGGTCCTACCAGATACCGAAATGCCCCCGCAGCCCTTGGCTGCGGGGGCATTTTTCTTTATTGGGTGTCGGTTTTCGCGATGAACACCGCCACCAGCCGCTCGATGCCCGCATGGTCGGTGTCGCTGAAGCGGTCCCGCCTCGGGCTGTCCAGGTCCAGTACGCCCCACAGTCGGTCATTCACCACGATGGGCACCACCAGTTCGGCCCGGGAGTCCGCATCGCAGGCGATATGGTCGGCGACGGCATGCACGTCCGCCACGCGCTGGGTCTCGCGCGTGCGGGCGGCGGCCCCACAGACGCCCTTCGAGAAGGGAATGGGGTGGCAGGCCGGCTTGCCCTGGAAGGGGCCCAGGCAGAGCAGGTCGGGCTGGCGGTGCAGGTAGAAGCCGACCCAGTTGAGGTCGGGCAGTTCCTGCATCAGGAAGGCACAGGTCTGGGCGCTGTTGGTCAGCCAGTCGCGGCTGTCGAGCAGGGCCTCGAGCTGGCGGGCCAGCAGGGGATAGTCCGGGGTCATGGCGGCGGCTCCTTTAACGAAAGGGGCCGGCACAGCGGCCGGCCCCGAACTCATGAATCTTCAGATAGCTGGATAGGGAAATTATTTCACTTCCAGCCGGGCACCGCCTGCGGCCCGAAGAGTTCTTCCGCCTTGGCCTCGACCTCCTCGGTCTGGTAGGCCTCGACCAGCTGCTGGATGGCCTCGCGGTCCTCGTCGCCGCCGCGCACCACGATCAGGTTGACGTAGGGAGACTCCGGGCCTTCCTTGATCAGAGCGTCGTCCAGGCTCAGGCCGGCTGGCTGGGCGAAGGTATTGTTGATGAAGGCCATGTCCACGTCGGGCAGCACCCGGGGCAGCTGGGCGGCCTCGATCTCGCGGAAGTCGAAGTCGTGGGGGTTCTCGGCGATGTCCAGCGGGGTGGCTTCCAGGAACGTCGGGTCCTCGAGCGTGATCAGCCCCTCGTTGTGCATCAGGATCAGGGACCGTCCCTCGTTGGAGGGATCGTTGGGCAGGGCGATGGTGGCGCCCTCCGGTAGCGCCTCGATGCTGTCGTATTTCTCGGAGTAGGCGCCGATCGGGTAGACGAAGGTGTAGCCGGCGATGGCGAAGTCGTAGCCCCGGTCCTCGACCATGGAGCGCATGTAGGGCTCGTGCTGGTAGGCATTGGCGTCGAGGCTACCGTCGGCCAGGGCGGCGTTGGGTGTCACGTAGTCGGTGAACTCGATGATCTCGACCTCGAGGCCGTACTCACGCTCGGCAATCTCGGCGGCCACCTGCATGACGTCGGTCTCGGGGCCGGCCACGGTGCCGACCTTGAGGGAATGCTCCTCGGCCAAGGCGGTGCCGGCGGAGAGGGCCAGGGTGGGCAGAATAAGGGCGGAAGCCGCCAGGGTGCCGATCAGGCTCTTGCGCATGTCGTGGTTCTCCTCGTTGAAGATGTCGCAGACTCAAGGCTGATGATAGTGGAATAACCAGTAAAATTATAATGCATTCTGGTTATCAAGCCGAAAGCCTCACTTGTGGTCGCTCTTGCGGACCAGATAATCCCCCAGGCTCTGAAAGCCCTGGACCATCACCACAAGGATCACCACGGTGATCAGCATGATGGTGGGGTTGAAGCGGTTGTAGCCATAGCGGATGCCCAGGTCACCCAGGCCGCCGCCGCCCACGGCGCCGGCCATGGCCGAGTAGCTGACCAGGGTGACCGCCGTCACCGTGAGCGCCGTGAAGATGCCGCCGCGTGCCTCGGGGACCAGCACCTTGGTGATGATCTGCCACGGCGTGGCACCCATGGACTGGGCGGCCTCGACCAGGCCCGGGGGGATCTCGTTGAGGGCGCCCTCCACCAGGCGCGCCACGAAGGGGATGGCGGCGATGGTCAGGGGCACGGCGGCGGCATTGGTGCCGATCGACGAGCCGACCAGCATCCGCGTAAAGGGGATGATCGCCACCATCAGGATGATGAAGGGGATCGAGCGACCGATGTTGGTAATCGCCCCCAGCACCCGGTTGAGCGTCGGCTCGGCCAGTATCTGTCGCGGCCGGGTGACATAGAGGAGCACGCCCAGGGGGATGCCCACCAGGGCCGAGATCACCCCCGACACGCCCACCATGTAGAGCGTATCCAGGGTGGCCTTGAGGATCAGGTCAATCATCGCGCTGGACATGGCCGAGCACCTCCACCTGCAGGTCGTGGGATTCGAGATAGTCGAGGGCTTCGCGGGTCTTCTCCGCCGGGCCCATCAGTTCGGCGATCATCAGCCCCAGGGTGCGCTCCTGGATCGATTCCACCTTGGCCTGGAGGATGCTGACGTCCACGCCGCACTCCCGGGCCAGTCGCGAGATCAGCGGGGTCGAGACGGCATCGCCCGAGAAGGCCAGGCGAACCACCGGGTGGCTTTGTGGCCCGGGAGTCTCCTCGAGGCGCTCGATCAGGGCGCGCGGCGGGTCGAGCTCCAGGAAGTCATTGAGAAAATCGCGTCCCAGACGGGTGCGCGGGGCGGTGAAGAAGTCGCCCACGTCGGCCTCCTCGACCAGTTCGCCGTCGGAGATCAGACTGACCCGGTGGCAGATCGACTTGACCACCTCCATCTCGTGGGTGATCAGCAGGATGGTCAAGCCGAGCTTGTGGTTGATGTCACGCAGCAGGTCCAGGATCGACCCGGTGGTATGGGGGTCCAGTGCCGAGGTGGCCTCGTCGCAGAGCAACACCTTGGGGCGGCTGGCCAGCGACCGGGCGATGGCCACGCGCTGTTTCTGGCCGCCCGAGAGCTGTGCCGGGTACTGGTTCGCCTTGTCGGCCAGGCCCACCAGGTCAAGCAGTGGCGTGACCCGCTCGCGGATCTCGCCCCGCTTCATGCCCATCAACTCCAGCGGCAGCGCCACGTTGGCGAAGACGGTGCGCGAGGTCAGCAAGTTGAAGTGCTGGAAGATCATGCCCATGCGATGGCGAGCCTGGTTGAGCGCCGGCCCGGAGAGGGCGGTAAGCTCCTGGCCGTCCACGGTGACGGTGCCGGTCGTGGGGCGCTCGAGCAGGTTGACGCAGCGGATCAGGGTGGACTTGCCGGCACCGGAGAGGCCGATCACGCCATGGATCTGGCCCTGGGGCACGTGGAGGTCGGCATGCTTGAGGGCCGTCACGGCCGAGGCGGTGCTGCGCCGGCCTTTGGAGTAGTAGGTCTTGGAAACGTCGTGGAGTCGAATCATCGCAGCCGCCGGTGGGGCGCCGGTCGAGGGTTGGGCGGGCGGGGCAGTGGGCCGGCATAAAAAAGGCCACCCTGGTGGGTGGCCATCAACGCTGGACACACCCTTTTAGCTGCACTTCACGTCGCGGACTGCCTCGGGAGGCAGTCCGCGACGACGGCGCCCGCAATCCGGGGTCAAATCGGCGCCTTCAAAATGTAGCCGCCAATGCTAGGTTTCGAACGAACGTATGTCAATGAGAATGGGCCGCCATGGACGTCTTCCTCGCGGTTTCCTAGACTGGCCCTCTTTTCCCGACCCGGTCGCGGCTGGCCAGCACGAGGAGCGTTCATGTTCACAGGCATCGTACAGGGCACCGCCGAGGTGGTAGCCATCCATGAGGCGGAGGCCTTTCGCACCCATGTGCTGGCGCTGCCGGCAGCGCTGCGCGAGGGGTTGGTGCTGGGCGCCTCGGTGGCTCACAACGGGGTCTGTCTCACGGTCACTGCCCTCGATGGCGAGCGGGTCAGCTTCGATCTCATGCGCGAGACCCTGCGGGTGACCAATCTCGGTGCGGTGACGGAGGGCGACCGTGTCAATATCGAGCGGGCGGCACGTTTCGGCGACGAGATCGGCGGCCATGCCATGTCCGGCCATGTGATGGCGCTGGCCGAGCTGGTCGAACTCGACGAAGCCCCCAACAATCGCCGGCTCTGGTTCGAGGTGCCCCAGGCGCTGGGACGCTTCCTGTTCGACAAGGGCTATATCGGCGTGGATGGCATCAGCCTGACCATCGGGCAGGTGCAGTCGGTCACCGCGGACCATGGCCCGCGGTTCTGCGTCGATCTGATCCCCGAGACCCTGGCCCGTACGGTCCTGGTGGACCGGGTCCCGGGTGACGCCGTGAATATCGAGATCGACCCCCAGACCCAGGCCATTGTCGAGACAGTGGAGCGGGTGCTGGCAGCGCGTAGCGTGTGACACGAACGAAAAACCTGACCGTTCCGTCAAGTCTGCGTTGGTGGGCCGAGTGGCGAATGGCCCGCAAGTTGCTTAACTAGGTGGGACCGTGCTGCCTGTGGGCACCCGGGGCTATATGCAGGGAGCCTTGAACGCTCGGGGCTGATCCGGCGACAAGCCTACGGGGAGGCGCTGTGAATACCTCCCTGTACGCTACCGACGCCATCCCTGGCGTAGGACCTCCCCTGCGGCTTGTCTCCGGCGCCCCTCGCTTTCGACTGTGGCGAATGCCCAGGGTGTGTAGCCCGGGTGCCTCGCCACACACCGAGGCTTTGGGTACCATAGGCGGCTTTTCTCGCGGGCTTTCTCGCACCCAAGGACCATCGCAATGTCCACGCGCGCAGGAACGACAACCATGCTGAAACGCCTGATCGACAACCAGTTCAAGCTGGCCGAACACAACACCGATGTGAAGACCGAGGTCATCGCCGGGATCACTACCTTCCTAACCATGGCCTACATCATCTTCGTCAACCCGAGCATCCTCTCCCAGGCCGGCATGGACTACGGCGCCGTGTTCGTCGCCACCTGCCTGGCCGCCGCGGTGGGCTGCCTGATCATGGGCCTGTGGGCCAACTACCCCATCGCTCAGGCGCCCGGCATGGGTCTCAACGCCTTCTTTACCTACGGCGTGGTATTGGGCATGGGGTACACCTGGGAGGCGGCGCTGGGTGCCGTCTTCTTCTCCGGCTTCATCTTCTTCCTGCTCAGTATCTTCAGGATCCGCGAGTGGATCATCAACTCGATCCCGCTCTCCCTGCGCTTGGGCATCGCCGCGGGTATCGGGCTCTTCCTGGCGATGATCGCGCTGAAGAATGCTGGCATCGTGGTCGCCAACGAGGCGACGTTCGTGGCCCTGGGAGATCTTTCCGAGCCCGCTGCCCTCTATGCGCTGCTGGGCTTCTTCGTGATCACCGCGCTCGCCTATCTCAGGGTTACCGGGGCGGTGATGATCGGCATCCTCGGCGTGACCGTGCTGTCGATGATCCTTGGCCACAACGAGTTTGGCGGCTTCATGTCAATGCCGCCCGCCATTGCGCCGACCTTCATGGCGCTGGACCTGGCCGGCGCCCTGGATGTGGCGATGCTCAGCGTGATCTTCGCCTTCCTGTTCGTTGACCTGTTCGACACCTCCGGCACCCTGGTCGGCGTGGCTCACAAGGGCGGGCTGCTGGACAAGGATGGTAAGCTGCCGCGCATCGGTCGTGCGATGATGGCTGACAGCACCGCCTCCATGGCCGGGGCCTTGCTGGGAACCTCCACCACTACCAGCTACATCGAGTCCACGGCCGGCATTGTCTCCGGTGGACGTACCGGCCTGACCGCGGTGGTGGTGGCCGTGCTGTTTTTCGTCAGCCTGTTCTTTGCACCGCTGGCGGGTTCCATCCCGGTCTACGCGACCGCTGGGGCCCTGCTCTATGTGGCGGTGCTGATGACCAGCAGCCTGGCCCACGCCAACTGGGACGACCCGACCGACGCTGCCCCGGTGCTGATCGCCGCCCTGGCCATGCCGTTGACCTTCTCGGTCGCCGAAGGCATCGCCCTGGGCTTTATCAGCTACGCCGCGATCAAGACGCTCTCCGGGCGTTTCAAGGACCTGAATCCCGCAGTGATCATGCTAGCGTTGCTGTTTGCCGGCAAGTTCCTGTTCCTTGGCTGATCCGTATCTACCGATTGCATTCACTCACCGAGACTCCTCCCGATGAGCATCTACGGCGACTACATCAAGTCCGTGATCCGCACCGTCCCCGACTGGCCGCAGTCGGGCGTCAACTTTCGCGACATCACCCCGCTGCTGCAGAACAGTGCGGCCTTCCGCAAGCTGGTCGATAGCTTCGTGCACCGCTATCAGGAGATGGATATCGACGCCATCGCCGCCATCGATGCCCGGGGCTTCATCATCGGTGCACCGCTCGCCTACGAGCTGGGTTGCAGCTTCGTGCCGGTGCGCAAGAAGGGCAAGCTGCCGTTCCGTACCATCAGTGAGACCTATACCCTGGAGTACGGCGAGGCCGAGGTGGAGCTACACTCCGATGCGTTCCAGCAGGGGGATCGCATCCTGATCGTCGACGACCTGATCGCCACCGGCGGTACCATGCTGGCCGCGGCCAAGTTGATCACCCGCAGCGGCGGGCGGGTCGTCGAGACCGCCACCATCGTCGACCTGCCGGACCTGGGCGGGTCCCAGCGCATCCGTGAAGCGGGCTACGGGGTCTTCTCGGTCTGTTCCTTCACCGAGGACGAGTGAACGTCATGAGCACCCATCGCTACCACCAGCACTTCACCGTGTCCTGGGACCAGCTGCATCGCGACGTGCGCGAGCTCTGCCACCGGCTGATCGAGCGCGACTTCAAGGGCATCATCGCTATCACCCGCGGGGGCTTGATTCCCGCGGCGTTGATCGCCCGGGAGCTCGATTTGCGTCTGATCGATACCGTCTGCATCAAGAGCTACGAGCACATGGATCAGGGTGGCCTGGAGGTGATGAAGGGCGTCGACCACGACGGCGAAGGCTGGCTGCTGGTCGACGACCTGGTCGATACCGGACGAACCGCCAAGGCCGTGAGCGAGATGCTCCCCAGGGCCCACTTCGTGACCATCTATGCCAAGCCCGAGGGTAAGCCGCTGGTCGACCAGTACCTCACCGAGGTGGCCCAGGACTGCTGGATCCAGTTTCCCTGGGACATGGGCGTGGCCTACGTCGAACCGCTTGTCGACCAGGCGAAGCGCTGACTCATGGCCTGTCCGCTCCCCGACAGCTGGCAGCAGTGGCTGGGCGATCAGTTCCAAGCGCCCTACATGCAGTCGCTGCGCGACTTTCTGGCCGCCGAGAAAGCCGCCAGGAAGGTGATCTATCCGCACTCGGCAGACTGGTTCCGCGCCTTCGAGCTGACGCCGCTGGACCGGGTCAAGGTGGTGATCCTCGGTCAGGATCCCTATCACGGACCGAACCAGGCCCACGGGCTCTGCTTCTCGGTGCGCCCCGGCGTGCGCGTTCCCCCGTCGCTGGTCAACATCTACAAAGAACTGCAGGCTGACGTGGGCTTCCAGCCGGTGGATCACGGCAACCTCGAGCATTGGGCACGCCAGGGGGTGTTGCTGCTCAATACCTCGCTGACCGTGGAGCAGGGCAATGCCGGCTCGCATCGCGGTAAGGGCTGGGAGACCTTCACCGACCGTGCCATCGCCACGGTGAGCGAGCATGCCGAACCCTCGGTATTTCTGCTGTGGGGCAGCCCGGCCCGCAAGAAGAAGGCGCTGGTCGATACCTCGCGCCACCTGGTGCTGGAATCCCCGCATCCCTCGCCGCTCTCGGCGCACCGCGGCTTCTTTGGCAACCACCACTTTTCCCGGGCCAATGCCTTCCTGGTCGAGCACGCACGCGAGCCCATCGACTGGCAGCTGCCCACAACGCCCTAGGGCGATCCTCACTGACCTGAGCGAGGGGCGCCAGGGGCAGGCCGGAGAGGAGGTCCTACGCCATGGGTGAGGAAGACTCTTCCGAACGGGCTGGCCATGGATGGCCAGCACCGGTCCTGCAAGCGGAGCGCGACGCGAGAGCGAAGCAGGGCGTCGGTAGCGTACAGGGAAGTATTCACAGCGCCTCCTCATAGGCCTGCCGCTGGATCAGCTCCGAGCGGTGCTGCGGTGTCCTATTGCTGGATCGCGAGGTGCTCGCACAGCCTTAACCTCAACGCGGGATGCGGTTAGAATGATTGACAATTTGTCGTTGCTGTCCATCCGACGATAGTCGCCACGTACCCACCGCCGTCCAAGAGGTCCCCCATGAGCGTCCACGCCATCCAGCATCCCCTGGTCCAGCACAAGCTCGGCCTGATGCGCGAAGCCGGCATCAGCACCAAGAGCTTCCGCGAACTGGCCGGGGAGCTGGCCAAGCTGCTCACCTACGAGGCGACCAGCGACCTGGAACTGGAGACCCAGGAGATCGACGGCTGGAGCGGCAACAGGATTCCGGTGAAGTTGCTCAAGGGCAAGAAGGTCACCATCGTGCCGATCCTGCGCGCGGGGCTGGGCATGCTCGACGGCGTCACCGACCTGATCCCCAGCGCACGGGTCAGCGTGGTCGGCCTTTATCGCGACGAGGAGACGCTGGAGCCGGTGCCTTACTTTGCCAAGTTCGCCAATGACCTGGACGAGCGCATGGCCATTGTCATCGATCCCATGCTGGCCACCGGCGGCACCATGGTCGCGACCCTGGACATGCTGCGCGAGCGCGGCTGCAAGCACATGAAGGTCATCGTGCTGGTGGCGGCTCCCGAGGGGCTCAAGCGTGTCCAGGATGCCTACCCGGACATCGAGCTCTACACCGCCGCGCTGGATGACCATCTCGACGAGAACGGCTATATCGTGCCGGGTTTGGGCGACGCGGGCGACAAGATCTTCGGCACCCGCTGAACCGCGCCACTGCTCCTTCCTGACGCCTTTCGACCTGCAGGGCGACCGCCCCTGCAGGTGATCTCGGCATTACCTTCCTCACCTCCTGCTCGTCCCGGGGTCTCCTCCACGCGATGTTGCATGATGTTCGTTTTCGATCATGTGGCGACATACTCTCCCGCGTCGGCGTTTCGCCATCTCTCGTCATGGCTTGTTAGACAAAAGTTCAAGGATTGAAGAAAATAAAGTGATAACAAGATGTTGGGCGCCTCTTGGGGCGATTGTCGTGCCAGCCCTGGATGTTTTCGGTTGACGACATTTGTGTTTGAAAGCGAATATCGACTACGTTGTGTTCAGCAGTCTCCGAACCCATCACATAACAACGAACCGTCGAGATCTGTATGTCCTTGATCCTAGATAGCATCGATCATGTGGTCGGTGGCGCTACTCACATCGCGGGCGTGAACCTGGAGCTACAGCCGGGCTCCTTCAATGTCCTGCTGGGGCGGACCCTGGCCGGCAAGACCACCCTGATGCGCCTGATGGCGGGGCTCGATACCCCGACTCGCGGCCGAATCCTGATGGATGGGGAAGACGTGACCGGCCGCTCGGTGCGCAAGCGCAACGTCTCCATGGTCTACCAGCAGTTCATCAACTATCCGGCGCTCTCCGTCTACGACAACATCGCCTCGCCCCTCAAGCTGGCCAAGGTCGCGCGCGCCGAGGTCGACCGGCGGGTGCGGGCGGTCGCCGAAATGTTGCATATCGAGCATCTGCTCGATCGCCTGCCCCTCGAGCTTTCCGGCGGTCAGCAGCAGCGTACCGCCATGGGGCGTGCGTTGGTCAAGGATGCCGATGTCGTGCTCTTCGACGAGCCGCTGGTCAACCTGGACTACAAGCTCCGCGAGGAATTCCGCGACGAGCTGCGGTCGGTGTTCAGCGAACGCAACTGCATCGCCGTCTATGCCACTACCGAACCCGCCGAGGCCCTGGCGTTGGGCGGCAACACCGCCGTGCTCCACGAAGGGCGCCTGCTGCAGTATGGCCGAACGGAAGACGTCTACCACCGTCCGCATGACATCCTGACCGCGGAGATGTTTTCCGAGCCCCCGATCAACATCGTCGAGGGGATCATCTCCGGCGCCGAGGTGACCTTCGACAAGACACTGCATTTTCCCATCAACGACGACCTGCGCAGCCTGGCGCCGGGTGAGTACCGCTTCGGCGTGCGCGCCTCGCACATCTCGCTCGCGCCCCGGGCCAAGGATGACATCGAGGTGAAGATGACCGTCGACCTGGCGGAGATCAGTGGCTCCGAGACCTTCCTTCACGTGCACAACGACCTCTTCCACATGACGGTACACCTCGAGGGGGTCCACGAGTTCCGTGTCGATGCGCCCGTGACGCTCTATTTCCCGACCCACAAGGTGTATGCCTTCGACCGCCAGGGCGCGGTGGTGCATATACCGACGCACCTGGGGGGCATCTGACATGGCAGAGATCACCCTGAAATCCCTCGCCCATACCTACCTGCCCGACCCTCGCTCCCCCGAGGACTATGCCATCCGCGAGATGAATCACGTCTGGCACCAGGGTGGCGCTTATGCGCTGCTCGGGCCCTCGGGTTGCGGCAAGTCGACCCTGCTCAACATCATCTCTGGCCTGCTGGAACCCTCCAGCGGTGAGGTGCTCTTCGACGGCGAGGTGGTCAATGCCCTGCCACCCGAATCGCGCAATATCGCCCAGGTTTTCCAGTTCCCCGTCATCTACGACACCATGACGGTCTACGACAACCTGGCCTTTCCGCTGCGCAATGTGAAGACCCCCGAGGCGCGGGTCCATGAGCGCGTCATGGAAGTCGCCGAGGTGCTGGAGCTCACCGCCCAGCTCAAGCGCAAGGCCAAGAACCTCACCGCCGACGAGAAGCAGAAGGTCTCCATGGGCAGGGGGCTGGTGCGCGAGGACGTCTCGGCGATCCTCTTCGATGAGCCGCTCACCGTCATCGATCCTCAGCTCAAGTGGAAGCTGCGCCGCAAGCTCAAGGAGATCCACCAGCGCTTCGAGATCACCATGGTCTACGTGACCCACGACCAGCTCGAGGCCTCCACCTTCGCCGACAAGATCGCCGTGATGTACGAGGGTCAGGTGGTGCAGTTCGGCACGCCCAGGGAGCTCTTCGAGAGGCCCAACCACACCTTCGTGGGTTACTTCATCGGCAGCCCGGGCATGAATTTTCTGGATGTCATGGTCCGTAACGGGCGCGTGATGGCCGGTGACACCGAGCTGGCGGTCGGGCAGGGCGTCCATGACGCCGTGGCCCGTGCCCGCACCACCAACATCAAGCTCGGCATCCGTCCCGAATTCATCGAGGTGCATGCCGAGCCGGTCGAGGGGGGCATGGAGGCCCGGGTGGATCACGCCCAGGACCTGGGGACCTACTCGATCGTCTATCTGACGCTGGGCAGCATGGCCCTCAAGGCGCGTATCGAGGAGGACCAGGTGACGCCCACCGGCAAGGCATGGCTGCGCTTTCCCGACGAGCGACTCGGCCTTTACGTCGACGAATACCGCGTGGAGATCGAAAATGAATAAAGTCTATAACAATCGCGCATGGTGGTTGATCCTGCCCATGCTGCTGCTGGTGGCCTTTTCGGCCGTCATCCCGCTGATGACCGTGGTCAACTACTCGGTCCAGGACGTCTTCGATGCCAATACGCGCTTCTTCACGGGCACCGAGTGGTTCAAGGAGATGCTCAACGATCCAGCCCTGCAGGCGGCCGTGCTGCGTCAGTTTGCCTTCTCGCTGACTGTGCTGGCCATCGAGGTGCCGCTGGGGATCGGCATCGCCCTGATCATGCCCAAGAAGGGCTGGCAGGCCTCGGCCGTGCTGATACTCGTGACCATGCCGTTGCTGATTCCCTGGAACGTGGTCGGCAGCATCTGGCAGATCTTCACGCGGGGCGATATCGGCCTGATGGGCTGGAGCCTGCGTGAGCTCGGCTATGGCTACAACATCACCGCGAGCCCGGTGGACGCCTGGGCGACCATCATCCTGATGGATGTCTGGCACTGGACGCCGCTGATCGCGTTGCTCTGCTACAGCGGGCTGCGCTCGATTCCCGATGCCTATTACCAGGCGGCGCGTATCGACCGCGCCTCTAAGTGGGCCGTGTTCCGCTACATCCAGCTGCCCAAGCTCACCAACGTGCTGGTGATCGGGGTGCTGCTGCGCTTCATGCACTCCTTCATGATCTACGCCGAGCCCTTCGTGCTCACTGGCGGGGGCCCCGGCAGCTCCACGACGTTTCTCAGCCAGTCGCTGACCACCATGGCCATCGGCCAGCAAGACCTGGGGCCCTCGGCGGCCTTCTCGCTGATCTATTTCCTGATCATCCTGCTGGTCACCTGGGTGTTCTACACCGCGATCATGAACATGCAGAAAGACGACAACAACAAGGAGGCATGACATGAGTGATTCATTGCCCACCACCCCCGATGCCGTGCGCCAGCGCGCCGCGGCTGCCGACAACCGGCGTCGCCGCAAGGCGCGCCCGGCCTCCCGTCAGTGGCGCCGCCGGGGCCTCATGACCGCCTATATCGTGTTCGTGCTGTTGCCGATCTACTGGCTGCTCAACATGTCCTTCCAGTCCAACACCGAGATCCTCGGCGGACTGACCCTGTGGCCCGAGAGCTTCACCATCGAGCACTACGCCAAGATCCTCAGCGAATCCAGCTGGTACATGGGCTACGTGAACTCGATAACCTATGTGCTGATGAACATGCTGATCAGCATCGCGGTGGCACTCCCGGCCGCCTATGCCTTCAGCCGCTACAAGTTCATCGGCGACAAGCACCTGTTCTTCTGGCTGTTGACCAACCTGATGGCGCCGCCGGCCGTCTTCCTGCTGCCCTATTTCCAGCTCTATTACACCGTTGGGCTGTTCGACACCCATATCGCGGTCGCGCTGGCCCACTGCCTGTTCAACATTCCGCTGGCCGTGTGGATTCTCGAGGGTTTCATGAGCGGGGTACCCAAGGAGATCGACGAGACGGCCTTCATCGATGGCTACAGCTTCCCGACGTTCTTCGTGAAGATCTTCATCCCCATGATCAGCTCCGGTATCGGCGTGACCCTGTTCTTCCTGTTCATGTTCTCCTGGGTCGAGTTGCTGCTGGCCAGCACCCTGACCTCCACTGGCGCCCAGCCCATTGCCTCGGTGATGACTCAGACCAAAGGTGCCTCGGGGATCGACTGGGGGACGCTGGCCGCCGCCGGTACGCTGACGATCCTGCCGGGTATCGTGGTGGTCTATTTCGTTCGCAATCACATCGCCAAGGGCTTTGCCCTGGGCCGCACCTGAGGAGGACGCGACATGGAATGGATGGTCTGGACCACCCCCACTACGGTCTTCTTCGTGGTCATCGCGGCCATGCTGGCCAGCATGACGGCCTGGGAGGTCATCTCGCCGACGGTCGAGCGCAAGGGCTTCTTGCCGATTTCGACCACCCGCGGTGATCGGCTCTTCATCGGGCTGCTTTGCGCGGCCTATATCCACCTGGTGGTGGTGGGCTTCACCCCGCTCAACATCTGGCTGGCTCTGGGGGCATCGGTGCTCTGGTTACTGATCCTGATGCGCTGGGGCTGACAGAAACGCATGGAGCCGAATGTCCAGGGACGGACGACGACAACCCAAGAGGTCAATATGAAAGCGACAACAATGCGACTCTCTCTACTGGCGGCCGGTGTCATGCTGGCAAGCCCTGCCCTGCACGCCGACAACCACGACGCGCGCGCCATCGCCGAACGCCTGGTCGATGAACACTTCCAGAACTCGACGCTGTCCCGCGAGGATCAGATCGAGGAGCTGCTGTGGTTCGCCAAGGCGGCCGAGCCCTTTCGCGACATGGAGATCAATACCGTCGCCGAGGGCCTGACCACGCATATCTACGAACGGGATGTGCTGGCCGAGGCGTTCAGCGAACTGACCGGCATCGAGGTGACCCATAACATCATCGGCGAGGGTGATGTGGTCAACAACATGCAGACCCAGATGCAGTCGGGTCGCAACATCTACGATGGCTACGTCAACGACTCCGATGCCATCGGGACCCATATCCGCTACGGTACGACCGTCAATATCTCCAATGCCATGGAGAACGAGTGGGCCGACTATACGCTGCCGACCCTGGATCTCGATGACTTCATCGGCCTGCAGTACGGCACCGGCCCGGATGGCAGCATCTACCAGTTGCCTACGCAGCAGTTCGCCAACCTCTACTGGTTCCGCTACGACTGGTTCCAACGCGAGGACCTCCAGAAGCAGTTCCGCGACATCTATGGCTACGACCTGGGGGTGCCGACCAACTGGACCGCCTACGAAGACATTGCCGAGTTCTTCACCGAGCACGTCGGCGAGATCGACGGCACCAAGGTCTATGGCCACATGGACTATGGTCGTCGCGACCCCTCGCTGGGCTGGCGCTTCCATGACTCCTGGCTCTCCATGGCAGGCATGGGCAGCCCCGGCGTGCCGTTCGGCAATCCGGTGGACGACTGGGGCATCCGCGTCAACGAACAGAGTCAACCGGTCGGCGCGAGCGTGTCTCGCGGCGGTGCCACCAACTCGCCGGCCTCGGTGTTCGCCGTGACCAAGATGGTGGATTGGCTCGAGAAGTACGCCCCACCCGAGGCCAGCGGCATGACCTTCGGTGAGGCCGGGCCGGTGCCGGCCCAGGGCAATGTCGCCCAGCAGATGTTCTGGTACACCGCCTTCACCGCCGACATGACCGACCCCGCTCTGCCGGTCACCGACGAGGAGGGCAATCCCAAGTGGCGCATGGCGCCGTCGCCCACCGGTCCCTACTGGGAAGAGGGCATGAAGGTCGGCTACCAGGACGTGGGCTCCTGGACCTTCTTCGACTCCACCCCGGAAGATCGCCGCACCGCTGCCTGGCTGTTCGCCCAGTTCACCGTCTCCAAGACGGTATCGCTGGAGAAGCTCATGGAGGGTCTGACGCCGATCCGCGAGTCGGACGTGTTCTCCGAGCAGATGACCGAGATGGCACCCAAGCTCGGCGGGCTGGTGGAGTTCTATCGCAGCCCCAACGAGTCCAACTGGACGCCATCTTCCACCAACGTGCCGGATTACCCGCGCATGGCACCGCTGTGGTGGCAGAACCTGGCGCCGGCCGTCAGCGGCGATATCTCGCCCAAGGAAGCGCTCGACAACCTCGCCGGGGATCTCGACAGCATCATGGCGCGCCTGGCGCGGGCCAAGGTCTTCACGACCTATGCCCCCAACCTCAACGACGAGCGCGACCCCCAGTACTGGCTCGACCAGCCGGGTTCGCCCAAGGCGCAGCTGGATGACGAGATGCCGCAGGGCACCACCGTTCCCTACGACGAGATGATGGAGGCGTGGATGGCCGCCGGTTCCCGCGAATGATGGGCGGGCGGGTCGCTTGACCCGCTCACCCTTGCCCCGGGCGCTCTCGGGGCAGTTCAAGATCGTGTAACCGGTTGCCTGAACGGGACCCAGGGCCCAGCTCGGTGCAGTCCGAGCGGGGCCCGTTGCTTTGAAAAAGGGCCAGACATGCAACTCAGAGAGAACAACATCCGCAAGCTCCCCGGCCAGACCTTCGATGCGCTGGTCATCGGTGGCGGTATCAACGGCGCCGCGGCGGCGGCGGCGCTGAGCGGAAAGGGGGCCAGGGTCGCGCTGATCGATCGCGGTGATTTTGCCGGCAGCACCAGCATGCACTCCTCCAACCTGGTGTGGGGTGGCATCAAGTACATGGAGAGCGGCGACTTCAAGCTGGTGCGCAAGCTGTGCAAGAGTCGCAACCACCTGATCAGGAGCTACCCCTCCACGGTCCAGGAGATCCGCTTCCTGACCACCATCAACAAGGGCTTTCGCCATCATCCTCTCTATCCTTGGGCCGGTACCTGGCTTTATTGGCTGATGGGTAGTGCCTTCACGCGCAGGCCCAACTTCCTGCGTCCTGCGGGGATCAAGGCGCGTGAACCGATCATCGATACCCGCAATGCCCAGGGGGGCTTCGAGTATTCCGATGCCTACCTGCATGACAACGATGCGCGTTTCGTCTTCAATTTCGTGCGCGGTGCGCTGGATTTCGGCACCGTGGCCGCCAACTACGTCGAGTCACTGGGGGCGCGCCGTGAAGGCGATCTCTGGATCACCACGGTCCGCGACCGCACCGATGACCGTACCTTCGAGATTCGCTCCCGGGTGCTGATCAACGCGGCCGGCCCCTGGGTCGACCAGCACAACAGCCTCTCGGGACAGCACACCGACCACCATCATGTCTTCTCCAAGGGCATCCACCTGATCGTGCCGCGGCTGACCGACAGCAAACGTGTGCTCGCCTTCTTCGCCGACGATGGTCGGCTGTTCTTCGTCATCCCCATGGGGCCGCGCACCTGTATCGGCACCACCGATACGCGGGTCGAGAAGCCCGAGGTCGGCGCGACGGAGGAGGATATCCGCTTCGTGCTCGATAACATCAACACCCGACTCGAGCTCGAGACGCCACTGGGCAAGGAGGACATCATCGCCACCCGTTGCGGCGTGCGCCCCCTGGCCGTCAAGCCCAGCGGCGGCGGCGACCGGGATTTTCTCAACCTGTCGCGCAAGCATGCCATCGACATCGACAGCGAGAAGCGCCACCTGAGCATCTTCGGCGGCAAGCTCACCGATTGTCTCAATGTCGGCGAGGAGGTGGTGGAGGAGGTGCGCCGGTTCGGTATCGAGATCCCGTTCCCGGACTATCGTTGGTACGGCGAGCCCGATGCCTCGGTTCGCGCGGCTTTCATGCATCAGGCACGGCTGATGGAGCTGGATGCCATGACCGGCGCCGAGGCCTCCGAGCCGCTCAGCTCTCGGTTGTGGCGCCGCTATGGCGCCCAGGCACTGGAGATGCTCGAGGACATCCGCCAGGATCCGCGCCAGGGCGAGGTGCTCATCGAAGGCACCGAATACCTGCGCTGCGAGCTGAAACTGGCCAGGCGCCGCGAGATGGTGACCAAGCTCGAGGACTTCCTGAGGCGACGCGCCAAGGTCTCGCTGGTGGTGCCCGAGGAGAGCATCCGCCACTCGCCGGGACTGCGCGAAGCCTGCGATATCCTCTTCGACGACCAGGCCGAGGCACGCCTGCAGGAGTATCTGGAGACGGCGATACCCGAGCGTTGAGGGACGAGAAGCTATTGGCGCAGCCAGGCTGATAGAATGCCGCGCGATTCCTTCCCCCTCGACCCTTCCGGAGCCCTGGACCATGACCGACAACTCGGCGGCGGCCGCCATGCCCACCGACTCCCCGTTACGCACCCTGCTGACCGGGGCGCAGATGCTCTTCGTGGCCTTTGGCGCCCTGGTGCTGGTGCCGCTGCTCACCGGCCTGGACCCCAATGTGGCGCTGTTCACGGCGGGGATCGGCACCCTGATCTTCCATGGGGTGACCCGGGTCAGCGTGCCGGTCTTCCTGGCTTCGTCCTTTGCCTTTATCGCGCCCATCCAGGGCTCGGTGGCGAACTACGGCATTCCCGCCACCCTGGGGGGGCTGATGGTCGCCGGCCTGGTCTATGTGGTGATCTCCCAGTTCGTGCGCCTCAAGGGCACCGTCTGGCTGCATCGCCTGCTGCCACCAGTGGTGGTGGGGCCGGTGATCATGGTGATCGGCCTGGCCCTGGCCCCGGTGGCGGTGGACATGGCCACCGGCGAGACCAGTGAGAACATCGGCTACGGCGCGGCGATCTTCCTCTCCATGGCAAGCCTCTTGGTCACCCTGGTGCTGGCGGTGTTCGGCCGCGGCCTGATCCGCCTGATCCCGATCATGGGCGGTATCGTCACGGGCTATGCGCTGGCGCTGGTGATGGGCGTGGTGGACTTCACCCCGGTGCAGGAATCGGCCTGGCTGTCGCTGCCGTCGTTCACCGCGCCGAGCTTCCACTGGGCGGCGATCCTGTTCATGATCCCGGTCGCCATCGCCCCGGCGGTGGAGCATATCGGTGACATGGTCGCCATCGGCTCGGTGACCCGCAGGAACTACCTGGAGAAGCCCGGCCTGCATCGCACCCTGCTGGGCGATGGCCTGGCCACCACCGCCGCGGCGATCTTCGGCGGACCGCCCAACACCACCTACTCCGAGGTCACCGGGGCCGTGACCCTGACCCGAGCCTTCGACCCCCGGATCATGGTGGTCGCCGCCTGCATCGCCATCGTCCTGGCTTTCGTCGGCAAGCTCGGCGCGCTGCTGCAGACCATCCCGGGGCCGGTGATGGGCGGCATCATGACCCTGCTCTTCGGCTCCATCGCCGTGGTCGGCATGAACACCCTGGTGCGCGCCGGCAAGCCGCTCACCGCGCCGCGCAACCTGGTGGTGGTCTCCCTGGTGCTGGTCTTCGGCATCGGCGGCATGCAGTTCGGCAACGGCCAGTTCACCCTGCAGGGGGTCAGCCTCGCCGCCCTGGTCGGCATCGTCCTCAACTGGGTGCTGCCCCGCGCCGACGAGGAGTGATAGCGCTCAGGCGTGATGCAGTTCCTGGCCCGCGTCGGAGAAGGTCGGCGGGGTGCTGGCGCTGACGATCACGCACTCCTCGTTGCCGGGGTTGCGGAAGCGGTGGGGCAGGCGGGAGTCGAAATAGTAGGCGTCGCCCGCGCTCAGCACCCCCACCCCGCCATTCACGGTGATCTCGATCTGCCCCGCGATCACCACGCCGCCTTCCTCGCCGTCATGCTCCAGCATCTCCTCGCCGCTGTCGGCCCCGGGTGGGTAGCGCTCGTGGATGATCGACATGCGCCGGTCGGGCCGCCGGGCGGCCACCAGTCGCCAGGAGAGCTTGCCGTCGCCGATCTCGGTCAGCTCGCCCCTCCGGTAGAAGGGTTGTGGCTGGCTCGGTTCGTCGCCGGCGAAGAAGGCGCTGATCGACACCGGCAGGGCGTCGAGTATCTTCTTCAGCGAACTCACCGACGGGCTGACGTTGTTCTGCTCGACCAGCGAGATGGTGCTGTTGGTGACCCCGGCCCGCTTGGCCAGTTCACGCTGGGAAAATCCGCGCGACAGCCGCAGCTGCTTGAGCCGGGCGCCGACATCGAATGCCTCGTCCATGGGTCGGTCCTTGCCGCGGCCGTTGCCGCATTCGTGGAATATTTTCAACATAGTGTACCTCCTTGGCGGCACGGGGATAAGCCACGGCTTGACCGGCGTCAGGACAGGGCGCCAGCGTGGACGGCCGGCATGGCACCCGCCGCCGGGCTGAGGCATCATGACTCACGACATGACCGATTCGTCAGGAGAGCCGATGATCACCCGAGACGACCTCACCGGCCTGATCCTGGCCGGTGGCCAGGGGCGCCGGATGGGCGGTCGCGACAAGGGGCTCGAACCCTTCGCCGGTCGCCCGCTGGTAGCCCACGTTCGCGAGCGCCTGGCGGGGCGGGTCGCCGAGGTGCTGATCAACGCCAACCGCAATGCCGAGGCCTATGCCCCACTGGCCGATCGCGTGATCCAGGATGCCGAGGGCGGCTTCCAGGGTCCGCTGATGGGCATTTATAGCGGCCTGCAGGCCGCGCGCACCCCCTGGCTGCTGGTGGTGCCCTGCGACACTCCGGCCCTGCCCCGGGATCTAGTGGATCGGATGGTGGAACGCCTGGTGGCCGGCGAGTGCGATATTGCCGTGGCCTTCGACGGCGAGCGCCTGCATCCGGTGGTGGCACTGATCCGCACCGCCCTGGTTGATGACCTGGCGGCGGCCCTGGCCGACGGCGAGCGCAAGATCGATCGCTGGTACGCCCGCCACGCCTGGTGCCGGGTGGACGTCAGCGACTGCCCCGATGCCTTCGCCAACCTCAATACCGATGACGAGAAGCAGCGGCTTGAGCGCGCCCTGAACGATGGTGTACCGCGGCGCCTCCCCTTCGACGACGACCTGCCACTGCTCGGCATCGCCGCCTGGAGCGGTACCGGCAAGACCACCCTGCTGGAGCAGTTGCTGCCGCGCCTCGGCGCGCGGGGCCTGCGGGTGGCGGTGATCAAACATGCCCACCACGCCTTCGATGTCGACCAGCCCGGCAAGGACAGCCACCGCCTGCGCCAGGCCGGCGCCTCGCCGATGCTGGTGGCGTCCCGCGCCCGGGTGGCGCTGATGATGGAGACCCCCGGGCGCGAGGAGGCCGATCTGGCCGAGCTCATCGACATGGTGCGTCCCCAGCATCCCGACCTGGTGTTGGTGGAAGGCTTCAAGGCCTGGCCGCTGCCCAAGCTCGAGCTCCATCGCCCGGAGGTGGGCAAGTCGCTGCGCGTCGCCGAGGACCCCTGGGTGCGCGCCGTGGCTAGCGACGCCTCCCTCGCGCTGCCCGAGGGTGTCGAAGCGCTGGACCTCAATGACCTCGAGGCCCTCACCGACTGGATTGCTGCCTGGCCAGCCCGCTGGCCGAGCCGCCAGCTGCCCCGCGAGCACAAGTGCGAGGAGGCCGCGCCATGACGCTCTCCTGCTTCGATCTCGGCGAGCGGATGCTCCCGGTGGCGGAGGCGCGCGCGCGCCTGGCCGGCCTCGTCGAGGCGCCGCTGCCCGCCGAACGAGTGGCGCTGGGCGAGCTCCACGGCCGGGTGCTGGCTGAGGACGCGGTCTCGCCCATCGACGTGCCCCAGAACACCAATGCCGCCATGGACGGCATCGCCCTGGCCTGGCCGGCGGACGACGAGTGGCCCGGCGAGTGGCGAGTCGTCGGCGAGGTGCTCGCCGGCAGGCGCCGTGAAGAGCCGCTGGGTGAGAGCGAGTGCGTGCGCATCACCACCGGGGCGCCGCTGCCGCCGGGCGCCGACACAGTGATCATGCTCGAGCAGCTCGAGGCGCGCGGCGAGACGGTGGTGGTCAATCACCCCGAACGCGTCAGGCCCGGTCAGAATGTACGCCAGGCCGGCGAGGACATCCCCCGGGGCCAGACGGCGTTGCATGCCGGTACGCGGCTGGGGGCGGCCGAACTGGGCCTGCTGGCCTCGCTTGGCCTGGTTGATGCGAGCGTGCATCGTCGCCCGCGGGTGGCGATCTTTTCCACCGGCGACGAGGTGACGGCGCCCGGGAAACCGCTGCCCCCGGCGGGCATCTTCGATGCCAACCGCTATACCCTGGCCGGCCTGCTGGCCGAGCAGGGTGCCGAGTTGCTCGACCTGGGCATCCTTCCCGACGACCGGGAAGCCATGGTCGCGGCCCTGACTGATGCCGCCGGGCGGGCCGACATGGTGATCACCAGCGGCGGCGTGTCGGTGGGCCACGCCGACTTCACCCGCGCAGCGCTGGAGGCGGTTGGCCGCCTGGCGTTCTGGCGCATCGCCATCCGCCCCGGGCGTCCCCTGGCCTGTGGCCTGCTGGGCGAACGGGGTGTGCCCTTCCTGGGGCTGCCCGGCAACCCGGTGGCGGTGATGGTGACCTTCCTGCAATTCGTGGCGCCGCTGTTGTCCAAGTTGCAGGGCAGGCCGCTGCACGAGCCCGAGCGGCTGTTCGCCATCGCCGACGAGGCCCTGAAGAGCCGTCTCGGGCGCACCGACTTCCTGCGCGGCCGCTACCACGCCGACGCCGAGGGCCGCCTGCACGTGTGCAGCACCGGCGCCCAGGGCTCCGGGATCCTGTCCTCGATGGTGGCGGCCAACTGCCTGATCGAGCTCACCGACGACCGCAAGGGGGCGGCCCCGGGCGAGATGGTGAGCATCCAACCCCTTCATCGACTGCCATGAGACGCTGACCCCCATGCCTCTGTCCAACCAGCCACTGACCCATCTCAATGCCCGCGGCGAGGCCCACATGGTCGACGTCGCCGACAAGCCGGAGAGCCGCCGCGAGGCCAGCGCCTCGGGCCTCATCCGCATGCAGCCCGAGACCCTGGCGCTGCTCTCCGAGGGTGGCCTGCCCAAGGGCGATGTGCTGGCTACGGCGCGCATCGCCGGCATCCAGGCCGCCAAGCGAACTCACGAGCTGATCCCGCTCTGCCATGCCCTGGCACTGTCGAAGGTCGCCATCGACTTCGCGCTCGACGAGCCCGAGTCCTGTGTCCATGTCACCGCCACCTGTCGCCTCAACGGGCGGACCGGGGTGGAGATGGAGGCGTTGACCGCGGTCTCGGTGGCCTGCCTGACCCTCTATGACATGTGCAAGGCCGTGGACAAGGGCATGGAAATTGGCGCCATCCACCTCGACACCAAGGCCGGTGGCAAGTCCGGCGATTATCGGCGCGAACAGGCCCGGGGAGAGCGAGCGGTGGCGCCCTCCATCATCGAGTCTGCCCCGTCGCCGATCGTCACCGGCGAGGGCGCCTCCGGCGAGGTCTCGGTGGGGCAGCGTTGCGACATCGCCGCGCCCTGCATCCTCGTCAAGTGCCTGGCCGAACTGCGTGAGCGTCTCGGCATCGGCGATGTCTCGGTCCCCTTTGATCGCTTGCCGAGTTCCGACGTGGCCGGCCTCAAGACCGCGCTCAAGGCGATGGATCCACGTTTCGAAGGCCTCGATCAGGGCCGCGTCCTGTGTGCCGTCAATCAGGTGATGGCCGGCGATGCCACGCCGCTGACCGACAACGACGAGGTCGCCTTCTTTCCCCCGGTGACCGGAGGCTGAGCGATGATCCGCGTGCAGGAAAGCCACTTCGATGCTGGCGCTGAACAGCGCGCCCTGCTCGAGGGGCGCAGCGACATCGGGGCGGTGGTGAGCTTCACCGGCCTGGTGCGTGACTTCAACGAGCGCCCCGAGGTCCAGGCGCTGACCCTGGAGCACTATCCAGGCATGACCGAGGCGGCCCTCGGCGAGATCGTCGAGCAAGCGCGGGCTCGCTGGCCGCTTCAGGGTGTGACCGTGATCCACCGGATTGGACGCCTCGCCCCCTCAGACCCTATCGTATTGGTAGTGGTCGCCAGCGCCCATCGACGCGCCGCCTTCGAGGCCTGCGACTTCATCATGGATTACCTCAAGACCCGCGCGCCTTTCTGGAAGAAGGAGCATACCGCCAGCGGGGACTACTGGGTTTCGGAGCGCGACGGGGACCATCATGATGCCCGTCGCTGGGAGATGTCTTGATGACCGATGAGCTGATCGACGACTTCGGCAGGCGAGTGCGCTACGTGCGCATCTCGGTCACCGATCGCTGCGATTTTCGCTGCGTCTACTGCATGAGTGAGGAGATGACCTTCCTGCCGCGTGCCCAGGTGCTGACCCTGGAGGAACTGGCGATGGTCGCCCGGGCCTTCACCGAGATGGGCGTGGAGAAGGTCCGCCTGACCGGGGGCGAACCGCTGGTGCGGCGTGATATCGATCGTCTCGTCGGTGATATCGGGGCGCTGCCGGGGCTCAAGGACTTTGCCATGACCACCAATGGCGCCAGCCTGCCCAAATTCGCCGCTCGCCTGCGCGAGGGAGGGCTCAAGCGTCTCAATATCAGCCTCGACTCCCTGGATCCCGAGCGCTTCCGTCATCTCACCCGCACCGGCGACCTGCACAAGGTCATCGACGGCATTCGTGCCGCGCGTGATGCCGGTTTCGAGCGCATCAAGCTCAATGCCGTGATCCTCAAGGGACGCAACGACGACGAAGTACTGGACCTCGTCGATTTCGCGCGTGACGAGGGCCTCGATATCAGCTTCATCGAGGAGATGCCGCTGGGCGACGTATCGGACCACTCCCGTGCCGAGACCTTCTGTTCCAGCGACGAGGTACAGGCGCGCATCGAGGCCCGCCACGAACTGATCCCCACCACCGAGTCGACCCTCGGGCCGTCGCGCTACTTCATGATGCCCGACAGCGATTCCCGGGTCGGCTTCATCTCGCCCCACAGCCACAACTTCTGCGACACCTGCAACCGGGTTCGTGTCACCGTGGAAGGGCGTCTGCTGCTGTGCCTCGGCAACGAGCACTCCGTGGACCTGCGCGCCGTGCTGCGCCGCTACCCCGGCGATATCGAGGCGCTGAAGCAGGCCATCGTGCGCGCCATGCCGCTCAAGCCCGAGCGGCATCACTTCACCACCGACGGCGATGTCCAGGTGGTTCGCTTCATGAACATGACCGGCGGCTGAACTGCAGCCCCTCAGGGTCAGACCCCGGCCAAGCCGCCAAGCCCATCATGGTGCGCTTCTCCAGCGGGGTTGCCCTCCACCGGGGCTGACCCAAGGGCGAAGCACTACGCCGACAGCATGGCACAACGGGCGACATCACGATGTCGCCCGTTTGCTGGTTGGCAGGGGCAATCCTTTCGGGATATCGTGAATCACGCTTAGCTGCTTGCCGTTGGGGGTGGCAATTTTCCCTTTCTTTCTTCCGCTTTTTCCCACGACTTTCCTTGCCAATGTGTCGCAAGTGCATATACTTTCAACGTGTCATTACACAACGCAACCGTCCAACATTCGGCATGGAGACCGCCAATGTCCAGCGAATCCCTGGAGCGCATCGCCCGCAACAAGAACGTGGCTCGTGCCGCGGCACGCCAGCTGAGCATGGAACAGCTTCGCAAGCTGGCCGAGGTCATCGGAGAAGTCATCGAGCAGAAGAAGGACGAGGAAGTTCAGCGCCAGGAAGAAGAAGTCGAGAAGGCCAAAAAGCTCGCCGAGATCCGCGAGCAGATCAATGAAGCCGGCCTTTCCCTGGATGATCTGGTGACCGAACAGCCCAAGCGCAAGCGCGGTCGCCCACCGAAGAACGCCAGCAAGGCCTGAGGTGGGGTATTCCCGTCACCGCGCCTTGCCATCAGGGCGCGGTGAGGGCAGGGCTCCTGCTTCGACTTGCTGAGCGATGGGGTGCCCTTGTGGGAGCGGTGCTTGCACGGCGATGGTGTGCCCTCCGCCTATCGCGCTGCAAGCAGTGCTCCTACAACCCTGTGTAGGCTTTGAGGCCCTTGTGGGAGCGGTCGGTTCGACGCTTCGACTTGCACCGCGATTCTTGCCTTCCTCATAGCGACAAGAAGCTCTCTTCCACCAGCGAAAGCTCCCCTTACTTCCCCAGCATCTCGGCTTCCACCGCCAGGATCTGCAGATGCACTTCGGGTAACCGGTGCAGGTGATCGGCGAGCCAGCCGAGCAACCTGGGTTGCAGGGCCAGGCGCAATTCCGCCAAGGAATCCACCTGGATCTCCTCGAGGCAGTCGTCCAGCCAGTCGGCGAAGGCGGCCTCGTCCATGGGGCTCGTCTGGCTGGCGTCGAGCATCAGCCGGCCGATGCGGGTCCAGCCGGTGTCGGTGGCGGCCACCGAAATGGCCAGGTAAAGACTCCCATGGCGTGAGCGGTTGGCCCCGTCGCCGCTGCCCAGGCCGGGCAGGGCGGAGACCGCATCCTGGCTGATGATATGCGGCTGCTGGGGGTGACGCGCCTCCAGGGAAAGCCCCTCGGCATCCAGACGGATCAGGTCGCCGTTCACCGGCGACACCGGTGCCTGGATGCCGAGCTCCTCGGCCAGCGCCCGGTGGGCCTGCTGGTGGCGAGCCTCGCCATGTACCGGCAGCAGGTGGCGGGGTTTCACCCAGCCGTAGAAGGTGCGCAGTTCGTCCTGGGCCGGGTGGCCCGAGGCGTGCAGTTCGGGGTGATTCTCGTCGTCGAGGATGGCCACGCTGAAGTGCCTGAGGCCGCGCTTCAGGCGGTCGATCAGCCGCTCGTTGCCGGGGATGGCCTTGGCCGAGAAGATTACCGTGTCGCCGGCCATCAGCTCGAAGTGGGAATGGCGGCCTCGGGAGAGGCGGGACAGCGCGGCCCGCGGTTCGCCTTGGCTGCCAGTGGCGATCACCAGCACTTCTTCCGGCGGCAGATAGCCGAGGTCGGTCACCGGTACCAGCGGCGGCAGGTCGTCCAGGTAGCCAAGCTGGCGTGCCACGCCCACCATGCGCTCCATGGAGCGCCCCATCAGGCTGACCCGGCGGCCGCAGCGCTCTGCCGCGCGGCCGATGGCCAGCACCCGCGCCAGGTTGCTGGCGAAGCAGCTCACCACCACGCGTCCCTCGCAGCGGGCGATGGCATGGGTCAGCGCCTCGGCGACCTCGCCCTCGCTGCGGGAGTGGCCGGGCATCGGCGCGTTGGTGGAGTCCCCCACCACCAGGTCCACGGGCGCGATGGCGCGAAAGGTCGCGGCCGAGATCGGCGGCCCGATCAGCGGCTCGGGATCGAGTTTCCAGTCACCGGTGTGCAGCACCCGGTGGTCGCCGGCGGCGATCAGCAGCGCGCAGCTCTCGGGAATCGAGTGGGTCAGCGGCAGGAAGCGCAGGGTGAAGGGGCCGGCCTCCAGCGCCTCGCCGGGCTCGATGACCCGGATGGCATCGGTAGCCAGCCCGCGTTCGACAAACTTGGCCCGCAGCAGGCCGGCGGCCAGCGGGGTGGCATGAATCGGGCAGCCCCACCGGGGCCACAGCCAGGCGGCGGCGCCGATATGATCCTCGTGGCCATGGGTGATGATCAGCGCCCGGGGACGGATCGAGAGTGTCTCCAGGGTGGAGAGATCCGGTACCTGGAGTGGATTGTCCGGGAGGTCCTGACGGATCATCATGCCGCAGTCCACGGCGATCCAGGCCTCCTTGCCCCTCTCCCCATGACCCCTCTCTTCACGACCCAGGCCATAGAGGCTGAGGTTCATGCCGATCTCGCCACAGCCGCCCAACGGCAGGAAATGCAGGGGAGGGCGGCGACGAGGACGGATCTGGACGCGTGGTTGTGGCATCGACGGGGGAACGGGCCTGGGAAAGTGTACGAACACTATACGGGAAGCCCGCTGGGCCCCACAACGCGGCCCTCAGGCATTCGCAGGGCAATCGCAGTTAGCCGAAGCGAGAGGCGCCGGGGACAGGTCAAAGGGGAGGTCCTATGCCAGGGATGGCATCGGTAGCGTACAGGGAAGTATTCACAGCGCCTCCCCGGCGGCCTGTCGCCGGAACAGCCTCGAGCGTTACTTCCATCTGCGATAGCCTTGAAGGCAGTCGGCTCAGGTCGGAGTGTCCAGCGCTACCTGGGTCGCCAGTACCTTGCGCAGGAAGTCCCGGGTGCGGGGGTCCTTCGGTGAACCGAAGAGCTGGCCGGGTGGTCCCTGTTCGACGATGCGCCCTCCCTCCATGAAGATCACCCGGTCCGCCACGTCCTGGGCGAAGCTCATCTCGTGGGTGACCACCAGCATGGTCTGGCGCTCCCGGGCCAGCTGCTTCATCAACCCCAGGACTTCCTCGACCCATTCCGGATCCAGTGAGGAGGTCGGCTCATCGAAGAGGATCACCTCGGCCTGGGCCGCCATGGCGCGCCCGATGCCGACCCGCTGCTGTTGGCCGCCGGACAGGGAGGCGGGGTAGGCATCGGCCTTGTCGGCCAGGCCGATGCGTTCCAGGATCTCCCTGGCCCGCGCATGGGCCTTCGCCTTGGGCCAGCGGTTGACGACGATCAGCCCCTCGGCGATGTTCTCCAGCGCCGTCTTGTTGGCGAACAGCGCATAGTTCTGGAACACGAAGGCCGTGCGCCGCCGTGCCGTCAGGATGTCGGCCTGGCTGGCCCGGGTGACGTCGACATCCAGATCGCCGATGGTCAGCCGGCCGGCATCCGGCCGCTCGAGGAAGTTCAGGCAACGCAACAGCGTCGACTTGCCGGTCCCTGAAGGGCCGATGACGACGATGATCTCGCCCTGCTCGATGGCCAGGTCGATGCCGTCGAGCACGGCGGTTCCGCCGAAGCGCTTGACGAGTCCCTGTACCTTGATCATCGGCGATACGCCTTGTTGAGTCGGGTTTCCAGACGCCGCTGAAACCAGGCCAGCAGCTCGACGATGATCCAGTAGAAGACCGCCACGGTGATGAAGGCCTCGAAGTAGAGAAAGCTGCCGGCGGCCTCCTTCTGGGTGGCGCCCATCAGCTCGGTGACTCCCAGGGTGAATGCCAGGGAGGTGGCCTTGATCATGTCGATGAAGTAGTTCATCAGCGTCGGGACCGCGACCCGCGTGGCCTGGGGCAGCACGATGCGCCGCATCAGCTGGCCGTTGGTCATGCCGATGGAGAGTGCCGCCTCCGTCTGGCTGCGATCGACCCCGACGATGGCGGCGCGAATGGATTCCGCCATGTAGGCCGAGAAGTGCAGGGTCAGGCCCATGATGGTGGCGGTAATGCCATTGATCTGGGTCAGGAAGGCCATCAGCTGGGGCAAGCCATAGTAGAACAGGAACAGTTGCACCAGCAGCGGCGTGCCACGAAAGAAGGAAATGAACAGCAGGGTGGCGGCGTTCAGCCCCGGGATGCGCAGCACGCGGATCACGGCGAGGCCACAGGCCAGCACCAGGGCCAGCGCCATCCCCACGGCGGCCATCTGCAGGGTCAGCGGCAGGTAGCGCAGCAGGACGGGCACCAGCCCCAGCATGTAGTCGACATCGAGCACTTGCATAGGAGCGACTCAACGCCTCACGGGCGAGTGATGTCGGTGCCGAACCACTCTTCCGAGATCGCCTGCAGCTTGCCCGACTCGCGCAGGCTGGCCAGCGCGGCGTCGACCCGGTCACGCAGGGCGCGGTCCTCCTCGGTGTCGCGGAAAGGCAGGGCATTGCGGATCTTGGAGAACGGCTGGCCGGCCAGCGCCAGGGGCAGCGGCTTCTCCTTGATCACCTGGCTGGCACTCACTCGGTCCATGACGAAGGCGTCGACGCGGCCCAGGGCGGTGTCCTGCTCGATGTTGCTTTCGTAGGTCCGGATGTCGATCTCGTCGGCGTAGGGCAGTTCGCGCAGCAGCTGCTCGTAGTTGGAGCCGAGGTTGACGGCAACCGTCTTGCCTTTCAGGTCCTCGGCACCCTGGACTTCTTCGTTGCCCGCCTTGACCACGACCTGGGCGCCGTCGTAGACGTAGGGCTCGGTGAAGGCGTACTTGGCGGCCCGCTCCTCGGTGATGGTGATCTGGTTGGCGATGGTGTCGATCCGGCCGGACTCGAGCATGCCGAACAGCCCCGAGAAGTTCGCCGTGACGAACTCGACCTCGACGTCCATCTCCTCGGCCACGGCTTCCATGACATCCACCTCGAAGCCCTGGAGCTCGTCCTGCTCGACGAAGGTGAAGGGGAAGTAGCCGCCGGACATGCCGACCCTGATGGCGTGATCATCGGCCTGAGCCAGGCTGCCGGTGGTCATCAGGCCAGCGGTCAGGGCGGTGAGGGCAATGCGTTTGAGCATGGGATTGCTCCTGTGGTTTCGCTGAAACTAGGAAATCCGGCACGGCGTTCGTGTCGTTGATGGATAAATACACTAGGGAATAAGAAAACGTTTTTCCAATAGCCTTTGGTTATGAGCTATGCAGGGGTAGGCCGCCGGGTAGGTTCGGTGTGGTAAGCCGTCATGCTGCCTATGCGAAAGGGGATGACCGAATGTCGACTCCCCTTGGATGTGGAAGTGTTGCTCCGAGTGCTCAATTCACTTGATTCAGACTATTCGCGTCGGTCGCTGCTCTGAGGCGAGCCAGCATGGGCCTCAGATCCGGTCCCAGAGACTCGAGCGCAGGCCGTGCGTAGTAATACCCCTGCTGGCGTGTAATGCCCATGCCTGCTAGCCACAAGGCTTCGCCGCGGGTCTCGACACCTTCTGCGATCAGCAGTACCCCCAGCTCGTCTCCGAGGCCCTTGACCGCGCGGATCAGTGCCTGTCGTCGGATGTCGTGGTGGCACCCCATCACCAGCTCTCGATCGATCTTCAGCCGGTCGGGTTTCAGGTCGGTGAGCAGGTCCAGGTTGGCATAGCCGTTGCCGAAGTCGTCCAAGGCAGTCGCGAACCCCATGGATCGGTAGCTCTCGATGATCCGGTTCAGGTGGTGCCGGTCTGTGACGCGTTCTGTCTCGGTGAACTCGAAGACAAGTCGATTGGTCGGCCATCCTACGCGATGACAAACATCAAGCGTGGCCTGGATGCACGCCTCGGGCTCATAGACGGCGTTGGGTAAAAAGTTGATCGATAGGTTTTGCTTCATGCCGAGCCTGCTTGCCAGCTCGATGGCACGGACGCGGCAGGCCTGGTCGAAACGGTAAAGCAGGTCGTCGGTTACCTGGGAGAGTATGCTCCATGCCGACTCGCCCCGCGGGCCGCGCACGAGCGCTTCATAGGTGGTGATCTGTGCTTCACTGATGTCAACGATCGGCTGAAACGCCATTGTGAAGTCGAAAGGGAGTTCCCCTATGCACCTTCCGCAGTGTCCCTCAGCCCTTGCGCAATGACTCATATATTGTCCTTTTTACAACAGCTTATCGGTTTCTTCATCCGCCGCTGGTGAGCAATAGCTCGACACGACGGTTGGCCGCACGTCCACTGCTTGTCTCGTTGTTCTCAAGAGGTTGGGTATCGGCATAGCCGATGGCACGCAGACGCCCCTCGGGTAGACCGGCCGATGCAAGGTAGCGCAGTACCGAGATGGCACGGCCGGTGGAGAGCTCCCAGTTGGAGGGGAAGCGTTTCGTGGAGATAGGAATGTTGTCGGTATGCCCCTCGACCGATATTCGCCCATCGAATGTCAGAAGAGTCTCCATCAGTCCTTGCAGGACTATCCGTCCCCGAGGAGTCAGCCTGTCCTGCCCACTGGCAAACAGCAGGTTATTGTCGATGCGTAGCGTGATCCCTCTGTCGCCCTCGGCAACGCTGACACCCTCAATCTCCAGTCCTTTGAAACGCGGCTGCAGGCCCTCGTGACGAGGCCTCAGGCCGGAGGTCATTGGGGCAACGCCGGTAGCGGCAGCGATGGAGGCAGATTGAGCCTGGGGAGATACCGATGGCATTGCCTGGCCGGGGAGCTGGTTGCCACTGGTGGCCTGGCCTTTGCCTGTCATCGAAAGGAGAAGGACGAAAAGGGTGATCAGCAAGGTGAGGACGTCCAAGTAGCTCATCAGCCAACTCTCACTGTCTCCGTCACCCTGGCTGGGTGGGCTGAGTGCCTGGCGGATGTCCCGGTCACGCATGCTGGCTGGTCTCACTGCTGTCACGCTGCCGGGCGGGAGGCTCCGGGTCACGAATCTCGTCATGATAGTTGGCGACGAAAGAATTCAGGGTCTCTTCGATGAACGATGGCAGGCGACGCTTGGTGATCAGCGAGATGCCCTCGAGCACCATGTTCATCGCAATCAGGCGCTCCTCGGTGCGACGCTCGAGCTTCACCGCAATCGGCTTGAAGATCAGGTTGGCCAGCAGAATGCCGTAGAAGGTGGTGAGCAGGGCAACGGCCATCCTGGGGCCGATCACGTTCAAGTCACCTGCCTCCATGACTTCCAGCATGTTGACCAGACCCACCAGCGTTCCGATCATCCCGAAGGCAGGTGCGTAGTTGGCCATGGTGCGGAAGATCTGTGCTTCGGCGTGCTCGCGGGCCTTGAGCCGGGAGATCCGCCAGCGAAGCAGGTCGAAGATCTCGTCCTCCTTGGTATTGGCGATCACCAGCTGGATGCCGGTACGCAGAAAGGGGTTGCGTGTCTGCTCCAGGGACGCCTCCACCGCGCGGACGTCACCCTTCAGCCACAGCCGGGACATATCGACCAGCTCGCTGATGTCATCGCGGATATAGGTGTTCTCTCGACGGAATACGATGGCGACCAGTCGCACTACCCTCAGCACCTCCTTGAGGGGGTAGCTGATGAAGGTCGCGGCCAGGGTGCCGGCCACGACGATGCCGAGTCCCGGGAGGTTGATGAAGCTTTGTGGTGATTCGGCGGTAAAGAGCAGGACGCTGGCGAGCAGCACGCAGCTGGCCAGTATTCCGATCAGTGTCGAGGGGTTCATGAACGGCTCCTGACCGTAGAGTGCATTCGCATACTTCAGTTATCGGACGCCGTGCAGGATACTTTAATGTTGCTGCTCCAGGGCGCGGACAGCCGAGAAAGAGGGTGATACCCTTGGGGCCACCCAAGCCTGCCGAGAATGGCACTCCACCGCCCGCAGAGCAGGTAGGCATCGCAGGGAGTGATACATCATGACAGGGCGAGAAGAGACGGATCGCTTCACCATAGCCATGCATCCGATTCACGACGTCGAGTATGAGCATGTGGCCGACCGCCTCATCTATCAGCACCATGACCGCGATCCTGATGATCCGGTGAGCCGCACGGCGAAGGCCCTGAGCAGCGTCCTGTATGAACTGGACGAGCGGCAGTCCCGTGAGCTCTTCATCGAGCTTCCCGCGGAGTGGCTGGTACGCCTCGACCTGTTGCCGACGCCACCCTACCAGGTGGTCATCGGCCTGCCCCGGGGCCTCGAGATCACGCCGGAGCTGGCGGAGAGCCTGCGCAGTATCCGCGAGCGGAATTACCGCATCGCCGTGCCCGACCCCGCGCCTCAGGCCATGGGGTCCGACCTGCAAGCCGTGGCTGACATCATCGAGATTGATGCCTCCCAGGCCCTTGACCTCGAGCGGCTGGACACCCTCAAGGCGAAGGGGTATCGGTTGCTGGCAGAGCATATCCAGGACCATGAGCAGCTTGAGCAATGCCTGGCCGCCGGCTGCGACTACATCAATGGCCGCTATCTCTCAGAGCCCCACTATCACGCTTCCAGGCCGCGAGGGCGCCACGGCAATCGTGCCGCCCAGTTGAGGCTGATCAACGAGCTCTATCGTGAGGACGCCGACCTTCATCGTCTTCATGACCTTCTCCTGCAGATGCCGCACCTGCATGTGGCGATCCTGCGCCGAGCCAACTCCAGCTATTTCGGCCAGAGCCACCAGCAATCTGATCTGCGACGCGCGATGCAGGTGATCGGCCTCAACGAGTTGCGCCGGCTGGTGATGACGATCTCGCTGGCCAGCGAGATGCCGTCATCGCGCATCACGGTGAGGCTGGCATTGATCCGCGCCTACATGTGCCAGAACCTGGCCGAGCCCTTCCGCAATATCGATCCTGAGGACGCGTTCACCACGGGCCTGTTTTCGATGATGGCGGCGCTGCTGGATGAGGATCAGGCCACCCTGCTGGCCCAGCTGCCGCTCGACGACGCCATCCTTCGGGCCCTTGAGCATCACGAGGGCCACTTGGGAGCCATCCTGGCGATCTGCGAGGAGCATGAGCAGCAGCTGGCGGGCAACACGCCTGACCACACCGCCGAACGGCTGCAGGAATGCTATCTCGAGGCCCTGGAGAGGACCGCCACCCTGATGGGGCGCTTCTAGCGCCGCCGGGTGACGTGCCGCCATTTCCATCCCGGAGAGCGCGGCGTCAGCTGGGCTCGTAGAGCCTTGCCCGCAGGCGGCTGACCGCCTGGCTGTGCAGCTGGCAGACTCGCGATTCCGATACGCCCAGCACTGCCCCGATCTCCTTCAGGTTGAGCTCTTCCTGGTAGTAGAGCGCCATGAGCAGCGTCTCACGCTCGGGCAGCGCCTCGATGGCCTCGATGATCTGCTCCCGTTTTTCCTGATCCACCAGCCGGGAGAACGGGCTTTCCAGGGCTCGGCTTTCAAGCCGAGACTCTCCCCCTTCGGCCATCAGTTCCTCGAAGGGCAGCAGCTGGCCACTGTTGGTATCGTTAAGCAGGCGCCGATAGTCCGCCAGGGGCATCTCGAGCTCCGTCGCGATTTCCGTCTCCTCGGGTGGTCGCCCCAGATGCTGCTCCAATCGCCGCACTGCTTCATCAACGGCCCTGGCGCTGCGCCGAACGCTGCGTGGCAGCCAGTCCCGGCTGCGTAGCTCGTCCAGCATGGCACCGCGGATACGCTGGTTGGCGAAGGTCGCAAAGCTTGCGCCCTTACCCGAGTTGAATCGACCCATGGCTTCCAGCAACCCGACAGTGCCGGCCTGAATCAGGTCGTCCAACTCGATGCTGGCTGGCAGTCGTACCTGCAGGGCGAGTGCCTGACGGCGCACCATGGGCAGGTACTCTGTCAGCAGTTCTCCCTGATCGATCTTCCCTTGTGCCGTATACATCCTCTTGCCTCACAGCTGGTCAGCAGTACCACCTGCTTGTTCGGGTGGTGTTGTCGGATTCGTTTTTACCGATGGTTCACTATCACCTGAAGCCCACTTACCGTCACTGGAGGATGCCCCTCCGGTAGGGAGAAGCGGAATTCCAGCGCGACGTCGGCTGCCAGTCCGGCCAGTGCGCGGGTTGTGCCGCGTGGGCTTGGTAGCGATGTGCAATCGGCCGGGTGGCAAAGTCTGACGTTCAGGGTGTCTCCCGGTGGGAGCCGGTAGTGCCAGACGATACTCTGGATCACTCGATTGCCGGCTTGCGTACCGACGGGGCCTAGAGAGTCAGACGATGTTTCGCGGTCTGCCATGCTGACCCTGGTCTCAGAGGCATTGGCGACCCAACTGCCAGCGGCATGCCCTTCAGCGCAGGCGACCGCGAGAACCAATCCCAGGGCATATCGTCCGGTGCGCCTCATGTCGACATCACCAGCAGGTCAATACCCAGGCAACTCCACGCCGCCTGTTGCAGGTTGTCCAGTAGTCCCTTGCGGGGCATCTCCGGCGCATGTACCGCCAGCAGACGATGAGGCCTCTGTTGGTCATGGAGCCGCGTCAATACCCCGAAAGCCCGGCGGAAGGCATTCGGATCGTTGTCCACCCAGAGGGCCCATCGTGACTGTTGCGTGAGCAGCAGTGGCAAGTGTGGACTGGCGATCTCCACAGGGACGACCCGCCACTGTGCTGCTGAGCCCACCCAGCGTCGTCCTTGCGCATCCCAGTACTCCAGCAGGTCGCGGACGCGCTGGGCCTGGAAGGGCGATACGCCAGGTAGCCCGACAACCATCAGCGTTTTGCAGGCTGGGACTACGTCGCGACGGTTGTCATCGCGAGGGGAGGAGACATGGTGAGTGCCTGCCCCCTGCCGCAGTCCTGCTGCCTGATCGGCGAAGGTCACGGCATACCCTCCAGGCCGGCTGAGCCGACATGGCGAATGGCATCCCTGGCGCTGAACAGGTAGAGCAAGGCGTCAAGCAGGGCGGTGTCACGTCGGCGGCGCCGCCCTCCCAGAAGGCCCAGGAGTTCCGAACGGAGATCCATGGCGGCCACGTCGCTGCCATGGTCGAGATGGTTGGCGGCGGCGGCGATCCCGGTGGCCAATAGTAGCTGTAGCTCAGGACGTGTCTGAGCCGGCAGCAGCGCGGACAATCGTTCCTTGGCACGACGTGTTTGCTGCGCAAGGCCCTCGGCCTGCAGATGGCTGAGCAGAAGGGGCAGGGCATCCTCGTGGTTGCTGATGGTCATCAACCAGTAGCGCCGGCCCAGCTCCTTTCCGCTTTCGGGATCGCTCAGTGTGCCGAACCAGGCTTCCAGGGATTTACCGGACAGACCTTCCTTGCGACGAGTCGGAAACGCCGTGACAGTGAGCTGTGACAGCGCCACGTGGCAAGGTTGGCCTCGAAGTCGGCAGTTGGCCTGTGCGGACCGGGTGGCCAGTGGGGCAAGTTCGGACAGGGCACGACGTTCTGCGCTATGAATGACCCGCTGCCCAGGGCGTACCTGGCTGGACCAAATGACCTGCCCTCTATCAAGCCATTGCCAGGCATCGCTTTCCGGTAGGGAGGGAAGCAGATGGACCTTGACCCCCTGCATCTCGTCCGACATGGCCAGCCGGTTGACCTGGCCGATGGGTTGCCTGTGTTGCAGGTCCGGCAGGGTTAGCCAACGGCCCCGTGCGTCCAGCCCCAGGTCCGGCATTGCCCAGTCACAGCCCTTCAAGGTTCGCCGGGAGGCCCATAGCATGCCTGTGCGTTCGCATGTCCTGGCAGCCTGGTCGAGCAGGGTATCCAGGCGAGCTGCCTGGAGTTCATCGGGAAGTGTGGAGATGTCCCAGGCAGCCTCCAGGTCACTGAAACCCGCCAGTCGCTGACGAAGCCCCTGCAGGGTGGACGACAGCCGCCGTCCCTGTCCGAGCAGGTCACCTCTCGGGGAGAACCCGCTCGTTGCCCGGGGCTGCAGTGAGGCCGACGGTTCGGCCAAGGCTAGTGGGGCGCGCGTGGCAAGGGCCTGCGTGATCAGAGCCATCGGATCGGGTATTTCCAGGTCTTCCGGGACACGCTGGCCTTGAGCGCTGTACATCAGGCGAAGGCCATGGCGGATGATCGTCTCTAGCGCTGGAGCCAATCGTCCTGCCTCGTCCTGCTTGGTCAGCAGGCAATCACTCAGTTCAGCCCCTGCCGCTCGCGCGGCCTGGCGGTAACGTGTAACGACTTCCTCTAGAGTCTCAGGCTGACTGGCCGCGTTGAGCAGCAGCACCATCCGGACCCGGACTCGCCCTCCCTGCAGCTGGGCAATCTGCTCGATGATCCTCTGGTCACGTTGGCTCATCCCTACGGTGTCGATGATCACCCAGCGGCGGCCCCGGAGGTCCCGGGCCAGGCTGTCGATAGGCTGGCCCGGCGCGAGGGCATGCATCGGAATGCCCAGAAGCCCGGCATATATCCGCAGCTGTTCGTGGGCGCCAATGCGGAAGCTGTCAGTGGTGACCAGCGCGACCTGTTCTGCGCCGTGGCGCTGAACGAAGCGAGCCGCCAGCTTGGCAGTTGTGGTGGTCTTGCCGACCCCGGTCGGGCCAACCAGCGATATGACCCCGGGGGGGGCAAGGAAGTTATCCTCGTGCTCAAGGGCGGGCAGTCTGGCCGCCAGCCGTCGTTGCAGCCAGGAAAGCGGACGGTTGTCGTCGATTTCGCAGTCGTTGAGTTCGCCAGGGAGCGCTTGCAGCAGCTCGTCGGCCAGCAGGGCACTGAAGCCCGCTTCTCCTAGCAGGCGCTTGAGTCGTGTTCGGGAGTCCTGAGTGGGGGTGTGGCGCGCCTGTTCCCGGGCCAGAAGTGCGCGCATATCCTGCATCTCATGCAGCAGCTGCTCGCTCATGGTCTGCAGGGTGCGTCCGTCGATCGCTGCATCACTGTATTGTGGAGCCGGTGGTACAGAGGAGGGGGATGGGGCCTGTGGCGCAGACGCTGCGGTCATGTTCTCCATGGCGCCATCCGCCATGGCCAGGATTTCCACGCCCTGCTCGGTGCGACGATTGGCCAGGATCAGCGCATCATCCCCAAGCGACTCGCGCACCTGGCGCATGGCCTCTCGACTGGTGTTACCCGTGAATCGAATGACGCTCATCTATCAGCGGCCTCCTAGCAGGGTGGTAACACGCAGAGTGCGATCGTCGGGAATCTCTGCCTGAGACATGACGACGAGGTGGCGCAGGCGCCGTCGCAGGAAACGTGACAGAAGGGCCCGCAGGCCGTGCTGCACCACCAGGACCGGTGGCTCGCCACTTGCCTCATGGCGCTCAAGCGCTTTCTCGGCTTCGGTCATCAGGGTCTCGGCCAGCCCTGGCTCCAATGCGCCGTTACCGTTCATGGCCTGGGTCAGGATCTGCTCAAGCTGGCTTTCCAGGCCGATGACCTTGAGTTCCTCGCGACCAGCAAACCACTGCTGAGTGATACCTCTGCCCAGCGCGATCCGCACCATCGCCGTTAATTCGTTGGCATCCTGCTGCTGCGGGGCATGTTCGGCCAAGCAATCGAAGATGGTGCGCATGTCGCGGATCGAGACCTCCTCATCGAGCAGGTTCTGCAGCAAGCGCTGAAGCACGGTGAGAGAGATGGCCTTGGGCACCACGTCTTCCACCAGGCCCTGTTGCTCTTCGCTCAGCTTGTCGAGAAGCTTTTGTACCTCTGAACGGCCGAGCATCTCGGCGGCGTACCGGTGGAGCAGGTGATTGAGGTGGGTGGCAACCACCGTGCTGGCATCCACCACGGTATAGCCATAGACCTGTGCATGCTCACGCTGACCGGTATCCACCCAGACGGCCGGCAATCCGAAGGCCGGGTCCTGGGTCATCATGCCCTTGAGTTCGCCGGTCACCTGGCCCGGGTCGATAGCAAGCCACTGGCCCGGGAAGGCTTCGGCTCGACCGATTTCTGCGCTCTTGAGGGTCAGCAGGTAGGTGTTGGCTCCCAACTCAAGGTTGTCGCGGATGTGTACCACAGGAGGAAGAAAGCCGACCTCTTGAGCAAATTTCTTGCGTACGCTCTTGATCCGACCCAGTAACTCACCCTGTTGGCGGGCATCCACGAGGGGGATCAGTCGATGTCCGACTTCCAGACCTAAGGTGTCCACCAACTGGACGTCCTCCCAGCTGGCTTCCGGCGCTTCTGACCTCGGCTGAGGCTCGGTCGCGATCTCCTCCTCGACCAGGCGACGCTCCTTTTGGCGAAGTAGCCACCAGGCAAGCCCGCCCAACAATGCCGTGAAGATCAGGAACACCAGGTTGGGCATTCCCGGAACCAGTCCCAGTAGTCCCATGACCGCAGCCGCCAGGATCATGACCTGGGGGTTAACGAACAGCTGACTGATCATCTGCTGCCCGACGTCCTGGTCAGTGGTGACCCGTGAGACGGTCACGCCGGCAGCTGTGGAGATCACCAGAGCTGGAATCTGGGCGACCAGGCCGTCACCAATGGTCATCAGGGTGTAGGTCCGTGCCGCACTTCCGAAGTCCATGTCGTGCTGAAGCATCCCGATCAGTAGGCCACCAATCACATTGACTACCATGATCACCAGGCCGGCCATGGCGTCGCCACGCACGAACTTGCTGGCACCGTCCATGGAACCGTAGAAATCGGCCTCCTGAGCCACGTCGCTACGTCGTTGCCGTGCATCATCTTCGCCGATCAGTCCGGCATTGAGGTCGGCATCGATTGCCATCTGCTTGCCCGGCATGGCGTCGAGCATGAAACGGGCCCCGACTTCAGCGATGCGTCCGGCGCCTTTGGTGATAACCATGAAGTTGATGATCACCAGGATCAGGAATACCACCAGGCCCACCGCAAAGTTGCCGCCGAGGAGAAACTCGCCGAAGGCCTCGATGACCTTGCCCGCTGAGTCGCCGCCCTGATGCCCCTCCATCAGGATGACGCGGGTGGAAGCGACGTTCAGCGATAGTCTCAACAAGGTAGTGAACAGCAATACGGCCGGGAAGGCAGCGAAATCCAGTGGCTTCTGGGTGAACATGCTCACCAGTAGCACCATGACCGCCAGGGCAATATTGAACGTGAACAGCAGGTCCAGTGCGAAGGGCGGCAGTGGCAGGATCATCATGGAGAGGATCATGAGGATCAGCACGGGACCGGCCAGCAGTTTCATGGGCACATTGCCCATCCAGTCCCGTTGGCCCAGATAGTTATTCAAGGCCTTCATGAACGTGCCTCGTGAGAGTCGGTATCGCGCGCAGGGACCTCCATGGAGGCTGGTACCGGAAGGTTTTCAGGGGAGGGCGGCGCTTCGCCGCCTTCCTTGGCTGCACGTCTCAGCCCGAAGGCCCAAGCCAGGACCTCGGCCACAGCGGTATACAGGTCCACTGGAATCTCGGCATCGAGATCCACGTGGTGATAAAGGGCCCTCGCCAACGGTGGTGCTCCTAATCTTGGGATCCCGTGTTCCTCACCGACCTCGCGAATACGAGCAGCCACCGCATCAGCCCCCTTGGCGATGACCCGGGGCGCAGACATGCCGGTCTCCTGATACTGCAGAGCCACGGCGTAATGCGAGGGATTGGTAATGATCACATCAGCTTCCGGGACCTGGCTCATCATGCGACCGCGTGCCATCGCCTGTTGCTGTTGACGGATGCGAGCCTTCACCTGGGGATCCCCCTCGGATTCCTTGTGTTCGCGCTTCACTTCATCCTTGCTCATGCGCAGCTTCTTGGCATGGCTCCACAGTTGGTAAGGCACATCAATCAGAATGACGACCAGCAGTGTCAGGACCATCAGGCCGCTGGCCTGGGCCGCCATCCACATCGCCTTGGCCAGCGCTTGCTGAATCGGCTGATCCATCAGGGCCATGAACTCACCGCGGTTCAAGTAGAGAAACGTCACTGCCGCGCTGCCGACCAACACTGACTTGGCGATGGCCTTGGCCAGTTCCACCAGTGCCTGAACACCGAACAGGCGTTTCAGCCCCTTGAGAGGGTTCAGCTTCGATAGCTGTGGCTGGAGTGATTTGGCCGAGATCAGCCATCCCCCAAGCAGTGCCGGTGCGACCAGGGCCACGACCGTGAGCAACAGGAACAGGGGCAGAAGGGCATACAGTGTTCGCTGGCCGAGATTCAGGGCATGCGCAAGCATCGGGGTGGTTTCCAGCGCATGGCGTCGTTCGAACAGGAAGGCCTGTTCCATGACCAGCCCAAGCTGGTCATAGAGCATGCTGCCCATCGACCACAGGCCGACGACGCCTCCCAGCAACAACATGAAGGTGGCCAACTCCCGGGAACGGGCGACCTGGCCCTCCTCGCGCGACTTTTCCAGTCGTCGCGGGGTGGCCTCTTCCGTCTTTTCCTGGTCGCTATCTTGATCGGACATGGCCATTCACCGGGCGGTCGTGCAGACCTTGGCCATTCTGTCGAGGAAGGGGAAGGGGTGATGCGCCAAAAAGGGCCGGTAATCGCTGTCTTATCCGCGACTACCGGCATGATCAGGGCTGGAGGAGGGCGCGGGGTTAGAAGCCGAGCTGGTCCAGCAGATCGTCGACCTGGTCCTGGCCGGTGACGATGCTCTCGCCCTCCGGCTTGATCTGTGGGCCGTTCAACAGCCCCTCCTCACGGCGTCGTTCATCGGTTTGCCACTGGTTCGTGGCACGTTTCTGGAGGTCCTCGCGAGCCTTGCCCTGAGGCACGGTATCGATCAACACCTGCACTAGCTGATGCTCGATCTCGCGGATCATATCCATCATCTTCTTGATCACCTGGCCTGTCAGGTCTTGAAAGTCCTGCGCCATCATGATCTCGAGCAGCTCCTGGTTCGTCGCCTGGGTACGTTTCGGCACCTCGGCAAGATATTCCCGGGTGTCCTGGACCAGGTCGCGCGCGTCGTCCAGTTCCTTGGGTTCGGCAAACCACTCTGCCCAGCGCTTGTCCAGCGCGTTTGCCCGTTCACTGAGCTCATCCTGTAGCGGTTGGGCACGGTCGATGGCGTTGAGAGCACGCTCTGCTGCCTGCTCGGTCATGGTCGCCACATAACTGAGGCGGTCGCGGGCATCAGGTATAGCCTCTGCGGCCTTCTCGATCTCCTTGTCAAGTCCCAGCTCGCGCATGCTCTCACGCAGCATGCGTGTCAGCTGCCCGATGCGCTGTACCAGCTCGTCGCTGGACTCCTGGGGGAGATCCTGCGATGGCATCTCGTTGCTCATCATCATCGCTCCTTGGTGCCGGGACATTCCCGGAAGCCTTACATGCCCAGTTTGTCGAAAATCTTGTTGAGCTTTTCTTCCAGGGTGGCCGAGGTGAAGGGCTTGACGACATAGCCATTGGCACCTGCCTGGGCAGCCGCGATGATGTTCTCCTTCTTGGCCTCGGCAGTGACCATCAATACCGGAAGATCCTTGAGGGCGCTATCCGCGCGGATCTGCTTGAGCATCTCCAGTCCATCGAGGTTCGGCATGTTCCAGTCAGAGACCACGAACTCGAAACTGCCGCTGCTGAGCTTGTTCAGGGCGTCCTGGCCATCCTCGGCCTCTTCCACGTTGGTGAAGCCGAGCTCCTTCAACAGACTGCGCACGATGCGGCGCATGGTCGGGAAGTCATCTACCACCAGGATGCTCATGTCCTTGTTTGCCATCGGATATCCTCTTCAATCACGGTATTCAGGCGCCGGCACGCCAGTGCCGACATGACTCAGAACTCTTCCCACTCTTCTTTGGCTGCTGCCTGATGCACAGGACGACGGGATGCCGAGTGCATCGGGCGTGGGGCGGCATTCGCCGGATTGGCCCGGGGTGTAGTCGCCTCATGGAGCTGCTGGGCAGTATTCATGGCTCCCGTCAGCTTGAAGACAGCCACTGCCTGCTCCAGGCGGTTGGCTTGTTCTTCATTGTTCACCGGCTCGTGCCGCCTCCACCGAGGCATTCAATGCCAGGATGTTGGGCTGGAAAGCGATCGAGTCGATGACTCCGGTGATATCCGCGATCTTTTTCGAGCTGCCCGAGATGCCATGCATCGTCCTGACCACACGTTCCACCACCTCACCGCCTCGCTCGGCGGTGCTGGACGCATCAAGTGCCAGGCCACTGGCTTGGCGGGCGTTGTCGGCATTCTGCTTCACCGTGGTGGTGAGCTCTTCCATGCTCGAAGCCGTCTCTTCCAGGGAAGCCGCCTGTTGCTCGGTGCGCGAGGAAAGGTCGGCATTGCCGCTTGCGATCTCGCGACTGCCCACGTGGAGGGAGCCACTGCTGTCACGAACATCAGTGACGATGCGTGTCAGGTTCTGCTGCATGTCACGCATCGCCGCAAACAACTTGCTGATCTCATTACGTCCGTAAACACGGATCTCGCGGGAGAGGTCCGCTTTGGCAATGGCCTCCAGGGTTTCCACGGCCACCTGAAGGGGCGTAATGACGATTCTGCGCAGACCCATGTAGATCATGGCTACCATCAGCGTCACTATCACCAGGATGCCGATTTGTATGCGCTGGAACAGGGTGGACATCGCGTCGTAGTCGGCCAGCATCATCTCGCCGTGCTCATCGGCATAGCGAACGAACTCGGTGAGGGGCGACTCCTGGGTCTCTGCCGGCCCCACCATCTGTTCTCGCAGCACGTTGACCCGGTCGAGAGTCTCCAGGGTGTTGTTGGCCGAATGGCTGGCCACCTGCCCCATGATGGCCACCGCGGCGAGCAACACCACGAAGCAGGCAAGAACGGCCACCATGGCCGCGTGGATGCTGATACTGCGCAAGAGGCGTGTCATGCCAGCACTTCCTTCTACGTATGGACCAGGCGCATGACCCGGTGACGGTATTGGACTTGTTGTCTATACCCGTTGGGTTCGCCCCGAGGCTGCCGCCAAAGAAAGCAGACGAGGGGCGATTTCCTCCAGTGGCAGCACCTCTGCCGCCGCACCGAGTGCAACCGCCTCTCTCGGCATGCCATATACCACGCAACTGGTCTCGTCCTGCGCCAGGGTGGCCGACCCCGCTTGACGCATTTCCAGCAGGCCGGCCGCACCATCCTTGCCCATCCCGGTTAGGAGCACGCCGATGGCATTGCGTCCTGCCTGGGTGGCGGCGGAGTGGAACAGCACATCCACAGAGGGGCGGTGTCGGTTGACCGGCGGCCCGCCATCAAGGCGTGCGACATAGTTGGCGCCACTCCGTGCCAGCTCGAGATGAACGTCGCCGGGGGCGATGTAGGCATGGCCTGGCAGAAGGCGTTCGCCGTCTTCTGCCTCCTTGACGCTGATCTGGCAAAGGCGATCGAGACGCTCGGCAAAGGAACGGGTGAAGCCCCCCGGCATGTGTTGGGTAATCAAGATGGCTGGGCTGTTGGCCGGTAAAGGCTCCAGGACGTTACGGATCGCCTCTGTGCCACCGGTGGACGCCCCTATGATGATCAGCTTTTCGCTGGAGACCATGGGGGCCTTGAGTAGTCTGGGGCCTGGGCTATCCGGTCGTCTTGCCTGCCGCGGGCGTGATCGCGCAGCGGCCCGGAGCTTTTCGGTAATCTCCGTTGCGTACTCCATCATGCCGTGCCGGATGCCCAGTGATGGCTTCGCCACGAAATCCACGGCACCCAGTTCCAGGGCGCGCAGAGTTACCTCGGAGCCGGCCTGGGTCAGAGAGGAGACCATCAATACGGGCATGGGGCGCAGGCGCATCAGACGCTCGAGGAAGTCGAGGCCGTCCATGCGTGGCATCTCGACATCCAGTGTGAGCACATCCGGGTTGTGATGCTTGATCAGATCACGAGCCGCGATGGGGTCAGGGGCAACGGCCACAACTTCCATATCGGGCTGGGTATTAATGATTTCTGTCAGCAGGTCGCGTATCAGCGCCGAATCGTCGACACACAGCACCTTGATTCTGTTGGCGCTCAAGGGGTTGTCTCCTGTTGTCTTAACAGCCCGCGGGGAGACCGCTCAGGCCGGCCATGATCTCCCTATCGGCCAGAGGAGGTGAGACTTTAGTGATTCAGCGCGCAGACTTGCGTGTGTAGACGGTCTGGCCACGCAGTTGGAAGGCTTCGGTAATGTAGGAAAAGCTCTCTGAATGGCCAGCAAACAGCAGGCCATCAGGCTTGAGGAGCGGGGCAAATCTCTCAAGGATCCGTGACTGGGTTGTCTTGTCGAAGTAGATCATGGTGTTGCGGCAGAAGATCGCATCGAAGGGGCCGGCCACCGGCCACTGGGGAGCGAGCAGATTGAGTGACTGAAAGTCGACCATCTCCGCGACCTCCGGGCGAATACGTGCGAAGTCCTGATGGGGCCCCTTGCCGCGCTGGAAGAAGCGCTTGACCCTCGACTCTTCGAGCTTGTACACCTGCTCCAAGGGATAGATGCCTGCTCGAGCTCTGGTCAGGGCATCAGTATCGATGTCCGTCGCCACGACCTCGGCTTGACTGGCCCGTTGCCCCATGGCTTCCATCAGGGTCATGGCGATGGAGTAGGGCTCTTCTCCCGTCGATGCTGCGGCACACCAGATACGAACCCTGCCCGGGCGCGTGCGCACATGATCGGCCAGCAGGGGGAAATGGTGTGCTTCACGGAAGAAGGCCGTGAGATTGGTGGTCAGCGCGTTCGTGAATGCCTCCCATTCCCGGGCATCGGGCTGGCGCTCCAGTCGACCCAAATAATCGGCAAAGCGAGTCAGGCCATGATGGCGTAAGCGTTTTGCCAGCCGGCTATAGACCATCTCGCGCTTGTGCTCGGCGAGCACGATGCCTGATCGCTGGTAGATCAGCTGGCGGATTCTGGAGAAATCACTAGCGGTCAGCTCGAGATCTCGCTCGAGCCGACCATTTCCCCAGCTTTTCTCCTCCGCCGGCATGGTGACACCCCGATGATCGTTCAAAACTCCTCCCACTCCTCGACAGCCGTGGCCTGGCGGGCCCCGTCCTTGCGCTCAACTGGCGGGCTGGCCTCATGATGAGAGGATGAAGAGGGCTGCGATTTGGTGTCAGGGCGCTGAGGTCGTGCTCGGCGTTCGGCCAGGGAAGGGGCCTGTTCCACCCCCGCGCCGCGCAAACGGAAGGCTGAAATGGCATTTCCGAGTAAGCCGGCTTGCTGCTCGAGCTCGCTGGCAGCGCGGGCTGATGCCTGAACGCGTGAGGCGTTCTGCTGGGTTACCTGATCCATTTCCACCACTGCCTGGTTGATCTGGCCAATTCCGTTGCTTTGCTCCTCGGATGCGGCGGTGATCTCTCCCATGATGTCGTTGACGCGAGTGGACGCTTCCATGACCGCATTGATGGATGTCTCCGCCTTGCGTACCTGCTCGGCACCACCGTCGATCTGGCGAGCCGAGCCATCAATCAGCTCACGAATCTCGTTGGCAGCGTCGGCGCTGCGGCCGGCTAGCTTGCGGACCTCTCCGGCGACGACGGCAAAACCGCGACCTTGCTCGCCGGCCCGAGCCGCTTCGACCGACGCATTCAGCGCCAGTATGTTGGTCTGGAAGGCAATGGAATCGATGACATTGATGATTTCTGTCATCTTGCGAGAGCCTTGGGTGATCTGCCCCATGGTGTCCACGACCTGGTGCATCAGCTCGCCGGTCTCCTGGGTGCGTGCAGCATTTTCCGAGGCCAGTCCGCTGGCCTGTCGAGCATTGTCCGAGTTGTGTTGCACCGTCGTGGTCATCTCTTCCATGCTCGAGGCAGTCTGCTGGAGAGAGGCGGCCTGCTGTTCGGTGCGCGCAGAAAGATCTTCGTTGCCCGACGCGATGTCGCGAGCGGCAGGTGTCACAACACGGATCCCACTGTTGACGTCGCCAACGATGCTCCCGAGGCTCTTGCGCATGATATCGAGGGCTTCCAGTAGGCGGCCGAGCTCATCGCGCCGGCGTGATGGCGCGTCGGCGGCCAGGTTGCCCGAGGCGATTTGCAGAGTGAAGGCTTCTGCAGCACGCAGCGGGCGCAACATGGCGCGGAGGGTCAGGGCGCCAATCACGATCAGCACCAGCAGGCCGATGGCCAGCATGCCGGCTTGCACCATCAGCATCAGCTGTTGTTCTGCTCGGGCCTCACTCGCCAATGCTGCCGCGTCAGCCTGTTTGCCCTCGATCAGGTCATTGACCTCGGTGGAAAGGGTCGCGCCCATCGCCTGCATCTCCTCAATATGCGGAGGCAGGTTGGTGAACAAGTCGAAATTATCTTCGCTCTGAAGCAGGGTGATGGCTTGTGCTATGCCGGATTCCAGATAGTTTTGCAGCACGGTATCAAACGTATCGGCTTGCCCGCCCTGATTCGTCTCTCTGGCCCGGTAGGCGGTCCACAGAGCTTCCACGGATGTCTCTATCTCCTGCAGCTCCTCGGTGTGCTGGTCCTTGTTTTCCAGCAGCATGAACCGCTCACTCTGGGCGAGCGATTGGTGGGCCCGGGTAGCAAGTTGGTCGATCTGTTGTAGGCGGGCTACGTCTTGCAGGCCGTCTCGGTCCAGGGACTGCAGGCGCTCGCCGGACACCTGCAGACCGAAGAGCCCCATGGCGCCACTTGCCGAGAGCAACAGGCCGGCGACAACCACCATGGTCACTACCCGTGCTCGCAAGCTGCGCATATTGAGCTTTGACAAGCGGCCACCGAGACCGCGACGACGAAGTTGTCCGCGCTCGAGAGCGAAGCGGCTACCCTTGCCTTCACGAATGAGGGCATAGGCTTTCTCGGCTTTCTCGACGTCGAGAGGATTCGGTTTGACTCTGACCGATGCGTAGCCGACGACCTGATCGTCTTCGACAATGGGCGAGACGCTGGCTTCTACCCAGTAATGATCACCATTCTTGCGTCGATTCTTGACCAGGCCTTTCCAGCTCTCTCCGGCTTCCAGCGTGTCCCACAGGTTCTGGTAGGCTGCCTCAGGCATGTCCGGGTGGCGTACGAGGTTGTGGGGCGCGCCGAGCAGCTCATCGTGGCTGAAACCGCTGACTTCGATGAAGGCTGGATTGGCATAGGTGATGCGGCCCTTGAGGTCCGTGCGGGAGATCAGGAAGTGCTCGTCATGGAGCGGGTATTCCTGTTGTGTGACGGGCTGGTTGTTTCGCATGCGATGTCCTCTGCTAAGGCAACAGGCGAAGGCCTGGTGATTATTATGCTGTACCGCTGGCTATGGGCGGCTCCCAAAGGTCGATGCTAGAAGGACTCCCACTCATCGTCGCGACGGCTGTGTCCGTTATCGTGCCCCTCGCGGGTCGCCTGGCGAGCCGTGCTATTGGCTGACATCAACGCCGGCATCCAGCGAGCCAGGTCACGGCTTTCGTCTGCTTGTCGCGAGCTTTTTTCCGAGGTGTCGAGGTTGCCTTCACCGAGTTGGAAGCGGGTGACGGCTACCTTGAGCCGGCTGGCTTCCGCTTCTAGTTGGTTGGCGGCGCTGGCCGCCTGCTGGACAAGTTCAGCATTTTGCTGAGTGACCTGGTCCATCTGAGCGACGGCATCGTTGACCTGGCCGATCCCGTTGCTCTGTTCGGAGGACGCCGAGGCGATCTCGTCCATGATGTCGCTGACACGCTGCACGGCGGCAACGATTTCGGTCATGGTCCGCCCGGCACGGTCGACACGAGATGTCCCGGCATCCACTTGTTTGACAGATGTCTGGATCAGCGTGCGGATTTCGCTCGAGGCATTGGCACTGCGGCTGGCCAGGTTGCGGACTTCCTGGGCTACCACCGCAAACCCTCGGCCATGTTCGCCGGCTCTGGCGGCTTCGACAGAGGCGTTCAAGGCCAGGATGTTGGTCTGGAAGGCGATTGCATCGATGGTGCCGATAATCTCGGCGACTCGATGAGACCCTTGGCTGATCTCATGCATGGTCGTGACCACCTCGCTGACGACCTCACCGCCTTGCTGAGCTGTCCGTGTGGCGTCGGCGGCCAGCTGACTGGCTTGGCGGGCATTGTCCGCGTTCTGGTTCACGGTGGAAGAAAGCTCCTCCATGCTGGCGGCAGTCTCCTGCAGCGAGGACGCCTGCTGTTCGGTACGGGCAGATAGATCGTTATTTCCGTGCGCAATATGCTGAGTGCCAAGATAGATGGATTCGCTGCTGTCACGCACCGTGCTCACGGTGTTGGCAAGGCCGTGTTGCATCTCGTCCAGCGAGGCATAAAGTCGACCTATCTCATTGTCCCCGAGTTGTGGAATCTTCTGGTCCAGGTTGCCTTCTTTCATAGACTGGAAGTAGCTGACCAGTTCGCCCAACGGACGAACGACATTGGCCGTGACTCCCCACAAGACCACCATCACGGTGAGAATCGTGATCAGCAACGCCGCCAGGATGGCCAGCTGCATCCAGCGTGCAAAGTCAGCAAATGATGCCTCGAGAGCGGCACCATCTTCACCGGCATTCGGTGCGATCTGGGCAACAACGGCCTTACCTTCCTCCAAAGCGAAGAGGCCGAGGAGGCTGACGGCCAAGACCAGTACGGTGAAGGTCGCCAGCACCAGTAGCCAGCTGACCCGTACCGTCATGTTGTCGAGTATCCTCACGTTCCACTCCCTTTCTCAGGCGGCATGGTAGCCACCAGTGGTTGGCTGGCCTGACGTGTCAGGCCTCTGCCAATTCACGTCGTGGATGATGCGTCGCTTTCGGCGGCTCCTCGCTTTCACTCGAGACCACCAAGTGTTTGTTCGCTTGCGCACGCTGGCTGGCGATGGTGATGTTGAAACGCGCCACGTGATCGCGCAACTGGTAACTCTGCGCGATCAGACGTTGCGAAGCTCCGGTATGCTCTTCCACGAGGCCGGCATTTTTTTGGGTCATGCGATCCATCTGGGAAACCGCTTCGCTGACCTGCTCAATGCCGTGGCTTTGTTCTTCTGATGCCGAGGAGATTTCGCCGATCAACGTACTGAGCTGTTGGATATCGGTGACCATGGTCTCGATGATCTCTCCGGTCTCCTTGACCATTTGGGCCCCTTCGACGACCTTGCCGTCGGAGGTCTCGATCAGTGCCTTGATCTCCTGGGCGGCTTCTGAGCTTCGGCTGGCCAGCTTACGTACTTCCTCAGCCACCACGGCAAACCCGCGACCGTGTTCGCCAGCGCGGGCCGCCTCCACCGAGGCGTTGAGCGCCAGGATGTTGGTCTGGAAAGCAATGGAATCGATGGTGTCGACGATCGTGCTCATCTGGCCGGCACTCTCGTTGATACCGCTCATCGACGCCTCTACGCGCACCATGGACTCATGGCCACGGGCAGCGTTGGAGGCGGTCTCGCCGGACAGTTCGCGGGCCTTGCCGGAATGTTCCGCGTTTTGTTTCACGGTCGCGGTCAACTGTTCCATGCTGGAAGCGGTCTCTGCGAGTGATGCGGCCTGCTGCTCGGTCCGAGTCGCAAGTTCATCGTTGCCGGCGCCGATCTCTTCTACTACCCCATTGACTTCGTCGGCGCTACGATGGATATCGCCGATGGTGTCGGCCAGCGAGGCACGCATTCTCTCGATATCGAAGAGGAGACTTTCGCGATCGCTGTCTCGCAGGCGGATGGCGTGTGCCAGGTTACCCTCGGCGATATGCCGCACCATCTCGGCGGCGTAGTGCGGGTCGCCGCCCAGGCGACGTGTCACACCGCGAATGACTAGACCCATCAGCAGGGACACCGGGATGCCAATGCCAAGCAGCGCGAGCAGTGAACGAGTCAGGCCAGCCAGGAAGGCGGCGTCGATATCGTTGATGTATACCCCCGTACCCACATACCACCCCCACTGCTCGAACAGGGCATTGAGGGAAGACTTCTCGGCGAGAGCATCTTCCTCGGAGGCATGGGCCCAGAGATAGTCCACGACACCATCGTCTGTCTTCACGTCCTCGACGAACTCGCGGAACAGGTAGCGTCCTTCATCATTCTGGAAGTCCGCGACCGACGTGCCTACCGGCAGGCGTGGGTGGGCGAGAAGCTCATAATCGCCATTGAAGATGTAGATGTAGCCGCGGCCCTGGTCATAGGTCATTTCGCGAACGGTCGAGGCCGCCTGGTGCTGGGCTTCCTCGAGGGATAGTTCACCATTTTTGCTACGCTCGGCATGGTCTCGGATCACGTTCATGGCCATGTCGACATAGTCGCCCAGGGCATTGCGCCGTTCCTCAAGCATGGTCTGGCGGTTTTCCCACGCCCCCCAGCCGACCAACACCAGCATGGCTACCCAGATGATGCCGAGTGAGCCCCAGAGTTTCTTTGTCGTTGTCATCTGTCGCATCGTTTATCTCCCTACGTGGGCTGCCTTACGCACTGGTTCGCTCGACCAACGCCATTTCCTCGCTGGTGAGCAGCTTGTCGATGTCGACCAGTACGAGCATGCGGTCCTCGAGGCTACCCAGCCCGCTGAGGAAGTCGGATGACAGGGTGACGCCGAACTCGGGGGCCGGCTTGATTTGCTCGGGCGTGAGGGTCATGACATCGGAGACGCCATCGACCACGATGCCCACCACGCGATCAGCGACGTTAACCACGATCACCACGGTCTGACCGCCGTACTCGACCTTGTCGAGATGGAATTTAATGCGTAGATCGACGATGGGCACAATGATGCCGCGCAGGTTGGTCACGCCCTTGATGAACTCTGGCGCATTGGCGATGCGCGTGACGTTTTCGTAGCCTCGGATCTCCTGCACCTTGAGGATATCGATGGCGTACTCTTCCTCACCCAACGAGAACACCAGAAATTCACGGTTCTGGGCCTCGGATGCCGCGTAGTCTTCATGCCGAGATAGGCTGGTCATGATGGCTCTCCCTCCTTGCGGAAAAATGACTCGTAATCGGTGGAGGCGCGTTGTGGTCGTCTAGCCTCCTTCTTGGCACGGCTCAGGCGATGCAGATCGGCGATGTCCAGGATCAGGGCCACACTGCCGTCACCCAGAATGGTCGCGGCCGATACGCCTGGCACTTTGCGATAGTTGGTTTCCAGGTTTTTCACGACCACTTGCTGCTGACCGATCAGGTCATCTACCAGCAGGGCATAACGGCGCCCTTCACCCTGAACGATCACAGCGATGGTCTCGTTCAGCTCTGTCTTGGCGCCCTCCACATCCAGTGCCGCATGGACGGCTACCACGGGCAGATACTCATCGCGGACCTTGAGGACCACGTCATCGCCGGCCATGGCATACAGATCCTCACGAGAGGGCTGCAGGGATTCGAGCACGGTGGAAAGCGGCAGGATAAAGACTTCACCACCGACCTTGATCGACATGCCATCGAGGATGGCCAAGGTCAGTGGCAGAACGATTCGTGTGGTGGTGCCTTGTCCCTTGCGGGACATGATCTCGACGTGCCCTCCCATGCCCTGGATGTTGCGCTTGACCACATCCATGCCTACGCCACGCCCCGAGACGTCGCTGACTTCCTTGGCGGTGGAGAATCCGGGGGCAAAGATCAGCTGCCACACGTCATCGTCACTCATGGTGTTAGAGACTGGCAGGCCACTTTCGCGGGCCTTGGCGAGCAATCTGTCGCGGTCCAGGCCGGCACCGTCATCGATAACTTCGATGAGGATGTTGCCGCCCTGGTGCTGAGCGGACAGAGTCAAACGGCCGGTTCGTGGCTTGCCGGCCGCCTCGCGGGTGTCGGGATCCTCGATACCGTGATCAAGGCTGTTGCGTACCAGGTGGGTGAGGGGGTCGATGATGCGCTCTGTGAGACTCTTGTCGAGTTCAGTGGATTCACCCTCGGTAACGAGTTCGACATCCTTGTCGAGCTTGCCTGCCAGATCGCGCACCAGACGTGGATAGCGGCTGAAAACATAATCCATGGGGACCATGCGCACTGACATGACCGCCTCCTGGAGGTCCCGGGCATTGCGCTGCAACAGACTCATGCTGTTGAGAAGGCCACTATGCGTGACACCATCCAGCTCGCTGACGGTCTGGTCGAGCATCGACTGGGTAATGATCAGCTCTCCCACCAGGTTGATGATCTGGTCCACCTTGTCCACTGAGACGCGTATCGAGCTGGATTCGCCGCCCGCCTTGGCCTTCTTCGTCTTTGGCTTGCCACTCTCGCCTGGACTGACGGTGGATGTCTGGGCGGTGGGCCCGGTGGCTTTCTGCTGGACGGGGGAGGGCGTGAGGGCGTCCTTCTCCGGAGCTTCTTGTGCTTGTGTATCCCAGGAGCTGCTTTCCTGCTCGGCAGGACGGATCTGTAGCTGTTCGGGTTCGACGATGAAGCACATCACGGCTTCGATGTCGTCACGGCTGACGTTGGTGAGCAGCGTGACCTCGTAGCAGTTTTCATCGCCATGTTGGTCTTGCACAGTTCCCAGCTGTCCGAGCTCTTCCACCAGCAGGCCACGATCCTTCTCGCCGACGTTCAATAGGGCCACGGCCAGAACCTGTTCACCCATCTGGGGGTGAGCCGTATCGCTATCGGAGAAAGACTCGCGAGGCTGCGCTGGCTGTGGCGCCTCAGTGGGGGGCTCGCCAGCTCCGCCCGGCGTACCGCCTGCTGCCTCGAGCTCCTGACCGATCTCCTCGCGGGCCAGCTGTTGCAGGGTCTGGCAAATTCGCGTGAAAGCCTCCTGGTCGGGCTCTTCCTCGTTGCGGTAGGCATCCAGCTGGTCGTGCAGCATGTCCTTGGTTTCCAGAAAGGTGTCGACGATGTCCCGACGTAGGCTCAGTTCCCCGCGGCGTGTGTGATCCAGCAGGTTCTCGAAGAGGTGAGTGGTCTTCTGCAACACGTCAAAGCCAAAAGTGCCTGCGCCACCCTTGATGGAGTGAGCAGCGCGGAAGATTGCATTGAGCTGCTCCGCGTCTGGCTCCTCGAGGTCAATTTCGAGCAGGTGGCGCTCCATATCCGCTAGAAGCTCCTCTGCCTCCTCGAAAAAGGTGTCATAGAAATCGGTGATATCCATGCGCGTGTCCCCACCCTGGAATGGTTTTCGCCCCTCAGGGCCCTGGTTGTTCCGTACCGAGTGCCTGTTGCAGGCTTCTGGTAAATCGTTCCATTGGTGCCGTATCGACCGGCTGTATCGATTGATGGCCGATTGGTGATGGCGTACCAGCACCGTTGAGCAAGCCTGGTGAGCGGATACGCTCAGCGACCTGGCGGAACAGCACCAGTAGTTCGATGCGGCGGTTGATGGGGTCACTGGCCTCCGTCTCGGGCATCACGACCCGGTCGGCAAAGCCCGACACCCTCAAGAGCTTGGCGGGATTCAGGCCACCGGAGACCAGTTCCCGGCGTGAGGCATTGGCCCGGTCACTCGAGAGCTCCCAGTTGCTGTAGCCCCGATAGCCGTTCAGGTACGCCAGGTTGTCGGTGTGGCCACCGATGCTGAGATCGTTGGGCAGCTCATTGAGCAGGGGAGCCATGGTGCGAAGCAGGTCGCGCATGTAGGGCGCCACCCGGTCGCTGCCAAGGGCAAACATCGGGCGCTGCTCGGTGTCGAATAGCTGGATTCTCAGGCCCTCCGGCGTCATGTCGAAACGCAGTTGCTGGCGCAGCTGACGTAGGTCCGGGTCGGCATCAATGGCCGTCTCGATGCGCTGCTGGAGATCACGGAAGGCTCGCCGCTGTTGTTCGCTGGGGCGTGTCTGTGTACGCAGGTCGATGCGCGCCCTCTCACCGTCAGAGTGCACCGGGTCTGGGCCGCCCCCTGGAATCACATTGGCACTTTGTGCGGAGCCTTCCCCGCCGGTGATGGCGGTAAGCAATGGCGTACGGAAGTATTCGGAAACGGCTTCGCGCTGCTGCTGGTCTGCTTGAGAGAGGATCCACATGACCAGGAACAGGGCCATCAGGGCCGTCATGAAGTCCGCCAAGGCAATCTTCCAACTGCCTCCGTGGTGCCGATGAATGACTTTCTTACGGCGGATGATGATGGGTCTGCGATTCGGGGTCATGCGCCGCCTTCACCTGCCTTGGCATTGCGAACGTACTCCTCCAGCTCTGAGAAGCCGGGGCGTTCCTCGGTATGCAGCGCCTTACGCCCGAACTCCACGGCAAGCTGAGGCGCATAACCATGCAGGCTGGCCAGCAGGGTGACCCGCATGCACTGGAGGATCTTTTCCACCTCTTTCGCCTGCCGCTCGACACGGCTTGCCAGAGGGTTGACGAAGCCATAGCCGGCCAGGATCCCCAGGAAGGTGCCGACCAAGGCATGGGCGATCATCTGGCCCATCTCATCGGGAGCGGCATCCGCCGCGCTCAACGCCTTCACTACCCCCATCACCGCGGCCACGATGCCGAAAGCCGGCATGGCATCCCCGACCTTGATGATGGCATCGGCAGGGATATGGGCTTCTTGTTCGAACGCCTCGATCTCGTGAAGCATCAGCTCGTCGAGCTCCATGGGATCCATGCTGCCGCTCACCATCAGGCGAAGGTAGTCGGTGAGGAAGGTCATGATCAGCGGGTCGGCGAGCACGCGCGGGTGCTCGTTGAGCAAGGCGCTTTCCTCGGGGTTATCGATGTCGCGCTCAATACCCAGCATGCCGTCTCGACGAATCTTGGTGAGGATCTTGTACTGGAGTGCCAACAGCTCCATGTAGAGCGATTTGTCGTACTTCTTGGAGCGGCGCAGCCGAGCAAAGATGCGAAAGGTGGCCTTGATGGCCTTGCCGTTGTTGGCGGCGATGAAGGCGCCGATACCGGCGCCGAAGATTATCAGGAATTCCGTGGGCTGGAAGAGCGGGCCCAGGTGACCGCCCGACAGAGCGAAGCCCCCGAACACGGAGAAGATGACGACAAGGTATCCGATGGGTATCAGCAAGGCCGGTATCCCCTAACGAGGCGATGAATGATGTCCTGCATCGGATATCGGCTGTCTCGGGCGAGACTTGAGGGAGGTGATGAAATTGTCCTGCATGGCCGCGGGGAAGGGGAGTCCCCGCGGTATCAAGCCTTGATAGTGGTTCAGGCCAGGCGGTGCACAGGAGACGCTTCTGCTTGGGCCCTGTCGACCGCACTCTGCTGGCGCTTGCGGGTCTTGCCGGCCCGAGAGGGAGGCTGACAGATGCCGCAGACATAGTCATGAGCTGGGCTGTGGGCATGCGCCACGAAATGCCCATCGCAGCGGGTGCAGGCCGAGAGCTGCAGCAGGTCGCTCTCGAAGAAGCGAACCAGGGTCCAGGCGCGTGTCAGGCCGAGCACGGTCTCGGCGTCATCGGTCTCCACCTGCTCCGCATATAGCTGATAGGCCTTGATGAAGGCTTCCATTCGCTCGCAGCCATGGTCCTCCTGCAAGCGCAGGAAGATGTTGTAAAACAGTGACGAGTGGATGTTCGGCATCCACGTGATGAACCAGTCGGTGGAGAAAGGCAGCATCCCCTTGGGCGGTGACATGCCGCGCACTTCCTTGAACAGGCGAAGGAGACGGGCCCGGCTCAGGTCGGTTTCGGTCTCCAGGACCTGCAGCCGCGCACCGAGCTCGATCAGGTCGATGGCCAACTGCACCTGTTGCATTTCCAGTAGCAGGCTCTTGCTGGCCATGCCTATCCCTCTGCGGTGGATGGGACCGCCGGACGGGATGCCATCAGCAGCGATGCATGAAACTGGGCAAGACCCTGTTCCCGGGGGTTATGGGTCAGCTGGCGTAGATGTTCGGCGCGGTCATGACCAAAATGGCAGAGCAGTTGATTGACCCGCGAAAGCCGTGTCAGCTGGCGCGCGTTCAGCCCCTGAATCAGATCTGCCATCTCGTCATCGATCTTGAGGCGAAACCTGGCCGTGGCCCGATCCTCATTGATCAGACGCTGGGCAAGGAGTAGATATGCGAGGTTCAGTTCGTGAATCTCGTCAACTAAGTTATTGATTTCCATGGTTCCCTGTCGGCTATCACGCTTTTTCATGGCCTGGGCCATGTGAGGTTATTGTGTTGCCCTGTGCTCGCTGATCCTCTTCGAGGCTGGCACATCTCATACGCGTGTATTGTCTGTGGTTGAGGCGCAGATGCAATCAGCCTCAAGGGGTACCCGGCCATGGCCGCCTGGGAATATTGGTAAGACCTAATAAAAAAAGATGAGAAAAATCATACCGATGAGACTGTTGCTGGGTAGTTACATAATACTTAGATATTTACATATCTTTACACAAAGGAGCAGAATTCTTCCTGGTGTAACAGCGGTTCACGTCCGGCTCTTGTCCGAGGTCTCACCTGGAGCAAGCTCGTATACCCAGACAAGCAGCTCTGCGATGACCTGGTAGAGCCGTGACGGAATCGCTTCGTCCAGATCCAGCTGCATCAACAGGCCGACAAGCTCCGGTGCATCATGAACGTGAATCCCTTGGCGCCGGGCTTCCGTGATGATGCGCTCGGCGAGCTCTCCATACCCTTGCGCTACGACCCGCGGTGCGCCATCGCTTTCGTGATAGGCGAGGGCGACGGCCTGGCGACGGTCTTCATGGTCCTTGCCCTTCATGACATCTGCCCCTCTTCAAACCTTTGCAGGTCGATCTTGATTTCCTCGAAGCCATGGCCGGTCAGTCGAGACCTCAGGCTGTCGAGGCCTCTCTCGAGTTCTTGGCGAGACGGATCGTGTGCCACGCGTAACTCGATTTCCACGCTATTGGCCTTCATCCGCAGCGAGGCCTGCAATCGACCAATGCCGGCGATATCCAGATCGATCTCTGAGCGCCACCCTTGCTTTTCGGTGGTTTTCCGTTGCTGATCGGTGCCCTCGCTATCAGAGCGGTCTTGAGGTCCAGGCGGAAGCTGGATCATCAGCGCCATGAACAGGCCGCTCCAGACGTCACCTTCCCAGCGCAGTGCCGGCGTCACCAACATCTCGAGCTGATGGCGGACGATTCCCTGTAGGCTCTCCTGAACAGCTTGACTTGTGTGAGGGCGAAGGCCGGTATCAGACAGCGGCTCACGCACCTTGGCATTGGCTGCATCTTCCATTCCGGGAGCTGAGAGGGGCGCAGTGGCTGGGCTAGCCTGGGACGGCTTGCTGGTCGCGGTCGGGGAGTTCCCCCGGGATGTCGCCTGCGAGGGGGTTCCTTGGGAATTGGGCGAGTACAGAGGGGAGGAGTGGCGACCGCCTTCGGGGAGTAATGGTACAGGTGGAAAGGGGGTATCGCGGATGCCGGCGGGATTGCCCGGCGGGATTGCGACATGATTTGTCCCTGAAGACGTGAACTGGAGGGTTCGCCACATCTGGGGCTCCCGCTCGAGTTGCTGGCGCGGTAGTTCCCCCTTGTACCAGCGGGCAAGGTGCGATTCATAGAACAGACCGCTATGGCGAATACTGTCTTCCAGGCGGGTCGCTACTACGGTTGGATCTGGAATCTGCCTGGGTGCCATCAGTGGCGTCGGAGTTGTCACGATGGAGGGCGGCGCGGGAAAGCGAACCAGCAGGTCGGCGATGGTCCGCGCCGAGTTACTGAAGTGGGTTTGGGCCGAGGCGGGGGGCGGGCCGTGCGGCTGTAGCGGCCGTGAGGTGGTATCTGAAGGGGCCCGTGTGGTTTGTCCGAGCTCCGGCAGCTGGAGTGGGCGAGTCCGAGCGTCAAGCCGTGAGTCGCTGTGCACGGCTCTTGGAGCATCCGAGGGTGATGTTGGCTTGACCGGCTGGTTCAGGTCTCGGGCCGGGGGGATATCGACCCGTTTACCCAACACCTGGTGCAGCAGGGTGTCCAGCAGGGGGGTTATGCCACTCACGGGGCTCTCTTGCTAGGGGGTAGGTCAATGGGGGGTGTTGATGTTCCCTCTCTGACCCCGTAGGCGTGTCGAAGATTCCGTTGGCGCTGTGAGGCGCTGATCAGCTTGCCAAGCTCGTTGCGACGCTCGATCAAGCGTTCGCGAATCTCGAGATCGTTTTCCAGGATCCGCTCAAGTAACTCCACCTTGCGTGCCCGATGATCGTCATCAAGGTGGTTGTCGGGATCGAGCTTTGCCAGTTGCTCCACCTGCATGATGTATGTGCCTTCCTGATCGACCAATGCCGGCCAATTGGCGTCGCGTGCCGAATCCAGCATGAGGCGCGTGCGTGACAGCAGCGCCTGGTATCCCTCGATCAGCGCTTGCTGGGTGTTGGGCTCTCCGCCATGTTCCATCATCAGCCCCTTGCCACCTGATCGCCGATGTCTCGCCAGGCCGAGGCGATGTCGTTGAGCAGCATCTCTGCCTGGTCAAGGCTCTCGACATCGTTATGCAGGTTGGCCGCCAGCAGCAGGCGCGTCACATAATCATAGAGCGAGGCTAGTCGCTCGGAGATTTCGCCGCCACGTTCCGTGTCCAAGGCGGCCAGCAGGCCGTTATTGACAATATCCAGCGCCTTGGAGATCGCCTTGCCCTTTTCGGCCGAGTTGCCATCCTGGAGGTGGATGCGTGAGGTGCGGATGGCGGCCAGGGCGCCATCAAACAGCATCACGATCAACTGGTGCGGGCTGGCTGACATCACGCCGCTCTCGACGCCGACCTTGGCATAGGCGCTTGCACCGCGACCGTAGGCGGACGCTCCTCGCATGGCACTCATGGCTGTCTTGCTCCTCTCTGGTGAGGCACCTGTCAGGTGCCAGTGTTTGAGGTACCGTCACTATTGAATAGTCTGACGAGAATCGGGACGGGCATAACCGTGAACAGGCTCTGTCAGATCAGTTATTTTCGGTTATCGGCAAGTGATGGGGCGACTTTAGACCGATATGGGGAGTTCTTCCTGAATGCTGCCGAGGCGTTGCAATGCGGTGCTTTGAAGTATCTCGCCCAGTGTCGGCCCGGGAGGCTCAAGTGAGTCTGCGAGCTGGACCTGACTGGGGCGACCCTGGGTGTCGAGGGCCTGTACCCATGCAAGCTGACCGCTATCGAAGCGAACCAGGGAGCCAATCGGATAGAGGCCGAACTGCTTGATGTAGCGTTTTACCCAGCGTTGGTCGAAGTGTTCAGGATGGCTCAGCAGGTGGCGGTAGATGGCGTCGATCCGCCAGGCGGGGCGGTCCGGCCGGTCTCGCCGCATGGCATCGACAACGTCTACTACTGCAGCGGCTCGCGCCAGTTCGTGCAGGTCGTCTGCAGCCAGGGAGCGAGGATAGCCACTGCCATCCAGGCGTTCATTGATGTTGTGTGCCACCGAGTCGAGGATATTGGCAGAGAGCCAGTGGCAGCGTCCCATGCGACGCATCAACTTTTCTACATGACTCTGCATCTGCAGATGCTGGTGCTCGTCGGGGTGGGTAACCTGCCAGAGCTCGGTGGGCAGCAGGGCCTTGCCCAGATCATGCACCATGGCACTCGCCGCCATGGCCTTGCTCAGCTTGCGGGGAATGGACGAGAGTCCGGCCAGATCCAGCAAGCCGACACTCACCCCGAGGCTATGGCGCACCAATCGTGGCTCGTGTTGCAGGCAGCGTGTAGCAAAGAGTAACCCATCGCGGTCCTCGTCGTGGAGCAGCAAGAGACGATCGGCATGACGCGACAGCTGTACCGAGTCTACCTCTCCGCCTTGCTGTAGCTCGAGGAGCTGAGCATCCAGGTAGCCGGCGATGCATGCTAAGCGCCTTGCCATGGGCGTGGGATATTCTTGAGTATTGCGTCGTCCCACCGCAGGCGGCGTTGCCGTCCGTGTCTGGAAGAGCAGTGAGGGTAGGCGTGACGCCTCGCTGCCTTCGGCGTAGCGGGCTGACTCACGCTCAATCTCGCGGACGAAGAACCACAGTTGTCGATCTTGCTCGCCCGTGGTGTGGTCGAAACAAAAACCGGCGAGAATGGCCTGGCGGTCGGTATCCACCTCCTGGTGCCGTGGCGATGCGCGAACAGCGAATCGTGTGTCATTGGGGAAGCATAGCTCCACCTCCAGGGGCTGGCTGGTGTTAGCCAACAAGGCGCCGGCGAAGAGCGGCAGTTCCAGCTGGCAGCCCTCCAGTGAGAGGTCCTTTAGATCCCCCTGTGTTGACCCGCCCTCCTCGCCGCGAAGGATGGCGCCAACCTCCATGCCCAGTCGGAGCCGGGCCCGGAAGGATTCGCGGCGCTGCAGAACCTCAAGGCTGTAGGGAAACTGGCAGGTGCACACCAGGCGGCCATCCTCCTCATGGCACTCTTTCATTGCCATGCTGGGGGTGCGTAGCATTTTGCCCTGAGCCTGACCCAGAAGGCGGAACTCCTGGCCGCGCTTCAGCTCGCCGGCGATCTCGCGAATGGCGCTGATATCCAGCACCAGGATGGCGCCGGGCTGCTGCTCCATGACCAGCACCGGGAGTGGCTTGCTGCCTGGGGTGCTCACCTGAAGCGATGCCCCGCCGGGTTCGATCAGGGCCTCTAGCAACGCCTCGATCTCGGTGGGGCTCTCCACGCGGGTATAGCCATCCTGTTGCTGCGACATCCTTCCCTCTTGCTCGCCGGTTGGTCCTACACCTTGTATCGGCCGTTCCTCTGCTGTCTTGAGGCTTGGCAAACCCGGCTCCTCAAGTCTGGGGTCAGACGGTCGATAGCTAGGGGTTGTGGACCTGCGCTTTGAGTATGCGACGAAGGAGCCTGCCCCTCACACCTGGGGGTGATGTGTTTCAGCCATGTCTCTATTCCGCAGAGACAGCGGTGCTCCGCTCGGCAGTGGTCTCGGGCCCTGTCCTTGAAAATGGAAATGAGGTATTGGTTTGTGGGCGGTGGTGAAGATTGCTTGATTCTTCTATTTTCCAAGAAAATTAAGGTCCGTGACCTTCCCGGGAGTTATTCATGTCCGATGATGGTGCTGGATCACCGCCACAACACCCTTCCGGGAATGGCGTGAAGGACGACTCGATTCTTGATCGCCACCCCGCCTTGCTGTCTCGACTCGTGCTGGAGCATGCCCCGATGGCCCTGGTGGCGCTCGATGTTCACGGCAAGGTGACATGGGCTAACCCCAGTTTCCTGGCGTTGCTCGGGTCGGTGAAGGAGAGGCTGATTGGCAAGCCGTTGACCGATATCATGCGTATGGTGTCGTGGCTTCCGGTTCCGTATGAGAGTGATGCTGAACTGGCCACGCAGCAGTGGCAGCGTATCTGGTTGGCCAGTGAGGGGATCGAGTCGTCCAGAATGGTACTGATGTCTGAGATGACCCCTGAGCCCGCTCCATCCGGGGTTGCCAGGATGCTGGCGTTCGTGGACCTCCGGGCAGGTCAGGCTGGAGAATTTCCACCGTTCTCGGATCCACATACGGGCCTTGCGAGCCAATGGGTTTTCGAGGACCGTCTACGTCACGCCATTGAACGCGCTGATCGGCACGACCAGCGCTTGGCTGTATTGCTGATTCGGCTGGACCGTGCCGACGATGTCCGGCAGGTCTATGGTGAGCCGGTGATGCAAGCGTTGCTGCCTCAGATCAGCCGTCGGCTGACGAGCACCCTGCGCAGTGAGGACAGCATTGCCTATCTCGGTGGCGATCGCTGGGGCGTGCTGATAGAGCATCCGGTGTCCCCGGAGAGCCTGCAGTCTGCTGCGCTGCGGTGCCTGGAGGCTATGGAGGCGCCCTTCACGTTGGGCCGTCCGCCGTTGCTGCTTACCCTGTCCATCGGCATCGCCATGTTTCCGGACAACGGCAGTTCACCGGAGCAGTTGATGGAGAGCGCCGGTCAGGCGCTGGTCAAGGCTCGCCCTGGAGGTCATGCGTTCTTCGACCAGGGCCTCAAGCGCCAGCTCTCGCAGCGCATGGCGCTTCGGCACTGCCTGCAGGAGGCGCTGCTGTGTCCCGACCGTCATTTCGATGTGGTCTACCAGCCTCAGGTTGATCTGGAGAACGGCTGTTGCGTCGGTGTCGAGGCACTCGTGCGCTGGCGACACCCTAAGCAGGGGGTCCTGCAGCCTGACGCCTTCTTGCCGATGGTGGCCGAAATGGCGCAGATGGTCAGGCTCGACCGTTGGGTCATCGAGCAGGTCATTGCTCAGCACCAGCGCTGGCAGTCAGAAGGGTCGCCCCTGGCGGGCCTTAGGATATCCATCAATCTTGATGCAAGCCTGCTGGAGCAGGCGGTCTTCGATGGCCGTCCACTTGATCGCTTCCTGCGTCAGTCGTCTGGTGAGCTGAGTTGGTTGAGCCTGGAGGTCGATGGAAAGGTGCTCTCCGAGCAGGCGGAAGTCCATGGCCTGTTGCTGCGTCGTCTCTCCAGAATGGGGATTCGGCTGGCAGTCGATAACCTGGGGGGTGCCCCCGTGGACTTGATACGCCTGGCGATGCTTCCGGTTTCCCATGGAAAGATCGGACGTGAGCTAGTGCATGGCCTGGCGGATAGCAGCTCGTTTGCCCGCCAGGCGCTGAGTGCGCTGTCGCAATGCCTGAAGGCATTGCAGCTGGAAAGCGTCATGGTGGGGGTGGAAACGGCCGAGCAGCTCACAGCAGCGCGGCATAAGGGGGTTGATCAGGTCCAGGGAAATCTGCTGGGCCCGCCGATGGCGGCTGGCGAGCTGGCAACGTGGCTAGGACGTTATCCCGATCTGCAGGTGCTCTCGAAACCATGAGTCTTGAGTAGAGAGCGCCGGAGGGTAGGCGCGTGCAGGGCTGGTTGCATGCTGCCATGCGATCAAGCAGAGGTGTTCAGTCGTCTCTGGCCTGATGTCGTGCGGCCGTCGGGTGTGTACACGGGCTTCTCGGCGATGCGGTGAATGTAGTCCAGCATCTGCTGATTGTGCGACATGCGCAGGCTTACCAGGCGACCGTTGCGGTCATTCAGGCGGGCAGTGTGTGCCGCCATCTCAAGGGTGGCCTGCCACTGGGTGAGGCAGCCCGCATCTTCGGCCGCCAGACGCGCACCGTCGCCGCCAGTGGTATAGCCAAGCCTCTGCTGGATCCGGGCACGAGTCGACTCGGTTTCCTCGAGGCTGGCTAGCAGGCGTGACTTTTCCTGCGCGATCTTCTCGAGTTGTGGGCCATCGATGGTTCCGCTGAGCAGCTGCTCCTGTTCGTTTTCGAGCAGGCGGGTCAGTGCCCCCAGTCGAGACCGCTGTTCCTCGAGCAGGCGGCGAAGGCTCATTCGTTGGCGTCCTTGCTGTTCAGCAGATCCTGGACGCTCGCAATCAGGCCATCGGCAATGCGGTCGGCCCGCATGTCCAGTCGGCCCTCGCGGATGGCGTCTCGAAGCTCTTCAACACGCACCGTGTCGATGTCCTGACTGCTGTCCGTGGCGGCCTGGCTCAGGTGGGTCGTGGCTGACGGGCCGTCATCCTGCTGGTGGGCGCGATCTGACCCCTGAGTCTTGCGGGTGTCGTCACGCGGCTCCGCCTGGGCAGGACGCTGCAGGGGATGGTGGTTGTCGATTTTCACGGTGATGGCCTCGTGACCGATGTGGTAATGAAGGGTATCGGCCGTCGATTCGATAACTTTAACGCGGTGTGACGCTCAGATGCGAGTGTGCTGCTGGTGAGCTTAAAAGTCCACGGTCATGCGCCCCTCGCCAACGACCCTTGCCTCGAGGATCTCGCGATCAGGGAGTCGCACGCGGACATGCTCCCCCTTGCCCCCCGGCTCCAGCGCCTCAGCCTCTCTTGCGATCCGGAATCCCGCTCCGTGGGCCTCGATCACCACACGCTGCCCTCGCTTGACCAACTGGCGGGGACGCAGATGGTGACGCTGCAGCGTCATGCCCGCGGCGAGCGGGCGGGTAGCTTGCTGGCCGATCGCCTGGCCCGGATCCAGGATGGTCTGCTGGGGCAGTCGCCCCAGGCTCCCTTGCCGTTCGGTCAGATGCTCGGGTCGGATGACCTCCCCGGCGCCGATATCACGAGCAAGCTCGACATAGTTGCCGGTGACATGAATCTCGGCCTGAAGATAGCGCACCTGTCGCCCCTGGTCGCCACAGCGCACGCCTACCGAGACGCGTCCGACCGGTCGTGAGGAGGCATTGGGTAGAAAGGGGGTGGGGTGCTCGCAGGTTGGCAGGCTGGCGCGTGGCGGATGAACCTCGATCACGACCTCGTCGCCTGAGGCCCTGGCTTGCTCGTAGAGGAAGGCGTGAATCTTCGCCAGCAGGGCATCTTCTCCGGCCTGGCTCGGTCCTGCCAGCAGCAACAAGGTCATCGCCAGCAGGTGGGCCATATGCCGGGCGGAGCGTGACGATAGACAATGTCGGAGCATGTCGAGGCCAGGTTGGGTGACTGATGCCACGATTCTAGCGACTGTCATCTTCGATGAAACTCGTGAATTGGCAACCCGAATGACGACTGTTCGGGCCTTTGTTATGACACGAGCTTGGCTATTCTCCATAGTCGACTCATACCTTTTCTGGGGAGTGCCGGGATGATCGATCGGCTCGAAGCCTCTTTGAACTTCCATCAGCAGGCCCTTGGGCTGCGTCAGGAGCGCCAGAAGGTGCTGGCCAGCAATATCGCCAATGCTGATACGCCGGGCTACAAGGCCCGGGACATGGACTTTGCCAGCGAGTTGAAGAAAGCCGTCAAGCAGGGCGGTGATGGCAGCGGACTGGCCCTGTCGAGGACCTCCGCGCGCCATATCGAGGGCCAGGGGCTCCCCAGCGCGTCTCGCGAGCTGCTGTACCGGGTGCCCGACCAGCCAAGTCTCGATGGCAATACCGTGGACATGAATCGTGAACGGACTCAGTTCGCCGACAACTCGGTCCGTTACCAGTCGGCGCTGACGATTCTCAACAGCCGCATCCAGGGCCTCAAGAAGGCCATGCAGCCCGAATAATCCAGGAGTGACCGCATGTCGATGTTCTCCATCTTCGATATCTCCGGCTCGGCCATGAGCGCCCAGTCACAGCGCATGAATGTCACCGCCAGCAATCTGGCGAACGCGGACAGCGTGTCGGGCCCTGACGGAGAGGCCTATCGCGCCAAGCAGGTCATGTTCGAAACCCGAGCACAGTCGCGCGACGGCATCGGAGGGGTTGGTGTCCGCGAAGTGGTCGAGGATCCCTCACCCATGCGCATGGAGTATCGGCCGGGCCACCCCCTGGCGGATGAGGAAGGCTACGTGACCATGCCCAATGTCGATCCGGTGGGCGAGATGGTCAACATGATCTCGGCCTCGCGCTCCTACCAGGCCAACGTCGAGGTCATGAACACCAACAAGCAACTGATGCTCAAGACACTGACATTGGGCGAGGGGTAAGCACATGGCGACCACCATCGACAGCAGCGTGCTCAACAGCCTGAATGCCGGCGGACCGTCCGCAAACCAGGCCAAGAACCAGTCCGCCGACTTGCGCAACAACTTCATGACCCTCCTGGTGACTCAGTTGAAGAACCAGGATCCCCTCAACCCGATGGACAACAACGAGACCACCTCGCAGCTGGCCCAGATCAATACCGTCAGCGGCATCGAGGAGCTCAACCAGTCCCTGAAGGACATCAATGGCCAGATCAATGCCGGCCAGGCGCTGCAGGCCAGTGGCCTGATCGGTCAGGGCGTGCTGGTGCCGGGAAACCGGGTTCTGCTCAACCACGGCGAGACCGGTGAAGTGAACACCACCCCCTTCGGCATCGAGCTCGATGCCCCCGCCGACAACGTGAAGGTCACCATTACCAATGGTGCCGGAGAAGTGGTCAACCGCTATGACATCGGGGCGGTGTCTGCCGGCGTTGAGTCCTTCCGCTGGGATGGGTTGACCAGTGAGGGGCAGAAGGCCGCGGACGGCTCCTATCAGGTCAGCATCGAGGCGACTCGAGGGGACAAGCCGCTTGCCGCCGAGACCCTCAACTACGCCATGGTCAATGGCATCACGCCGGCCGATGAGAATGGCACCTTCTCGCTGGACCTGGGGGCCATCTACGGTCAGGTTGGTATTGCCGACGTCAAGCAGATTCTCTAGTAGCCTCGTTCCAGACAACAGAAGAATGATCCGCAGGGGAAAAGACATGGGATTTTCACAAGCACTGAGTGGGTTGAACGCCGCCGCCTCCAGCCTGGACGTCCAGGGCAACAACATCGCCAACTCCCAGACCGTGGGCTTCAAGAGCAGCAACGCCCAGTTTTCCGATGTCTTTGCCAACTCCAAGGTCGGCCTGGGGACGCGGGTTTCCACCGTGTTACAGGACTTCAGTGAGGGCAATCTGGAAGCGACCAGTCGCAACCTGGATCTTGGCATCAGCGGTCAGGGCTTCTTCCGTTTCCAGCAGGCAGGGCAGGTGGTCTACTCCCGCAACGGCCAGTTGACCATGACCCCGGATGGCTACCTGCAGAACTCACAGGGCGCGCGCCTCATGGGCTTCGGGGCCAATGCAGCAGGGGACGTGCAGCGCGGTGGCCAGCCCGAGATACTACGCGTGGCGGCCGACGAGATGCCGGCCAGTGCCACCACCCAGGTGGCCACCACCTTCAACCTGGATTCGCGCGTCACCGACCAGGATCTACGGCAGACAACGCTGCGCACCGACAGTGCCACCCCGCCGGCCACTGAGAACATCGAGTATCATTTCTCGAACAACTTTACGGCCTATGACTCCCTGGGCAATCCACGCAATATCAGCGTCTACTACGAAAAAACAGGCGCAAATAACTGGACAGCCCGTATGGCGATGGACGGTCAGGCGCTGATGGACAATGCCGCCCCACCTGCTGTCGAAGAGTATGACCTTCTGTTCGATGTAAACGGCCAATTGCGTGCCGGCGTAGGTGACGTCGACGCAGATGGCAATATCGCGGGTGGCATTCCCTTCTCCTCAGCTGACTTCATGGCAAATGAGCCAGCTGATCTGAATTTTGCCATGAACATTGCCGGTTCCACCCAGTTCGGCAATACCTCGACCACCAGCTCCCTGACCCAGAATGGCTACACGTCCGGCGCCCTGATCGGCATCGCCATCGAGGACGATGGCACCGTCACCCGCAACTACGCCAACGAGCAGTCGCTGGCGGCGGGGCAGGTCGCCATGGCCAACTTCCGCAACCCGGAGGGCCTGAAGCCCGAGGGTGACAACGCCTGGTCCGCCACCCAGGCCTCCGGGCAGGAGCTGGTTGGCCCTCCCGGCACGGGGCTGCTGGGCACGATCGAGTCCGGCGCGATCGAGACCTCCAACGTCGACATGGCGAGCGAGCTGGTCAGCATGATCGTGACCCAGCGCGCCTACCAGGCGAACTCCCAGACCATCAAGACCCAGGACGAGGTCCTGCAGACCGCCATCAACCTGCGCTGATCGCGTCGACGGAGTTTGACCCATGGATCGCATTCTCTATACCGCCATGAGCGGCGCCAGACAGAGCATGGAGCAGCAGTCGGTGGTGAGTCACAACCTCGCCAACGTCGATACCGCCGGCTTTCGTGCGCAGCTTCACGCCATGCGCGCCGTGCCGGTGCAGGGCGACGGCGTGCTGCCCACCCGCGTCTCGGTGGCGGCCTCTACACCGGGCGTAGATCTCTCGGCCGGCAGCATCAACCAGACCGGGCGTGCCCTGGACGTGGCCATCGACGGGCAGGGGTGGCTCGCCGTGCAGGCACCGGACGGCGGGGAAGCCTATACCCGCCGCGGTGACCTTCAGGTGGACGGCAATGGCCTGCTGACCAGTGTCGGCCGCCCGGTGATGGGTGACGGCGGTCCCATCCAGCTGCCGCTGGGCGCGCAGGTCTCCATCGGGGCGGATGGCACCATCAGTACCATCGGCGCCGGGGAGGATCCCGATGCCTTGGTGCCGGTCGGGCGTCTCAAGCTGGTCAACCCGCCCGAGGGGGAGCTTGCACGCGGCGATGACGGGCTGTTCCGCCCCGTCGGCGGGGCGCAAGACGCGCCAGCGGCGCTGCCGGCCGATGAGAACGTGCGTCTCGCCAGCGGGGCGCTGGAGAGCAGCAACGTCAGCGCCGTGGACGCCATGGTGTCGATGATCGACGTGGCGCGCCGCTACGAGATGCAAACCAAGGTGATCAGCACGGCCGACGAGAACGCGCAGCGTGCCAACAGCCTGCTGTCGCTGCAGGGTTAAGCACCAGAGTCGTCACCTACTATCGAGAGGAACCCGGAATGATCAAGTCACTCTGGACCGCCAAGACAGGCCTGGAATCGCAGCAGGTCAAGCTGGATGTCATTTCCAACAACCTGGCCAACGTCAGCACCAACGGCTTCAAGCAGTCTCGCGCCGTGTTCGAGGACCTGCTGTACCAGAACATGCGACAGCCCGGTGCCCAGAACAACATTCAGGACCGCCTGCCCTCGGGCATGCAGGTGGGAACTGGTGTGCGCCCCGTGGCCACCGAGCGGCTGCATACCCAGGGTGGGCTGGAGGCGACCGGCAATTCGCGGGATATGGCCATCAATGGCAACGGTTTCTTTCAGGTGCTGATGCCGGATGGCTCCACCGCCTATACGCGGGACGGCAGCTTCCAGCTTAATGAAAATGGCCAGATGGTCACGGCCAACGGCTATCCGCTCGAGCCGGCGATCATCGTGCCCGACAACGCCCTCTCGGTGTCCATTGGCGAGGATGGCGTCGTGACCGTCACCGAGCCGGGTAGTAGCCAGGACAACCAGGTGGGCCAGATCACCCTGTCCACGTTCGTCAACCCGACCGGGCTCGAGAGTATGGGAGGCAACCTCTATGCCGAGACGACCTCCTCCGGGCCGCGCAACGAGTCCATGCCCGGGATGAACGGTGCGGGTCGCCTCTTCCAGGGCTATGTGGAGACCTCCAACGTCAACGTGGTGGAGGAGATGGTCAGCATGATCCAGACCCAGCGGGCTTACGAGATCAACAGCAAGGCGGTGCAAACCAGCGACGAAATGCTGGCGCGCCTGACCCAGCTGTAACCAGGAGTGGCGCGGCATGCTGGGGCAGAGAATGGTGGGGCGGAAAACTCACGGGCGGTGGCGCTGCAAAGGCGAGATTGGCGTGCGGTTACTGATGGTGACCGTGGTCCTGATGGTGCTGGGAGGTTGTGCGCAGATCCCGCGTGCCTCGGTAGTCGGTGAGCAGGAGCGTATCGAGATTGCCGACCGACCCGCACCCCGTGCCAATGGCTCTATCTATCAGGCTGAGCGAGGCTATCATCCCCTCTTCGAAGATCGCCGCCCGCGGATGGTGGGGGATATTCTGACCATTGTCCTGGACGAAGAGGTCAGTGCCAGCAAGAACAGCCAGTCCAACGCTGATCGAAGTGGTTCATCCAGTCTCGACCTGGCACAGCTGCCAGACGCCCTGGAGACGTTGGCCGAATATGGCTTCGATGTCAGTGGTGACAGCGACTTCAGCGGTGGCGGCGGGTCCGCGGCCAATAACTCCTTCACCGGCACCATCACCGTGTCGGTACTCGAGGTCATGAACAACGGCAACCTGCGGGTACGAGGCGAGAAGCAGATCGCCATCAATCAGGGAACCGAATTCATCCGTTTCTCGGGTGTGGTCAACCCACGCACCATCACGGCCCAGAACACCGTGCTCTCCACCTCGGTCGCCGATGCGCGTATCGAGTATGTCGGCGACGGCTATATCAACGAGGCGCAGCACATGGGCTGGCTGCAGCGCTTCTTCCTCAACGTCTCGCCCTTCTAGGTGGTGGCATGATGCGTGTTGAACGTTTGGCGAGAAATCCTTTCGTGCGGCTCCTGCTGTTGGCCATGGTCGCGCTGATGACCCTGCCGGCCCACGCCGAGCGGATCCGCGAACTGGCGTCGTTCAGTGGTGTGAGAGACAACGTGCTGGTGGGCTACGGGCTGGTGGTCGGCTTGGACAACTCGGGTGATCAGACGACACAGGCGCCGTTCACCGGCCAGAGCCTGTCCAACATGCTCTCGCAGCTGGGCATCACCGTGCCGCCAGGGACCAATATGCAGCTGCGCAACGTGGCAGCCGTGATGGTCACTGCTGACCTGCCCCCATTCTCGCGTCCCGGTCAGCGTCTCGACGTGACCGTCTCCTCCGTGGGCAATGCCCGCAGCCTGCGCGGCGGCACGCTGTTGATGACGCCGCTCAAGGGGGCCGATGGCGATACCTACGCCATCGCCCAGGGGAATCTGTTGATTGGCGGGGCCGGGGGCCAAGCCGGTGGCAGCAGCATCCAGATCAACCAGCAGGCCAGCGGTCGTATTGCTGGTGGGGCCATGGTCGAACGCGAAGTGCCCCTCGATCTGGGTGCCAACGGCGGAGTGCTCGAACTTGCGCTCAACGAAGCGGATTTCGGAACAGCCCAACGTGTGGTGAGCGCGATCAATGCCGAGTTCGCTCGCCCGGTAGCGGCGGCCCGCAATGGTCGGGTCATCGCCCTTGACGGCCCGCAGAATGCCAACTCGCGCGTCAACTTCATGGCGCGTGTCGAGAACGTTCAGGTCACGCCCGCCGAGGCTCCCGCCCGGGTGGTGCTCAACTCACGCACCGGCTCCATCGTGCTCAATGGCAACGTGAGGCTGCGCCAGGCGGCCGTGGCCCACGGCAACCTCTCGATTGTCATCGATACCGATGTGGGCGTCAGCCAGCCGAATCCCTTCGGGGGTGGCGAGACCGTGGTGGTTCAGGACACCGAGATCAGCGTCGAGCAGCAGCCCGGTACTCTCAAGGTCGTGGAGGGCGCGGACCTGCTGGAAGTGGTGGATGCGTTGAACTCCTTGGGGGCAACGCCCGCCGACCTGATGTCGATTCTCGAGGCGCTCAAGGCTGCGGGATCGCTGCGTGCCGAGCTGGAGATCATCTGACATGAGCCTGGGAAGCAACATCGACGGCCAGTTCGCGCTGGATATGCAGGGCCTGCAGCGGCTCAAGCATACGGCCCGGCAGGATCCTGCCGATGGGGCCGGGGAGGCCGCCAAGCAGTTCGAGGCACTGTTCATCCAGATGATGATGAAGAGCATGCGTGATGCCATACCGACCTCGGGTCTCATCGACAGCAAGCAGACCGACTTCTACCAGTCGCTGCTTGACCAACAGTGGTCACAGACCCTGGCAAGTCGCGGTATCGGCCTGGCCGACAAGCTGGTCGCGGAGTTGGAAGGGCGCGGGTTTGTTCCTCCTGAAGCAGACAGCAGGGCCGCTGATATCGAGTCACTGGTGGCCGGTATACCCCGGGGCACCCCCAGGGTGCTGACGGATGCCATCCAGCCCGAGGCAGCGGATGACAAGGTGACGATGCCGGAGCAGTTCCTCGACGAACTGATGGCGATCCCCGTCGCGGCATCGAAGGGCGGTGAGGCTAGGTATTCACCGCAGGTGGCACGTGACGAGTTGCCCGTTCACGTGCGGAACTTCCTCGAGCACCTGGAAGCGCCGGCCCAGGCAGCCAGCCGAGCCACCGGCGTGCCGGCCGAGCTGATCCTGGCCCAGGCGGCCCTGGAGACCGGCTGGGGGCGGCATGAGATTCCCACCCGTGACGGGGGCAACAGCCACAACCTGTTCGGCATCAAGGCCGGTAGCCGCTGGCAGGGCGAGACCACCGAGATCACCACGCATGAGGTGATCGGCGGCCAGCGGCAGCGCGGTCGTGACGACTTTCGAGTCTATGACTCCTTCGAAGAAGCCTTTACCGACTACGCAAGGCTGATCGGCGATAACCCCCGTTATGCCTCGGTGACCCATGCGGCTAGCGCCGAGCAGGCGGCCCGCGCACTGCAGCAGGGCGGTTATGCGACCGATCCGGCCTATGCCGACAAGTTGATTGCCGTGATGGACACCATGGGGCCGCTGGTCGGTAGCACGACCCTGGCGAGCAGCAGTGCCCTATCCGGATTCACCGCTGCGTTCTGAACCAGCTCTCAAGATTGTCGCCGCAGAGCCGATAACGTTCTTGTCGGCTTAAGGAAAACACGCCAATGAGCATCTTCTCGACTGGACTGAGTGGTCTCAACGCGGCACAGAACGCCCTGAGCACCACCAGCAATAACATCAGCAACGTCTATACGCCGGGCTATAACCGCGAGGTGACCCTCCTCGGCGAAAGTCGTGCCGACGGTGGCGTCCAGGTCAATGACATCCAGCGCCAGTTCAACCAGTACGTGGCCTCGCAGCTCGATGCCGCGACCAGCAAGTCCAGTGCCCTGGAGGCCTATGGCAACCAGGTGGACCAGATCGATAGCCTGCTGGCGGATCGTGACGCCGGCCTGGCCCCCTTGATGCAGAACTTCTTTTCTTCCCTGGAGGATCTGGCCAGTGCCCCCTCGGATCCGGCGGCTCGACAAGGGGTTCTCGGCACGGTCGATACCCTGAGTGCCCAGTTTCGCTCTTTCGATGGCTACCTGCAGGACATGCAGGAAGGTATCAATGGCCAGATTGCCGACGAGGTCACCCAGATCAACAACACCACCGAGCAGCTGGCCGGCATCAACCGGGAGATCGCCCTGGCCCGGGCGCGGACCGGCGAGGCCCCCAATGGCCTGCTCAACCAGCGCGATCGACTGGTCAACGAGCTGAGCGAGCGTATGGATGTTCGTCTCAACATCCAGGATGGCAAGACCTACAACATCAGCCTGCCCAGCGGCCAGCCGCTGGTAGCCGGCACCAATCACTACACCCTGGAGGCGATGGCCTCACCCGCTGACCCCCAGCGCACCGTGCTGGGCTATAAGGACTCCGGCGGTAATTTGGTGGCACTGACTGAGGATACCGTGACGGGCGGTACCCTCGGTGGACTGATGGACTTCCGCGCCGAGACCCTGGACAAGTCCCAGAACCAGATCGGCCAACTGGCCGTTTCGCTGGCGGCCGGCGTCAATGCCCAGCATCGGCTGGGTACTGACCTGGACGGCGATCCGGGTGGGGCGCTCTTCACATTTGGCGAGCCTCAGGTCTACTCCAACGCTCGTAATAGCGGCAATGCCACAGCGACCGCCAACTTCGATGACGCCAATCTCAATAACCTGAGGGCAACGGATTACACCGTGCGTGTCACGGATAGTGCCAGTACGCCTCCCACCTTCGAGGTGACACGCAAGGACAGCGGTGAAACGGTTGCGACCAGTTTCGACGTTTCCAGTCAAACGTTGAGCGTTGGTGGCCTACAGGTGGCATTCCAGGATCTGAATACTGCCCTGCAGGGCGACCGCTTCGAGGTGCAACCCGTAAGGCGTGGTGCAGCCAATATGGAAAGCGCCATCCGCGATCTGGACAAGATCGCCGCCGCGAGTAGCTCAGGCGGTACCGGAAACAACGAGAACGCCCTGCGTATGCAAGAGTTGCAGGAGCAGTCACTGGTGGGTGGCAGCGCCTCATTCAGTGGCGCCTACGGCGCCATGGTCAGCGACGTGGGCAACCGCACCAATATCGTCCAGGTCAATCTCGATGCTCAGCAGGGCCTGACCGACCAGCTCAAGGCCGTGCAGCAGTCCGAGTCCGGCGTGAACCTGGACGAGGAGGCCGCCAACCTGATTCGCTACCAGCAGTTCTACCAGGCGAATGCAAGGGTGATCGAGACGGGCCGGACCGTCATCGACACCATCCTTGGCCTGCGCAACTGATTCCAGGAGAGCCCCTAGATGCGTATCAGCAGCGTCACCATGTTCGAGCAGAGCGTCTCGTCCATGAATCGTCAGCAGGGCGAGTTTCTCAAGGTCAGCCAGCAGATTGCGAGTGGTCGCCGGGTAGTCAATCCCTCCGACGACCCCCAGGCGGCCTCTCGCGCCGTAGGCGTCGACCAGGCCCGGGCGGTCACCCAGCAGTATGCCGACTCACGGGTCAGCGCGCGTAACTCTCTTGCTCAAGGCGAGAGTGTGCTCAACAGCGTGAGTGATGCCATCACCAGTGCCAAGACCCTCCTGGTTCAGGCCGCAAGCGATACCTTGAGCGACGTGGATCGCCAGTCGGTAGCCTCAGAACTTCGCGGTATCTACGAGACGGTGCTCGGCCAGGCTAACGCCACCGATGGCAACGGCCGCTATCTCTTCGGCGGCTATCAGGACAGTTCGGCCCCCTTCGTACGTGCCAATGATGGCATCGACTACGTCGGAGACAGCAACACCCGCGAGCAGCGCATCGACGCTTCACGGTTGATGAAGGTCAGCGACAATGGCAAGACCATCTTTCAAAGCGTGCCCAGCGGTGCCGGCTATGTGGCCGAGGCGGACCCTGGCAATGCCGGCAGCGTCACCTTCTCCGGCCCACAGGTGATCGACAACGAGGACGCCGACTACGGGGAGGCGTTTCGTGTCATCTTTACCAGCGATACGGACTATGACATCGAAAAGAAAAACTCGACTGGCGGCTGGGACGCGCTGACTAGCGGCAACCCATACAACGGAGAGTCCGGCATCGTGGAAATCGGCGGTCTGCGTCTCGAGCTCAAGGGCGAGGCCGTTACTGGCGATAGGGTCGAATTCGCCCCGGCTGACGAGATGAACACCGATCTCTTCAGGTCCTTCGAGAAGGCCCTGGGGGTGCTGGAGAGTCCCGCCGAGACGGAGGGGGAAAAGGCCGCGCTGCGCAACACCCTCAATACGGCGATGCGCGAGTTCGATAACAGTCTGGATAACGTCCTGACCACTCGAGCTTCCGTCGGGGCGCGCCTCAACGAGCTGGACGTGGTCGACAGCGTGGGTGGCAACCGCATGCTCAATTACGAGCAGACGCTCTCTGATCTGGTCGACCTCGACTACGCCCAGGCGATCTCCGATTACAGCCTGCGCCAAGTGGGCCTCCAGGCGTCCCAGAAGACCTTTGCCGACATGAAGGGCATGTCACTCTTCAACTATCTTTGATAACAGGTCTCTGACATTCGTATCTTTGATAACAGGTCTCTGACATTCGGTCCCTGATGACCATGGTGCCGGGCCTAGCTCAGCCATGGTCTTTTACCGCTTCGGTGCCTTTCATGGCCGGGGCGGTTTTTTTAATTCGCTATCGGCAGCGGTGCCAAGATCTCCAGCAGGTTCTGCAGGAAGGCCAACCCCTGGCTGAACAGTCGCTCCAGGAAGCTTGCCAGGTCGGTCATCAGGACCATCAGCAGGGTCAGGCCGACGGTCAGCGATGTCGGGAAGCCGATATTGAAGACCGTCAGCTGGGGCGCTGAGCGGTTGAGGATACCCAGTGACAGGTTGATGATCAGTAGCGATGCCACCAGTGGCAAGGCAAGCAGCATGCCCGCCGTATAGATGGTGCCGCCGTAGCGGGCCAGCATGATGAAGGCGTCTGGATTGAAACGGCCGATTCCGATTGGCAACGTCTGGAAGCTGGTGACCAGAACTTCCAGCACCATCAGATGGCCATTGAAGGCCAGGAACATCAGCAGCGTGACCATGTAGAGGATGCGTGACAGCACCACCATGTTGGTACCGCTGGAGGGATCAAAGAAGGTGGCGAAGGCCAGGCCCATCTGCAGCCCGATGAAATCGCCTGAGGCCTGCACCACGGCCAGCATCACCCTGACCGTCAGGCCCATGGCGGCGCCGATCAGCAGTTGCTCGACCAGGATGCCGAATCCCGCCCAGGAGAAAAGCGGCACCTCCGGCATGGGCGGCAGTACCGGGGCGATCACCACCGCCACGGCGCCGGCCAGGGCCAGCTTGGCCTGGCGCGGTATGCTGGAATGGCCCCACAGCGGAGCGCTGAGCATCAACGCCGTGATCCGTGCGAAGGGCCACAGGAAGGCAACCAGCCAGCCATGGAGCTGGTCAAAGGTGACCTCGACCATCAGCGGGCGCTGCTCTTCACAAGCTCATTGGGAGTCACGAGATCATCGAGGGGATGTTGGTGAACAGCTCGATGGTGAAGTTCGTGATTAGCTTGAGCAGCCAGGGCCCGGCCAGCACCAGCACGGTGAACACGGCGAGGATCTTGGGGATGAACGAGAGGGTCATCTCGTTGATCTGGGTGGCCGCCTGGAACAGGCTGACCAGCAGGCCGGTGGCCAGGGCGGTCAGTAGCAGGGGGCCCGCCAGCAGCAGCGTGACACGCATGCCCTGGTAGGCAATGTTCATTACCTCTTCCGGTGTCATGTTGGCCTCCTCGGGCGTGCGTTCACAGGTAGAAGCTTTCCGCCAGCGACCCGATGATCAGCTGCCAGCCGTCCACCAGCACGAACAGCATCAGCTTGAAGGGCAGCGAGATGGTGATCGGAGGCACCATCATCATCCCCAATGACATCAGTACGCTGGCCACCACCAGGTCGATGATCAGGAAGGGGATGAAGATGGTGAACCCGATCTGGAACGCTGTCTTCAGTTCGCTGGTGACGAAGGAGGGCACCAGCACCCTCATCGGCACGTCTTCAGGCCCCTGAAGCTCTCCGATATCGGCGAGGCGGGCGAACATCGCCAGGTCGGGTTCGCGGGTCTGGGCCAGCATGAATTCCCGGAAGGGGCCCTGGGCCAGCTGCAGAAACTCATCGAAGTTGATGTCGTCATTGGAGAGCGGTGCCCAGGCCAGTTCGTGCACCTGACTCAGCACCGGCGCCATGATGAACAGGGTGAGGAAGAGGGCCAGCCCCAGTAGCACCTGGTTGGGTGGGGTAGCCTGCGTGCCCATGGCCGTTCTCAGTAAGCTCAACACGATGATGATGCGCGTGAAGCAGGTCATCATCAGCAGCACGGCAGGCAGGAAGGCCAGTGAGCTGAGCAGCAGGAGCGTCTGCAGCGATAGCGACCACTGCTGTCCCCCATCGTCCAGGGGGCGGCTGACGATACCGGGGATCTGCTGGGCCAGGGCCAGTTCGGGCAACGTCAACAGGACCGCCAGGGCCAGCGTATAAAGCACATGTTTGGCCGCGACTTGCCTCACGCCTTCCCCCGTCGTCCCAGGCCGGCATTGTGTCGGACGGCCTTGGCGAAGCGCGTCCCGAAGGCGTCTCCTGCATCAAATCCCGGTCCGCCAGAGGTGACGGATTCCCGATGCTCGTCCGGGGCCGGCATGTCATGCAGTTTGTTGACCTGGCCACCGCCGACACCGAGTACCAGCCAGGTGTTTTCCACCTCGACAATCACGACGCGTTCCTTGGTACCCACCGCCGTGCTGCCGACGACTCGAAGGTGGCGGCCATGGCGCTGGTGGGGGAGTCCCCAGCGGCGTAGCACGGCGGCAGCCACCAGGATAATGACCAGTATCAGTCCCAGCGCAGCAGCGGTCTTGCCAAGCGTGGCCATGCCGATCAAGGCCTCTCCACCAGTTACGGCCGCATCCAGGCCCGCCTGGGGCTCATCGGGTATTGCCGCGGTCATCGATTCAGCTTCTGGACCCGCTCGGAGGGGGTGATGATCTCGGTGATACGGATACCGTACTTGTCCTCGACAACCACGACCTCGCCCTGGGCGATCAGGTAGCCATTGATCAGGATATCCATGGGCTCGCCCGCCAGACCGTCCAGTTCAATCACCGACCCCTGGGCAAGTTCCAGCAGCTGCTTGATGGTCAGCTTGGTCCGGCCGAGCTCCACGGTGAGCTTGACCGGGATATCCATGATCATTTCCAGGTCGCGTCCCTGGGCCACCCCCTGGCCCGCCTCGAGAGGGCGGAAGACGCTGCTGCACGCGGACTGAGCAGCGGGCGCAGCGGTGGGCTCTTCTGCCTCCTGCTCCTGACCGGCAGACTCGGTGGCCGCCTGCTCGGCCATCGCCTCGGCCCAGGGGTCGTCATCGTCAGCGGGGGCGTCGTCCTGCTGCTCCGACATGGCGGCGGCCCAGTCGTCTTCGCTGATATTCTGATCGGGGTTGTTGGGATCAGTCATGGTTGGATTCCTTGGATTGCGGCCTGGAGCCTTTGACGAAGGCATCGGCCGGCGCATGGTCGGCGGCATGGTCGAAGATGTGCAGCACGCGCAGGGCGCGCTGCTCATGCTGGCTGCCGTATTCGCACTCCATCACGGGCACGCCATCCACGCTGGCCGTCACCATCTCGGGAAGTTCCATGGGCAGCACATCGCCGGCCTTCAAGGCCATCACGTGGGCGATGCGACTCGCGATATCGGTAAAGTTGGCCACCAGTTCCACCTCGGAGTGGCGTATCTCGCCGGCAATGCGCTTCGTCCAGGTGCCGTCCTGATCCTGGCTGCCATCACTGAGCGGGTTGGTCAGCAGGTCACGCAGCGGTTCGATCATGGCGTAGGGCATGCAGATCTGGAAGCTGCTGGCGAGATTGCCCACCTCGAGATTGAAACTGGTGTTCACCACGATCTCGTTTGGCGAGTTGGTGATGTTGGCGAACTTGGATTGCATCTCCGAGCGCAGGAAGCTGATCTCGAGGGGATAGACGGACTTCCAGGACTCGCTGTAGGCGTCGATGGCCAACTGCAGAAGGCGCTGGATAATGCGCTGTTCGGTGTTGGTGAATTCACGCCCCTCGGACTTGGTCACGAAGCGTCCGTCACCGCCAAAGAGGTTGTCCACCACCATGAAGACCAGGCTGGGGGGGAACACGATCAAGGCCGAGCCCCGCAGGGGCTTCATGGCGATCATGTTGATATTGGTCGGCACCGGCACATTGCGGGAGAACTCGCTGTAGCTCTGGTAGCGCACCGAGTCCACGGTGATATCGGCGCTGCGACGAATCAGGTTGAACAGCCCCATGCGAAAGTGACGCGCAAAGCGCTCATTGATGATGTCCAGGGCATGCAGGCGCTCGCGGATGATGCGATGCTGGGATGCCGGGTCATAGGGGCGCACGCGTGATGTCCCGTTGCTCTTGGCCTCGGGTTCGTCATCACCGCTCACCCCCTTGAGCAGGGCATCGATCTCTTCCTGGGACAGCAGATCATCTTGGGACATGGCGTCTTGGCTACCCTCTGCCTATTGCACGATGAACTCGGTGAAGAGCACGTCGTTGATGGCCACTTCCGGCTGGTTTTCGGACATGGGTGCCTCCAGGGCGGCAATCACCTGGGCTGCCAGGCGCTGCTTGCCACCTGGCGAGGTCAGTTCACTGGCCTGCTTGCCGGAGAACAGTGTCAGCAGACGGCTGCGAACCTGGGGCATGTGCTGCTCGAGGATCTCCTGGCTGGTCTCGTCAGCCAGCTTCAGTGACAGGCCGGTATAGAGCAGGCGAGGCCCGTATTCGTCATCGGCAAGGTTGACGGTGAAAGGCTTGATCGGCAGGAAAATCGGCGCCTTCTGTTCAGGCATCTCCTGGGTGTTGATCGCCGATTGCGCCGCGCTTCCCTGCTGGGTAAAGACCATATAGAGCGCTACCGCTGCCACGGATGACGACAGGATCAGCAGCACCATCATCGACCACAAAAGCTTGCGGGAGCCACCACGCGATTTCGCCATTCTCTTTCCTAGGTTGCAGTGTGTTGCCGATGCTGACCTCGCAGTATGCGTGTCGCATCGTGATCACGATGACCCGAACAGCCCCGCTGATTGCGCCTATCTTGTCCGTTTGGCGCCTAGCGTAGCTGGGGGTCAGGCATAGAGGTCCACGCTACCATCCAGATTCAGCTCACGCGTCAACTTGGCATCGATGGCGCCTGATGACCCTTCATCACTCCCTTCCACCCCGGCTGATGCCAGCATGTCGCCTGGCTGTCGAGGGGCGCCGTCGCCGTTACCGGTTCGCTGTTCGCCTACCGACGTCTCACCCAGGCTGATGCCCTGTTCGGCGAGGGCATCACGCAATTGCGGGATGGCCTGCTCCAGCGCCTGGCGGACCTGGGCATGGGCGGAGATGAACTGCGCCTGTGCGCCGTGGTCGCCCATCTTCAGGGACACTGACAGAGGCCCGAGCTCCGCTGGATGCAGCTGCAGCTCGACGCGTTGTTCACCGCCCTGCTGGCTCAGTCGCACCAGCTGCTGACCAAGCTGCTGGGGCCAGGCAGGGCTGGCGACCGGCGCCGGCAGGCTGGCCTGGGCCGGCATCGATGGGGCGCTGGTCATCGCCCCGCCCGTCGCACCGTTTATCGCATTCGCCGCGCCCTGGCCGGCCAGTTCGAGGGCGCCGGCGCCCCCCGACGCCTCGCCACGCTGGGCCAGTAGGGCGTCGCCGGCGGTCGCGACGCGCAGCGCCTCGTCGCTCGCCGCTGAGGCCTGGCCGGCGCCGGCCAGGGAGGGGGCGAGTCGCTCTGCCGCGGCGGAGCCTGCCGCCGCGTTCGGCTGGGGCGCGCGGCGATCGGCGGCGATCGCTTCGAGCAGCGGATTGGTGCGCAGCGCCTGACCGGACATGTGAGACTCAGGGCCGGCGACACTCGCCGCGTTGGGCGCGTCGGTACTGCCGGTGGCCGGGAACCCGGTGGCGGCCAGGGACAGCAGCGCGAGGGCGTCGTCCGCCTCGGGGCGGCCGGCCTGTTCGATCAGCGCGAGGTGCTCCTGCAGCGCGTCCCAGACGCCGTTACCGGCCGCGTCGCTGCCGGCCGACCGCGGCGTGCCCTGCTCGAGCGACTGGAGGGCCGACTCGACGTCTTCGGCCGAGAGGCGCGACCAGGCGGCCCTCCCGGCCTCGGCGCCAAGCAGCGGGGTCAGGCCGGCGCTCTCGCCCGTCTTCCCGTGCTCGACCCTGGTGTCCGTCGTGCCCGATACCTCGGCCAGCCGAGCCTTGAGCGCCTCGTCCCGCATGGCGGCGCCGGCGGGCGTATCGCCCTGGCCGTGCGTCGCGGCCGCTGGCGCCTGCGAGGACGACGCCTGTGGCGTCGGGGTGCCGGCCCCCTCGCCGCGGGCCTGGCTCGCCCCGGCCAGGTGGCGGGCGAACGCGTCCCCCGGTGCCTTGTCCCCCTCGGGCGAGGCGCGGTTTCCGGCGGCATTCACGGGGGCATTGACGAGCAACTGGATATCCATCGACAGTCTCCTTGCTGGCTCAGTACTCGCCCTGGGGCGAGCGCTGGCGAACCAGGCGGTTGTTGACCAGGTCGTCACTGACGTGCTGTTCCCGGCGTTGTTCATCGCGGCGGCTGGCGATATTCCGCCGTTCGGCCAGGGTGTCGTAGGACGACAGGCGTTGCTGCTGTTGCTGCCAGTGCTGGCGAGTCTTCTCGACCCGCTGCTGCTGGGCGGCCACTGCCTGCCGGGCACGCACCAGGGCGTCGTCCAGCGAGGCGAGGAATTGCTGGTAGTTGCGCATGGTGGCCGGGTCGATGCCATCGCGCATGGCCGCATTCAGCTTTTCGGCATACTCCTGCCGATAGCGATGCAGGGATTCCAGCTGCTGGCTGACCTGCTGGCTGGTGCGCTGTTCGCCGGCCAGGTTCTGCCCGGCCTGGTCCCGGTCATTCCGGGCGAGGTCGGCGAGGGTATCGAGCGGCGAGTGGCGGCGACTCATGACGTGCCTCCCACGACGCCCGCCAGGGCCTGGCGGGCGTTTTCCAGGCTGCTGTTCTCCTCGATGCGCTGCTGCAGGAAGCTCTCGAGGTGCGGATAGCGCCGCACGGCCTCATCCAGTTGCGGATCATGCCCCGGTTGGTAGGCACCGACGCTGATCAGGTCGCGGTTGCGCTGGTAGCGCGAGAAGAGCCCCTTGAACTGCTGGGCCTGCTGCTGCTGCGGTGGGTCGATGATGGCGGTCATCGCCCGGCTGATGGAGGCCTCGATGTCGATGGCCGGGTAGTGGCCAGCTTCGGCCAGCGTTCGGGACAGCACGATATGGCCATCGAGGATGGCGCGTGCCGAATCGGCGATGGGGTCCTGCTGGTCGTCGCCCTCGGTGAGTACCGTATAGAAGGCGGTGATGGAGCCGCCGCCGCGCTGGGCATTGCCGGCGCGCTCGACCAGGTTCGGCAGCTTGGCAAAGACCGAGGGCGGATAGCCCTTGGTTGCCGGTGGCTCGCCGACGGCCAGGGCGATCTCGCGCTGGGCCATGGCGAAGCGGGTCAGGGAGTCCATGATCAACAGGACATTGCGTCCCTCGTCACGAAACCCTTCTGCCAGCCGGGTGGCATAGGACGCCCCTTGGAGACGCTGCAGTGGGGAGGTATCGGCCGGCGCGGCTACCACGACGGCACGGCGAAGGCCCTCTTCGCCCAGGATGTTGTCGATGAAGTCCTGGACCTCGCGACCCCGTTCGCCGATCAGGCCGACGACGATCACGTCGGCGCGAGTGTAGCGAGCCATCATGCCGAGCAGCACCGACTTGCCGACCCCGGAGCCGGCGAACAGCCCCATGCGCTGGCCACGGCCCACGCTCAGCAGGGCATTGATGGCACGAATGCCCACGTCGACCTGCTCTTCGATGGGCGCGCGCGCCAGGGGATTCAGCGGCGGTGTGGCCAGCGGGGCGCGGGGGGCATCCTCGAGCGGACCCATGCTGTCCAAGGGCGTCCCGTTACCGTCGACGACACGCCCCAGCAGGGCCTCGCCGAGCGGAAAGCGGCGGGCGCTATTGTGGGCTCCATCGGCAAGGGGGAAGACTCTGGCTCCCGGCATCAGGCCGGTGATCTCGGCCAGTGGCATCAGATACAGCCTGTCGCCGGCGAACCCCACGACCTCTGCCTCGGCGAAGCGGCCCGCTTCCTGACGACCGGCCGGAAGCTCGATACGACAGGCATTGCCCAGGGCCACCTGCAGTCCGACCACCTCGATCACCAGCCCGGTGGCACGCACCACCCGACCGCTGGCGCGGCAGGGGGGCAAGGGCTCCACGCGGGCACGCACGCCACGCAAGGCGCGCTGCCAATGAGCCTGGTGAGGGTTGGTGGACAGCGGCTCGGTCACTAGTGCTCGTCCCCTTGTGCCTGATGCGTGGTCGGGCTGCGATGTCTCACCTGGGTCTTCACGGCTTGCCAGCGACTCTCCCAGGTGGCGTCGAGTTCGCCATTGGCGCTGGTCACCCGGCAGCCGCCACGGCTGAGCTGGTCATCGGGCTGCAGCGTCCAGCCGGCAGCCGATAGCTCTTCGCCCAGATGCTTCTGTACCAGCTTGTGGTCCAGCGGATGCAGCCAGAGACGTTGCTGGCCGATGAGCGGGGGCTCGGTATGCAGCAGCGTGCGCACCAGTTCCAGCACCTGGCGAGGTCTCGCTTTCAGGGCCTCGCCGGCGAGCTGATGGCCGGTGGCCAGTGCCAGGTCGACCAGATCCTCGGCGATGGTGTCGTCAAGTTGTTCCAGGGCAGCACCGAAGGCGGTGGCCAGGGCCGCGATGGGTTCCAGCGCCTCGGCGAGGCGCGCCTCCAGCTCGTCCTTCGCCTGCTGGCGCCCTTCCTCGAGCCCCTTGGCCAGTCCCTCGGCATGGCCTTGTTCGCGACCCGCTTTCAGGCCCTCTTCATGGGCTTCTCGCCGGACCCTCTCGCGCAGCGCTTGCAGTTCCGCCTGGCGCTTGAAGGCCTGGCGTCGCTCGTCATCTGGCGTCGCTTGCGAATTGCCCTGGGACTCGGATGGAGCGGCGCGCCGTGGTCTCTCCAGTTCCCCCATCTGCCAACGGCGCCAGGGTGTCTGGTCGTCTGCCATGCCTGATTCACCACGCTCAGACATAGGTTTCGTCTCCGCCGCTCAGCACGATCTCGCCACCATCGGCAAGGCGACGCACCACCTGCAGGACGGCTTTCTGTTCGGCTTCGACCTGGGAGACACGAATCGGCCCCCGGGCCTCCATGTCCTCGCGCATCAGGTCCGCGGCGCGCTGGGACATGTTGCGCATGAACTTGTCCATGAGGGTTTCCGGTGCCCCCTTGAGCGCCACCACCAGGGAGTTGGTGTCGATCTCCTTGAGGATGAGCTGGATGCTGCGGTCGTCCAGGTCGATGAGGTTTTCGAACAGGAACATCTCGTCGATGATCTTCTGGGCCAGGTCTTCGCTGTGCGAGCGAACCGTCTCGATGGCAGCCTCTTCCTGGTTGGAGTTCATCAGGTTGAGGATCTCGGCGGCGGTACGTGCGCCCCCCATCTTGCTGCGCTTAAGGTTCTGGCCATCCAGCATGTTGGTGAGCACCTCGGTGAGCTCCTGCAGGGCCGCGGGTTGCACGCCGCTGAAGGTCGCGATGCGCAGCACCACATCGTTGCGCAGCTTCTCGTCGAACAACGCCATCACGTCCGCCGCCTGGTGCCGATCCAGATGGATCAGTACCGTGGCGATGATCTGTGGGTGCTCATCGCGGATCAGCTCCGCCACCATCGAGGCTTCCATGAGATTCAGGGCATCGATGCCGGAGCCGGTGCCGCTGGTTTCCAGCACGTCCTCGATCAGGCTGGACGCACGATCGCTGCCCAGCGCCTTGGTCAGCACCGAGCGGATATGCTCGCTGGAGTTCAGGTTGAGCGCGATGAACTCCTCGGTTTCGTCATGGAAGGCCTGTAGCACCTGGTGCATGTCATCGTGGGAGACCTGGTCCAGTCGGGCCATCTCCGTACTGATCTGCTGGATCTCGGTGGGGGAGAGGTACTTGAACACCTCGGCCGCACTATCCTCGTCGAGTGCCAGCAGCAGGATCGCGCTGCGCCGCGCGCCGCTTATCTCCTGGAACTTAGTCATGCTTGTTCATCCAGCCGCGAACGATCATGGCCACCATGCGCGGATCCTCTTCTGCCATCTCGCGAAGATCATTGAGGTTGTCCTCGTAGGCCGAGGCCTTGCGCTTGCGTCGCGGCTTGTTGTAGGTGGATTCATCTTCCTGCCCTTTGACGGAGGCGTGTTCCTCGTCATCCTCGCCGACCCTGGCCTGGAAGGTCGGTGCGGGCTGCGTGGCCGCCTGGGGAGCCTGGCTGGCGCGCTTGACCAGCGGACGCAGGATCAGCAGGTAGAGCAGCAGGACAGCCAGGCCCACCAGCAGATAACGGCCCAGGGTCATGGCCAGCTGCTGGACGTCGGGTTCCTGCCACCACTCGAGGGGCTCGATCTCCGGGGCCGCCCGAGTGAAGGGGCTGTTGACCACGGCAATTTCGTCCCCACGGGCCTGGGAAAAGCCCATGGCCCGGCGTATCAGCCGCTCGACCTGGTCGATCTCGGTCTCGCTGAGCGGTGTTGGCTGCATGACACCCTCATCGTCAGGGGTTGGGCGGTAATTGACGACGACCGCTGCCGAGAGTCGCTCCACCTGGCCGCGACGGTGCTGGACGTGCGAGATGCTGCGGTCGACCTCGTAGTTGATCACGTCATCACGATCGAGGTTGCGCGTCGCCGCCGGGGTATCCCCGTTCGCCTGCCCACCCGCGGCATCTCCCTCGGCGGGCGGGTTCTCCACCGGTGACGGCGCGGCGCCGGGAGGGGTGTTGCTCAGTGCCCCGGGGATCCCGCCGGCCAGGTCGTCACTGCCGTTGTAGCTGACGCTGCTCTGACGGCTGCGCACGGCGGCCTCGTTGGGCGGCTGGTTGGGTCCGTAGCGCTCCGAGGTTTCCTCGCGGCGGGAGAAGTCCACCTGAGCCGTTACCTGGGCCTTGACGTTTTGACTGCCCAGGATCGGCGTCAGGATGGACTCGATGCGCCGCTGGTAGGAGCGTTCCACCTCGGCGATATAGTCCAGCTGCGTGCCGTCCAGCCCCAGGCCGTTGGCATCAGGGGCCGTCAGCAACCGGCCATTCTGATCGACCACGGTGACGGCCTCGGCTGCCAGGTCAGGCACGCTGCTGGACACCATGTGCACGATGGAGTTGACCTGTCCCTCGCCGAGCGTGCGCCCGGCATGCAGCGTCAGCACCACCGAGGCCTTGGCCGGCTCACGGTCGCGCACGAAGACCGACTCCTTGGCCAGCGCCAGGTGAACCCGGGCCCTGTTGACCGGCCCCAGTGATTCCATGGACCGCGACAGCTCGCCCTCCAGGCCCCGCTGATAGTTGATCTGCTCGGCGAACTGGCTGATGCCGAAGGCCTGGTTCTCCATCAGCTCGAACCCGACGTTCCCGCCTTGTGGCAGTCCCTGTTCCGCCAGTTGCAGGCGCAGCGTGTGAATCTGGTCACCGGGGACGAGCAGCGCCTGGCCACCCTGGCTGAACTGGTAGGGGATGCCACGGGTGTCGAGCTCGTTGATGATGCTGCCCCCGTCCGCTTGGCTGAGGTTGCTGTAGAGCACGCGGTAGGCGGGTGAGCTTGCCCACATCAGCAGGGCAACCACCACGGCAATGCACGCGGCACCGGCGATCAGCAAGGCCACCAGCGGGTTGCCACGCAGCTGATCCTTGAGGCGCGCAAGGCCGGCCGAACCCTCACGGGCTTGGCTATCGGTGGCTGAAGCGCCACTGCTCATGTGGGCCTCCAGACGCGGCTGGCTCCATGAGCAAGATTCATTGAGGAAGAAGGCATCGAGTGCGGTCCGTCCATCGCGGTTGGCCGCCCCTGGAGTGGGCGGAACTCTGATGGAGGCCATTATCCGCGGCCGCTGTCACCCTAAAGGTCAGAAAAGCCCAGTTTTTATGGGGCATTTGACCGCATGGCCGAGACATTCCGTCAGGTAGTCTGATGTCTCTTTTCTCGTGACCCTACATGCCAAGGTGGTTGTGATGAGTGCTCCCGCGATCGAGTCAGTTCTCTCCCAGATGCAGTCATTGTCCAGTCAGGCGGCATCCCAATCGTCCAGTGGTCAGCGGGTGGACACCCAGGTGGGGGCGGGCGGCTTCACCGGCGAGCTGCAGTCCGCCATCCACCGCATCAACGAGCTCAAGCTCGATGCCGATGCCAAGGCTCAGGCCTTTCAGGCCGGTACCGCCGGCGTGGCGCTCAACGATGTGATGGTCGACATGCAGAAGGCGAGCGTGGCTACCGAGATGGGAATCCAGGTACGCAACCGTCTGGTCACGGCCTACAAGGATGTCATGAACATGCAGGTGTGATCGGGCCTCCCCCTCTTCCGGACATGACGGGCGCCGGCTTTAATGTCGGCGCCCTATGTACCGTCTTGGGCCGTTCGGGCCCGATGTCGCTCGTTGATGATGCGTCTTGCCTCGGCACAAGCCTCATTCGACTTCGTGGGTCAGTCGTCCCTCGCCTTGCTGGCCATTTCTGCGGGGATAGCTGGAGAGGGACGGCGGGGTGTGTCCGAAAAGAAGAGGAAATCGTTTGATGAGCGAAGCCTGGGTGGGCCCCGTGACAGGACCGGATTGCGTTCAGGGAGGCGTATGCGAGGACATCACGTCGCTGCGCAAGCGTTTCTACCAGCTCTATATTGCCGTCGAGCAGAGCCCGGCGGCCACGGCGATCACCGACGTCAAGGGACGCATCGAGTTCGTCAATCAGCGCTTCCTGGACGTGACGGGATATTCGCGCGAGGAGCTGATCGGGCAGACGCCGGCGATGATCCAGTCCGGTGAGACATCCGACGCGGTCTATCGTGACCTATGGCAGACCCTGCAGGCCGGTCGCGTGTGGCAGGGCGAGCTGCTCAACCGGCGCAAGAACGGTGAGCTCTACTGGGAAGCCGAGGTGATCACGCCGGTGCGTAATGACGCGGGCGAGGTCGTCAATTTCGTCGCGGTCAAGGAGGACGTCACCGAACGCAAGCGACAGGAGAGCGAGCTCAAGCTGCTGGCCACCGCCTTCGCCACCGGGCAGGCGACGCTGATCACCGATGCCCATATGCAGATCGAACGCGCCAACCAGGCCTTCACCGACATCACCGGCTATCGCGAGCATGAGGTGCTGGGCAAGACTCCGCGGCTCTTCAAGTCCGGGCGCCACTCTGCCGATTTCTATGCGCGACTTTGGGATGACCTGCTAAACAATGGGCACTGGCAGGGCGAGATATGGAACCGCAACAAGTACGGCGATATCTACCCGCTCTGGCAATCCATCACCGCGGTTCGCGACGACAGCGGCCAGATCCGCAACTTCGTCGCCGTGTTTCACAACATCGCCGAACGCAAGCGCATGGAAGATGAATTGGAGCGACAGGCGACACTCGACCATCTCACCGGGACCTACAATCGACGCGCCTTCGACACCGCCCTGCGTCAGGCCATCTTCCAGGCCGAGCGCGGCGATGAGAGCTTCTCGCTGCTGCTCTTCGACATCGACCATTTCAAGGAGGTCAACGACCGACATGGCCATGATACTGGCGATGCCATCCTCAAGCAGTTGGCCGATCGTGTTTCCAGCAGCCTGAGGAGTACCGACGTCCTCTCACGCTGGGGTGGGGAGGAGTTCACCATCCTGCTGCCCGACACCCGGCTACGAGGAGCCAGCACCTTTGCCGAGCGATTGCGCTGTCAGATTGCCGAATCACGCCTGCAGGGCCTGACCATCACCATCAGCACCGGTATCACCGAATACCGTCCGGGTGATGACATGGACAGCATGCTGGCGCGGGCCGATGAGGCGCTCTATCGCGCCAAGTCAGCGGGCCGCAACCGTGTGGTGGTCGATGACACCACACGGGTGGAGGAGTAGGGCAGAATGCATCGAGGTGGTGTCTCAGGGGCAGAAGAGAGAAGGATGGCGCGCGAGGCTCTGGAGCAGCGTGATCAGGCGCTCGCTCAGTCACGCCGAAACCTGCAGCTGGAGGCGCTTTCCCGCTATCACGTCACCCTGATTCAGGGGGATCTCACCGGTCGCCCGGTGGATCCCGAGACTTTCGCCGAGCGCTACCTGAATACCCAGCACGTAGGAGTCTGATCATCCTCGCCGCCGTGTCGCGGGGGGGGGATGACCTCGCGCTGTCAGGCACCGGAACAATCGCGGGTGTGCGTCTCTCCTCGGGCGGCCGACTGAGGGCCATGGCGGGCTTCCTCGCCCATCGTGGCCGGGTTGTGTCGCATTGCCATCGGAATGTCATGAAGCGCTGATATAAAGCCTGAGCATGCCGGCCGTTGTGACCGGTCGACCGACTTACCAGCGACAGGACCCCCGATGCGACGTCTCGACCGAATGACTATCCGGCTCAGCTGGAGCCTGGTGCTGCTTGCCTTTGGCGCCATCATTCTCGGCATCGGTGCCCTCGGCCTCTATGCCAATCATCACGGTCGCACCGCCTTCGGGGACCTGCACGAGGTTCAGGTGCAGCAGTCCCGGGCCTTGAACCAGGCCTATATCGCCACCCTGAGAGCCCAGGTCGCCATGGACCGCGCGGCTCATCTGATGCGTGTGCCCTCATTCGATCGTCCCGGGCCGGTCGTCGACCAGGCCAGGGCCTACATGCGTGATGCCGAGGCGGCCTTCGAACGCTTCCAGGCCCTGCCCGATGCAACGGCCCAGCAGGGCGCCATGGACGACCTGGCCTCGCGCTTCCAGTCGCTGTTGAACACCGGGCTGTCGCTGCAGCTGATGCTCCTCGAGGAGGAGGATCTTGGCGGCTACGACGCAGGGAAGTCCCGGGTAGCGGAGTTGAGCCAGGTCTTCATGGACGCTGCGGATGATTTCTTCGCCGCCAAGGCGGAGCGTGGCGATGCCCTGGCCGAGCGCTTCAATGCCATGGCCGGTTGGCTCAACCTGGCACTGGCCGGCGCCCTGAGCGGCGCGCTGCTGCTCATGTGGGTGGTGATCTGGGGCGTGCGGGCCAATGTCATTCGGCCACTGTCGCGCATCATCGAGCACTTCCGGCGTATTGCCGACGGTGATCTGGCGACTCCAGTGGAAGCGCGAGGCGACAATGAGATCGGTCAGCTTTATGCCGAGCTCGACGGCATGCGACGGGCCCTGGCAGAGACTGTCGAGCGGGTCCGAGACGGTGGCGATCGAGTACTCGACAATGCCGCGCACCTGAGCGAGGGCAATCAGGAGCTGTCGGCCCGCACCCAGCAGCAGGCGGCCTCTCTCGAGCAGACCGCCTCCAGCCTGGATGAAATGACCGCCTCGGTTGCCGACACCGCCGGCCATGTCCGCGAGGCCAATACGCTTGCCGAGCAGGCCACCGGCAAGGCCCGTCAGGGCAATGATGGGGTAGGCGCATTCGTCGAGACCATGGCCGAGATTCGCGAGCGCTCAAGCCGAATCGGCGAGATTGTCGGATTGATCGATGACATTGCCTTCCAGACCAACCTGCTGGCACTCAATGCTTCGGTAGAAGCCGCCCGGGCAGGCGAGCAGGGGCGCGGTTTCGCGGTCGTGGCCGAGGAGGTCCGACTGCTGGCCTCGCGCAGTGCCCAGGCGGCCCAGGAGATCCGGGCGCTTATCGAGGCCTCCCGGGGCAGCGTCGAACGGGGTGATGGGCTGTCGCGTCGGGCCAGCGAGGACATGGCCGCCATAGTCGACGCCATCCAGAGGCTCGGCGAGTGTACTGACTGGATCGCGCACGCCGCCACCGAACAGCACCGCGGTCTGGATCAGATCAACCAGGCCATGCATCAAATGGGCATCGTCACGCAGCGCAATAGCACCATGGTGGAGCAGGCCAATCGAGCCGCGGCGGCCCTGGAGGATGAGGCCGGGCGCATGCGGGACTTCACCGCGCGCTTTCGCCTGCCATCATCGACCCGGTGGCAGGGGGATGTGGATGGCCGCGATGCGGCGGAGGACGCGTCTCGCGACATCGAGGCGAGCAAGCCGAAGGAACTCGAGGCACTGCCTGCCTGAGGGAGAGAACGCGATGCACGATGCCACTACCCAGGCGAACAACGTGCCCGATGCCATGATCGATCACGAGGCCCAGGAGCTTGACCACATCCTCAAGCAGGGCCGCATCACGCCACTCTTCCAACCCATCGTCGATGCCAGCTGCCAGGGCGTCTTCGGTTACGAGGCCCTGTCCCGGGGGCCGTCGGACTCGGCGCTGCACTCGCCGCTGACGCTGTTCGACACGGCTCGGTTGACCGGTCGGCTGGTGGAGCTGGACCTGCTGTGTCGCCGCGCGGCCATCGAGGCCTTCGCGCGGCTCGAACTCCCGGGGCGGCTCTTCCTCAACGTCATGCCGACCTCGCTGCTCGAGGACGACTTTCGCGAGGGACTGACGCGCGCCTATCTGGATGGGGTAGGGCTGTCGCCCGAGCGAGTGGTGATCGAGTTGACGGAGCATCTGCCGATCCACGACTACGCCCTGATGCGCCAGGCCGTGGACCACTACCGGCGCATGGGCTTCCAGGTGGCGCTGGATGACCTGGGGGCCGGTTATTCCAGCCTGCGCCACTGGGCCGAGCTGCGTCCCGATTTCGTCAAGATCGATCGCCACTTTGTCGAGGAGATTGACCGTGACCCCGGCAAGAGCCAGTTTCTCGGTTCGCTGCTCGAGGTGTCGCGCAGCCTGGGGTGTCAGGTCATTGCCGAGGGCATCGAGACCGCCGGCGAGCAACGCTGCCTGTGGGGCATGAACTGTACTCTGATGCAGGGCTACTATTTCGCGCGGCCGGCCCGGGAACCCCTTCGCCGGCTCGAGCAGCCCCCGTCGACGCCCAGGGCCGTCTCGGGCAACTTCGGCACCAGCGCCGCCATGCTATGTCGCCACCTGCCCCCCGTGGCGCAGGGCACGCCGGTCCCCGAGGTGGTGACGCGTTTTCGCGAGGACCCCGGCCTGCGCTGCCTGGCCGTGCTGGACGACGACCAGCGCCCCGTGGGCGTGGTTCGCCAGCACGAGTTCCTGTCCGAGTTCACCAACCCCTTCAGCCACTCTCTGCATGCCCGGCGTTCCATTGATGCGCTGATGGACCGTCGCATGCTGATCGCCGAAGAGTCCATGCCGCTGGAGACGCTCAGCCGCCAGATCACCGGCTCGAGCCAGGGGCGCCAGGACGACTTCGTGATTGTCGATGCTGACGGGCGCTATCGCGGACTGGGTCAGGCCATCGACCTGCTACGCGAGATTACCGCCCTTCAGGTACGTAGTGCCCGGCAGGCCAATCCATTGACCGGGCTGCCGGGCAACGAAGTGATCAACGACACGCTGGCGGCGCGACTGGCTGCCGGGGAGCCTTTTGTTGCCGTCTACGCCGACCTGGACAGCTTCAAGGCCTACAACGACGTCTATGGCTATGCTCGGGGCGACCAGGTGATCCTGGCATTAGGGCGCATGCTCCAGGAGGTCTGCGGGGATCACGGCTTCGTTGGCCACGTCGGCGGCGACGACTTCATGCTGGTGCTGGACCCTGCGGAGGCTCGGGCCTGCTGCGAGGCAATCCTCGAGCGCTTCGCACGCTTCATCCCCACCTTCTACACCACGGCGCATCGACAGACCGGCGGCTTTCCGGGGCGAGATCGCCACGGACGGGTAGTGATGGTGCCGCTGATGACGCTGTCGATGGCCTATCACGCGGTGTCGCGTGGCTCGGGGGCGACCGCGATGGACATCGCCAGCGTTTTGGCGGAGCTCAAGGGCCAGGCCAAGCGCCAGGCGGGCAACAGCCTGTTCATCGCCAGACGCCACTGAGCGGCGTGTTCAGTGTCGAGAACGCCGGGGAGAGCTGGGAGTCCCTGCAACGTGCCGTGGACCGCGTGGTGGCGATCATCCAGGCCGGCCCTGACAAGGAGCGCATCGACCGGATCATCACCCGCTGGCTCAAGCGCCATTTGCATCGGCTGGGGGGCCGAGGTCAACTTGAATCGGCTCGAAAGCCTGGTGGAGGATAAAGATATGTTGGCAGAGAATCTCGAGAATCTGGTCAAGAAAGAACGCCTGGAAGGCCGTCAGGAGGGCCGTCTGGAAGAGGCGCGAGACATGGTGCGTACCCAGCTCACCTTCAAGTTCGGTGAGGTGCCAGAGTGGGTAGAGGCGAGACTCGCCCAGGCCGACCATGAACAGTTGAAAGGCTGGATGCGTGACGTCCTGTTTGCCAACAGCCTGGAAGAGATGATGAAACGTTGACTCCTCCTGGCGGATCACGCCTCGATCCGCCATGCCCTCCTTGGCAAACAGCTCTCTGGTCCCTCTTCTTCCGATGCCCGCCTGACGGCGTGAGCCCTACGCCGCGCCCTGCTCGGCGGTGGGCGAGCTGGCGCACCTCGCCGGCCACCACCGCGAAGCCCCGGCCGTGCTCGCCGACGTGGGCCGCCTCGATGGTGGCGTTGAGCGACAGCAGGTTGGTCTGCTCGGCGACACACTCCTGGACCACGTCGCGCGCCTCGACTTGAGCAGGCACCACTCGGCCTAAAGTTCCCCGGAACCCCGCCGATATGATTTACGATATCGCTTCAGTCGCTCAAAGGGGCTTCGCATGGCTAGCATTTCATCTCTCGGCATCGGTTCCGGCCTGGATCTCAACGGCCTGCTCGACCAGCTGCGCTCTGCCGAACGCGAAAAGCTGGCGCCGTTGACGACCCAGAATACCCAGGAGCAGGCGAAGATTTCCGCCTATGGTCGGCTGCAGTCCGGTCTGAGCAAGTTCCAGGACGCAGTGGCCAAGCTCAACGACACTTCGCTCTATGAAAAGCTCGCCGCCAAGGTGCAGGGGGAGGGTATGACCGCCAGTGCCAGTGCCGACGCCAGCCCCGGTAGCTACGAGATCGCCGTGACCCAGACGGCCCGTGCCGGCAGCTTGGCCAGCACCCGAGTGACGAATCTCAACGATCAGCTGACCGCAGCGAACGCCACGCTGGATCTGACCTTCGGCGATGGCGGCACGAAAAGCATCGCCCTGGCGGAGGGCGCGACCCTCGAGCAGATCCGAGACACCATCAATGCCGATGCTGCGGCCGGGGTGGATGCCTCTATCATCAACGACGGCACCGGTAACCGCCTGGTGCTCAGTTCCCGCGAGAGCGGTGCCGATGCTGGCATCACGGATATGGCCTTCACCAACCTGGCGGGGGGCGTCACCCTGGGCGGGGATGCCAACACGGCTCAACTGGGCCGTAACGCCGATCTGGATATCAATGGCATCACCATCACCAGCGCTACCAATACGGTAGAGGGCGCCATCCAGGGCGTGACCCTGCAGCTGGATCCTTCCTCTACTGGTCAAACTCTGAGTCTGGACGTGTCGCGTGATACCGGCGCTCTCAAGGAAGCCGTCGGCAAGCTGGTCTCCTCCTACAATGAGCTGCAGTCCACCATCGGCCGCATGACCGCCTACGGCGGCGGTGATAGCGCCTCCGGTGAGCTGATAGGCGACCGTACTGTACGCAATATCGAATCGGACCTGGTGCGCGACCTGACCAGTAGCGTGGCGGGGAGCGAGCTCACGATCATGTCGCAGCTTGGCGTCTCGCTGAACGAGAAGGGGCGACTGGAGCTGGACGATGCCAAGCTCGACAAGACAATCACGGATGCCCCCCAGCAGCTGGCCGCCTTCTTTGCCGGTGCCGATGAGGCGGGCGGCATGGCCGGCCGCATGGAGGCCACCCTGGGGCGCTTCCTGGACGATGGCGGGCGGATCGACAGTGCGATCGACAGCTCCGCGAGCCGCGTGGAAAGTCTCGACCGCCGCTATGCGCGCATGGAGCAGAGCGTGGAGCGCACCATCGAGCGCTATCGTACCCAGTTTGGCCAACTGGACAGCATGATCGCCAGCATGAACCAGACCAGCAGCTACCTGATGCAGCAGTTCGACTCCCTGAATGCCCAGCTCGGCCGCGACTGAACCTTTCCCCGCCCACCGTACTGCGCAAACTTGCGTCCCGGCCATTCGGCCGGGGCGATGGCGTTTGCGGGGGCTCCGCCAGGCCTCGTCAGGCGTAGTGCCGTGTCAAGGCTTTCGCGCCCCGGCGGCAAAAAAATGGCGATTTTCCCTAAAGTCTCCCCACGGGCTGCCGTTATAGAGAGTAACGGCCAACGGCGCCGTTGTGGCAGGCCCGCTGGGCCTTGAACACCCATCGCAGCGGGCCCGCCAATGGAGCCCTCAACTTACGGGAAGGAATCACACCATGTCCGTGATCAATACCAACATCACCTCCATGATCGGCCAGCAAAACCTGATGAAGTCGCAGAACGACCTCGCGACCTCCATGGAGCGCCTGTCTTCCGGCCTGCGTATCAACAGTGCCAAGGATGATGCGGCCGGTCAGGCCATCGCCAACCGCATGACCTCTCAGATTACCGGTCTGGCCCAGGCGCAGCGCAATGCCAACGACGGCATCTCCGTCGCGCAGACCGCCGAAGGCGCCCTCAACCAGGTCAACGACAACCTGCAGCGCATCCGCGAGCTGTCCGTTCAGGCCCAGAACGAGACCAATTCCAAGGACGACCTGGAGTCCATCCAGGGTGAGATCAACCAGCGCCTCAACGAGATCAACCGCATCTCCGAAGAGACAGACTTCAACGGCGTCAAGGTGCTCGCCAACGACGCCTCCCTCTCCATCCAGGTCGGTGCCAACGATGGCGAGACCATCGATGTCTCCCTCGAGGAGATCAACTCGAACTCCCTGAGCCTGGATACCTTTAACGTCGACGGTCCGGCCAATGCGGCCGCAGCGACCAATGTTACCGCCGCAAATGACTTTGTCTCCGCCAGCGTCGGCACTACTGTTGCCGTAATCGATACCGTCGCTGCCATGACTGGCACGGATTTCGGCTTCGCCAGCGCGACAGCAGCCAGTGGCTCCACCACCCTGTTCACCGCTGACGATGGTGGCTACTACGCCAAGGTCACCCTCGACGGCACCGCACTCACCGACAGTGAGGTCAAAAGCCTGGCCGCAGAAGGCATTCGCGTCGACACCACTTCCCAGACCAATGTGACCTACATGTCGCTGCAGGCGGACGAGGCGTCTGTCACTGCGACAAACGGCACGCTGACCTTCGACGCGACCGGTGCTAATGCGAACATCTCCGAGCTCTCCTACGAGCGCACCACCGGCTCGCTGGCGGCCATGGATTCGTCGCTGAACCAGGTGGACAGCCTGCGCTCCGACCTGGGTGCCATCCAGAACCGCTTCGAGTCGGCGATCACCAACCTGCAGACCAACGAGACCAACCTCTCGGCGGCGCGGTCCCGCATCGAGGACGCTGATTATGCTTCCGAGGTGGCCAACATGACCCGCGCGCAGATCCTGCAGCAGGCCGGCACCTCGGTTCTCGCCCAGGCCAACCAGACGCCGCAGAACGTGCTCTCGCTGCTGGGCTGATCTGGCATCGCCACAGCGAGTGTTGCACCATACGGGGTGGCCTTGGCCACCCCGTTTTTTATCGGGTCATCCTGTCGGCCAGATCGCCCCCACCTTCCGGAGAAAGCTGTACCATGGCACGCAAGAATCGTCTCTCTCGCCGCCAGTCGTCCCCTTCGGCGCTGCGGCGCAAGCTGGATTCCCAGGCCGAGGCATTCCTCGCGTCCTATCAGCGCCGTGACTTCGCCTCGGCCCGGCTGGCGGCCGATACGCTGACCCGCGATTTTCCCGGTGTGGCCTTCAGCTGGAAGGCCCTGGGGACCTGCCTGCTGGAAAGCGGCGACGCCGCACAGGCCCTGCCGGCCCTCGAACGTGCCCTGGAGATCAAGCCCGAGGATGTCGAGGCCCTGGCCAACCTGGGCAAGGCCCTGCAGACGCTGGGGCGCTACGAGGATGCCAAGCACTACCTTCAGCGCGCTCTTGAGTTCGAGCCCGACAACCACCAGGCGAACCTCAACATCGCCCATGTCTACAGCCAGCAGGATGATCGTCGCGAGGCCATAGAGCATCTCGACAAGTCCATCGAGGCTACACCGACCAATTTCTTACCAAGAATGCGCAAGGCCACGGCACTGGTCGAGCAGCGCAACTACGATGCCGCCCTGGACATCCTCGAACCCCTGGCGCAGGCCCACCCCCGAAACCCTGGCGTACAAAGCAACCTGGCCAACCTCTACAGCACCATGGGGCGATTCGACGAGGCCGAGCACCATTACTGGGAGGCCGTCGAAATGGCACGGGGAAATCCGCTCCCTTATTCAAACTACTACTTCACGGCTCACTACAATCCCCGGCATGATGCTGCCGCCTTTTTCGAGATGGCCGAGGATTGGCGGCAACGCTACAGCCCGGCACGGCGCCCGGCGCGCCCCATCACCCCGCGCGAAGCGGACCGCTCCCTGCGCGTGGGACTGGTATCCAGCGGGCTTCGTGTTCACCCCGTGGGGCAGATGATCACCGTGGCACTGGAGCGCATCGGCAGTGAGCACCTTGAGTTCGTCGCCTACTCCGACAAGCTTGCCAATGATGTGCTCGCCAGGCGCATCCAGAACACCGTGGCGGACTGGCGCGATGTCGGCCACCTTTCGCATGGCCAGCTGGCGGAGCAGATCCGCGAGGACGAGATCGACATCCTCATCGACATGACCGGCCACACCTCTGGCAATCGATTGATGGCCATGGCCCAGGAACCGGCCCCGCTGATCGTCAAGTGGGTAGGGGGGCTGTTCAACACCGTCGGGCTCGACGCCTTCGACTACCTGATCAGCGACAGCATCGAGACACCACCCGGCGTCGACGGGCTCTACTTCGAGAAGCTGATTCGTCTGCCCGACGACTACATCTGTTACATGCCGACCCGCGATGCCCCGTCTGCACCGGGGCCGCTGCCGGCATTGGGCAATGGCTATATCACACTGGGCTGCTTCAATAACCCGGCCAAGCTCAACGAGCCGCTGCTGCGGGAGTGGGCCAGTCTACTGCACCAATTGCCGAAGTCCCGCTTGTTCCTCAAGGGGGGGCAGTTCACCAACGAAGCCTACCGGGAGAGCATTCACCGGACCCTGGAGAAGGCGGGCATCGAGCGAGAGCGGATATTGCTGGAGGGGCCTTCGTCCCATGCCGAGCTGATGCGGGCCTATCAGCGAGTGGACATTGCCCTCGACTCCTGGCCCTACTCCGGCGGGTTGACCACCTGCGAGTCGCTTTTGATGGGGGTGCCGGTCGTCACCCTTCCGGGGCCATCCTTCGCCGGTCGTCACAGCGCGACGCATCTGATCAATGCGGGTCTGCCGGAGCTGGTGGCGGATAGCTGGGACGAGTATCGCCAGCGGGTGGTCGAGCTCGCCGGCGACCTGGATAGCCTGGCGCTGATCCGCCAGGGGCTGCGCCAGCAGCTGCTGGACTCCCCCGTCTGCGATGCGCCTCGCTTTGCCCGTCACCTGCTCAAGGCCCTGCGCGCCATCTGGCAACGCCGCTGTGAAGAAAAGCCGCCCGCCGCGCTCACCTTCAACAAGGAAGGCGAAGCCTGGTTCGAGGGGGAGGCGCAACCCGTCGCCATCGACATTCCGGAAACCGCCACGGCGTCTCCCGCCGCGAACGCGAAAAGCGGAGAGGCGTTCCATTGGCAGCTGCCGGGCAAGATCGTGGTCATCGATAACAGCGCCAAGCTGGTTCGTGAACAGGATTTCGAACGATTGAGAGGACTCGATGCCTTCGGGGTGGTGGCCTTCGATCCAGCCAGTCGGGTAGCGGAGGCAAGCCGGTTTGAGGGAAGCGACGATGTTCAGCTCTTTCCCCACGCCGTGTTGGGGGATGGCCGGCCGGTGACGCTGCACGCCTGCCTGGACCCGGCCATGAGCAGCACGCTGCGCCCCTTGCCGGTGGAGCAGCTGGATGACTCGCAACGCCAGGGCAGCCGGGTGCTGACCGAACTGCCCATCAATACCATCGCGCTCGACAGCATCGAGGGCCTGGAAAGCCTCGACTGGCTGATCCTGGACGACCTGAGCGATGCCGTCGCCATCCTCGAGAACGGTGAAGAGGCACTGAAGGACACCTTGCTGATTCAGGTACGCATCGCCTTCCAGCCGACTCACGAACGTCAGCCCAACTTTGCCGAGGTGAGTCACTGGATGGCCCGCCATGGTTTTCGCTTCTACCGTTTCAATGACATGGCCCATAAAAGCCACTTGCCGGAAAGTGTGCTTTTCAGTCAGCGTCAGGCATCCGACTTGATGGGTGCCGATGCAATATTTATCCCTAGTCATGCGCGGATCGCCGATATTGGAAAGAAGGGGCGTGTCAAGCTGGCCTTTCTGCTGCATGCCATCTTCGGTATCAAGGACATGGCTCACCTGCTCTTGTCTTCAGTAGATGAGGGCAAGGCACAGCAATACCTTGTGGCTGAGGGATTGGTGCAGCCACTTGCTGAAGAAGAAGCAGGGGAAGAAGCAGAAGCAGGAGCTGAAGAAGAGAATAAAGAATCATCAGGTGATGCACATGAAGAGTCAGGCTTTACAGTTCCCCAGGCACCCTTCATGTCGTCAGCGGAGCGCGACCTTTTCAGAAAGTCGCTCTTTCGAGCAAAGCATTATTTCGAGTTTGGCTCTGGTGGCTCGACTGTCTGGGCGGTAGAGCAGGGGCTGACAGCGTACGGGGTGGAGAGTGATGCCAACTGGGTCAATGCGTTGAAAGCCAAGCTGGGGGATGGTTGCCAGGTCAAGGTTGTGGATATCGGGCCGACCCGGGAGTGGGGCTATCCAGTCTCGCTCGATCACAGCGAGCGATTCCCCGACTACAGCCGTGCGATCCATTCCCACGATATGGCCTTTGACTTGATTCTCGTGGATGGTCGCTTCCGGGTTGCCTGTGCGCTTTCCGCAGTGAAGCATCTGTTGAAACATCACCCCGATCCTACGGAAGCGAGGATATTCATCCACGATTTCTGGGACAGGCCTCCCTACCATGCTGTGCTGGAGTTCCTGGAGCCCCTGGAAAGTGTGGAGACAGCTGGGCTTTTTCGGCTGAAGGAAGACATCGACAAGCAACGCCTAGACCAAGTATGGAAGGTGTTCTCCCGTCAGCCAGCCTGATGCAATGACATCGCTTGAAGCCTGAATTCACGAATAGGGACCGGGTATGAGCGCAATCGCTCCATCTCTCACAACCCTGCGCGAGCTGCTCCACGAAATCCTGCCCAAGCTCAAGGCTTCCGAGCGGCTGCTCGGCAATACTCTGCATGCCATCATCGAGGCGGCTGAGGATCCCCGAGAGCGAGCCCGGCGCCGTGAGCAGAAGGACGCCCTGGAGCTGGAGCTGTTCACCATCCGGCTGAACGTGGAGAGCCTGCTCAAGCGGCACGCCCAGGCGGTGCGGGACGCGGAACGGCAGGAAGGGGAGGGCGAAGATGCGGTGCTCTCCCTCGACGCCAATGAGGCTGCAGCCATCGAGAAGGCGAGGGACTTCCACGAGAAAGTTCAGGCGCTGCAGCAGGGGCGTTCGGTCTGGCAAGAGTAGGGGTAGTGCGGAACGCTTGATCGGGTTTTACGCTACGGCGCGCAGCAACGCTTCGGTGTCGCCGTCGCGGCTGGTTGCCTCGATCGCCGTGTAGTGCTCGACTCGCCGATCGCGTTGTGTCGCGGGTGAGTCGCTGCCGTCCCTTCCTCCAGCCTGCGGGGCCGATTGGCGCTCTGCGCTTTGCTGCTGGGCGAGCTCGAGCTGGACCGTCAGCAGCCGCTGACGCGCCTGAGCCGCGACCTGGTGGTCCTTGGGGGAGGGCACGACACTCATCCTGACAGTGGGGGAATGTGGTCCGTGAGTGAATCGGGCTGCTCATGAAGGTGGCGGGTGTGTGGATGGGTTGACGTTTAGACAACTTGATCCAAAAATGTCAACCTAAGCATGTAAGACCCGGGAAGGAGATGAACCATGCTGCATGAACGTATCCGCCGTGCGCGTACCCTCAAGGGGATGTCCCTGCAGCAACTTGCCGACGCCATGGGCGACATCACCAAGCAGGCTTTGTCCAAGTTCGAGCAGGGCAAGGATGTGCCCAACTCGACTCGTCTTCTGCAGCTGTCAGATGCCATGGGTATCAGTGCCGAGTTCTTTTTCCGCCGCGATAGCGTGGAGCTGGGCGAGGTGGACTTTCGCAAACACTCGGCCTTCGGAAAAAAACAGCAAGACGCGGTAAAGGAACAGGTACGTGAGCACTTGGAGCGCTACCTGGTGGCAGAGCAGCTTTTTGCGAGTGAAGCACCGATTCATGATTTCGCCTATTGTCGCAAGAGTTATCAAGTCAACGACATTGAAGACATAGAGCCTGCGGCAGAACAGCTGCGTGAAGAGTGGGAGTTGGGATTGAACCCTATCAGCAACCTCACCGAGGCTCTGGAAGAACGCGGCATCAAAGTGGTTGGGTTGGCAGCCCATGAAAAGTTCGATGGTCTTTGTGCTTTGGTGAATGGCGGGGGTGACGCTGTCATTGTGAGCAATCTTGAGCGACCCGGTGAGCGACAGCGTTTTAACCTTGCCCATGAGCTTGGTCATCTGGTGCTGGAGATCCCGAATGAAGTGCATGGTACTCGTGATGAGGAGAACTGGTGCCACCGCTTCGCTGGTGCCTTCCTCTTTCCAGCCAAGCAGGTGAAAGAAGTATTTGGCCAGAATCGAAAGCATGTGCTGTTGGAGGAGTTCTTGCTCGCGAAGCAGGAGTGGGGGATCTCGATTCAGGCGATCCTGCGTCGCCTTTATGACCTGGGTATTGTAGGCCCCAGTTTTTACCGGCAAACCGCAAAACGGTGGTCGATAAAGGGCTTTCGCCGAAATGAGCCAGGGCCGTTGTCGTCGGAATCTTCCTGTCGACTGAGGCAGCTCGTATATCGGGCTTTGGCAGAAGAGCTCATTACACCTTCCCGTGCCGCCGAGTTGCTGGACACCTCGTTATCCGAGATCGAGGTGATCATGCGAAACAGCCGTGACGGTGAGGGCGTTGATGGCCGGTAAGGTCGTCGTCTCAGATACCAATATCTGGATCGATTTGTATCGTGGCGGTTTGCTGTATATGGTCTTCCAGCTCGACCATCGGTTTGTTACGACAGATTTCGTGTTGCGGGAACTCCAGCGTCCGGATGGGCAGGAACTTGTTGGGTTGGGGCTAGGCATCGAGGCGCTGTCAGGAGTCGAGGTGCTCTCGTTGTATGAGCTGAGGAGTTCACTGGGCAACTCCTCCCTCGCTGATGTGTCCTGCTATTTTCTCGCCAAAGAGCGAAACTGGACTCTGTTGACAGGAGACGGTTCTCTTCGACGTTCCGGTCATCAAGGGCAGCTCGATGTGCGTGGTGTCCTCTGGATACTCGATCAATTGTATGACACTAAACTGGTATCCGGTGGGGCGCTTGCCGACTCACTGGAAACGATGTTGGAAAATGGCGCTCGTTTACCGGCAGGTGAATGTCAGCGCCGGATAAAAGCGTGGCGGTGTTGACCCCTGGAGTAAAGACCATGCACAGAGTGACGCAGGTAGAGCCCTTGCCGGGCCGCTGCCGGTAGCCCCCAGGATTGCTGCCTTGCCCTCCATCGACGTCGTCATCAGCCTTTCCCCCGAGGCGTACCTTGCCCACTACCAGGGGGCAGGTGAGGCTAGGCGGCGTGCGGGCGGATGCCGTTGAAACGTCCTTTGCGCTTGGCCTGCTCCAGGTCGTAGGCATTCTGCAGCCGCAGCCAGTAGCCTTCGCTGGTACCGAAATAACGGGACAGGCGAAGATCGGTGTCGGCGGTGATGGCGCGCTCACCGCGGGTGATCTGGCCGATGCGGGTGGCCGGTACGCCGATGGCTGTGGCCAAGGCGTTTTTGGTCAGCCCCATGGGCTCGATGAAGTCCTCGAGGAGGATCTCGCCCGGGTGGATGTTGGGCAGTCTTTCCGTCATGGTCGCCTCCTCAGTGGTAGTCGACGATTTCAACATCATGGGCATTGCCGTCTTTGAAGCGGAAGCACAGCCGCCATTGAGCGTTGATGCGGACGCTGTACTGGCCTTCACGATCGCCGTGCAGCGCTTCCAATCGATTGCCGGGTGGAATGCGCAGATCGTCAAGGTTGTCGGCAGCTTCCAGCTGGCGCAGCCCCTTCAAGGCATTGCGCTGCATGTCTTGTGGCAGCTTGCGTGACATCCTGCCGCTAGCGATGGTGGCGGTCTGCTTGTCCTTGAAGCTCTTGATCATGTCGCGCCCTGCGATGCCCTGATCTCAACATAACGCATGGCGGCATATAACGCAATGCGGCATATTATGCGGTTGCGGTAGAGTCGGGCAAGAAGAGCGGCTCGCTGGGTGTGCTGAAGCGAATCGCCGGGGCTCTGGGCGTTGAGCTTGGTGATCTGACATAGAGTGGCAGCTCAGCGCAAGGCGCCCCTGGCCCGCTTGGCACGCCGTAGGGCGTTGTCGCCATTGATAAATGATGTGCCCCGTACATCCCGGGGCGCTAACGTCATTGGGCGTGGCGTTCGAGTTCGTGCAGGGCGGCGCGGGCGAGAAATCCCGAGCGGCTCTTGAATTCAGCGTGGCGCTCGACAGCGGTATCGATGCGCTTGATCAGCAGGTCGGGCAGGGTGACGTTGACCTTGTGGCTTTTCCCTAGATAGGGCGTCATGTCGATCTCGACGGCGGCCCATACCCAGCCGGCATAGTCGGGATTCGCCAGGTGTTGTTCGATGGCGCTGGCCGTCGGAATAGGATCCCCATGCTCGGCCAGGCTTTCGAGATGCCCCTCGACGGCCTCGCGGGCATTGATGATCGCCTCGTCGAAGGTGTCACCGGCAGAGAAGCAACCCGGGAGGTCAGGCACTGCCACGCCATAGGCGTGCTGATCGTCGCCGACTTCAATGGCAATGGGGTAATGCATGTCGTTTCTCCTGTGGTGAGCCGGAGTGGTCGGCCTCACCTGAGGCCAGCCTGCTTTCTGATTCCCTGTTTCACCTCGGGCTCTGTTTATTTTGGGGTTATAGTAACCCTGAGGCCGTAGTTGGTCAAAAACTACAACTCCAATAACTCCGCCATGTGACAACGCTTCAGCGCGAGACGTCGCGGGCCCGCTTGGTTCTCAGCATGGCACGGTCGGCGCGCTCCACCAGCGAGGCGAAGTCGTCGTGTGGCGTGAGGTCGGCGATGCCCAGGCCGAGGGTGCAGCCGCAGCGCTGGGCCACTGCCGCGCGCAGGCGCTCCGCCAGGTGGCGAGCATCCTCGCAACGGGTGTCGGGCAGGCACCCAACCGGCATCTTGCTGTCGACCGGGACGCTCCGAACTTTAATGAAACCCTTGCGTGGCTTCAGAATCGCCCCTTTCCGCCGATCAACAGAACACCGCCCGCTACCAGGAATCCTTCGTCATGATGTGTGAGAGACCGACACTCGAGACCGGGGCGCGGCGCCGCGGGGCACTCCAGCGTGCGCTGATGGCGGTCATACTGCCGCTGGTGGTCTCCGGCTGCGCCATGCTGGCCCCGGCGCCGCCAGCGAACCAGTCGAATATCTGCGAGATCTTCCGCGAGCAGCCCGACTGGTACGACTACGCTCGGGCCTCCGAGGAGAAGTGGGGCACGCCCATCGCCACCCAGATGGCCTTCATCGAGCGGGAATCGAGCTTTCGCAGCCATGTGAAACCGCCACGGACCAGGCTGCTGGGCTTCATTCCCTGGAGGCGTCCCTCCTCGGCCTACGGCTATGCCCAGGCCCAGGACCCGGTGTGGGGCGAGTACGAGGCCGATGCCGGCCGGCTCTTCGCGCGGCGCACCCACATGAAGTACGCGACCGACTTCATCGGCTGGTACAACGACCGCACCCGGCGCATGACCGGCGTCTCGCTGCACAACCCCGAGCATCTCTACCTGGCCTATCACGAGGGGCAGGGCGGCTATCGACGAGGCTCTTGGCGCGGCAAGCCGGCGGTTCGGCGCGCCGCCCGCCAGGTGGCCGCGACCGCCTCGCGCTACCAGGGGCAGCTGGCCTCCTGCGAGGCGGAGTTTCGCTGCGACGGGCTGCTCGAGATCTGGCCCTTCTGCCGATGACGCCGCTTGGATGATGTATCGCGGCTGAACGCCTTGAGCGTCGCCCATCCCATGGCGAGGTGCGATACCATATCAGGCTTTAAGGCAATGACGCCGGATCGGCGTGTGGGCGTCAGGGCGCTGACCACCGCAGGATCAATGGGCTGAAGGAGGAAAGCATGCAGCGTCGGGAGTGCCTTGCCTTGCTGGCCGGGATGGCCAGCCTGCCGCTCGGGCTGTCCGGCTGCTCGCTGCGCGACGACCTGACGTTCGGCCTTCACCCCTGGCCCGGCTATGAACCTCTCTTCCTGTCACGCGGCTTCGGCTGGCTGCCGGACGGCATCACCCTTCAGCGCGGCGCCAATGCCGGTGAATCGCTGGGGGGGTTGCGTCGCGGCGGCCTGGCCAGGTTGTTCGGAGCCTCTGGCCGTTGGGCTCAGGAACGGTTGTGCCGGGCGTCACTTGCGCCTAAGGTTGGCGGCTTTCTGAACGTGCCTGATGAGTGCCGGAGAGGGCTGCATGATCGAGGAGCACCGTGGGCAGGGCCGCCACGATAACCTGATGCGACCCCTGCCGCCGGACGAGGACGCCAGCGGCTGGATGGTCAGCTATATCGACGTCATGACCCTGCTGGTGGCACTGCTGGTACTGATCATCACGTTAGGCGAGATTGGCACTGGCTCCGGGACGGAGGATGCAGCTGTAGAGCCGCATGCCGGGCCGTTGGCGGCGGTGAATCACGGCGTGCCGCTACCCGAACCCTTGCAGCGGGTCGTGGCGGGCCGAGAAAACATGCCTGTCGAGCGCGGGAGCGTATCGGCCCGTGCCATCTCGGCCGCGTTGGGGGTGGCCGGCTTGCCAGCGTCTCGTCCTGCGCAACCCCCGAGGTTGCTGGCCCGTGCGGACTCGGCTGTGGCGCGAGGCGAGGCGTTATCTGATGGGCCGCAGTGGCTGATGCCCACCGAGGTCGACCCCTCGCGCCCGCTGGCCGACTATCTGGTGGTGTTAACCGACAGTCCTCCCTTGGGTGTCGAGAAGGTCGATAACGCCGCCATCGATGGGGCACGCTTCGTGACGGCGTCGCTCGAAGACGCCCAATACCTGGCGGATCTGGCGGGCATGGAGGTCTCGCGGATTCCCGAAGGCGTCCGGTTACGGGTCGAGGATCGCCTGCTTTTCCCGACCGCCGAGGCCGAGCTGACCGAGGCGGGGCGCGCCCTGGTCACCGAGAGGCTGCACGAGATGGTTCAGCGTCACCCTGGCGAGGTGGCGGTGGAGGGGCATTCCGACAGTCGATCGATCAATACCGACCGTTTCCCCTCCAACTGGTCGCTGTCCAGCGCCCGGGCCATCGCCATCGTCGAGGCGCTGGTGGAGGCCGGCGTCTCCCCGGCGAGGCTGCGCGCCGTGGGCCTGGCCGATACGCGCCCCCTGGCAAGCAACGATACCGCCGAAGGACGTGCCCGCAACCGCCGCGTGGAAGTGGTGATCCAGGCGCGGTGAGTCACGGGTCAACGTGCGCGCAGTAGCTCACGCAGATTGCCGTCGAGCGTCAGCGAGAGACTGCTACTGCCCAGCACCCGGTTAGTGCGCAGCTCCACTACGCGCAGGGCCAGGTAGAGGCGGTCATGCCCCTGGGCATAGGTGCCGATCAGCAACGTCCTGGCACCTTCCCACTCCCCCAGGCGACGCACCCGGCGGCTCAGCAGGCCGTCACTCCCGCTCACTTCCAGCAACTGGCCGCCCTCCAGCAGGAGCTCCCGCACCGGCACACCCTCACGGGCCAGCGCCGCGGCCGAGAGCTCCGCGGCGATGCGGTCGAAGGGCGAGGCCCGTCCTGTGCCATCCACGTCGATGAACGAGGCCGTGATCATCGGGCCCTGATCGGTGAGCTCCGGGAAGGCTGCGACCATGTCACGCATGGCGTCGTCGAGGGCATCTGCCAGCCCCGGCTCGGGCGGTGCGTTGTACAGGGCGCCTTCATGCTGGGCGCAGCCGGTCAGTCCCAGCAGGAACAGCAGGAGACAGGCCAAGCGTAGAGAGTAGGGCATGATGGGAAAACTCCGGGGACGATTTCGCTGAGTAGATCGGCGCGTTCTCCGCTAACTTGAAGACGAGTGACCCGAACGTGACTGCTTGCATTCCACGCCTATCAAGGCAAGCCTTTAGGCTGATATTGCGCAGGAGAATCAAGGATGCCCCGATCGGGCTACAGTTGGCTGTCGATGAGTGTGCTCTGGGTAGTGCTGTCGGGGTCGGCATTGGCCGATGAAGACAGCAGGGGTGATGTTAGCCTGATCATTCCCTTCGGTCCCGGCGGCGCGAGCGATGTCCTTTTCCGGGACCTGGCCAGGGCCGCCGAGACTCATCTCGGTTTCTCTCTGCAACCTGTGAATCGACCTGGCAATGGAGGCGTTCGCGGTGCTCTGGAGGTCAAGGAGGCGGAGCCGGATGGCCAAACCCTTCTGGGTAGCCATCAGACGCTGTCGCTCTCTTTCCTGTCGGGTGCCGCACCGTTTTCGCATGACGCCTTCGAGCCGGTGGCACTTCTCACCCGGACCGTGAATATTCCGGCAGCAAGTCGCAGACTTGGCATTACCACGGCCGCAGAACTGGTCGTTCATCTACAGGAACAGCCTGAGGCGCTTCGGGTCGGGATGATTCGAGGTGCCACGGATCACTTTTTCTGGCGACAGTTCTTGCGCACGACGGGCCAGGCGGTCTCTGACGTTGGCTGGGTCGGCTACCCTGATACCGGCGCCCAGGTGGCGGCCTTGCTGGCAGGTGAGATCGACCTGGCGATGCTCAACCTGCCCTCTGGCGAGTCACTCTTCACGCATGGCGCCCTTGTCCCGCTGGGGGTCGCCGATGAGTCGCGGCTCTCGGCATTGCCCAAGGTGCCAACCCTGAAAGAGCAGGGAATCGATCTGGTCAACACCACCGATCGCGGGCTCTTTGCGCCTCGAGGCAGTGATCCCGCCTTTCTGGAGAAAGTCGCAGCGGCCTTCGGTCAGGCGCTCAAGCAGCCGGCAATGGTCGAGCATCTCGAGAGTGACTACGGAACCCGGGTCGATTTCCGGCCATTGGACGCGTATGAAACCTACCTGGAGACTCAGGCGGAGCAGCTGGCCTTCTTGATGCTGAAGGCACCTTGACGTCGTTTGGCCGCGTCCGTTCCTTCCCCGCGGGGGTTCTCGCGGCTGTGGGGCGGCGCATCGGATCGGGCGGCCTCGCCACGCTCGCCGCGTGAGCCGTTCTCCTGGCTCAAGGTCGTCGCACCCGCCACGACCTGGTTGGAGGGGAGGGGGGCGGGGCCAACGACGGTGGAGGCGAACATGGCAGGGTCCGGATGGCGCCCGTCAGCGAGGGCAATTGATGATGGCAATTGATGATGGTAATTGATGATGGTAATTGATGATAAAGTATCAGCGACCTTAGCGCGGACGACAAGTCAGTATTCCCCATGCCCAGTATCGATGTGGTGATCGAGCTCTCCCATGACGCCTGCCTGGCGCACTACGCGGGGCGGGTGCCCAACGTTCAGACCCGCAGCCTGGACGGCCGTCTCGTGGTATTTCCCGCCGAAGCGCTGAGACGGGTGGTGACCCGCGACGGCGTGCATGGTCGCTTCAGGCTGACGTTCACCGAGATGGGGCGCTTCTGTGCGATCCAGCGCCTGGTGTCATCATAAGGTCGGCCATTACTGGCGCGAGGTTCGTCGAGCCCAGAACGCTGCATCACCCTGTCTACGGGGTCGTCGAGCCGAGGCGCATCACCCGGTGTTTCATCAAGTTGCGACGAAAGCCGCCGATAATCCAAGAGGTCGTGAATGATACGCTGAGGGTGCCAGGCCGATTGGATGAGGGCAGAGCCCCGCGTGTTCACGAGTGGCGCCGCCCCATCCTGGGCACATAACAACAAGGAAGCGACCGGACGGGTTTGGTTCAAGCCCTTGGTTGACCATGCGCAGGGAGCACAACGTTCATGCCGTTCAAGACCCGCGATATCGCCCTGGATAGCTGGCTGCTGATGGTCTCGGCGGCGTTTGTGCTGATGGGGCTGGCCGGGATGGTGCAGTGGGTATACGACCCCTTGCACACCTTGCTGGTGCCGGATGCCTCGCTGGCGGCCATATTGTCCGGTGTAGGTCTGCTGGCCGTGGCCCAGCACTGGCATCGGGCGCGTCTTGTGGCAGGTAGCGCCCTGCTGGCCCTGGTGCTGTATACCCTGCTACCCATTACTGGGGCCGGCGGGAATCGGGTGGGCGTCTCGTGGCTGTTTGAGCAGCCGCGGGTTTCCTCATGGGTCGCCGCCACGCTGGTGATGGTGGCCACCGGCTTGTTGTTGGGGCTCGGGCGGCAGGTACTGCGTCGGTTGTGGCAGCTATCCGGGTGTCTGCTGCTGCTCGTCGGACTCTCCGTGCTGGTGCTCGTCTTCTCGGCCGATGGTCCTGAATGGGCGGCCATGACCTCATCCCCGCTGGTGGTGGCGCTGTTCGCGCTGATGTATGGCGCCGGAATGCTGGCGGCGAGTGCCAGGACGGGCCACAGCAGGCTTAAGCTGGGAAGGGCGGCAATCACGGTAGGCCTGGCAGGGGTGTTGGTCAGTACTCTGGCGTGGTGCTTGCTCAGCTGGCAGCAGCAACAACGGATTTACCAGCAGGCAGAGTATCTGCTCGACAACGTTCGGCTCAACGCCGAGCAGGTGCTGGGCTCGCATTTGATGCTGATGCAGCGCATGGCCGAGCGGCTGGATGCGTCCGCTGTTGGATTGGAAGCCGCCGTACTCGATCGCGATGTGGCCAATCACTTGCGAGATACCCCCAGTCTCGAGGTCATCGGCCTGCTGGATAGCCACCAGGACTGGCGCTGGCGCCGGGCGCGCAGCGCTGAGGCACAGCGCTGGTTGACGCAATGGGCGGGCTCCGAGCGCGTTCGCGACTGGTTGCGCATGCCGTTTCCCCAGCCCCGTCTCATGGTGCCCGATGACGAAGCGCCAGGCCTGGCGATCATGGCGATCGCGGTACCGCGGCGCGACCAGCAACTGGTGGCCGTGCTGGACATGGCCACTCTCCTTGATCATGAGCTACGCATTCAGCTGGCCGGCTTTCAGGTGAGCCTGTCCCGCGATGACGAGGTGCTTATCTCCCTGGCAGCACCGGGCAGGATTGCCCGTGATGTCACCGGCTCGCCAGCACTTGCATCGCGACACATCGGCTTACCGGGCGGCCCGATGCTCAGCCCCTCCGTGCATGCCGGTCCCGAGGCGGGCTGGCTGCAGGCTGGTATCGGACCGTCAGCCATTGGCATTGGGGGCCTGACGTTGACGTATCTGCTGGTTTTCAGCCTGGGGATGGTGCGCCTGGTACTCGGGCATTCCCGGGAGTCGATGGCGGCGCGGGAGCAGCTCGAACAGCAACAATCCATCCAGGCGATGATAGCCGAGGAGGTCCCGCGCGATCAGACGCTCGAGGCCATCTGCATGATGCTCGAGGGCCAGCTGCCAGGAGCGCTCTGCTCGATCATGCTGGCCGACGATGACGGCCGCGAGCTGCGCCTGGTGGCAGGTAACAGCCTGCCGTTGCGTTACCGGGAGGCGGTCCGCTCGGTTCCCATCGGGGCCGGGATTGGCGCCTGTGGCAGCTCCGCCCATGGTCGGGAAGTGGTGGTCTGTGAGGACATCGAGCATGATCCCCGCTGGAAGGGGTTCAGGTCCCTGGCCACCAACGAGGGGCTCAGGGCCTGCTGGTCGTATCCGGTGATCGCCAGCGAGGGTCGGCTGCTGGGGACCTTTGCGACCTACCATCGACGCCCGGCAAGGCCGGGCAGCAGCGAACTGGACATGATCCGTCAGGCCGTGGACCTGGTCGCACTGGCGGTGGAGCGCGAGCAGGATCGGCGTTCATTGTGGGAGAGCGAGCAGCGCTATCGGTCGCTGTTCGCCTACAACCCGGATGCGGTGTTTTCGCTGGATCTACAGGGACACTTCGTCACCGCCAATGATCATTGTGCTGCACTGACCGGCTCCCCCGTCGAGCAGATACTCGGCACGCACTTTTCAGAATTCCTGAACCCGGACGACCTGGCGCATGTCCAGCAGAAGCTCGAGATCACCGCGGCCGGTGAACCCTGCCGCTATGAGCTGCAGATTTCGCATCGGGACGGCACGCTTCGCCGGCTGGATATCACCAACCTGCCGGTCGTCGTCGGCCAGCGTATCAAGGGGGTCTATGGCATCGCCAAGGACGTGACGCAACGGCGGGAACACGAGACCCGCCTGCGGATCCTCGAGCGCGGGGTGGAAGCCAGCGTCAACGGGGTGTTGATCGCTGACGCGGGCGAGCCCGATCTGCCGATCATCTACGCCAATGACACCTTCCAGCGCATGACGGGCTACACACGCGAAGAGATCATCGGCCGCAATTGTCGCTTCCTGCAGGGCGCCGAGACCGACATGGCGGTGGTGCAGCAGATTCGCCAGCAGTTATCTCGAAAGCGCGAGGTCCATGTCACCCTGCGCAACTATCGCAAGGACGGCACCCCCTTCTGGAACGACCTGTATATCGCACCGGTGCGCGATGAGCAGGGGCGGGTCACCCACTATGTGGGCATTCAGCATGACATCTCCGAACACAAGGCCTATGAGGCCCGCCTGGCCTACCACGCCAGTCATGATGCCCTGACGGGGTTGGCAAACCGCGCGTTGCTCGAGGATCGGCTGGTCCATGATTTCGAGCTGGCCAGGCGTCAGGGGCACCTGCTGGCGGTGCTCTTCGTCGACCTCGACGAGTTCAAGCCGATCAATGACAGCCTGGGCCATGCCATCGGCGACCAGCTGCTGCTGGGTGTCGCCAAGCGCCTGTCCGCGACGATGCGCCCGGGAGACACCCTGGCGCGTCTGGGCGGCGACGAGTTCGTGGTGCTGCTGCCGGACCTGCACCATGCCGAGCAGGCGCTGCAGGTGGCCGAGCGGCTGCTGCCGATCATTGCCCGGCCCTATCGGGTCGGCGAGCATGAGCTTTCGCTGTCTTGCAGCATCGGCATCGCCATCAGCAGCGCGGACGTCGCCCAGCCCATCGAGCTCATCCAGCAGGCGGACATGGCCATGTACCGGGCCAAGCAGCAAGGCCGCAATGCCTACCAGTGGTTCACGCCCGAGATCACCCGCCGGCTGGGGGATCGCGTCGCGCTTCGCAATGAGCTCCAGGAGGCGATCGATGCCCAGGCCTTCGAGCTGCACTATCAGCCGTTGATCGACCGCCAGGGACGGGTCGCGGGCGTGGAGGCGCTGTTGCGCTGGCCAAACCCCGTGCGCGGTTATGTCTCTCCCGCACAGTTCATTCCCCTGGCCGAGGAGACCGGCCTGATCATTCCCATCAGCGAGTGGGTGCTCTCCCGGGCCTGTCAGGACCTGCGCATGCTCGACCAGGCGGGGCAGGGCATCCTGAACGTTGCGGTCAACCTCTCGCCGCTGCAATTTCACCGTTCCAGCTTTCTCGGCAACCTGCGCCAGACCCTGGCGGTGACCGGGTTGCCAGCGCCCAAACTGTCATTGGAGCTGACCGAAGGCGTGCTGATGAACGATACCGAAAGTGCCATCGACATCTTGCATGCCCTCAGGGGCATGGGCGTGGGCGTCGCCATCGACGACTTCGGGACCGGCTTTTCCAGCCTCAGCTATCTCAAGAACCTGCCCATCGACAAGGTGAAGATCGACCGCAGCTTTGTCAGTGAGGTCACTCACAGTGCGGAGGATGCCGCGATCATCCAGGGCATCATCTCCATGGCCCACCACCTCGGGCTGAAGGTGGTCGCCGAAGGCATCGAGCATGAGCAGCAGCACCACCTGCTGATGACGCATGGCTGCGATCTCTTCCAGGGCTTCCATTTTGCGCGGCCCATGCCGCTGGAGCGCCTCATCGAATTCCTCGAAGAGACCCGAACAGTCCCCTTGGGTGAGTAGCGTTGCCGGCAGCGTCTGCATCCCCCCGATGAGAACTATTCTGTTCATGCGATAGCCCGTGGAACACGGGGCAAGAAGGGCTACCGGTGGGGGTGCAGTTGATCGCCGACCGCTGGCAGCCATTAACAAGGGGACCTCGCCACTTGCCTGCTGAGTCGAATCGGAATATGATTCAAATCATGTTGTGAGCCGAATATGGTTTGTATTCGGCTCTCTGTCTTCGTAATGGCGATTTGAAATGACTGTTCAAGCTCCGAGATGGATCTGGCAGCATCCCGACTGGCCTTGTTTCACCTGGCAGGCGGGAGAGGTTCAGCCTCGTCTACAGAAGTGCTGGAGGAATCTGGGCATCTTGCTTGGCCGATCAGGAGCTCTCAGCCTCGGTGATGAACAGGAGGCAGAAGCGAGGGCGGCGTTGGATACCCTTTTGCAGAACATCGTCACCTCATCGGCGATTGAAGGCGAGCGCCTCAATGTCGCCTCTGTACGTTCTTCTCTTGCACGGCGGCTTGGCATTGAGGAACAAGATAGCCCACCCTCGCTGCGGGCCGAAGGCCTGGCCGAATTGATGCTGGATGCCATCCTGAATTCTGATTCACCGCTTGAGTCAGAGAGACTGCTTCAGTGGCATCGATGGCTATTCCCTGATGCTGAATTTTCTCTGACGGAACGGCGGCCTGGCCAGTGGCGCGGACGGGAGCCGATGCAGGTTGTGTCGGGCCGAATTGATCGACCCAGGGTGCATTTCGAAGCGCCGCCCAGAGAGGGTTTGGAGGTAGAGATCGATCGGTTCCTGGATTGGTTCGAGTCCAGCCGCCATGATCCCGTGCTGGACCCTCTCATCCGAGCGGGCTTGGCGCATTTTTGGTTTGTGACCCTTCATCCGTTCGAGGATGGCAACGGGCGTATCGCTCGGGCAATCGCCGATCGCGCCTTGGCGCAAGCGGACCAGCAGAGTATTCGCTTGTATGCCATGTCAGCAGCGATTCTGGCGCGCAGAGACGAATACTACTGCTGCCTGGAAGCGAGCCAGCGGGGAAGCCCAGACCTCACCGCGTGGCTCGCCTGGTTCTTGGATACCTTGGACGCCACGCTGTTGGATGTACTCGACAGGATCGGTCGTACCCTGGTCAAAGCCCGTTTCTGGCAGTGCTTCAGTGTGGCTGGTCTGCTCCCCGAGCAGATCAAGGTGCTTAACCGGTTGCTTGATGGAGGGGAAAGGGGTTTTGAGCAAGGTATCAGTGCTTCTCAGTATCAGAAAGTGACAACGGTCAGTAAGGCAACGGCCACGCGCCACCTGGCCGGGCTTGTGGAGAAAGGTTGCCTGGTAAGGCTCTCTGCTGGAGGTCGAAGCACGCGCTACCAGATTCCGGAACGGCTTCGTCAGGAAGAGGGCTAGTAGGCCCCTGGCTCACAGCTGTCGCCGCCAGCGACTTTCAATGGTCTCCCGCTCCGCCGGCCCATAGAGGGCCTGGGCATGGCCGCTGTAATGGGCCCATAGCTGGTCGCCGGCATCGTAGTGCCACCACTCGCTCGGCAAGTTGGTAAAGCCCTGTTCCCGCATGGCGCCATGGAGGCGGCGGCGGTTGTCGCGGGCCTGCCGCTGTCGGGCGTCCGGGCGAGGAATCGCTTCCAGCGCGACCGTATGGGAGGCCGGCACGGCCTCGTCGAACAGGGTGCCCATGTCCAGCGGCAGCCCGTCGGCATCGCTCAGGGTCACATCCACGGCACCGCCGGTGAGGTGGGGGCTCGGCGAGCTCGCCTCGCGACTGGGCACGGAAACGAATTCTCGCGTTCGTTCCAGCAGTGACTCGTCGCTGAGTTCGGGATGGTGAGAGCGGATGACCTCCTGCAGCGTATCGAAAAGGTACTGCTGCACGCGCCAGGGTCGCCAGCCGTCCAGGATCACCAGCCCGACCTCCGCGGGCAGGGAGCGTGCCACCTTCAGCAGCCGCCGATAGACCCCTTCACGGACATAGCATTCGTTGATTGCCCCGGGAATGTCCTGCTTGGCATAGACCGGGAAAACCTTGATCGGTGACGGTGCCAGGCTCAACGGAACCAGGGGCTCGTCACTTCCCGTGATGGGGATGCGGCTCACCACCGACCAGTCGGGGTCGGGGTGGCGGACGATGGGCTATGACAGTGAGCGGTTCACGACGGTCTCCATGGGGTCAGCCAAGCTGGGTCGGTAGCCAGAGGGTCAGGGAAGGGAAGAGGATGAGCAGGATCAGTACCAGGATCGCCGTCACCACGAACGGCCCGAAGAGGATCACCGCCAGATCGATGAGCAGCAGGCTGCTGGCAACCGTTAAAGACACGGACCGGCTGATGGCCAGTACGCGAGAGTTCGATAACGCCATGGTGGATGCCATCTGTCATGGGGCAGGGGGGGTAGCCCCTGCCCGAACTGCAAGACGTCTCGAGGACGGCGCGGCTTACTCGGCCAGGTGGGTCATCCCGGCATCCTCGAGCGCCATGTCGATGAAGGAAGGATCGATGTCCTGCTCGCCGAGCCACTCCAGGTAGGCCGGCTGGCCCTGTTCGCGGAACGCTGCCAGTTCGTCCTCGGATGGCCGGATCACCTCCATGCCCTGTTCCTCGAGGTAGGCGATGCGCTCGTCGACCCGGGTCTCGTTGTGCTCGCGGGCCATCTGGTTGGCCTCCGAGACCGCCTCCAGGAAGGCCTCGCGCGTCGCGTCGTCCCAGCCGTCGATCAGGCGCCGTTGCCGACCAGGAACTGGTCCGAGTACTGGATGTTGGCCAGCGTCAGGTAGTCCTGCACCTCGTAGAGGCTGCCCATGATGATGTACATCGGCGGGTTCATCTGGCCATCGGCGACACCGGTCTTCAGCGCCATGTAGACCTCGGTCCAGGGGATCGGCGTGCCGGCTTCCTAAAGACCGCTTGGGAAGCACGCGAGATCGTGGCGGTGAGTCGGCTCGCTATCGATTGCTGCCCGTTAGAAGCCGGCTTCTCTCTGGTGACGGATGGCCAGTACCACCACAGTGTCCCCATCGAGACGATACCGGGCGATGTAAGCGCTATTACCAAAATCAATCAGCCAATCCCGGTATTCCTCGGATAGATCATCAATCGGGCGGCCGATATGTGGGAATTTTCCAAGCTCCTCGAGGCCCTGGATGAGCGCCTTAGCGGCTCTCTCGGCTGCTGCTGGATTCTTCGGCCGCAGGAACTCACGCAGTCGCTCCAGATCCCGTATTGCTGACGGGGAAAAGATCACTTGTGGCATGTTGGTGCGGACACCTCATCATCCTTTCCCCAGCTGCCCAGCCACTGCTCGACTTCGTCAGCGGTCGTATGCACGCCAGTCGCTTGGTAATCCTCCCAAACCTTGAGCGTTTCCTGCCTGAACATCTCTCGTCTTTCCTCTCGCTCCACATACTGCTCAATGGCCTCACGCATGAGCCAGTGTGCCGAGCGCTGACGGGCGTCGGCCAGATTCTGCACCCGTCCTTTCAGATCGTCGTCGAGTTTGATGGATGTTGGTTTTGCCATGCCGACCTCCGTAGCAAAAGGTAATACCTATTGTTACTATAGGTCTTGTCGGCTGATCTGTCGATGGCCAGCCCACAAGAAAGAAACCCTTGGTGCCGCGAGCATCGTAGCTGCTTGGCAATTCTGTCGCGGCACGGCCGACAACCCTGGAAACCCATGGAAGAGGAGAGGAGGCGAGACTCGCGGCCGACACCATGCCGGCACTGGCTCGATCCGATCATCCGGGATCCTACTTCATCGGGCCCCGTGTGATTGACCACCCGATTGGTTCGGAAGGGGCTTCCGAAACGATTGAGTCATGTCATCGGCTATTGGGCCATGTGTGCCAAGATCAGTTCATCGAGCCACTCAGGCGCTTGCTCTTCGATGAGTGATTTTGCCAGCTCATCAGACATATGTAGCGATTCTGTGGCGTGCTTTATATGGATCTGTTGCCGAGCTTTTAGGTCCCTTAGGGCTTCCCCTAGGGCGGTGGATATTACATGATTTCCGTATTCATCACATGCGATATCCCATGCCGGTTGTGGTATGGGGCCCCAGGCACGTCGCATCATGCAGAGGTCGAGAATATCTTTGATATGATTTTGATATCTATCGGCATTGGCCGTTAGTTTAGTGGCAAAACAGCCCTCTCGGCTTACACAGGGAATGGGGAAAAATCTCTGCTGAGTGTCGGGTTTTATTCGATCATTGGAAAAGTTAATGATTTCGAGTTTTATGGGCCGCCCTGGCCCTTCGAGGAGGGCACGAATAGCATCACGGTCAGCGCGAATTTCCCGCTCACCGAAGCGCGTCAGCGTATGGCCCTTGCGAAGTAGCCTGCCAAAGCTGATGTTGGTGATGGTTGAACGAGCGGCTCGATAAGCCTCTTTACCGATACAGAATAGATCGATGTCGACGGATTCACGAAACTCATCAAGTTCGAGCGCGATGCGGGTTCCTCCCCCGAACAAAATGTTGTTCTCACAAAGGAAGTCAGGATCAAAACTCGCGAGGATATTGCTGATCGCTTTATGATGAGGGCGGCTATACATTGCGTCATCAAGCCACGAGAAGATGGCCGTGACCGTAGATGCGGGCCAGTTTTTTAATTAATGCGAGTTCATCCTCGCTCAGCCGTTTTTTCTCAATAAAACGCCATCTCTCTTCATAGAGGCGAAACGCTATCTCGGGATCGACATAATCCTCTGCACGATCCCAAAGAATGGCATCGAGCTCTGGATAGGCATGTCGATTGATTGGAGGGATAGTCATAGATGCGCCAACGGTTAATCGGAGGGTGATTTGCAACTAATTTTAATTATAGCTGGTTGGGCTGGTGAACGTCAAAAAGCTATGCGTGCCAGAGGGTCGCGCTTTATTGCCAGGCCTACGCTAGATTCGCAACCCCCGCCTCACAGGAGCGCAAGATGTTTGCCATCGATACCGATGCCCTGGTGGCAGATCTGCTGGCGATTCCCTCGCCCTCCCTGCATGGCCAGCCCATGGTGGACTGGCTGGTGCCCCGGCTGGAGGCGGCAGGACTGACGGTGGCGACGACTGCCCGCGGTGACCTGTATGCGCAGCGGCCGGGCGATACACCGTCTCGCGCGGGGTAGGGCAGGTCGTAGATGCGCTGGCAGGTGGTCATGCTCATCAGCAGGCGAATCGGGAAGCGGCACATCAGCGCGAGCAGCGGGGCGGGGCAGTGGATCGGATGGGCGTTCGAGGCCGTCCCGGGCGTGCCCGAAGCCCCTGTTTTGGCTACACTGTCGCCCCCAGCCACCGCCGAAATCCGGGATCATCCGATGTCACACTACTACCGCCTGGTGGTTTCCTGTCCCGACCGCCTGGGCATCGTCGCCAGGGTCTCCAACTTCATCGCCGGCCACGGCGGCTCGATCACCGAGGCCAGCCAGCACTCCGACCTGGAGGGCGGGCGCTTCTTCATGCGCTACGAGATCCTGGCCGACTCCGTGGGCATGCCGCCCGACGCGCTGCGCGAGGCGTTCGCGCCCGTTGCCTCCGAGTTCGAGATGACCTGGGCGCTTACCGATACTCGCCAGCGGCGGCGGGTGGTGCTGATGGTGTCGCGGGAGACCCACTGCCTGGTGGACCTGCTCTATCGCTGGACGGCGGGGGAGCTCGACTGCGACATCGCCGGCGTGATCTCCAACCACGAGGACATGCGTGGCCTGGTGGAGTGGCACGGCATCACCTACCACCATGTGCCGGTCAAGGCCGACGACAAGCAGGCCGCCTTCGCCGAGGTGCAGCGGCTGGTCGACGAGGCCCACGCCGACTGCGTGGTGCTGGCGCGCTACATGCAGATCATGCCGCCCGAACTCTGCCAGCGCTTCCAGGGGCGGATGATCAACATCCACCACAGCTTCCTGCCATCGTTCGCGGGCGCGAGGCCCTACCACCAGGCCCACCAGCGCGGCGTCAAGCTGATCGGCGCCACCTGTCACTACGTCACCGAGGAGCTCGATGCCGGGCCGATCATCGAGCAGGACATCCACCGGGTCAGCCACTGCCACACGCCCAGCGACCTGGTGCGCTTCGGCCGCGATGTGGAGAAGGCCGTGCTGGCCCGCGGCCTGCGCTGGCACCTGGAGGATCGCGTGCTGATTCACGGCAACAAGACCGTGGTCTTTGCCTGACGGAGTGACCTCATGACGATTGCCGAGCCGGTTCTCGCCCCCTGGCTGCTGTGGCTCTGCGGCCTGGTCTCGCTGGCGGTGGTTGGCCTGGCGTTGAGCCGCCGGCCGTGGGTCGCGCTGCTCGACGACCACGCCCTGCAGCACCGCTGGCTCGCCGCCACCGTGATGGTGATGCTGCTCTGGCAGCTGCGCGCCCAGGCGGTGGACTGGCTGACCCTGCACCTGATGTTCACCGCCCTGCTGACCCTGGTCTTCAAGGCACCGCTGGCGCTGCTCTCGATTACCGCGATCAATATCGCCATGGTGCTGCTGGGGCGCATCGAGTGGCCGCTGCTGGGCGTCAACGTGCTGATCACCGGAGTGGTACCGGCGCTGGTGATGGGCATCGTCTGGCGGCTGGTCGACCGGCGCCTGCCCGACAACCTGATGGTCTTCCTGTTCGTCTGCGCGTTCTTCGGCTCGGCGCTCGCCACCCTGGCGGCGGGCCTGGCCGCCGTGGGGCTGATGGCGCTGGGCGCCATGGATACCGAGGCGTTGCGCCAGGCGCTGGAGTACGCCCGCTTCCTGCCGCTGCTGATGCCCTCCGAGGCCTTCATTACCGGCATGCTGATGAGCATCCTGCTGGTCTATCACCCCGGCTGGGTCGCGACCTTCAACGATCATCGGTATATCGATACCAAGTGAGTGGCCTGACACCAAGGGTTTAGCAACCAATCTCTGTGCAAGTGCGGTTCCCAGACTAGGTTCAGGTCACCTGTAGGAGCGGTGCTTGCACCGCGAAATGCGGAGATCGGTAGACAATCGCCATGCAAGCACGGTTCCTACAAGGAGTTCAGCGGTGGCTTCAGCCCCCTGTAGGAGCGGTGCTTGCACCGCGAAAGGCGGAGGTCTCCAAATCTGTGGGAGCGGTCGGTTCGACGACTCGACTTGCACCGCGAAAGGTGGAACACACAGTCAATGGGAATTGGCAACCTATCGCCGTGCAAGCACGGCTCCCACAAGAAGTTCAGTGGCGATATCAGTACCTGTGGGGGCGGGCGGTTCGACGGCATTGTGGGAGCGGTCGGTTCGACGACTCGACTTGCACCGCGAAAGATTGAGCGCACTGAATCGCCGTGCAAGCACGGTTCCTACAAGGAGTTCAGCGGTGGCTTCAGCCCCCTGTAGGAGCGGTGCTTGCACCGCGAAAGGTGTAGGGCTCCGAATCTGTGGGAGCGGTCGGTTCGACGACTCGACTTGCACCGCGAAAGTCGGAGCGCACAGACAATGGGAATTGGCAACCTATCGCCGGCTCCCACATCCACCTCCCTACAGCCACGCCGCATTCCAGTATGGGTAGTCCATGATGTTGTCCACCAGGCCTGCCCGCAGGGGATTGGCCACGATATAGCGGGCAACCGACTTCAGGTCCTCCTCCTTCCTCAGGGCATGGTCATGAAAACCGCGCTGCCACACGGCTTCGCCGATATCGCAGGCTACCTTGGCCTTGTAGAGCTTTACCGTGGTAGAAATCGAAGCCCCCTTGAGCTGAATCAGCCAGTGCAGGTGGTCAGGCATCAGCACAAAACTCAGGGTATCCGCATGCCGTTGAACCGCATCGCAATACAGGTAGCGGCAGGCCAGGCATGCCTTGAGCGGGTTCCGGAAATGAGGTTCCCGATCATGGGTGACGATCGTCAGCAAGTAGCAGTACCCGGGAATGGACCTGCGGCCCTTTCGAAGATCATGGCTGTGGGGTTGTGGCATGCATTTGGATCCCTCTGATTGCCGTGATTTTCAGTCTAGCGACTTGCACCGCGAACTGCGCAGGCCGGCAGCCAATCGCCGTGCAAGCACGGCTCCCACAACAGGTTCATGTCACCTGCCCCCTCCCTGTAGGAGCGATGCTTGCATCGCGAAATGCGCAGGCCGGCAGCCAATCGCCGTGCAAGCACGGCTCCCGCAAGGAGTTCAGTGCAGGCTTCAGCCCCCTGTAGGAGCGATGCTTGCATCGCGAAATGCGCAGACCAGCAGCGAATCGCCGTGCAAGTCGAGACGTCGAACCGACGGCTCCTACAAGGTCCTAGATTGGCAGTGAGAGCTGTTGCCGTGCCTCCTCGGGCACCAGACGCACGCCGACGCCGAGCAGGCGTACCGGGCGTCGGGCGCGGGCCCAGGCCTGTTCCAGCAGGCGGGTGTAGCTCTCGGCATCGGGGCTGAGGCCGCGGCTTTCCAGGGTGGTGAGGCTGAAGTCGTCGAAGCGCACCTTGACGAAGAGTCCGGCCATTGGCGGGTGGCCGTGGCGTTCCAGGCGGCCCTGCAGCTTGTCGCAGAGCGGGGCGAGGGCGGCGCTGGCGGTGGCGAGGTCGGGGAGGTCGTGGTCGAAGGTGGTCTCCACGCTCACCGACTTGCGCTCGCGCTCGATGCGCAACGGGCGATCATCGATGCCGCGGGAAAGCTCATACAGCCGCCGGCCGAACTTGCCGAAGTCGTCCAGCAGGCGCTCGATGGGACGCGTTCGCAGGTCGGCGCAGGTGGCGATGCCCATGGCGTCGAGCTTGGCGCCGGTGGCCGGCCCCACGCCGTGGAGCTTCTTGACCGGCAGGTCGCGCACGAAGGCGTCGACCTTCTCGGGCGGGATCACCGTCAGGCCGTCGGGCTTCTCCCAGTCGCTGGCGATCTTGGCCAGGAACTTCGACGGCGCCGCGCCCACCGAGACGGTGATGCCGGTGCGCCGATAGCACTCTTCCTTCAGCCAGCGGGCCATCCAGGTGGCGCTGCCGCGAAACCCCTCCACCTCGGTGACGTCGAGGAAGGCCTCGTCCAGCGACAGGGGCTCCACCAGCGGGGTGAGCTCGTGGAACACCGCCTGGATCTGCCGCGACACCTCGCGGTACTTCTCGAACTGGCCGCGCATCAGCGTCAGGTGCGGGCAGAGGCGCAGCGCCCGGGCGGTGGGCATGGCGGAGTGGATGCCGTAGGTGCGGGCGGGGTAGTTGCAGGTGGCGATCACCCCGCGCTGCTCCCGCGCGCCGCCGATGGCCAGCGGGATGTCGCGCAGGGCGGGGTTGTCACGCATCTCCACCGCGGCGAAGAAGCAGTCGCAGTCGGCGTGGAGGATCTTGCGGACGCGCTCGGTCATGGGGCGAGGGGCAGCCGGCGTCGATCAGAGCGCCTGGCCGCTGCCGCCACGGATCACGCCCACGCCGATGCCCTCGATCTCCAGCGGGTCATGGCGCAGGTCCACCTCGAGGGGCGCGAAGTCGGGGTTCTCGGCCTCCAGGGTGACCACATGGCCCTGGCGGTGGAAGCGCTTGACGGTGACCTCGTCCTCCAGGCGCGCCACCACGATCTGGCCGTCGCGGATGCGCTCGGTGCGGTGCACGGCCAGCAGGTCGCCCTCGAGGATGCCGGCATCCTTCATGGAGAGGCCGCGTACACGCAGCAGGTAGTCGGCCCGCGGGGTGAAGTACTCCGGGGGCAGCGGGCAGTATCGGTCGATGTGCTCGGCGGCGAGTATCGGGCTGCCGGCGGCCACCTCGCCGATGATCGGCAGGCCCTGGACCGGCTCGTTCAGCCCCTCCTCGTTGGCCGCCTCCGGCTCCTGGGCGGGCAGGCGAATGCCCCGGGAGGTCCCGCGGATCACCTTGATCGCCCCCTTGCGCTCCAGGGCACGCAGGTGCTCCTCGGCGGCATTGGGGGACTTGAACCCCAGCGCCCGGGAGATCTCCGCCCGGGTCGGCGGGTAGCCCAGCTCGTTCATGGTCTTGACGATGAAGTCGTACACGTTCTGCTGCCGGGCCGTGAGTGAGCGACTCATGGGGCCTCCAGGGTCGTTAACCAGGGGGTGGCGAGCGCCTCGCCACGTGTCTGATCAAGTATACAGCATGTCTTTCTGTCCAGTAAAAGTGCCAGGCGGCCAAGCGGTGCAGCTTTGCAGGAACGGTCGTTTTGTGGGTTTGGTGTTTTGTAGGAGCGATGCTCGCATCGCGATAGGCGGATAGCAGGAATCGCCGTGCAAGCACGGCTCCCACACTGGTCATAGCCGTCGTCAACGAAGTTGGCACGTCATCGCCGTGCAAGCACGGCTCCTAGTGCGCCCGTGAAGGCGTGCACACAACTCGGTGAAAGTCCGAGTCGGGGTAAGCCATGGCCCCGTAGCCGAAGGTAACTGCGTCGCCGCGAGGCGGGGTGGAGAGCAACC
>NZ_JARANV010000070.1 GCF_029889845.1 Halomonas sp. 25-S5
CTCGATCCCGGTTAGTTGACAGGTTCGGACTGAAAAGCGGTAAAAAGGACGCGTGGAAAAGCCATGCGACGCTCGCCCGTGGCCGGAATTTGGGTTGATTGCTCAGATAATATCCAAACTGACCAGTATTTGGCCGCCTTCATTTTTTTGAAGGCACTCAGCTCAGTACCCATCTTCGGAGACAAGCTGAATTGGCTGAAAATGGGTGTTTCTGGATGGGCACTAGTTAGTCTTGTATCTCCGTTCAACACTGGAGAACAGGATTATGGTGGCAGAAGAGTATCTGGGCAGGAGCCGGCTGTTCCGACGCCTGAAGAGTGGCCCCCACGGACAGCTCATCGAGCTCTACGCGGCGCGTCTCGTCAAGGACGGGCTGGCTAGCCAAGGCACGTGGCGAGGCCTGAACTTGGTCGACGGTCTCCTGAGTTGGCTCACAAGAAGCCGCTTGAAGCTGACCGATCTCGATGAGCGCGTGCTCGACCGATACCTGAGGCACCGAGCGCGCAAGCAATCTATTCAGCCAGGCGACTGGGCGGCGCTCAAGCGGCTGCAGTCGGTGATGCGCCAGGCGGACCTCATTCCACCTGCGCCTCTGCCGCCGATCACGCCGGAGGACCAGATATTCGAGAAGTTCGCAGATTATCTACGACAAGAACGCGGGCTAGCGCCGAAGTCCATTATCCGCCACCTGCCGGTCATTCGCCGGTTTCTGCGCGAGGTGTGCCCTGGCGGCGACAGCGATCTCGGCGAGATTGGGCAGGAGGTGTTAATGGCCAAGTAAACTGACCCAGTATCGGCCAACGCTTTTGAGTGCGCCAGGCGAAGCCTGGTCATCCGGGAAACCGATGGAGGTGGAAAGGATGAAGTGAAACCCAGTGGGTGCAAGTCCCATCCGGCCAAGGCTAGCCACCAGCCGGTAG
>NZ_JARANV010000071.1 GCF_029889845.1 Halomonas sp. 25-S5
GTAGGCCAGGTCATCAAGGATAAGCAGGTGATACTTGTCGAGTTTGGCGATGGCGGCCTCGAGGGTGAGCTCCCGACGGGCCACCTGGAGCCGCTGCACCAGGTCGGTGGTGCGGGTGTAGAGCACTCGATAGCCCGCCTCCACCAGGGCCAGGCCGATGGCCGCCGCCAAATGGCTCTTGCCTCCGCCGGGGGGGCCGAACAGGATCAGGTTGGCGCCTTCGTCGAGCCAGCGGTCGCCACTGGTCAAGGCCATCACCTGGGCCTGGGAGACCATCGGCACCGCGGTGAAGTCGAAACTGTCGAGCGTTTTGCCCGGCGGCAGCCGGGCATCGGTCAAGTGGCGCTCGAGCCGGCGCCGGGCACGCTCGGCGAGCTCGTGTTCGGCGAGGGTGGCCAGCAGCCTCGCCGCCGGCCACCCCTCCTGATCAGCTTGGTCGGCGAAGCGCGACCACACGGCCTTGATGGTGGGCAGGCGCAGGTCGGTGAGCATCAGGGTGAGCCGTGCGGCGTCGGTCATTGAGGAAGTGCTCATGCCACGCCTCCCACCGCCGGGCGGTCCATCAGCGCGTCATAATCCACCAACGCTCCCAGCCGCACCTCGACATGGGGCAGCTCACTCGGGGCGGGACCGAAGCGTTCCCGCAGCGCGTCGAGGTTCGGCAACTCGCCGGCCTCGAGCAGCGCCTCCAGGTGCTGCGCGAGTGCCGCTTCACAGCCCCGCTCGTGGGCCAGGGCCAGCAGGCCGACCATGCAGCGGCAGGCCAAGCGGGCCTCCCCGCCCGCGAGCAAGGCGTCGAAGGTGCGCCGATAGGCCTCCCGCGGGAACAGCTGATCGCGGTAGACCAGGTTCAACAACGCCATCGGCTTGCGCCGCAGGGCATGAATG
>NZ_JARANV010000072.1 GCF_029889845.1 Halomonas sp. 25-S5
CATTCATGCCCTGCGGCGCAAGCCGATGGCGTTGTTGAACCTGGTCTACCGCGATCAGCTGTTCCCGCGGGAGGCCTATCGGCGCACCTTCGACGCCTTGCTCGCGGGCGGTGAGGCCCGCTTGGCCTGCCGCTGCATGGTCGGCCTGCTGGCCCTGGCCCACGAGCGGGGCTGTGAAGCGGCACTCGCGCAGCACCTGGAGGCGCTGCTCGAGGCCGGCGAGTTGCCGAACCTCGACGCGCTGCGAGAACGTTTCGGTCCTTCCCCGAGCGAGCTGCCCCGCGTCGAGGTGCGACTGGCGTCGCTGGGGATCTATGACGCGCTGATGGACCGCCCGGCGGTGGGAGGCGTGGCATGAGCACTTCCTCAATGACCGACGCCGCACGGCTCACCCTGATGCTCACCGATCTGCGTCTACCCACCATCAAGGCGGTGTGGTCGCGCTTCGCCGACCAAGCCGATCAGGAGGGCTGGCCGGCGGCGAGGCTGCTGGCCACGCTCGCCGAACACGAGCTCGCCGAGCGTGCCCGGCGCCGGCTCGAGCGCCACTTGACCGATGCCCGACTGCCGCCGGGCAAGACCCTCGACAACTTAGACTTCACCGCGGTACCGATGGTCTCCCAGGCCCAGGTGAGGGCATTGACCAGCGGTGACCGATGGCTCGATGAAGGCGCCAACCTGATCCTGTTCGGTCCCCCCGGCGGGGGCAAGAGCCACCTGGCCGCCGCCATCGGCCTGGCCTTGGTGGAGGCGGGCTATCGGGTGCTCTACACCCGTACCACCGACCTGGTGCAGCGGCTCCAGGTGGCCCGTCGGGAGCTCACCCTCGAGGCCGCCATCGCCAAACTCGACAAGTATCACCTGCTTATCCTTGATGACCTGGCCTAC
>NZ_JARANV010000073.1 GCF_029889845.1 Halomonas sp. 25-S5
GGTGATCGGCGGGACCACCTTCACGCTGGCCCAGGTCCAGGCATTTGATGGCTCGCAGACAGTAAGCACCGGCGAAGGCACACTGACGCTGGATGGCTACACCGGTGATAGTTTTGGCGGCACCATCGATTACACCTACACGCTGGACGCCACGATCGACAACGACAGCAAGTCGGCGACTGGTAACGACGCCGTCACGCTGGATCACTTCGATGACAGCCTCGCGATTCAGGTCAATGGCGTGGGTGGCACCACGGCCAGTGACAACCTGGTGATTCGTGCCATCGACGATACGCCCACGGCGAACGACGACGGTCCGTTTGGAGTGACCGAAGACGCCACCAGCGTGGTATCGGGCAATGTGCTCGACAACGATGATGCCAACGCCGACCAGTCGAAGAGCTTTGTCGGCTGGGGCAGCGACGCGGCCAATCAGGCAGCCATCAATGCGCTGAACACCTACGGCACCCTGGTCCAGAATGCCGATGGCAGCTGGAGCTACACGCTGGACAACAGCGACCCCGACACCCAGGCACTGACCAGCGCCGACAGCTTGTCGTATGCGCTGAGCTACACCATGGCGGACGCCGACGGTGATCAGGACACGGCGGACCTGACCCTCACCATCACCGGCGCCGATGATGGTGCCACCGTGGTGACCGCAGTCGCTGAAGGGCCGGATGGCACGGTCTATGAGGCAGGCCTGAACCCGGATGGCAGCGATGCCGCCAGTGACAGCGAGACCACCACGGGCAGCTTCACGGTGTCGGCCAGTGACGGCATCCAGAACGTGGTGATCGGCGGGACCACCTTCACGCTGGCCCAGGTCCAGGCATTTGATGGCTCGCAGACAGTAAGCACC
>NZ_JARANV010000074.1 GCF_029889845.1 Halomonas sp. 25-S5
ATCCACAGCCTGCGTCATGCCTACGCCACGCATGTCCTGGAGCAGGGACTGCCCGTTCATCAGCTCCAGCGGCTGCTGGGCCACCGCAGCATCCAGTCGACGATGCGCTACCTGCACTGGCTGCCGGGCCAGCAGGGGGCGAGTCAGGGCCCCATCGACCTGGTGGCCGGCCTGGAGGTGAGCCATGCGTGAGACCGCCACCCTCCAACAGGCCCTGTCCCGCTTTCTCGATCCGGCCGGCCTCGATCGCCAGCGCCAACGGGTGTGCCATCATCTGCTTGCCTGTCGCACCGAGGCGATGGGCGGGATGGTCCTGCAGTGCACGGACTGCGACCACACCCAGCCGCACTACTTTGGTTGTCGCGATCGCCACTGCCCATAGTGCCAGGGCCGTGCCATGCACCAATGGGCCGAGCGTCAGCAGGCGAACATCCTGCCGGTGCGCTACTACCACGTCGTGTTCACCCTGCCGCACAGCCTCAACGGCTGGGTCCAGCTTCACCCCGAGGTGATTTACCGACTGCTGTTCCAGAGTGCCTGGTACACCCTCCGATCCTTCGGTCGCGATCCCAAGCGTCTCGGCGGCGAGATGGGCATGAGCGCCGTGCTTCACACCTGGGGCCAGAACCTGAGCCAGCACGTGCACCTGCATTGCCTGGTCCCCGGCGGCGCGCTGGGCGACGATGGCGGCTGGCATGGGGCTCGCAGCCACTACCTGTTCCCGGTCCGGGCCCTGTCGCGCCACTTTCGCGGGCACATGGTCAGTGCCCTGCGTCAGGCCGCCACTGCCGGCGAACTCCACCGGGTCACCCGGCCGGGTGACGTGGACAATCAGCTCAACACCCTGATGGCCACTGAGTGG
>NZ_JARANV010000075.1 GCF_029889845.1 Halomonas sp. 25-S5
GAATACGTCGATGCCGTGAAGGCGGCCCAGCACCGCGTGGCGGGGCTGGAAGCGCAGATGCGCGCGGTATTGCCGAGCTGGTCCCTCGCGCCGGTGGTCGAGGCGCTGATGGCGATGCGTGGGATCAGCTTGATTGCCGGCATGACGGTGCTGGCCGAGCTGGGGGATATCAGCCGCTTCGACTCGCCCCGACAGCTGATGGCCTACCTGGGCCTGGTCCCCAGTGAGCACTCCAGCGGCGGCAGCCGGCGCCAGGGCGGGATCACCAAGACCGGCAACGGGCATGTGCGGCGCGTGTTGGTGGAAGCCGCCTGGAGTTACCGCTTCCCGGCGCGCAAGACGCGTGCGATCCAACAGCGCGCGGAGAAGACATCGCCGACCATCCAGGCCATCGCCTGGGAGGCACAGAAACGCCTGTGCGGGCGTTACCGCCGGCTGGCTGACACGGGCAAGGTCACGCAGCAGGTCACCACGGCGGTGGCGCGGGAGCTGGCCGGCTTCCTGTGGGCCATCGCCTGTGAGGCGATGGGCAAGCCGCACGGCAGCCGGGCCACGGCATGACGTCCACGTCCCAGTGCCGGCGGGTCAGGGAGCGTCGGGCCGGTAGGAGAACCCCTGGCCGGCCTATGAGGCCCCCGCCCTGCGGGGCAGGGTGACCCTCGCACGTAGAACAGGGCAGCTCCGCGACGAAGTGATGACAGGTCGGTACCCAACCCACGAATACCAGAGAGATCCACCGTCGCTGATAGCCCCTCGCTCCCTGACCCGTCGGCATTGAGGACAACCATATGTAAATAGAGACAACCGAGCCCTTGACGGGTCAATCCATACCAGG
>NZ_JARANV010000076.1 GCF_029889845.1 Halomonas sp. 25-S5
CGTGACACGCTTTGCCGATCGACTCCCGCCGCCCCCTGGTTGCGGTAGACCTGTAGCCAGGCACTCTCCAGGGTCGACGAGCGGTGTACCTTGTCGATCAGGCTGAACCACTTACGTCCTTTGACGCCGTTATCCAGCGCCGCCAACATGCGATCCGTCCAGATCGAGCGGTCAACCCCCGCCATCGTGGTGGCGGATGATGACGCCTCTTGTTTAGCCCCACCATGGGGCACTGTCGATGCTGTGCCGTTGCGTTCGCTCATCTCTGGTCATCTCTCGCATCCATCTTCCTGCCTCCCTTCCCTCGGCGCAGGTTCTGTTCTCTGCGCCTCCTGTGCGGCACCTTGGCGGTAGGCAGAGTCCGCGCTCCAGCATCTCCAGATCCCGGCTTTCGCCGGGATAAGCCGTGGCCAAGGCGTGATCCGCACGCCGGTACTATGAAGGCTCTGACTCCTGGCCGCCGTCACCTCGGCCGCCAGGTCTCCCCGCTTATCTCGTGCACCCTTCCTGACGTTCCGCCTCCAACCACCTGGCAGGTCCCGTCGTCGCTTTAACCGCCATCACAGCGCGACGGGTGGGTTTCAGGCTTCGCTACCTCCCAGCGAGCTCGCCACCTGACCCGGCCGAATCGAGTTCGTCATCCTGCGGACCGCCAGTTCGCTTCCGGTTGCTCTCCACCCCGCCTCGCGGCGACGCAGTTACCTTCGGCTACGGGGCCATGGCTTACCCCGACTCGGACTTTCACCGAGTTGTGTGCACGCCTTCACGGGCGCACT
>NZ_JARANV010000077.1 GCF_029889845.1 Halomonas sp. 25-S5
GCTACTCACACAACGGACTCGTCGATCCGGCCCGCTCGCGGGTCGCGGCGGCGCTCGTCCCGGTGATGGATTTCGACCAGCAAGCGCGCTACGTTGGGGCGAACTGGGCCCAGAAAAGACGGAGATCATGGCCAACATCACGGCTCGAATGCGTCACAACAGATCCCTACGCACGCGACCTGACGTCTCAGGCCGCACACCGGCCAATACAATACCCTATAGAAGCGGCGTAGCAGCTTGATGGGCGGCTTAGTCCAACAGGCATTTATACGCCATGCTCCGCACGGCGAAGAAATGCTGAACAGTTAAATAAATAAGGTAATCCCCCGGCTTTGCCGGGGGACTACCCGAGGTTTGACCGTGTGGTGTGGTCACTGTATAGAGCGACAATCAAGATGAGAGTCACGCGACAATCAAGATGAGAAAGCCGAGACCTTCGGTTGTCGACGTCGGGAGAGCGTAGCCCGAGCGACGTCGACGAGGGAAGGACGGCGGGGTCCCCTTCGGGAACCCCGCCGGGTGATCGCGGCCAACCCGGCTTAGAGTGGTCTTCTCGCCAAAGAGGAGCACCCCGTGCCGGGACGACACATCACCGATCACCAAGTGAGGCTTTACATGACTTTTCGCCGTAGTGATAGTCCCGCCGCCGCCGCTGCCAAGGCCGCGTTCAGCACCGCCACGGCTTACCGCCTCGAGGACGATCCTCGGTTGCCGTCACAGACGGCGGCACCCCGCACCCGGCGTCGACCCGATC
>NZ_JARANV010000078.1 GCF_029889845.1 Halomonas sp. 25-S5
TCCAGCACGACCTGCTGAACCGGGGTCTCGAAGCGAACGGTCTCCAGCCAGCGGAAGTGCGCCTGCGTCCACTTGCTCTTGCCGGCGTAGACCTTGCCATGCCGCAACAGGAAGGCACCCAGGCGCTGCCGGGCCTTGAGCTCGATGGCCTTCATGTCCTCACGGGCCCGCGTCAGGTCGCGTACCGCTTCCTGCTCCGGGGTGGGCACCCACACCGGCGTCAGCTCACCGGAACGCGACAGGCGAGCCAGCATCTGGGCATCACGGCGATCGGTCTTGACGCGATCCCCGGCCTTGCGCGGGATCAGCGCCGGGGCCACCACCTCACAATCGTGGCCGGTGGCCTGGACTTGGTGATAGACCCCGTAACCGCAGGGGCCCGCTTCATAGCTGAACAACAGGGGTTGCCCGTCGAAGCGCTGGCTCAGCTGGCGGACCAGCTTGTCGATGGCCTTGGGCTCGTTGGGGATCTCGCCATGGAACTCAGGCGCCTGGCGGCCCGCCTCGGCGATCGATACGGAGATGCTCGCCTTGTGCACATCCAGGCCGATATAGCCGGCGTGGACGTCGCTGGCGGCGCTGAGGCGTTCAGCGACAGTGCTTTCCTCAACGGCTGAGTGAGTTGCGTTAGACTGTGTCATGACCTGCCTCCCTCAATAGTGGCTCTGCGTTTAGGTCCCTCCTCAACGTAACCCACGACGTTGAGGAGGGGCAGGTCAATCCATGATGTCTACG
>NZ_JARANV010000079.1 GCF_029889845.1 Halomonas sp. 25-S5
CCCGCCTCGAAACGGTAGCCCAGGAAGTCGAATCCCTGACCCCGTTGCCGACAGTCCCCGAGTTGGGTCTTGTCGGGATGCAGGGTCAGACCATTCGCCGTCACCCATTCCTGCACGTGAGCCAAGGCCTGATGGGCCTCCCGCTCGCTGTGGCAGAGAATGACGAAGTCGTCGGCGTATCGCACCATGCGGTAGCCGCGCTGGGTCATTTCCTGGTCCAGCGGGTGCAGGTAGAGATTCGCCAGCAAGGGGCTAATGATCGCCCCTTGCGGCGTACCCGCGGTAGGGCTCCAGCAGCTCATCTCGTTGACGATGTCCTGGGTCAGCCAGCTTCGTAACAGGGTTAGCAATCGGCCGTCGCTGATGCGCTCCTCGACGCGAGCCATCAGGCGGTCGTGCGGGATGCTGTCAAAGTAGCCTTGCAGATCCGCGTCGACCACCCAGGTCATGCCCGCCTTGAGCGCCTCATCAACGTCGCGCAGGGCATCCTTGCAGCCTCTGCCCGGTCGGAAACCGTAGCTCATCGGCAGGAACTCGTGCTCGAAGATCGGTTCGATCACGCGCTTGACCGCCGCCTGAACGATCCGGTCCTTGACGGTCGGGATCCCCAGCGGGCGCGTCTTGCCGTTGCCCTTGGGGATCTCGACACGCCGCACCGCTTGCGGGCGGTAGCGCCCCGCCGTCAGGTCGGCCTGGAGCTCCTCGAGATAGCGCTCAGCCTGCGACGCGAA
>NZ_JARANV010000008.1 GCF_029889845.1 Halomonas sp. 25-S5
AGGGATTTCAATAACCCCCCTCTGCCTTGTGATCAACCAACTAATCCGCTGAGGGTACTGTTTGTCTCATACTGTGATCATTAGAAAATCAACCACTTAATCCGGATACCCATAATTTCTTAACGGATCTTGCTAGCGAATCTTTTCCACCTTTCCCTTCAAGAGCAAAGCTCTCTCTTCTTTTAACTCATGATTTTCATGAAGCAGAGATATCTCCCTTTGAAGAGCCTCTTCCCAGAGGCTTTTATACTTTTTGGCCAACATCTTCGCCTCTCTTAACTCCTGGGCGCTTGACGTATCAGGCACTTTGCTTTTCCTCTTTGCTTGATTGATTTCATCAATAAGCGCTGAGTAAATAACCCTAGATTTTTTGATAGTGCCCTTTTTTCTACCCGCTTCAAGGGCTACTGAATCATTCGTGATTTTTGATCCTTTCGCAACACGGATGGGCTTATTCCTTTTAAGGCGATCAAGAGCAGCAAAGTATTCTGACAAAACTTCATCCATTTTCTGTCTCCCTGGATTCGACCTTTGAGTACATAGACTTAAGAATTTTCAACTCAGAAACTTCGGTTCTATATTCAACTGAGTCTTTATTAAGCTTTTCCAAAAATCTTTCTTGAGCACCTATAACTCTCCTGAGTTTAGACCCTTTGAGAATTGCCTTATCACAGCCAATGCATGCTGTAAGCGACCTAAGAGCCTTTCTATCGCAAGAATTCACAGCGATACAACCGCCCAATACGGTTTCTTGGTAGGCGATTTCTCCATTCTTAAACCTGCGCTCGATTACTTTCCTCTCTTCGGCCAGGATGTGACCATCTGCTCTAGCCGTAACCAAAGCCCCAGCAGCACCAAATAAGCGCTCATCTGAAAGAAGAACATCTGAAAGATAGGCAAGTGACTGAGCAATAGGCTGAGCGATTTGGTACTCCTTTATAAAGTGATCTTTAACTTCACTGAGCATATTTTTGGCGAAAGAACTTCCTTGAGAATAATATAAAGACATATCATTCGTTATATGCTTTAACTGCCTCCTTAAGGATGGAAGTGACACCATTCCAGAACAGGAAGCATAAAGTGCCAAAGAGCGCCTAAACTGATGACTCTTCAAAGGCCAGATACTACCAATGGAAAACTCACTTTCTTCTCTCCATGAGCGAAATGGGTCAATAGATTCAAGCTCAGATACGTCATTCTCAGTGATCTCGACATGAAGATAGGAAGCCCTTTTATATTCATTCGCGGACATCACCTGGGGTACCAAAACACCATCCTCTGGAAGAGGGATAAAATTAGTTCCTACGCCTGTATAGCCAGGAGTGATAAACAAGGGAGTTTCCAACATTTTTTTAGGCACTACATTTATAAACCTATAAACAAAATTTGCTAATTTTTGGGCAAGTCTTACCGCTCTGGCACCAGCATCGTTGGTTACCCATTTAGCATTTTTTTCTCCAAACTTTGTCGTTAATCCTTCGATCAGATAGAATCTATTCCTATTTCTAACTTGCACGTCTAGGCAATCGAATGGCAGGAATCGTGCTTCTTCATGACGCATTCCCGTAAAAATTTGGATAATGGTTTTGCAAAGGTACTGAATTTTCATAATTCCTGTTGCTAAACCATGAGGGCTTCGGCTGAATTCTATTTTTTCAAATAGTTCATCGAGTTCTTTTTCCTCGATTAAATCGTCCAAAGTTTTGTAAAGTCGAGCATCGACATAGGGTTTTCCAGCCTCTATCGCATGCTTGAGAAAACGATCATGCTGAACGAACATCTTGCCTTCTTTGCGGGCCTTGGTTTTTTGAGCATTATGTGTCAAACCCGTATAAGAATTGTCTTCATGTTTTTCTATAAGCCATATAAGATCATCCATCTTTGGCTCAATAATATCGAGAAAGCTACAACTATTCCGAATAATTTTTGAATAGATGCGCGAGGGGATAGGTGGGGTCTGACGGAGGCTTTTTCTGTATTCATACAAACTCGACAAAAAATCTGTTAATTTATTAACAGTACATATTTCAAACCCTAAAGCTTGAGGTCCCACTTTGAACAATGACTGGATAAGATTCTTTAAAGCAAAAAGAGTATCGCCTGAGACGGGTTGCCCTCTATCACCTTCAGCCATCTTTCCTAGAAGCTCATAACTTGATAACAACTGCTCTACACTAACATTCTGCTTATAGGCGAACTCGCCAATAAGTTTAAGAGCGGAGCTTATCTTGGTAATGCTTTTGGTAGAGTGTGCTTTTCTAGGGTGAAACCATATCAAGCAGAAGATAAGTCTCTTCAGAGAATCCAGTATCTCTCTATTTCTGAAATCAATGTCTCCGGATATCCAATAACCAAAATACAAAGCTGTTGGCCTATATTTAATGTCGTAGGCTCTAAAATCCCAGCAGTCGTCTTCAAATACTGATACTGGATTACCGGACCTATCGCGAGAGATAACGAACGAGGGTGTGGGATAATCCCCCAACCGGCCAATGAAATCATCCGGAGGCGTAATACCAACAGGAACAGTAATTTTCGACTGCCAAACCGTATTATTAACACTCAAAATTAAACCGCTCCCAGTTCGATTAACATTATAGCTTTATGCTCCCAGTACGGGTCTAATTCTTCTTTTTCAAAAACCTCATTTTCAATTCTTAAAACCATATCCTGGTGTTCTTTAGATCGCTCCTTGATATGGTTTATCAGTTCCCATATTCGATGGATAACAGAGCCAAACATTCGATCAAAGTCATCTATTGTACCGCTTAATGGTTTCCCAAGCTCAACCATATATAAGCAGCTTAATAACTTCCTTATATCCTTATCGTCAGCATGAACAGCATAATTCTCGCAAAACAAGCACCCTTCAGGCTGAACACAATTTGGGACTATTGAAGTATCAGCATTCGGCTTTGTTGGATCGCCCTGGCTTTTGCAAGATCCAACAGCACTCTCTATATATCCTAAACTAATATCTTCATCACGATCAGAAATAATAATCGCGCTACTAGAAAGATAATTTAGGAAGGCTCCCATTTGGTCAACATGTGTTGTGTGAGACCCTGCAGCGTAGTTATTTTTTACCACATACTCTGTATTTTGAAGAAGAGTTGCCGTGGTGGAGATATCAGAGTTAGAGATTAGCCAATCGGATTTTGCAGCTCGCCACTCACTAGGCATGACAAGGCTTGCTGGGACACCTAGCTTTTCGAATGCTCTGGTTACGGGAAACATAGTTTCTTGCGCTTTAAGGCCCGTAAGTATCAGTGCATCAGACTCTACTACTTCAGCAAGATACTTTCTCATTTTTATGTATTTTTTGAACTTCTTGACAAACTTATTTTGGATCTCAAAGCTTACCTTTCTATTGCCAGCTCGAAACTTTACTGCTTTAAATCCGTATCGCTCTTTCTTTAGCTCATAGTCTTCGCTCCATTTAAGGTTAAAAACCTGAGCACTATTCATCCCAGTATTAGCCAAAAACAGGGTAGCAAAAGATAACGTCGCCAAACGAGCCAGCTGAATTCTTGAATGATGAAAATATTTCTTATTTGTTTTTGTAAGTGCCGATAGTGCTTTATGGTAATTATTCTTTACGATTCCGCTGGCGTTTCCGTAAGCTCGTTCATATTCCTCAGGAGTCCTGAGGCGGCCCTCACGACGATTAATGAATCTAGAATTCCTGTAATCGGCCACTGATCCATACTTATCAAGTTCTTTATAGAAGAACGAGTACGAGGGGAAAACCCACTGATCAGGCTCAGGAAGACCTATACACTTGGGGAAACTAATGTGGAAAGGATAGTCTTCTTTATTCATTATAAAATCTGAAATTCTCTCAAACAGAGCGTCACAGACTGAAAGTGAGATTGACTGTCTATCTTCCGATGGAGGTTCGCGAGACTCTGAGTCATTTCTTGTGTAAAGCTCATTGACTCCTGAGTTAATATCACCATAGTCCATGGTATATGATAGCAAGTCTCTTGCGGCTGCTTGATAAGGAACTGCCGTGCCTGTCTTTAACTTATATGTATTTACCTGCTCATGCAAATATCTTACGAATCCTACATAGGCTTTTTTAGCATTTTCTTTGCTATGATGAAATTCATCATGCCCGCTTTCATCACACCAAGTTATGAATTTACAGCAAGACCTAAACAAACCGCTTAGTGATATTCCTTTTCTAGAATCATACATTACCAAATTATCGAAATAAGAAATAACTTCATGGACATAAGAGATGCGGTCTTCCATTAAGCTATCAATAACCACAAAGCGTTTTTGCGTTGTCAAGTACCTCCAAAAGTAACACATCCCCCCTACCCAAATCTTCTGGTTATCCTCGGTAACCAGTATGGCTTTGCTTGGGTCTATTATGCTTGATCCTCTTAATGGAAGCTTATATTCTTTCTCTATCTCCTTAAAATTAGTAAATTTCACTGATATCACCCACAGCATTCATCAACTTCTCAAGGTGGGTTTCATAACCTTTCTGGGTATCCCTGACCATTTTGATATTATATTCATGATTCAAGTACAGGTCGGTCGTCTCTAATTTTTCATGACCCATAGCTGATCTAACAAAGTCTCTAGCTTGGTGTAGAGTAATCACTCCTAACTGGACTTCTCGAAGCTTCATCTCTGTGAGGTTCATTCCAAACGTGGCTCTCAAGTCATGAAACTTGTATCTATAATTGCTATCATTAAGTCTAAGTCGCATCAGTGGCAAAACATGCTGGGAGATAAACTGCCTTACTAACGCGCCATCCCTAGCACGCCTTTTCGTATTACTTGGGTCGAAATTTGAAAGATCAGATTTTGAATCGTAATAAGGACTTCCTCGGTTTGTTAGGAATACATTTACTTTTTCCTTGTCGCCTTTATACTTTTCCCTTCTGCTTGCTGCCCTTTCACTACTTATATACACTCTTAATTTATTAAAAAGCCAGACTGGGAATCTCAACACCATCCGCTTTCCATTTTTTGTATCGACCATAGTAGATGGACCAACTTTTATTCGAACCTCGTTACCGCTACTCAACCTGCTCTCAGTGAAGTGCCTATCCCTGAGAGTAAGGACTGTTTGTATTCGTGCACCGGTAAATAGGGAAATAAGGTGTATTAGCGTCATCTCTACATTCCCTAGCCTAGCAAGTATTCTTATTAGTTCTACCTGTTCATCAAGAGGTAACGGCCTTAATTCTCCTGCGTCATTGATTGAGTCTGAGTATGGATCATCAAATTTAGGCGATTTTATCGCTATATCAGTAGCAGCAACTTTCTTAGATTTTGCAGACCCGTACCGGTCGTTGATACTGATATAAGCATCATGCTCATCCCAAGGTGGGTTACTCAATGTAATCGCTGTTTCGCCTATAATCCAACGATAGAAGCCAAGGATTGAACTTACTCTGCGTGAAGCTGTAGTTGATGAAAGGTCACCAGCTTGTACGGATAAAACTAGAGAATTCCTATACCTATAGGTTGGTCTTAGCAACTTCCTTTTAGGGAACTCAAATGGGTCTAGCCCCTCATTTTCAAGGAATTTTTTATAATAAGACAAGTCGGAGGCGATGGAATGAAAGGTTGATATAGAGCCTTTTAAACCATTTTCAAATCGAGCTAGAAGGTATAGGTTTGCTTCCTTCCAAGGCGCATTAACCCCATTCAGTACAACTGGAAAATAGTTATATGAATAATCGTCAATTTTTTTATATTTCCCGCTATGATCCCCAAAGGGGCGTGAATAGTAAGTTGTTGACACACCACCACGGCTAGCAGGAATAATGTTTTTAATGGCATTCTGATCAGATTTCTGACACGTTTCCGTCAATATTAATGTTGGTAATATCAATACCTTAGATTTTTCCACTTTACCTTGCTCTCGGTCCATTTTCATTAAATCTACAGTAATGCAGAATCTAGTGCAAACCTACAGGTAACAACGACGGCTGCGTGGTGGCGCGCTCCAACGAGCTCAGGGCGCTGGGCGTGGCGATGGGCGCGCCGATGCACCTGCTGCCGCCGGCCATCCGCCGCCAGGCGGTGCTGCTCTCCAGCAACTATGCGCTCTACGGCGACATGAGCCGCCGGGTCAACCTGATCCTGGCCGAGTTTTCGCCGGACGTGGAGGCCTACTCCATCGACGAGAGCTTCGTGGGCTTTTCCGGCTTCGCCCCGGCCGGCCTGGAGGCGCATGCCCAGCGGCTGCGCGAGACGGTACGCCGCGATACCGGCATTCCCGTCTGCGTGGGGCTGGCGCCGACCCGGGTGCTGGCCAAGGTGGCCAACCGGGCGGCCAAGTCGCTCGCGGCCTACGAGGGCGTCTGCCTGCTCGAGGCCGAGGGGCCCGCCACCCGGGCGCTGCTCGAGGGGCTGCCGGTGACCGAGCTGTGGGGCGTGGCGCGACGCACCGCCGAACGCCTGGCGCTGATGGAGATCCACACCGCCTGGCAGCTGCGCCAGGCCGACCCCAAGCAGGTCCGCCGCCATTTCTCGGTGGTGCTGGAGCGCATCGTCTGGGAGCTGCGCGGCCGCCCGGCCATCGTCCTCGATGACCTCCATGAGCCGCGCCAGCGCATCATGGTCTCGCGCTCCTTCGGCCGGCTGACCGGCGCCTTCCCGGACCTGCAGGAGGCCGTGCGCCAGCACGCCGCCCGGGCCGCCGAGAAGCTGCGCGACCAGGGCAGCCAGGCCCGGGCGCTGATGGTTTTTGTGCGCAGCAACCCGCACCTGGCCGGCGAGCGCCAGTACCGCAACAGCGTGGTGGTGGCGTTACCGGCCCCCAGCGACGACAGCCGCGAGCTGCTCGAGGCCGCCGCCCGGGGGCTCGCGGCGATCTTCCTCGAGGGCGTGCGCTACCAGAAGTGCGGGGTGATGCTGCTCGACCTGGTGGAGGCCGACCGCCATCAGCTCTCGCTGCTGGCGCCACGCAGCGAGGCGGCGCGCGGGCGCAGCCAGCGGCTGATGGCGACGGTGGACCGGCTCAACCGCGAGATGGGCCGCGATACCGTGCGCTTCGGCCTGCCGCGCCGGGGCACCGCCTGGGCGCTGCGCTGCCAGCGGCGCACCTCGCGCTACACCACCCGCTGGGACGAGTTGATGCGGGTCAAGACGCGCTGAGAACGTGCCGCAAGCCGTGGTGGTGACGGCATCGTCAACGGCGCCTCCATTCCCGGGGACGTCGGCCAGTCGCAGGCCGGCGCCTGACCCGCCGGCAAGCCCTGAGGCGCTAGCCGTCGCCGCTCCCGCTCGTTGACCGCTCGGTTGCCTCGCGGCGGGCGGCGAGGCGGGCCTGTCGGATCAGCCACAGGCCGACCAGGGCGATGCCCGCGAGGACGGCGAAGACCGGCGTGTAGCGGCCGAACAGGCCGTGCAGTGCCGTGAACAGGGGGAGGCCGAGCAGCACGCCGCCATAGGTGAAGACCAGGCAGCCGCCGGCGGCATCGGCGATGCGCTCGGCCGGCGCCAGCTGGGTGATCTCGGCCATGAAGACGCCGTTCCAGCCCAGCGAGGAGAGGCTCAGCAGGCACAGCAGGCCAGTGACCAGCGGCCTGGGCCAGGCCGGCGTCATGGTGGCCACCAGCAGGGCGCCGACCGCGGTGGTGCAGGCGATCAGGGCGAGAGCGGTCAGGCGGTCGCCCAGCCGGTCGCCGACCCAGCCCCAGCCGATGCGCCCGACGATCCCGACGACCTGCACGCCGGACATCACCAGCCCCGCCTCGACCAGGCCGAAGGCCAGGTCCTCCACCAGCAGCGCCACGGTGAAGGCCGAGACCGATAGCTGGATCGCCGAGAAGCAGAGGCTGAGCAGCGCCACGTGGCGCAGCGAACGCTGCTGCCAAACGACGGCGAGCCCGGCGAAGGGGGTGGCCAGCCAGGGGGTGTGGGGGTCGCGCTGGTCGTCCCAGCGAGGCCGGGCGAGCTGCAGGGCGGCGATGCCGGCCAGGGCGAGGCCGGTGAGCACCAGCAGCCCCGCCTGCCAGCCGATCAGCAGCGCCAGGAAGGGGGCGCTGGCGCCGGCGATCACCCCGCCCAGGGGCACGCCGGACTGCTTGAGGGAGAAGATCAGCCCGCGTCGCCCGGGCGGGGTGAAGCGCACCAGCAGAAGGGAGGCCGAGGGGTTGGTCAGGCCATAGCCGAGGCCGGCCACCAGCGAGGCGACGGCGAAGCTCGGCAGGGTGGGGATGGCCAGCAGCCCGGCGCCGCCGCCCAGCAGGGCCAGCGAGAGCTGGCTGGTGCGGCAGGGGCCCAGGCGCCGGGTCAGGGGGCCACCCACCAGCGACGTCAGCATGGCGCCGGCGAAGATCAGGCTGACCTGCAGGCCCACCGTGGCCGAGGAGACCCCCAGGGCCCTGGCCACCTCCGGCGCGATGGCGGCGGGAAACAGCGCCACCAGCGAGGAGAAGGCCAGCACCAGGGTGGTGGCGAGCAGGACGACCGGCACGGCGGTTCAGGCTACCCGGTCCCTGGGCACTTGCCGCAGGTGGCTGGCGGTCTGTCCCCCGGGCAGGGCGGCGATGGCATCGGCCGCCGCCAGCAGCCGCGACAGGTCGATCCCGCTGTAGACCTGGCCCCCGTTGAGGGCGTAGACGAGGTCTTCCGTGGCCGTGTTGCCGGTGGCGCCGGGGGCGAAGGGGCAGCCGCCCAGCCCGGCGCAGGCGGTGTCCACCGTGGTGGCGCCGTGGTGGATGGCGAACAGCGCGTTGGCCACGCCCATGCCGTAGGTGTCGTGGCCATGGAAGGCCCAGGTCAGCCGCGGCCCCTGGTGTCGCGCGACCAGCTGGCGGAAGTGCTCGGCCACCTGGTAGGGCGTGGCGCGCCCGGTGGTGTCGCACAGCGCGACCTCCAGGTGGAGGTTCCCGCACAGGGCGCGAGCCCGGGAGAGCACGTCATCGACCTGGTGCCAGGCGATGGTGCCCTCGTAGGGGCAGTCGAAGCTGGTGCCCAGGTCGAGGCGCAGGCAGGCGTTGCCGTCGCGCTCGAGCAGCTCGACGATGCGGGCGAGGTCCTCGAGGGACTGGGCCACGCTGCGCCGCACGTTGGCCTGGTTGTGGGACTCGGAGACCGAGACCACGAAGACCAGCTCGCGAATGCCCTGGGCCAGGGCCAGCTCCGCGCCCCTGAGGTTGGGCACCAGGGCCGAGAAGCGCATGGCGGCCCGGTCGGAAAAGGCGGCGACCAGCGCCCCGGTATCGGCCATCTGCGGGATGGCCCGGGGGCTGACGAAGGAGCCGATCTCCATGCGCGTGACGCCGGCCTCGATCAGCAGCTGGATGCAGCGGATCTTCTCGTCCGTGGGCAGCGGCTCGCGGATCGACTGGAAACCGTCGCGCGGGGCGACCTCGACGATGTCCACCCGCTCGGGGGGCGTGAGTAGGGTCATGGCAGCGATCTCGTCGTTCATGGTGGGGAGGAGAGGTAGTTGATCACCCCGCCGGCGGCGAGGATCGCCTGCTGGCGGGGGCTGAGCTCATGGGTCAGGGCCAGGGGGCTGCCGTCGTCCAGGGTCGCGGTGACTTCGCGGCCGGCGGCGAGCTGCTCGCGCCAGCCCTCGATACGCACGCGGGTGCCCCGGGTCAGCCGCGCCCGGTCGGCCGGGTCGGCCAGGGTCAGCGGCAGCACGCCGAAGCAGGGCAGGTTCTGCCAGTGGATGCGGGCGATGCTCTCGGCGATCACCAGCTCAAGGCCCAGCAGGCGCGGCACCAGGGCGGCGTTCTCGCGGCTCGAGCCCTGGCCGTAGTTGGCGCCGCCGACGATGGCGTGGCCGGCCTCGCCCTGCTCGCGGGCGCGGCTGACGTAGTCGGGGTCGACGGCCTCGAAGAGGTGCTCCGCCGAGGCGTGGACATTGCTCCATAGCGGCAGTACCCGCGCGCCGGCGGGCATGATGTCGTCGGTGGAGACGTTGTCGCCCACCGCCAGCAGCACCGGCACCTCCAGGGTCGCGGGCAGCGGCGCGATCAACGGCAGCGGCGGGGTGTTGTCGGTGGCCAGCAGCGCGACGCCGCGGGCCTGGTCGGCGGGCAAGGGCGGCAGGAACCAGGCATCGTCGAGGGCCATGTCGGCGGGCTCGCGAGGCCGCGGGCAGGGCATGTCGAGGGTGCGCGGGTCGGTGATCACGCCCCCGAGCGCCGAGGCGGCGGCGGTCTCGGGGCTGCACAGGAAGACGCTGTCCTCGCGGGTGCCGGAGCGCCCGGGGAAGTTGCGCGGCACGGTGCGCAGGCTGTTGCGCCCCGCCGCCGGGGCCTGGCCCATGCCGATGCAGCCGTTGCAGCCGGGCTGGTGCAGGCGGGCACCGGCGGCGACCAGGGCGCCCAGGTGGCCCTCGTCGATCAGCGCGGCGAGGATCCGCCGGGTCGAGGGATTGATGTCCAGGGAGACGTTGCCGGCCACGTTTTTGCCCTTGACGATCTCGGCCACCACCGCGATATCGCGGTAGCCGGGATTGCCCGAGGAGCCGATGTAGGCCTGGTAGAGCGGTTGCCCCGCGACCTCGGCCACCGCCACCACCCGGTCGGGGCTGGAGGGCAGCGCGATCAACGGCTCGAGACGCGAGAGGTCGATTCGCTCGGTGCGATCGAAGCGACAGCCCGGATCGGCGGCCAGCGCCACCCAGTCGGCCTCGCGGCCCCGCGAGCGCAGGAAGTCGCGGGTCACCTCGTCGCTGGGAAAGACGCTCGACGTGGCGCCCATCTCGGTGCCCATGTTGGCCAGCACGTGGCGGTCCATGGCGTCGAGCGTGGCCAGGCCCGGCCCGTGGTACTCGAGGATGCAGTTCTTCGCCCCGGCGACTCCGTGGCGGCGCAGCAGTTCGAGGATCACGTCCTTGGCGCTCACCCAGTCGGGCAGCTCGCCCTCGAGGTGGACGCCGACGATCTCCGGCATCGGCAGGTAGAGCGGCTGGCCGGCCATGGCCATGGCCACCTCGATGCCGCCGGCACCGATGGCCAGCATTCCCAGCGCCCCGGCCGCGGTGGTGTGGCTGTCGCAGCCCACCAGGCTCTGGCCGGGCACACCGAAGCGCTCCATGTGCACCGGGTGGCTGATGCCGTTGCCCGGGCCGCTGTACCAGACCCCCAGGCGCTCGCAGGCGCTCTTCAGGAACAGATGGGAGTCGGCGTTGATGTTGTCCTGCTGGATCAGGGTGTGGTCGATGTACTGCACGCTGGGCGAGGTGTGCACCCGCTCGAGGCCCATGGCGTCGAGCTCGAGCATCACCAGGGTGCCGAGGATGTCCTGCAGCAGGGCCTGGTCCATGCGCAGGGCGATCTCGCGGCCGGGCACCATCTCGCCGCCCACCAGGTGGTCGCGAATCAGCTTGTGGCTCAGGGTGTCAGCCATGGGAGGTCGCCTCCTCGTCGTGGCCATGGCGCAGGCGCAACAGGGTGCAGCCGGCATCGATCAGGAACTGCAGGCCCAGGGCGGCGAAGCCGATGGGCAGCAGCGCATAGGGATAGACCATGGGGGTGCCCAGCGAGCTGGAGACCCGTTCGCTGTACTCCAGCGCCTGCAGGGCCATGATGCCGCCGCGCCACACCAGAATGGTGCAGAAGGCGACCCCCAGCAGCCCGGTGGCCAGGTCGATGGCACCGCGCAGGCGCCACGGCAGCTTGTCCTTGAAGTAGGTGATGCGGATATGGGCGTCGTGGCGCTGGGCCTCGGCGGCGCCGATCACGGCCAGGTAGACCAGCAGGAAGGAGTTGATCTCCAGACTCCAGCTGGTCGGGGCCGTGAAGACGTAGCGCATGATGGCGTCGTAGCAGATCGACGCCATCATGAACACCAGCACCGCCATCGACGTCCAGCGCAGGACGGCCAGCAGGCCGTCCCAGCCGCGCAGGGCAGTCATCGTCATGGCACTTTCCCTCAGGCCTCGCCCAGGGCCAGCGCGATGGCCCGGCTGCCGACCTCCTCGCCGACCTCGCCCTTCCAGTGGTCCCAGACGTCCTGGACGCCGGCATTGAAGGTCTCGAGGTCCTCCTCGGTGGGCTCGACGATCTCGACGCCGGCCTGCTCGACCTGGGGCCAGTATTCGTTGGGGTAGATGTCGTTGTTGCAGTGCTCGATGAAGTTGGCGTCGTACCAGTCGGCGGCCTTCTGCAGCACGGCACGGACGTCGTCGTCGAGGTTGTCCCAGGTATCGCGCAGCATGAAGGGCGCCACCGAGAAGCCGGTGATCGGTAGCTTGTAGCAGACCTTGAGCTGCTCCTGGAGGCTGCGGCCGATGACCGTCGAGATGTTGAAGACCCCCGCGTCCACGGTGCCCCGCTGGAGGGCCATGTAGGTCTCGGAGGAGGGAATGCGGGTGGCACCGATGTTGTAGGGCTCGAAGGCCTGGGTGGCCTCGAAGCCGACGATGCGCACCTTCTTGCCGCGCACCTCCTCGAGGCGGCGGATCGGGCTCGCCTCGGTACTCCACAGGTACTCCGGCTCGAGGATGCCGCCGCCGGAGGTGAGCATGTAGAGATTGTCCTCGGCCAGCACCTCATTGATCAGCGTCATCAGCGGGCTGCCCTGGCGCAGGCGCTCCGGGTGGCGGTAGAGCTCGCCGGCTACCCCGGGCAGGCCGGTGACACCGAGGATCGGGATCGAGCGGGTAACGTAGGAGAAGGTATGGAACATGAAGTCGATGCTGCGGGCACGCAGCGCCGGCAGCTGCTCGTCCACCTTCAGCAGCTGGCCGGAGTCGTAGAAGTCCACCGAGAGGGCATCGCCCCCGTGCTCCTTGAGCAACTCCACGAAGCGGTTGGAACCGTAGGTCAGCGCCTTGTAGGAATTGGGCAGGTAAGTGACGCCGGTGAGGGTGGTGGCGGCGTGGCTATACGGCGCCAGCAGGCTCTGGCTACCGAACAGGGTGGCGCCGGCGGTGGCGAAGGTGCCGTACTTGAGGACTTGGCGACGGGACAGAGTCATGGTGAATCTCCTGCTTGTTGTTGTGATGGACCGTTGTGACGGTCGGTTGTGACGGTCGGTTGTGACGGTTCACGTCACTGACGTTGACACACCGGGGCTACATCAGCCCCGGCAACCACAGGCTGAGGCCGGGGAAGAACACGAACAGCATCAGCACGAGGAACTGCACGGCGACGAAGGGCAGGGCGCTTCTGATGATCTCCTCCACCGAGAGCTCGGGGCAGACCCCGCGCAGCGCGTAGAGGTTGAGCCCCACCGGTGGGGTGACCACGGCAATCTCGAGGTTGAGCACCATGACGATGCCGAACCACAGCGGGTCATAGCCCAGGGCGGTGATCAGCGGCAGCAGCACCGGGGTGGTCACCACGATCAGCGACACGGCGTCGACGATCATGCCGAGCAGGATCAGCAGCAGCATCACTGCCACCAGGATCGCCCAGGCGGGCAGGCCGGTGGCGGTGAGCGCCTCGGTGAGCAGCTGCGGGACCCGCACCATGTTGAGGTAGTCGCCGAAGATCTTGGCGCAGCCGATGATCAGCAGGATGGCGCCGCTGATCCGGGCGGTGGTGGCGAGGATCGACAGGAACGTCTTCCAGCTGAGGCTGCGAAACACCACCGTGGCGATCAGGAAGGCGCCGGCGGCGCCGATGCCGGCCGCCTCGCTGGGGGTGGCCAGGCCCGAGTAGATGGAGCCCAGCACCGCCACCACCAGCAAGCCGGCGTGCCAGATATTGGCCAGGCTCGCCCAGCGCTGGCGCCAGGTGAAGCGCTCCTCGCTGGCCGGCGCCTCGGCCGGGTTGAGGCGCACGCGAATGTAGATGAACAGCGACAGCGCCAGCGCCAGCACGATGCCGGGCACGATGCCGCCGATGAACAGGTCGGCCACCGAGACGCTGGAGACCGCGCCGTAGATGATGAAGGGCACGCTGGGCGGGATCAGCATGGCGAGAGCCCCGGCGCTGACCACGGCGCCGGCGGCCAGCGAACGGCTGTAGCCGCGCGCCAGCATCTGCGGCACGGCGATGGAGCCCACCGCGGCGACGCCGGCCAGGCTCACGCCGGAGACGGCCCCGAACATCGCCGACGCCCCCACCGAGGAGATCGCCAGGCTGCCACGCAGCCAGTTGAGCCAGCGCACCGCGGCGGTGAACAGGCTCGAGCCCACCGGGGTGGCGCCCAGGAAGTTGCCCATCAGGATGAACAGCGGCAGGGCGATCAGCTCGAAGGCGTTGAGCTGGCCGAACAGCGACGAGGGCGCGAAGAAGAAGGCCAGCGAGCCGCGGGCCATGTAGAGCCCGACCAGGCCGGAGAGGCCGAGGGCCAGGAAGATCGGGAAGCCGATGGTGATCAGCACGACCAGCACGACCAGCACGATGATGGGATCCATGGGGGCGGTGTCCTCAGATCACGCCGTCGGCGCGCAGGGCGTCGAGGGCCTCGGGTGCCAGACCCAGCCAGCCGGTGAGCACCTGCTCGGTGTGCTCACCCAGTGCCGGCCCTACCTCGCGGACGCGTCCCGGCGTGTCGGAGAGCCGCGGGAAGACGTTCTGCATGGGTAGCGGGCGGCCGTGGCGGTCGGGCACCTCGACGATCGACCCCCGGGCCTGGAAGTGCGGGTCATCGAGCATGTCTGGCGCACGGTAGACGAGCCCCGCCGGGACGCCGGCCTCGGCCAGGATGTCGACCACCTGCTGGGCATCGTGCTCGCGTGTCCAGGCGGCGACCAGGTCATCGATGGCCGCCTGATGCTCGCCGCGGGCGCGGTGGGTGGCGTAGTCGGGGTGGTCGGCGAGGCGCGGCTGGCCCATCGCCTCGCAGAGGCGGCGGAACACCGTGTCCTGGTTGGCGCCGATGATCACGTCGCGGCCATCGCGTGCCGGATAGGCGTTGGAGGGGGCGATCTTGGGCAGGAAGCTGCCGCTGCGCTCGCGCACCTTGCAGGCGCGGGCGTACTCGGGGACCAGGCTCTCCATCATCGCCAGCACCGACTCGAAGATCGAGCTGTCGACCACCTGGCCGCGGCCGCTGCGGTCGCGCTGGTGCAGGGCCATCATGGTGCCGAGTGCCGCGTGCAGGCCGGCCAGGGTATCGCCCAGCGAGATGCCCACGCGCACCGGCGGGCGGTCCGGGTAGCCGCTCAGGTGGCGCAGGCCCCCCATGGCCTCGCACACCGAGGCGAAGCCGGCCCGCGAGGCGTAGGGGCCGTCCTGGCCGAAGCCGGTGACGCGCACCATCACCAGGCCCGGGTTGTGCCGCGAGAGCTCATCGTAGCCGAGCCCCCAACGCTCCATGGTGCCGGGGCGGAAGTTCTCGATGATGACGTCGGCCTGGCTGGCCAGCTCGCGCAGCAGCTCCTGGCCGCGGGGCTGTCGCAGGTCCAGGGTCAGCGACTGCTTGTTGCGGCCGATGACGTTCCACCACAGCGGTTCGCCGGTGTCGCGGTCGGCCTCGCCCCACTGGCGCATGGCGTCGCCCTTGCCGGGCGGCTCGACCTTGATCACCTGGGCGCCGAAGTCGGCCAGTACCTGGCCACAGTAGGGGCCGGCGATCAGCTGGCCCAGCTCGAGGACCTTGATGTCGCTGAGGGGCGTCGGGGATTGGGTATCGTGCGGCGTCATTGTTGTTGTGGTGCCTCTTGGGTGTCAGTGGGGGGAGGTCCCCGGCGGGGCGCCGTCGGGGACGTCGGTTGACCGGACATGCAGGGCCTGGGCGGCCAGCAGGTGGGCGCGCATCACGTGCTCAGCCCACTCGGGGCTGCCGGCGACGATGGCCTCGAGGATCTCGCGGTGATGGCGCATGCTGCGGCGCAGGTTGGTGAGGTCGTAGTTGCCGAAGTTGCGACGGATCACCGAGGTGCGCACCACGCTCTCCAGCACGCTGGCCAGGCGCTGGTTGTCGCTGGCCAGCACCAGCTCGCGGTGAAACTCGTGGTTGAGGAAGGCGATCTCGTTGCGCACGCCGGGGTCGGTCTCGACGCGCTCGGTCAGGGCCTCCATGCGCTCGGCCAGTGACGCCAGGTGGTCCAGCCGTGACCGGTCCAGGCGCTCGCTGGCCAGCCGTACCGCCATGGGTTCCAGCACCAGGCGCAGCTCGAAGACCTCGCGGGCGTCCTTGTCGGTCCAGGCGACCACCCGGGCGCCATGGTGGGGGATCGCCTCGAGCCAGCCCTCGGAAACCAGTTCCCGCAGCGCCTCGCGCACCGGCGTGCGGCTCACCGCGAGCTCGCGGGCCACGCTCGCCTCGCGGATGTAGTCGTGGGGCCGGTAGCTGCCGTCGAGGATGCGCTGCTTGAGCGCCTCGTGGACCTGGGCGGTGGCCGTTCTGGCGACGGGGGCGGCATCGAGGTGTCGGCTAGTGCTCACGGCGGAAGTCCTGGATTGCATGCAATCTGTAAGATAGAAGAGAAACAGGGTGCCGTATTACTAGACTTTAGGCTAGAGTTGCATGCAACTGGAAGGGAAAGTCCTGGCATGGCGGTCCGAGCGGAGAAGCAGAGCGGCGCTCCGATGGGCGCTGCCTGCTTGCCGCCTGAACAGGCCGACACGCGAAACGGCCACTGCCTCGATGAGCCAAGTGACCGTTTCTTCAGGAATTTCTGGTGCCGCAAAGCGGAGTCGAACCGCTGACCTACGCATTACGAATGCGTTGCTCTACCAGCTGAGCTATTGCGGCGCAGGGGCATGGTAGCGCCGCTCAGGGCCCGATGCCAGGCGTCAGCGGCGCAGCCGGGTCAGCCCCTCCTGGGCGCTGGAGGCGACCAGCCGGCCCTGGCGGTCGTAGATGCTGCCGCGGGCGAAGCCTCGTGCCCCGCCGGCCCAGGGGCTGTCCATGTCGTAGAGCAGCCAGTCGTCGACCCTGACGTCATGGTGGAACCAGAGGGCGTGGTCGAGGCTGGCGATCTGCAGCTGCGGGTCGCGGAAGTCGATGCCGTGGGGCACCAGGGCGGTGGTCAGCAGGTTGAAGTCGGAGCTGTAGGCGAGCAGATAGCGGTGCAGCGCCTGGTCATCGGGCAGCTCGCCGACCAGCCGGAACCAGAGGCGCTTGCGCGCCGGTCGGCCCGCCTCGGCCTCGTCGCCCAGGTGCAGGAACTCGATGGGATGGCCGGGGAAGCGTTCGAGGCGGGCATCGCCGTCCGCCAGCGTCTCGGGCGGGGCGACCTCGGGCATGGCAGGCTGGTGGGCGATGCTCTGCTCCTCGCCGTGGAAGGAGGCGCTGCAGAAGAAGATCGGCCGCCCCTTCTGGATGGCGGTGACCCGGCGGGTGGTGAAGCTGCCGCCATCGCGCACCGCGTCGACCTGGTAGACCACCGGGCGATGCGGGTCCCCGGGGCGCAGGAAGTAGCCATGCAGGGAGTGGGTGCGGCGCGCCGGGTCGACGGTCTGGCTGGCTGCCGAGAGCGCCTGGCCCAGCACCTGCCCGCCGAACAGCTGGGGCAGGCCCAGGTCCTGGCTGCGGCCGCGGAACAGGTTCTCCTCAAGGGCCTCCAGGCCGAGCAGGTCCACCAGGGCGTTCAGGGCATCGGGCTTCATCGTTCTCCTCCGGAGCGATGGCGTGCCGGCCATCGCTACCATACGATCGTCTGAGTGCCATCCAGTCTACGGGAGTTCATGACAGTGCGCAGCGACGAGTTCTACATGCACCGGGCGCTGGATCAGGCCCGGCGGGGGTTGGCAGCCGGCGAGGTGCCGGTGGGTGCGGTGGTGGTGGACGCCGCGGGCGAGATCGTCGGCGCCGGCTTCAACGCCCCGGTCGGGGAGCACGACCCCAGCGCCCATGCCGAGATTCGTGCCTTGCGCGATGCCGGCGAGCGGCTCGGCAACTACCGGCTGGACGGCAGCACCCTCTTCGTGACCCTGGAGCCCTGCCTGATGTGCACCGGGGCGATCATCCATGCCCGCCTGGCGAGGGTGGTCTATGGCGCCGCCGAGCCGCGCAGTGGCATGGCGGAATCGAAAGCCAACCTCTTCGCCCAGCCCTGGTACAACCACCGAGTTTCGGTGGAGGGCGGGGTGCTGGCCGGCCGCGCCGCCCGCCTGCTGCGGGATTTCTTCGCCGCGCGCCGCGACGGCCTGGAGAACGACTGAGGCCGGAGTCCACTGACTACCGGAGTCCATTGACTAGAGGACGGGCGGGACCTGCTCGAACAGTGCGCCGTCGTCCTTGTCGGGCAGGCGCGCATTGAGTTCGTAAAACTGCTCCTGGCTGCGGTCCAGGTAGGCCAGGATCTCGTAGTAGCGGCGGATGTTGCGCACATAGATCACCGGCTCGCCGCCGCGGGCATAGCCGTGGCGGGTCTGGCTATACCACTCGCGCTCCTGGAGCAGTGGCAGGGCCTCGCGCACGTCGCGCCAGCGATCGGGGTCGTCGCCGCGCTGCTCGGCGATCTTGCGGGCATCGTAGAGATGGCCGAGGCCGACGTTGTAGGCGGCCATGGCCATGAACAGGCGGTCGTCACCGGTGATCGATGCCGGCAGCCGCTCCTCGAGGCTGCGCAGGTAGCGAGCGCCGCCGTGGATGCTCTGGGCGGGGTCGAGGCGATTGTCGACGCCGAGATCACCGGCGGTCGCATTGGTCAGCATCATCAGCCCGCGCACGCCGGTGGGCGAGGTGGCTGCGGGGTCCCAGTGCGACTCCTGGTAACCCACGGCGGCCAGCAGCTTCCAGTCGAAGCCGGAGTTGCGGGCGGCCTCGCGGAACAGTTCGGTGTAGGGCGGCAAGCGCTTGCGGGCTTGCTGGATGAACGTGCGTGCGCCGACATACTCGAGGTAGTCGTCGTGGTCGAAGTAGCTGGCCACCAGGGCGTCGAGTTCGCCGTCGCGGCGCAGGTCGTCGAGGAAGCGGTTGGCGGCGTTGACCAGCCCCAGGCCCCGTCCAGCGGGGAAGGCCCAGGCCAGGGAGAGCGGCTTGCCGAGGGTGAAACCATCCTCGACCTCGGGGAAGAACAGCCGGTTGAGGCGGAACTGGCGCTCGAAGATCACCGCGGCATCCAGGGTGCCGCGGGCCACCTGGCCAAGCAGCTCGGCCACTTCCAGTTCGCTGGATTCCTTCCAGCTCAGCCCAGGATGCTCGGCCTGCAGCTCGCGCAGCACCCGGTCGGTCCCGGATCCGCGCAGGGTGCCGATCTCCAGCCCCTCGAGCTCGGCGATCTTCTCCGGCGGGTTCAGGCCGCGGCGATAGACCAGCAGCGGCTGCAGCAGCATGATCGGTCGGCTGAAGATCAGGCCGTCCAACGTCGGGTCCAGGGGCAGGGCGGCGGCGCCCAGGTCGCCTTCCTCGCGCACGGCGTCCAGCACGCCCTGGATATGATGGTCGGCATCCAGGGTCAGGCTGACCCCCAGGTGGTTGGCGAAGCGCCGCATCAGCTCGTATTCGAAGCCGGTAGGTCCCTGGCGCCCTTCGTAGTAAGTGGTGGGGGTGTTGCGGGTGTGCACGCTGAGGAAGTCGCGCGCCAGCACCTCCCTCAGGTGCTGGCCCTCGGGGATACCGGAACGCCCGGGCAGCAGCGCCAGCAGGAGGGCGCTGCACAGTAGGGCGGCCCGGCGCCACTGGCGCCGGGTAGGGTCAGTCGGGAATGCGAGCATGTGGGCGATGTGCGGCGATGAGACCCACAACCTTAACCAGCCCGCGAGCGGCTGTCACCTACGCCGATTTCTCGCATCCGGCGCTTTCCAGTAACATGTGCGCTCATTGCCGCCGGCCGCGGCCCCGAACTCTCCCTGTTTCAGAGGTTCCAGGATATGCTCGAACTGCGAGGCGCGCCCGCCCTATCTGCTTTCCGTCATGCCAAGCTGCTGGACGCCCTGCGCGCATCCGTTCCCGAGGTCGAGTCCCTGCACGCCGACCATGTCCACTTCGTCGACCATGACGGCGACTTGGGGGACGACGAGCGGCGCCTGCTGGAGCAGCTGCTCGACTACGGCCCCGAGCGACATAACGAGAGCCCCGCGCGACAGGACCAGAGCCGTGCCGAGGGCCAGTTGTTCCTGGTGGTGCCGCGCATCGGCACCCAGTCGCCCTGGTCCTCCAAGGCCACCGACATCGCCCGCAATTGCGGGCTGGCCAGGGTGCGGCGCATCGAGCGCGGCATCGCCTACCGGGTGAAGGTCGCCGGCACCCTCGCCGAGGCGGCCTTCGAGCAGATCCAGGCCGCCCTGCACGACCGCATGACCGAGAGCGTGCTGGCCGACGCCTCCGACGCCGCCAAGCTCTTCGCCCACCACGCGCCGGCGCCGCTGGGCAGCGTCGACCTGCTCGAGGGCGGCCGCGAGGCGCTGGTCACCGCCAATACGGCACTGGGGCTGGCGCTGGCCGAGGACGAGATCGACTATCTGGTCGAGGCGTTCCACGACCTGGGTCGCAACCCCACGGACGTCGAACTGATGATGTTCGCCCAGGCCAACTCCGAGCACTGCCGCCACAAGATCTTCAACGCCGACTGGGTGGTCGACGGCGAGGCGCAGAGCCACTCGCTGTTCGGGATGATCAAGCACACCCACGCGTGTTCTCCCGGGGACATCCTCTCCGCCTACAGCGACAACGCCGCGGTGATCCGGGGCGCTGAGGCGCCGCGTTTCTTCCCGGCACCGCTCACCGGCAAGGACGGCGAGCGCGCCGTCTATGGTAGCGCCCTCGAGCCGATCCAGATCCTGATGAAGGTGGAGACCCACAACCACCCGACGGCCATCGCACCGCACCCGGGGGCGGCCACTGGCGCCGGCGGCGAGATCCGTGACGAGGGCGCCACCGGCATCGGCGGCAAGCCCAAGGCGGGCCTGACCGGCTTTACCGTCTCCAATCTGCGCATCCCCGAGTTCGTGCAGCCCTGGGAGGCCTTCGACTACGGCAAGCCCGAGCGCATCCAGTCGGCGCTTGCGATCATGCTTGAGGGGCCCATCGGCGGAGCCGCCTTCAATAACGAGTTCGGCCGCCCGAATCTCGCCGGGGTCTTCCGCACCTACGAGCAGGACGCCCTGGGGCACGACGGCATCGAGCGCCGCGGCTACCACAAGCCGATCATGCTCGCCGGCGGCTACGGCAATATCCGTGACGGTCACGTCCAGAAGGGCGAGATCCCGGTGGGCGGCAAGCTGATCGTGATGGGTGGCCCGGCGATGCTGATCGGCCTGGGCGGCGGCGCGGCCTCCTCCATGGCCTCGGGGGCCTCCAGCGCCGACCTGGACTTCGCCTCGGTGCAGCGCGGCAACCCCGAGATGGAGCGCCGCGCCCAGGAGGTCATCGACCGCTGCTGGGCGCTGGGTAGCGAGAATCCGATCCGCTTCATCCACGATGTGGGCGCCGGCGGCCTCTCCAACGCCTTGCCGGAGCTGGTCAAGGATGGCGAGCGCGGCGGCCTGTTCGATCTGCGTGCCGTGCCCAACGCCGAGCCAGGCATGAGCCCGTTGGAGATCTGGTGCAACGAGGCCCAGGAGCGCTATGTGCTGGCGGTGGCGCCGGAGGACCTCGACACCTTCGAGGCGCTGTGCGAGCGCGAGCGCTGTCCCTATGCCGTGGTGGGCGAAGCCCTCGAGCCCCACCACCTGGCGGTGACCGATGGCCACTTCGAGAGCCAGCCGGTGGACCTGCCGATGAGCGTGTTGTTCGGCAAGCCGCCGAAGATGACTCGAGAGTTCCAGCGCCAGGCTAATACCCTCTCCGGGGTGATGCTCGACAACCTCGATCTGCGCGAGGCCATGGACCGGGTGCTGCGTCTGCCCGCCGTGGCCTCCAAGAGCTTCCTGATCACCATCGGCGACCGCTCCATCACCGGCCAGGTGGCCCGCGACCAGATGGTCGGCCCCTGGCAGGTGCCGGTAGCCGACGTGGCCGTGACCACGGCGAGCTTCGACACCCATGCCGGTGAGGCCATGGCCATGGGCGAACGTCCGCCGGTGGCGCTGATCGACCCGGCGGCCAGCGCGCGCCTGGCGGTGGCCGAGGCCATCACCAACCTGGCCGCCGCGCCCATCGACAAGCTCGGCGACATCAAGCTCTCCGCCAACTGGATGAGCGCCGCCGACCACCCGGGCGAGAACCAGGCGCTGTATGACGCCGTCCAGGCGGTGGGCATGGAGCTCTGCCCGGCGCTGGGCATCGCCATCCCGGTGGGCAAGGACTCCATGTCCATGCGCACCGCCTGGCAGGAGGAGAGTGGCGCGGAAGACGGGCAGGCCGAGGAGAAGAGCGTCACCTCGCCGCTGTCGCTCTCCGTGACCGGCTTCGCGCCGGTCAGCGACGCCATGCAGACCCTGACCCCGCAGATCAACCTGGAGCAGGACGAATCCGACCTGCTGCTGATCGACCTGGGCGGCGGCCGGAACCGTCTGGGCGGCTCGGCCCTGGCGCAGGTCTATGGCCAGGTGGGCAACGAGTGCCCGGACCTGGACGACCCCGAGGACCTCGAGGCGTTCTTCGCGGTGATCCAGGGGCTCAATGCCGAGGGCACGCTGCTGGCCTACCACGACCGCAGCGACGGCGGCCTGCTGGTGACGCTGCTGGAGATGGCCTTCGCCGCCCATGCGGGCCTCGAGATCAAGCTCGACTGGCTGATCGACGAGCCCGTCGACGCCTTCAACGCGCTCTTCGCCGAGGAGCTCGGGGCGGTGATCCAGGTGAACCGCCAGCACACCGAGGCGGTGCTGGCCCAGTTCGCCGCTGCCGGCATCGAGACCTGCGGCGTCATCGCCCGGCCGCGCTACGACGACCAGGTGCGGGTGACCCTCTTCGAGGAGCCGCTGCTGGAGACCACCCGGCTGCTCGCCGAGCGGACCTGGGCCGAGACCAGCTACCGTCTGCAGGCGCTGCGTGACAACGCCGACTGCGCCAAGAGCGAGTTCGACGGCCTGCTCGATGGCCGCGACCCCGGGCTCTCCGCTCAGCCGACCTTCGATGTCGACGATGACATCACCGCCCCCTATCTTGAGGCACCCCAGGTCCAGGCACCCCAGGTCAACACGGCCCGCCCGGCGGTGGCGGTGCTGCGCGAGCAGGGCGTCAACGGCCAGCTGGAGATGGCCTGGGCCTTCGACCGGGCCGGCTTCGAGGCCGTGGACGTGCATATGAGTGACATCCTGGAAGGGCGTATCGACCTCGAGCCGTTCAAGGGCCTGGTGGCCTGCGGCGGCTTCTCCTACGGCGATGTGCTGGGCGCTGGCGGCGGCTGGGCCAAGTCGGTGCTGTTCAACCCCCGCGCCCGGGAGCAGTTCGCGGCTTTCTTCGAGCGCGACGACAGCTTCTCGCTGGGGGTGTGCAACGGCTGCCAGATGCTCGCCCAGCTCAAGGAGCTGATCCCCGGCGCCGAGGCCTGGCCGCGCTTCGTGCGCAATGAGTCCGAGCAGTTCGAGGCCCGGGTCTCCATGGTTCAGGTGGAGAAGAGCCCGTCGATCCTGCTGGCCGGCATGGAGGGCTCGCGCCTGCCCATTGCCGTGGCCCACGGCGAGGGCCGCGCCGAGTTCCGCGACAGTGCCCACCTGCGCGGCATCCAGGGCAGCGGCCAGGTCGCCCTGCGCTTCCTGGACAACCATGGCCAGGTGACCACCCGCTACCCGGCCAACCCCAACGGCTCGCCCTCCGGCATCACCGGCCTGACCACCCCCGACGGCCGGGTCACCATCATGATGCCTCACCCCGAGCGGGTGGTACGCGCGGTGACCAACTCCTGGCGTCCCGCCGAGTGGACCCAAGATGGCGCCTGGATGCGCTTGTTCCGCAACGCCCGGGTCTGGCTGGGCTGAAATGCTCGCCCTTCGAGAACCCACGACGCCCGGGCCATGGCCCGGGCGTCGTGGGTAAGGGGGTGGATAGCGTCAGGTGGCGTCGTCGTCCGTGGCTTCCTCGCGCTTCAGCTGGGTCTCGAGGTCGTCGAGAAGATGACGGAACTGGCTCTGGAAGTGGTCGAAGCGGCCGAAGTCGTGGCCGCAGCCATCGCAGTAGACGTGATACTGATCTTCACGACCCGGTGGGAATCGTTTCTCGCGGCTGCCGCACTTGGGGCATTCGGGGCTGGTCTTCACTTTCATAGAGGTGTCTCCTGTCTCGGCAAATGGCGTTCCAGTCGTCCCATTACCCTTCTAGATACCATGGCTGTCCCGGTACGGGTCAAGTCGCGTCCTACTCGAGGAGCTTGCATGACCGCCGCACCGCCCAGCCTTCGGCCCTACCAGCAGCAGGCGGTGCGCCGTGTCGTCGAGCATTTCCGCGGCGCCGACGACCCGGCGGTGGTGGTGCTGCCTACCGGCAGCGGCAAGTCGCTGGTGATCGCCGAGCTGGCGCGCCTGGCGCGGGGGCGGGTGCTGGTGCTGGCCCACGTGCGTGAACTGGTGGAACAGAACCACGCCAAGTACCTGGCCTACGGCCTCGAGGCCGACATCTTCAGCGCCGGCCTGGGGCGCAAGGAGGCCGGGCGCCAGGTGGTGTTCGGCTCGGTGCAGTCGGTGGTGCGCAACCTCGAACGCTTCGCCGCGCCGGACCACCCGCGCGGCCCCTTCACCCTGCTGGTGGTCGACGAGTGCCATCGGGTGTCGCCGGCGGAGGACTCGAGCTACCGCCAGGTGATCGACCAGCTGCGCGCGGCCAACCCGCGGCTCAAGATTCTCGGCCTCACGGCGACCCCCTATCGACTCGGCCAAGGGTTCATCTATTACCGCCATCACCATGGCATGGTGCGCGGCGAGGCGGACGCCTTCTTTCGCGACTGCGTCTTCGAGCAGCCGCTGCGGCTGATGGTCAAGCAGGGCTACCTGGCCGAGCCCCGGCGCGTCGACGCCGCGCTTTTCAAGGATGGACAAGAGCTGCGCTACGACTTCTCGGCCCTCGCCCCGGGCTCCAGCGGGCTCTTCCGCGAGGAGGAGCTCAACCGGGTGGTGGCGGGTCACCGCGCGACGCCGGGCATCATCGCCGAGGTGGTCGAGCACGCCCGGGAGCGCCAGGGCGTTATGCTCTTCGCGGCAAGCGTGGCTCATGCCGAGGAGATCCTCGGCTACCTGCCGGTGGGCGAGGCGGCGCTGGTCACCGGCGAGACGCCCTCCGTCGAGCGCGAGCGGCTCATCGCCGCCTTCAAGGCGCGTGAGCTCAAGTACCTGGTCAACGTGGCGGTGCTGACCACCGGCTTCGATGCGCCCCACGTGGACCTGATCGCCATCCTGCGCCCCACCGAGTCGGTGAGTCTCTACCAGCAGATCATCGGGCGCGGCCTGCGCCTTTCGCCGGGCAAGCGCGACTGCCTGATCCTCGACTATGCCGGTAACCCCTGGGACCTCTATGCCCCGGAGGTGGGATCGCCGAAGCCGACCGGCGACAGTGAGCCGGTGCAGGTCGAGTGCCCCGCCTGCGGTCACGCCAACCTCTTCTGGGGGCGGCGAGACGGCGAACTGGTGATCGAGCACTTCGGGCGTCGCTGTCAGGGGCTGGTGGAGGACGAGCGCGGCAAGCGCACTCAGTGCGACTTCCGTTTTCGCTTCAAGGTGTGCCCCGAGTGCGGCACCGAGAACGATATCGCCGCCCGGTGCTGTCACGGCTGCGAGACCCTGCTGGTGGACGCCGACGACAAGCTCAAGGAGGCGCTGCGCCTGCGCGATGCCCGGGTGCTGCGGGTCGCCGGCATGCAGCTCGAGGCCACCGTCAACGGCCGGGGGCTGCCGCGGCTCAAGGTCACCTACCACGACGAGGACGGTGCCACCCTGTCGGAGTGGTTCGCCCTGGAGACCCCGGCCCAGCGCGGCGCCTTCGCCGCGGCCTTCCTGCGCGAGCACCTGCGTGCCCCGGGCGTGCCCTTCCGTCCCACCTCCCCCGAGGAGGTGATCGCCGAGCGCCACCGCCTGCGCCACCCCGACTTCGTGGTGGGCCGCAAGGTGGGCCGCCACTGGCAGGTGCGCGAGAAGCTCTTCGACTACACCGGGCGTTACCGCAAGGCCAGCGAGGTGGAGTAATAGAAGAAGGAGGCAGGCATTGTCGCCGGGGAAGTCCCGAGCGTTCACGTCAGTCAGAGTGTCAGAACTGTCTCCGGCGCCGCGCTCTTGCTAGACTGCCCCGTTGATCCTGCGTCCCCGGAGAGGCACGCCGCGTGAGCGCCACCCCCGATACCGCCACCCCCCAACAGACCGATGCCGCGGCCGGCCACGCCGAGGTACTGGGGCGGCTGTTCGATGAGCCGATCACCCAGCTGCCGGAGGATCTCTATATCCCGCCGGAGGCGCTGCGCATCTTCCTCGAGGCCTTCGAGGGGCCGCTGGACCTGCTGCTCTACCTGATCCGCCGCCAGAACCTGGATATCCTGGCCATCGATGTGGCCGCCATCACCCGCCAGTACATCGAGTACGTGGAGCTGATGAAGGCCATGGAGATCGAGCTGGCCGGGGAGTACCTGCTGATGGCGGCCATGCTGGCCGAGATCAAGTCGCGCACCCTGCTGCCGCGCCCGCCGAAGGAGGGCGGGGACGACGAGGAACAGGACCCGCGGGCCGAGCTGATCCGCCGCCTGCAGGAGTACGAGCGGCTCAAGTACGCTGCCGAGTCGCTGGCCGAGTTGCCGCGGCTGGGGCGCGACTGGTTTCCGGCGCGGGCCATGCTGCCGCCGCTGGAATCCCGGGTGATCCACCCCGACGTGGGGCTCGACGAGCTGCTCGGGGCCCTGGCCGGCATCCTGCGCCGCGCCGAGCTCAATCAGGCCCACCAGATCAGCCGCGAGGGGCTCTCGACCCGGGAGCGTATGCTGGCGATCATGGAGCGCCTGGACGACGAGCACTACACTGCCTTCGAGACGCTGTTCACCCTCGAGGAGGGGCGGCCCGGGGTGATCGTCACCTTCATGGCGATCCTCGAGCTCGCCAAGGAGGCGATGATCGAGATCGTGCAGAATGCCCCGCTCTCGCCGATCCATGTGCGCGCCAGGGCCGCCCGGGACGAGGGGCCCGAGGAGGCGTTCCTTGAGGAAGAAGGCGGCGAGAGCGCCTTCGATGACCGTCCCGTGGATGGCTGTCCTGTCGTTGACCCAGAGGGAAGCGACCCGGCATGACCGCTATGGAATTTCCCGATGCCCTCGACGAGATCCTCGAGGCGGCGCTGCTGGCCGCCGGGGAGCCGCTGGGGCTGGAGCGCCTGGAAGGGCTGTTCGACGACCACGAGCGCCCGCCGCGGCGCGCCCTGCGCGAGGCCCTGGAGCGCCTGGGGGGCCGCCATGAGCGGGGCGCCATGGAGCTGATCGAGACCGCCTCGGGCTATCAGCTGCGCATCCGGCCGCGACTCTCGGCCTGGGTCTCGCGGCTGTGGGATGAGCGGCCCCAGCGCTACTCCCGGGCGCTGCTGGAGACCCTGGCGCTGATCGCCTATCGCCAGCCGGTGACCCGTGGCGACATCGAGGAGGTGCGGGGTGTCACGGTGAGCGGCTCGATCATGCGCACCCTGCTCGACCGCGGCTGGATCCGCGTGGTGGGTCAACGCGACGTGCCGGGGCGACCGGCGGTCTTCGCCACCACGCGAAGCTTCCTCGACGATTTTGGCCTCAAGACCCTCGACGAACTGCCGCCGATGCATGAGCTCAGGCACTTCGAGGAGCCGATCCTGGAGGAAGAGCCGCCGCCTCCCCAGCACGAGCTGCTGGCCCAGGCGGACGAGCAGGTCGATGACTCGCCCGAGGCAGGTGAGGCAGAATACCAGGCGTCGCCCGAGGCGGGCGGCGAGGTGGCCCCGCAGGCCACCGACCCGACGGCCGGGAAGGCCGACGATGACCACGCCGGGACGGCGTCCGAGCGGGCAGGGCTGAGCTTCGCTGATCTGGAGGCCCGCCTGTCCGAACGTGCCCGGGGCCGCGTCGACGATGACGCCGCCCCGGGCACGGAATCCACACCCAGTGAGAATGACGACCGATGAGCACTACCAGCGAGAAACTGCAGAAAGTCCTGGCCCGTGCCGGGCTGGGCTCGCGCCGCGAGATGGAAACGGCCATCGCCGATGGCCGGGTCAAGGTCAACGGCAAGGTGGCGACCCTGGGCGACCGCATCGAGATGCGTGACCGGGTGGCCGTCGATGACCGCCCGGTGACCCTGCGTGGCGCCGAGGAGGTGCCGCGCCGGGTGATCATGTACAACAAGCCCGAGGGCGAGCTGTGCACCCGCAAGGACCCGGAAGGACGGCGCACTGTCTTCGATCGCCTGCCGCGCCTCAAGGGCGAGCGCTGGATTGCCATCGGCCGCCTAGACATCAACACCAGCGGCCTGCTGCTGTTCACCACCGATGGGGAGCTGGCCAACAAGCTGATGCATCCCTCCACCGAGGTGGAGCGCGAATATGCCGTGCGCGTGATGGGCGAGGTGAAGAAGGAGCAGGTGGTGGCCATGGTCGAGGGCGTGATGCTCGACGACGGGCCGGCGCGCTTCACTGACGTTCAGGAGTTCGGCGGTGAGGGCATCAACACTTGGTTCCACGTGGTGATCATGGAGGGTCGCAACCGCGAGGTGCGACGCCTGTGGGAATCCCAGGGGCTCACCGTCAGCCGCCTCAAGCGGGTGCGCTACGGCAACATCTTCCTCGACAAGCGGACCAAGGCCGGTGAGTGGGTGGAGCTTTCCCAGGACGAGATCGATGACCTGTCGGCGACGGCCGGCCTGGCGGTTCGCAAGGTGCCGGAGTTGACCCCGGATGAGAAGAACCGCTGGAGCCGGGACAAGCACAAGCGCCGGCCGGTGCAGGCCATGCGCAAGCCCAAGGCCCAGCGCGGGCGCTGAGCTGCGACCAAAGGCAAAAACCGCTTGCCATCACGGGGGCAGATCAGTAGTATCTGCCCCCGTTCGGAAGGGTCGGAAGGGGTCGTTAGCTCAGTTGGTAGAGCAGTTGGCTTTTAACCAATTGGTCGTAGGTTCGAATCCTACACGACCCACCATCCGAGCCTGTATGCTTGCCCGCAAGCACCGGGTCGTTAGCTCAGTTGGTAGAGCAGTTGGCTTTTAACCAATTGGTCGTAGGTTCGAATCCTACACGACCCACCAGATTCGCGCCCCCGCCTCCCCGTGAGGCGGGGGCGCTCTGCGTCCGGGGGGCATGATGCCTCTCCCCGGCAGCCCCCGGCAGAGACTTTCCTCGCCTGAAACGAACAATCGCCGGACAATCTGGTCTAGAATGACATTGGGTCGGCCATCGCGAGAGACGCAGCGGTTGACCCTCTGGCGTGTTGCCCCGTGCGGAGTGCACGAGCGGCGGCACCTGGTGTAACGCAGGGGGAGCCCCTGCCGGTCACAGTGGTAGACACGATGACGATCATGACTTCCCGTGCCGATCTGCGCGAGCAGCTCGCACGCACCTACTGCCCCACCCGCATTCCCGCCGAAGACGAGGCGCGCATCGAGGAGATCAAGCGTCTGCTCGAGGCCAACAATGCCGTGCTGGTGGCGCATTACTACACCGACGATGCCATCCAGCAGCTGGCCGAGGAAACCGGCGGCTGCGTGGCCGACTCCCTGGAGATGGCCCGTTTCGGCGCCCGCCACGAGGCCGACACCCTGGTGGTGGCCGGCGTGCGCTTCATGGGCGAGACCGCCAAGATCCTCTCCCCGGAGAAGCGAGTGCTGATGCCTACCCTGGAGGCGACCTGCTCGCTGGACGTGGGCTGCCCGGCCGACGAATTCGGCGCCTTCTGCGACGCCCATCCCGAGCGCACCGTGGTGGTCTATGCCAACACTTCCGCGGCGGTGAAGGCGCGCGCCGACTGGGTGGTGACCTCCTCAATCGCCGTGGACGTGATCGAGCACCTTCAGGCGCGCGGCGAGAAGATCCTGTGGGCTCCGGACAAGCACCTGGGCGGCTACATCCAGAAGCAGACCGGCGCCGACATGCTGCTCTGGGATGGCGCCTGCATCGTCCACGAAGAGTTCAAGGCCCAGGGCGTCGAGGACCTCAAAGCACTTTATCCCGATGCCGCGGTGCTGGTGCACCCGGAGTCGCCGGCTGCGGTGGTCGAGCTGGCCGACGTGGCGGGCTCCACGTCACAGCTGATCAAGGCGGCGAAGGATCTGCCCCATGACAAGCTGATCGTGGCCACCGACCGCGGCATCTTCTACAAGATGCAGCAGGCGGTGCCCGAGAAGACGCTGTTCGAGGCGCCCACCGCCGGTGACGGCGCGACCTGCAAGAGCTGTGCCCACTGCCCCTGGATGGCGATGAACGCCCTGGATAACCTGGCCGGCGCGCTGCGCGAGGGAACGGGGGAGGTGTTCGTCGACGACGCCCTGCGCCTGGCCGCCCTCAAGCCCCTCGAGCGGATGCTCAACTTCCAGCGCTAGGCTTCGCCTAGCGCTGGAGCTGGAAGAGCGGCGCTTCGCGCCTGGAAGCTTGAAGCGGGAAGAAAGACCTTGAACCTATAGGTGCTGCCTTCCAGCTTGCTCCTTGCAGCTAGAACTTCTCCAGCGTCTCCCGATAGCCGATGAAGTCTTCGCGACGCTGCTCGATTTGGCTGGCGGCGGCGTTGTCGCCCTCGCGCTCGGCCACGTCCTTCGCCACCTCGAGCTGGCGGATGGCGCGGTCGATGCGACCGGTGAGCTGCAGTTGCTCGGCACGGGCCAGATGGCCCCAGGCCTCGTGACCGCTGCGGCCGGCGGCCTCGGCGAGCAGCGTGAACGCCTGCGGGTCCTCGGGGCGGGCGTCGGCCAGCTCACGCAGTACGCGATAGGCCTCGTCGGGATCGCGCTGCAGCAGCGCCTCGCCCAGCAGCCGGCTTGCCGGCGAGTAGTCCGGCATCAACCGCAGCTGACGACGGCTGCGCGCGATGGCCTCGTCGACGCGGCCGGCCTCGAAGGCGATCTGGGCCGCCGAGGCCGGCAGCATCGCCAGGTCGGGCTGTGACCGGGCCAGGGCGTCGAGCGCGTCCAGCGCCTGGTCGGTGCGCCCGGCGCGGCCATCGATCAGCGCGGCCAGGTAGCGGCGGGCTGCCTCGGGCGCCTGGTCCTGGGCCAGGCGGGTGGTGGCCTGCTGCGGGTCGCGGTCGTGGATCGTCAGCAGCGCCCGGGCCCTCACCAGCTGGTAGTGAAGGTCTCCGTCACGCGGCGCCGTCACCGAGACCTGGTCGGCGCGGGCCTGGGTATCGCTGATGCGCGACTCGGTCACCGGGTGGGTGAGCAGGAACTCCGGGGGATTGCCCCCCTGCAGGCTCATCATGCGCTGCATGGCGCGGAACATCTCGACCATGGCGCCCGGTTCATAGCCGGCGTCTGCCATGGCCTGCAGGCCCACGCGGTCGGCCTCCTGCTCGAAGCGCCGGGAGTAGCTCAGCTGGTCCTGGATGAAGGCCGCCTGTGAGCCCATGGCGGCGGCGATGCCGGCATCGCCACCGCCCCCGGCGGCGATCAGCATGCCGGCGAGCATGGCCGCCATCGCCGGGATCTGGGTCTGCTCGGCGCGGGCCTGGCCGCGTGCATAGTGGCGCTGGGAGAGATGGCCGAGTTCGTGGGCGACCACCGAGGCCAGCTCGGCCTCGCGTTCGGCGAAGGCAAACAGCCCGGCGTTGACGCCGATCACTCCGCCAGGCACGGCGAAGGCATTGAGCAGGCGGCTCTCCACCAGGGTCACGGCAGTGCGGGCGTCTCCCAGGTCGCTGTGGGGCAGCAGGCGGGCCACCAGCGACTCCACGTAGTCCTGGGCGATGGCATCCTGCCATTCGGGGGCGCGGGCGCGGAACTGGCGCAGCCAGGCGCGGCCCAGGCGGTACTCCTCGCCGCTGACGGCCTGGCTCCCATGGCGGGTCAGGCTGGGCAGCCCGTAGTCGCCCCCGGCCGCGACCGCCGGGCTTCGTGTCAGGCCGGGTGCTTCATAGCGGCCGGGGGACTGGGCCTGGGACGGCAGGGAGAGCGCCAGGCTCAGGGCGCAGGCGGTGAGGTAGGTTCCGGTTCGACGCAGCATGGCCGTCCTCGTCAAGGGGAGCGCAAGGGGTGGCAGGTATCCTGGTCTGACATTGATTTGGCCTGCAAAGTGCCTTTAAATCGCAGGGACTTGCGTGCGGGCCCACGGCCGGCACGTGCCACTGCATCTTCCCGGGAGACACCATGGCGCTGCAACCCGATGACCTGCTCGATGCCCGCGGTCTTCCCTGCCCTCTACCGCTGCTCAAGGCCAAGCAGGCGCTGTCACGCCTCGCGCCTGGCCAGCTGCTGGAGGTAATGGCTACCGATGCGGGCTCCTGGCGCGACTTCGAGACCTTTGTGGCCCAGAGCGCGCACCAGATGCCGGCCAGGGAAGAGCGCGGTGACGTCTATCACTACTGGATCTGCAAGGGCGAGGGGCGGCCTTCATGAGCCTGAGGTCGGTCTTCAGGCGCTGGATGGATCACTACTTTTCGGACGAGGAGGCGGTGATCCTGCTGGTGGTGCTGGTGCTGGGCTTCACCGCGGTGATCCTGTTCGGGCGCATGTTGGCGCCTTTCCTCATCGCCCTGGTGGCCGCCTTCCTGCTGCAGGGGCCGGTGAGCTGGATGGAACGGCGCAGGATGCCGCGCCTGCTGGCGGTGTTCGTGGTGTTCCTTGCCTTCATCGGGGTGCTGCTGGCGCTGGCCTTCATTCTGATGCCACTGATCTGGAACCAGCTGGTGGGGCTGGTCCAGGAGGCGCCGCGGATGTTCGCCAGCGGCCAGCGCTTGCTGGATGATCTCCAGGCACGCTATCCCAACTTGGTCACCCCCGACCAGATGCAGAACTGGATCGACGTCGCCGGCCGCCAGGTGACGCAGCTCGGCCAGCGCGCTCTGACCCTGTCGCTGGCCTCGCTGGGCAACGTCCTGACGCTGATCGTTTACCTGATCCTGGTGCCGATCCTGGTGTTCTTCATGCTCAAGGACCGCGACCGCCTGGTGGGCTTCACCACATCGCTGCTGCCCCAGCGGCGCGAGCTGATGACCCGCGTCTGGGAGGAGATGGACGACCAGATCGCCAACTACGTGCGCGGCAAGTTCATCGAGATCATCATCGTCGGCACCGTGGCCTTCTTCACCTTCGCCTACTTCGGGCTCCCCTATACGGCGCTGCTGGCGGTGGTGGTGGGCCTCTCGGTGCTGGTGCCCTATATCGGCGCGGCGGTGACCACCCTGCCGGTGGCGGCGGTGGCCGGCTTCCATTTCGGCCTGACGGACGAGTTCCTCTATGTGCTGGTCGCCTATGGCGTACTGCAGGCCCTGGACGGCAACGTCCTGTCGCCGATCCTGTTCTCCGAGGCGGTCAACATCCACCCGGTATCGATAATCCTGGCGATCCTCTTCTTCGGCGGGATCTGGGGCTTCTGGGGGGTCTTCTTCGCCATCCCCCTGGCGACCCTGCTCAAGGCGCTGGTCTACGCCTGGCCGCGAGGCATCAAGCAGCGCCACTTGCATGAGTCGGCCGAGACGACCGTCGAGCCGTGAGCGCCCCGGGGCGAGGGCGGTCGTCCGCGCGGACCGACAGGAGAGAAGGGCTCAGCCGGCGTGCAGGGCCTGGGCGGCGCCCAGCACCTCCTGGGCATGGCCCTTGACCTTGACGCCGCGCCACTCGAGGGCGAGCTTGCCGTCGGCATCGATCAGGAAGCTGCTGCGCTCGATCCCCAGGTGCTCCTTGCCGTAGAGCTTCTTCAGCTTGATGACGTCGAAGAGCCGGCAGAGCGACTCGTCCTTGTCGGAGATCAGCGGGAAGTTGAAGCCCTGCTTGGCCTTGAAGTTCTCCTGGGCGCGGAGGCCGTCCCGGGAGACGCCGAGGATCACGGTATTGGCGGCGTCGAAGGCCTCCTTGCGGTCGCGGAAGTCGCCGCCCTCGGTGGTGCACCCGGGGGTGCTGGCCTTGGGGTAGAAGTAGACCACTACCTGCGTCCCCTTCAGGTCGGCGAGGGTGAGGGTAGTGTCGCCGGTGGCAGTGGCGGTGAAGTCCGGAACGGGCTCGCCGGGACTGACGCTCATGGTCGTGCTCCTGTCGTGGGTGAGGGAAGGCGTCCCGATTACACGCAACCCGTGGCGAACTGTAAAGTCGCGGCTGTACAGGCTCCCGAGGCCTGAGTACCATTTGGCCCTTGGCACCGGGGTAGGCTCCGGGGCGTTGCCCGAGGTCCGAGAGGCCGAGAATGCAGGCGAATCGAGAGGAATCGAGAGGATGATCACTGGCAGTATTGTCGCGCTGGCGACGCCGATGAAGGTCAACGGCGATATCGACTGGGAGGCCTTGCGCCGCCTGGTGCACTTTCATCTCGACAACGGCACCGATGCGATCGTGGCGGCCGGCACCACCGGCGAGCCGACCACCATGTCGTTCGCCGAGCATTTCGATGTCATCCGCACCGTAGTGGAGGAGGTGAGCGGACGCATTCCGGTCATCGCCGGCACCGGCTCCAACAATACCACCGAGGCGGTGCAGCTGGCCCGCTATGCCAGCGAGGTCGGGGCGGACTGCTGCCTGACCGTAGCACCCTACTACAACAAGCCCACCCAGGAAGGGCTCTACCGGCACTTCAAGGCCATCGCCGAGAGCAGCGACCTGCCGGTGATCCTCTACAACGTGCCGGGGCGCACCTGCTCGGACATCTATAACGAGACCGTGCTGCGCCTGGCCGATGTCGACAAGATCATCGGGCTCAAGGACGCCACCGGCAACCTGGAACGCGCCGAGGATCTGATCGCGCGCCTCAGGGGCAGCGGCTTCATGCTCTATTCCGGGGATGATGCCACCGCCTGCGACTTCATGTTGATGGGGGGCCATGGCGACATCTCGGTGACGGCCAACGTGGCGCCGCGGGCCATGCATGAACTGTGCAGCGCTGCCGTGGCCGGGGATGCCGACCGGGCCCACCAGATCAACACCCGCCTGATGCCACTGCACACTAACCTGGGGATCGAGTCCAACCCGATTCCGGTCAAGTGGGCACTGTACCGCATGGGTCACCTCGAGCCCGGCATCCGGCTGCCGCTGACCTGGCTCTCCGAGAAGTACCACTCTACCGTCAGCGAGGCCCTGCAGCTGGCGGGCCTGATCGACGATTGAGCGGTGCCTGGCACCGCACCCCGCACAACTCTAGGCAAGGTGGACGCATGAACTCTGCGCTGAAATGGATGCCGCTGGTGGCGGTGCTCGCCCTGGCCACGGCCGGCTGTGCCCGTGATGGCTTCTACCATGACCGCAACCTCGACTACGGCGAGGCCGAGGAGAACGCGCCCTTGGTGCTGCCGGAGGGCCGCAATGCCGAGCGCTACCGGGATACCATGCCGGTCCCCGAGGTGAGTGGCACGCGGCCCGCCGAGGATGGCGTGGTCGAGGCACCGCTCCCCCAGGCCCTGTCGCCCGGGCGCAGCATGGAGCGAGGCTATGTCGAGCGTCGCGCGGTCGGCGACGAGCGCTGGCTGGTGGTGGGCGCCGAACCGGCAACGGTCTGGCCGGAGCTCGAGCGCTTCGTGCGCAGCCGCGGCCTGACCATCACCGCCAGCGACTCTCGCCGCGGCATCCTGGAAACCGACCAGGCCAGGATCAGTGTCCGCCCGGCGCTGCGCAGTGGCGACAGCGAGATTCGCTGCGAGCAGGGCGGGAGCACCCAGGCCGCCTGCCTGACGGCGCTGGAGCGCCACTTCGAGGCACGCAGCATGTCGTCGAGCGCCGCCTCGCTGGCCGCCCAGCGGCCCGATGCCCAGAATCGTGCCCGGTTCGAGCAGCGCGGTGACGACTGGCAGGTGATCCTGCCCTTCGAGGCGGACCGTCTGTGGGCCGAACTCAGCCACCAGCTGGAACTCGACTTCGCGGTCGAGGGGCGTCGCGAGCTGCTCGAGCGCGACCCCGCGTCGCGCAGCTTCCTGGTGGGATACCTGACACGGAGCGAGCGAGAGCGAGGTTTTTGGCGCTCGCTTGCGACCCTCAACCTGGGTGAGGAGCCGCAGCAGGTGCGCCTGGTGCTGGAGGCTCTTGGTCCCGAGGAGACCGTATTGACAGCCCAGAGTGCGAGTGACGGCGAGCTCTCCACCGAGGACCAGCGCGAGCTGCTCGAGCGGGTGGCAGGCCTGTTGCGCTGATGAGCAGCATGGTGCCGGGTGGGGGCGGGTGCCTCTCCTTCGCCTCCCTGGGTAGCGGCAGCAAGGGCAACGCCACCCTGGTCAGCGACGGCGAGACGCACCTGCTGGTCGACTGCGGCTTCACCCTGCGCGAGACCGAGCGCCGCCTGGCCCGCCTGGGGCTGCATCCCCGCCAGCTCGATGCCCTGCTGGTGACCCACGAGCATGGCGACCATGTGCGTGGCGTCGGCCCCCTGGCCCGGCGCCATGGGATGCCGGTCTATCTGACGCCGGGGACCTGGCTGTCGAGTCGGCTCGGCGAGCTGCCGTGCCGCCACTGGATCACCCCCCAGGCCCGGTTCGCGGTCAAGGGGCTGACCATCGATCCCGTCACCGTGCCCCACGACGCCCGGGAGCCGGTGCAGTTTCGCATCGCCGCGGGCGAGCGGTGCCTAGGTCTGCTCACAGACCTGGGACATCCCAGCGCGCATGTGGTCGAGGCCTTCGCCGGCTGCGACGGCCTGGTGCTGGAGTGCAACCATGACCCGCGGATGCTCGCCGAGGGGCCCTATCCCGCGAGCCTCAAGCGACGGGTCGGCGGCGACTGGGGGCACCTGGCCAACGGCCAGGCGGCCTGGCTGCTGGCCCGGCTGGGGCTCGATCGCCTGCAGCGCATCGTCTGCTCCCACCTATCCGACCACAACAACCGCCCCGAGCTGGCCCTGGAGGCCCTGGTGCCGCTGCTCGACGGCGACGAATCCCGGCTGAGGGTCGCCGCCCAGGACGCTGGCCTGGTCTGGCAGACCCTCGGCTGAACGACCATCCTGATCCGTATCCGCGCCTCTGGAGGCTCCCATGGAAAAGCGCCAAGAACTCTATGCCGGCAAGGCCAAGTCGGTCCATGCCACCGATGACCCCGATCGCCTGATCCTGACCTTCCGCGACGACACCAGCGCCTTCGATGGCGAGCGCATGGAATCGCTGGCCCGCAAGGGCATGGTCAACAACCGCTTCAATGCCTTCATCATGGAGACGTTGCAGGCGGCGGGCATCCCCACCCATTTCGACCGGCGCCTCTCCGACACCGAGAGCCTGGTGAAGCGGCTCGAGATGATCCCGGTGGAGTGCGTGGTGCGCAACATCGCCGCCGGCGGCCTGGTCAAGCGTCTCGGCGTGGAGGAGGGCCAGGTGCTCGACCCGCCCACCTTCGAGCTGTTCCTCAAGAACGATGCCCTGCACGACCCCATGATCAACGAGTCGCTGGCCGAGACCTTCGGCTGGGCGAGCCCCGAGCAGCTGGCCGAGATGAAGGTGCTCACCTTCCGGGTCAACGAGGTGCTCAAGGCGCTGTTCGCCGAGGGTGGCCTGCTGCTGGTGGACTACAAGCTGGAGTTCGGCCTGTTCAAGGGCGAGATCGTGCTGGGCGACGAGTTCTCCCCGGACGGCTGTCGCCTGTGGGATGCAAAGACCCGCGAGAAGCTCGACAAGGACCGCTTTCGCCAGGGGCTGGGCGGCGTGATCGAGGCCTACGAGGAGGTCGGGCGGCGCATCGGCATCCACTTCTCTTGAAGACGCACTGATTCATTGCTGCGCTCGATATCCTGACCGCCGGCGGTGCCGAGGCGTCGGACCGTCGCCATCCTCATGTAGCAGGCTACATTCCGGTGGCTGTGCTCCGGCGGCGGCCAGCCTCTCATCGCTCGCAACATGAATCAGCACATCTTCTTGCCATATGTGTCCTCTGTCTAAATCGACGCGATCTGGACGACCTCCAGGCGCGTCTCGCCCGTGGCGTCGATGCGGGCCTGGAAGCGCACATCCACGTCGCGCAGCCGGACCCCGTAGACCCGCGCCTCGGCGCCGCTGCGGTAGGCGGGGCGCGGGTCCTGGGCCAGCACCTGGCGAATCAGTTCACTCAGCGCGTCACCGTCGGGGCGCTCGGCCAGCACGGCCTCTGCCTCGGGCGAGAGGCTGACCGCCAGGGTCGGCGGCGGTTCGGGGGCGAAGCCGGCGTGGGCCTCGGGGCGGGCCTCCGCCCAGGGAAGATAGGGCTTGATGTCGAGTACCGGGGTGCCGTCGACCAGGTCGGCGCCGCGAAGCCGCAGGCGTACCCCGCGGGTGGTGTCGATGTCGACCAGCTCCACCAGCGACAGCCCCAGGCGGTTGGGGCGGTGGGTGCTGCGACTGGCGAAGACCCCCACCCGGGTGTTGCCGCCGAGGCGAGGCGGGCGCACCAGCGGGGTCCAGCGCGCCGGGTCGGGCTGTTCGGGACTGAGGTGGAAGACGAAGGTCAGCCAGAGGTGGCTGAAGGCCTCCAGGCCGCGCACCGCCAGCGGGTCATCGAAGGGCGGGACCAGCACCAGGGACGCCCGGGCCGCCGTTGCCAGCCCCGGCTGGCGCGGGATGCCGAACTTGTCCGGGAAGTCGCTCTCGATGATGCCGATGGGCGTCAGATGGAAGGCGTCGAGTGGGGCGGGGAGATCGTTCATGGCATATCCTGACAGTGTCCACCTACAGGGCTTGGCCCCGCGGCGTGGCTTGGGTAGTCTGCTGGGTCGATCATCATCTCAGGAAGGTCTCGCATGCGTCTTGCCGACATCGATAACGGTCCCGCGCCGGCCGAGCCGCCGCCCTTCGGGCATCGCCGTGGTCCGCGCATCGTCTATCGCACGGCCCGGGTCCGCGACGCCGCCGACCAGGCCGAGGTCTTCCACCACGCCGTGATGCAGGGGGCGGCGGGACACTACTCGCTGGCCGAGCGCCAGGCCTGGGCGATGGCGCTGCCCCGGGATGGCAGTGCCTGGGCGGCGCGCCAGGCGCTCTACACCACCCTGGTCGCCGACTGCGAAGGCCGCTGCGTGGGGTTCCTGGAGCTGGACATCCCCCGCGGGCGGATCGAGACCCTCTATGTCTGGCCGTCGCTGGGCCGGCGCGGGATCGGCTCGACCCTGCTGGTGCATGCCGAGCGGATGCTGCTGGAACAGGGCGTGACCCGGGCCGCCATCGAGGCCAGCGCCATGCTGGTCGATGGCCTGGTGCACCGCGGCTGGCAGCGGCTGGGCGACGACTGGGTCGAACGCGGCGGCGAGCAGCTCTACCGCCAGCGGCTCGAGAAGCGGCTGGTCGCGGTCGAGACCTGAGGGGCCGTTCAGATCGCCTGCTCGACGATACGCATCGACAGGTCGATGGCCTCGACATCCTTGGTCAACGCGCCGCTGGAGATGCAGTCCACGCCGGTCTCGGCGATGGCGCACAGCGTGGTCTCGTCGACATTGCCCGAGGCCTCCAGGGTGGCACGCCCGGCGGTGCGACGCACCGCCTCGCGCATGTCGTCGAGGCCGAAGTTGTCGAGCATGATCACGTCGGCCCCGGCGGCGAGCGCCAGGTCCAGCTCGTCAAAGGTCTCCACCTCCACCTCCACCGGCAGGTCGCGGGCGATGCGCCTCGCCTCGTCGACGGCGGCGGCGATGCCGCCGCAGGCCGCGATATGGTTCTCCTTGATCAGGAAGGCATCATAGAGGCCGATGCGGTGGTTATGACCGCCGCCGCAGGTTACGGCGTACTTCTGGGCGAGCCTCAGCCCGGGCAGCGTCTTGCGGGTGTCCAGCATGCGTGCGCCGGTCCCCTCGAGCAGGTCCACGTAGTGGCGGGTGCGGGTCGCTGTGGCGGAGAGGGTCTGCAGCAGGTTGAGCGCGGCCCGCTCCCCGGTGAGCAGGCTGCGCGCGGGGCCCTCCAGCTCGAGGAAGGCCTGGCCGGGCGCGAGGCGGTCGCCATCGGCGGCCTGCCAGTGCAGTGCGACCCGGGCATCGAGGCGCCGGAACAACTCGTCGACCCAGGCCACGCCGCACAGCACCGCCGCCTCCCGGGTGATCACCCGGGCCCGGGCCATCTGCTTCTCGGGAACCAGCTGGGCGGTGATGTCACCGGGGCCGACGTCCTCGGCCAGCAGCCGGGCGGCACTGTCACGGATATCTTCGGCAAGGGCGTCCTGATAATGCATGGCGGGTCCATCTCTGTGCGGGGAAGCTTGAGACGGTCATTATAGGGAAACCCATGCATCGACGTCAGGGAAAAACCATGCGTATCGACGACGGCTGGCTGCGCGGCGCCCGGCGACTTCCCTCGCCCAACCAGGACGAACGCCCGGCCGGGGAGATCTCGTTGCTGCTGCTGCACGCCATCAGCCTGCCGCCCGGGGCCTTCGGAGGCGAGCATATCGAGCGGCTCTTCACTAACCGGCTCGACCCCGCGGCCCATCCCTTCTTCGCGGCCATCGCCGACCTGCGCGTCTCGGCTCACCTGCTGATCCGGCGCGACGGCGAGTGCGTGCAGTTCGTGCCCTTCCAGGCGCGGGCCTGGCATGCCGGGCACTCGCGGTGGCGGGACGGAGGGCGCGAGCGCCGGGCGCTGAATGACTTCGCCCTGGGCATCGAGCTGGAGGGCGATGAAGTCCGCCCCTACACCGGCGCCCAGTACCGAACGCTCGCGGCCGTCACCCGCGCGCTGCTGGAGGCCTACCCGGCCCTCGACGAGACGCGCATCACCAGCCATGCCCGGGTGGCACCGCTGCGCAAGAACGACCCTGGGCCCGCCTTCGACTGGGCCTACTTTCGCCAGGAAATGGCCAGAGGATGTCCTGAAGGGTGTCAAAAAGGCTTAATCGATTAAGTCTGAATGGCACGCTTGCTTCATACGGTAGTTTAACTACAACTGTCTGAGAAGGGTCGATTTCGATGGGCAGGGCGCACGTAATCCGCTGTGCTGCGGTGCAATATGGGTTATATGGAAACTATTTCCATTCTATATTGAATTGGCAGGGCCTGGTGTTTACGGTATCTTCGCGCCAATAGCAGCGGCACATCAGACACTGCCTAGTAAAATAACTACAGGCCTGACGCGTTCGGTCTGCAAGTCTGAACATGAGCGCCACTCGCCCCTCTGCGGGGCCGTAGTCACCACCGTCATTCGGAGAGACGTCTATGAGTCTGGAAACAAGAGAAGATCTCGATCCGGTCGAAACCACGGAATGGCTGGATTCCCTGGAGTCGGTCCTGGATCGCGAGGGCGAGGATCGTGCCCGGTACCTGATGACGCGCCTCGCCGACCGCGTGCGTCGCGATGGCATGCAGGTGCCCTTCTCGGTGACCACCCCGCATCGCAACACCATACCGGTGCACCGCGAGGCGCCGATGCCGGGCGATCTGTTCATGGAACGTCGCATCCGTTCGCTGATTCGCTGGAACATGGCCGCCATGGTCACCCGGGCCAACAAGGCCAACAAGGGCATCGGCGGCCATCTGGCCAGCTTCATGTCCTCGGCGACCCTCTATGACGTGGGCTTCAACCATTTCTTCCGCGCTGCCAACGGCGACTTCCAGGGCGACTTGGTGTTCATCCAGGGACACAGTTCCCCGGGCATCTATGCGCGCTCCTTCCTCGAGGGTCGCCTCACCGAGGAGCAGATGGACAAGTTTCGCCAGGAGGTGGATGGCGACGGCCTGTCGTCCTACCCGCACCCCTGGCTGATGCCGGACTACTGGCAGCTGCCCACGGTGTCCATGGGGCTGGGCCCGATCATGGCGATCTACCAGGCCCACGTCATGAAGTACCTCGATCAGCGTGGCCTGCAGCCCATGCACGACCGCAAGGTCTGGGCTTTCCTGGGCGACGGTGAGTGTGATGAGCCGGAGACCCTGGGCGCCATCCACCTGGCCAGCCGCGAGAAGCTCGACAATCTCAATTTCGTCATCAACTGCAACCTGCAACGCCTCGACGGCCCGGTGCGCGGCAACTCGCGCATCATGGACGAGCTCGAGGGGGTCTTCCGCGGCGCCGGCTGGAACGTCCTCAAGGTCGTCTGGGGCCGCCTGTGGGATCCGCTCTTCGAGAAGGACAAGAAGGGCGTCCTGCAGAACCTGATGGACGAGACCGTCGACGGCGAGTACCAGAACTGCAAGTCCAACGGCGGCGCCTACACCCGGGAGAACTTCTTCGGCAAGTACCCCGAGACCGCCAAGATGGTCGAGGACATGTCCGACGAGGACATCTGGAAGCTCAACCGCGGCGGCCACGACCCGTTCAAGGTCTACGCGGCCTATCATGAGGCCTTCCATAACGCCAACGGTCGTCCCACCGTGATCCTGGCGCACACCGTCAAGGGCTACGGCCTGGGGGCCGCTGGCGGCGAGGCCGACAACGAGGCGCATCAGGTCAAGTCGATCGACGACCCGGAAGTGTTGAAGAAGTTCCGCGACCGCTTCGGCATTCCGGTCTCCGACGAAGCGATCGAAAACGAGATGCCCTACTACAAGCCGGCCGACGACTCGCCGGAGATGAAGTACATGCATCTCCAGCGCGAGCGACTGGGCGGCTATCTGCCGGCGCGCAACCCCGACTTCCAGGCACTGGACATCCCGGGCCTCGACGACAAGATCTTCGCCTCGCAAACCGGCGGCTCCAAGGGTCGCGAGGTCTCCACGACCATGGCCTTCGTGCGCATTCTCAACGGCCTGGTCAAGCACAAGGGCTTCGGCAAGCAGGTGGTGCCGATCGTGCCCGACGAGGCGCGCACATTCGGCATGGAGGGCATGTTCCGCCAGCTCGGCATCTACACCTCCGAGGGCCAGAAGTACGAACCCATGGATAAGGGCCAGCTGATGTACTATCGCGAGGATAAGGCTGGCCAGGTGCTCGAGGAGGGCATCACCGAGGCCGGCGCCATGTCCTCCTGGATCGCCGCCGCGACCTCCTACAGCAACCACGGCCTGCCGCTGCTACCGTTCTACGTCTACTACTCGATGTTCGGCTTCCAACGCATCGGCGATCTGGCCTGGGCCGCCGGCGACATGCAGGCCCGCGGCTTCCTGGTCGGCGGCACCGCCGGTCGCACCACCTTGAACGGCGAGGGGCTGCAGCACCAGGACGGCCACAGCCATCTGCAGGCGTCGATGATCCCCAACTGCCGCAGCTACGATCCCACCTATGCCCATGAGGTGGCGGTGATCGTCCAGGATGGCCTGAAGCGCATGTTCACCGACAAGGAGAACTGCTTCTACTACCTGACGGTGATGAACGAGAACTACGAACACCCGGCCCTCGACGAGGTACCCGCCGCCGACATCATCAAGGGCATGTACCGGCTACGCGAGACCCAGGGCGACAAGGGCCGCGTGCAGCTGCTGGGTTGCGGCACCATCCTGCGCGAGGTCGAGGCCGCCGCCGAGATGCTCGCCGAGGAGTGGGGCGTGGGCGCCGACACCTGGAGCGTCACCAGCTTCAACGAGCTGCGTCGCGAGGCCCTGGAGATCGATCGCCAGGCCTTCATCAACCCCGGGGCCGAGCCGGGCAAGCCCCACGTCACCGCCTGCCTGGAAGGCCGGAAGGGCCCGGCGATCGCCGCCACCGATTACATGAAGCTGTTCGCCGACCAGGTCCGCGCCTGGGTGCCGACCGACTATCATGTACTGGGGACCGACGGCTTCGGCCGCTCCGATACCCGCGAGAAGCTGCGCGGCTTCTTCGAGGTCGACCGCCGCTTCGTGACCGTGGCTGCGCTCAAGGCGCTGGCCAACCGTGGCGAGCTGGATCGCAAGGTCGTCGGCGAGGCACTCAAGAAGTACGGCATCGACCCGGCCAAGCCCAACCCGCTTGCGGTGTGAGGCGTCGCCCGAGCGATTCGGTGGCATGGCGGGCCCTCGGGCCCGCCCCCGTCAAGAGTTTGAAGGAGCGCGACCTTGAGTAGCGAAATCATCAAAGTTCCGGACATCGGTGGCGATACCGATGTGGAAATCATCGAGATCGCGGTGGCTGAGGGCGATGTCATCGCCCCCGAGGATACCCTGATCACGCTGGAGTCCGACAAGGCCAGCATGGACGTGCCGGCGCCCAAGGGCGGCAAGGTGCTGAAGGTGCTGGTCAAGGAGGGCGACACCGTCTCCGAGGGCGACGACATCGTCGAGATCGAGGCCGAGGGTGGCGGCGACGCCGACGCTGGTGGCAAGGGAGAGGCCGAGAAGGCTCCCGAGCCCGAGAAGGCGCCCGAGCCGGCCCCGGAGAAGCCCGCGGCCAAGAAGAGCGGCGGCGGCAAGCAGACCGTCGAGATCAAGGTGCCCGACCTCGGCGGCTCCGCCGACGTGGAGATCATCGAGGTGGCGGTGGCCGCCGGCGACCAGGTCGACGCGGAAGACACCCTGATCACCCTGGAGTCCGACAAGGCCTCCATGGACGTGCCGAGCCCCCAGGCCGGCAAGATCGCCAGCCTGACGGTCAAGGAGGGCGATACCGTCTCCGAGGGTGACGTCATCGGCACCATGGAAGTCGAGGACGCGGGTACCGGCGAGGGCGGCGGTGACGCCGAGTCGGCGCCCGCGCCGGCCGAGAGTGCTCCGCAGGCCGAGGCCCCGGCCGAGGACGAGAGTGCCGGTGGCGGCGAGCCGGAGCGCAAGGAAGTCCGCGTGCCGGACCTGTCCGGTTCCACCGACGTGCCGATCATCGAGATCGCCGCCAGCGCCGGCGACGAGGTCGACGAGGAGGACCCGCTGATCACCCTGGAGTCCGACAAGGCCTCCATGGACGTGCCCAGCCCCTACAAGGGCAAGCTCCTCGAGCTGACCGTCAAGGAGGGCGACACCGTCTCCGAAGGCGACCTGATCGGCTATATCGAGGTGGCCGGCACTCCGGTGGCCGGCACTCCGGTGGCGGGCAGCAAGCCTGCCGCCAAGCCGGCGGCGAAGGCGCCCGAGCAGAAGCAACCGCAGCAGAAGGCCGAGGCGCCGGCCGGGACTCCCGCCGGCTCGCCGAGCCCCGAGGCGCAGATGGCCGCCCACAAGCCGCGCGACGGCAAACTGGTGCACGCCGGCCCGGCGGTGCGCATGCTGGCCCGCGAGCTGGGCGTCGACCTGGGGCTGGTCAAGCCCAGCGGCCCCAAGGAGCGCGTGCTCAAGGAGGACGTCCTCGCCTACGTCAAGCAGGTCATGGACGGCAAGGCCCAGACGCCCGCCGCGGCGGCACCGGCCGCCGCCGGCAGCGGCATTCCGCCGATCCCGGATCAGGACTTCAGCCAGTTCGGCGAGGTGGAAGAGAAGCCGATGGGTCGCCTGATGAAGATGGGCGCCACCAACCTGCATCGCAGCTGGGTCAATCTGCCCCACGTCACGCAGTTCGACGAGGCGGACATCAGCGAGCTGGAGGCCTTCCGCAAGTCGATGAAGGCCGAGGCCGAGGCGCAGGGCGCCAAGCTCACGCCGCTGCCCTTCCTGATCAAGGCCTGCGCCTTCGCGCTGCGCAAGTACCCGCAGTTCAACGTCAGCCTGAAGAGCGATGGCGAGACGCTGGTGCACAAGAAGTACGTGCATGTCGGCGTCGCCGTGGACACCCCGGACGGCCTGATGGTGCCGGTGATCCGCGATGCCGACCGGAAGTCGCTGATCGAGCTGGCCAAGGAGTCCGTGGAGCTGGCCAAGAAGGCCCAGTCGAAGAAGCTCAAGCGGGAGGAGATGACCGGGGGCTGCTTCACCATCTCCAGCCTGGGCTCCATCGGCGGCACCGCCTTCACGCCGATCGTCAACGCCCCGGAGGTGGCCATCCTCGGCATCTCCAAGGCGCAGATGAAGCCGGTGTGGGATGGCCAGGCCTTCCATCCGCGGCTGATGATGCCGCTGTGCCTCTCCTATGACCACCGGGCGGTCAACGGCGCCGATGCGGCGCGCTTTACCGCCTTCCTGGGTCAGGTGCTGACGGATATCCGTCGCCTGCTGCTGTAAGGCAGGCGTCGACCGTCTGGCTCGGCCCGAGCACTCGACCCACGCAACGGCGCCGCAAGGCGCCGTTGTCGTTTGCGGGACTCTCCTCATGCAGGGCTTGGCTCAAGCGGGGCAGACCAAAGTGCAACCTGGCCGCAGCGGCTTGATGCCGCACTCTTTTTTCCTCTTTAGCGACCTGGGTCGGGGCCCTTCGCTTGTCTGCGCCCGGCGGCGCGGTTATTGTTCGCCCCTTACCTTTCTTCGTCGACCAGAAACACACTTATAAGGAGCTGTTAGATGCGTTTGATCCTGTTGGGCGCCCCCGGTGCCGGCAAGGGCACTCAGGCCCAGTTCATCTGCGAACGATTCAACATCCCGCAGATCTCCACCGGCGACATGCTGCGCGCTGCGGTGAAGGAGGGCAGCGAGCTGGGGCTCAAGGTCAAGGAGATCATGAACAGCGGCGGCTTGGTGTCCGACGACATCATCATCGCCCTGGTCAAGGAGCGCATCAGCCAGCCCGACTGCGCCAACGGCTTCCTGTTCGACGGTTTCCCGCGCACCATTCCCCAGGCCCAGGCCATGAAGGATGCCGAGGTCAAGATCGATCACGTGCTGGAGATCGCCGTGGACGACGAGGAGATCGTCAAGCGCCTGGCCGGTCGCCGCGTGCACCCGGGCTCCGGCCGGGTCTATCACCTCGAGTACCAGCCGCCCAAGGAAGAGGGCAAGGACGACGTCACCGGCGAAGCGCTGATCCAGCGTGACGACGACCGCGAGTCCACCGTGCGCAACCGCCTGGCGGTCTACCACGAGCAGACCGCGCCGCTGGTCGACTACTACCGGCAGTGGGGCAAGGAGGATCCCGAGGCGGCCCCGGAATACCATCGCGTCGAAGGGGTAGGCAGCATCGACGACATCACCGCCCAGGTGCTCGAGGCGCTGGAGGGCTGAGCCCCACTCTCACAGTCCCTTGACGAAGGCCCGCCCTGCGCGGGCCTTCGTCGTTGGCGGTGGCGCGCGTATAATGCCCCGACATTTCCCGCCGCGACCTCTTGCCCATGCCGATCCTGCTGGCCCTGGATGCCTCCTCGAGCGCCTGTTCCGCCGCCCTGCTGCGCCGCCGCGAGGGCCTCGACGACGAACTGATCTCACGCTTCGCCCTGACCCCGCGGGAGCACACCCGGCGGCTGCTGCCGATGGTCGACGAGGTACTCGCCGAGGCCGGCCTGCCGGCCTCGGCGCTGGACGCCGTGGCCTATGGCAGGGGGCCGGGCTCCTTCACCGGCCTGCGCATCGCCGCGGGGGTCGCCCAGGGGCTTGCCTTCGGCCTCGACCGGCCACTGGTCGGCGTCTCGACCCTCGAGGCGCTGGCGCTGGGCGCCCATCGTCGCCACCTCTACCGCTGGCTGATCACCGCCCTGGACGCCCGCATGGGCGAGATCTACGTGGCGGCCTGGCAGTGCCGCGATGGCGTGCCCATGGCGCTGACCGAGGAGGCGGTGATGCCACCGGCGCGGCTGCGCCTGCCCGCCGGCCATGACGACCACGACTGGGTCGGCATCGGCTCCGGCTGGACCCTGTGGCCGCAGATGTCCGCCGAGGTGAAGGCCGGCATGGGACTCTGCCTGACCGAGCTCGAGGCCGATGCCGCCGACATGGCACGCCTGGCGATCCACGCCTTCGTCGCCGGCGAGGCCCGACCGGCCCACGAGGTGCAGCCGGTCTATCTGCGCGACCGGGTCGCCTGGCAGAAGGGCCGATGAGGTCAGCCGTGCCGTTGGGCGTGCAGGACCCGGCCCTGGCGGCGCGTCTCGGCCTGCCCCGGGCCGCGGAGGGCGAGGCCGAGCTGCTGCTGGTCCGCCAGGGCGATCGCCTGGTACTGGCCGGCGACCCGAAACGCTATGGCCATCCGCTGGCGGTGGATTTCGTCGCCGGGCGTGCCGCCCATCGGCGTCGCTTCGGCGGCGGTCGTGGCCAGCTGGTGGCCCGCGCCTGTGGCCTGGCCAGGGGCGTCACACCCTCGGTGGTGGATGCCACCGCGGGGCTCGGGCGCGACGCCTTCGTGCTGGCGAGCCTGGGAGCCGAGGTGCTGCTGATCGAGCGGGTGGCGGCGATCTTCGCGCTGCTGGAGGACGGCCTGTCGCGGGCGCGGCTCGATCCCGAGATCCGCGAGATCGCCGCGCGCATGCACCTGGTGCACGGCGATGCCGGCCGCGAGCTTTCGACCCTGGTGGCGAGCCGCGAGGTGGCCCCCGAGGTGATCCATCTCGACCCGATGTTCCCCCACCGCGACAAGTCCGCGCTGGTCAAGAAGGAGATGCGGCTCTTCCGCACCCTGGCCGGGGATGACCCGGACGCCCCGCGGCTGCTCGAGGCGGCACTGGACGTGGCGACCCATCGGGTGGTGGTCAAGCGGCCACGCAAGGCGCCGCCCATCGAGGGGCCCTCGCCGCGCCACGTCATCGAGGACAGGACCAGTCGCTACGACCTCTACGTTCACCGCCGCCTGGAGGCCTGAGTTCAGCCCCCTTCCTGGCGACTGACCAGCTGCAGCCGGTGGCGCAGCGCCGGGTCGAACAGCGCCCGGCTCCGCTGGGCCGCCTCGCGCAGGCGGTCATCGAACACCAGGCGGCCCTCCTCGGTGTGCAACCATCCCTGTGCCTCGAGGCTCTCCACCAGGCCGGAGAACAGCTGGGTATCGAAGAATTCTGGTGCATCCAGCCCCGAGAGCAGGGCCAGCCGCTCGGCGAGCTCGCGGCTGCGCGCGGTCAGCTCGTCGGCGGTGAAGTGCCCCGAGGACTCGCTCAACAGCACCGACAGCAGGAGGTAGCCGCGCTCCAGGGAAGGCTGCATCAGGCCCCCGAGCATGCGCAGCTGCTCCCCGGCCTCCAGGGACTCCCGAGGCCGTCGCCAGCTCCCGCCCTCGGCTTCCAGCAGTCCCGCCTCGACCAGCGCAGCGAGCATCCCGGCCAGGTCGTCGCGCAGCGAGGCCGGGGGGGCGATCATCAGCTCGCGGGTGAGGATCGGCCAGCCGGGGGCGAGCAGGGCCTCCAGGCCATCCAGGTCATGGCAGGCCTGGTGGCGGAACGCGAAGGCGGTGAGCCCGGCGAGGGCGAAGAGGTGCAGCACGTTGTTGCGGTACCAGCCCAGCAGGCTGGCCTGATGGTCGTCGGCGACGATGATGTCGCCCAGCGGGTGCGGGCGGCGCTCGACCATCCCCAGGACGAGCACCCGGTCGAGCCAGGCGTCGGGCGTGCCCTCCGGCAGGCTGACATGGTGGCCGCCCGGGAGACGGTGCTGCAGGGCCACCAGCAGCGCCAGCTGGCGCTTGAGCAGGCTGGCCTCGATGGCATGGTGGGGGGTGGCCAGCAGGACCAGGGCCACCAGGCTGACCGGGTTGAGGGCGGCGGCCGCATTGATGCGCCGTGAGAGGGTCTCGCCCAGGCGGGGCACGACCCTGGCGAGCCAGGTGGGGCGCGGGTCATCGAGCCGTCGTCGCCAGTCGGGCACTTCCGCGTCGAGGAAGGCCGAGAGCGACAGCGGCTCGCCGATGTTCACGGTGACCTGCCCGAAGGGCTGGCGCAGCCGGCCGAGCACCCGCAGCAGTGCCCATGGGCTCTCCTTGCGCTTCCCGCCACCCTGCAGCTCGCGCTGGTAGCTGCCGCTTTCGAGGATGCGCTCGTAGCCGATGTAGACCGGCACGAAGACCAGCGGCTGGCCGCCGCCGCGTGCGCTGCGCAGGTAGGAGCGCAGGGTCATCGAGAGCATGCCGGGCCGGGCGGGCAGCAGGCGGCCGCTGCGCGACCGTCCCCCCTCGATGAAGTACTCCAGCGGATGGCCGCGGGCGATCAGGCGGTGCAGGTACTCGTTGAAGACGGTGGCATAGAGGCGGTTGTCGCGGAAGCTGCGGCGCATGAAGAAGGCCCCGCCGCGGCGCAGCAGTGGGCCGATCAGCGGCATGTCGAGGTTGCGCCCTGCGGCGACGTGCGGGGGCATCAGGCCATCGCGATAGAGCACGTAGGAGAGCAGCAGGTAGTCGATGTGGCTGCGATGGCAGGGGACATAGACCAGGGTATGGTCGCCGGCGACGGCCTTGACCCGCGCCAGGCCGTGCACCGCCACGCCGTCGTAGAGGCGGCTCCAGAGGCGCCGCAGCAGGCCCGCCATGAAGCGCAGCACCGGATAGGTCATGCTCGAGGCGATCTCGCGGCCATAGCGGCGGGCCCGGCCTTCGAGTCGCGGCACCGAGCACTGCTCCGCGGTCGCTACCTCGCGGATGATGCGGCGCACCTCGGGGCTCGCGGCGATCCCCTCGATCAGGGTGCGCCGATGGGAGAGGTCCGGCCCCAGCACCCGGGTGCGCAGGCGGCGAAAGTGCACCCGCAGCAGCCGGGCGACCTTGCGATTGGTGAGGTCGATCTCCCGCGCGTCGAGCAGTTCGGAGAGCCTGAGCGGCGTGCCGAGATGGACCTCCACGTCCTTGCCGTTGATCATCACCGACAGCAGGCGGCGCAGCCGCCCGGTGAGCTGCCAGCTGTCCGCGGCGAGCAGCTGCCAGAGGCCGAAGCGCTTGCCCGGCGCGCGCCCCCAGAAGATGCTCACCGGCACCAGCTGGACGTCACGGGCAGGGTCCCCACGGCACTGCTCGATCAGCGACAGGAAGGGGGCCTCCGCTCGCCGCGTGCGGCGCCACAGGCGACGGCTCGGAGCGGGCAGCGGCAGGCAGGCGGGCAGGGTAACGGCGCCGATGCTGCGCCGGCCGCCGGCCGCTGGCAGGCCATGGGCTCGGGCCAGCGAGGCCAACAGCAGGGTATCGGAGAGCGCCGGGTGCGGCAGCACATAGAGGGTCGGGAGCGTCGGCTCTAGGGGGAGCGCGTCGGGGTCGGGCTCGATCAGCCGGATCCGGGCCCAGCGGGCCATCAGTCCCTCGAGCGGCGCGCGCAGCGCGTCGGCCAGCATGCGTGCAAGACCCATTCTGTCGCCTGTGCCGGGTATGAGCCGTCAGTATAGCGGCCCGTCTCCCGGCGGTCAGGAGGTCGGGCTTTTCCCCGGCCGGCAAACATGCGTCAATGCTGTAACGGTATGTGACAGGGACGGTGCCATGCACGGCATGTGGCGAGACGGCAACCACTTCGAACTGCTCCCCGAGGCGGCCCTCTTCCTGCCCGCAATGTTCGCGGCCGTCGACGGGGCGCGCCAGTCCGTGCTGATCGAGCTCTACCTGATGGAGTCCGGCCGGCTCGCCACCGCGCTGATCGGGGCGCTGTTGCGCGCGGCCGAGCGCGGCGTGTCGGTGCTGCTATTGCTTGACGGCTACGGGGCCATGGGGCTCGCCACCGCCGACCGCCAGCGTCTCGAGGAGGGGGGCGTGGCGTTGCGCTTCTTCAATCCCCTGGGCGCGCAGTCGCTGGTGCGTAACCTGACCCGGGACCACCGCAAGCTGGTGGTGGTCGACGGTGCCGAGGCCTTTACCGGCGGCTTCGGGGCCGTGGACGAGTTCCTGGATGCCTGGTACGAGGTGGCGATGCGCATCGAGGGACCGGTGGTGGCCGACTGGGTGCGGCTGTTCTGCCGGCTCTGGGACTCCCCCATGAGTCGCGGGCCGGGCAGGGCCTCGCTGGTGCGCGGGCTGGAACTCGCGACGCGCCGCCGCGAGGACTTTCGTGGCATGCGCGGTCGCGTGGTCTGGGGGCAGGGCTACCGCTACCAGGCGATCCGCCACTCGCTGCATCATCGGGTCTCGACGGCCGCGGAGCGGCTGTGGATCTGTACCCCCTACTTCGTGCCCACCCTCACCCTGCGCATGCGCCTGGCCCGGGCGGCCCGTCGCGGCGTCGACGTGCGCCTGCTGCTGCCGGGCGAAGTCCACGACCATCCCGGCGTGCGCTATGCCGGCCAGCGCTTCTATGGCCGCCTGCTGCGAGCGGGGGTGCGGATCTTCGAGTTCCAGCCCATCTTCAGCCATGCCAAGTTCTCGCTGGCCGATGACTGGGTCAGTCTCGGCTCGTGCAACTTCGACCACTGGAGCCTGCAGTGGAACCTGGAGGCCAACCAGGAGGTGGATGACCGCCGCTTCGCCGCCGAGGTCGCCGGGCTGTTCGAGCGCAACTTCGCGTCGAGCACGGAGATCGACCCCGAGGCCTGGTCGCGGCGGCCACGCTTGCAGCGCTTCCGCGAGTGGCTCTACGGGACCCTGGACGGGATGCTGACGCGGCTGCGCTAGCCCGGCTTCGCCGGGAGCTATAAGCTGTAAGCTTTAAGCTGGAAGAAAAACCTTGACCCCGCAGGTGCTGGCTTCCCGCTTACCGCTTGCCTTTGTCGCGCCCGGCGGGCTGCTTGCGGCGTGGCCGGGGCTTGGGCGTTTCCGGGGGCACGCGATAGTGCAGGTAGAGGTCCAGCACCAGTTCCGGCAGCTGGGTGACGAGCCCCTCGAGTCGCGTCGCATCACCGGCCAGCTCCGCCATGTCGGGCTCGTCATCGAACAGCCCGGAGAGCAGCATGAAGGGCAGCAGCAGGGTGGCGGCGGCTTCCTCGTCGTCGGCGAACCAGGCGGCCTCGTCGAGAAATACCCCCTCCATGAAGCCGGCGCACCAGTCGCCGATCGGCGTCTCCTCCGGGGCGCTGTCGTCGAGCTCGAGCTCGAAGGGCAGCTCTGGGAGGCCGCCCGCCTCCAGCACCGCGATGGCGTTGTGCCTGAGTCGCTCGAGCAGCCCCAGGATGGTCTCGCGCTCGGCATCGTCGGTGAAGGACGGGTCGCCATGGAACAGCTCGGCGACCCAGGCCGCCGCGGGCGTATCGCACGGCGCCACGGCCAGGGCGACCAGGAAGCCGTGGGCGCCGATCAGGTCCAGGGCCTCGGCGTCGACCCGCTCGGAGTCGAGGAAGGCGTCGAGCAGGTCGAGCTCCTCGTCCTCGAGCAGCGGCTGGGGGAGGGGCGTTTCGGCATCGGACATGACGGCTCTCGCAGGGACAACGTGGGCAGGGGGGAAGGCTTTACGCCTCGACACGAAGGCGCCATTCTAGCATCCCATGACGATACCCGCGCTTCCCGCCCCCGACCCCATCCGGCTCGACGCCCTCGACCGGGCCGACCTGCAACGCGCGCTCATGGCGCGGGTCGAGGCGGCCTGGCGGTTGTGTCGCGAGCTGCACCCGGCGCTGCCGCGCCCGGCGGTCTGGATGGACCTGCGGGGCAAGTGCGCCGGCCAGGCGCACTTCGGTCGCGGTGGGCTGCGCTTCAACCCGGTGCTGCTGGCGGAGAATCGCCTCGCCTTCCTGGTCGAGGTGGTGCCCCACGAGATGGCCCACTGGCTGGTGCATCACCTGGAGGATGGCCACCGGGCGCGGCCCCACGGCCGCGAGTGGCAGACCGTGATGCGCCGCCTCTTCGGCCTGGAGCCCCGCACCACCCACCGCTTCGATACCGGGCGTGCGAGCCCGGCGCCTTATCGCTACCGCTGCGGCTGCCGAGAACACGGCTTCACCGCCCGGCGGCATGCCCTGGCCCGCCGGGGGCGGGGGTATCGGTGCCGGCACTGCGCTGAGACCTTGGTCTATCTCGGTCGTTCCGCTTGCTGAATGCGCTTGTAAGTCATTGTCATGAAAAAGAAAAATGTTTCTACCAATGTCTAAAGGGAAGGCCGCGTGCTGACGTATATGCTGTGGGCAGGCTTTATGGGGCCGGCCCGCCCAATAGCTATGCGGCCGGCAACATCCACCTGGAGGGTCCATCCCCCTGGACAGAGGCATATCCATGACCGAGCAGCAGAAAGTCTATCCGGTAAGCGACGAGTTTGCCGCCAAGGCCCACGCCGACAAGGCCACCTATGAGGCCATGTACCAGCAGTCGGTTGACGACCCCAAGGGGTTCTGGGGTGAGCAGGCCAAGCGCCTCGACTGGTTCAAGGTGCCGACCAAGATCAAGCACACCTCCTTCGACTCGCACAACGTGGATATCCGCTGGTTCGAGGACGGCACCCTGAACGCCAGCGTCAACTGCCTCGACCGCCATCTCGAGACCCGTGGCGACCAGCCGGCGATCATCTGGGAGGGCGACGACCCCAAGGATGACAAGATGCTCACCTACCGCGAGCTCTATGAGAAGACCTGCCAGCTGGCCAACGGCCTCAAGGAGCTGGGCGTCGGCAAGGGCGACGTGGTTACGCTCTACATGCCGATGATCCCCGAGGCCGCCATGGCGATGCTGGCCTGTGCCCGCATCGGTGCCGTGCACTCGGTGGTGTTCGGCGGTTTCTCCCCGGATGCCGTGGCCCAGCGCGTGATCGGGGCCGAGTCCAAGCTGATCATCACCGCCGACGAGTCCGTGCGCGGCGGCAAGCAAGTGCCGCTCAAGGATAACGTCGATGCCGCCCTGACCCGCGATGGCACCGAGGTCTGCGAGAAGGTGCTGGTGGTCAAGCGCACCGGTGGCGAGATCGACTGGAAGGATGGGCGCGACGTCTGGTATGACGACATCGTCGCCAAGCAGTCCACCGATTGCCCGGCCGAGGAGATGGGGGCCGAGGACCCGCTGTTCATCCTCTACACCTCCGGCTCCACCGGGGCGCCCAAGGGGCTGAAGCACACCACCGGCGGCTACCTGCTGCATGCCGCCATGACCCACCAGTATGTCTTCGACTACCAGGAGGGCGAGGTCTACTGGTGCACCGCCGACGTGGGCTGGGTCACCGGCCACAGCTATATCGTCTATGGCCCGCTGGCCAATGGCGGCACCACCCTGATGTTCGAGGGGGTGCCCAGCTACCCGACCCATGGCCGCATGGGCGAGATCGTCGACAAGCACAACGTCAACATCCTCTATACCGCGCCTACCGCGGTGCGTGCCCTGATGGCCCATGGCGACGACGTCATGGCCTCCAGCAAGCGCGACAGCCTGCGCGTGCTCGGTTCGGTGGGCGAACCCATCAACCCTCAGGCGTGGGAGTGGTTCCATCAGGTGATCGGCAACGGGAAGTGCCCGATCGTCGATACCTGGTGGCAGACCGAGACCGGCGGCATCATGATCGCGCCGCTGCCCGGCGCCATCGATCTCAAGCCGGGCTCCGCCACCCTGCCGTTCTTCGGCGTGGTACCGGCGCTGGTCGATAATGAGGGTAACGAGCTCAAGGGGGCCGCCGAGGGTAACCTGGTGATCCTCGACTCCTGGCCGGGCCAGGCGCGTTCCATCTGGGGCGACCACGAGCGCTTCGTGCAGACCTACTTCTCCGCTTTCAAGGGCGTGTACTTCACCGGTGACGGCTGCCGTCGCGACGAGGACGGCTATTACTGGATCACCGGCCGCGTCGATGACGTGCTCAACGTCTCCGGCCACCGCATGGGCACCGCCGAGATCGAATCCTCCCTGGTGGCCCATGAGGCCGTGGCCGAGGCGGCCGTGGTCGGCTTCCCCCACGACATCAAGGGGCAGGGCATCTACATCTACGTGACCCTGGCCGATGGCTTCGAGGAGAGCGACGAGCTCAAGAAGGAGCTGACCCAGTGGGTGCGCAAGGACATCGGCCCGATCGCCTCGCCCGATATCATCCAGTGGGCCCCGGGCCTGCCCAAGACCCGCTCGGGCAAGATCATGCGCCGCATCCTGCGCAAGATCGCCGCCAACGAGTGTGACGGCCTGGGCGATACCAGCACCCTGGCGGATCCGTCGGTGGTCGACGAGCTGATCGAGCATCGCGCCATCCGCTGAAGCTACTACCCGCCCGGCGGCAGGTGGTCATCGCCTGTCGTCTAACGACACGCCAAGCCGGCCTTTTGGGCCGGCTTCTTCATGGGCGGCCGGCACAGTGTCGACAATATCCCGACAGCCCTTGGGAATCGCCGCGGCCATGGGGTAACATGCGGACAACACCTGTAGAGCCCAGCGTGGCGACCGTCGGTCAGCTGCTCGAGGAACCGGAGGAAGATCCATGGCCTTTGCCCAGAAATTCATCGTTGCCGATGACCATCCGCTGTTCCGTGCGGCCCTGACCCAGGCCCTGCGCCAGTTGGCGCCCCAGGCCGAGATCGTCGAATCCGACACCATGCAGGCCACCACCGAGGTGGTCACCCGTCATCCCGATGCCGACTTGATCCTGCTGGACCTGCACATGCCGGGGGCCCACGGCTTCTCCGGCTTGATCCAGCTGCGCGGCCAGACGCCCGACATCCCGGTGGCGGTGGTCTCCGGCAGTGACGAGGTCCATGTGGTGCGCCGCGCCATCGACTACGGGGCCTCGGGCTTCATTCCCAAGTCCTCGTCGCTGGCGTTGATCGCCGAGGCGGTGGGCGAGATCCTCGATGGCGAGGTCTGGCTGCCGGCCGAGATGGCCGCGGCCCTGGGCGAGACCAACGAGGAGGAGACCAAGTTCGCCGAGGCCATCGCCTCACTGACGCCGCAGCAGTTCCGGGTGCTCAACATGCTCACCGAGGGGCTGCTCAACAAGCAGATCGCCTATGAACTGAGCGTCTCCGAGGCCACCATCAAGGCCCATGTCACCGCGATCCTGCGCAAGCTCGGCGTGCACTCCCGCACCCAGGCGGTGATCGCCGCCCAGAAGCTCGAGGTCGAGCCGCCGAAGGTGGAGTCCTGAGCCGGCGGAGCCGGCTCAGAAGCTGTAAGCCTTAAGCTTTAAGCCGTAAGAAAAGAGCCCCACGGATCATGCGATCGTGGGGTTCTGCTATTCATGACGTCATGCTGCATCGCTTACAGCTTACAGCTTACAGCTTACAGCTTACAGCTTACAGCTTACAGCTTACAGCTTACAGCTCGCCGCTAGGCGCCCGGCTGGCCTGCAGGGTGCGGGTGAGCAGGGCGCGCAGGGCGGCGGGGCGCACCGGCTTGAGCAGCAGCTGGTAGCCGGCGCGCCTGACCTCCTCGGCCACCTCCTCGGTGCGGTCGGCGGTGATCACGATGCCGGGCACCGCGCCTTCCAGCCGCTCGCCGAGCGCCTCCAGGGCCATCAGCCCGGTGACCTCGTTGTCCAGGTGGTAGTCGGCCAGTATCGCGTCCGGGTCGCCGTCCAGGTGGCGCAGTACCGACTTGGCGCCGCCGATGGTGGTGGCCGTGAACACCTCGCAGCCCCAGCCCGAGAGCATCGCCTTCATGCCCTCGAGGATCAGCGACTCGTTGTCGATGCAGAGTATCCGGGTGCCGGCGAGCTTGTTGCCGGCGCGCTTCGGGGCATCCTCGGCCTGCTGTGTCGCGGTGCGGGGCGCGACCACCGGCACGCTGACCGAGAACATGGTGCCGAAGCCCTCCTTCGACCGCACCCGGATGGGATGGTCGAGCACCCGGGCCATGCGGTCGGCGATGGACAGCCCCAGGCCCAGGCCCTTCTCGCTCTCCTTGTGCCGCGTGGCCTGGTCGAGGCGTCGGAACTCCTGGAAGATCTCGAGCTGCTTGGCCTCGGGGATCCCCGGGCCCGAATCCCAGACCTCGATGGTGATGCGCTCGCCTTGGCGGCGGCAACCCAGCAGCACCCGGCCGGCCTGGGTGTAGCGGATGGCATTGGAGAGGAAGTTCTGGATGATCCGGCGCAGCATCTGCGGGTCGCTGTCGACCCACTGGCGGGTCGGCACTACTACCAGGTCCAGGCCGCGCTCCTCGGCCATCACCTCGAACTCGGCGCGCAGCGGCTGGATGATGTCGGCCAGGGCGAAGTGGCTGCGCCGCGGGGTGAGGGCGCCGGCATCCAGCTTGGAGATGTCGAGCAGGGTGCCGAGCAGCTCCTCGGCGGCCTGCAGCGAGTTGTCGATATGGCCGATGGTGCGCTTCATGTCCTCGGCCGCCATCTCCTGGGCGAGGGCCGAGGTGAACAGCCGCGCGGCATTCAGCGGCTGCAGCAGGTCGTGGCTGGCGGCCGCCAGGAAGCGCGTCTTGGAGGCGTTGGCATCCTCGGCCAGCTGCTTGGCCTGGCGCAGGGCAAGCTCGGCCTCGGCGCGTACCAGGTTCTCCTGGCGCAGGGCCGCGTTGGCCTCGGAGAGCGCCTGGGTGCGCTCGCGCACCCGCTCCTCCAGGGTCTCGTTGGTCTCCTTGAGGGCGATCTCGGCCAGGCGTCGCTCGGTGATGTCCTGGTAGAGAGCGAAGAAGCCCAGTATCGCCCCGCTGTCGCCGAAGTGGGGGGTGTAGGTGACCAGCATGTAGCGCCGGTCGTCGCCGATGGGCAGCGAGACCTCGAAGTTGACCCGCTCGCCGGCCAGGGCGCGCTCGATCCACGGCGCCCGCTCGCGTGCCATGTCGGGGTTTATCACCTCTTCCACGCGCTGGCCGATCACCGCGTTGCGGTCTATGCCGAAGGCCTGCTCGTAGGCGCGGTTGGTGAAGAGGTAGCGGCACTCCTTGTCGAAGTAGGCGATCAGCGCCGGCACGTTGTCGGTGTAGATGCGGATGTTGTTCTCGGAGCGGATCAGCGCTTCCTCGATGCGCTTCTGTTGGGTGATGTCCTGGTAGGTGTAGACGAAGCCGCCCCCCGGCATGGGATTACCCTGTACCTCCAACACGCTGCCGTCCTGGCGGTAGCGCACGTAGCGATGGGGATGACCCTCGCGGATGTTGTCGATCAACAGGCGCACGTGTTCCTCGGGATCGCCGGGGCCGTATTCGCCGTTGTGGGCGTTGTAGCGGAAGATCTTGTCGATCGGGGCGCCGACGCGGATCAGGTGGTCGGGGAAGCGGAACAGCTCCAGGTAGCGCTGGTTCCACACCACCAGGCGCAGGTTCTGGTCGACCACGCTGATGCCCTGGTTGATATTCTCGATGGTGGCCTGCAGCAGGGCGCGGTTGAACTCCAGCACCTGGGAGGCCTCGTCGACGATGGAGATCACGTCGGAGATGCCGATGCCGCGCCCCTGAAGGGCCGAGTTGACCACGATCCGCGCCGAAGAGGCGCCGAGCACCGAGGCCAGGAAGCGCTCGGTGAACTGGATGACGTCGATGGAGGCCCGGGTGTTGTCCTCCAGCGGCTTGCCGGTGCGCCGAGCATAGTCCTCGAAGGCGCGGTTCACCTGGCCGGCGCCCAGGAAACGCTCGCACAGCACCTTGAGATCACCCACCGTGGTGGCGCCGGTCCAGGGGCGGTTCACCGAGGTCTGGCGGGTCTCGACGCTGTCGACGAACAGCGAGGCCTGGATGCGCTCGACCACCCGCTGGGGCGTCATCTGGGAGACGAAGATGTAGCAGAAGAGGTTCACGCCCAGGGAGAGCATCACGCCATGGGTGAAGCTGTCGCCGACATTGAGGCCGAACAGCGAGGTGGGGGCCAGCCAGGCAATGCCCAGCGGGCCGCCATCGAGCCAGTTGTCCGGCAGCACGCCGGCACCGATCAGGGTCGGCATCAGCAGGCTGTAGGCCCAGATGGCGAAACCGGCATTCATGCCGGCGATCACGCCGAGGCGGTTGCCGCGCTTCCAGTAGAGGCCGCCGATCAGTGCCGGGGCGAACTGGGCCGCGGCGGCGAAGGAGAGCATGCCAGTGCTGGCCAGCGAGCTGAACTCACCGATCAGCTGGTAGAAGCCGTAGGCCATGGCCAGGATCACGCCGATGGTGATGCGCCGCGTCCGCAGCACCAGGCGGCCATAGTCGCGCGGCTTGGTATCGAACCAGCGCAGGCGGAACAGGGCGGGGATGACGATCTCGTTGGAGATCATGATCGAGACCGCTACCGCGGCCACGATCACCATGCCGGTGGCCGCCGAGAAGCCGCCGATGAAGGTCAGCAGCGTCAGCCATTCGTTGCCCGCGGCCATGGGCAGGGCCAGCACGTAGGTGTCCGGTTCGATGCCGCTGTCGGCGAAGATGGTCAGGCCGGCCGCTGCGATGGGGATGACGAAGAAGGCGAAGGCCAGCAGGTAGAGCGGGAACAGCCAGCGCGCCTTGCGGGCGTCGTCACGGTGGGTGTTCTCCACCACGGCGACGTGGAACTGGCGCGGCAGGCAGAGGATGGCCAGCATGGCCAGCAGGGTCTGGGCCCAGAAGCTCTGGCCGAAGTCCTGGTCGGCGAGCTGGCGCTGCAGCGCGAGCTGGGTCTCGGCGCGGCCCAGCAGGTCGCCCAGGCCGTCGAACATGCCCCAGGTGACGTAGGCCCCGAGAGCCAGGAAGGCGAGCAGCTTGACCAGCGACTCGAAGGCCACGGCGTGGATCAGGCCCTCGTGGTGCTCGGTGGCATCGGTGTGGCGAGTGCCGAAGAGGATGGCGAAGGCCGCCATTACCATCGCCACATAGAAGGCCGTGTCGCCGAACAGCGGCGCCCGGGTGATGTCGCTGGCATCGGTGATCACACTGAAGGAGGTGGAGACGGCCTTCAGCTGCAGGGCGATGTAGGGCAGGGTGCCGATCAGTGCCACCAGGCTGGCGAAGGCGGCCAGCGACTGGGTCTTGCCGTAGCGTGAGGCGATGAAGTCGGCGATGGAGGTGACGTTCTGGTGCTTGGCGACACGGATCATCTTGGCCAGCACCGGCCAGAACAGCAGCAGGGTGAGGATCGGCCCGACGAAGATGCTGGCGAAGGACCAGCCCGCCGTGGCCGCCTGGCCGACGGCGCCGTGGAAGGTCCAGGAGGTGCAATAGATGGCCAGCGCCAGGCTGTAGATCACCGGGCGACGCCGGCTAGCCCCGTGTTCCCGCGCACGGCGATCGCCCCGCCAGGCGATGGCGAACAGCACGGCGATGTAGAGCAGTGAAACAGCAATCAGCAGCCAGCCAGCGAACATGCACTCTTCTCCCTTCCGGATGCGCCCATTCTAGTGGTGAAGGGACGCCGGGTCAGGTCTCCGTGCAGATGGCCTGGTAGAGCGGGCTGGATGGCTCGACGCGGCGCATCTCTTCGGTCAGCGGGGCCCGTGACTCGCCTTTCAGGGGTAGCATTTCCCGGGTCGCGCAGTTCATCAGGTAGGCCTGGTGGCTCACCTGGTCCACGTACGCCTTCTCGAAGCGGTAGAGGATGAACTCGACCAGCCGACCGTCATCGCCCCGGCTCATCGCCAGGTTATCGAGGTCTATGATGGTGAAGGCCTTGGTCATGGGGAAGGCGAAGGTCCAGGGGCGCCAGAACATCTGGCCCTCCTCCACGGAGATCACCTCGGCCGAGTCGGGCAACTGCTGCTGCTTGTGCTCGAACCAGGTGTATTCGTTGTAGATCTGGTAGCCGAGCATCCCCAGGCCACCGCACGCCGGGATGATCCAGCGCGGCAGTCGCTTGCCGCTGGCCAGGCGCAGGATCAGGCCGATCCCTGCGGCGCCGAGGCCGGCGAAGACCGCCGCTATCAGGTGCCATATCATGGTTCATGCGTCCTTGAAAGCAAACGGGCTTCCCTGAGGAAGCCCGATCGGTAGTGGTTGGTCTGGCCCGGCTAGCCGGGCCAGGAGGCCATTATGGCTCAGTGCCCGGTCGCGACACCAGCACCCTTCGGATAGCGGACGCTTTCCACCAGATCCTGGATCTCCTGCGGAGGCTCCTCGGTCACACTGGAGACGGCGAAGGCCACGGCGAAGTTGAAGATCGCGCCGACCGCGCCGAAGGACAGCGGCGAAATGCCGAATATCCAGTTGTCCGGCGTGTTGGCCAGCATGTTGGTGCCCGGAATGAACAGCCAGCCCAGATAGGTGAAGATGTAGAGCAGGGTCGTGCCCAGGCCGGTCAGCATGCCGGCAACGGCGCCCTTGTTGTTCACCCGCTTGGAGAAGATGCCCATCATCAGCACCGGGAACAGTGAGGCACCGGCGATACCGAAGGCCAGCGCCACCGTCTGTGCTGCGAAGCCCGGGGGATTCAGGCCCAGGTAGGTCGCCAGCAGGATGGCGCCGGCCATGGAGATCCGCGCCGCCAGCATCTCGCCCTTCTCGGAGATCCTCGGGTTGATCATGGTCTTGATCAGGTCATGGCTGATGGCCGAGGAGATGGCCAGCAGCAGGCCGGCGGCCGTGGACAGTGCCGCGGCGATACCACCGGCAGCGATCAGGCCGATGACCCAGCTCGGCAGGTTGGCGATCTCCGGGTTGGCGAGTACCAGGATATCGTTGTTGACGACCAGTTCGCTGCCTGCCCAGCCACGCTGTTCGGCGGTGTCGGCGAAGGCTTCGTTGCCGTCGTTGTAGACCTGGATGCGGCCGTCGTCGTTCTTGTCCGTGTAGGTGATCAGGCCAGTCTCTTCCCAGGTCCGCACCCACTCGGGACGTTCCTCGTAGAGGATGGGGTTGGAGGCGGCTTCATCGTAGTTCTCCACCTGGCCGGCCATTTCCGGATAGACGGTGGTCATCAGGTTCAGGCGTGCCATGGAACCCACCGCGGGAGCGGTCAGGTAGAGCAGGGCGATGAACACCAGGGCCCAGCCGGCAGACCAGCGGGCATCGGCCACCTTCGGCACGGTGAAGAAGCGGATGATGACGTGGGGCAGACCCGCGGTACCAACCATCAGCGACAGTGTGAACAACACCATGTTGAGCTTGTTATCGACGTCGGCCGTGTAGTCACGGAAGCCCAGCGCATTGATCACGTCATCCAGCTTCGCCAGCAGTGGCACACCGGATTCGGTGTGGGTGCTGAACAGGCCAAGACCCGGAATGGGGTTGCCGGTCAGTTCCAGCGAGATGAACACGGCCGGGATGGTGTAGGCGATGATCAGCACGATGTACTGGGCCACCTGGGTGTAGGTGATGCCCTTCATGCCGCCGAAGACCGCATACAGGAAGACGATGAAGGCCGCGATCCAGATGCCCCAGGTGTTGGAGACCTCCAGGAAGCGGGAGAAGGCCACGCCGGCACCGGTCATCTGGCCGATGACGTAGGTGATGGAGGCGACGACCAGGCAGATGACGGCGACCAGGCGAGCGGTGTTGCTGTAGAAGCGGTCACCGATGAAGTCGGGCACCGTGAACTTGCCGAACTTGCGCAGGTAGGGCGCCAGCAGCATGGCCAGGATGACGTAGCCGCCGGTCCAGCCCATCAGGAAGGTGGAGTTGGCGTAGCCCCCGGAGGCCAGCAAGCCGGCCATGGAGATGAAGGAGGCGGCGGACATCCAGTCGGCGGCCGTGGCCATGCCGTTGGTGATCGGGTGAACGCCGCCACCAGCCACGTAGAAGTCCTTGGTCGAGCCCGCTCGGGCCCAGATCGCGATGCCGATGTAGAGGGCGAAGGAGGCCCCTACGAACAGCAGGTTGATTGCAAACTGACTCATGCTGACTTACTCCCCGAGTCCGAACTGTTTATCGAGACGGTTCATCTTCCACGCGTAGAAGAAGATGATGCCGATGAAGGTCAGGATCGAACCCTGTTGGGCGAACCAGAAGCCCAGGTCCGTCCCGCCGACGGGAATGCCAGCCAGCAGCGGGCGAAGAAGGATGGCGCAGCCGTAGGACACCAGAGCCCAGACGATCAGGCACCCCGTGATCAGGCGTACGTTCGCCTTCCAGTAAGCAGCGGCATTGGCTTTGTCGTCTGCCATAGTGTTGCTCTCCACGTGTTGTTCAGGTTGGGAAGTTGCCCAGAGCGTTGTTGATGTCACTCATCAGGACAGTCGTGTCGACGGAGCCAGCTTGGCCCGCGCAGGCTGGGTCAGCCTGTCATCAGGTTGCCCGCTCCATGTCGAGGTGCATCGTTGACGCGGGATTGTCCTGCATGGCTCCTGGCCAATAGTGGGCAGCAAACGCCTAAAATAAATCCCAGACTTTCGTATCATGAAAAGATACCGATGGAAGGCGTATCCGATAAAAGCTTTTTTATCAGTAGGTTAAAATTGTGCTGCAGGCGAGATGGCGGCGCGGGAGGGGCGTGCATAGGACGATGGTATAGCCCCGAAATCCGGGGCGGTTAATGCGCGCCCCGGGGTGGTCTTTGACGATGGTATAAGGCCACCCGGATAGGACGATTGTCTAGGTTATTTACTGAAACCCGACTTTGCTATCTTGGAGCCTCGCGGGAATCGACGCACAACCTAGCCAGCGGGGTGGTGATCACCGCGCAACGAGGACGGCCCCATGGTCGATGTAGAACTCACACAGCCGCCATTCACCTTCCTCGACGAGGAGGGCCGGGAGCGCGTACGCAGCGGCATCGACCTGGCCTACTTCGACCGTGATGAGATCATCCTCGATGCCGGCCAGCCCGGGGAGTATGTGTTCCTGATCCACAAGGGCGAGGTCGCCGAGCTCGACCCGACCCTGCCCGGCGCCCAGTCACGCATCGGCCACTACACCGCCGGTGACCTGTTCGGGGCCATCAGTATCCTCAACGGCAATAGCCGTTATCGCTTCCGGGCCGAGCAGGAGTGTCTCTGCTACCTGCTGCCCAAGGGCTTGTTCAAGCAGCTCTGCGAGGCCTATCCGGCCTTCTCCGAGTTCTTCCGCCAGCGCCTGGCACAGAAGACCCGGCTGCTCACCGAACGCCGCGCCGAGGGCGGGGTGACCATGGCCGGCTTCATGCTCGCCCGGGTCGGTGAATGCATGCGCGACCCGCTGCTCGTCGAGGGCACGACCAGCATCGCCGAGGCGGTCCACACCCTGAACGACAGCCATGCCGACAGCCTGCTGGTGAAGGGCGAGGACGGGTCCGGGATGGTCACCAAGACCGACCTGCTCAATGCCCTGGTGCTCAAGGGGCTGGCCCATGAGAGCCCGGTGCAGGCGGTGGCCCACTACCAGCTGATCACGGCGACGCCGGGCCAGTACCTGTTCGAGGTGCTGGTCCAGATGACCCGCTTCAAGGTGGAGCGGGTGGTGGTGATGGAGGACGTTGCGCCGGTGGGGGTGGTGGAGCTCACCGACGTGCTCAGCTACTTCTCCAGCCGCAGCTACGTGGTCAGCCTGCAGGTGGAGCAGGCCAACAGCCTCGAGGCGCTGGCCGCCGCCAGTCGCCGCACCCCGGAACTGGTGCGTGCCCTGATGGCCCAGGGCGTCAAGCTGCGCTTCGCCATGGGGCTGCTGGCGGCCCTCAACGGACGTATCATGAACAAGGCCTGGGGCTTTCTGATCGACGAGCGCTACCACGCCGACAGCTGCCTGATCGTGATGGGCAGCGAAGGGCGTGGCGAGCAGATCCTCAAGACCGATCAGGACAATGGCCTGATACTCGCCGACGACCTGGAGTGGCCCGACTGCCATGAGCAGATGCAGCGCCTCACCGAGACGCTGATCGAGCTGGGCTATCCGCCCTGCCCGGGCAACATCATGGTCTCCAACCCGGAATGGGTCGGCACCGAGACCCAGTGGCGCGGACGCATCGCACAGTGGGCGGCGACCCGCGACGGCGAGAGCCTGATGCGGCTGGCCATCATGCTCGATTCCCACGCCGTGGCGGGCAACCCGGCTCTGCTCGAGCGGCTGCGCGAGGCACTCTTCGAGCACTGCAGCCGCGACGAGATCCTGCTCTCCTACTTCGCGCGCACGGCACTGCGCTTCTCCACGCCGCTGACGCTGTTCGGCTCCCTGAAGAAGCCGCAGCACGGCGTCGACATCAAGAAGGGCGGCATCTTCCCGATCGTCCACGGGGTGCGCACCCTGGCGCTGGAGCGTCGCATCACCGCGACCTCCACCCTGGACCGGCTCGCGGCGCTGGTCGCCGACGGTCGCCTGGAGGAGCGCTTCGCCGAGGACCTGGGGGAGGCCCTGTCGCTGTTCACCGAGCTGCGACTGCGCCAGCAGCTCGACCGCCTCGACGGCTCGCAAGGCCGAGGCGAGCAGCCCGATCGGGTGGTGGTCCAGGAACTCTCCTCGCTGGAGCGGGACCTGCTGCGCGAGGCACTGCATATCGTCAAGGACTTCAAGCAGCGGCTGTCGCACCGCTTCCACCTCGAGTACTCGTGAGCCACGGGCACTCGCTCAGGGAACGACAACGACAACAGGAGGTTCATCCATGCTCAAGGCACTCAGGCGCGCCGCCGATCGTCGACGACAGGCCCACGGCGACTACGGCTGGCTCTTCTCCCCTTACACCGGGGACGAGATGGTCGCCATCGACTGCGAGACCACCGGGCTCGATACCCGCCACGCCGAGCTGGTGTCGCTGGCCGCGGTGCGCATCCGCGGTGACCGAGTCCTGACCAGCGATTCGCTCGACCTGCGCCTGGCGAGGCCGGCGAGCCTCTCTGGCGACTCGATCCGCATCCACGGCCTGCGCGCCATCGACCTGGCCGATGGCGCGGGTGTCGAGGAGGCCCTGGCGCAGTTCCTGGACTTCGTCGGCAACCGCCCGCTGGTCGGCTGGTGCCTGGACTTCGACCTGGCGATGCTCAACCGCTACCTGCGCCCCCTCTTCGGCTTCGACCTGCCCAATGCCGGCATCGACGTGGCCCAGACCTACCAGCGCCAGCTGCGCCGCAGCCATCCCGAGCTGGATGTCCGGCCGCGCTTCGAGCAGGTGGCCGAGCGCCTGGGGGTGCCGGTCATGGGGCGACACACCGCCCTGGGCGATGCCGTCACCACGGCACTCATCCATCTGCGCCTGGCGCGAGGTCCCATGCTGGCGGAACGGCTTTGCTGATCCTCGTGCCCGGGGTGCGCTTCGCCTGGCCGTGGCGAGGGTGATAGGATAGCGCCCGTCATTTCCAGCCGCCCAGGCAGCGCCCGAGACCATGCAAGACGCCCTGATGTTCGACCCCCGTGACACCGCCGCGCCCGATGGCCCGTCCCCCACAGAGCCTGCGTCGACCCTCGAGGGCCTCGATGCCCGAGGCAAGCGCGAGTTCAACAAGCTGCACAAGCGCCTGCGTCGCCAGGTGGGCAATGCGATCATCGACTACGGCATGATCCATGAGGGTGACCGGGTGATGGTCTGCCTCAGCGGGGGCAAGGACAGCTACACCCTGCTGGAGATCCTGCGCAACCTGCAGCGCAACGCCCCGGTCAACTTCTCGCTGGTGGCGGTGAACCTCGACCAGAAGCAGCCCGGTTTTCCGGAACACGTGCTGCCGGCCTACCTGGAGGGCATCGGCGTCGAGTACCATATCCTCGAGCGTGACACCTACTCGGTGGTCAAGGAGAAGACCCCCGAGGGCAAGACCACCTGCGCGCTCTGCTCGCGGCTGCGGCGGGGCTCGCTCTACGGCTTCGCGGAGGAGATCGGTGCCACCAAGGTGGCGCTGGGCCACCACCGCGAGGACATCCTCGAGACGCTGTTTCTCAATATGTTCTTCGGCGGCAGCCTCAAGGCGATGCCGCCCAAGCTGCTCTCCGACGATGGCCGCAACATGGTCATCCGTCCGCTCGCCTACTGCCGCGAGGCGGACATCGCCGAGTTCGCTCGGCTGATGGACTTCCCGATCATTCCCTGCAACCTCTGCGGCTCTCAGCCCAACCTGCAGCGCCAGGTGGTCAAGGAGATGCTGGCCGAGTGGGAGACGACGCATCCCGGCCGTCTCGAGAGCATGTTCAAGGCGGTCACCAACGTAGCGCCCTCGCAGCTGGCCGACCGCGAGCTCTTCGACTTCGCCGGCCTCGAGGAGAAGCAGGCGCAGAGGCAGGCCGACCGCATCGATATCCATCAGGAGCTGTAAGCTTTAAGCCGTAAGCGGCAAGACAATCGAATCGCCCCCGTGACAAGGTCACGGGGGCGATTCGATTCAGGCTGGCTTCGAGCTTCGAGCTTCGAGCTTCGAGCTTTAGTGCGCGCCCTCCTCCTCGGCCACTTCGATCAGCGCCGCCAGGTCGAGGATGTTGACCTCGCGACCGGAAACGGCCACCAGTCCCTGTGACTGGAAGCGGCCCAGGATGCGGCTGACGGTCTCCACGGCCAGCCCCAGGTAGTTGCCGATGTCGGCTCGGGACATGGAGAGCCGGAAGCTGTAGGGGGAGTAGCCGCGACGGCGGAAGCGGTCGGAGAGGCTGGTGAAGAAGCTGGCCAGGCGCTGGTCGGCGGTCTTGCGTGAGAGCAGCCGCATCATGCGGCGATCGTCGCGCATCTCCTTGCTCATGCTGCGGTAGAGCTGGCCCCGAAGCTCGGGCAGCGACTCGGAGAGGGCGTCGAGACGGTCGAAGGGAATCTCGCACACCGTGGTGGTCTCCAGGGCCACGACCGTGCCGGGGTAGCGTTCCTCGGCGATGCCGTCGAGTCCCACCAGTTCGCTGGGCAGGTAGAAGTTGGTGAGTTGGTCCTCGCCGCTGCCCTCGGTGGTCACCTGCTTGAGGCTGCCGGAGCGCACCGCGAAGACGCTGGTGAAGGAGCTGCCTTGGCGGAACAGCGACTCGCCCTTCTTGAGCGGCGCCCGACGCCGGATGATGGCGTCGAACTGGTCCATGTCCTGAACCTCGAGCGCCAGGGGCAGGCAGAGCGAGCTCAGGCTGCACGTCTGGCAGCGGGTCTCGTTCAGCAATGAACGGCACCTACCGGTCGCGGTGTCGGGCATGCTCTCCTCCATGAATGATGACTCTCGTCACAGTATGGAGGATTGTCGTCCACCGGCAAAGCCTCCCTTAGGAGGTACTCCCCCGCGTGAGCGCGAGATGCCATGCGCCGTGCCGGTCAGGCGGCACGGGCATCGAAGGCCGCGGCCAGGCGGTGGACCAGCAGCCGCCCCGCCGGCGTGACCTCGAGACACTGACCGCGCCGCCTCACCAGGCCGTCCCGTTCGGCCGGCGCCAGCCGGGCCAGGGCCTCGTTCAGGTGTGCTCCGGCATCCAGGTCGAACGCCTGCCCGAGCACGGCCAGGTCCAGGCGCATGTCGCACATCAGGCGCTCGATGGCGCGGGCTCGCAGGCGGTCGTCATCGGTCAATCGCAGGCCCCGCTCCACCGGCAGGCGACCGGCATCGAGGCGTGCCTCGTAGTCGCCCAGGGCCATGGGGTTGCGGGCGGCGATGCCGCCCAGCCGGCTGAGCGCACTCACGCCCAGGCCCAGTTGGTCGCCGGCGGGAAGCGCGCTGTAGCCACTCAGGCTGCGCGACATCAGGCCCCGGGCCTGGGCCGTGGCCAGCGGATCCTCGGGGCGGGCGAAGAGTTCCATGCCGATGTGCACGTAGCCGGCACCGGCAAGCATCGCGAGGGCGGTGTCGAGGATGGCCAGCTGCTCCCCCGGCGGCGGCAGTTCCTCGGCCCGGATCCGGCGCTGGGCCGTGAAACGCTCGGGCCGGTGGTCGTAGGGGAACAGCGACAGGCGGGCCGGGGCCATGGCGATCACCTGCTCGAGGGTCTCGGCGAAGCGCTCTCGAGTCTGGCCGGGCAGGCCATACATCAGTTCCAGCCCCAGGGAGCGGAAGCCCAGCCGATGAGCCTCGTCGATCAGCTGTTCGGTGAGCACTCGGGGCTGGTGGCGGTTGATGGCGCGCTGGACCCGCGGGTCCAGGTCCAGCACCGACAGGCTCAGGCGGTTGAAGCCCAGGGCCTGGAGATGGCGCAGGGTGAAGACATCGGCGTCCCGGGGGTCGACCTTGATGCTGTAGTCCCGGTGACGCGAGCCCGACAGCCCGAAGCGTGCGTCGAGCCGGTCGATCAGGTCGCTCATCTGGTCGAGGGTCAGGAAGGTTGGGGTTCCGCCGCCCCAGTGGAGCTGCGACACCTCCCGTGAGCCCTCCAGGTGGCGCGAGGTCAGCACCATTTCCCGGTCGAGCCGCGAGAGGTAGGGCTCGGCGCGCCGAGTGCTCTGTTCGGTCACCCGGGTACAGGCGCAGTGGTGGCAGCTGTGGCGGCAGAAGGGTACGTGCACGTAGAGTGATAGGTCCTGCCCGCTGGCGTTGCTGCGCGCCAGGGCCGCCGTCAGGTCCGAGTCCGAGAACGCCGTGGTGAAGCTGTCGGCGCTGGGGTAGCTGGTGTAGCGCGGCCCACCGGCGCCATGACGGCGCAGCACGCCCGCGTCGCGGATCAGGGTGGAGCCGCTGGGACGGTCACCGACGACGGCTCGAGCGGACATGGAGGGCACTCCGGAGGTTGAACGTGCCTTCATGCTAGCGCCGAGCGCCGGGGACCGCGTTGAGCTGCGTCAAGCGAAGCGGGAATCGCGTCGGGGGTCAGTGGCCCACCGAGGCGCGCAGCAGCGTCCACAGCTGCCAGAGGGCGAAGGCGATGATCGACAGCGCGGCCAGCGTCCGGGTGGCCGGGTGGCGGATCAGGGTGCCGAGCTGGCGGGCGGCCAGCCCGGTGGCCAGCAGGGCCGGCAGGGTGCCGAGGCCGAAGGCACCCATCAGGGCGGCGCCGCGCCAGGGTTCGGCGATGGCCAGGCTCCAGGCGAGCATGGAGTAGACCAGCCCGCAGGGCAGCCAGCCCCACACCGCCCCCAGGGCCACCGCCTGGGGCACCTGTACCACCGGCATCAGGCGCCGACCCAGCGGCTCGAGATGCGTCCAGAGCCGGCGCCCCAGGGCCTCGACTCGCAGCAGCCCCTTCCACCAGTCGGCGATGTAGAGGGCCATCAGGATCAGCATCACCGCGGCCAGGGCCTGGAGAACCAGGCGCGCCTGGGGGGCGAGGGCGACCAGGGTGCCGAGCCCCGCCACCAGGGCGCCGGCCACCATGTAGCTGGCGATCCGGCCCAGGTTGTAGCCCAGCAGCAGCCCGGAGAGGCGTGCCGGGCTGCGCATGCTGGGCGGGACGGCGAAGGTCAGGGCGCTCATGATGCCGCCGCACATGCCGATGCAGTGGGCACCACCGAGCAGGCCGAAGACGAAGGCGGCGGCCAGCGGGGGCAGGTCGAGGCCGGTGGGGTTCATCAGTCGCGGCCTTCCTCGTCGTCGCAGGGGGCGTCACGCTCAAGGGGCCGCCGGTCGTCCTTCGGGCGGTCGTTGTCGTCCTCGTCGAAGAGGATGCGGTAGGCGGGTCCCTCCAGGTCCTCGAACTGGTCGTGCTTGACGGCCCAGAAGAAGGCCCAGACGGCCAGCCCCAGCAGGATCAGTGAGAGGGGGATCAGCAGGTAGAGGATGCTCATGCGTTCACCAGCCTGGTGGCGTCGCTGCCGACCTGGCGTGAGGGGGCGTCCCGAGTCAGGCGCAGGGCATTGCCGACGACCACCAGGGAGCTGGCCGACATGCCGATGGCCGCCAGCCAGGGAGGCACGAACCCCATGGCCGCCAGGGGCAGCGCCGAGATGTTGTAGACCAGCGACCAGGCCAGGTTCTGGCGGATGATCCGCCGGGTGGCCCGGCCGGTCTCGATGGCCTCGACGATACGCCCCAGGCGCGGGCCGAGCAAGACGGCGTCGGCGCGGGTGCGTGCCAGGTCGGTGGCACCGTTCATGGCGATGGCCACGTCGGCGCCGGCCAGTACCGGCACGTCGTTGATGCCGTCCCCGACCATGGCCACGCGTTCGCCGCTGGCCTGCAGGGCCTGGAGGCGGGCCAGCTTGTCCTCGGGGGTGGCCGCCGCCTGCCAGGTGTCGATGCCCAGGCGCCGGGCCATGTCCGCCACCGCCGAGGGGGTGTCGCCGGAGAGCAGTTCCACTGCCAGGCCCCGCCCCCGCAGGGCCACGACCGTCTCCCGGGCATCCTCCCGGAGGTGGTCATGGAGGGCGAACCAGGCCCGCGGCTGGCCCTCCTCGGCCAGCAGCAGCCACTGCCCCTCGCCGGGCAGCGCCGGGGGGGCCTCGGGGGCGGCGAACTCGGGCCTGCCGAGCCGCCAGCGGCGATCGTCGATCCTGCCCTCCAGGCCCTGGCCGGGTCGGCTGAGCACCTCGTCGGCCGTGACGTCGGCCTCGCGGAAGGGCCGCCAGGCGCGCGCGATGGGATGTTCCGACTGGGCCTCCAGGGCGGCCGCCACACTGCGTGCACGGCCCGCGTCGAGCGCGCTGCCCGGGTCGCCGATCGGGCGGGTCTCGACCAGGCTCATCTCGCCGCTGGTCAGGGTGCCGGTCTTGTCGAAGATCACCCGGTCGAGCTGCGACAGCGTCTCCAGGGCATCGGCACGGGTGATCAGCACGCCGCGGCGATGCAGGCGGCCATGGCCGGCGGTGAGGGCCGTGGGCGTGGCCAGCGCCAGGGCGCAGGGACAGGTGACCACCAGCACCGATAGCGTCACCCAGAGGGCTCTCGAGGGGTCGATGAACCACCAGGCGATGGCCACCCCGAGGGAGATCAGCAGCACCTGCAGCACGAAGTGGTGGGCCATGCGCGCCGCCAATTGGGCGATGCGCGGCCGGCTGGCGAAGGCGCGGTCGGTGAGATCGACGATGCTGGCGACCCGGGCATCGGCGCCGGCGTGGGTGACGCGCACCGTCAACGGGCTCTCGATGTTCTGGCTGCCGCCGGTCACGCGATCGCCGATCCCGCGGCTCACCGGCAGGTACTCGCCGGTGAGCATCGACTCGTCGAGGCTCGACTCGCCGGACTCGATCACTCCGTCGGCCGGCACGCCATGGCCGGGCTTGACCAGCACCCGGTCGCCAGCGGCGAGCTCGCTGGCGGGCAGGATGCGCTCCTCGCCCGCCTCGGTGAGGCGGGTCGCCGAGAGCGGCAGGGCACTGGAAAGGGCGTTGCCGCTGTGCCCACTGCGGCGTCGGGCGCGGCCCTCCACGTAGCGGCCGAAGAGCAGGAAGAAGGTGAACATGGTCGCCGAGTCGAAATAGACGTCGCCGTGGCCTTTGATCACCGCATAGCCGCTGGCCAGGTAGGCGCCGCCGATGGCCAGCGATACCGTCACGTCCATGCCCAGTACCCGGGTCCGCAGATCGCGCAGCGCGTTGCGGAAGAAGGGCTGGGCCGAGAACAGCACCACCGGGGTGGCCAGGGCAAAGGAGAGCCAGTGGAAGAGGGTGAGGAAGTCGGCGCTGATCTCGCCGGGATCGGACACGTAGATGGGGATCGAGAACATCATCACCTGCATCATGCCCACGGCGGCGACGATCAGTCGGCGCACGTTCATGCGCTCCTCGTGCTGCAGGCGCTGCTGCGCTGCATCGGGCTCCCAGGGCTGGGCCGGGTAGCCGATGGCAGCCATCTCGGCGAGGATCCGCGACAGGGTGACCCGCTCGGGGTCCCAGCTGACCCGCAGGCGGTGATGGGTGAGGTTGACGGCGCTGGTGGTGATCCCCTCCAGGGCATTGAGGTGGTGCTCGATCAGCCAGGCACAGGCCGCACAGGTGATACCGTCCACGGCCAGGGTGGCATGCACCGCCCCGTCGTCTCCCTCGGGGTGCACGAAGCGTGCCTGTAGCCCCGGGTCATCGAAGACCGTCCAGGTCTCGGCGCTGGCCGCCTGGCGGTCGTCCGGTCGCTCGGGCAGCTCGGTGCGAAAGCGGTAGTAGCTCGCCAGGCCGCCATCGACGATGGCATGGGCTACCGCCTCGCAGCCGGGGCAGCACAGGGGATGTTCCTGGCCATCGAGGCGGATCCGCCAGGGCGCACCCGCCGGCACCCGGTTGCCGCAGTGGTAGCAGTGGGGGGCCGCGTCAGGCGTCTGGGGACTCTGGGTCATGGTGTCTCGTCGGCCGGCCCTAGAGGCCGGGAACCAGGGCGATCTCGTCATCGCTGGGGAAGTGAGCCTCGCCGGTCAGACGCCATTCGGCATCCTGTCCCTTTGCGGGCTGCAGGTGCAGGTACCAGCGATAGTTCAGCGGTTCGTCGATCATGGTCACATAGCGCCCGTCGCGGATATGTTCCAGGATCAGCGAGCGGTCTCGGCTGCTCTCGGTCGGAAAGATCAGCTCCAGGAAGAGCCGCGCCGGCCGGCGCTCGCCCTGCAGATCAATGACGATGTCCCCGGTGCGAGGGTCGGCGCGCATCACCGCCTTGAGACCCAAGTCGCGTGCATGCTCCTGCTTGGCCAGCTGCTTGTTGATGGCCAGGCCCTGCTTGTAGTAGTCCTGCTTCACCGTGCCGTCGTAGAAGTGGATCGACAGCGCCAGGTAGACCAGGCTGAAGGTCACCGATGAGGCCAGCAGGCCGATCAGGAACCAGGGCCAGAACTGCTTGTACCAGGGCGGGATGCTCTCGTGCTCCGCACTCATCAACGGGTCTCTCCTATGAAGCGGCTGTCGCGCTCGACGGCGATATCGGCATCTTGTGCTTCCAGTCGTAGCATGATCTCGACGCTGGGCCGGTCGATGGCCTCGGGCGGCACGCTGGCCTGGACCACCAGCTGGCGCGAGTCGCTGGCCGGCACGCTGACCTCGTGGGTATCCAGGGTCAGGCCGGGCAGGCCGGAGGCCTCCAGCCGGTAGACATGCGCCCGATTGTCGAGGTTGCGCACGGTCAGGGTATAGACGTTGCTGATGCGTCCGTCGCGGGTCATCTGGTACAGCTGGTTGCGTTCGCGTTCCACGTCGAAGCCCAGGGGCGTGCGGTCGGCCACCGCCCAGGCGAAGACGCCGACCATCACCAACAGAGCCGCCAGGTAGCCCATCAGGCGCGGCCGCAGGATGTGGGTGGGCTTGCCCTCCAGGGCGTTCTCGGTGGTGTAGCGGATCAGCCCGCGGGGATAGCCCATCTTGTCCATCACGCTGTCGCAGGCGTCGATGCAGGCCGCGCAGCTGATGCACTCGTACTGCAGGCCGTCACGGATATCGATGCCGGTGGGGCAGACCTGCACGCAGAGGTCGCAGTCGATGCAGTCGCCGTGGCCGGCGGCCCGGGCCTGCTCATGGCCGAGGCTCTTCTTGCGCGGGCCGCGAGGCTCGCCACGGGCCGCGTCGTAGGAGACGATCAAGGTATCGGCATCGAACATCACCCCCTGGAAGCGCGCATAGGGGCACATGTAGATACACACCTGCTCGCGCAGCCAGCCGGCATTGAGGTAGGTGAAGACCAGGAAGAAGCCGACCCAGAAGTAGGACCAGCCGTGGGCCTGGAGGGTGGGCAGCTCCACCACCAGGTCGCGGATGGGGGTGAAGTAACCGACGAAGGTGACCCCCGTGGCCAGGGCGATCGTAAGCCAGATGGCGTGCTTGGCGGACTTGCGCCACAGCTTGTGGGGGGTCATCGGCTGTCTGTCGAGCTTGATGCGACGGTTGCGCGACCCCTCCAGGCGGTGCTCGACCCAGATGAACAGGAAGGTCCAGACGCTCTGCGGACAGGTGTAGCCGCACCAGACGCGGCCGGCGAATACCGTGATGAAGAACAGGCCGAAGGCACAGATGATCAGCAGCCAGGAGAGCAGCATGAATTCCTGGGGATAGAAGGTCGCCGAGAAGATATGGAACTCGCGTCCCGGCAGGTCGAACCAGATCGCCGGACGGTCGCCCCAGGGCACCCAGGGCAGCAGGAAGAAGGCCAGCATCAGGGCCCAGTTGGATGCGCGGCGCAGGCGCTGGAAGATGCCCTTGATCTCGCGTACGTAGATGTGACTCCGGCTGGCGTACATCTGCTGGGTGACCGCTTCCCGTGGCGTGTGATGCTCCACGGGATCCGGGGTGACATCGCGGGTCGGGATCTTCTCGCTCATGGCAGGCTCACGGCTGGCAAGGAAGGGCAGGGCCGGGCAGGGACCGCTGCGGATGCGCATAGTGTATCGGGGTGGCCGCACAACGAGAAAGGGTGCGACCGGAGGCCGCACCCTTTCTCGTCGCAGGTCGTCGCCTCAGTCTTCCCGACTCAGGCTGTAGACGTAGGCAGCGACGAGGTGGACCTTGTCCTCGCCAATGTAGGCGGCCTGGGCCGGCATGTGGCCATTGCGGCCATTGCGCAGGGTCTGGCGCACCGAGTCGCCAAGCGACTGGCCGGGGGCCTGATAGAGCCAGGTATCGTCGGTCAGGTTGGGTGCGCCCAGGGCCTGGTTGCCGGTGCCGTCGGGGGTGTGGCAGGCGGCGCACACCGAGGCGAACACGCTGGCCCCTTTCTCGGCGCGCTGCGGGTCCTCGGCATTGCCGGAGAGCGAGAGGACGTGCTGGGCGACGTTCTCGATGTTCTCGCTGCCCAGCTGCTGCCAGGAGGGCATCAGGCCGTTACGCCCGTTGGTGAGGGTCTGGACGATGTTCTCCGGCGCGCCGCCATACAGCCAGGCGTCGTCCGTCAGGTTGGGGAAGCCGTAGCCGCCCTTGGCGTTGGAGCCGTGGCAGATCGCGCAGTTGTTGAGGAAGATGCGTTCGGCGACTCGCATGGCCTCGTTGTCCTGGGAAAGTTCCGGGATCGGCACCTCCTGGTACTGGGCAAAGATCGGTCCGAAGCGCTCCTCGGCGCGGGTGACCTCCTCTTCCCACTGGCCCTCCTGGCTCCAGCCCAGCAGGCCGGTGAAGTTGCCAAGGCCCGGGTAGAGCACCAGGTAGCCCAGCGAGAAGATCACGGTGCCCACGTAGAGCTGGAACCACCAGCGCGGCAGCGGGTTGTCGTACTCCTCGATCCCGTCGGCGGCGTGGCCGGTGGTGCCCACGTTGCCCTCGGCATCCGGGGTCTTGTCGGTCTGGCGGTTGGCGAAGAGCAGCCAGAAGGCAATCCCGATGGTGCCCAGCGTGATGACGATGATCCAGGCACTCCAGAAGCTGGAAAGGGAGTCACCCCAAAAATTGTTCATGTGTTCTTCTCTCCCTTGTCGTGTCGGGAATCGGCCTCGCGGGAGGCGCTCTGGTCACGGTTCGGCGGCTCATCGTCGTCGGCGAAGGGTAGGTTGGCTGCTTCGTCGAAGTCCGGCTTGCGTCGCTTCGAGTAGGCCCACAGCGTGAGCCCCACGAAGGCGATGATCAGCAGGATGATGATCACACCGTTGACGGTCCCGTTATCCATGGTCAGCGCGAATCCTTGAGCACGGTGCCCAGCTGCTGCAGAAAGGCGACCAGCGCGGTGATCTCGCGCTCGCCGCGCACGGCCTCGCTGGCGCCGGCAATCTGCTCGTCGGTGTAGGGCACGCCCAGCATCTGCATGGCGCGCATCTCGCCGGCGATACGCTCCCCGCTCAGGGTGTTCTCGAACAGCCAGGGATAGGCGGGCATGATCGACTCCGGTACCACGTCGCGGGGGTTGTAGAGGTGGGCGCGGTGCCAGTCATCGCTGTAGCGGCCACCCACGCGGGCCAGGTCCGGGCCGGTGCGCTTGGAGCCCCACAGGAAGTTGTGGTCGTAGACCGACTCGCCTGCCACGCTGTAATGGCCGTAGCGCTCGGTTTCGGCCCGGAAGGGGCGAACCATCTGCGAATGGCAGCCGACACAGCCCTCGCGGCGGAAGACGCCGCGGCCCGCGAGCTCCAGGGGGGAGAGGGGCTCGAGGCCCTCGACCGGTTCGGTCGTCTGCTTCTGGAAGAACAGTGGGACGATCTCGGCCAGTCCCGCGAAACTGATCACCACCAGAATCAGTATGGCGAGCAGGCCGACATTCTTTTCGACGATCTCGTGTCTCATTGGTGTCTCGTTCCCTGGTTGGCTCAGGCAGTCTGCGGAAGCGGCTGACGGGCGCCTTCACCGCGCCGGACGGTCATGAAGACGTTGAAGGCCATGATCAGCATACCGGTCACCCAGCACAGGCCGCCGATCAGGCGCACGATGTAACCCGGGCCGCTGGCCTCCACGGACTCGACGAAGGTGTACATCAGGGTGCCGTCGGGATTCACGGCGCGCCACATCAGCCCCTGCAGGATGCCGTTGACCCACATGGCGGCGATGTAGAGCACGGTGCCGATGGTGGCCAGCCAGAAGTGCACGGCGATCAGGTTGACCGAGTGCATCTCGGTGCGGCCGAAGAGGCGCGGGATCAGGTGGTACATGGAGCCGATGGTGATCATCGCCACCCAGCCCAGGGCGCCGGCGTGCACGTGACCGATAGTCCAGTCGGTGTAGTGGGAGAGGGCGTTGACGGTCTTCACCGCCATCATCGGACCCTCGAAGGTGGACATGCCGTAGAAGGAGAGGGCCACCACCATGAAGCGCAGGGTCGGGTCGGTGCGCAGCTTATGCCAGGCGCCGGAGAGGGTCATCATGCCGTTGATCATGCCACCCCAGGAGGGGGCGAGCAGGATGATCGACAGGACCATGCCGAGTGACTGCGTCCAGTTGGGCAGGGCGGTATAGTGCAGGTGGTGCGGGCCGGCCCACATGTAAACCATGATCAGCGCCCAGAAGTGGACGATGGACAGGCGGTAGGAGTAGACCGGACGCTCGGCCTGCTTGGGCACGAAATAGTACATCATCCCCAGGAAACCCGCGGTCAGGAAGAAGCCCACCGCATTGTGGCCATACCACCATTGCACCATGGCGTCGATGGCGCCGGCGTAGATGGAGACGGAGAAGGTCGAACTCACCGGAATGGAGGCGCTGTTGACGATGTGCAGCACGGCCACGGTGATGATGAAGGCCGCGAAGAACCAGTTGGCCACGTAGATGTGGGAGGTCTTGCGCAGCTTGATGGTCCCCAGGAAGACGATGGCGTAGCTGATCCAGACCACGGCCAGCAGGATGTCGATCGGCCATTCGAGCTCAGCGTACTCCTTGGTGCTGGTGTAACCCAGCGGCAGGGTGACCACCGCGGAGAGGATTACCGCCTGCCAGCCCCAGAAGGTGAAGGCCGCCAGCTTGTCCGAGAACAGTCGCACCTGGCAGGTTCGCTGCACGACGTAGTACGAGGTCGCAAAGAGTGCCGAGCCGCCGAAGGCGAAGATCACGGCGTTGGTGTGGAGCGGGCGCAGGCGGCCGAAGCTCGTCCACGGTAGTCCCAGGTTCAGTTCCGGCCATACCAGTTGCGAGGCGATGATGACGCCGAGGGCCATGCCCACGATGCCCCACACCACCGTCATGATCGCGAACTGCCGAACTACCTTGTAATTGTAGGTCGGGTGTTCAAATGCTGTGCTCATGTCAGGTTCCCATCGAACGCGGTTTGGGGGTGTCCCGCGGCATTCTGCCTCGGGGTGACCTCCGCAGGATGATGCAGGTCTATAACCAATGCTGATTCTAGCGCAGGCTTACAGCAAGCTGAACACGCCAATGTATTGATTCATGAACGCGAAGAGGCTGAAATTGTCAGACTATTTTTGTCGGGATTTGCCGCCCATCGACCGCGAGACCCTGCATCGATTGCTGCGGGATGGTGAGTCCGGTGGCTGGAATATCCAGGGGCTCGGCCCCCTGGAAGTGCGTGGGGAGTGCCGGGTGGGCCGGCTGATGATGGCCCATGGCGCCGGTTCTGGGCAGGATTCAACCTTTCTGCAACGGTTGCGTGATGCACTGGCCGGGGTGGGGGTCCAGACATTGGCCATCGAGTTCGCCTACCTGCAACAGATGCGCCGCGAAGGTCGGCGGCGACCGCCACCGAGGGTCGATCGCCTGGTCGATGAGCTGGTCCACTGGTGCGACAGTGTGTCGCACCACGACCTTCCGCCACCCTGGCTGGGTGGCAAGTCGATGGGCGGACGTGTCGCCAGTCTGCTGGCGGCCCGTGATGGTGCCCCCGGCCTGGTGCTGTGCGGCTACCCCTTCCATCCGCCCGGCAAGCCCGAGCGCCTGCGGCTCGCTCACTGGCCACTGCTGGGCTGTCCGACCCTCGTGGTGCAGGGCAGTCGAGATCCCTTCGGGACCCGGGACGAGGTGGCGGGCTATGAGCTCCCCGCTACGGCACGGCTGCACTGGCTCGAGGACGGCGACCATGACTGGAAGCCGCGTCGCGCCTCGGGCAGGACCCAGACGGCACTGATCGACGAGGGGGCGGCGGCGATCGCCGCCTTCATGACCGCCCACGCCTGAAACTCCGTGTCGCGGACGGTGCGGGCAAGTCGATGAAAGGTCTGTGGTTCTTCGTTCACGGGTGTGCCCTGGCGGCGACGCGAAAAGCGTTGACATTGGTCGGAGCTCCTGTAGTATTCAGCGCCACGTGACCGGGGGTGGTTAGCTCAGCTGGGAGAGCACCAGCCTTACAAGCTGGGGGTCACAGGTTCGAACCCTGTACCACCCACCATCGCTTTGGCGATGCCCGATCATGTCGCAGGAAGATAGCAGCGGACCGGTAGTTCAGTTGGTTAGAATGCCGGCCTGTCACGCCGGAGGTCGCGGGTTCGAGTCCCGTCCGGTCCGCCATCGTCTTCCCTGTCGCAAGTCATCTTGCGGACCGGTAGTTCAGTTGGTTAGAATGCCGGCCTGTCACGCCGGAGGTCGCGGGTTCGAGTCCCGTCCGGTCCGCCATGATGGCATCACGACAGCAACAAGTTTGCAGTAACGCGTGGGTGATTAGCTCAGTTGGTTAGAGCACCAGCCTCACATGCTGGGGGTCACTGGTTCGAGTCCGGTATCACCCACCACGCGGACCGGTAGTTCAGTTGGTTAGAATGCCGGCCTGTCACGCCGGAGGTCGCGGGTTCGAGTCCCGTCCGGTCCGCCATCTGCATACGAATTCTTCAGCCCCGAGGCCTTTCAGGTCTCGGGGCTGTCTCGTTGGTTCCAGGCATTTATCCTTGCCCCGGCAGCGTGGGTCGATGATCCTTTGCGTCATCCGACTCGATTATCATACAGTTGTTTTAATCGACCGTCGTTCCGACCGTGAGGATCCTGCCGTGAGTGCTTATCCCCAGCTGTTCCGACCCCTGAGGGTCGGCCACCTGACACTGCCCAACCGGGTGCTGATGGGTTCGATGCACACCAACCTCGAGGAGGCGCCGGGCGGCTTCGCGCGGCTGGCGGCCTTCTATGCCGAGCGGGCCCGGGAGGGCGTCGGGCTGATCGTCACTGGCGGCATCGCGCCCCATCCCGAGGGTGCCGTCTTCCAGGGGGCGGCGACCCTCGAGCGACCCGAGCAGGTGGCGGATCACCGTGGCGTGGTCGAGGCCGTGCACGCCGCCGGCGGGCATATCTGCCTGCAGATCCTGCACGCCGGGCGCTACGCCTATACGCCGGAGCTGGTGGCACCCTCGGCGCTCCAGGCCCCCATCAACCCCTTCACGCCCCGGGCACTCGCCAGCGACGAGGTCGAGGCGCGCATCGAGGCCTACGTGCGCTGCGCGACACTGGCCCGGCAGGCCGGCTACGACGGCGTCGAGGTGATGGGGTCGGAGGGCTATCTGATCAACCAGTTCATCTGTCCGCGCACCAACCAGCGCGACGATGCCTGGGGAGGCAGCCTCGAGAATCGCCTCCGCTTCCCGGTGGAGATCGTGAAACGCATCCGCGAGGCGGTGGGCAGTGACTTCCTGTTGATCTTCCGGCTGTCGATGATCGACTTGGTGGAAGAGGGCAGCACCTTCGAGGAAGTCGTCGCCCTGGGGCGCGCCCTCGAGGCCGCCGGCGCCGACCTGATCAACACCGGCATCGGCTGGCACGAGGCGCGTGTTCCCACCATCGTCACCAGCGTGCCGCGGGCCGCCTTCACCGAGGTGACCCGGCGCATGAAGGCCGAGCTCTCGGTGCCGCTGATCACCACCAACCGCATCAATATGCCGGAGGTCGCGGAGCGGGTGCTCGCCGAGGGGCACGCCGACATGGTTTCCATGGCGCGCCCCTTCCTGGCCGACCCGGCCTGGGTGAGCAAGGCCGCCGCAGGACGCCACGAGGAGATCAATACCTGCATCGCCTGCAACCAGGCCTGCCTGGACCAGGTCTTCTTGGGGCGGGTGAGTTCCTGCCTGGTCAATCCGCGTGCCTGCCACGAGACGGAGCTGGTGGTCGCCCCGGCCGCTGCGACGAAGGCCATCGCCGTGGTGGGCGGCGGCCCCGCCGGGCTTGCCACCGCGGTCACCGCCGCCGAGCGCGGCCATGCCGTGACCCTGTTCGAGCGCGGCACCGAGCTGGGCGGCCAGTTCAACCATGCGCGGCGGATTCCCGGCAAGGAGGAGTTCGATGAGACCCTGCGCTACTACCGGGTAAGGCTCGACAGGCTGGGCGTCACGGTTCGGCTGGGTATCGAGGCGGATGTCCAGGCCCTGCGCGACTTCGATGCGGTAGTGCTGGCCACCGGCGTGCGGCCGCGCCGACTCGCGCTGCCGGGTATCGACCACCCGAAGGTCATCGGCTATCCGACGGCGATCACCCATCCCGAGCGGGTCGGCCGGCGCGTGGCGATCATCGGCGCCGGGGGCATCGGCTTCGACGTGGCGGAGCTCTTGACCCACCCCGGCGGCGCCGCGCCGTCGGTCGCGGCCTGGTGCGACGAGTGGGGGGTGGATCTCGGCGTGGCGCATCGTGGCGGTCTCAAGGCGGCAGAGCGGCCTGTGACGCCTCGGCAGGTCGTCCTGCTGCAGCGCAAGACTAGCAAGCCGGGCAAGGGGCTCGGCAAGACCACCGGCTGGGTACACCGGGCCTCGCTCAGGCATCGCGGGGTCGAGACGCTGGTCGGTTGCGAGTATCTCGGCATCGACGACGAGGGGCTGCATGTCCGTTTCGATGGCGAACCACGACCACGCTGTCTCGAGGTCGATACCATCGTCGTCTGTGCCGGCCAAGAGCCGGTGAGGGAGCTGCTCGCGCCACTCCAGGCGGCCGGCATGGCCGTGCATGTCATCGGCGGTGCCGACGCGGCGGCGGAGCTCGATGCCCGTCGCGCCATCGAGCAGGGCACCCGGCTGGCCGTACGGCTCTGACGCCCCTCGTGGCCGCGCTGTCGGCCGCCTGCTCCCGCCTGTCATCCGCTGTCCGCCGTCCTCCTCCGGCGGGCGGCGTCGTTTCAGCGTTCAATCTTTCGCGATGCCTCATGAACCGAGTGGCACTCGCCGGGCTCTCAGGGGTGAGGGATCGGGTGCGTTGATTGGTGGGGCAAACCGTTATCCGCTGATGCTGTCTACGCTGATGAGACCCCACCCTGGCTTGTCACCACCATGTCGAGTGGCTGGGGAACCGGGCATACAGGAGGCATCGATGAGCATCTTCGATCATGTGCAGAACCGCTTCGCTCGCGTCAAGCAGGAAGAGATGAGCCTGCAGGAGTATCTAGAACTCTGCCACCGGGAGCCCGTGGCCTATGCCACGGCGGCCGAGCGGATGCTGGAGGCCATCGGCGAGCCAGAGGTGATCGATACTGCGAAGGATTCGCGGCTGTCCCGCATCTTCTCCAACAAGGTGATCCGCCGCTATCCGGCTTTTGCCGAGTTCTACGGCATGGAGGAGGCCATCGAACAGATCGTCGCCTACTTCCGCCATGCCGCCCAGGGGCTCGAGGAGCGCAAGCAGATCCTCTATCTGCTGGGGCCGGTGGGGGGTGGCAAGTCATCCCTGGCCGAGCGGCTCAAGCTGCTGATGGAGAAGGTGCCCTTCTATGCCATCAAGGACTCGCCGGTCTACGAGTCGCCGCTGGGCCTGTTCTCCCCGGAGGAGGATGGCGAACTGCTGGAGAAGGAGTACGGCATCCCCCAGCGCTACCTCAAGAGCGTGATGTCGCCCTGGGCCGCCAAGCGCCTCAAGGAGTACGGGGGCGACATCTCCCAGTTCCGGGTGGTGCGCCTCTATCCTTCGCGGCTCAACCAGATTGCCATCTCCAAGACCGAACCCGGCGACGAGAACAACCAGGACATCTCTTCGCTGGTGGGCAAGGTGGACATCCGCCAGCTCGAGCTTTACTCCCAGGATGACCCGGACGCCTACAGCTTCTCCGGCGGGCTGTGCCGTGCCAACCAGGGGCTGATGGAGTTCGTCGAGATGTTCAAGGCGCCGATCAAGGTGCTGCATCCGCTGCTGACGGCGACCCAGGAGGGTAACTACAACCCCACCGAGGGCATGGGAGCGATCCCCTTCGACGGCGTGGTGCTGGCCCACTCTAACGAGAGCGAGTGGCAGACCTTCCGCAACAACCGCAACAACGAGGCCTTCCTCGACCGGGTCTACATGGTCAAGGTCCCCTACTGTCTGCGCGTTTCCGAAGAGATCAACATCTACAAGAAACTGCTCGAGCACTCCTCGCTGGCCGAGGCGCCCTGTGCGCCGGATACCCTGCGCATGCTGGCCCAGTTCTCGGTGCTCTCGCGGCTCAAGGAGCCGGAGAATTCGAGCATCTATTCCAAGATGCGGGTCTACGACGGCGAGAATCTCAAGGACACCGATCCCAAGGCCAAGTCGATCCAGGAGTACCGCGATGCGGCCGGGGTCGACGAGGGCATGGAGGGGCTATCGACGCGCTTCGCCTTCAAGATCCTCTCCAAGGTGTTCAACTTCGACAACCATGAGGTGGCGGCGAACCCGGTGCACCTGCTCTACGTGCTCGAGCAGCGCCTGGAACAGGAGCAGCTCCCCCGGGAGACCTTCGAGCGCTACCTGCGCTTCATCAAGGAGTTCCTGGCCCCGCGCTATGTCGACTTCATCGGCAAGGAGATCCAGACGGCCTATCTCGAGTCCTATTCCGAGTACGGCCAGAACATCTTCGACCGCTATGTCACCTACGCCGACTTCTGGATTCAGGACCAGGAGTACCGCGACCCCGAGACCGGCGAGTTCCTCGACCGCCAGGCCCTCAATGAGGAGCTGGAGAAGATCGAGAAGCCGGCGGGCATCTCCAATCCCAAGGATTTTCGCCACGAGGTGGTCAACTTCGTGCTGCGGGCGCGTGCCCAGAACAACGGCATGAACCCCAGTTGGCAGTCCTACGAGAAGCTGCGGGGGGTGATCGAGCACAAGATGTTTGCCAACACCGAGGAGCTGTTGCCGGTGATCTCCTTCAACGCCAAGGCTTCGACGGCGGATCAGAAAAAGCACGAGGACTTCGTGGCACGCATGGTCGACCGCGGCTACACCGAGAAGCAGGTTCGCCTGCTCTCCGAGTGGTACCTGCGGGTACGCAAGTCGCAGTAGGCCGAGGAGGTCGTCATGACCTATTTCATCGATCGTCGAGCCAATGCCAAGCACAAGAGCGCGGTCAATCGCCAGCGCTTTCTCGACCGCTATCGCACCCATATCAAGCGCTCGGTCGAGGAGGCGGTGAACCGTCGCTCGATCACCGACATGGAGCGCGGCGAGAAGGTCTCGATTCCCGCCCGGGACATCTCCGAGCCGGTCTTCCAGCACGGACCGGGGGGCAAGCGCGCCATCATCGCGCCGGGCAACAAGGAGTTCGTCGAGGGGGACCGGCTGCGCCGCCCCGTCGGCGGGGGTGGCGGCGACGGTGCCGGGGAGGGCGGTGCCTCCAACCAGGGCGAGGGCATGGACGAGTTCGCCTTCACCCTCAGCCGCGAGGAGTTCCTCGACTTCGTCTTCGAAGGCTTGGAGCTGCCCCACCTGGAGCGCAAGAACCTGGTGGACCTCGATGAAGTGCGCCCGGTGCGCGCGGGGGTCTCCCGTCACGGGGTGCCGGCGCGCATCAACATCGTGCGCTCCATGCGCGAGGCCCAGGCCCGGCGCATCGCCATGCGCGCGCCGATCCGCCGGGCCCTGCGCGAGGCCACGGAAGCACTGGCCGAAGAGGAGGGTAAGGATCCGGTGCTGCGCCACCCCGCCCGTATCGCCGAGCTCAAAGCGGAGATCGAGCGCCTCGAGAAGCGCCTGGAGGCGGTGCCCTTCATCGATACCTACGACCTGCGCTACAACAACCTGGTCGACCAACCTCAGCCCTCGAGCAAGGCGGTGATGTTCTGCGTGATGGACGTCTCGGGGTCCATGACCCAGGCCCACAAGGACATCGCCAAGCGCTTCTTCCTGCTGCTCTATCTCTTCCTCGAGCGCAATTATCAGAAGGTCGAGCTGGTCTTCGTCCGCCACCATACCGCGGCCAAGGAGGTCGACGAGGAGGAGTTCTTCTATTCCCGCGAGACCGGCGGCACCATCGTCTCCAGCGCCCTGACGCTGGTCGACCAGATTATCGAGGCGCGCTACCCGCCCGGGCAGTGGAACCTCTATGTGGCGCAGGCCTCGGACGGCGACAACTGGGACGACGACTCCATCACCTGTCGCGAGCTGCTTGTCGAACGCCTGATGCCGCGGCTGCAGTACTTCACCTACGTGGAAATCACCCCCCATGCCCACCAGGCGCTGTGGGAGGAGTACGAGCGGGTGGAGGCCGAGTATGCCGAGCGCTTCGCCATGCGCCAGATCGTCGAGGCCGGGGACATCTATCCGGTCTTTCGCGAGCTGTTCAAGCGCCGCATTGCCAGCACTTGACCACCAGAGCAGGCGGCCCGAGGAGGCAGCATGACCCGACGCAAGCCCATCGCGACCGGCTCCGACTGGAACTTCGAGATTCTCGATGCCTTCGAGGAGGAGATTGCACGCCTGGCGGACGAGTATCGCCTGGATACCTATCCCAACCAGATCGAGGTCATCACCACCGAGCAGATGATGGACGCCTATGCCAGCGTGGGCATGCCGGTGGGCTATCACCACTGGTCCTTCGGCAAGCAGTTCCTGGCCGTGGAGCAGGCCTATCGCCGTGGCCAGATGGGGCTCGCCTACGAGCTGGTGATCAACTCCGACCCCTGCATCGCCTACCTGATGGAGGAGAACACCCTGATGATGCAGGTGCTGGTCATGGCCCATGCCTGTTATGGCCACAACTCCTTCTTCAAGGGCAACTACCTGTTCCGCACCTGGACGGACGCCTCCTCCATCGTCGACTACCTGGTGTTCGCCCGGAAATACATTAGCGAGTGCGAGGAGCGCCACGGCGTGGCCGCGGTGGAACAGCTGCTGGATGCCTGCCACGCCCTGCAGAACTATGGCGTCGACCGCTACAAACGCCCCTCGCCGGTCTCCGCCGCCGAGGAGGCGCGGCGCCAGAAGGAGCGCGAGCTGCACCTCCAGGCCCAGGTCAACACCCTGTGGCGCACCATCCCGGGCCGCCCGCACGGCGATGCCCTGCCCGGCATGGCCGACGAGGAGGACCCGCTGGGCCTGCACGGGGGCGGTCGCTATCCCCCGGAGCCTCAGGAGAACCTGCTCTATTTCATCGAGAAGAACGCCCCGCTGCTGGCCCCCTGGCAGCGCGAGGTGGTGCGCATCGTGCGCAAGCTGGCCCAGTACTTCTATCCCCAACGCCAGACCCAGGTGATGAACGAGGGCTGGGCGACCTTCTGGCACTACACCCTGATGAACCGGCTCTTTGATGAAGGCCTGGTGGATGAAGGGTTGATGCTGGAGTTCCTGCAGTCGCATACCGCGGTGGTCAACCAGCCGGCCTTCGACAGTCCCTACTTCAGCGGCATCAACCCCTACGCGCTGGGCTTCGCTATGTTCGGCGACATCAGGCGCATCTGCCAGGACCCCACCGAGGAGGATCGCGAATGGTTCCCCGACACTGCCGGAAGCGATTGGCTGGAGGCGGTGCATTTTGCCATGAAGAACTTCAAGGACGAATCCTTCATCCAGCAGTTCCTGTCGCCCAAGGTGATCCGCGACCTCAAGCTGTTCATGGTGGTCGACGACGACCAGGAGGAGATGCTGGAGGTGGCGGCGATCCATGACGAGCGCGGCTATCGGCGCATTCGCGAGTCCCTCGCCACCCAGTACGCGCTGGCGGTGCGTGAACCCAATGTCCAGGTCTACTCGGCGGACATCCGCGGCGACCGCTCGCTGACCCTGCGCCACGTTCAGGACAGTCGGCGTCCGCTGGCGCGCAGCGTCTATCCGGTCATCCGCCACCTCCACCAGCTGTGGGGCTTCCCGGTGCGGCTGGAGTCGGTGCAGAACGAGGAGGTGGTGCGCCGCTACCACTGGCCGCTGCCCGAGGAGGAGCGCCGTGATTGAAGCGTTCTAACGACGCGACCCGCGCCATGGCGCGGGTCGTTCGTTGCTGCCTCGGGCCTCGGCTCAGGCCTTGGCGGTCCAGGACTGACACCAGCCTTGAGGGTTGACGCTGTTCTGCGGGAACAGTTGGCAGCCCTGGCTGTCGGCCTGGAAGAACATGCAGCCGCTGCACTGCTCGCCCTCCTCGTAGGCCGGATGGTCGCTGGCGTCGCTGGCGTTCTCGACGTAGTTAAGGGCCTGGGCCTGGTCGGCGCTCGGGTCGAGCCGCGGCAGGTCCTGGGCGAAGGCGCTCTTCGACAGGATGCCAGCGCCGAGGGGCAGGGCGGCCAGGCCCAGCAGGCTATTGCGCATGAAGTCACGACGGCTATGGTCGGCCATGGTCTCTCCTTCTCATCACGGTCTTGGGGTCACGGTGGGGCACTCGGGGTGCCCGTTTCTTCTGGGCGGGTGGTCGAGCCACCTCTTGATCCGACAGGCGCGTCTCTGCACAGTTCGTTCGCTCAATGATAGTAAACTGATGGGTGGATCGCGAACCGGCCGGGGCCTGTGCGGCAATCCGCCGCGCAGGCCCCCGCCAGGGAGGAGAACCCCCGGTGCTCGCGGGAGTCCCCTCGGTTCAGCGACCTCGGCGGCGCTGCTATACTCGCGCCAGCTGCGGTGGCCACCCGGTCGACCGCAGAACGAGACGCGCGCAAGCGCCCAGAGCAGGGAGAAGTCCGATGCAGAACGCGGTGATTCTGATCAATGCCGAGAAGGGCCAGGTGAAGGCCGTGGCCGAGCGGTTGGCCGATGTCGAGGGAATCAGCGAAGTCTATTCCACCTGTGGTCGCTATGACCTGGTGGCCATCGCGCGCACCCCTGACTTCGAGAGCCTCGCGGATCTGGTGACCGGACGCCTCAACGCCGTCGAGGGCATTCGCGACACCGAGACCCTCAATGCCATGCAGGTCCACTCCCGGCACGACCTGGAGACCATGTTCTCGCTGGGCTGGTGAGGGGACGTCGGGCCCCGCGCCCGCCAGATGATCGGACAGGGAAGGGTCAGGCATGGCAGCAAGACGAAGGCGCGTCGCCAACCGCTGGCGCCGTCAGGTGCGTCGTATCGGCATCACGGCGCTGTTCGTGGCGGTGGCCACCGGGCTCTGGCACTTCCAGGAGCGCGAGCTGCGCGACGGGCTCAGCTGGCAGGGTGTCACCACCTGGCAAGAGCTTACTCCGCTGAGCTTCCATCGCGTGCTGCGCAACGACGGTTTCCTGGTGGGCTGGTCCGACGTGCGGGTCAATCCGCTGTGGGTCAGCTACCTGCTGCGTGAGATCGACGACCCGGGTATCGGGCCGCGCCCGGGCTTCCGGCGCGACTGGCGGGCCCTGTGGCCGATCTCGCCGGACAGCTACTTCGGGAGCGGCTATGACCGGGGGCATCTCGCCCCCAACTATGCCATCGCCGCGGTCCATGGCCGGGCGGCGCAGCGCGACACCTTCCTGATGAGCAACATGTCACCCCAGCGGCCGGAGCTCAACCGGCGCCTCTGGCAGCGCCTGGAAGAAGTGGTGATGGATCGCTTCGTGCCACGCTTCGGTACCCTTCAGGTGATCACCGGCCCGGTCTTCCCGGTGCCGTTTCGCGACAACGCGCTCAACCGGGTCGGCCTGGTCGAGGTGCCCGAGGCCTTCTACAAGATCCTGGTGGTGCCGGGGGATGAGCCCCGGGCGCTGGCCTTCATCATGCCGCAGCGGGTCTCCGGCGACGAGCCGCTGGACGACTTCCTGGTCAGCATCGATGAGGTGGAGGCGCGTACCGGCCTGGACTTCTTCCCGCAGCTGCCCGAGGCTGCCGCCGTGGCACTGGAGGCCGAGGTGGAGGCCGCGGGCTGGGGGCTCGAGGCCGTGGCCAGGCTGCCCGGCCGCTTCTGAATGGCGGGCACAAAAAAACCGCGAACATGGCGTCGCGGTTTCCTGTGGGGCTGCAATGTCGACTCGTCTGCATGACGCGAGAAGAAGTGGTGCCCAGGAGAGGACTTGAACCTCCACATCCGTAAGGATACTAGCACCTGAAGCTAGCGCGTCTACCAATTCCGCCACCTGGGCGCATCATGTTGTCGTCGTGTTCGCGAGCATCGCGTGTGCGATGGTGCCCAGGAGAGGACTTGAACCTCCACGTCCATAAGGACACTAGCACCTGAAGCTAGCGCGTCTACCAATTCCGCCACCTGGGCGAACACGAGCGATCCGAGCTGACAAAGAGCGTGGGAGTAAACTCCCTGGTCTCCGGTCGAAAGTCGATGGGAGGCCGATGGTGCCCAGAAGAGGACTTGAACCTCCACGTCCGTTAGGACACTAGCACCTGAAGCTAGCGCGTCTACCAATTCCGCCATCTGGGCAGGCGAGGCGCATGTTACCGGATTCGTTCGCTGTTGCAAGCGGATCTGGCGTTTTCATGCGGGATTTTTTGTCGCCTGTCACGCGTCGCCGGCGCCGCCATGGTTGGGTGATGGGGGCACCGGCGCTATACTGCGCCCATGACAATCGACCCGAAATGCCAAATGCCACGCGCCGGACGTCGTCCCCGCGCTCTTTCGATCACGCTGCTCCCGATGCCGCCAAGGATGCCCACCGCATGACCCACTGGACGCTCAGCGACGATCCGCACGCCAAACGCGAAGCCCACAAGTATGACAAGCCCGCTCCCAGCCGTGAGTACCTCCTCGCCTACCTGGAGGAGGCCGGCAAGCCGCTCACCCATGAGGCGATGAGCCAGCAGCTGGGCCTCGAGGACGAGGAGCTCCAGGAGGCGGTGCGCCGGCGCCTGGCGGCGATGGAGCGCGATGGCCAGGTGCTGCGCAACCGCCGCGCCGCCTATGCGCTGATCGACAAGCTCGACCTGATCAAGGGCAAGGTACTGGGGCACCGCGACGGCTTCGGCTTCCTGCTCCGCGACGACGGCAAGAAGCCCGACCTGGTGATGCCGCCGCGGCAGATGCGCCGCGTCTTCCACGGCGACCATGTGCTGGTTCGGGTCAGCGGGCGCGACCGCCGGGGCCGTGACGAGGCCACCATCGTCGAGATGCTCGCGCGCAACACCCAGACCATCGTCGGCGTCTACCGCGCCAACACGCCGGAATTCGGGGTGTTGATCCCCGAGAATTCCCGCGTCACTCAGGAGGTCATCATCCCCCACAGCGCCTCTGGCGGAGCCCAGGACGGCCAGGTGATCTCGGCGAGGATCACTCAGCAGCCCGAGACCCGGGTGCAGCCGGTGGGCGAGGTGGTCGAGGTGCTCGGCGAGCGCATGGATCCCGGGATGGAGATCGACATCGCCATCCGCAGCTACGAGATCCCCGCCGAGTTCCCGCCGGATGTCCACGACCAGATCGCCGGCATGTCGGCCGAGGTGGCCGAACAGGACAAGCATCAGCGCATCGACCTGCGCGACGTGCCGCTGGTGACCATCGACGACGAGAGCGCCAAGGACTTCGACGACGCCGTCTGTGCCTGGAAGACCAAGTCGGGCAGCTGGAAGCTGCTGGTAGCCATCGCCGACGTCTCCCACTACGTGCGTCCCGGCAGTGCTCTGGACCAAGAGGCGATCACCCGTGGCAACTCGGTGTACTTCCCGGGCCAGGTGGTGCCGATGCTGCCGGAGCTACTCTCCAACGGGCTCTGCTCGCTGAACCCGGCCGTCGACCGCCTGGCGCTGGTCTGCGAGATGAACATCTCCCAGAGCGGGGCGATCAGCCGCTACCGGTTCTACGAGGCGGTGTTCCAGTCTCATGCACGTCTCACCTACAACAAGGTGGCCGCCATCCTCGACGACGAGGGGCAAGAGGGCGAGGCCCTGCGCGAGGAATACCGCGAGCTGGTGCCGTCGCTGAAGAACCTGCACTCGCTTTATACGCTGCTGCGCGAGGCCCGGGTGGAACGGGGCGCCATCGACTTCGAGACCACCGAGACGGCCATCGTCTTCAACGACGAGCGCAAGATCGAGAAGATCGTCCCACGCTCGCGCAACGACGCCCACAAGATCATCGAGGAGTGCATGCTGGCGGCCAACGTGGCCACCGCGCGCTTCCTCGACAAGCATGATCTGCCGGCCCTCTATCGCATCCACGAGAAGCCCTCGCCGGAACGTCTCGACAAGCTGCGCCTGTTCCTCAATGAGCTGGGCCTGTCGCTCGGCGGAGGCGACGACCCGAGCCCCCAGGACTACCGGGACCTGGCCGAGGTGGTCAAGGGGCGTGACGATGCCGACGTCATCCAGACGGTGATGCTGCGCTCCATGAGCCGGGCGGTCTATTCGCCGCAGAATGACGGCCACTTCGGCCTGGCCTATCCGGCCTATGCGCACTTCACCTCGCCGATCCGGCGCTACCCGGACCTGCTGGTCCACCGCGCGATCCGCTCGGTGATCCGTGGCCCGCGCCAGACCAACACCGTGCTGCGCGCCGACGGGGCCGGCGTGGAGCCACCCAGCAAGTGGGCCCCCTACACCTTCGAGCAGATGCTCGAGCTCGGTGAGCACTGCTCGATGACCGAGCGGCGTGCCGACGACGCCACCCGCGACGTGGAGGACTGGCTCAAGTGCGAGTTCATGTCCGACAAGCTCGGCGAGGTCTATGACGGCAGCATCGCCTCGGTGACCCAGTTCGGCATCTTCGTACGCCTCGACGAGGTGTTCGTGGAGGGCCTGGTGCATGTCACCTCGCTGCCCTCCGACTACTACCACTACGAGCCCGAGAAGCATCGCCTCAAGGGCGAGCGCAGCGGCATGAGCTACCGCCTGGGCGACGGCGTCACCGTGCAGGTGGCTCGCGTCGATCTGGACGACCGCAAGATCGACTTCGCACTGGCCGACGACAAGCCGCGCCCCAAGCGCCAACCGCGTAAGGGCCGCGGTGGCAACAAGCCGACCGAGGCAGGCGCCGGCAAGCCCGGTGACAAGTCGGGCAAGAGCGGCCGGCGCCGTCGCGGTCCGCGTCGCTCGAGGAAGCACGGCTGATGGCGGCAGGTCGCAAGCCTCGGCACGTCAATAAGCCGGGGCAAGCAAGCAAGCCCCAGAAACACCCCGGCAGCAAGGCGCCTCGCGCGCCAGCTCCCCCGGGGGGGCTCGAGGCAGTGTACGGCGTGCATGCGGTGCGGGCGCTGCTCGACCGCGGTGAGGTGCCCCGCGAGGTCTGGGTGCAGGAGGGCAGTGCCGGTACTCGCCTGGCCGAGCTGGTCGAGGTGGCTCGCCAGGGGGGCGCGCGTCTCCAGTCCCGTCCCCGGGACGAGCTCGAGCGCTTGGCCCAGGGGGCCTCCCACCAGGGCATCATCGCCTTCGCCACACCACTTGCCTTCGAGGGTGAGACCTCCCTGTGGCTGCGGCTGGAAGGCTGGCCCCATGAGGCGCCGCCGCTGCTGCTCGTGCTCGACGGCGTCACGGACGTGCACAACTTCGGCGCGTGTTTGCGTAGCGCCGATGCCGCGGGTGTGCACGGGGTGATCGTGCCCAAGGACAAGGCAGCACCGCTCAATGCCATGGTGCGCAAGGTGGCCTGCGGCGCCGCCGAGAGCATGCCGGTCTACCAGGTCACCAACCTGGCCCGGGCCATGGCCAGGCTCAAGGCGCTCGGTGTCTGGATCACCGGTACCGCCGGCGAGGCCGAGGCGGGCCTCTTCGAGGCCGATTTCGCTGGGCCGACAGCGCTGGTGATGGGAGCCGAAGGCAAGGGAATGCGGCGCCTCACCCGCGAGGCCTGCGATACCCTGGTCAAGCTGCCCATGGCCGGCAGCGTTTCCAGCCTCAACGTCTCGGTGGCCACCGGCATTTGCCTGTTCGAGGCGGTGCGCCAGCGACGCCAGGCTTCGCCTGGAGCTTGAAGCCATAAGCCTTAAGCTGTACGAGTGCCGCTTCTCGGCTGGAAGAGCCAGGCCTCGCCCAGAGCTTGAAGTCTTAAGCTGGAAGCTTGAAGAAAAGCTCTTGGTGTCAGGGTTGGTAGTACCTTCCAGCTTGCGTAGCCCGCCCCCATTCTTTAGAATGCTTGCGCCCGCTCGTCCTGCGAGCGGGCCTTTCTGTCTTCTGACAACCCGTCTTTTGACAATCACTCCTTGCTTCCCCTGAGCGATTCGAGATCGCCATTGAGGAAGCTGCCAAACCGCAAGGAGATTTCATGCGTCACTACGAGATCGTCTTCATGGTCCACCCGGACCAGAGCGAGCAGGTCCCGGCCATGGTCGAGCGCTATACCGGCCTCGTCACCGAGAACGGCGGCACCGTGCATCGCCTCGAGGATTGGGGCCGTCGCCATCTGGCCTACCCGATCAACAAGATCCACAAGGCTCACTACGTGCTGATGAACGTCGAGTGCAGCGGCGAGACCCTCGACGAGATCGAGAACATCTTCCGCTTCAATGACGCCATCATCCGCAGCCTGGTGGTTCGCGCCAAGGAAGTCATCACCGAGGCCTCACCGATGATGAAGCCGGTGGAAGAGAAGCGTGTGCGTCGCGACGAGAAGCCGCGTAGTACCGAATCCGCCTGAGCCACCCCATCGCACCGCTGAAGGAGTCTTCCCATGGCACGCTTTTTCCGTCGCCGTAAGTTCTGCCGTTTCACCGCTGAAGGCGTGAAGCAGATCGACTACAAGGATCTGGACACGCTCAAGGCCTACATCACCGAGACCGGCAAGATCGTTCCCAGCCGCATCACCGGGACCAAGGCCCGTTACCAGCGCCAGCTGTCCACCGCGATCAAGCGGGCACGCTACCTGGCGCTGCTGCCCTACTCCGACAGCCACCAGTAATGCACCGCGCGTGATGTTGCCCGTTGCCCGCTGGATGATGCGCGGTACGCCCCACGCCGCTGGCGGGGCGGCCGTGGCCACCGCGATTCCCTGGCTGTTCTGGTTGGGGGCCGCCGTGGTGGCCCTGGTCACGCTGCGACATGGCCTGGCCGCTTCGCTGCCGGTGATCATCGCCGCGGCCCTGCCGGCCGGCTGGTGGTGGACCCAGGGGGACGTCATCCCGCTGGCCAGCGTCCTGTTGGTCGTGCTGATGGCGGTGGTGCTGCGCTCACGGCTGCGCTGGAGCGAGGCGCTCCTCGCCGGCACTCTGGCCGGGGCGGCGATGATCCAGCTGGACATCTTCCTGCCGCCGGGCGGGGCCGGCCCCGTGCTGGAGCAGCTGCGCCAGGGGTCGCCGGACATCGCGGCGATGCTCACTGAGCTCTCCCGTCAGGGCATGGACACCGAGCAGCTGGCCGGCCTGTTGATCAGTGGTGTGACCGCGCTGATCGTGCTGCTCGCCGCCGTCGCCTGCCTGGCCCTGGCGCGCGGCTGGCAGGCCGGGCTCTACAACCCCGGCGGGTTCCGCGCGGAGTTTCACGGCCTGCGCCTGGCCCCCCGAGAGCTCGCCGTGCTGGTGGTGCTCGGAGTGCTGGGGGCGGTGCTGGAGCTCCCGGCCCTGGGCATGCTGGCCTGGGTGCCACTGCTGGTGGCCGGCATCGCGCTGGTACATGGTTTTATCGGATTGAAGGGAATGAACGGGCTGTGGCTGGTCGCCTTCTATGTGCTGCTGATCACCACCTGGCCCATGATTCTCATCGTGCTGTTCGTGGCCTTCATCGACACGTTCGCGGACTTCCGCGGACGCCTGGCCCGCAGCCACTGACAAGAGGTTTACGAGAATGGACGTCATTCTGCTCGACAAGATTGGCAAGCTGGGCGGTCTGGGTGACCAGGTCACCGTCAAGCCCGGTTATGGTCGCAACTACCTGGTGCCCTACGGCCTGGCCGTGCCGGCTACCAAGGAGAACATCGGGGCCTTCCAGGCCCAGCGTGCCGAGCTCGAGGCCCAGGCCGCCGAGCGCAAGGCCGTGGCCGAGGCGCGTGCCGAACAGCTCAACGACATCGAACTGTCGCTGGTCTCCAAGGCCGGTGACGAGGGCAAGCTGTTCGGGTCGATCGGTCCGCGTGACTTGGCCGAGGCCATCTCCAGCGCCGGGATCGAGGTCGCCAAGAGCGAAGTGCGCATGCCGCAGGGCCCGATCCGTGCGACCGGCGAGTATGACATCGACCTGCACCTGCATGCCGAAGTCGCTGCTACCGTCCGGGTGGTGGTGGTGGCCGAATAAGGCCAGCGCGACGGCACGCCCCAGGTGGGCGTGCCTCGAAAAGGGGGCGAGGAGTGAATCCTCGCCCCCTTTTCTTGTCATGCGTCGTGTCACGAATAGGCGCCGTCGTCCTGCCTGGGCATGGGGTCGGGGCATGCCATCGCGTAGAATGAGTTAGCCCCTTTCTCCCTGAAGGTCCGCGCACCATGAACGAACCCCTCACCCTCGACCGGGAAACCGCCGCTCTCAAGGTGCCGCCGCATTCGCTGGAGGCCGAACAGTCCGTGCTCGGTGGCCTGATGCTCGACAACCAGGCATGGGACAACGTGGCCGACCGCCTGGTGGCGGATGACTTCTATCGCTATGAGCACCGCCTGATCTTCAACGTCATGGCCGGCCTGGCCGAGACGAGCCGGCCGCTGGACGTGGTGACCCTCTCCGAGGCGCTGGAGAGGCGAGACCAGCTCGATACCGTGGGTGGCCTGGCCTACCTGGCGGAGCTGGCCAGGAGCACGCCCTCGGCGAGCAATATCCGCGCCTATGCCGACATCGTCCGCGAGCGCGCCACCCTGCGCAAGCTGATCCGTGCGGCCAGCCAGATCGCCGACGGCGCCTTCAGTCCCCAAGGGCGCCCCGCCGACGAGCTGGTCGACGAGGCCGAGCGGCTGGTGTTCCAGATCAGCGAGGAGCGCCCCAAGTCGGGGGGGCCGATCGGCATGAGCGAGCTGCTGACCAAGGCGGTGGATCGCATCGACGAGCTGTTCAACCTGCAGGGCGAGATGACCGGGCTCTCCACCGGCTTCCGCGACTTGGACGAGATGACCTCGGGGCTGCAGCCCTCGGACCTGGTGATCGTTGCCGGCCGGCCCTCCATGGGCAAGACCACTTTCGCCATGAACCTGGTCGAGCATGCGGTGATCGCCAGCGACAAGCCGGTGATGGTGTTCTCCATGGAGATGCCCGCGGACTCGCTGATGCTGCGCATGCTCTCCTCGCTGGGGCGCATCGACCAGACCCGGGTGCGCACCGGCCAGCTGGAAGACGAGGACTGGCCGCGCCTGACCTCGGCGGTCAACCTGCTCAAGGACAAGCAGCTGTTCATCGACGACACCGCCGCGCTGTCCCCCAACGAGATGCGCTCGCGGATCCGCCGGGTGGTGCGCGAGCAGGGCAACCTCGCGCTGATCATGATCGACTACCTGCAGCTGATGCAGATCCCCGGCTACTCCGAGAACCGCACCGGCGAGATCTCCGAGATTTCCCGCTCACTCAAGGGGCTGGCCAAGGAGTTCGGCTGCCCGGTGGTGGCGCTCTCGCAGCTCAACCGCTCGCTGGAGCAGCGCCCCAACAAGCGCCCGGTGATGTCGGACCTGCGCGAGTCCGGCGCCATCGAGCAGGATGCCGATATCATCGGCTTCGTCTATCGCGACGAGGTCTACAATCAGGATAACCCCGACAACCAGGGGCTGGCCGAGGTGATCATCGGCAAGCAACGTAACGGCCCCATCGGCACCGTGCACATGGCGTTCATCGGCAAGTACACCCGCTTCGAGGACCTGGCCCCGGACAGCTACCGCGAGGCCTTCGGCGAGTGAGGGCGCCCTTGAGTCCCGTGACCGGCCCCGTATAATGCCCAGCCCTCGAATCACACAGGAAGGAGGCAGCATGGCAGGCGGATTCCGACGCGGCAATCGTGCGCGTACCCCGAAGCTCGAGGGGCGCGGCGAGCTCCAGTCGATGGAGCGTGAAGGCCCCTTCAAGGAGTGGCTGGGGATGCCCGACCTTTACCGCTACCACCTGGTGGTGGAGGGGGAGGCCTACAGCTATCAGACCGAGGACGCCGAGCTGCCGGTGCGGGTCGGCGACCGGGTGGTGTTCCGCTACAAGGAGACCAAGGCCGGCAACTGGGTGGATCGCAACTCCCTGGGCAAGGCGATCGACCCCTCCGAATATCAGTAAGTCCGGAACCTGACGAGGTGGTCAGGGTCACAGCAGGATAATGTCGACGACACGATACCGTCATCGGGTGCAGTCAGGCTGTGCCCGATCTTGTATCTCGACATCATCGATCCGGACATCAGGAGGAAGGACCCATGGAATTCCAGCAGCTGAAAGCCTTCGTGGCGCGCCACGACAACTTCGAGATCCGCGTGATCGGCCATGCCGGCAGCCGGTTCTACCAGGTCGAACTGGAGGACGTGGAGGGGCAGCGCCACATGCTGACCCGTGCCGGCAAGCCGATCCTCTTCCGTTCTCTGGATGACGTCTATCTGGAACTCAAGCGCGCCGGCATCCACCGCGCCTACCTGGTCCAGCAGGTGCCCCACGATGAGGTCATCGGACGTGAGACCCACTATCAGGACCCGCTGACGTCGCGCATGCCGCTGGTCTTCTGATTGGATTCCTTGCCTGTGGTCGTATCATCTTCTCCTCACCGTCACGACAAGCCGGAATCGACAAGAGCTGGCCAAAAGCCGTACAGATAACATCCATAGTATAACTTTATTCGGTGCCCGGCGATTGACTGATAGACTGGGGCAATCCCAACAAGACACCGAGTGCGAGCTATGCAAGGCATGACATCAGCCAACACCGGCCAGGCCCCGAACGACCTTGATGCCCACGGTAGCGGCCGGCTGGCCCATGCACCGCCCGACCACCCGCCGGTGCCCCGCCCGAAGGTCGGCGTGGTGCTGGCCAACCTGGGCACCCCGGACGCCACCGATTACTGGTCGATGCGCCGCTACCTGAGTGAGTTCCTCTCCGACAAACGCGTGGTGGATTATCCGGACTGGAAGTGGCAGCCGCTGCTGCAACTGATCATCCTCTCCCGCCGCCCCTTAAAGTCCGGTGAGGCCTACCGCGGCATCTGGAACACCGAGAAGGACGAGAGCCCGCTGCTGACCATCACCCGCGAGCAGACCCGCAAGGTCGCGGCAGGGCTCCATGCGCAGTACGGCGAGAATGTGATGGTCGACTTCTGCATGCGCTACGGCAATCCCTCCACCGACAGTGTGCTGAAGCGCATGCAGGCCGCGGGCTGCGAGCGAATCCTGTTCTTCCCGCTCTATCCGCAATACGCCTCGCCGACCACCGCCACGGCCAACGACCAGGCCTTCCGCACCCTGATGAGGCTCAAGTGGCAGCCAGCGATTCGCACCGTGCCCGCCTACTTCGAGCACCCCGCCTATCTGGATGCCCTGGAGAGTTCGGTGCGTGAGGCCTTTGACGCCGCCGAGACGCCGCCCGAGGTGCTGGTGGCCTCCTACCATGGGGTGCCCAAGCGCTACCTGCTGGAGGGCGACCCCTACCACTGCCAGTGCCAGAAGACCACGCGCCTGCTGCGCGAGCGGCTGGGCTGGGAGGAGGAGGCGGTCCAGACCGCCTTCCAGTCCAAGTTTGGCCCCGAGGAGTGGGTGGGGCCGGCGACCGTGGAGCACGTCGCCGCGCTGGCCCGCCAGGGCAACAAGCACATCGCGGTGGTGTCGCCGGCCTTCTCCTCGGATTGCGTGGAGACCCTCGAGGAGATCGAGGAGGAGATCCGTGAGAGCTTCCTCGCCGCCGGCGGCGAGACCTTCACCTACATCCCCTGCCTGAATGACCGCGATGACCACATCGCCGCGTTGTGCTCGATCATCGACAACGAGCTGGGTGGCTGGGTCTAGCCGCAATCAGTGGCCACGGTCCGGGTGCAGCACGGGCTTCTCACCCACCTCATCGTGGCGCAGTTCCAGGGGTTTTCCGCCGGTCTTCGGCACGTGCTTGAGCTTGAGGTGCAGACCCGTCTTGGCCAGCAGGTGGGCGCTCACCGGTGCAGTGATGAACAGGAACAGCGTGATCAGCAGTTCCTGGATGATCGGCTGCCCCTGGGTCGTCGAGAAGTAGAACATCGAGCCGATCAGGATGCAGCCGATGCCCAGGGTGGTGGCCTTGGTGGGGCCATGCAGGCGCATGTAGAAGTCCCGCAGGAGCGTCATGCCCAGCGAACCGATGAAGGCGAAGATGCCCCCGGCGATCAGGAAGAAGGAAATGACGCCTTCGAGAAGCACATAGAAGTTCATGGTCGCTCCGTCGGTGCTGACCTATTCGATGATGTCGCCACGCAGGATGTACTTGCAGATTGCCACCGTGCTGATGAAGCCGAGCATGGCGATCAGCAGGGCCGCCTCGAAATACAGCTTGGTGTTCAGCCACAGACCCATCAGCACGATCAGCGCGATGGAGTTCACGTACATGGTGTCCAGTGCCAGGACACGATCCGGCAGGCTCGGGCCGACGGTCAGGCGAAAGGCATTCAAGAGAACGGCCATCAGCACCAGCGCCAGGCTGATCTTCAGGGCGATGTCTAGCATTCGTAGATCTCCTTCAGCGGCTGCTCGTAGCGTTCACGTATCGTCGTGATCAGCGCCTCCTCATCCTCCATGTCCAAGGTATGGATCAACAGCGTCTTGCCATCCAGGCGCACATTGGCGGATACCGTCCCCGGCGTCAGGCTGATGGTGCTGGCCAGTAGCGTGATGGTGAAGCGCTCCTCGAGCATCAGCGGATATTCCACGAAGGCTGGCTGCATGTGCTGCCGGGGATTGATGATCAGCCAGGCCACATGCAGGTTGGCGACGATGATGTCGCCCAGCACGCGCAGTACATAGCGCAGCAGCTTGCCCGGCTTCTTGACATGGGGCTGTGCGTCCCAGAAGCGATGGGTCAACAGCGGGATGACCAGGGCGAGGACGCTTCCCAGCAGGATATGGCCCGGCGCCATGCTGCGGGCCATCAACAACCATACCGCCAGCAGCAGGATCGATAGCAGGGGCAGGGGTAGCCAGGGACGGGGCTTGATCATGGCGACTCTCCGGCATTTGACAGGACCGCACGCACCAGAATATCGGGGTCGGCCAGCTGTTCAGCGGTGGCGCGGGTATAGTCGCTGACCGGTCCCGCGAGGACGACCAGCAGCGGTGAGGCTCCGAGCAGCCAGCCCACACCCAGCCAGCGCGATCGCGAGAGTGGCACGCCGACGGCCTCGCCCTCGTGGCTGCGCCAGAACAGCGTCGAGCCTGCCCTTGAGAGGGCGATGAGGGCGGACAGACCGGTGGCCAGCAGGATCGGCCACAGCCACGGCTGCTGCCAGGGCTCGGCGGCGTTCAGCAGCAGGGCCTTGCCGATGGCCCCGGACAGCGGGGGCATGCCCGCCACCGCCACTGCACCGACAAAGAATAGCCCGGCCAGCCAGCTCCCGTGATGCATCGGGCGCCCCTTGACCAGCCGCGTCCCGGCCTTGCCCCGCTGAAGGCCGATCATCTCGGCCAGCAGGAAGAGCCCGCCAGTCACCAGGGTGCTGTGGACCAGGTAGTAGAGCAGGGCGGCGGTGGCCGCCGGTGAGCCCATGCCGATGCCGGCCAGCAGGGTGCCCACCGAGACCACGACCAGATAGGCCACCAGCAGGCGCAGGTCGCGGGCGGCAAGCACGCCGATGCCGGCCACCACCATGGTCGCCAGTGACAGCCACCACACCCACTGGCGCTCGAGGGCCTCGAGGACCCCGGCATGCTCGCCGAACACCAAGCTATAGACCCGCAGGATGGCGTAGATGCCGACCTTGGTCATGATCGCGAACAGTGCCGCCACCGGCGCCGGGGCGGCAGCATAGGCCCGTGGCAGCCAGAAGTAGAGTGGCAGGATTGCTGCCTTGAGGCCGAACACCACCAGCAGCATCAGGCCGCCGGCGGTGACCAGTCCCACTCTGTCGGCTGGCAGGTCCGACAGGCGAACCGCCATGTCGGCCATGTTGAGGGTGCCGGTGGCACCATAGAGCACGCCGACGCTGATCAAGAACAGGGACGAACCTACCAGGTTGAGGACCACATAGTGTACCGCCGACTGGATTCGCGACTTGCCGCCGCCATGGATCAACAACGCATAGGAGGCCAGCAGCAGCACCTCGAAGAACACGAAGAGGTTGAAGAGGTCGCCGGTGAGGAAGGCCCCGTTGATGCCCATCAGCTGCAGCTGGAAGAGGCCGTGGAAGTTGCTGCCGCGCTCGTCGTCGCCGGCACAGGCGAATACCACCGCGCCCAGGGCGAGCACCGCGGTGAGCAGTACCATCAGGGCCGAGAGGCGGTCGAGCACCAGCACGATGCCGAAAGGCGGTTGCCAGCCACCCAGTGCGTAGTACGTGACCTCGCCACCGGCGGCTCGCGCCAGCATGACCATCGCGATGACCACCAGCAGGGCAGTGGCCGTGACCCCCACCATGCGGTGCGTGCGCATGGTGCCATGCCGGCTGCGCAGCAGAAAGAGTCCTACCAGCAGCGGCAGCACGACGGGAAGAACGATCAAGTGCTGCATCACCGGTGGGGCTCCTCTTGCTTGCGACCGTCGACATGGTCATTGCCCATCTCGCTGCGCGCGCGCATCGCCAGGATCACCACGAAGGCGGTCATCGCGAAGCCGATCACGATGGCAGTGAGTACCAGTGCCTGGGGCAATGGGTCGGCAAAATGCGCCTGGCCATCGATGATGGCGGCCGCCCCGGTGGTCAGTCCGCCCATGGAGAACAGGAAGAGGTTGACCGCATAGGAGAGCAGGGTCAGCCCGACCACGACCGGGAAGGTCCGCCCGCGCAGGGTCAAGAAGAGCCCGCAGGCGGTCAATACGCCGGTGGTGATGGCATAGAGGCTTTCCATCAGTGTTTCTCCTTGCTGGACTGCGAGAGGTTCTCGTCATTGGCCGGTGCGCCCTTGGCCGGGCTGTAGGCCGTGGTGACCTTGCCGAGGTTGGCCAGGATCATCAGGGTGGCGCCGACCACCGCCAGGTAGACGCCGAGGTCGAAGAGGATGGCGGTGGCCAGCTCGAAGTCGCCGATCAGTGGCAGGTGGAAGTGCCCGAAGGCCGACGTCAGGAAGGGTTTGCCGAACAGCCAGCTGCCAACCCCCGTCAGGGCGGCGATCCCGACCCCCGCGATGGCGACCGGCTGATATTCGAACTGCAGCCGTTCCTGGGCCCAGTCCACGCCGCGGGCCATGTAGAGGAGGATCAGCGCCACGGCGGTGATCAGTCCGGCGATGAAGCCGCCACCGGGAAAGTTGTGTCCGCGCAGGAAGATGAACACCGAGACCAGCAGAGCCAGCGGCAGCAGCGCCATGGAAATGGAGGTCAGGATCATCGGGTAGCGGTCCGGGGACCACAGGCGGCCCTCGGCGTCGCTGTGGGGCATGAACAGGCGCAGGCGCCGCAGCAGCTTGAAGATGGCCAGCCCGGCCAGCGCCAACACGGTGATCTCGCCCAGAGTATCGAAACCCCGGAAGTCGACGAGGATGACGTTGACGACGTTGTGGCCCCCGCCGCCAGGTACGCTGTTGTCGAGGAAGAAGCTCGAGATGCTGGCGTTGTCACGGGTCAGTACCGCGTAGTTGAGACTGGCGACCACCATGCCCAGGGCACCCGCCACTATCGCGTCGTACAGGCTGCGAGGCGGCGAAGATTCCCGGTAGGTCTTCTGCGGCAGGAAGAACAGCGCGAGCATGAGCAGGATCATGGTCACCACCTCCACCGACAGTTGAGTCAGCGCCAGGTCCGGAGCGGAGAAGCGGGCGAAGGTCAGCGACACCATCAAACCCACCACGGACAGCATCAGCAGTGAAATCAGACGGTGGCGGTGGGTCAATACCGTGCCCAGTCCACCGAAGATCAGCAGGGCCGCGCCCACCAGCAGGACACCATCTACCGGACGCTGTGCCTCGTCGCCGGTCAGGCTCGGCATCATCGACAGGCCCAGGCCGCCGAGCAGCAGGGAGGCCAGCAGCAGCAGCCCCACATAGCGCTGCAGTGAGCCATTGTCGATCCTCTTCAGCATGACCTCGGCCCATTGCGCCAGACCCTGCATGGCGCACTCGAAGATGATCCGCGCGTCCACCGGGCGAAAGCCCTTCAGGAAGCGACGCAGGTCGGGGTGTCGCCAGTAGGTGGCGATGCCGGCAACGATGGCCACCCCGCTCATGGCCAGTGGCAGGTTGAAGCCATGCCAGATCGCCAGGTGGAACTCGAGCGGCTTGCCCACCACCGCCCGTGTCGCGAGGTCCATCAGTCCACCGGCCATCAGCGAGGGAAACAGACCGACCAGCACGCACAGTGTTACCAGCAGTTCCATCGGGGCTCGCATCATGCGCGGCGGTTCGTGGGGCGTTTTCGGGGGCTTTTCCCGCGCAGGTGCGAAGAAGACCGCATACACCAGGCGCAGCGAGTAAGCCACCGAGAGGATGCCGCCGAGCGTGGCGAATACCGGCAACAACCCGCTCAGCCCACCGAGCACCGGGGTGGCCAGTGTCTCGGTGAAGAACATCTCCTTGGAGAGGAAGCCGTTGAGCAGTGGCACCCCGGCCATGGCGGCACCCGCCAGGGTGGTCAGCAGGGCAGTGATCGGCATGGCGTGTCTGAGCCCTCCCAGGCGCTTGAGCTCGCGGGTGCCGGCCTCGTGGTCGATGATGCCCGAGCTCATGAACAATGCCGCCTTGAAGGTGGCGTGGTTGAGGATATGGAAGAGCGCAGCCAGCACCGCCATGGGGCTGCCAATGCCCAGCAGCACCGTGATCAGCCCCAGGTGGCTGACCGTGGAGAAGGCCAGGATCCCTTTGAGGTCGGTTTTCATCAGCGCGAACCAGGCGCCATAGAGCATCGTCGTCATGCCGATCAGGGAGACGATCACTGTCCACATCTCGCTGCCGGCGATAGCCGGATGCAGGCGGGCCATCAGGAAGATGCCCGCCTTGACCATGGTCGCCGAATGCAGGTAGGCCGAGACCGGTGTCGGGGCGGCCATGGCATGGGGCAACCAGAACTGGAAGGGGAACTGGGCAGACTTGGCGAAGGCGCCCAGCAGCACCAGTATCAGCATCATGGGATAGCGCGGGTCGGCGAGGATGATCTCGCCGCTGTCGAGCACCGTGTCCATGTCGTGGCTGCCGACCATGTCGCCCAGCAACAGCAGACCCGCCAGCAGCGCCAGCCCCCCGGCGCCGGTCACCGCTAGCGCCATGCGCGCCCCCTTGCGGGCATCGCTGCGATGTGACCAGAAGCCGATCAGCAGGAAGGAGGAAATGCTGGTCAGCTCCCAGAACAGCCACAGCAGCAGCAGGTTGTCGGACATGACGATGCCGACCATCGAGGCCATGAACAGGATCAGGTAGGCATAGAAGCGCCCGAAGGGCTCCTCGGGAGAGAGGTAGTAATGCGCATAAAGGAGGATCAACAGGCCGATGCCAAGGATCAGGACATTGAAGAGCAGCGACAGCCCATCGAGGCGAAAGGCCAGGTCCAGCCCCAGCATCGGCACCCACTCGGCGGTAAAGCGCAGCGCCTCGCCGGCCTGCAGGGCGGGCACTTGACTCAGGGTCAGCAGCAGTGCCAAGGCAGGTAGCAGCGCGGTCGACTGCGTGCAGTAGCGTCGGCCTCGTCTCTGGGTGAATACCGGTACCAGCATCCCTAGCAAGGGAAGCAGGGCTATCCACAGTAGTATCATCGGGCAGTCGTCCTGCGGGATCTCGGGGAATGGGGCTCCTTCGCGTGCGCCTCACGCGCGGACGCCATCGCGTTTTCTCCACACTCTAACGCAAAGGGGCAACCCTCGCGCACCTTGCGCATTCAATGTGTTGTCATCGGTGATGGGCGACCAGGCGCCTTTAAATGTACAGTAGTTATACATGATAATAGATCTTGTACATCTTATTCGTGCCTTGGCCGAGCCGTTTCCGCAACGGCTCTCAAGGGCGCCGGTGCGCAAGTCGACAGTAGATCGGTGTCGTATCGGCACTGTTTCGATCCGCTCGCCAACGCCTGAACGGGCTGGCCTGGCGGGCGGTTCTGGGTGATGATCGGGCGGTTCATGGAACGTCCTGCAGGAGCGACGATGAGACGGATGCTGACCACCCCTCTGCTGCTGGCCCTGCTGGCGGGCTGCCAGGCGGCGCCCACCAGCGAGGCCAACGTGGCCGTGGCCGACGAGCGCGGCGAGACGAGCGGCGCCGTGGCGAAGCGCGAGGCCGGCAAGCCGGCGGCCCCGGCGGGCTTCGTGAGCTGGCTGACCGACTTCCGGCGCGAGGCGCGGGCCGAGGGCATCGGCGAGGCGACCCTGGCACGGGCCCTGGACGGCCTGCGCTATCGCCCGCGGGTGATCGAGCTCGACCGCTCCCAGCCCGAGTTCGTGCGGCCGATCTGGCAGTACCTGGACAGCGCCGTCTCGGCGACCCGGGTGACCACCGGGCGGGAGCGCCTGGACGCGCATCGCGCCACGGCCCGGGAGATGGAGCGGCGCTACGGGGTGCCGGCCGAGGTGATCGTCGCCATCTGGGGCATCGAGAGCAACTACGGCGGCAATTTCGGCGACTTCTCGACCCTGGAGGCCCTGGCCACCCTGGCCTACGACGGCCGCCGCCGCGACTTCGCCCGCGGCGAGCTGCTCGCGGCGCTGCGCATCCTGGAGGCCGGGGACATCTCGCCCGAGCGCATGCTCGGCTCCTGGGCCGGGGCCATGGGGCACACCCAGTTCATTCCCTCGAGCTTCGAGGCCTATGCCGTGGATGGCAACGGCGACGGGCGGCGTGACATCTGGGGCAGCATCCCGGACGTGATGGCCTCTACCGCCCACTACCTCGACCGGGCCGGCTGGCAGGCGGGGCAACCCTGGGGCGTGGAGGTCCGTCTCCCCGACGACTTCGACTACGCCGAGACCGAGCTTGCCACCCGTCGCCCCAGCCGCGACTGGGCCGAACGCGGTGTGCGCACGCTGGACGGGGCGCCGCTGCCCGAGTTCGAGGCGGCCTCGGTGGTCGTGCCCGGCGGCGCCAAGGGCCCGGCCTTCCTGGTGGGCCCCAACTTCCGTGCCATCCTGCGCTACAACAACGCCACCAGCTACGCCCTGGCGGTGGGCACCCTGGCCGATGAGATTGCCGGTCGCGAGGGTATAGTGCAGGGCTGGCCCCGGGAAGAGCAGCCGCTGAGCCGAAGCCAGGTGCGCGAGATGCAGCGCCTGCTCAACCAGCGTGGCTTCGAGGTGAGCACGCCGGACGGGATCATGGGCCCCAACACCCGCCGGGGCCTGCGTGAGTTTCAGGCCGCCATCGGCACCACCCCGGATGGTTTCGCCACCCTCAACCTGCTCGAGCGCCTGAAGCGCTGAACCCTCGACCCGGAGGAGACCATGACCCTGACACGTTACCGCCTGGCCCTGCTGGCCGCCCTGCTGTTGAGCGCCTCGTCTCCCGCCATCGCCGATGAGGACAAGGTCTTCGGCTGGGTGGAGAAGGCGACCCTGGAGCCCTGGGGGGTCGAGGTGAAGGCCAAGCTCGACAGCGGTGCCTTGACCTCGTCACTGGACGCCCGCGACATCGAGCGCTTCGACAAGGAGGGCGAGGCGTGGGTCCGCTTTCGCCTCAGGCTCGAGAACGAGGCCAGCGGCGAGACCTTCACCGAACGCATGGAACTGCCGATCTATCGCAGCATTCGCCTGCGCGGCGCTGGTGGCACCGACCGACGTCCTGTGGTGCTGATGAAGGTGTGCCTGGACGACACCGTCTATGAGGAGCAGTTCAGCCTGCGCGATCGCGAGGAAATGAACTATCCGCTGCTGCTCGGGCGCCGCTCCATCGGCCACCTGGGGCTGCTCGACGTGCGCGCGACCTTCCTCAACGAACCCGACTGCGACGACGATGCGCCCTTCGTCGCCCACGACCCCGACGAGGACGACTAGCGCGGGTCAGAAGAGCCGGGCGAGCAGGGCGGTCACCGCGGTCTCCACCCGCAGGATGCGCGGGCCCAGGTGGATGCCCTCGCAGCCCGCCGCGAGCAGCTGGTCCACTTCCCAGGGGATGAAGCCCCCTTCCGGCCCCACCAGCAGCAGCACGGGCTCGTCGAGGCCGCGGGGGCAGTCGCCCGGCATGCCGGGGTGGGCCACCAGGCCCCGGCGGTCCGCCAGCAGGCCCGCCAGCCGCTCCTCGACGAAGGGGCGAAAGCCCTTGGCCAGGGCCACCTCCGGCAGCCGGGTGTCGCGGGCCTGCTCAAGGCCGAGCACCAGATGGCGGTGGATCTTCTCCTTGCCGAGTTCCGGCGACTGCCAGTAGCTCTTCTCCACGCGGCGCGTGTTTAGCAGGGTGATCCGCTTCACGCCCAGCGTGGTGACGTGCTCCAGGGTGCGGGCCAGCATCCGCGGGCGGGGCAGGGCGAGCACCAGATGTACCGGCAGCGCCGGCGGCGGTGCCTGGTCCAGGGCGGCGACGTCGAAAAGTGCCTCGTCGTCGTCCAGGGCCAGCAGTTCCCCACGCCCCAGGCGTCCCCCCTCGATGCCTAGCGTCAGGACGTCGCCGGGGCTCGCCCCGTGCACCTCGCGCAGGTGGGCCAGGCGCCGCGGGTCGCGGACCCGGGCCAGGCGGTCGTTCTCGATGTCGTCGGGAGAGAGCAGGATCAGGTTCATGGGGCCTTGCCGCGTTGGAGACTGAATGGTGGCTATGCCTTGCATGGTGGGTGTCGCGGTGCACAATAGCCGTACAGGGGCAGCCGCCCCTTCGTATAACAAGGAGCAGCGCCGTGCGCGTGATTCGCAAGTATGCCAACCGCAGGCTCTATGATACCGAACAGAGCCGCTATGTGACCCTCGAGGACCTGCGCGGCCTGATCCTCGACGAGGTGCCCTTCCGCGTGGAGGACGCCAAGAGCGGCGAGGACCTGACCCGCACCATCCTGCTGTCGATCATCATCGAGCAGGAGCAGGCCGACGGCGATGCGCAGGTGTTCTCCAACGACCTGCTCGCCCAGTTCATCCGCGTCTATGACATGGCCCAGCCCTTGCCCCTGTCCCGTTACCTGGAGCAGGGCACCAAGCTGATGCTCGAGCAGCAGCAGCGCATGCAGGACCAGTGGCAGAACGCCATGCGGCACTCGCCCATCGAGCTGATGCGCGAGCTGGCGGAAGAGAACATGAAGTTCTGGCAGAAGACCATCAACCAGGCCGGCCCCCCGGACGAGGAAGACAAGGGCAGCGGCAAGCCCTGAGCGGCGTCCTGGGCGAGTTTCTGACATAATGCTGCGATGTTTCTTGCAGGTTGTGAGGTAGCACAGCGGATGAAGGTCCTGATCATCGGCGGCGGTGGCCGCGAACACGCCCTGGCCTGGAAGGTCGCCCAGTCCCCGCGGGTGGCGACCGTCTACGTGGCCCCCGGCAATGCCGGCACGGCCCGCGAGCCGGGCCTCGAGAATGTCGCCATCGGCGTCTCCGACCTGGCGGGCCTGGTGGCCTTCGCCCAGGCGCAGGACGTGGCGCTGACCATCGTCGGGCCCGAGGCGCCGCTTGTCGAGGGCGTGGTCGACCGCTTCCGCGAGGCCGGCCGGGCGATCTTCGGGCCGACGGCCGGTGCGGCCCGGCTTGAGGGGTCCAAGGCCTTCTCCAAGGATTTCCTGGCCCGCCATGCCATCCCCACCGCCGACTACCGCACCTTCACCACGGTCGCGCCGGCCCTCGAGTACCTGGCCGAAAAGGGCGCGCCCATCGTCATCAAGGCCGACGGCCTGGCCGCCGGCAAGGGTGTCATCGTGGCCATGACCCTCGATGAGGCCGAGACGGCGATCCGCGACATGCTCGAGGCCAATGCCTTCGGCGATGCCGGGGCCCGGGTGGTGATCGAGGAATTCCTCGAGGGCGAGGAGGCGAGCTTCATCGTCATGGTCGACGGTGAGACGATCCTGCCCATGGCCACCAGCCAGGATCACAAGCGGGTCGGCGACGGCGACAGCGGCCCCAACACCGGCGGCATGGGCGCCTACTCCCCGGCGCCGGTGGTCACCGACGAGGTCTTCGAGCGCATCATGGCGCGGGTCATCCGGCCCACGGTGCGCGGCATGGCCGAGGAAGGGCACCCCTACACCGGCTTTCTCTACGCCGGCCTGATGATCGACGCCGACGGCAATCCCAAGGTCATCGAGTACAACTGCCGCTTCGGCGACCCCGAGACCCAGCCGATCCTGCTGCGCTTGGCGTCAGACCTCGCCGAGCTGTGCCTGGCCGGGGCCCGCGGCGAGCTGGCCGGCCTTGCCTGTGACTGGGACCCGCTGGCCGCGGTGGGCGTGGTGCTGGCTGCCGGGGGCTACCCGGGCCGCTACCGCAAGGGGGATGCCATCGAGGGGCTGGAGGCCGCCGAGGCCACTGGTTGCAAGGTCTTTCATGCCGGCACCGCCGAGGATGCGCAGGGTCAAGTGATCACCGCCGGGGGGCGGGTGCTCTGCGTCACCGCCCTGGGCGACGGCGTCGGGGCGGCCCGCGACCTGGCCTACCGGGGCGTGGCCGAGATCGCCTGGCCCGACGTGCTCTACCGTCGCGACATCGCCTACCGAGCCATCGCCCGGGAGCGCGGTGACGCCTGACGGCGTGCGGTCCCGCAACAACGAGATCAGGAGCGAGGATGGAGCGTGTCAGACTGAGCTTTCCCGCGGAGGACGTGGTGCACCGTCACCCGCTGACGGTGCGCATCACCGATATGAACTACGGTCGTCACCTGGGCCACGATGCGCTGGTGTCGCTGCTGCACGAGGCCCGTGTGGCGGCCCTCGCGTCGCGGGACCTTCGCGAGTGGGACCTGGGCGGCTATCCCTGCGTGGCGGCGGATCTCGCCGTGCAGTACCAGGCCGAGACGCGCTGGCCCGATGCCCTGGTGGTGGAGACGGCCATCCCCGCGCCGGGACGCAAGGCGATCGGTGTCTACCATCGCATCCTGCGCGAGGCCGACGGCGTGACGGTGGCCACAGCGCGCATCAACCTGATGCTGGTCGATCCGCAAAGCGGCCGACCGGTGGCCATCCCGGCCGACGTGCGGGAAGCCCTGGCAGGAGCGAACTGATGTCCCGGGAGTATCCGATCATCGCCCTGACCGGCTCCTCCGGTGCCGGCACCACCACGGTGAAGCGCACCTTCGAGCGGATGTTCGCCCGGGAGGCCGTGCATGCCGCCTTCGTCGACGGCGATGCCTTCCACCGCTACACCCGTCAGGAGCTGGCGCAGCTCATCCTCGATGAGCCCGAGCGCAAGGACGAGCTCTCCCATTTTGCTGTGGAGGCCAACCTGCTCGACCGACTCGAGGCGCTGTTTCAGGAGTATGGCGAACACGGCAATGGCACCTACCGCCACTATATCCATGCCGAAGACAAGCAGATGATCGAGGCTGGCTACCAAGTGGGCACCTTCACCGAATGGCAGCCGCTGCCCTGCGGCACGGACCTGCTGTTCTACGAGGGGCTGCACGGGGGACTGGTCACCGCCGAGCTCGACATCGCCCGTCACGTGGACCTGCTGGTGGGGGTGGCGCCGACCATGAACCTCGAGTGGATCCAGAAGATCGATCGCGACATGCGTCACCGCGGTTACGCCCAGGAGGCGGTGATCGATACCATTCTGGGGCGCATGGACGACTACGTGCGCTACATCCAGCCACAGTTCTCGCGCACCCATATCAACTTCCAGCGGGTGCCCACGGTGGATACCTCCAACCCCTTCGAGGTGCAGGACATCCCCACCGACGCCGAGTCCTTCGTGGTGATCCGCTTCCGCGACCCGGCCACGGTGGACTTCCCCTACCTACTGGCGATGATCCAGGATGCCTTCATGAGCCGGCCGCACACCCTGGTGGTGCCGGGGTCGCGGCTGTCGCTGGCCATGGAGCTGATCCTGGGGCCGCTGGTCCGTCACCTGCTCGCCCAGCGGCGCTTCCGCTGACCCGAGACCCGACCGAGAGGAACGACCCCCATGGATTGCCTGTTCTGCAAGATCATCGATCGCGAGATTCCCGCCGACATCGTCTACGAGGACGATGCGGTGCTGGCCTTCAACGACATCAATCCCCAGGCCCCCAGCCACCTGCTGATCGTGCCCAAGCTGCATATCGCCACCCTCAACGACATCGAGGAGGGCGACCTGGCGCTGGTCGGCCGGCTGCAGTACACCGCCGCCAGGCTGGCGGCGGAGAAGGGCTTCGCCGAGGCGGGCTACCGGGTGGTGATGAACTGCAATGACCAGGGTGGCCAGACCGTCTATCATATCCACATGCACCTGATGGGCGGTCGTCGCTTCACTTGGCCGGCTGGCTAGCTGGCGCTCTGCGGCTCGCGCCGCGCGCGACAGGCGTACGACGCATCAGGTGCATTCTCGAGAGACCCGCCATGACCCCATCCCTTTCCCGCACCGACAACCTGATCCACCAGTTCGATACCGTGTTGAGGACCCTGGTGCCCCACGCGGCCGCGCCTTCGCGCCCATCGCCTGCGACCGCGGAGCTCCGCGACGAGCCGCTGAGCGACGAGGAGCGGCGGCACGCCGCCGGGCTGATGCGCATCAACCACACCGGCGAGGTGTGTGCCCAGGCCCTCTACCAGGGCCAGGGGTTCACCGCCAAGCTGCCGGAGGTGCGCGGCCAGATGGAGCAGGCCGCCCAGGAGGAGATCGACCACCTGGCCTGGTGCGACGCCCGGCTGCAGGAACTGCATGACCGACCCAGCCTGCTCAACCCGCTGTTCTACGCGACCTCCTTCGGTCTCGGCGCCACGGCCGGCGCGGTGGGCGACCGGATCAGCCTGGGCTTCGTGGCCGCCACCGAGGAACAGGTTGGCCACCACCTGGAGGAGCACCTGGTCAAGCTGCCGCCGGGTGACCGGCGCTCGCGCGCGGTGTTGCGCCAGATGGCCATCGACGAGGCCCACCACGCCCAGCTGGCGCTGGAAGCCGGTGGCGCCCGCTTCCCCGCCCCGGTCAAGCTGGGCATGAAGCTGATGTCCAAGGTGATGACCAAGAGCGTCTATCGCATCTGAACCAGCTTGGTCATTTGCTCCTGAAGGAAGCGGCGCTGGGGACAGGTCGTAGAGGGGGTCCTACGCCATGGATGGCGTCGGTAGCGCCCAGGGAGGGGTTCACAGCGCCCCCTCGGAGACCTGTCGCCAGAATAGCCGCTGGTGCAGGATACCCCAGTAAAGTGCCTACTCCTCGACGATGGTGAAGGAGTGGCTGATCTCGACGCCGCCCTTGACCAGCATGATGGAGGCGCTGCAGTACTTCTCGGCCGAGAGCTCCACGGCTCGCGCCACCTGCTTCTCCTTCAGTCCCTTGCCACTGACGGTGAAGTGCACGTGGATCTTCGTGAAGACGCTGGGGACCTCGTCGGTGCGCTCGGCTTCGAGGCTGGCGACGCAGTCGGTGACGTTGGCGCGGGCCTTGTCGAGGATATTGAGGACATCGAAGGAGGTGCAGGCGCCCATGCCCATCAGCAACATCTCCATGGGCCGCGGGCCGGTGTTGCGGCCGCCGTGGTCGGGCGGGCCGTCGATCACCACGCTGTGGCCGCTGCCGCTCTCGGCAACGAATTGACGACCATCGGTCCATTTCACGCTGGCTTTCATGATAAGGGCTCCTTTTCAATTGTCGGCCAAAGGGCGCCAGCATACAGGGGTATCGTGGCTGTCCATAGCGAGAGGCGCCGGGGACAGGACGTAGAGGGGGTCCGAGGACCAGGGATGGCCGAGGTAGCGTACACGGACGTATTCACAGCGCCCCCTCGGCGGTCCGGCGCTCCGGGACCTGTCGCCGGAATAGCCTCGAGCGATCCTGCCACCTGCGAACAGCCTACAGTTCATCCCCGCAGGTGCCGGTCCAGGTCGGCCAGACGCTCGGGCGTGCCCACATCGACCCAGGCGCCACGGTGGTGGTGGCCGCCGACGCGCCCCTCGTCCATGGCGCGCCTCAGCAGCGGCGCCAGGGCGAAGGCGCCGGGGGGCTCGTGGGCCACCAGCGCCGGGTCGAGCAGGCTGATGCCGGCGAAGGTGAGCCGTGGCTCGCCTTCGGGGTGCACCCGGCCATCGGCGTCCAGGCGGAAGTCGCCCTGTGGGTGGTGGTCGGGGTTGTCCACCAGCACCAGCCGGGCCAGGTCGTCGTTCAGGGCGGGCAGGCTGGCCGGGTCGAGGTCGCACCAGACGTCGCCGTTGACCAGCAGGAAGGGCGCCTCGCCGAGCAGCGGCAGCGCCTGGCGGATGCCGCCACCGGTCTCCAGTGGTCTCGTTTCCCGGCTCCAGGCGATGTGCACCCCGAAGGCACCGCCGTCACCCAGCGCCGCGACGATCTGCTCTGCGCGGTAGCTGACATTGATGACCACCTCGGTGATGCCGCCTGCCCGCAGGCGCTCCAGGTGGTGGACGATCAGCGGCTTGCCGCCCACCTCGAGCAGCGGCTTGGGGCAGTGGTCGGTGAGCGGGCGCATGCGGGTGCCGAGTCCCGCGGCCAGGATCATCGCCCTCATGCGCCGGCCTCCAGGCGCGCCGCCAGCGCCGGGCGGAAGGTGTCGACGAGCCAGGTCGTCAGGCTCGCATGGCCGGGCAGGTCGGCGAGGCTGTCCTCCAGGTGGCCAAGGAAGTGCGGCAGCCGCTCGAGGTAGCCTTCGCGGGCGTCGCGCAGGGTCAGCCGGCAGAAGATGCCCAGCACCTTGAGCGCGCGCTGGGCGGCCATGGCCTGTGCCTGGCGATGGAAGGTGGCGGCATCGACATCGCCGGGAAGCCGCCCGTCGGCGACGGCACGCACCCGGAAGGCCTCCACCCAGGCGGCGAAGCGGGCCGGGGGAAAACGGCAGTAGCGGCCGCGCAGCAGCGAGATCAGGTCGTAGCTGAGCGGGCCGGCCACGGCGTCCTGGAAGTCGATCAGCTGCAGGGCCTCGTCCTGCACCATCAGGTTCATGGCATCGAAGTCGCGATGCACCGCGACCACCGGCTGGGCCAGGGCCTCGGCGATCAGGGCCTCGCGCAGGGCCACCCAGCCCGGTGGGGCGGTCATGCCCAGCCACTCCCCGAGGCACCAGTCGGGGAAGAGGTCGAGCTCGCGGCCGAGCAGGGCGGCGTCATAGGTGGGCAGCCCCGCGACGGGGGCGCGATTCTGCAGTGCGTGGATCAGCTCGAGGGCGCGCTCGTGCCAGGCCAGGGTGGCGGGGGCGTCGTCGTCCTGGAAGCAGTCCTGCAGCGGGGTGTCGCCCAGGTCGTCGAGCTCGATGAAGCCCTGTGCCAGGTCCACGCCATGCAGGGCCGGCACCGGCAGGCCGGCCGAGCGCCACTGCTCGGCGATGGCCACGAAGGGGCGGCTGTCCTCCCGGTCGGGTGGGGCATCCATCAGCATGCGGGTGGTGCCGTCGGGCAGCTGCAGGCGGAAATAGCGCCGGAAGCTGGCGTCTCCGGCCGCGAGTCGCACCACGATGGCGGACGCCGGGAGCTCATGGCGGCGGGCAGCCCACTGGCGCAGGCGTTCCGGTCTCGTGGGGTCGGTGGCCTCTGGCATCGTCGTCTGGCTCCTTGTGTGAGAAGGCGGGGGCGGTTGACGGCCCCCCGGGGGCCCCGCATGCTGAGTTCCCGACAGCGTCGGCGATGGCAGGGCCCATGCCGGCAGGACAGGCCGGGTGCGGCCTGTATAATACCGATTCAACCCGCCAAGGACATCGTGGAGCATGGGCAAGCGACTCTCGTGGACATGGACGGCCCTGGCAGGCCTGGCCTGTACCGGCCTGGCGAGCGGGCCCCTGGTGGCGGCGCCACCCGAGCCGTTGCCGGCCGACCAGCTGGACTGGCAGCCTTGGGGCGACGCGCGCCCCGCTGGCGCGCTGTGTCGCGGCCGCTACGTGATGCCGGATTACCGGCTGCCGCCGCCGGCCGGCGAGAAGGTCGCCAGCGAGTCCGACCGCGCCGACTACGGGGAGGGGGGCGAGACGATCCTCGGTGGCGAGGTGCTGCTGCGTCGCGGCAGTGCCCAGCTCGAGGCGCCACGGGTGCGCGTGCCCGGCAGTCGCGAGACCGCCTATGCCGAGGGGCCCCTGGCACTGCGCGACAGCGGCCTGCTGGTGCGCGGCAAGGCCGCGGAACTGTCGCTGAACAGCGATGCCGCCAGCATCGACAGTGCCCACTACGTGGCCCATGAGCAGCGCCTGCGCGGCGATGCGGTGCGCCTGGCGCGCCTCGAAGATGGCCGCTATCGCCTCACCGAGGCGAGCTTCACCACCTGCGAGCCGGGCAGCGAGCTCTGGCGCCTGGTGGGCAATGACATCCTGCTCGACCGTGAGCGTGGCGTCGGCACCGCGACCCATGCCCGGCTGGAGATGGGCAAGGTGCCGGTCTTCTACTGGCCCTGGCTGCGCTTCCCCCTCGACGAGCGCCGCCAGAGCGGTTTCCTGTGGCCGACGATTGGGCTCTCCACCGATTCGCTGGACTATGCTCAGCCCTATTACTGGAACATCGCCCCCCACCATGACGCCACACTCACGCCGCGCTGGATCAGTGACCGCGGCCTGCTGCTGGGCGGCGAGTACCGCTACCTGTTCGAGCAGGATGCGGGGCAGATCGAGGGCGCCTATATCGCCGATGACCGCGCGGCGGGAGACGAATCCTCCGACGCCTCCGCGCTGGAGAATGGCGATGACCGCTGGTACCTCGACTATCGCCATGCGGGCCGCTTCGATGCCCGCACCCGCTACCGGCTGCGCTACGGCGCGGCCAGCGACGGACGCTACTTCGACGACTTCGGGCGCGGCTTCGGCGAGGGCGATATCGGCAGCATGCCGCGGCTCGCCCAGCTCGACCACCGTGGCGATGTCTGGCAGCTGCAGGCCAGGGCCCAGGGCTACCAGAAGCTCGACGACACGCTGCTCGAGCGCGACAAGCCCTTCTACCGGCTGCCTAGCCTGACCGCCAACGCCCGCTGGTCCCAGGGCGGCGGCTTCTACCAGCAGTGGCGCTCCAATGCCACCCACTTCTGGCGTGACGTGGACGAGACGAAGGTCCCCATTCGCGAGGCGGCCAACGGGACCCGGCTGCACCTCTCGCCGGCCATCGGCTGGCGCCTCGACGAGAGCTGGGGCCATCTCGAGCCGCGCCTCGAGTGGCTCGCCACCGCCTACCAGCTCGACTACGGCGAGCGCGAGACCGCACGCGACGAAGGCCTCACCCGTAGCGTGCCGGTCGCCACCCTCGACGCTGGCCTGGTGTTCGAGCGGGAGCTGGACCTCGGCGGCCGCGGCTACCGCCAGACCCTGGAGCCGCGCGTCAACTATGCCTATGTGCCGGCCCGCGACCAGACCGAGTTCCCGGAGTTCGACACCGCCGAACAGGCCTTCTCCTGGAACCAGCTCTGGTCGCCCTACCGCTTCTCCGGGAGCGACCGGGTGGGCGACCTCAATCGCGTCTCACTGGGCCTCGAGTCGCGGCTGCTGGCCGATGCCAGCGGGCGCGAGAGGCTCTCGGTGGGGGTCGGGCAGGCCTACTACCTGGAGGATCGCGCCATCGACATGGCGGGTGACCCGGATACGCTGCCGCCGGAGTCGAACTTCCAGAGCTACTATCGGGCGACGCGCGAGCGCTCGCCGCTGGTCACCCGGGCGGACTGGCAGATCACCGACCAGTGGCGCTCGCGCTGGCAGTGGCTCTACGACGACCACCTCGATCAGACCGAGAGCACCTCGCTGGCGCTGCAGTATCGCGCCGATGCCGGCCACGTGGTGAACTTCGGCTATCGCTGGCAACTCGAAGGCTTCGACCCGTCCCAGGAGGACGAGGACGTGGTCAACTACAACCGCGAGGAATACGACGTCTCGTTCGCCTGGAAGGCCAGCCGCCGCCTGGACCTGATCGGGCGGCTGCTCTACGACAACACCAACGAGCGTGCCCTGGAGCAGCTGGCGGGTGTCCAGTGGAACGACTGCTGCTATGGTCTGCAGTTGGTCTGGCGCGAGTGGATCGACGACAGTGACACCGCGAACACCACCGAGGACGACCTCACCGACCGGGGGGTCTTCCTGCGCTTCGTGTTCAAGGGGCTGGGCGGCGTCGGCGGCGAGGCCGACAGCTACTTTGAGACGGCGATCCCGGGGTATCGGGCCACCGCCCTCGGCCGGCGCTGACATTCGCCCCCTGACATTCGACAATGACGAGAGGAAAGAGAGACATGCGCAGTCGACGTATCGCCACCCTGGCGCTGGCCCTGTGCCTGGCCGCCCTGCCCCTGGCGGGGCAGGCACAGGATGCCGACCCCATGGACACCCCGCCGCTGGGTCGCCAGGCGCTGGATCGCATCGTGGCGGTGGTCAACGATGGCGCCATCATGCACAGCGAGCTCGAGGAGCGTGTCGCCCAGACGCGCAGCCAGATCGCCCGCCAGGAGCAGGGGGTGCCGCCCGACGAGGTCCTGCGCCGGCAGGTCTTGGACCGCATGATCGTCGAGGAGATCCAGCTGCAGATGGCCCGTGACGCCAACCTGAGCGTCGACGACACCGAGCTCAACGGCCAGGTGCGGGCCATCGCCGAGAACAATGGCATGACGCTGGACCAGTTCGCCGACGCCCTCGAGGCCGATGGCCTCTCACTCGGTGTGGTTCGCGACCAGGTTCGTCGCGAACTGATGATGCGCCAGCTGCAGCAGCGCCGGGTCGCCAGCCGCGTCAACATCTCCGAGCGAGAGGTGGACCGCTTCGTGGAGCAGCAGAGCGCGAGCCGCGAGCAGGCCCGCCAGGCCCTGTTCCAGCGCAAGGTCAATGCCGAGATGGAGGAGTGGATCCAGGAGATCCGCAGCCGCGCCTTCGTCGACAACCGCCTCGCGCAGCCCTGATGAGGGTCTCGGGCGGCGCGCCGGTGCTGGCCCTCACCTGCGGCGAGCCAGCGGGCATCGGGCCGGAACTTGCGGTGATGCTGGCCGCCGACGAGGCGCCCGCCGCCCGAGTGGTGGCGGTGAGCGACCCGGACCTGCTGGCCGAGCGCGCCGCCCTGCTCGGCTGCCAGGTGGTGATCCAGGTGCTCACCCCCGGCGAGCCCCCGCCGGCGCCACGCCGCGGGGTGCTACCGGTGTGGCCCGTGGCGCTGCGGGTCCCCTCGCGTCCCGGCGTGCTCGACACCGCCAATGCCGGCCATGTCCTCGAGACCCTGGACGTGGCGATCGGCGCCTGCCGCGCTGGCCGGGCCGACGGCATGGTCACGGCCCCGCTGCACAAGGGCGTGATCCTCGATGCCGGCCATGCCGGCTTCACCGGCCACACCGAGTACCTGCGCGATGCCTGCGGGGTAGAGGAGGTGGTGATGATGCTCGCCACCGACAGCGCCCTGCATGCCCGCGAGGCGGACTGGCGGGGCGAGGCGGTCCTGAGGGTGGCACTGGCCACCACGCACCTGCCGCTGCGCGAGGTGGCCGACGCCATCACCGCGCCCCGGCTCGAACGCCTGCTGCGCATCCTTCATGCCGATCTGCAGCGCTGGTTCGGCATCACGGCGCCGCGTATCGCCGTCTGCGGGCTCAACCCCCATGCGGGGGAGGGCGGCCACCTGGGCCGCGAGGAGCTGGACGTGATCATTCCGGCCCTGGAGGGCCTGCGCGCCGAGGGGCTGGCCCTCGACGGCCCCCTGCCCGCCGATACCCTGTTCACCCCGCGCCACCTCGAGGGCGTCGATGCGGTGCTGGCCATGTACCATGATCAGGGCCTGCCGGTGCTGAAGTATGCCGGCTTCGGCCGCGCCGCCAACATCACCCTGGGGCTGCCATTGGTGCGCACCTCGGTAGACCATGGCACGGCCCTCGACCTGGCCGGCACGGGCCACGCCGACCTCGGCAGCCTGCGGGTCGCCGTGGCCCTGGCCGCCGAGATGGCCGGCCGCGGGGTATAGCCGATCTGGAGGAGCGCCGGGGACAGGCTGAAGAGCAGGTCCTACGCCATGGATGGCGTCGGTAGCGTACAGGGATGTATTCACAGCGCCTGCTCGTAAGCCTGTCGCCGGAAAAGCTCCGTGCACGGAAATAGCTCAAGACCCTAGTGACAGAAGGACACCCCTGAATGGCATCCCGCTCCCCGGTTCACCGGGCCCGCAAGCGCTTCGGCCAGAACTTCCTGCGCGACCCCGGCGTCATTTCGCGCATTGTCCGTGCCATCGGGCCTCGTCCCGGCGACCGGCTGGTGGAGATCGGCCCCGGTCAGGGCGCCCTGACCGAACCGCTGCTCGACGCCGCTGGTGGCCATCTCGAGGTGATCGAGCTTGACCGGGACCTGATTCCCGGCTTGCGCGTGCAGTTCTTCGACAAGCCCGGCTTCGTCATCCACGAGGGCGATGCCCTGAAGGTGGACTTCCGGGCCCTGAGAGGCGACGGAGCGGCGCTGCGGGTGGTGGGCAACCTGCCCTACAATATCTCCACGCCGCTGATCGTCCACCTCCTCGCGGCTGGCGATGCCGTGGCCGACATGCACTTCATGTTGCAGAAGGAGGTGGTCGAGCGCCTGGCCGCCGTCCCGGGCGGCCCCGACTGGGGGCGGCTCTCGGTGATGGCCCAGTACCACTGCCGGGTCGACGCGCTGTTCACGGTGCCGCCCGAGGCCTTCGTGCCGCGGCCCAAGGTGGAATCGGCCATCGTCCGCTTTACCCCCCACCCGGCCCTGCCGCACCCTGCGCAAGACGAGGGGCTACTCTTCACCCTGGTGCGCGAGGCCTTCGGCCAGCGGCGCAAGACCCTGCGCAACAACCTCAAGGGCCGTATCGACGCGGCGACCCTCGAGTCACTGGACATCGATCCGGGGCGACGCCCTCAGACGCTCAGCGTCGAGGAGTTCGTGCGTATCGCCAACCACCTGGCCGCGGCCGGGCAAGGAGAGGCCTCATGACCCTGACCACCCCGGAAGGGCTCGACCATGCCATCCGTGTCGATGTGGCGCCGGACTTCCGCACCGAGGAGTCCTCGCCCGACGAGCAGCGCTTCGTCTTCAGCTATACCGTCACGGTGCACAACACCTCCCGGCACAGCGTGCAGTTGCTCGCCCGCTACTGGAGGATCACCCAGGGCAGCGGCAAGGTACAGGAGGTGCGCGGCAAGGGAGTGGTGGGCCAGCAGCCGATGATCGGCCCCGGCCAGACCTTCCGCTACACCAGCCGGGCGATCCTCGACGGCCCGGTGGGGGTGATGGAGGGCGCCTATACCTGCGTCGATACCGCCAGCCAGCGTCCCTTCGAGGTGTCCGTCGCCCCCTTCCGGCTGGCCGGGCCCAACCAGGTGCACTGATCCCAGCGAGCCGACCCTATCGAATCGACCCTATCTACTTGACCCAGGGAGCCGCGATGACCACCTATGCCATCGGCGATCTGCAGGGCTGTCACGACGAGTTCGTCGCCTTGCTCGAACAGCTCGACTTCGACCCGCACCGCGACCGCCTGTGGCTCGCCGGCGACCTGGTCAATCGCGGCCCCGGGTCGCTGGCCTGCCTGCGCGAGGTGATGGCGCTGGGCGAGGCCGCCACCACCGTGCTCGGCAATCACGACCTTCACCTGCTGGCGGTGGCCAGGGGCGGTGCCCGGGAGAACCGCAAGGACACCCTGGCGCCGGTCCTCGGCGCTCCGGATCGCGAACGCCTGCTCGACTGGTTGCAGTCGCGCCCGCTGCTGGTGCGCCGGTGCTCGGAGGAGCGGGGCGATACCGTCATGACCCACGCCGGCCTGCTGCCGCAGTGGTCGGTCGAGCAGGCCGCGGGGCTGGCCGGCGAGGCCGAGTCGCGCCTCGCCGGCGAAAGAGCCGGGGCCTTCCTCGAGGCGATGTACGGCAACGCCCCGGCCTGCTGGCGCGGCGATCTCGACGGCCTCGACCGCCTGCGGATGATCATCAATGTCTTCACTCGCATGCGCTTCATCGATGCCGCCGGGTGTCTCGACTTCGCCGCCAAGGAGGGGCTCGACAGCGCGCCGGCGGGCTTCGCCCCCTGGTTCCAGTTTCCCCGCGACGACGACCCCTGGCTGCTTTTCGGCCACTGGGCCGCGCTGCAGGGCGAGACGCCGGCGAGCCGGGTGCGTGCCGAGGCGCTGGACACCGGCTGCGTCTGGGGCAATCGCTTGACCGCCCTGGATCTGGAGAGCGGCAGGCACATCAGCGTGCCGAGTCGCCGGCGCTGAGTCCCACCCCTTCCCGACCACGAGGCTGCCATGACGACCTTCCAGCATCTCGATATCCCGACCCTAGCCGGCTGGCTTGACGAGCGACGCGAGCTGGCGCTGGTCGACATCCGCGACCCGCAGAGTTTCGCCCAGGGCCATATCCCCGGCAGCCGCCGACTAGACAACGACACGGTGGGCGCCTTCATCGAGGAGGCCTCGCGTGAGTCGGCCTTGGTGGTGGTCTGCTACCACGGTCACTCCAGCCAGCAGGCGGCGGACTGGCTGGCCGGTCAGGGCTTCGCCGAGGTCTACAGCCTCGATGGCGGCTTCATTGACTGGCAGCTTCGCCACCCCGCCCGCGTGGAGCCCTGAGCCATGAACGAGGATCCGCACCTGCAGGGGCTCGAGGTCTACCGGGTCGGTGGAGCAGTGCGCGACGCCCGGCTCGGCTGGCCGGTCAAGGACACCGACTGGGTGGTGGTAGGGGCTACACCGGAGGAAATGCGCCGACGGGGCTTCAAGCCGGTGGGGCGCGACTTCCCGGTCTTCCTGCATCCCGAGAGCCATGAGGAGTTCGCCCTGGCGCGCACCGAGCGCAAGTCCGGCCACGGCTACACCGGTTTCGTGGTTCATGCCAGTCCCGAGGTGACGCTGGAAGAGGACCTGGCACGCCGGGACCTGACCATCAATGCCATGGCCGAGACCCCCGAGGGCACCCTAGTCGACCCCCACGGCGGCCTGGCCGACCTGGACGCGCGGCAGCTGCGCCACGTCTCGTCGGCCTTCGTCGAGGACCCGCTCAGGGTGCTGCGCACGGCGCGTTTCCTGGCCCGCTACGCCGGCCTGGGGTTCGTCATCGCCGAGGAGACCCGCCGGCTGATGCGCGAGCTGGTGGAGAGCGGCGAGCTGGCCCACCTGATGGCCGAGCGCGTCTGGACCGAGACCGAGAAGGCGCTGGGCGAGCCCTGGCCGGAGGTCTACTTTCAGGTGCTGGACGACTGCGGCGCCCTGGCGGTGCTGGTGCCGGAGCTGGCGGCCGATCCAAAGGCCCTCGACGAGGCGCTGGGGCGCCTGCACCGCTTGCCGGAGGACATCGAGGCCGAGTCACAGGCCCGCTGGCGCTGGGCGCGGCTGGTGGAGCATCTGGATGACGAGGACCGCGACGTCCTGGCCGAGCGGCTGCGCCTGCCCCGCGCCCATCGCGAGCTGGCCAGCCAGGCGGCCCGAACCCGCGCCCTGCTGGCTCGGGTGGCGCGGCACGGCCTGGACGGCGCGCGGGTGATGGCCTGGCTCGACGGCATCGACGCCTGGCGCCGTGGCGACCGGGTGGCGCCGCTGATCAGCCTGGTGAGCCTGGACGACCCGGGACTGGCCGAGGACCTGGCCCTGGCCTGGAGGCTGGCCTGCCAGATCCTGCCGAAGGCGCTAGTGGCGGAGGGCTATAAGGGGCGTGAGCTGGGCGAGGAGCTCGCCCGGCGGCGCTGGGAGGCCATTGACGGCGCGCTCGCGAGCCCTGATATACGGTCCTGAGGCTCAGTCCGGCGAGGAAATGCACCGGCCCTGCCAGACGAACGCCACCGGCCAGAGGCGTTGACCACCGGCCTCGAAGTCGCCCCAGTGGGCGCGGTAGGGCCTGCCGGTGAGCGGGTGGCGGGTCTCGGGCAGCAGCTCCGCCAGTGGCTTCAGCACGAAGGCGTGGTGGAGGATCTCGTCGCGGGGCAGCTCGACGTCATCGTGGCGGCCGGTCAGGTCACCCACGGTGAGCAGGTCGATATCCAGGGTCCGGGGGCTGAACTTGGGAACTCCCTTGCGGCGGCCGTTGGCGAATTCCAGCCGCTTGCACCAGGCCTGCAGCTCGCCCACCGGACGGTCGCTGTCGAAGGCCACCACCAGGTTGTAGAAGTTGCGACCATCCTCGAAGCCCACCGGTTCGCTCTCGAAGACCCGCGAGATGGCAAGCGAGCCGAAGGTCGCGGCCAGGGCATCCAGGCAGGTCCGCACATGGCGGTCGCGCTCGATGTTGCTGCCGAGACTGACGGTGATCCGGGCCATCAGGCGCTCCCTGTCCGTTGGCCGCGCTCGATGCAGACGCCCACCGCGGCGGCGGCGGGTACGGCACCGGGCTTGCGCACGGTGAGGCGCAGCCAGGGAATGCCGAATTCGTCGCGCAGGGTCTCGGCCAGGCGCTCGGCGAAGGTCTCGACCAGGGCGACGTCATGTTCGCCGGCGAAGGCGGCGATGCGCTCGCTGATGGCGGCGTAGTCGAGGGTCAGGGCGATATCGTCGCCGGCCGCCGCGGGGCGGATGTCGGTGCCCAGCGTCAGGTCGAGCCGCAGCGTCTGCGTGATGGTGCGCTCCCAGTCATAGACGCCGATCACGGTGTCCACCTCGAGCGCTTCGATCAGCACAAGATCCATCGGGGCTCCCCGGGCCATGGGTAGTCGTGGACCGGGCGATGTGCCGGGTCCGCCTGCAGGCGCCCGATTGTACGCCAGCCAGGCCGCGGGCGACACCAGCGGGGCGGGCCTGTCCCGCGTCACCCATGACTGGCAGAATCACGGTTTCACCCCACAGGAGGCCGCCCGTGGAGGCGCCACTCGACCTCATCCTGCCGCTGATGGCGATCGGCTACCTGAGCGGCACCTGGCTCGGCGCACTGATGGTGTGCCGCCTGGCCGGCGTGGGGGACCCGCGGCTGGCCGGCTCCTGCAATCCGGGATTCTCCAACGTGCTGCGCCTTCACGGCTATCGGTTCGCCCTGGCCACCCTGGTGGTGGACGTAGTCAAGGGCATGCCGGTGCTGTGGCTGGCCATGCGGCTGGGCCTGCCGCCCTGGGGGCTGGGACTGGTGGGGTTCGGCGTACTGCTGGGCCACAGTTACCCGGCCTGGCATCGCTTCCGGGGCGGCAAGGGCGTAGCCAGCGCCTTCGGCGTGATGCTGGTGCTCACGCCATGGGTAGCGCTCTGCTGCGCCGCGCTGTGGATGCTATTGGCCTGGCGGGTGCGCACCGCCGCGGTGGCGTCGTTGGCCAGCGCCACCATGGCGCCACTGGCCAGCCTGTGGTTGGCGCCGGAGTTCGCCGGCGTGGTGATCGTCTTCACCCTGCTGGTGCTGGCGCGCCACGTGCTCAATATCCGGCGTCTTGGCAGGGGGGACGAGCCACCTCTTTAAGCTGAAAGCTTGAAGTGCGTCGCTTCGCTCCTGGAAGCTGGAAGAAAACCCTTGACCCCAATTTAGCGGGATCATGCTGCCTTCCAGCTTCCAGCTTCCAGCTTCCAGCTTCCAGCTTCCAGCTTCCAGCTTCCAGCTTACGGCTCCCGAAGGGTATCCATCGGCCAGCGTGGTACCGCCTTCATGATGCCGGTTTCGTCGTGTTCGCCGGCCAGCAGGCGCTGGGCGCCGACGTAGGCAATCATCGCGCCGTTGTCGGTGCAGAAGCGCCCGCGGGGGTAGTAGGCCCGGGCGTTGCGCTTGGCGCACTCCCGCTCCAGCCGCTCGCGCAGCCGTACGTTGGCACTCACGCCGCCGGCCACCACCAGGCGCTTTAGGCCGGTCGTATCCAGCGCGCGGCGGCATTTGATCACCAGGGTATCGACCACCGCCTCCTCGAAGGCGCGGGCCACGTCGGCCCGTGCCTGGTCGTCGAGCTCGCCGTCCTGCTCGAGCCGGCGTATGGCGGTCAGGGTGTGGGTCTTGAGTCCCGAGAAGCTGAAGTCCAGCCCCGGGCGGTCGGTCATCGGCCGCGGGAAGCGGAAGCGGCCAGGGTCGCCGGCCTCGGCCAGCTTCGCCACCTGGGGGCCGCCGGGATAGTCGAGCCCCAGCATCTTGGCCGCCTTGTCGAAGGCCTCTCCCGCGGCATCGTCCACCGATTCGCCGAGCAGGCGATACTGGCCCAGGCCGTGCACCTCGACCAGCTGGGTATGGCCGCCGGAGACCAGCAGGGCGACGAAGGGAAAGCCGGGGGGGGCGTCCTCCAGCATGGGGGCCAGCAGGTGGCCCTCCATGTGGTGGACGCCGAGCACCGGGATCTCCAGCGCCCGGGCCATGCCATGGGCGGTGCTGGCCCCCACCATCAGCGCGCCGACCAGCCCGGGGCCGGCGGTGTAGGCGATGGCGTCGAGCTCGTTGCGTGCCAGGCTGGCCTCGTCGAGCACCTGCTGGATCAGCGGCAGCAATCGGCGCGTGTGGTCCCGAGAGGCGAGCTCCGGGACCACGCCGCCGTACTCGGCGTGCATGGCGATCTGGCTGTAGAGGGCGTCGGCCACGAGGCCGCGCCCGGTGTCGAAGAGGGCGACGCCGGTCTCGTCGCAGGAGGTCTCGATGCCCAGTACGCGCATGATGATGGCTCGGTGGTGCGTGGAAAGGCGGCATTCTACGCCTTTTGCCCCGCAGGCGCAGTGCGCAGGGCGGAAACGATTTGCACACCATCGATGTGGCGACTAGAATATTGACCGCTGCAAGACTGGGTCGTGCACCCAGGAGTGGCTTTCCGCTTTCACGCATCGTTCCGGTTCGCCTGGCGATTCCGGTGACCGTTGCGTGATGGCGAGTGGTCCTCGCAAGGTGTGCGTACAAACCGAACTCAAGTTACCCAAGGTAGGTGAGTGCTTAATGCCTTCTGTCAAAGTACGTGATAACGAGCCGTTTGACGTCGCGCTGCGTCGCTTCAAGCGTTCCTGTGAAAAAGCCGGTGTTCTCTCGGAAGTGCGTCGTCGCGAGCAGTACGAGAAGCCGACCGCAGAGCGCAAGCGCAAGGCGGCCGCGGCCGTCAAGCGCCATGCCAAGAAGCTTCAGCGTGAGCGCAAGCGTTTCGAACGGCTCTATTGATCCGTACTGGAGTCGGTAGGGGCATCCAGCCCCTGTCGTCTCAAGAGGGACGCCAAGCGGCCGCCTAACGGTGGCCGCTTGTTTTCGTCTCCACTCCTCTCTCTCGCTGGTCTCGCAGGATGTCCGAATGTCCGGTCAGATTCCCCAGCGCTTCATCGATGACCTCCTGGCCCGTGTCGACGTGGTCGAGGTGGTTGGCGAGCGCGTGAAGCTGAAGAAGGCCGGACGTAACCATTCGGGCCTCTGTCCCTTCCATCAGGAGAAGTCGCCATCGTTCACCGTCAGCGCCGACAAGCAGTTCTATCACTGCTTCGGCTGCGGCGCCCACGGCAATGCCCTGCGTTTCCTGATGGAGTACGAAAACCTGCGCTTTCCCGAGGCGGTAGAACAGCTCGCCGCGCGACTGGGCATGGAGGTGCCGCGTGAAGGGGCCGACGACCCGCGCGCCCAGGCCCGGGAGCGCAAGCGAAAGGAAGGGGTCAACCTGCTGGAGCTCTCGGCCAGCTACTATCGCGAGCGGCTGAAGATGCCGGAAGGGGAGGCCGCCCGCCGGTACCTGGCCGAGCGTGGGCTGTCGCCGGAGGTGCAGCAGGCCTTCGCCATCGGCTATGCCCCGGCCGGCTGGGAGGCGCTCAAGCGCCACCTCTCGGAGCGCGGCATCAGTGAGGCGGTGCAGATCGAGTATGGCCTGCTGGTGCATCGCGAGGACAGCGGGCGGACCTATGACCGCTTCCGCGACCGGGTGATGTTCCCGATCCGCGATATCCGCGGCCGGACTATTGCCTTCGGCGGGCGCGTGCTGGGCGACGCCAAGCCCAAGTACCTCAACTCGCCCGAGACGCCAGTGTTCCACAAGGGGCGTGAGCTCTACGGCCTCTATGAGGCGCGCCAGGCCAATTCGCGGCTCGAGCGGGTGGTGATCGTCGAGGGCTACATGGACGTGGTGGCGTTGGCCCAGTTCGGGATCCGCAATGCCGTGGCGACGCTTGGCACCTCGACCAGCGAAGAGCACCTGAGCCGGCTGTTCCGGATGGTCGGCGAGGTGGTGTTCTGCTTCGACGGCGACCGGGCCGGTCGCCAGGCCGCGGCCCGAGCGCTGGAGACGGTATTGCCGCAGATGATCGACGGTCGCCAGGCGCGCTTCATGTTCCTGCCCGAGGGGGAGGACCCGGATACCCTGGTGCGTCGGGAGGGCCCGGAGGCCTTCAAGGATCGCATCACCTGTGCCAGCCCGCTGTCGGAGTTCCTCTTCGATCACGCTGCCGAGGGGCGCGACCTGGCGACGATCGAGGCGCGCGAGCGCTTCGCCAGCCAGGTGCTGTCGGCAATCGGCAAGCTGCCAGAGGGGGTGCTCAAGTCGCTGCTGCTGACGGAGCTCTCGCGGCGCACCGGCGTCGACCAGTCACGCTTCGAGGCGCTGGTCACGCCCCGGGAAGTGCCGGAGGCCGAGCCGTCCCGCGCGGCGGATCCGGGGCGCGACGAGGCGCCTCGGCCCCGTCCGCAGCGCGGGGGCGGCCCGGCAGGGAGGGCGCTGAGCCTGATGGGGCGGGTGCTGCAGCTGCTGGTCCACGAGCCGCGGCTGGTGGAACGCCTGCCCGAGGAGAGCGACTGGTATCCCGGGGAGGACCCGGAGGCCCGGCTGTGCCACGAGGTGGAGCGGCTGCTGCGGGCGGGACGCTACCGCAGCGCCCAGGTGCTGCTGGCCCACTTCCACGGCACCGCGGAGGGCGAGCGGCTGGCCGAGCTGGCGCGCCGCGAGCTGCTCATCCCGCCGGGGGCGCGGGCCGCCGAGCTGGACGGACTGGTCGAGCACTTCCGTCGACACCGTCTCAGGCCGTCGCACCAGGAGGAAGTCGACGCCCTGCTGTCAAAGCAGCAGCGGGGAGAGCGGCTTTCGCAGGAGGAGCGCCAGCGCCTGATGGGACTGCTCTCCGAGCTCAAGGGGTGATGCAGGGGTGATGTAAGGCCCCGCCCCGCGGCAGGAAGTTGGCGGCGGGGTTGAATTTTCTCCTACGATCACCACATAGAAGGCAGTGCCTGAGAACGGCGCAACCTGACAACCTAACACACCTGAATGACTGCGCAAATACACCGAACTGGCAGAAAGGTGGTTTCACCCGCTATACTGTTCGGCTTATCGAGTTTTCACCGCCTCAAGTGCTTCAGGTGCTTCATTCTTCTTCGTCGAGATAGGGTTTCTATGGCTGGAAATGCGCAGCAGCAGTCACGTCTGAAGGAGTTGATCGCGCGCGGCAAGGAACAGGGCTTCCTGACCTATGCCGAGGTCAACGACCACCTTCCCGAGGATATCGCCGACCCGGATCAGGTGGAAGACATCATCGGCATGATCAACGACATGGGCATTAGTGTCGTCGAGGAAGCCCCCGATGAAGACACCCTGATGATGTCGGATCATTCCACGGACGAGTCGGCCGCCGAAGAGGCCGTCGCCGCTCTCGCGGCCGTGGAGAGCGACGTTGGCCGCACCACCGACCCCGTGCGCATGTACATGCGCGAGATGGGGACGGTGGAGCTGCTGACCCGCGAGGGCGAGATCGAGATCGCCAAGCGGATCGAGGAGGGCACCCGCGAGGTGATGTCGGCGCTGGCCTACCTGCCCGGTGCCGTGGATTCCATCCTCAATGCCTATGATGCCACCCAGGACGAGGAGGTCCCCGGGCGCCTCTCGGATCTCTTCTCAGGCTTCATCGATCCCGACGAGGGGATTCCCGGCGTGGCCGAGGCGGAGGTGCCAGAGGAAGAGCCCCGTGACGAGGCCGATGGCGACGACGAGGATGCCGAGGCCGAGGAGGAGGAGACGACTGGCGGCCCCGACCCCGAGGAGGCCCGGGCGCGCTTCGAGCAGATCCGCGGGCAGAACGCCGCGGCACAGGCCGCCATCGAGGCCCACGGACGCAGAGCGAAGGAGGCCCAAGAGGAGCTGGCGCGTCTCGCCCAGTTGTTCTCGCCGATCAAGCTGGTGCCCAAGCACTTCGAGCGCCTGGTGGGGCAGGTACGCATCGGCGTCGAGCAGGTGCGCGCCCAGGAAAAGGTGGTCATGCAGCTGTGCGTGAAGAAGGCGAAGGTGCCACGCAAGACCTTCATCAAGGCCTTCCCGGGCAGCGAGTCGAGCCCCGAGTGGCTCGACGAGTTCAGCGCCGCCAACCCGAAGTACGCGGCACGCTTGGCGCCGCTGCGCGGCGATATCCAGCGTGCCCAGCGCAAGATTGCCTTCGAGGAGGAGATGATCCAGCTTCCGGTGTCCGAGATCAAGGAGGTCAACCGCCGGCTCTCCATCGGTGAGGCCAAGGCGCGCCGGGCCAAGAAAGAGATGGTCGAGGCCAACCTGCGCCTGGTGATCTCCATCGCCAAGAAGTACACCAACCGCGGCCTGCAGTTCCTGGATCTGATCCAGGAAGGTAATATCGGCCTGATGAAGGCGGTGGACAAGTTCGAATACCGTCGCGGCTACAAGTTCTCGACTTACGCCACTTGGTGGATTCGCCAGGCGATCACTCGCTCGATCGCCGACCAGGCGCGCACTATCCGCATCCCGGTGCACATGATCGAGACCATCAACAAGCTCAATCGCGTCTCCCGCCAGATGCTGCAGGAGATGGGTCGCGAGCCGACCCCGGAAGAGCTTGGCGAGCGCCTCGAGATGCCCGAGGACAAGGTGCGCAAGGTGCTCAAGATCGCCAAGGAACCGATCTCCATGGAGACGCCCATCGGTGACGATGACGATTCGCACCTGGGCGACTTCATCGAGGACGGCACCATCCTGCTGCCCATCGACTCGGCGACCGGCGAGGGGCTGATCGAGGCCACCCGCAACGTGCTCGGTGGGCTTACCGCCCGCGAGGCCAAGGTGCTGCGCATGCGTTTCGGCATCGACATGAACACCGACCACACCCTCGAGGAGGTCGGCAAGCAATTCGATGTCACCCGCGAGCGGATCCGCCAGATCGAGGCCAAGGCGCTGCGTAAGCTGCGCCACCCCAGTCGCTCCGAACCGTTGCGTTCCTTCCTCGACGAGTAACCGCAAGAAAAGATAAGGATGGGGTGGGCATTGTGCCCCTCCCGAACGACAAGCCCCGCAGGTATCGCCTGCGGGGCTTGTTGCGTTGCGCTACCTTCTCGACGGCGCTCGTGACATCACGCCGGGTGTGTTCCTGCCGCACGGCGCGCCTCCTCGACGATCCAGTCATGCACGGCGGCCACCCGGCGATCATCCAGCGCGCCCGGGGCATGCACGATGCCGTAGTGCATGCCAGTGGGCACCCGCTGCGCGAAGGGGGCGATCAGGGCGCCGCTCTCCAGTTCACCGCGGATGAGGGTCTGGCGGGCGATGGCGACCCCCATGCCGGCGATGGCCGCCTCCATGGTCAGGTGGTTGCGGTTGAAGGTGTAGCCGCGGCGCAGGTTGAGGGGCGGGGCCTCGATGGCCTCCAGGTAGTGCTCCCACTCGGCATGCTCGTGGCTGCCGCGCCAGGCGGTGACGTCGTGCAGCAGCGGATACCAAGCCAGATCCGTGGGGTGGCGAAGGGAAGGGCGGCCCCGCAGCAGGGCAGGGGCGCAGACCGGGAAGATGTGCTCCTCCATCAGTGGCGTGATGGCGAGTCCCGGGGCGTGGCCGTCATTGAGGTCGAGGGCCAGGTCGAAGTCACCATCGCGCAGCGAGAGGCTGCTGTCCTCGGCCCTGACATGCAGTTCGATGTCGGGAAAGCGCGCCTGCAGCCGCGGCAGGCGCGGCATCAGCCACTTGTGCAGGAAGGAGGGCACCGAGCGCAGCCGGATCACCCCGCTCATCACCCCGCTGCGCAGCCGCCGCACCTCCAGGCCCACGGCCTGGTAGGCCTCGTCCACCACCGCGGCCAGTCGTCGCCCCTCCTCGGTCAATTCCAGTCGCCGGGGCAGGCGACGGAACAGCTTGAAACCCAGCCGTTCCTCCAGCTGCTTGATCTGTTGGCTTACCGCGCCGGTGGTGACATGCAGCTCCTCCGCCGCCCGGGTGAAGGAGAGGTGGCGGGCGCTGATGGCGAAGACCTTCAGCCAGGCGTGGGTCTGGGCGTGCAGGAGTCGGCTCATGGTTTAGCTGGGCTATACTGTGGGCGAGATATTCTGGTTTGCCGCCGGGGCAATGCCGCATCAGCATAGAGCCTACGTCAATCCAAGGCCAGCAACGTTCAGTAGTGCTGAACCAGGAGGCTGCGACGCTCCGCCCCGGCCACCCCGTCAGTCACGTGAGGTTCTTCCATGGCAATCAGCGTCTTCGACCTGTTCAAGATCGGCATCGGGCCCTCGAGCTCCCACACCGTGGGGCCGATGGCGGCGTCTCACGAGTTCGTCCAGGTGCTGAAGCGTCGCGACCTGCTGGAGCGCGTGACGCGCCTCGAGATTCACCTGCATGGCTCGCTCTCCGCCACCGGCAAGGGCCATGGCACCGATCGGGCGGTGGTGATGGGACTGATGGGCGAGCATCCGTCGCATATCGACCCGTCCATCGTCGCCCCGCGCGTCGAGGCACTGCTCGCGTCTCGGACCCTGCAGCTCGACGGCCACCAGGCGATCCCCTTCCACTGGACCCAGGACCTGCAGTGGCATGACGAGAGCCTGGCGTACCATCCCAACGCCCTGACCCTGGTCGCCCACGGGCACGGTGACACGCTCTATCGCAACGTCTACTACTCCGTGGGGGGCGGCTTCGTGGTCGACGAGGCCCAGGCGCGCTCCGGTGAGTTGGACAGCGACACCACGGCGCTGCCCTATGATTTCCATTCCGCCGCCGAGCTGATGGCGCTGTGCCGTATGCACGAGCTACGCATCAGCGAGCTGATGCTGGAGAACGAGAAGGCCTGGCGCAGCGAGGCCGAGGTGCGCACCGGCCTGTGGAAGATCTGGCAGGCCATGCAGGCCTGCGTGCAGACCGGGCTCGCCGCCGAGGGCGTTCTGCCCGGCGGGCTCGAGGTCCGGCGCCGGGCGGCCTCGCTGCACCGGCGACTGCTCGCCATGGACGGCGATGACAGCCTGATCGCTTCGACCTTCTCGGCCATGGACTGGGTCAACGTCTTCGCCCTGGCGGTGAACGAGGAGAATGCCGCCGGTGGGCGCATGGTCACCGCCCCCACCAACGGGGCGGCGGGGATCATCCCGGCGGTGCTGCACTACTACATGAAGTTCCAGCCCGAGGCCTGCGAGCGGGAGGTGGTGGACTTCCTCCTCACCGCCGGGGCCGTGGGTATCCTGTGCAAGAAGAATGCCTCCATCTCCGGCGCCGAGGTTGGCTGCCAGGGCGAGGTCGGCTCGGCCTGCGCCATGGCAGCCGCCGGCCTCGCCGAGGTGATGGGCGGCAGCGTGGGCCAAGTCGAGAATGCCGCGGAGATCGGCCTGGAGCACAACCTGGGGCTGACCTGCGACCCGATAGGCGGCCTGGTGCAGGTGCCTTGCATCGAGCGCAACGCCATCGCCTCGGTCAAGGCCATCAATGCCGCACGCATGGCCCTGCGCGGTGACGGCGAGCACTTCGTCTCCCTGGACCACGTGATCCGCACCATGCGCGACACCGGCGCCGACATGCAGGAGAAGTACAAGGAGACCTCCCGCGGCGGCCTGGCCGTCAATGCCATCGAGTGCTGACGGCCGCCCGGCAGCATCGGCCTCGAGCCAGAGCAGGCGCGATGCCCCGCCAGGGGCATCGCGCTTTTTTTACCTGAGATTGTTTGCAAACTATTGATCACGCGGGCGTCTACACCATTGGTCGAGTTCGACGCTTCTCCTGTTGCCGTGCCGCGGCCAGTCCTCTAGCTTACGTTAACGTAAAGTGTCATCCGGGCTCTCGATACCGGAACCGTCACGACAATGATAACGGCCGACAATAACGACAATAGCATTCATGGCGGATCGCCCGAGCGATCCAGAGAGGACCCACCATGACCCAGGAGTTCATACTGGAAACTCGCGGGTTGACCAAGGAATTCCGCGGCTTCACCGCCGTGGACGACGTCAACCTGCAGGTCCGGGAAGGGCACATCCATGCCCTGATCGGCCCCAACGGGGCCGGCAAGACCACCGTCTTCAACCTGCTCACCAAGTTCCTGCCGCCCACCCGCGGCGAGATCCTCTATCGCGGCAAGCCGATCACCAACATGCGGGCCAACGAGATCGCCCGGCTCGGCCTGGTGCGCTCCTTCCAGATCTCGGCGGTGTTCGCCCACATGACCGCCATGGAGAACGTGCGCGTGGCGCTGCAGCGCCGCCTCGGCACCTCCTTTCACTTCTGGAAGTCCGAGAAGAGCCTCGAGCACCTGAATGAGCGGGCCATCGAGCTGCTCGACGAGGTCGGCCTCAAGGAGTACGCCGACGTGCTCACCGTGGAGATGCCCTACGGGCGCAAGCGGGCGCTGGAGGTGGCGACCACCCTGGCGCTGGATCCCACGGTGATGCTGCTCGACGAGCCCACCCAGGGCATGGGCGCCGAGGATGTCGACCGCATCGTCGAGCTGATCCGCCGGGTCTCGACGGGCCGCACCGTGCTGATGGTGGAGCACAACCTCAGCGTGGTCAGCCGGCTGTGCGACCGCATCACCGTGCTGGCCCGCGGCAGCGTGCTGGCCGAGGGCGACTACCCGACCGTCTCCCGCGATCCCCAGGTGCGCGAGGCCTACATGGGCAGCGATGCCGCGGCGGAAGAGGAGGCCAGCGCATGAGCCAGGCAGCCGAGAACGTCACCGAATACCACGACCTGGACGGCGCCGAGATGCTGCGGGTCAGCGACCTGCACGCCTTCTACGGCGAGTCGCACATCCTCCACGGCGTCGACTTCGACGTGAGGCGCGGCGAGCTGGTGACGCTGCTGGGGCGCAACGGCGCCGGGCGCAGCACCACCCTCAAGGCGATCATGAACATGGTCGGCCACCGCACCGGGTCGATCGTCATCAACGGCACCGAGACCCTGGCCATGAAGCCGCACCGCATCCCGCGGCTGGGCATCGGCTACTGCCCCGAGGAGCGCGGCATCTTCTCGAGCCTCGACGTCGAGGAGAACCTGCTGCTGCCGCCCACGGTGCGCAGCGGCGGGATGGGGATCGACGAGATATACGCGATGTTCCCCAACCTCTACGAGCGGCGGCGCAGCCAGGGCACCCGGCTCTCCGGCGGTGAGCAGCAGATGCTGGCCATGGCGCGCATCCTGCGCACCGGCGCCCGCATGTTGCTGCTCGACGAGATCACCGAGGGGCTGGCGCCGGTCATCGTCCAGGCGCTGGGCGAGGTGCTGGTCAAGCTCAAGGAGCGCGGCATGACCATCGTGCTGGTGGAGCAGAACTTCCGCTTCGCCGCGCCGCTGGCCGACCGCCACTTCGTGATGGAGCACGGCCGCATCATCGAACAGATCAGTGCCGCCGAGCTGCCCTCGCGGCGCGAACACCTCAACTCCCTGCTGGGGGTATGACGGCTTGCCGTCCTCCCGCAGTTCATCCACCGCAATGCAACTCGCATCGACAACAACAAGCAGCCCCTCCCGGGGCCACGGAGATGACACCATGACCTTCAACCGAAAGACGCTTGCCAGCAGCATCGCCCTCGCCGCCGCCACCCTGATGGCCAGTGGCGCTCAGGCACAGATGAGCGACAACGAGGTACGCATCGGCTACCTGGCTGACATGTCCGGCACCTACCGCGACCTGGCGGGGCCGGGCGGCCTGGCCGCGCTGGAAATGGCCGTGGAGGACGTCGGTGGCGAGGTGAACGGTGCCCCGATCGAGGTCTTCAGCGCCGATGACCGCAATAGCGCCGACGTGGGCGCCAATACCGTGCGCGGCTGGATCGACCAACGCAACGTCGACCTGGTCGCCGGCCTGGTCGCTTCCTCGGTGACCATCGCCGTGACCAAGGTGCTCGAGGAGAACAACGGCCTGGGCATCGTCTCCGGCTCTGCGGCCTCCAGCATCACCAACGAGCACTGCACCCCCAATCACATCCACTGGGTCTACGATACCTACCCGCTGGCCAACGGCACCGCCAAGGCGGTGGTGGAGCAGGGTGGCGACACCTGGTTCATGCTCACCGCCGACTATGCCTTCGGTCATGCCCTTGAGGGCGACGTGACCAAGGTGGTGGAAGACAACGGCGGCACCATCGTCGACACCATCCGCCATCCGTTCCCGACCAACGACTTCTCGTCCTATATCCTCCAGGCTCAGGGCTCCGGCGCCAAGATCGTCGGCCTGGCCAACGCCGGTGCCGACACCGTCAACGCCATCACCACCGCCAGCCAGTTCGGCCTGACCCAGTCCGGCCAGCAGCTCGCCGGCCTGCTGATCTTCCTCAACGACGTCCACGCCATGGGCCTCGAGGCGACCCAGGGGCTGCTGCTCACCACCGGTTGGTACTGGGACATGGATGAGCAGGCCCGCGAGTGGTCCGAGCGCTACTTCGAGCGGGTGGGCAGGATGCCGACCATGGTCCAGGCCGGCATCTACTCCAGCACCATGCACTACCTGAATGCCATGGCCGAGGTCGGCACAGACGACCCCATGACCGTCAAGGCGAAGATGGCCGAGACGCCGGTCAACGACTTCTTCTCTCGCAACGGCCGCATCCGCGAGGATGGCCGCATGGTCCACGACATGTACCTGGCCCAGGTGAAGTCCCCGGAGGCGTCCACCGGTGAGTGGGACGTCTACGAGATTCTCGCCACCATTCCCGCCGAGGAGGCCTACCGGCCGCTCTCCGAGAGCCAGTGCAAGCTGGTCAACAACTGATTGGAAGCGGAATCGGGGGCGGGCGCGGCGGCCCCCCCGCGAAAGGGGGGGCCCTGACCTGACCAGGGGCGTTTAAACAACGACGCGGCCCC
>NZ_JARANV010000080.1 GCF_029889845.1 Halomonas sp. 25-S5
ACTCTTACCTCTTGTCGATTGCGAGAATACCTACTGCTTTTTGGTAGCGTACTGTCTTTCTGCTTTAATTAGATATTATACTTTCGGATAGCCTGAAGGAGTCACAGCTCGGTAAGCGGTCATTCCAGTACGTCTGGACTTACCCTTCGATGTCTGACCTGAGCGGGTCATCAGCAAACAGGGTCTTCCAACGGCGCGGCGTCAGCTCGTCGATACGAGACGCCGGGTGAATGGCGATACGCTGCAACACATCGACCAGATAGGTGTAGGGATCCATCCCCTGCAGGCGGCAAGTGGTCAGCAGGCTCTGCAGGATACTGACGTGCTCGGCGCCGATCTCACTCCAGCAGAAGAGCCAGTTGCGGCGTTTATGCGCAGCTGCGCATAAACGCCGTTATGCCCAGTTCCGGATTATGCGCAGTTACCCTGTCTGGCCCCGACCACGATCCAGCACTAATGCCCCTCGAGAGCTAGCAGCCGGACCGTGGTTTTCTCACAACAATCCAAAAGTCTGTGCATAATCACAAGCTGTCGAGGAAGGCCAGCACGTCTGGCTTGGGTACGAAGCGCGGTGTCATCGTTTCCGGTGGCTGCAGGCTCGCCGTAAGCGGTCATTCCAGTACGTCTGGACTTACCCTTCGATGTCTGAGCGGAGAGGGGCGTCGGCAAACAGCGCCTTCCAGCAGCGCGGCGTCAGCTCGTCGACACGAGACG
>NZ_JARANV010000081.1 GCF_029889845.1 Halomonas sp. 25-S5
GGGCACATGGTCAGTGCCCTGCGTCAGGCCGCCACTGCCGGCGAACTCCACCGGGTCACCCGGCCGGGTGACGTGGACAATCAGCTCAACACCCTGATGGCCACTGAGTGGGTGGTCTACAGCAAGGACTGTCTCGAGCACACGCCCGGCGTGGTCCGCTACCTGGCGCGCTACACGCGCCAGATCGCCATCAGCAACGCCCGCATTCTCGCCGTGGACGACCACCAGGTGACCCTGCGCTACAAGGACTATCGCGACCGTGACCGACACAAACGGCTCGCCCTGGATGGCGAGGAGTTCGTGCGCCGCTTCCTGCTCCACATCCTGCCCAAGGGGCTGATGCGGGTCCGACACTACGGCTTTCTGGCCAATCGCTGCCGGCGACGACGCCTGGCACAGATCCGCCAAGCGCTGGCGGTCGTCGAGACGGCACCGGATGCCGATACGGCCGCCAGCGACCCGGAGCCGACCTACACCTGCCCGCACTGCAGGCAACCGACACTGCGGGTGATCGGAACCCTTACACCCCGGCGACCCACACGCGGCCGACCACCCAACCACAGGGAGCAACGCTATCGAGCATGAGCTGACGCGCTACTCACACAACGGACTCGTCGATCCGGCCCGCTCGCGGGTCGCGGCGGCGCTCGTCCCGGTGATGGATTTCGACCAGCAAGCGCGCTACGTTGGGGCGAACTGGGCCC
>NZ_JARANV010000082.1 GCF_029889845.1 Halomonas sp. 25-S5
TCAGGACAAATCGTTCAAGCACCTGCTCAACCTGCAGAAGGTGCCCAGCACCGCCACGCTGCGCCAACGCCTGGAGAAGCTCGCCGCCCAAGGGCTTCAGGAGAGTACCGCGTCCTGGTCCACGACGCTGCTGTCGCTGGTCGAGGCACCGATCACCGCCGAGACGACACACGTCTGCCTGGACATCGACACCTTCGTCATGGACAACAGCAACTCCCGCAAGGAGGGCGTCTCGCGCACCTACCAGAAGGTCGACGGCTACACCCCGATTGCCGCTTATCTGGGCAACGAGGGGTGGTGTCTGGGGCTGGAACTGCGTCCCGGCAAGCAGCACACCATGAAGGAGAGCAATGCCTTCCTGGAGCGGGTGCTGCCGCGCGCCTACCCACTGACCCAGGCGCCGCTGCTGGTGCGCGAAGACAGCGGCTTCGACAGCCAGGCGCACCTGGCGCTGCTCGAACAGCAACGCCGGGCCTGCGCCGAGGACGGGTGCGTGCTGGACTATCTCGTCAAGTGGAACCCGCGCCGCTCGGCCAAGGACGATCAGGACACCTGGCTGGCTGTGGCGGCGGACTATTGGGAGGAGCTGCGCCACGGCATCGGGCCTGGTGCAGGAGCTCCAGGCCGCCAAGCAGGCCCTGCGCCTGAGCGATGCGCTGACCAAGCTCGACAAGTACGCCGTGCTGGTGATCGACGACAT
>NZ_JARANV010000083.1 GCF_029889845.1 Halomonas sp. 25-S5
GCCGCGCTGAGCGCGACCGCGAGGCAGAGTCAGCAGCGCGCTGCCGCCGATGAACACTGCCAGGCGGTCATCATACAGGCGTACCCGCAGCTGATGGCCAATCAGCCGGGAAGGCACCGAGTAGAACACCTTGCGCAGCGTGAAGCCGCCGGAGGACGTCACCCGTACCCGAATCTCCTCATAGTCCTGGCTACGTTGCCGGGGCAGCGGCTGCAGCATGGCGCGCTCAGCGTCGATGCGAGGCTGATGCCGAGCGTTGCGCCGACTGACCAGTTCATCAATGAAGGCCCGATAGGCGGTCAGGTCATCGAAGTGGCGTGAGCCGCGCAGCAGCAAGGCATCGTGGATGGCGCGCTTGAGGTGGCCATGGGCACTCTCGATGCTGCCGTTCTCATGGGCCACGCCGGTGGTATTGCGGGTCGGCACCATGCCGTAATCCCGGCACAGCGCCTCGTAGCGCTGGGTGAGGTCATCCTGTGCCGCCTGCCCGAGATTGCGAAAGGCCGCTGACAGGCTGTCGGTGCGGTGCTCGCGCGGGGCGCCGCCAAGGGCCCACAAGGCGTTCTGCAGCCCCTCCGCCAGCGCGACGAAACTCTCGCCGCCCAGCACCACATGGGCGTGCTGGAAGCCGCCATACACCATCCGGAAGTGGTACAGGCGATGATCCAACGGTCCCTCGGCCACCGTGACCTGC
>NZ_JARANV010000084.1 GCF_029889845.1 Halomonas sp. 25-S5
GCCGCGCTGAGCGCGACCGCGAGGCAGAGTCAGCAGCGCGCTGCCGCCGATGAACACTGCCAGGCGGTCATCATACAGGCGTACCCGCAGCTGATGGCCAATCAGCCGGGACGGCACCGAGTAGAACACCTTGCGCAGCGTGAAGCCGCCGGAGGACGTCACCCGTACCCGAATCTCCTCGTAGTCCTGGCTACGTTGCCGGGGCAGCGGCTGCAGCATGGCGCGCTCAGCGTCGATGCGAGGCTGATGCCGAGCGTTGCGCCGACTGACCCGTTCATCGATGAAGGCCCGATAGGCGGTCAGGTCATCGAAGTGGCGTGAGCCGCGCAGCAGCAAGGCATCGTGGATGGCGCGCTTGAGGTGGCCATGGGCACTCTCGATACTGCCGTTCTCATGGGCCACGCCGGTGGTGTTGCGGGTCGGCACCATGCCGTAATCCCGGCACAGCGCCTCGTAGCGCAGGGTGAGGTCATCCTGTGCCGCCTGCCCGAGATTACGAAAGGCCGCTGACAGGCTGTCGGTGCGGTGCTCGCGCGGGGCGCCGCCGAGGGCCCACAAGGCTTCTGCAGCCCCTCCGCCAGGGCGACGAAACTCTCGCCGCCCAGCACCACATGGGCGTGCTGGAAGCCGCCATACACCATCCGGAAGTGGTACAGGCGATGATCCAACGGTCCCTCGGCCACCGTGACCTGC
>NZ_JARANV010000085.1 GCF_029889845.1 Halomonas sp. 25-S5
TGTGACATGTCGCAGACGACCTCGACCACGTTGTCCGGATCGCCGCCATGAGCCGCCAGGAAGGCACTGAAGGCCTTGATGGTGTCCTTGCCGTGGCCGGGGACGGCGAAGATCACCGGCTCCTGCTTGCGCTGCATATCGAGGAACACCGTCACGTAACGCTGGCCGCGCCGAGAGGCGGTCTCGTCGACGCCGACGGTGGCCACGTTGCTCAGATCCAGTTCCCCCAGCATCCGGCCGACGTAGTGGTGCACGATGCGCCACAGCCGCTTGTCGGAGATCTCCAGCTGCCGGGAGACGGCCAGTACCGGCATCTCCTTGACCAACGACATGGCGGCTTGCTCGAACAGCAGGGTGAAGTCGCTGCCTGGCCGGGCCCAGGGCACCTCGATGCGCTTGACGCCATGCTCAGGGCACTTGGTGCGAGGCACGCGGGCGTGCAGGTAGCAGTGATGTTGGAAGAAGTTCAGGTGTCGCCAAGTCTTGTCGGCAAAGTCGTGAGCCGGGCAGGCCTTGCCGCACTCAGGACAGGGGTAGAGGCTGCCTCGCTCGGCCTCGACGTAGAGGTCCAACCGGTGGGGCGACACGGCGGTATCCAGGTGCTGGTCCTTGAGGATCCAGGGCGCTTCCAGGCCCAGGCCGAGGGTCAGAATCTGGGTGCCGTCCATGTCATGCCTCCTGTC
>NZ_JARANV010000086.1 GCF_029889845.1 Halomonas sp. 25-S5
GACAGGATTCGACGACAGCTACCGCGAAGCGGTTTAGTTCAACGCCGCGCTTTGCGGCTGCTTTGTAGCGCCAGCGGAAAAGCAGTCCGACAACAGCGCCTTGTTACAACTTGCTTCGATTGTGGCATAGTGCTACAATTAAGAAAACTCTACGCTGGAGGCACAAATGGCTACGAACAGTATTCGCTTAGATCAAAAGCTAATTGAAAAAGCCACTATTATGGCCAAAGCTCTTAATCGAACCCCTCCCAAACAAATAGAACATTGGGCAAAAATCGGCGAGATAATGGAAGATAACCCCGATTTACCCTACGAATTTGTAAGGCAAGCCATCATCGCGCAGGCAGAGCGGGACGCCGGAAAGCTGGAGGCCTACGATTTTGGTTAAAGCCACGAGTGTATTACAGACCCCTACGTTCAAGAAAGCGGTAAAGAAACTCAAGCCCAACCAGAAAACAGACCTTGATCTGGCGGTTAAGGACTTAATCGCCGACCCCAACATTGGTGAGCAGAAGAAAGGGGATCTGGCCTTTCTGCGAGTCCATAAGTTCAAAATGAACAAGCAGTTGACGCTGCTAGGTTACAGCTTTGATGATGGTGCTCTTGTCCTCGAACTGATGGCCCTGGGATCACACGAAAACTTCTACCGCGATCTAAAGCGGAAGAAATGACGTTGTAACGC
>NZ_JARANV010000087.1 GCF_029889845.1 Halomonas sp. 25-S5
GTTTTCTGCTTGATGATCCAGCGGCCTCGCCGGGATTTTCCCCAATAGTAGGTAAAGCCCAGGAAGTCGAAGGTCTCGGCGCGCTGCTCGAAGTGCGGCCGGAACCGCACCCGCCGGGTCTTGGTCGGGTGCAGGGTCAGTCCGTAGCGCGCGAAGCGCTTGGGCAGCACCTCCAACACCTTGCGGGCATCGGCTTCGTTGCTGAATGCCAGGATGGCGTCGTCGGCAAACCGTACCTCGAACGCTCGTCCTCGCAGGCGTGGCTTGACGTCCTGTTCAAACCACTCGTCCAGCACGTGATGGAGATAGACGTTCGCCAACAAGGGGGAAATCACCCCGCCCTGTGGGCTGCCGACTTCTCCCTTCTGCCACTGCCCGGCCTCCAATACCCCGGCCTTGAGCCACTTGCCGATCAGGCGAAGGATGACACCGTCCTTCACTCATTGCTGCAGAAACGTCCGCAGGTGCTGGTGGTCGATCGTGTCGAAGAAGGCTTGGATATCCAGGTCGATGACCCAGCCGCCTCCCATCGACATCAAGCTGTTCCTCACCGTCTCGACGGCCTGGTGTGCCGAGTGCTCCGGCCGGAAGCCGTACGAGCCGTCTAGAAAGTCGTGCTCGTAGAGCGGCTCCAGCAGGGCCACCACGGCACGCTGCAGGACCTTGTCTTCGAAGGTG
>NZ_JARANV010000088.1 GCF_029889845.1 Halomonas sp. 25-S5
CACCTTCGAAGACAAGGTCCTGCAGCGTGCCGTGGTGGCCCTGCTGGAGCCGCTCTACGAGCACGACTTTCTAGACGGCTCGTACGGCTTCCGGCCGGAGCACTCGGCACATCAGGCCGTCGAGACGGTGAGGAACAGCTTGATGTCGATGGGAGGCGGCTGGGTCATCGACCTGGATATCCAAGCCTTCTTCGACACGATCGACCACCAGCACCTGCGGACGTTTCTGCAGCAACGAGTGAAGGACGGTGTCATCCTTCGCCTGATCGGCAAGTGGCTCAAGGCCGGGGTATTGGAGGCCGGGAAGTGGCAGAAAGGAGAGATAGGAAGCCCGCAAGGGGGTGTGATTTCCCCATTGTTGGCGAACGTCTACCTCCACTATGTGCTGGACGAGTGGTTTGAGAAAGACGTCAAACCACGCCTGCGAGGACGTGCGTTCGAGGTGCGGTTCGCCGATGACGCCATCCTGGCATTCAGCAACGAAGCCGATGCCCGCAAGGTGCTGGAGGTACTGCCCAAGCGCTTCGCGCGCTACGGCCTGACTCTCCACCCGACCAAGACCCGGCTGGTGCGGTTCCGGCCGCACTTCGAGCAGCGCGCCGAGACCTTCGACTTCCTGGGCTTTACCTACTATTGGGGAAAATCCCGGCGAGGCCGCTGGATCATCAAGCAGAAAAC
>NZ_JARANV010000089.1 GCF_029889845.1 Halomonas sp. 25-S5
CCCACACTACCTACCTGATGGTGATAACGGACCTGGCGCGCTGTTTCCACCGACCGCCAGACAGTTGAGCACCGACGACCTGCAACGCTTCTTCAATCATCTGGTCCAGGAGCGCGGTTTGTCAGCCGCCAGCTGCCGCGTCTATCTGCACGGCGTGCGTTTCCTGTACCTCCAAGTGTTGCACTGGCCGTCGGTTGAGGTATCGCCCGTGGTGCCGAAGACACCGCAACGGATTCCGGAATTGCTGACTCGCGACGAAGTCCGGCGGATCCTGGCCGCGTGCCAAAACCCCAAGCATCGCATGATGCTCGAACTGTGCTACGGCTGCGGACTGCGCGTGAGTGAGGTCTGCCACCTGCGGGTCCGGGACATCGACAGCCAGCGTGGCCAACTGCGTGTCGCGCAGGGCAAGGGTGCGAAGGATCGCATGGTCCTGCTATCGGCGACCCTGCTCGATCGCTTGCGCGATGTCTGGCGTGCCTACCGGCCGCCGACATGGCTGTTCCCAAGCGCGTTGTTCCCGGATCGTGCGCTGCACCCGAGCGCGCCGTAGAAGGCTTTCACCCAGGCCAAGCGCCAGGCCGGTATCGAGCGGATCGGTGGCATCCACAGCCTGCGTCATGCCTACGCCACGCATGTCCTGGAGCAGGGACTGCCCGTTCATCAGCTC
>NZ_JARANV010000009.1 GCF_029889845.1 Halomonas sp. 25-S5
CGGGCTGAAACTGGATCGGGTTGCGTGCCATGACGTCACCTCCTCTACTGGATATAACCTCAGTATAGGACAAGCTGGCGGAATGGTGGCTGATCAACATGAGTAATCAGGTTGCTTTTTGTGGACTCGTGTCCGATCATTTGATTGATCGATGATCAAATTGATCAAATTAGCCTGACACACAACAACACGAGTCCCGAGAGGAGCCCATCATGAAGCTCACCCGAGCCCTGCCGCTGGCCACCCTGACGGTGGCCGTCGCCGCCGCCTCCCAAGCCCAGGCACAGACCGAGATCACGGTCGGTACGGTCAACAACAACGACATGGTGATCATGCAGAGCCTCACCGAGGAGTTCGAGGCGGCCCACCCCGACATCGAGCTCGACTGGGTGGTGCTGGAAGAGAACGTGCTGCGCCAGCGCATGACCACCGATATCGCCACGGGCGGCGGCCAGTTCGACGTCATGACCATCGGTACCTACGAAGTCCCGATCTGGGCCGAGCGGGGCTGGCTGTCACCACTTGATGATCTTCCCGCGGATTACCAGGTCGATGACCTGCTGCAGTCGGTCCGCGACGGCCTTTCCCATGAGGGCACCCTGCATGCGCTGCCGTTCTATGGCGAGAGCTCGATGATGTACTACCGCCAGGACCTCTTCGACGAGGCCGGCATCGAGGTGCCCGAGCAGCCGAGCTGGGACGAGGTGCGCGATTGGGCCGGCCAGTTGAATGATCCCGACAACGAGCTGGCCGGCATCTGCCTGCGCGGCAAGCCGGGCTGGGGCGAGAACATGGCCTTCGTCTCGACCCTGGTCAACACCTTCGGTGGACGCTGGTTCGACATGGACTGGAACCCCGAGCTCGACTCTCCCGAATGGCAGGAGGCAGTCGGCTTCTATGTCGACCTGCTCAACGACTATGGCCCGCCCGGGGCCAGTTCCAACGGCTTCAACGAGAACCTGGCGCTGTTCTCGCGTGGCAATTGCGCGATCTGGGTGGATGCGACCTCGGCAGCCGGCAAGCTCTACGACGATCCCGACTTCGCCACCCGGGTAGGCTTCGCACCGGCACCGGTGGCCAAGACTCCCAAGGGCTCGCATTGGCTGTGGTCCTGGGCGCTGGCGATCCCGGCCACCTCCGAGAACCAGGCGGCCGCGCGCACCTTCATCCAATGGGCCACCTCTCAGGAGTATATCGAACTGGTCGGCGAGACCGAGGGCTGGACCAGCGTGCCGCCCGGCACCCGTGAGTCCACCTATGCCAACGAGCAGTACCGCGACGCGGCACCCTTCGCCGACTTCGTGCTCAAGGCGATGCGCAGCGCCGATCCCACCGATTCGACGCTGAAGCCGAGCCCTTACATCGGCGTGCAGTTCGTCGGCATCCCCGAGTTCCAGTCCATCGGTACCCGGGTGGGTCAGATGGTGGCCTCGGCCCTGACCGGTGACTCGACCGTCGAACAGGCCCTGCAGAGTGCCCAGCGGGCCACCGAGCGCACCATGGAACGTGCCGGCTACCTCGACGACTGACGCAGCTCAGCTGCTCCTGGCCGGGTCGCCCCGGCCGGGTCCCTTTCCCTACCTGGTTTCGCGGGTAATCTCATGAACAAGACACGCGCTTCCGGCCGCACCGTCGGGGGTCTTAGGACCCTGTCGCTGCAGGCGCCGGCCGTCACCCTGCTACTGATATGGATGCTGGTGCCGCTGGGCATGACCCTGTAGTTCTCCTTCCAGCGCTATAACCTGCTGATGCCCGGCATGACCGGCTTCGCCGGACTGGAAAATTACCGATACCTGTTCACCGATCCCGCCCTCTGGTCGGCCATGGGCACGACCCTGCTGCTGGTCGGCTGGGTGCTGGCGATCACCGTGGTGGGTGGCACCCTGCTGGCGGTGCTGTTCCAGCAGGAGTTCGCCGGGCGCGGCATCGCCCGGGTGCTGGCCATCTCGCCGTTCTTCGTCATGCCCACGGTCAGCGCCCTGGTGTGGAAGAACATGATGATGCACCCCTCCAACGGGGTGCTCTCCTGGGTCGCCGAGTCCTTCGGCCTGCCGGCTGTCGACTGGTTCTCCTCGCTGCCGCTGACCTCGATCATCATCATCGTGGCCTGGCAGTGGCTGCCCTTCGCCCTGTTGATCCTGCTCACCGCCATGCAGTCGCTAGACGAGGACCAGGTGGAAGCGGCGCGCATGGATGGGGCCGGCCCGGTGGCGATCTTCTTCTTCATCACCCTGCCGCACCTCAAGCGCGCGATCAGCGTGGTGATCATGATCGAGATGATCTTCCTGCTGACCATCTTCGCCGAGATCTTCGTGACCACCTCGGGCGGTCCGGGGCTTGCCACTACCAACCTGGCCTACCTGATCTACATCCGTGCCCTGCTCGACTTCGACGTCGGCATGGCCTCCGCAGGCGGGGTGATCGCGATCATCCTGGCCAATATCGTCGCCATCTTCCTGGTCCGCATGGTGGCCAAGAACCTGGAAGATTAGGGCAACGGGAGCCGCTCATGACTACTTCAAGAACCAAGCAACCCGGGTCGGAGACTGCCGCGATCCCGCTGGCGGCCCGGCCCTCCCTGCTGGCCTCGCCCGGCATCAGGAAGCTCGGCCTGGCCGTGCTCGGCTGGACGATCGCTTGCGTGATCTTCTTCCCGATCTTCTGGATGGTGCTGACCGGCTTCAAGACCGAAGCGGCGGCCATCGCCGATCCCAGCCTGATCTTCTCGCCGACCCTGGAGAGCTACCAGGCGGTCCAAGACCGCTCGGGCTATGCCCGCTACGCGCTCAACAGCGTCGCGGTGGCCTTCGGCTCGACGCTGCTGGCGCTGGTGATCGCCATCCCCTCCGCCTACTCGATGGCCTTCCTGCCCACCAAGCGCACCAAGGGCACGCTGCTGTGGATGCTCTCCACCAAGATGCTGCCGTCGGTCGGGGTGCTGGTGCCGATCTACCTGATCTTCCGCGACGTGGGTCTGCTCGATACCCGCACCGGCCTGATCATCGTCTACACCCTGATGAATCTGCCGATCGTGGTGTGGATGCTCTACACCTTCTTCAAGGACATGCCCAAGGACATCCTCGAGGCGGGGCGCATGGATGGCGCCAGCACGCTGCAGGAAGTGCTCTTCCTGCTGATGCCGCTGACCCTGCCGGGCATCGCCTCCACCGGCCTGTTGTCGGTGATCCTGAGCTGGAACGAGGCGTTCTGGAGCCTCAACCTCACTTCATCGAACGCAGCGCCACTGACCGCCTATATCGCCTCCTTCTCCAGTCCCGAGGGGCTGTTCTGGGCCAAGCTCTCCGCGGCCTCGACCATGGCCATCGCCCCCATCCTCGTTCTCGGTTGGATGACCCAGAAGCAGATGGTACGCGGCCTGACCTTTGGCGCCGTCAAGTAAAGGAATTTCCCCATGGCAACACTACAACTCAAGCAGATCACCAAGAGCTTCGATGACACTCACGTCATCAAGGGCATCGACCTGGAGGTCAACGACAAGGAGTTCGTGGTCTTCGTCGGCCCCTCCGGCTGCGGCAAGTCGACCCTGATGCGCATGATCGCCGGCCTGGAGAGTGCTACCTCCGGCGATATCGTCATCGATGGGCAGCGCATCAACGACGTCGGCCCGGCCGATCGTGGGCTGGCCATGGTGTTCCAGAGTTATGCGCTCTACCCGCACATGACCGTCGAAGACAACATGGGCTTCAGCATGCGGCTGGCCAAGGTGCCGAAGGAGCAACGCCGCCAGAAGGTCCTCGAGGCGGCCCAGATCCTGCAGCTCGAACCGCTGCTGGATCGCAAGCCCAAGGCGCTCTCCGGTGGCCAGCGCCAGCGCGTGGCGATCGGCCGGGCCATCGTCCGCAACCCCAGCATCTTCCTGTTCGACGAGCCGCTCTCCAACCTCGACGCGGCGCTGCGCGTGCAGATGCGCATCGAGCTGGCGCGGCTTCACGAGGAGCTTGACGCCACCATGATCTACGTCACCCACGACCAGATCGAAGCCATGACCATGGCCGACAAGATCGTGGTGCTGCATGACGGCGAGGTGGAGCAGGTGGGCTCGCCCATGGAGCTCTATCACCATCCCTGCAACCGCTTCGTGGCCGGCTTCATCGGTTCGCCGAAGATGAACTTCCTGGAGGTCGGGCTCGAGCGGACTCACGCCGAGGGGGTCGAGATCCGGCTGCCCGGCGGCGGGACCTGCAGCGTACCGGCGGATGGCAGCGAGTTGGCGGTCGATTCGGCCCTGGAACTCGGTGTCCGTCCCGAGCACCTGCTGCTCGATGACCAGGGGCCGCTGGAAGGGGAGATTCAGGTCCTCGAGCGGCTGGGCGGCCAGACCTCGCTATACGTGCAGATGGGTGAGTTGATGGTCACCATCATGGCCGATGGCGACGTGGCGCATCGTGTCCACGACAAGGTGCGCTTCGGCTTCGAGCCGGAGCGGGCCCATCTCTTCGATGCCAGCGGCCTGGCCTTGCCCAGCCTGCACCAGCACCCCCTCGCGCGCCTGACGCGCCGGGACAACCGCGTCGCCTCCGACGCCGACAGCCTGTGACGGATGTGCTCATGGACACCCTGATCTTCGATTGCGATGGCGTGCTGGTGGACAGCGAGACCATTGCCGAGGCGACGCTGGTGGAACTGCTCGGCGACTGGTTGCCCGACCTCGATGCCGACACGGTACTGCGTCAGGCGTTGGGCATGACCACGGGCAACATCCTGCGCCACCTGGAGGGGCTGAGCGTGCATCGCCTGCCGCCGGCGGCCACTGCCCTGGTGGATGACACCATCGAGGCGCGACTGGTTCGCGAGCTCCAGGCCATGCCGGGGGTGGCCGAGGCGATCGCCACCATCGACCTGCCCAAGGCGGTGGTCTCCAACAGCCGCCGGCAGCGGGTGCTGGCCTCCCTGGCGACCACCGGGCTGGATCGGTTGCTTGAGGCGTCGCCGGTGTTCACGGCGGACCAGGTGGCCCGTCCCAAGCCCGCCCCCGATCTCTACCACCTGGCGGCAGGTGAGCTGGCACGCCTCCCCGGGGACTGCCTGGTGGTAGAGGATAGCGTCTCGGGTGTCACCGCGGCCCATGCTGCCGGCATGACGGTGATCGGCTTCACCGGGGCCAGCCATGTGCAGCCGGGCCAGGCCGAACGCCTCCAGGAGGCCGGCGCCTGGCAGGTACTGACACACATGAGTGGCCTCGCCGAGCTGATTCAGCTGTGGCGAGGTACCTGCCGGAAGTCGGTTCGCTCCTGACCCCTGACTCCCTTCTTCCATTGACCCGCTCACCCACAACAGCAAAAAGGATGACAACATGAAGCTTCAAGACAAGATTGCCGTTATCACCGGCGGTGCCCGAGGCATCGGCCTGGCCATCGCCCAGCGCTATCTGGCCGAAGGCGCCAATGTCGTGGTCGCCGATATCGATCAGGGCGCCATCGACGAGGCCCTAGACTCCCTCACCGACCAGGCTGGTGGCGACGTTGCGCGGGTGATGGGCGTGCGTCTGGACGTCTGTGACCGGGCCTCGGTCGACGCCATGATCGAGCAGATCAAGGAACGCTTCGGCGGCATCGACATCCTGGTCAACAACGCCGCCATCTTCGACATGGCCCCGGTGCTGGAGGTGACCGAGGCGAGCTACGACAAGCAGTTCGCCGTCAACGTCAAGGGCCTGTTCTTCACTCTCCAGGCCGTCGCCAAGGCCATGGTCGAGCGTGACCAGGGCGGAAGGATCATCAATATGGCGTCCCAGGCGGGGCGCCGTGGTGAGGCGCTGGTGAGCATGTACTGCGCCAGCAAGGCGGCGGTGATCAGCCTCACCCAATCCTGTGGCCTGGACCTGGTCCGGCACGGCATCAACGTCAATGGCATCGCCCCCGGAGTGGTGGACACCCCGATGTGGGAGGAGGTAGATGCGCTCTTCGCCCGCTACGAGGGCCGCCCCCTCGGCGAGAAGAAGCGCCTGGTGGGCGAGGCGGTACCGGCCGGTCGCATGGGTCGGCCCGACGACTACGGTGGCGCCGCGGTCTTCCTGGCCAGCGACGACAGCGACTATGTGGTCGCCCAGACCCTCAACGTGGATGGCGGCAACTGGATGAGCTGAGGACGAATGCCGCCGACCTGCCTTCCCATGGTAGGCGAGAACGATGCGGCGAGTGATCATGATGCTCCGTCATGTGAACCCGAGGAAGTCCCATGAATCCCGAACTCGATGCCATGGCACAGCGGCTGATCCAGGCTGCCAAGGGCTGCTCGCGCTTCCTGGTGGCCCTGGCCGGCCCGCCGGGGGGTGGCAAGTCCTACCGCTCGGCGCGGCTGCGCGAGGCCATCAATGCCCGCCTGCCCGGCCAGGCCGCGGTGGTGCCGATGGATGGCTACCACTACGACAACGCCGTGCTGGAACCCGATGACCTGGTGCCCGTGAAAGGGGCGCCGCACACCTTCGATGTCGACGGACTGCGTGTCGACCTCGAGCGCATTCGCCGCTCCGACCGGCCTGTCGCGGTGCCTGTGTTCGACCGCCCCTTGGATCTGGCCCGTGCTGGCGGTCGGCTGATCACCCTCGAGCAGCGCATCGTTATCGTCGAGGGCAACTACCTGCTGCTCGACCAGGCACCCTGGACCGGGCTGCATGGCCTCTTCGACCTGAGGGTGCTGCTTGACGTGGCCGACGACGTCCTGGAACAGCGACTCTTCGAGCGCTGGATCGATATGGGCCAGGATCCTGTCAGCGCTCTGGAGAAGGCGCGACAAAAGGACATGCCCAACGCGCGACTGGTCAAGTCGCACTCTATTCCGCCCGACATAGTGTGGCGCTGACCTCCATGCCCCGGGCCCACCAAGCCGAGCCTGGCTCGGCCGGAGACTCCCTATGACCCGACTCAACAACGACAACCTGGGCAAACTGGCCGCCGAGGTGGCGCTGCCCAACTATGACCGTCGTGACCTCACGCCGGGGATTGTCCACTTCGGTGTCGGCGGCTTCCATCGCGCCCACCAGGCCATGTATCTTGATGCGCTGATGAGTCGTGACGAGGCCCTGGACTGGGGCATCGTCGGCGTCGGCGTGATGGCCGGGGATCGCCGCATGCGCGATGCCCTGGCCGCCCAGGATTACCTCTATACCCTGGTGATCAAGCACCCGGATGGTCGCCGCGAGCCGCGGGTCATCGGCAGCGTGGTGGATTACCTGTTCGCCCCCGACGACCCCGAGGCGGTGATCGAGAGGATGGCCGACCCGGCGATCCGCATCGTCTCGCTGACCGTCACCGAGGGCGGCTACAACTTCCATCCGGTGAGTGGCGAGTTCGACCTCGACAACCCCGACATCCGCCACGACCTGGCGCATCCCGCGACACCGAAGACGACCTTCGGGCTGATCGTCGAGGGCCTGGCGCGGCGCCGCGAGCGTGGCATCGCCCCCTTCACCGTGATGTCCTGCGACAACATCCAGGGCAACGGTGATGTGGCCAGGGAGACCTTCACCGCCTACGCCCGCGCCCGGGACCCGGCACTGGCCGCCTTGATCGAGACCTCGGTGGCCTTCCCCAACGCCATGGTGGACCGCATCACCCCGGTCACCAGCGAGGCCGACATCGCCGAGCTGGGCGAACGCTTCGGCGTCGAGGACGCCTGGCCGGTGGTCTGCGAGCCCTTCACCCAATGGGTGCTGGAGGATCGTTTCGTCGCCGGCCGCCCGCCGCTGGAGCGGGTCGGCGTGCAGCTGGTGGACGACGTGGTGCCCTACGAGCTGATGAAACTGCGCCTGCTCAACGCCAGCCACCAGGCGCTGACCTACTTCGGCACCCTGGCCGGCTACCGCTATGCCCACGAGGTGTGCCAGGACCCGCTGTTCGTCGACTTCCTGCTCGGCTACATGCGCCATGAGGGTTCGCCGACCCTGGCGCCGGTGCCGGGCATCGACCTCGAAGACTACCGGCTGACCCTGATCGAGCGGTTCGCCAACCCCGAGGTGAAGGACACCCTGGCGCGACTCTGCGCCGAGAGCTCGGATCGGATTCCCAAGTGGCTGGTGCCGGTGATTCGCCAGCAGATCGAGAGCGGTGGCGAACTCCATCGCTCGGCGGCCGTGGTGGCGAGCTGGGCGCGCTACGCCGAGGGCGTCGATGAGCAGGGCGAGGCGATCACCGTGGTCGACCGCCTCAAGGACGAGCTGATGGCCATTGCGGCCCGCAACCACGACCATCCCACTGCCTTTATCGAGAACCGCGAGCTGTTCGGTGACCTGGCCGAGGACCCACGCTTCCGCCAGGCTTATGTCCAAGCGCTGGAAAGCCTGCACCGCCAGGGGGCCCGGGCTACTCTTGAAGCGCTGGTCGAACACGGGAGCCTATGATGTACATCGGAGTGGACTGCGGGACCCAGAGCACCAAGGTGGTACTGGTTGATGTCGACCGTGCACGGGTCCTTGGCGAGGCGAGCCGGCCGCATCGCCTGGACGAGGGGGCGGGCGGACGCCGCGAGCAGGACCCCGGCGAGTGGATCGCCGCGCTGCGCGGCGCCCTTGGAGAGGTGCTGGCGATGACCGGCATCGACCCCCGGGCGATCCGTGCCCTGGGCGTCTCTGGCCAGCAGCACGGCCTGGTGGCCCTGGACGCGCAGGGCGAGCCGGTGCATCCGGCCAAGCTGTGGTGCGACACCGAGACGGCGGCCTGGAACGCCGCGCTGATCCAGCGCCTCGGTGGCGAAGCGGGCTGCCTCGACAAGCTTGGCCTGGTGCTGCAGACCGGCTATACCGCCTCCAAGATCGCCTGGCTGCGCGAGGTGCATCCCGAGGCCTACCGGCGCGTCGCCAGCCTGCTGCTGCCCCACGACTATCTCAATTTCTGGCTCACCGGCGAGCGGGTCACCGAGGCCGGCGACGCCTCGGGGACCGGGTACTTCGACACCCGTACCCGGCGCTGGCGCCACGACGTCCTCGCCGAGATTGCCCCGGAGCTCGACCCCGAGCGGGTGCTGCCCCGGTTGATCCACGCCCATGAACCGGCCGGCACGCTGCGCCCCGAAGTGGCCCGCGAGCTGGGCCTGGCAGACCATGTGTTGGTTTCCAGTGGGGGAGGCGACAATATGCTCGGCGCCATCGGCACCGGCAACATCCGCCCGGGCCTGGTGACCCTGAGTCTGGGCACCTCCGGTACCCTGTGCGCCTTCTCCCCCGAGCCGGTGGTGCCCGACAACGCCATGGTCGCCAACTTCTGCGCCAGCCACGGTGGCTGGCTACCGCTGGTCTGCACCATGAACGTGACCTCGGCGACCACGCGGATCCGCGAGCTGTTGGGTCTCGACCTGGTGACCTTCGGCGAGCGGGTGGCCGCTGCGCCCATCGGCGCCGAGGGCGCCACCCTGCTGCCCTTCTTCAATGGCGAGCGGGTGCCCATGCTGCCCGAGGCCACCGCCAGCCTTGACGGCCTGACCAGCGTCAACACCACCCAGGCCAACCTGTGCCGGGCGGTGGTGGAGGGCGCCACCCTGGGCCTGCGTTATGGCCTGGATCAGTTCGGTCGCCTGGCCGAAGGACTGCGCGAGATCCGGCTGATTGGCGGTGGCTCGCGCAGCCCTGTGTGGCGTCAGATGGTGGCCGACGTCACCGGCAGCCGGGTGATCTGCCCCGAGATCGCCGACGCCGCGGCATTGGGCGCCGCCCTGCAGGCGGCCTGGTGCCATCAGGGCGGCGAGCTGGCCGATCTCTGCGCGCGCCTGGTGCACCTCGATGAAAGTTCGCGAGCCGAGCCCGATCCGGCGAATGTCGATGCCTATCGAGAGGTCTATGCCCGCTATCGCCGTCGGCTGGCCGAGCGCCATGCCGTTCTGACCTGATGACCGTCTCACTTCTCTGGAGCCTTCCATGACGACACGACTCGATGCCCTGAAACGCCGCTCCCTGGTGGTCGCCGACACCGGTGACCTGGACGCCATCCAGCGCTACCGGCCCCACGATGCCACCACCAATCCCTCGCTGATCCTCAAGGCCTTCGACCTGCCCGGTTACCAGGCGCTGATCGAGGAAGAGCTGGCCGCGGTCAAGGCCGAGACCCGCGACCGTCAGGTCCAGGCCGAGCATGCCGTGGACCGTCTCGCCGTGGCCATGGGCAGCGAGATCGCCAAGGCCGTGCCCGGCCGTGTCTCCACCGAAGTGGCGGCCCGCCTCTCCTTTGATACCCAGGCCAGCATCCGCAAGGCACACGAGTTGATCGAATCCTACGAGCAACGCGGCGTGGGCCGCGATCGCGTACTGATCAAGCTCGCCTCCACCTGGGAGGGCATCCGTGCCGCCGAGGTGCTGGAGAGGGAGGGTATCCAGTGCAACCTGACCCTGCTGTTCAGCGATGCCCAGGCCCAGGCCTGCTTCGATGCCGGGGTCTTCCTGGTCTCGCCCTTCGTCGGCCGGGTCACCGACTGGTACAAGCAGGCCACCGGCCGTGACTATGCGCCGGACGAGGACCCCGGGGTGCGCTTCGTGCGCGGTGTCTGCGCGCGGGTCGGACGTGGCGGGTACGCCACCGTAGTGATGGGGGCGAGCTTCCGCACCCTCGGCCAGGTGCTGGCGCTGGCCGGCTGCCCGCGGTTGACTATCTCGCCGGCGCTGCTTGAGGAGCTCTCGGCCGAGGAGGGCGAGGTCGCCCGGGGCGTGGAGATCCCCGCCGTCGGCGAGCGTCCCGCGCCGCTTGACGAGCCCACGTTCCGCTGGGGCCACAACCAGGACGCCATGGCCAACGACAAGCTGGCCGAGGGCATCCGCCGCTTCGACGAGGACCAGCGCACCCTGGAGGCGCGTCTCGCCGAACGGCTAGGCTGAGCGCGGCCCGCGCTCAGCCACCGGCGGACCCGGCGCCTGGCGTCGGGGCCACCGTCGCAGGAAGGCTCACAAGGCCTCGAGTTTCCAGGCGTCGTAGGCGGGTTCCTCATAGGGATGGGCCGTCTTCAGGGCTGCCACCGCCTCAGCGATCAGGGCGTCCTCGCAGACCAGCTCCACCTTCAGCTCTTCCACCCGCTCCAGGTCGCCGACCCGCCCGATGTGCGGGTCGGCGCCTTCCAGTGGCCGGAACTGTCCGGTGCCCCGGGTCTGGAAGCAGCAGGCCTCGTAGTCGCCGATGCGTCCCGCCCCGGTGGCGAAGACGGCCTCCTTGACGGACTCGGCGTCGGCCACGGGCACGAAAAACGCCAGCTTGTACATGGTCCCAGCTCCTCTCTGCTGTGGGTGTACCCTCCTTGTGCCATATCGAGGCAAAATCGTCAGCCTTTGCGAACATCACATCGGCAAGCGCTGGCCGGTGGGCTCGCGCTACTACGCGGCGGTGGACCTGGCCATGCTGAAGTCGTGAACCACCTGGAAGTCGGGGCATGCTGATTGTCTGTAAAAGAATTGAGCGGTAATCAATACGGCATTGACCCTCATGGGCGGTGTTGCTAGGTTTACTGAACATACATTCATGGTTGTTTGTTACAGGTGCCAGACAGGAGCATTGCATGCAAGCCAGGGGAGCGGTGTGGTGGTCAGTGTTGTTGGTGGCATCGATGCCGGTGTCGGCTGCCGGGTCGGGGCTCTTGACGCTCAAGTCCGAGAACGATAGCTATTCCAATAATGGCGATGACGGCCATTATTCCAACGGGGTTGAGCTCATCTGGTCGTTTGAACCGGGCAACGATCACTGGCTGCGGGGGCTGGCCGAGCGGTTGCCCGGCTGGCGAGGGAGCAGCATGGAGAGTGGGGCATACCGACTCAGCCATCAGATATATACGCCGGATGATATCAGCATTCCGTGGTTGATAGAGGATGACCGTCCCTATGCAGGGCTTCTTCTCGGGGGAGTATCGCTGTTCGATCAGATCCCGCACCGTGGCTGGCATGAAGTCAGAAGTCTCAATATGGACGTGGGCATTGTCGGACCGGCATCCGGTGCCGAGTGGATCCAGCGTGAATATCATGAGTTGGTCTCGTCCACCGAACCGCGAGGCTGGGACCACCAACTCGATAATGAACCGGTCGTCAACCTTGCCTACAAGCATGCCTGGATCGATAGGTTCAGCCTTGACGGTTATCAGGTGGAGTATGGTCCTGCAACCGGGTTTTCTGTGGGGAACCTATATACCTATGCGTCGACTGGGCTGGGGCTGCGTTTCGGGGAGAACCTCGAGCGCAGCTTGGGAATTCCCGCCATTGCCCCCGCCCAAGGGGGCTGGGCCTCTTTCCATCCCGATCAGGGCTTTAGCTGGTATGCCTTTGCATCTCTGGAAGGCCGCTACATGGCCCATAATCTTCTGCTCGACGGCAACACCTTTACGGAAAGCCACTCGGTAGAGCGTGAGGAGTGGGTAGGCGATGCCCTTGCCGGCTTGGCGTTGACCTGGGACCGCTGGCAGTTTTCCTTTTCTTATGCCTGGCGCACCGATGAGTTCACCCAGCAGGATTCGCAAGACACCTTCGGTTCCCTCATGTTGTCGCGCTGGTTTTGAACCGGTAACGTCCGGGCTCGCGCGCTTCCGAGGCTAGGCCGGCCCTGAGAGCATCTCCAAGGGGGATTGTCGTCATCTTCAGGCCATCTGGCTGATGGTCTTGCGGAAGCGAGCCAGTGAGATGGTGAATAGTACGCTGCCAATCACCAATAGCATTAGAAACTGTCCCCAGACGACACCGATGCCGGCACCGCGAAACAGAATGGCCTGGCTCAGCTCGACGAAGTGGGTCGTAGGTGCCAGCAGCATTATGTTCTGGACCAGTTCAGGCATGCTTTCGCGCGGCGTGACACTTCCGGATAGCACCTGCAGCGGTAGCAGAAACAGGATCATCAGCATGCCGAACTGGGGCATGCTGCGGGCCAGTGTCGCCAGGAAGATGCCCATTGAGGTGGTAGCGAACAGATGAAGGGCCGCACCAGCCAGGAACAGGGCTACCGAGCCTTCTATCGGTACCTGAAGCAGGCCGCGTACGATGAAGGTCAGTGATAATGCTACTGCCAGCAAGACCACGACCCCCATCGACCATACCTTGGCCAGCATGATCTGCGTTGGTGTCACTGGCATCACCAGCAGGTGCTCGATGGTACCGTGTTCGCGCTCGCGGATCAGCGCTGCCCCGGTCAGGATGATCGAGAGCATCGTGACGTTGTCGATGATTGACATCAGCGAACCGAACCATGATTTTTCAAGGCTCGGATTGAAGCGTGCCCGTAGTCTCAGCTCGACGGGAGGAACAGGGCTTGCACGATAGCCCTTCACGAACTCGTTGACCTCGCCCATGACGATCTGCTGTACATAGTTGTTGCCGGCAAAGGCTTGGCTCATGCGGGTGGCATCGATATTGAGCTGAATGTCGGGTGTACGTCCTGCCAGTACATCACGCTGGAAATTGGCCGGAATGACCAGCGCGAAGGTGAAGTGCCCGGCATCCATACCAGAATCCATTTCCGGGAAGGTGATGATTTTCGGGCGTACGAATTGGGGTGGGTAGAAGGCCGAGATAATCCGGGTGGAGAGCGGCGAGTCGTCTTCATCAACAATCGCGATAGGAGCTTTGTTCAGTGTTTCGGGCATAGCCGTGGCGGTGGTGTAGACATCAATGCTGAATACGTAGACGATCAGCACCAGCATTATTGGATCACGCAATAGACTCCAGAACTCCTTGATGCCCAGGCGGTAAATATTGGCAATCCTGTGCATGTCAGCTCTCCTGCCTGTTGAGTAAAGTGATCGCCATGCCCATGATCACGGGTACCGACAGCAGCATCGACAGGAACGAACCGATGAGGTCGCGCAGATCCAGCCCCTTGCTGAATACGCCGCGGCTGATGGTGAACATGTGGCTTGCCGGGTAGATGTTGCCAATAAAGCGCCCGATACCCTCTAGCGACGAGACCGGATCGATCAGTCCCGAAAACTGGATGGCGGGAATCAGCGTGCCGATCATGGTGAAGAACATGGCGGCGATCTGGCTGCGGGTGACGGTCGAGGCCAGCAGGCCCATGCCGGTGGCGATGATACAGAACACCAGAGCTGCCAGCGCCAGCGCCGGGAAGCTACCGGTGATCGGCACACCGAACACCGTGATCGCAAGCCCAACCATCAATAGAAAGTTGATCATTGCCAAGCCGATGTAGGGAAGTTGCTTGCCGATCAGGAACTCGGCGCGGGTGACCGGCGTGACGTAGAGATTGATGATCGACCCCATCTCCTTTTCACGCACCACCGAGAGCGCGGTGAGCATGGACGGCAGCATCAGCAACAACAGTGGAATCACCACAGGCACCATGGCGGGCAGGCTCTGAATGTCGGGATTGTAACGGTAGCGGTTCTCGATATTGGCAGTTGCGGCAGCAGTCGCGGCTCCGGATTGCCTTGCCTGCTCCTTAAGCCACTGCTGGTGGATGCCCTGTACATAGCCCTGCACGGTTTCGGCGCGCTGAGGCATGGCGCCGTCGATCCAGGCCCCGATCTCGACGTGACGGCCGCGCACCAGGTCGCGACCGAACCCCGGGGGAATCTCGATCGCCAGGGCCAGCTCTCCGCTGCGCATACGCCGATCCAACTCCGCATAGTCCTCAAGCGGTGGGCGTTCGCTGAAATAGTAGGGCGAACCCGATAGGTTCAGCGCGTAATCGTGACTGAGGGAGCTCTGGTCCCGGTCGAGGATGGCATAGCTGAGATCCTCGACATCCATGCTGATGCCGAACCCTATCACGAACATCAGGATCAATGAGCCGACCAGCGCCAGGGTGGCGCGCACCGGGTCGCGGCGCAGCTCCAGGGTTTCGCGCCACATATAGCTGAGCAACCGCTGCAGGCTGAAGCGTCGGTGGCGTGGTGCGCCGTGATGCGTCTCTTTGGCGACGAGTGGGGTATCCGAAGGGGAGACGGCTTCTTGGGGCGAGGTCTCCTGTGTGGAACTCTCCTGATCGGCGCCAGCCTCGAGCAGATAACCGATGAAGGCGTCCTCCAGCGTCGCCGCTTCTCGCTTTTCGACCAGCGCCGCCGGGGTGTCACTATCCAGAACTTTACCTGCGTGCATCATCGACATGCGGTCGCAGCGCTCGGCCTCGTTCATGAAGTGGGTGGAGATGAAGATCGTCACCCGGTCGTGGCGCGACAGTTCGATCAGCAGGCGCCAAAAAGCATCGCGGGCAATGGGGTCGACCCCCGAGGTGGGTTCATCAAGAATCAGTAGCTCGGGTTTGTGAACCATCGCGACCGCCAGGGAAAGCCGCTGACGGATACCCAGAGGGAGGTTCTCCGGTAGGGCGTCGAGGACGTTATCGAGACTGAAACGCTCGACCATCTCTGCGACTCTTGCCGGTATGTCTTGCTTTGCGATCTGGAACAGACGTGCATGCAGCACCAGGTTCTGGTGCACCGTGAGTTCGCCGTACAGCGAGAAGGCCTGCGACATGTAGCCGACCCGTCGGCGGGTGGCGATGTCGTGAGGATCGACCTCCTGACCGAATAGCCAGGCTCGCCCCTCGCTGGCGGCCAGCAGTCCGGTGAGCATCTTCATGGTGGTCGACTTGCCACAGCCGTTGGAGCCGAGGAAGCCGAATATCTCGCCGCGCCGGATACGGAAACTGACATGGTCGACGGCGGTGAAGTCGCCAAAACGCATGGTGAGTTCCTGAGCCTCAATGGCGGCTTCACCGTCATCCAGTTCCAGCGGTGGGATATCCACCGGCTTGTAGCCACGCTTTTTCTCTTCCGGCAGCAGCTCGATAAAGGCGGTTTCCAATGAGTCGCTGCCGGTGCGTGTCAGTAGTTCCTGGGGAGAACCGGTGGCGAGTATCTTGCCGGCGTCCATGGCCACCAGCCGGTCGAAACGCTGGGCTTCGTCCATGTAGGCGGTAGCGACGATCACGCTCATCTGCGGGCGATCGCCGCGGATGCGGGCGATCAGCTCCCAGAACTGGGAGCGGGCCAGCGGGTCGACCCCGGTGGTGGGCTCGTCGAGAATCAGCAGGTCAGGGTCGTGGATCAGCGCGCAGCATAGCCCCAGTTTCTGTTTCATGCCGCCGGAAAGCTTGCCGGCGGGGCGCTCGAGGAAGGGGAGTAGCCCGGTGCTGCGGGTCAGGTCGTCGATGCGACGCCGACGTTCTCTGGCGCCGTGGCCGAATAGACGCGCGAAAAACTGCAGGTTCTCCTCGATGGAGAGCGTCGGATAGAGGTTTTTGCCCAACCCTTGTGGCATGTAAGCGATGCGCGGGCCGACCTCGTTGCGATGGCGTTTGTTGCTCATGTCGCCGCCCAACACCGTGACCGTACCCTCTTGGATTTTGCGGGCGCCGGCGAGCAGCGATAGCAGGCTGGATTTGCCGACGCCATCCGGCCCGATCAGCCCGACCATGCATCCGGCCGGCAGGGCCAGGTCCAGCGCGTCCAGGGCTATGGTGCGGCCGTAGCGCAAGGTAAGTGTGCTGACTTGGGCGACGAGCTGCGTCTCTTGGTTCATGGAATGACATTGACCTTGAGGTGTTCGGGCCAGGTGGCGTCACTGTCGAGCTTCAGGTAAGCCATGCCGGGCAGGCCCGTCTTGACCTGATCGATATGCTCGAGCAGCAGGTTCGGATCGATCTGGGCGCGAACGCGAAACATCAGCTTCTGCCGTTCGCTTTCGGTTTCCACGGTCTTGGGGGTGAACTGGGCCACGCTGGATACGAAGCTGACCCTGGCGGGAATTACATAGTCCGGGGCAGCATCCAGCACCAGGTGCACTTCGTCGCCGATGGCAACCCGGCCTGCCTCGCTGGTGGGCAGGAAGAAGGTCATGTAGACCTTGGTGAGGTCGACCAGGTTGACTACCTTGCCCCCGGCACCCAGCACCTCGCCGGGTTCGGCCACTCGAAACTGTACGCGAGCCAGGCGGTCGCTTTTGAGCTTGCTGTCCTCCAGCTCGGCCTCGATGCGTTGGATCGCAGCCTGGGTGGCTTCCACCTGCGACTCGGCCTCGATGACCTGGGATTCAGTAGCGCGGATAGCGGCCTGGGCGGAGAGCACCTGGGCATTGGCCGAGGCCAGAGCGGCCTGCTGGCTCTGGTAGTCGGCCAGGGTGTCGTCGAACTGTTGCCGAGAGATGGCATTACGCTCCACCAGACTGGCCGAGCGCTCGTAGCGCTTGCGTGAGGCGTTCAGCTCTGCCTGGCGCTGGTTGACCACGGCTCGTGCGCTTTCAAGCTCACTCTGGCGCATGGCAACCATGGCTCGGGCTGTCTCCAGGGCATTCTTTGCTTGGCGGTTCTGTGCTCTGGCCTGGGCCAGCTCGGCCTCCAGGGTGTCGGTATCCATGCGAGCGACGATCTGGCCAGGCTCCACGAAATCCCCTTCGTCGACCAGTACCTCGTCGAGGCGGCCGGCGACCCGGGTGGCGATATCGATCTCGGTGGCTTCGATGCGCCCGTTGCCGCTGGTGATGCCCTCGCCGGGACCCTCGGGCTGCAGTTCCCGCCAGACCAGCCAGGCCGCGATGCCAACAGCGGCAATGGCCGCCAGACCCTTGATCAGCTTGCTTTTATGGCTTGTCTTCATATTGTCGCATCCACGATTGATGGTTGGTTAAGCGGCTAACGTTACGTATCGAGACTCTGCATCGATGGGATGGCCATCATGACGTGGCAAGCTGGGCCACGGTCCAGTCGACCAGCTCGAAGGCGAGCCGGTCGGCGGCGCGAGCGAAGGCCGCGACCACGGCGTTGAGGCTGTCGCCGTCGCTCGCCACCACCGCCTCGAGGCGGCGGCTGGCCAGCACCTCGCGGCTGGCCTCGTCGAGCAGCTGGACCTCGAGGCGCAGCACCATCTCGGGCGCGCCCTCGCGGTAGCGGCTATGGAAGGCCCCCAGGTGGCTCACCAGGGTGGCATCGCTGCGCGCCCGGCTGGCGTCGTCCACCACGGCGGCCAGGCGGCCGTCGTTGCGAAAGGCCGCGATCAGGTGGTCGCGCAGCAGCCGCGGGGCATCGTCGCTCCAGCGTGCCCCGGCATAGGCCTGGAACTCCCCGGGGGAGGGCATGACCAGCAGGCGCGGGCCATCCAGCGGCGACCCGGCGCTCGGCGTGTCGACCCGCAGGGTGAGGTCGCGGGTGACCTCATGAGACGACAAAATCGACGGTTCGGGCAGCGTGAAGAGGCGCAGCGGTTCCTGCTCGGGGAGCAGGCTGCAGCCCGCCAGCAGCAGGGCCATCAGCAGGCCCGGCAGTGCCCTGGCGCGTCGTGGCATGGCGGGTAGGTTCATGGGGTGAACTCCTGGATCGCGTCGCGGCCCAGCAGGGCATCGGCCGGGTTCTCCTCGAGGCGCCGCACCAGGCGGTTGAGGGCGCGCAGCGTGGCATGCAGTTCGCGCATGGCCGGGTCGAGCTCGCCCACGCCCTGCAGGCCCCGCGCCAGGGAGCCTTCATGGCGGGCCGTCAGCCGGTCCAGCCGGGCGGTAGTGGCCTCCAGCGACTGCATGGCGCGTCGGGCACTCTGCAGGGTCGCGCGACCCTCCTCGTCGAGCAGCCCGTTGGCGGTCTCGCCCAGGCGGCTGACGCTCTCGAGGGACGCCTCGAGCTGTTCGCCGGCCTGCCCGAAGCGCGCCATGGCCTCGCCGAGGGCAGCGCGCTGGTCGACAAGCGCCTGCGAGACGACCTCCAGGTTGCCCAGGGTGCGCGTCAGGCTCTCGGCATTCTCCTCGGAGAGCAGCCGGTTGGCATTGGTCAGCAACTGATCCACCTGGGCGAAGAGCTCCTCGCTGTTGGAGAGCAGCGAGCTCAGTGGCGAGGGCTCGGCCTGGATCAGCGGGGGATCGTCGCGGTCGCCCTCCAGGCGGGGGCTCTGCGGGGTGCCGCCAAGCAGCTGGATGTTCATGGTGCCGGTGATGTTGGCCAACGCCAGGCTGGCGCGGGTGTCCTGCTTGATCGGGACGTCGCTGTAGACGCGGATCAGCGCCCGCACCTGGCGCGGGTCCCGGGGGTCGAGGCGCAGCCTGACCACATCCCCGACCTCGATGCCGCTGTACTGGACGGCATTGCCCTCGGAGAGCCCGCTGACCGCGCGGTTGAAGCCGACTTCGTACCAGGCATAGTCGCGATCGACGCTGGACTTGCCGAGCCACAGGGCGAACAGCAGCGCGCTGCCCAGGGTGATCACCGTGAACAGCCCGATCAGCACGTGGTGGGCGCGGGGTTCCATCGTCAGGGCTCCTCCACCGGGTGGGCCGCCCGCTGGGCGGCGCGGCCTCGGGGGCCATGGAAATAGTCGTGGATCCAGTCGTCGTCGGTGGCCGAGACGACGTCAAGGCAATCGGCGACCAGCACCCGGCCACGCGACAGCACGGCCACCCGGTCGCAGGCGGTATAGAGGGTGTCCAGGTCGTGGGTGACCAGGAAGACGCTCAGCCCCAGGGCGTCGCGCAGGGTCAGGATCAGGCGGTCGAAGGCCGCTGCGCCGATCGGGTCCAGGCCCGCCGTCGGCTCGTCAAGAAACAGCACCTCCGGGTCGAGCGCCAGGGCGCGCGCCAGGGCCGCCCGCTTGATCATGCCACCGGAGAGCTCGGCAGGATACTGGATCGCCGCCTCCCCGGGCAGGCCGGCAAGCGCCAGCTTGACCCGGGCCAGGGTCTCGGCATCGGCGCGGGAGAGTCCGATATGCTCGATCAGCGGCAGGGCGACGTTCTCCTGCAGGGTCAGCGAGGTAAAGAGTGCCCCACGCTGGAAGAGCACCCCGAAACGGCGCTCCACCTGGGAGCGCTCCCGGGCCGAGAGACCCAGGAGGTCCTCGCCGAACACCTCGATCTGCCCGGCGCTGGGCCGCAGCAGGCCGACGATGCTGCGCAGCAGGACCGACTTGCCGGTGCCCGAACCGCCGACCACGCCGAGGATCTCGCCCGGGTAGAGGTCGAGGTCGAGATCCTCGTGGACGCTGTGCTGGCCGAAGCGGTTGGCCAGCCCGCGGACCCGGATCAGGGGTGCGTCGCTCATCGGCGCTTGTGCCACGCTCACCAGCCCATCTCCATGAAGAACAGCGCCGCCACCGCATCTAGCAGGATCACCACGAAAATCGACTGCACCACACTCGAGGTGGTGTGCTCGCCCACCGACTGGGCACTGCCGCTGACCTTGAAGCCCTCCAGGCAGCCGATCACCGCGACCAGGAAGGCGAACAGCGGCGCCTTGGACAGCCCTACCAGGAAGTGCTCTAGGGGAATGTCGCGCTGCAGGATGGCCAGGAACTGGATGAGGGAGATGTCCAGGGCCAGCAGGCAGACCAGGGCGCCGCCGAGGAGGCCGCTGAGCATGCCCACGAAGGTGAGGATCGGCAGGGTCAGCATCATCGCCAGCACCCGCGGCAGCACCAGCAGCTCGATGGGGTCCAGGCCGAGGGTGCGCACGGCGTCGAGCTCCTCGTTGGCTTTCATGGCGCCGAGCTGGGCCGTGAAGGCGCTGGCGGTGCGACCGGCGAGCAGGATGGCAGCGAGCAGCACGCCGAACTCGCGCAGGAAGGCGAAGGCGACCAGGTTGACGGTGTAGATGGTGGCGCCGAAGTCGCGCAGCACGGTAGCGCCCAGGAAGGCGATCACGGCGCCCACCAGGAAGGTCAGCAGGGCGACGATGGGCAGGGCGTTGAGGCCCGTCTGGTGCAGCTGGGCCACCACCGAGGTGAGCCGCCAGCGGCTCGGTCGCCAGGCGGTGGCGGCCAGCGTCGCGAGGGTCAGGCCGATGAAGCCGAGCAGCTGTCCCTGCTGCTGCCAGAGCCCCTCGATGAGCTGGCCGGTCCGCGCCAGGCTGTCCCTCAGCGGCCGGACGCGGCGCGCTTCGGGCGGTTGGTTGTCGGCCATGGCCTGGCCCAAAGTGCGCAGCAGGGTGCGGCGCGTCGCCGGCAGGTCGGGGGCCCAGTCGTCGATCGCGGCGAGGGGGCCGGCGCCGACCAGCTCCATCAGCAGCACGGCGCCGGCGGTATCCAGGGCGGCGAGCCGCTCGAGATCGACCCCCTCGGGGGAGGGCTCGCGGGCCTGCGCCAGGCGCTCGACCTGGCGCTTCAGGGTCGCGTAGTGCACCAGGGTCCAGTCCCCGGCGATGGCCAGGCGGCCGTCCTGCTGGTCGATGTGGCCCGGCTCGGTCATGGGCAATGGCGTCTCGGGTGCGTCATGGTGGCCGATGGTATCAGCCCGCGTGCCTTTACATTAGCTCAACCTGCGCCGGCCCCCTTCAGCCAGCGCAGGCCGCGCTGCCACCAGGCCAGGGCGCCGCCGACACCGCCAGGCAGCACGCGGCGGTGGGGCCGGTCGAGGAAGGCGGCGATGGGGCGCACCTGGCTTTTCCGGTCGAGCATCGGGGCGTGTCCGCAGCCGGGCGCCTCGAGGCTGACCAGGCCGGGCTGAGCCTCGGTCATGCGGGTCACGCTCTCGGCCTTGAGCAGCGGCGAGTCCGCGCCGCGCACGACCATCAGCGGGCAGCGGATCGCCGCCCAGTCGGCCCAGGTGTCGCGGGGGGTGTCGAGGACGAATTGCTCGCCGATGCGCGGATCGTAGTGGTAGGTCCAGCTGCCGTCGGGCAGGCGCCGGGCGCTGCCCAGGGCGAGGCGTCGCCAGGCGTCGTCGCCCTCGATGCCGAAGCCCGTGTAGTGGCGCCTGAGCTCGGCCTCCAGCTTGCCGAAGCGGCAGAAGCGGTGGGGTACGCCGAAGTAGCTGGCCAGGTTCGCCAGGCCCTCGGGGTCGAGTTCCGGGCCCACGTCGTTGAGCACCAGCCGCTCGATGCGCCCTGCCGTCTCGGGCTCGGCGGCCATCAGCATGCCGATCAGCCCGCCCATGGAGGTGCCCACCCAGGGCACCTGCTCGAGGCCGAAGTGGTCGAGCACCGCCACTGCTACCTTCATGTAGTGGGCGTAGAGATAGTCGTGGGCGGGGTAGAGCGACCAGCTCGACAGCCCGCGTCCGGGGGTGTCCGGGGCCAGGACCCGCCAGTCGGGGCCCAGCACGCGGGCGAAGTCCTCGAAGTCCCCGCCGTGGCGGGCCAGGCCGTGCCAGGCGATGACGGTACGCGGTGCCTCGGGGTGCCAGATGCGCACGGCGATCTCGAGCTCTCTCACCCTGACGAGTTCCAGAGCGTCCATGGGCGTTCTCCCTCAGTGGGCTATGCTGCATGGCAGCATAGCGGAGTTTCCCGGGGCTTTCGTCAAGGATCCACAATTCCCGACGGTTCGGCAGTGGATTCGTTACCCAAACATGCGACAATGTATGTAAAGCTGTCCGACCAGAAACCGAGGATGACCCGATGACTCGTCACCGCACCCTTCGTCGTGCCCTGCTGCCGGCACTGATCGCGTCGGCCTTCGCCACGCCCCTGCAGGCGGCCGATCTGTTGACCATCACCCGGGACGCCCTGGAGAACAATGCCGAGCTGGCCTCGGCCCGGTCACAGACCGACAGCGTCGCGGCAGGGCGGGATGTGGAGCGCGGTGACCTGCTGCCCCAGGTCAATGCCTCGGCGGATGCGACCCACAACCGCCAGTACGAGAGCCAGCGCGGGTCGGGCGCGGTTTCCGGTAGCGGGACGGCCGGGGACGATATTTACAATACGGCCAGGCTCAGCCTCGAGGCCACCCAGGCGCTGTTCGATGCCCGTAACTCCCGCGAGGTCGAGCAGGCCGAGCGCCAGATCGACCAGCAGACCTATCAGCTGGCCGCCACCGAGCAGCAGGTGTTGATCGACGTCTCCTCGGCCTACTTCGAGATACTGCGGGCCTACGAGGTGCTGGAGGCGCGGCGCGCCCAGGAGCGGGCCATCGGCCGCCAGCTGGAGCAGGCCCGCGAGCAGTTCGAGGTGGGGCTGATTGCCATCACCGAGGTGGAGGAGGCCAAGGCGGCCTTCGACCAGTCACGTGCCGAGCGCATCGCTGCCGAGAGCGACCTGCAGGTGCGCTTCGAGGTCCTGGAGCGCCTGACCGGCCAGCGCTATTCCCGCATCGACATGCTCGGAGACGAGATGCCGATCCAGCCGCCGACCCCCGCCGATCGTGATCACTGGGTCGAACTGGCCATGGAGAACAACCCCCTGGTGCTGGCGAGTCTGGCCGGTGTCGAGGTCTCGCGCAGCAGCGTCGAGATCGCCCGCGCCCAGCGCTTGCCGACGCTCAACGCCTTCGCCAACTACCAGTTCGACGACAGCGATAGCGATGTGGTGGAAGGGCACAACTCGATGAGTCAGATCGGCCTGCGTGCCACTATGCCGCTCTATACCGGCGGCCGAACCCAGGCGAGCATCCGCCAGAACACCTACCGGCTGGAGGCCAGCCAGTACGACTTCGAGTCCCAGCGTCGCGATACCGTCCAGCAGGTCCGGTCGCGCTTTACCCAGGTCAGCAACGACGTCTCCACCGTGGAGGCGCGCGCCCAGGCTATCGTCTCTAACCAGAGCGCCCTGGACGCCACCCGCGCCGGCTACGAGGTGGGCACCCGCAACATCGTCGACGTGCTCAATGCCGAGCAGAACCTCTACAACGCCGTCGCCGAGCATGCCAGCGCCCGCTACGACTACGTGATCAACCTGCTCAGCCTGCGCCAGCAGTCCGGGACCCTGGACGTGCCGGCCGTGGAGGAGGTCAACGCCTGGCTGGACGGCGGCAGCGTCTCCTTCACCCTACCGGAAGATAGTGATAGCTACGACGGGGCCATGGAGATCGGCGAGCCGCCGCGTCCCCGGGAATGATGTTTAGCAGCCTAATATTTACATCCATACATGTATGGATGTAAGATTCGTTTACCTCTGACGACGCCAACGGGAACGACCGACACCATGAAAATGTTTTTCCGACACGGCCGGACGAACTTGCTGGTCCTGGCCGCGGCTCTGTTGCTGGCTGCCTGTGGCCAGGACAATGCCCCCCAGCAGGCCGCCGGCAATCAGGAACGGCCGCCGCATCCGGTGGAAGTGACGACCATCGCCCGTCAGGATATCCCCCTGGAGAAGTCCTACCCGTCGCTGCTGCGCAGCGACGATGAGGTTACCCTGGTGGCCCGTGTCACGGGTTTCCTCGAGCAGCGGCACTTCGAGGCCGGTCAGCTGGTGGAGCAGGGGCAGAAGCTCTACACCATCGAGCCGGACCTCTACCAGGCCGTGGTCAACCAGCGCGAGGCAGATCTGCAGAGCGCTCGTGCCGAGCTCGCCCGGGCCCAGCGCGACGCCGAGCGTTTCGAGCGGCTGCTGAGCCAGAACTCGGTGAGTCGTCAGCAGTACGATCAGGCACTGGCAGATATGCGTGTTGCCAGCGCCCGGGTCGCACAAGCCGAAGCCGCCCTTGAGAGTGCCCGCATTGATCTGGACTATGCCGAGGTGACCGCACCCGTCTCCGGGATGATTAGCCTCAGCCGGATCAACGTCGGCAATCTGGTGAGCAGTGGCATCGAGCTTGCCACCATCACTCCGCTCGATCCCCTGGAAGTGCGCTTCCAGCTGCCCCAGCGCGATGCCTTCGAGCTGCGCCGCCAGCTAGGCGAGCAGTCCGTCGAGGCGATCACCACCCTGTTGCGCTTGCCCGGCGATAACGGTGCCGAGAGCCCGACACTAGAGGGGCGCCTCGATTTCCTGGGCTCCCGGGTGGAGGAAGCCACCAGCACCGTCCAGGCCAGTGCCACCTTCGCCAACCCGGAGGGCCGCGTGCTGCCCGGCCAGTTCGTGCGGGTCAGCCTGGAGGGGCTCAAGCGCTATAACGTGCTGGCGGTACCCGAGATCGCCATCGGCCAGGGGCTGATGGGCCCCCAGGTGTACGTGCTCGACGAGGAGAGCGTGGCCCGGGCCCGCACCGTGGAGCTGGGCGAGGTGGCCGGTCCCTGGCAGATCATCCGCGGCGGCCTGGAAGTCGGCGAGCGGGTAGTGGTGGGCGACCCCGCCGGCATCGAACCGGGTACGGACATCGATCCCCAGCCCTTCGATGGCGACGCCCAGGCGCTGATGGAGCGCGCCATGCAGACCGGGAAGCGGCAGCAGGGCGCCGGCGCGCCGGAAGGTGCCGCGGCGCAGGGTGGCCAGGCTGACACGGCATCCGGCGCCGAGGCGGCGTCTGATAAGGCCGACGGAGGCGAAAGCTGATGCCGTTCTCCAACTTCTTCATCAAGCGGCCGGTCTTCGCCACGGTACTGGCGATCATCCTGACGCTGATCGGGGTGGTGAGCATGCGGGTGTTGCCGATCGAGCAGTACCCCGGTGTGGTGCCGCCCACGGTCTCGGTGCAGGCCCAGTTCCCCGGCGCCGATGCCGAAACCGTGGCCCAGACGGTGGCCGCTCCCCTGGCCGAGGCGATCAACGGCGTCGAGAACATGCTCTACATGAGCTCGACCAGCGCCGACAACGGCACCATGAGCCTCAGCGTGGCGTTCAGCATCGGCACCGACGGCGACATCAACACCATCAACGTCAACAATCGCGTCCAGGGGGCGCTGTCGCAGCTGCCCGAGGCCGTGCAGGCCCAGGGCGTCACCGTGGAGCTGCGCTCCAGCTCGATCCTGATGCTGGTGGCACTGATCTCCCCGGAGGGTGACTATAACCGCACCTACATGCAGAACTACGCCACCCTCAACATCCTCGACGAGCTGCGCCAGGTACCCGGCGTCGGCAATGCCGAGGTGCTGGGTGGCGGCGAGTTCGCCATGCGCATCTGGATGGACCCGGACAAGCTGGCCCAGTACGACCTGACCCCCACCGAGGTGGCCGCGGCCATCCGCGCCCAGAACACCGAAGTGCCGGCGGGCAGCCTGGCGGCCACGCCGCAGAGCGAGCCGCGCGCCTTCAGCTACACCATCACCGCGGGCGGGCGGCTCAGCGACGTCGACGACTTCCGCGAGATATTCCTGCGTACCAACCCGGATGGCTCGTCGCTGCGCCTGCATGACGTGGCGCGCATCGAGCTGGGTGCCTCCTTCTACGGCGTGGATGCCCGCCTGAACGGCGCTGCCATGTCGCCGATCATCATCAACCAGCAGCCGGGGGCCAATGCCCTGGAGACGGCCGAGGCAGTCAAGGCGACCATGGCCGAGCTGGAGGGGCGCTTCCCGCCCGGCCTCGAGCAGGTGGTGCCCTACGACACCACCCTGTTCATCAATGCCTCTGTCAACACGGTGATCAATGTGTTCACCGAGGCCTTCCTGATCGTCGGCGTGATCCTGTTCATCTTCCTGCAGAACTGGCGCTTCACGGTGATCGCCATGTCAGTGGTGCCGGTCTCGGTGATCGGCACCTTCGCCGGTTTCTACATGTTCGGCTTCTCCATCAACCTGCTGACGCTGTTTGCCCTGGTGCTCTCCATCGGCATCGTGGTGGATGACGCCATCCTGGTGGTGGAGAACGTCGAGCGGGTACTCAGCGAAAACGAGGAGATCACCGTCACCCAGGCCACCATCCGCGCCATGAAGGAGGTGGGCGGCCCGGTCATCGCCACCTCGCTGATCATGGTCGCGGTGTTCGTGCCGGTGGCCTTCCTGGGCGGCTTCACCGGCCAGATCTACCAGCAGTTCGCACTGACCGTGGCGATCTCGGTGGCCTTCTCGGCGCTGATGGCGCTGACCTTCACCCCGGCCCTATCGGCAATCTTCATCAAGCACAAGCCGGCGAGCGGCAACGAAACGGCGTTTCGGCGAGCCATCAATACCCCGCTGCGCCTCTTCGATCGCCTCTTCGCTGCCACCACCGCCGCCTACCTGTGGGTGGTCAAGGTGTTGGTGCGCTTCTGGGGTCTAGCGCTGCTGCTCACTGCCCTGGTGATCGGTGGCTCCTGGTGGATGTACCAGATCACGCCTTCGTCCTTGGTGCCGGAGACTGACCAGGGCATGGTGCTGGTCAGCGTGCAGCTGCCGGACTCCGCGTCCCTGGCGCGTACCCAGGATTACATGGCTGTGCTGAGCTCGCGCATCGAGGAGGTCCCGGGAGTCAACCACGTGGCAGCGGTCGCCGGCTACGACATCCTTTCCAGTGCGGTGAACACCGCCCGTGGCGTGATGTTCATCGACATGGCGCCCTGGGCGGAGCGTGAGATCACCGCCCAGGGGCTGGTGGGGCAGGTGATGCAGTTGGGGGCCCAAGTGCCGGGCGGCTCGGCCAGGGCCTTCAACATGCCACCGATCATGGGGCTCTCCACCACCGGTGGCTTCACCGGCTACCTGCAGTCCTTCGAGGGTGTGACCCCGCAGGAGCTCTTCCAGGCCTCGATGCAGGTGATGCAGGCGGCGGGCGAGCACCCGGCCCTGCAGCGGGTGTTCACTACCTTTAACGTCAACGTGCCGAGCTACCGGGCTGAGATCGACCAGCAGAAGGCGCTCAGCTACGGCGTGGCGCTACAGGACCTCAACGCCACCCTGTCGAACACTTTCGGCAACGGCTTCGTCAACTACTTCAGCTACCAGAACCGCAATTTCCAGGTCTACCTGCAGAACGAGGACGAGTTCCGCCGGACCCCGGATGACATCAACAACGTCTTCGTGCGCGGCGGCAACGGCGAGCGGATCCCGCTCTCCGAGTTCGTGACCCTCGAGCGCCAGGCCAAGCCGGCGGTGGTGTCGCGCTTCGGGGTCTACCTGGGCGCCCAGTTCCAGGGCGGCCCGGCCCCGGGCTACAGCTCCGGCGAGGCGGTCGCCGCCATGGAGGAGATCGTTCAGGAGACGCTCGGCAAAGGTTGGGGCATGGGCTGGACCGGCACCGCCTACCAGGAGACCCAGATGGGCAGCACCGCCAACCTGGCGATCGTCTTCGGCCTGCTAATGGTGTTCCTGATTCTGGCGGCCCAGTACGAGAGCTGGTCGCTGCCGCTGGCGGTCCTCACCGCGACCCCATTCGCTTTCCTCGGCGGCATCGGCGGGATCGTGCTGCGTGGGCTGGATACCAGTGTCTATGTGGAGATCGGCATGCTTGTGGTGGTGGGGCTGGCGGCCAAGAACGCCATCCTGATCGTCGAGTTCGCCGAGCTGCAGCGCAAGGAGCAGGGCAAGTCGATCCGCGAGGCGGCCATCACCGCCGCCCGGCTGCGCTTCCGGCCCATCGTGATGACCTCGCTGGCGTTTATCTTCGGCACACTGCCGCTGGCTATGGCCACCGGGGCGAGCGATACCAGCAGCCACCATATCGGTACCACGGTGGCGGTGGGTATGGCCAGCGTGGCGGTGCTGGGCAGCTTCTTCGTGCCGAGCTTCTACGCCATGATCGCGGCGGTCTCCGACTGGCTCCGGCGCAAGGTGCTGGGAGGTGGCGCCGAGCATCGCCGGCCGGCAGGTGCCGATCAGCCGTGAGGGCCGGGGCCAGCGCCGGGTGCTGGCCCCATGACTGGCACGCAACAGAAGGGGCGCCCGATTGGGGGGCGCTCCTTCTCTTATCAAGGGTCATCCTGTGCACTTGCGAACCGGTCCATGACTCACATCAGGGCGGTGCGTTCCACTCCCCCCATGGTCTACGCTGTAAAGAGAGACTCATTCGTTGGCAAAGTATTGCCGGGAGGTGCCGCATGGAAACCGTACGTCAGATTGCCCTGAGCTTCCCGGTGGTGGTGTTCAGCGCGCTGCTGGGCCTCGCCGCCCTCTACTGGCTGCTGGTAGCCTGGCGCCTGGCGCCGGTGGAGTGCTTTGAGCACGACAGCCTCAAGGGCGACCACCTGGCCAGTACTCTGGTGGCGCTCGGCTTCGCCGGGGTGCCGGCCTCCTTCGCGCTGACGGTGCTGCTGATGCTGGCGGGGGGCATCACCCTGGGGGTGGAGCTCGCCGTGCTGCGCTGGCTGCCGCTGGGGCTGTTCCGTATCCCGGTCGGGGTAGGGGTGCTATGGGGGGCCTTCGCGCTCGCCTCGCCGCTGGCCGCGGCGTTGTGCCATGGCCTGCATCACTGGTTCCATCGCCATGCCCCGCAACAGCGGCGCTGCCTGCTGGGCGAGAAGGTGGAGGTGAGGGAAGAGGCGGATGCCGATGGCTGGGCCACGGCGAGACTGGTAGGCGACCCGGCATGGCAGGTGCGCCTGCACGGCAAGCCCGGCAACCTGCCGCAGGTCGGCGAGCGTCGGGTGCTGGTCAAGTATGTGGCCGGGGAGGACGCCTACCGCAGCGTACCGGAGGTCGAGTATCGTGAGGCACGGGCCCACCTCAGCCGGCTGCGCCTGCGCCAGGGGCGGGGCCAGGGAAGAGCTGGTGCCGCGGTCTCATCCTGACGCCGGGGCACGCATTAGTTCCAGCTGGGCGTCCAGCAGCAGGGTGCCGCGCTCGACGATCGAGAACCTCTCGTGATTACGCAGCCAGTCATGGAAGAGCCCGCCGAGCATCGCCTGCAGCAGCTCGCCGGCCACTTCCGGGTTGAGCCCCGGGCGCAGGTGGCCCTGGCGGGCCGCACAGACGAAATAGTCGGTCAGGGCGCCACAGGCCTCCTCGGCTATCTCGTTCTGCATGGTCAGCGGGTCGATGTCGCCGAAGACCTCGCAGTGATGGATGAGAATGGCATGCACGCGCCGGTAGCGGGGCTGCTCGAGGCGCTCGAAGCCCTTGAGGCAGGCCAGGCGGATCGCCTCGAGGGGACGCTCGGTGACGCTGGGGTCGCCGATCTCCTCCACCAGCTCCTGAAAGGGTATGCGCACGCGCTGCAGCATGGCCTGGAAGAGGTCGGCCTTGTTGCGGAAGTGCCAGTAGATGGCGCCGCGGGTCATGTCGGCGTGACGGGCGATCTGTTCCAGGGAGGTGCGTGCCACGCCCTTCTCGAGGAAGACCTCCTCGGCGGCGTCCAGCAGGGCTTCCCGGGTAGCGGCGGCCTCGGCCTTGGTGCGTCTGGCCATGAAAGCGGGCTCTCCAGCGTTCTGGTGATTGTCATAGTCTACGCGAGTCGTCTCGCCTTTTACATACACCATTGTATGGATAGCGACGTGCCGGTCAGGTCATGCCGCCCGGGCTCGTTTTCGGCGCGGCAGTGGCGTATAAGGAAGTCACGAAAAACACCGTTCTGTGACGCAAGGAGCGCCCATGGCCCGTGCCCCCTTCGAACTCGCCGGTACCCGCGTGGCGGCAGGCTCGCGTACCCAGATCGACGTGCCGGTGGCGCGCCTCTATACCCATGCCCCGCTCTACATTCCCGTGGAAGTGGTGCACGGCCGGCAGTCGGGCCCGGTGCTGCTGGTCTGCGGCGGGATTCACGGCGACGAGATCAACGGCGTGGAGATCGTGCGCCGCCTGCTGCGCTCGAAGCAGCTCCAGGGGCTGCGCGGCACCCTGATCGCCGTGCCGATCGTCAACGTCTTCGGCTTCGTGCAGCACAGCCGCTACCTCCCGGACCGCCGCGACCTCAACCGCTGCTTCCCGGGCAGCGAGTCGGGCTCGCTGGGCGGGCGAGTGGCGGCGCTGTTCCGCGAGCAGATCGTCGACCACGCCACCCACATCATCGACCTGCATACCGGCGCCATCCACCGCACCAACCTGCCGCAGATCCGCGCCCAGCTGACGCCCGGGGGTGAGACCGAGCGCATGGCCAACGCCTTCGGGGCGCCGGTGATCCTCAACGCCGAGCTGCGCGAGGGCAGCCTGCGCCACTACGCCCAGAACAAGGGTATCCCGGTGCTGACCTACGAGGCCGGCGAGGCGCTGCGCTTCGACGAGTGGGCGATCACCCCCGGCGTGCGCGGCGTGCTGCGAGTGATGCGCCGGCTCGGCATGCTTACCGGCGAGCGCCGCCGCCGCGCGCCCCCGGCGGCGGAGGTCGCCAACGGCTCGAGCTGGGCCCGGGCGCCCATCGACGGCATCCTGCGCCCCCGGGTGCGGCTCGGCGCCCGAGTGGCCAAGGGCGATCTGCTGGGAAAGGTCGCCGACCCCTTCGGCAACGCCGAAGAGGGGGTGCGAGCGATGGCCGACGGCATCGTCATTGGCATGGGGCGGCTGCCGCTGGCCAACGAGGGCGAGGCGCTGTTCCATATCGCCCGCTTCGATGCCATCGAGGAGGCTGAGAACGCCGTGGAGAGCTTCCATTCCAGCCTTGAGCCACCGCCCGATGCGCTTTACTGAGTCTCAGGCGACCTCGGCGGCAGCCTCGCGCTCGGCGACCAGGCCCAGGGCGTCGTCGAAGACCGGCAGGCCCGCGCCCTCGCGATGGGCATGTTCGGAGAGGTGACGGCGGAACTTGCGTCCCCCCGGCTGGCCCTGGAAGAGCCCCAGCAGGTGGCGGGTGACGTGGTTGAGCTTGGCGCCCTCCGCGAGGCGGTGGGCGATATAGGGGCGCAGCGCGCGGGCCGCCGTGTGGCGGCTCTCTGCCGGGCCCGGCACGCCGTAGAGGGCCTCGTCGACGCCGGCCAGCAGCCAGGGGTTCTGGTAGGCTTCGCGACCGACCATCACGCTGTCCACGAGCTCGAGCTGTTCCCGGCAGGCGTCGAGTGTCTTCAGGCCGCCGTTGATGCCGATATGCAGCTCAGGCCGGCTCGCCTTGAGGCGGTGCACCCTCGGATAGTTGAGCGGCGGCACGTCGCGATTCTCCTTGGGCGAGAGCCCCTCGAGCCACGCCTTGCGCGCATGCACGATGAAGGTATCGCAGCCGGCGTCGGCCACGGTGGCGATGAAGCACTCGAGATCGGCATCCTCGTCCTGGTCGTCGATGCCGATGCGGCACTTCACCGTGACCGGGATCGACACCGCATCGCGCATGGCGCGCACGGCGGCGGCGACCTTCTCGGGGTGAGCCATCAGGCAGGCGCCGATCAGGTTGTTCTGCACCCGGTCGCTGGGGCAGCCGACGTTGAGGTTGACCTCATCAAAGCCCCACGCCTCGGCGATCGCGGCGCACTCGGCGAGTTCAACGGCGTCGCTGCCGCCCAGCTGCAGGGCAAGCGGGTGCTCGACCGCCTCATGGCCAAGGAAGCGCGAGCGCGGGCTACCGTGCAGGATGGCGCCGGTGGTCACCATCTCGGTGTAGAGCAGGGCGCGCTGGGTCAGGGTCCGGGCAAACGTGCGGTAGTCGCGGGTCGTCCAATCCATCATGGGTGCCACGGAAAAGGTACGGTCGAGCTGGGGCATTCGATATCACGGGGTATGTGCGGGGAAGGACCGGCATTCTAGCAAGACGGGGTCATTTCTGACCATCTTCGGCGGTCATGGTGGTATCCCGGGCTCAATGTCCTGGGTGCGAACCGTTTTCACCGGCGGCACGGGCGATGGCGTCGGCGGCCCACTGGTTCAGGCTCTTGCCGGAGGCCTGCGCGGCGATGCTGGCAGCGGCGTGCACCTCGGGAGGGATGCGCAGCAGCACCCGGCCGGATGCCGGCTTGAGAGGCTCGCGGCCAGTGGCGCGGCAGTCCTCCAGGTAGTGATCGACGGCCACATGAAAGGCGTCGGTCAGCTCGGCGACGCTCTCGCCGTGGAAGCTGATGCGGTCGGCGATCCCGAGCACGTGGCCGACAAACACTTCATCCTCGGCGTCGAACTCGATACGGGCGGTGTAGCCCTGATACTTGATCACGTTGGTCATGGTCTAATTCCTCTCTCGTCCAGCCAGGCGCGCACGTCCTCGACCTGATACTTCTTGGCCTCCTTGCCGGGGTGGGGGCGGTGCAGGTAGAGCCGGCCAGCGTCGCCAAGCTCGAAGGCGACGCGCGACCCGTCGCCTTCCCGCACCTCGCCGCCCAGGGCAACGACAAGCGCCTCGATGTCGGCGAACACGATCCCGCTGGCTGTGGGATGACGATAGATGGCCGCCAGGGTCTTGCGGTGCTTGGTCTTCATTCGACAATGATAGCGCCAAATGATACCAACGCGCAACGCTCAGGCGTCGCGGCCGATGGCTCAGAGAGGGGGAAACTGTTTCGCGTTGCTGCGAATTTGCTACAGGAAGGCTGTGATGCCCGGTATTGCTGGCGTGGATTCCAATCCATCATGGGGGCCACGGAGAAGGTGCGGTCGAGCTGGAGCATCGGCATCACGGGAGTGTCGGTCGGGAAGGCGGGTATTCTACCAGCACTGGTCAATTTCTGGCCAATGCTGGCAGGGTGATATGCCCGCAAGCCTGGCGGTCCTTGCCTGGTGCACGAAACCCGACACGCAGAAACACCAAGGCCCGCATCAGCGGGCCTTGGTGCTCGGCGTCTTGCGACGCGATAGGTCTGTCTGATCGGCGATCAGATGACTTCGATGTTCGAAGCCTGCAGGCCTTTCTTGCCCTGAACCACATCGAAGGAGACCTGCTGGCCGTCCTGGAGGGACTTGAAGCCGTCTGCCTTGATCTCGGAGAAGTGGGCAAAGAGGTCATCGCCACCGTCGGTCGGGGTGATGAAGCCGAAGCCTTTTGCGTCGTTGAACCACTTGACTGTGCCAGTAGACATATTCTGTCTCCTTTCGCGCTATGCGCTTGTTACGAATTACCGGGTAATGCCCCGAGTGCTAGTGGGTCAAACAAGGGGATATAACCAGACAACCGAAAGGATTCGACTACTACTGACAATATGCATCTTGCTAACCAACTGGCGCTACAGTGTCACGGTTGGCGCCCGCCGTCAATGCCTTGTGTGATGTTTCCTCCATCCCGACATGGCAGGGGAGGAGGCAGAGGCCGCACCTGGCGTCCTTCGTCCATACTGATCGATATTCACATCACCATCAGGAGGAGCAGAGCATGAGCGGCGATCTCACCGAGCATCAGATGGAGCTGCTGGCCCGCGTGCTGCAGCACGGCGGGGCGCTGGCCGCCCCCTTCGGTCACCCGGGCGAGGACAGCCTGCTGGAGGAGGTAATGGAGGACATCGACGACCTGGAAGCCAGGGGACTGATCACGGTCGATCGGACGCGGGGCAGCGACGCACCCGAGTCCGTCAGCCTTACCCAGGAGGGTTATGACGCCTTGGGCATGGCTTGAGAGAGGGAGCAGGGCGGTGCCCCTTCGGCACTGCCGGCAATGACAGGAGACGACGTCATGGCAGAACGGAAGCAGGAACTGGAGACGTTGCGCGACGAGCTGATCGATCGGTTCGACCGCTACAAGGCCCACAAGGAGCAGCGGGGCGGTCCGCTGGACAAGGACATGGAGGACCAGTCCATCGAGCTGCAGAACGATGACGTGATCGAGGCTCTGCAGCAGGAGGCCGAGGACGAACTGCGCCAGGTAGTGCATGCGCTCAAGCGCATCGACGACGGCGAGGGCGATCTCTGCGAGCAGTGCGGCGAGCCCATCGATGCTCGCCGGCTGGCGGCGGTGCCCTATACCACGCTCTGTCACGACTGTGCCGAGCGGCCCTGAGCGCACGCGTCGTGGCCGAAAATGATGGTAGTCTGGCCTCTCATCGACTGGGCGGGAGGCGTGCATGACAGCGTGGTATCGAGCAATGGGGGCAGGCCTGCTGCTGGTGTGGCTGGCCGGTTGCAATGGTGGCGAGGAGGAGGCCGCGTCCGAGCCGGCCGAGACGAGCACCGCGGCCGAGAGCCGCGAGCCGCCGCCGGAGGCAGCGCCCGAGGCACCCGAGGTGCCGCCCTTCGACCAGACGGTGATGATCGATGTCTCGTCTCGCCTGGGCAGCGACCGGCGCCTGACGGTGGAGGGTGAGACCAATCTGCCCGAGACGACCCGCTTGCAGGTCTTCGTGGAGCGCGAGCTCAGCGGGGTGCGTTGGCGCGAACGCGTGTCGGTGGAGGAGGGTGGCTTCGTGGCCGGCCCCTTCGGGCCCGGCAGCGGGTTACCGGATGGCGGCTATCGCGTCACGGTCGATGTGCAGGAGGGAAGCGTGCAGCCGCGGTCGGTGCGTGAGCGCCTGGGCGGGCAGAATGAGCATCTCAGCGGGCCCCTGGTGCAGCAGTCACGTCATGGCCTGGGGCGGGTGGCCAGCTACAGCCAGCGCTTCCTGGTAGGCAGCGAGACGCGCCGCACCCTCGATCACGTCGAAGTGATGGAAGTGGAGTGATCCCTCACAGCGGCTGGACGCGCCAGTGGGCCACCAGCTTGCCGACCAGGCGGCAGGCCGGGGTCCAGGGCATGGCTTCGTCACTGTTCTCGCGATGGAACATCAGCTCGCCGGTGGCGGCCTGGTCGACCCGGCGGATGGCCAGGGTGCCGTCATCGTCGATGAGATAGAGACCGGGCTGGCGGAAGATGTCGCTGGGGGCGATGGCGACCAGATCCCCCGCGGCGAGGAAGTCGAAGTGCTCGCCCGGGGCGGGGGTGACCAGGTGGCAGTCGCCGTCCCAGCGTTGGCCGGGCACCATCTCGATCGGCAGGTCGATGCCCTTTTGCCGGCCATCCTGCCAGGGCAGCGGCGGGCGGCTGCGCAGGTAGAGCGGCGAGGCCTGAGCGCCCGTTTCCTCGAGCAGCCGCGACAGCGGGCAGTTCAGGGCCTGGGCCAGGGCCACCAGCCGCTCGTGGCCGATCTGCCGGATGGCGCCGGATTCCCAATAGGAGATGGTCACATCGGACACCCCGACCCTGCGTGCCAGGGCCGCCTTGTTGAGCTTGGCCTCCAGCCGAAGTTCCTTGATCCGCGGGCCGAGTGTATCCATTGCAGCATCCTGTGGGTAAATGAGTTGGCTGATCATCTGTGATCGGTTCTTGGCGTGCAAGGGCACGCATCAACGTTAATTCTGCCCTATTCCCGGCCACGGCTGCCCGGCGCCGGCCAGGTGCGTATAATGCGGGCATTCGCCCGCCCGGCAGGGCAAGCCCCACACCATCGACAGGACCAAGGACGACATGACCGTACGTACTCGTATCGCGCCGTCACCCACCGGCGACCCCCATGTGGGCACCGCCTATATCGCCCTGTTCAACCTCTGCTTCGCCCGCCAGCATGGCGGCCAGTTCATCCTGCGCATCGAGGACACCGACCGGGTGCGCTCGACCGCCGAATCCGAGCAGATGATCCTCGACTCGCTGCGCTGGCTGGGGCTGGAGTGGGACGAGGGCCCCGACGTGGGTGGCCCCCATGGCCCGTACCGCCAGAGCGAGCGCGGCGACATCTACGGGGAGTACGCCCGCCAGCTGGTCGAGGCTGGCCATGCCTTCAGGTGCTACCGCACCAGCGAGGAGCTCGACGAGTTGCGCGAGGCGCGCAAGGCCGCCGGCATGCACCTGGCCCTCAAGCCTTCCGATCTCGCCCTGCCCGCTGAGGAGCAGGGGCGCCGCGAGAAGGAGGGCTGGCCCTACGTGGTACGCATGAAGGTGCCCGCCACTGGCAGCTGCGTGGTCGACGATATGCTGCGTGGCGTGATCGAGGTCGACTGGGCCCAGGTGGATGCCCAGATCCTGCTCAAGTCTGACGGCATGCCCACCTACCACCTGGCCAACGTGGTAGATGACCACCTGATGGGCATCACCCACGTGCTGCGCGGCGAGGAGTGGATCAACTCGGCGCCCAAGCACCAGCTGCTCTACGAGTACTTCGGCTGGGAGATGCCGCAGCTCTGCCACATGCCGCTGCTGCGCAATCCCGACAAGTCCAAGCTCTCCAAGCGCAAGAACCCGACTTCCATCAACTACTACCGGCGCATGGGCTTCCTGCCCCAGGCGGTGATCAACTATCTGGGCCGCATGGGTTGGTCGATGCCCGACGAGCGCGAGAAGTTCAGCCTCGACGAGATGATGAGCCACTTCGATATCCAGCGCGTGTCGCTGGGCGGGCCGGTGTTCGACCTGGAGAAGCTGACTTGGCTCAACGGCGTATACATCCGCGAGGAGCTCGACGACAAGGCCTTCCTCGCGGCGCTGATGGAGTGGGCCTTCAACGAGGAGTACGTCAGCCGGATCCTGCCCCAGGTGCGCCCGCGGGTTGAGACGCTCTCCCAGGTGGTGCCGTTGGCGGGTCACTTCTTTTCGGGCCTGCCGGCCATCGAGGAGGAGAGCTTCGACGAGGTCAAGCTCTCCCGCGAGGAACTGCTCAAACTGCTGCAGTTCCTGGTGTGGCGCTTCGAGGGCGTACCGGCCTGGCACAAGGCGGCGCTGCTGGAAGAGGTCAAGACGCTGGCCGGCCACTTCGAGCTGAAGATGAAGGCCTTCCTGGCCCCGGTGTTCATCGCCATCACCGGCTCCAGCTCGAGCACCTCGGTGATGGATGCCATGGCGATCCTCGGCTCCGACATGACCCGGGCACGCCTGCGCCACGCCATCGAGGTGCTGGGCGGCGTCTCGAAGAAGCAGGCGAAGCGCTTCGAGAAGGAATACAGAGAGCTGTAAGCCGTAAGCTGTAAGCTTTAAGAAAACCTCGGCAAGGACAGTAGCGACGTTGCCGAGGCCTGGCAGGAGCACCGACATAGGTGATGACCTTCTTCCAGCTTCAGGCTTATAGCTTAAAACTCTCGTGCGAAGCACGAGGGGGTTGACGAAGGCGGGGCTTATCAGTAACCTACGCCCCGTCTTCGAGAGATACGGGGCCTTAGCTCAGCTGGGAGAGCGCGACACTGGCAGTGTCGAGGTCAGCGGTTCGATCCCGCTAGGCTCCACCATTATCTCGCCATCGAGGATGCTGCGTCCCATTCGTCTAGTGGTCCAGGACACCGCCCTTTCACGGCGGTAACAGGGGTTCGAACCCCCTATGGGACGCCACCTTCTCCGCGTTACCCTTTCTCATGCTTTTTCCTGATCAGCAGGCCTGCGTGTTCGCCTGGCGTTTCGACGTGTCCGGATGGCCCGTCGCTGCGGCCTTGGCAATCAGGTCGATATCGGCTTGACATGCCCCTTGACTTGTCCACTTTTCCGTACCCCTCGGGTCGACCTGTGCACAGTCTCGCCGCGAACCCGCATGGTTACTGGCCTCCCGATTTAATTCTTTTATTTCAATAGTTTACAATAGATCAAAAATTGATCAATCTAAGCCGGCCCCGCCTCTCATGGCGATTCTGCGACCTTTTCGAGAGGTTTTTAACAGGCTTATCCACAGAATGTGTGGAAAACGGGCGGCGCCGGAGGAGAGGGCGATTCCGTAATAAAGTCAACCTGAATAAATGAAGGTTCTGGTGTTTCGGTACTAAGCCAAAGAGCGGCCGCCGTGGCCCGAAAACGCGGAAGGCCGCCCTCGGGCGGCCTTCCTGGTGGTGCGGGCGTGAGCGCTGCTGTCGGCGCTTAGCGGGTGGGGTAGTCGCGCTGAGCATGGCCGGTGTAGAGCTGACGCGGGCGGCCGATCTTGTACGGCTCACTGATCATCTCGTGCCAGTGGGAGATCCAGCCGATGGTGCGGGACACGGCGAAGATCACCGTGAACATGTTCTTGGGGATGCCCATGGCCTTGAGGATGATGCCGGAGTAGAAGTCGACATTCGGGTAGAGCTTGCGCTCGATGAAGTATTCGTCTTCCAGGGCGATCTGTTCCAGGCGCTTGGCGATCTTCAGCTGCGGGTCGTCGGCCAGGCCCAGCTCGGCCAGCACCTCGTCGCAGGTCTCCTTCATCACCTTGGCGCGCGGGTCGAAGTTGCGGTAGACGCGGTGGCCGAAGCCCATCAGCTTGAACGGGTCTTCCTTGTCCTTGGCCTTGTCAACGAAGCGCTGGATGTTCTCCTCGGAGTCGTCGCCGATCTCGTCGAGCATGTTCAGCACCGCCTCGTTGGCGCCGCCGTGTGCTGGGCCCCAGAGGGCCGCGATACCGGCGCTGATGCAGGCGAAGGGATTGGCGCCGGTGGAGCCTGCCAGGCGCACCGTGGAGGTGGAGGCGTTCTGCTCGTGGTCCGCATGCAACATGAAGATGCGGTCCATGGCCTTGGCGTAGACCGGGTTGATCTTGTACGGCTCACAAGGATTGCTGAACATCATGTAGAGGAAGTTCTCTGCATAGCTCAGGTCATTGCGCGGGTAGTTGAACGGCTGGCCGATGTTGTACTTGTAGGACATTGCGGCGATGGTCGGCATCTTGGCGATCAGGCGGATGGCGCTGATCTCGCGGTCCTCCTGCACGTTGATGTCGAGGTGGTCGTGGTAGAAGGCGGCCAGGCCACCGACCACGCCGCACAGGATCGACATCGGGTGGGCGTCGCGGCGGAAGCCCTTGAAGAAGTTGTTGATCTGGTCGTGGACCATGGTGTGGTTGGTGATGCGGGACTTGAAGTCGGCGTACTGAGTGTCGTCGGGCAGCTCGCCGAACATCAGCAGGTAGCACAGCTCGACGAAGTTGGATTCCTTGGCCAGCTGATCGATCGGGTAGCCGCGGTGCAGCAGCACCCCCTTGCCGCCATCGATAAAGGTGATCGCCGACTGGCAGGAGGAGGTTGCCATGAAGCCGGGGTCATAGGTGAAGAGGCCTTCGGCACTGAGGCCACGAACGTCGATGACGTCGGGGCCGAGGGTGCCAGAGTAGATCGGCAGATCGATCGGCGTTTCTAGACCGTCTACCGTCAATGTCGCTTTCCTGTCAGCCATGCTGGCCTCCTCTCGAGTTCATGGTGGGGCGATAAGTCGTTATTTCGCTGATGGTACCGGCGAAAAGGTTTGCCCACTATAGAAGCGTGCCAGCGATTGTCAATTCCACCATTGTGCGGTCAGTGTTGTACATTAGCCTGTTAAATGGATGGTTATTGTAGAGAAAATGGTGCTCTGCACCATGGCGGCGCGTCATGGCCCCGGTCAACGCCTCCAGGTGCCTGGGTAAACGCCGCCAGCGCCGAGAAATCGGCCTTCCACCATGGTCGAGTACGTTCTGTGTCCATTTGTCATGGCAGGGGGATGTCCCTATAATCTTAGCGCGCGACTGGCAGGAACCGGTGATCGTGTCCAACTCGGCCACGATCGTGTCCCTTCCCGAAACCACCGCCCGCTCGGGCCTTGTCCGACGACCGAACAGCGGGCCAAGAGAGTGTGTAGAGCCGTGAATAGCAAACGACCCGTAAATCTGGATCTGTCCACGATACAGTTTCCCCTTCCCGCCCTGACGTCGATCGCTCATCGCATCACCGGCGTCATCCTCTTCATCGGCCTGATCTTCGCCTTCTGGGCGCTCGACACGTCGCTCTCCTCGCCGGCCGGTTTCGCGGCCGTGAGTGACACCCTGGCCCACAACTTCCTGGCCAAGCTGATCGCCTGGGGGCTGCTGTCCGCTCTGGCCTTCCATTTCGTGGCCGGCATCAAGCACCTGCTGATGGACATGGATATCGGCGTGACCCTCGAGGGGGGCGTCAAGAAAGCGCAGATCACCGTGGTGGTGAGCGTGGTCCTGATCATTCTGGCTGGAGTCTGGGTATGGTAACCAACATCACGAATCTCGGGCGCAGCGGTCTCTCCGACTGGCTGCTCCAGCGCGTTTCTGCCGTCATCCTGGCGCTCTATACCCTCTTTATCGTCGGCTTCCTGCTGCTCAGCCCCGGCCTGGACTACGCGGCCTGGAGCGGTCTCTTCACCCAGACCTGGATGCGCATCTTCTCGCTGCTGGCCTTCATCTCGCTGGGTGCCCACGCCTGGGTCGGCCTGTGGACCGTGACCACTGACTATCTCAAGTCGACCGGCGTGCGTATCGCCGTCCAGCTCATCATCATCCTGGCCATCTTCGTGTTCCTGGTCTGGGGCATCACCGTTCTGTGGGGAGCCTGATTCATGTCCACCATGCGTAGCCTGTCTTTCGACGCCATCATCATCGGCGGGGGCGGCGCCGGCTTGCGCGCCGCCCTCGAGCTGGCCAAGTCCGGCAAGAAGACCGCGGTACTCTCCAAGGTCTTCCCGACCCGCTCGCACACCGTCTCAGCCCAGGGCGGCATCACCTGTGCCATCGCCTCCGCGGATCCCGACGACGACTGGCGCTGGCACATGTACGACACCGTCAAGGGCGGTGACTACATCGCCGACCAGGACGCCTCCGAGTACATGTGCTCCGAGGGCCCCAAGGCGGTGTTCGAGCTCGAGCACATGGGCCTGCCGTTCTCCCGCTTCGACAACGGCCGCATCTACCAGCGCCCGTTCGGTGGCCAGTCCAAGGACTTCGGCAAGGGCGGCCAGGCGGCGCGGACCTGTGCAGCCGCCGATCGTACCGGCCACGCCCTGCTGCACACGCTTTATCAGAACAACCTGAAGAACAACACCACCTTCCTCAACGAGTGGTACGCCGTCGACCTGGTCAAGAACGCCAACGGCGACGTGGTGGGCTGCATCGCCATGGACATCGAGAGCGGCGAAGTGGTGCACGTGAAGTCCAAGGCCACCGTCATGGCCACCGGCGGGGCGGGGCGCATCTTCGCCTCCACCACCAATGCCCTGATCAACACCGGTGACGGCATCGGCATGGCGCTGCGCGCTGGCTTCCCGATGCAGGACATGGAGATGTGGCAGTTCCATCCGACCGGCATCTACGGTGCGGGCACCCTGGTGACCGAGGGCTGCCGCGGCGAGGGTGGCTACCTGATCAACAAGGACGGCGAGCGCTTCATGGAGCGCTACGCCCCGAACGCCAAGGACCTGGCCGGTCGCGACGTGGTTGCGCGCTCCATGGTCATGGAGATCCTCGAGGGCCGTGGCTGCGGCGAGAAGGGCGACCACGTCTTCCTCAAGCTGGATCACCTGGGCGAGGACGTCCTCGGCAAGCGCCTGCCCGGCATCGTCGAGCTCTCCAAGACCTTTGCCCACGCGGACCCGGCCAAGGAGCCGATCCCGGTCGTCCCCACCTGCCACTACATGATGGGCGGGATCCCGACCAACGTGCACGGCCAGGCGATCATGCAGGACGCCGACGGCAACGATCAGATCGTGGGCGGCCTGTTCGCCTGCGGTGAGGCGGCCTGTGTGTCGGTCCACGGCGCCAACCGTCTGGGCGGCAACTCGCTGCTCGACCTGGTGGTGTTCGGCCGTGCGGCCGGCATGTTCATCGAGGGCGCCCTCAACGAGGGCATCGAGTACCTCGACGCCTCCGAGTCCGATGTCGAATCCGCCATGAAGCGCATCACGCGCTGGAACGCATCCGAGGGCGGCGAGACCGTCCCCGAGCTCAAGCGCGAGCTGCAGGACATCATGCAGACCTCCTTCGGCGTGTTCCGCGAGGAGAAGAACATGGTCGAGGGCGTCAAGCGCCTTGATGAGCTGCGCAGCCGCATCGCCAACGCCTACCTGCCGGACAAGTCCAACACCTTCAACACCGCGCGCGTCGAGGCGCTGGAGCTGGACAACCTGATGGAAGTGGCCGAGGCCACTGCCATCGCGGCCCTGGAGCGCAAGGAGAGCCGTGGCGCCCACTCCCGCTACGACTACCCGGACCGCGACGACGTCAACTGGCTGAAGCACTCGCTCTACTTCCCGGCCGACAAGCGACTGGGCAAGCGCGATGTGAACTTCGCACCCAAGACCGTCGACATGTTCGAGCCGAAAATCCGCACCTACTGAGTCCGCACCTACTGAAGGGGTAGTCACGATGTCCAAGCTTCAGGTATCCCTGTACCGCTACAACCCGGAAACCGACTCTGCACCCTACATGCAGGAGTTTCAGGTCGACACCCAGGGCCGCGACCTGATGGTGCTCGACGTCCTGCACCTGGCCAAGGAGCAGGACAATGGCCTGGCCTTTCGCCGCAGCTGCCGCGAGGGCGTATGCGGTTCCGACGGCATGAACATGAATGGCAAGAACGGCCTGGCCTGCATCACCCCGCTCTCCGAGGTGGTCAAGGGCAACAAGCTGACCCTGCGTCCGCTGCCGGGCCTGCCGGTCATCCGTGACCTGGTGGTCGACATGGGGCTGTTCTACCAGCAGTACGAGCGCATCCAGCCGTACCTGCAGAACGACCAGCCGGCGCCGGCCATCGAGCGCCTGCAGTCGCCGGAGGAGCGCGACAAGCTCGACGGCCTCTACGAGTGCATCCTGTGTGCCTGCTGCTCGACCGCCTGCCCGTCGTTCTGGTGGAACCCGGACAAGTTCGTCGGTCCGGCCGGCCTGTTGCAGGCCTATCGGTTCCTCGCCGATTCCCGTGACACCGCCACCCATGACCGCCTGGCAGAGCTCGAGGACCCGTTCTCCGTGTTCCGCTGCCGTGGGATCATGAACTGCGTCGCGGTCTGCCCCAAGGGGCTCAACCCGACGCGGGCGATCGGCAAGATCCGTGAGATGCTGCTGGCCGATGCCACTTAAATCGTGGCGTCCAGATTGTTATCATGTCCACCGCTCTCGGGCTGCGGCGAGAAGTCGCAGCCGAGCCCGGTGCGGAGCGTGATGCATGGAGCCGGTGCCCTGGGCACCGGCTCTTGACCATGGAATTCAGGATGCCCTCCCTCCGGTAGGGCACCACCGATGTCGATGCGGTCGAGTCGTGTCGGCGCCGATACCACCCCATCAGTGCAGGGTGACCAAGAGATGCAACAAGGCATAATGGAGTTGATGTGGCGCTCCTCCCACGTGAGTGGTGGCAATGCCCACTATGTGGAAGCGCTCTACGAACAGTACCTCGATGATCCCTCCGCCGTTCCCGACGAATGGCGCCAGTACTTCGACCAATTGCCGCGACCCGAGGGCGGGGCCAGCCACGATGTCCCGCTTGCTCCGATCCGCGAGCAGTTCTACCAGCTGGGCCGTCATCGGCGTACTACCCAGGCCGTTGCCGACAGTGGCGAGAACAAGAAGCAGGTCAAGGTTCTCCAGCTGATCAACGCCTATCGCTTCCGTGGGCACCAGAAAGCCGACATCGACCCGCTCGGCCTGCGCAGCCCCACTCCTGTTCCCGATCTCGACCTCTCCTTCCACCAGCTCTCGAAGGCCGACCTGGATACCGAGTTCCAGACCGGCTCCTTCTTCCTGGGCATGGACAAGGCGCCGCTCAAGGAGATCGTCAATGCCCTGGAGCTGACCTACTGCCGCTCCATCGGCTGCGAGATCATGCATATCGTCGACACCGAGGAGAAGCGTTGGCTGCAGCAGCGCTTCGAGTCGGTGCGCTCGGCACCCAAGTTCAGCCCGGACGTGCGCAAGCACATGCTGGAGCGGCTGACCGCCGCCGAGGGCCTGGAGAGCTACCTGGCCTCCAAGTTCCCGGGGACCAAGCGCTTCGGCCTCGAGGGCGGCGAAGCCTTCATCCCGATGATGGACGAGCTGATCCAGCGCGCCGGCGGCTACGGCACCAAGGAAGTGGTGATCGGCATGGCCCACCGCGGCCGCCTCAACCTGCTGGTCAACATTCTCGGCAAGAACCCTTCGGACCTGATCGACGAGTTCGACGGCAAGAAGGTCATCGAGCGCGGCTCGGGTGACGTCAAGTACCACCAGGGCTTCAGCTCCAACGTCATGACGCCGGGCGGCGAGGTGCACCTGGCGCTGTCGTTCAATCCGTCCCACCTGGAGATCGTTGCCCCGGTGGTCGAGGGCTCGGTGCGCGCCCGGCAGGACCGTCGCGACGACCCGGTCGGCAACAAGGTGCTGCCGATCAACGTCCATGGCGACGCGGCCTTCGCCGGCCAGGGCGTGGTCATGGAGACCTTCCAGATGTCCCAGACCCGTGCCTTCAAGACCGGCGGCACGGTGCACATCGTCATCAACAACCAGGTGGGCTTCACCACCTCGCATCCCCTGGACTCGCGCTCCACCGAGTACTGCACCGACATCGCCAAGATGGTCCAGGCGCCGATCTTCCACGTCAACGGCGATGACCCCGATGCCGTGCTGCATGCCACCCAGGTGGCGCTGGACTATCGCCAGCAGTTCCATCATGACGTGGTCATTGATCTGGTGTGCTATCGCCGCCGCGGCCACAACGAGGCCGACGAGCCCTCCGGCACCCAGCCGATGATGTACAGCAAGATCAAGGATCACCCGTCCTCGCGGGCCCGTTACATCGAGCGGCTGGTCAGCCAGGGGCTGCTCAGCGACGACGACGCCAAGGCGATGATGGAGAAGTACCGCGACGACCTGATGGCCGGCAACCACGTGGCCAACGCCCTGGTGCAGGAGCCCAACAAGTCGCTGTTCGTCGACTGGACGCCGTATCTCGGCCACGAATGGACCGGCCATGCCGATACCACCGTGGACATGAAGCGTCTGCAGCGTCTCGCCGGCAAGATGTGCGAGATCCCCGACGGGGTCGAGGTGCAGCGCCAGGTGGCCAAGATCTACGACGACCGGCGCAAGATGCAGGCCGGTGGCCTGGCGGTCAATTGGGGCTTTGCCGAGACCCTGGCCTACGCCACGCTGCTCGACGATGGCCACCCGGTGCGCCTCACCGGCCAGGACGTCGGTCGCGGCACCTTCTCCCACCGCCATGCGGTGGTGCATAACCAGAAGGACGGCAAGGCCTATGTGCCGCTGCAGTACATGGCCGACGGCCAGCCGCGCTTCACCATCCACGACTCCTTCCTCTCGGAAGAGGCGGTGCTGGCTTTCGAGTACGGATACGCGACGACCGCTCCCAATCACCTGGTGATCTGGGAAGCCCAGTTCGGCGACTTCTTCAACGGCGCCCAAGTGGTGGTCGACCAGTTCATCTCCTCCGGCGAGACCAAGTGGGAACGGCTGTGCGGTCTGACCATGCTGCTGCCCCACGGCTACGAGGGGCAGGGCCCGGAGCACTCCTCGGCGCGTCTCGAGCGCTTCCTGCAGATGTGTGCCGAGCACAACATGCAGGTCTGCGTGCCGACCACCCCGGCGCAGATCTATCACCTGCTGCGCCGCCAGGTGATCCGCCCGCTGCGCAAGCCGCTGGTGGTGATGACACCCAAGAGCCTGCTGCGCCACAAGTCGGCGACTTCGACCCTCGACGAGCTGGCCCATGGCAGCTTCCAGATGGTGCTCCCCGACCAGGGCAACCTCGAGGCCGGGAAGGTAGAGCGCATCATCCTCTGCGCCGGCAAGGTCTACTACGACCTGGCCAACTGGCGCGAGGAGAACGCCCGCGACGATGTGGCGATCCTGCGCATCGAGCAGCTCTACCCCTTCCCCAAGGAGGAGTTGCTGGAGGCCATCAAGGGCTACACCAATGTGACCGACGTGGTGTGGTGTCAGGAGGAGCCGCTCAACCAGGGCGCCTGGTATTCGAGCCAGCACCACATGCGGGCCGTGGCCGACATGCTGCGTGACGGCCTGGGCGGCAAGCTCAAGTTCGCCGGTCGCCCGGCATCCGCGGCACCCGCGGCGGGCTACATGTCCGTGCATACCGAACAGCAGCGCCAGCTGGTGGAAGACGCCTTCAACCTCTGAGGCGCCCACCGGGACGAGAGAGAACAGACAAGGGATACGACATGGCTACCGATATCAAGGCACCCACCTTTCCGGAATCCGTCGCCGAGGGCAGTGTGGCGGCCTGGCACAAGAAGCCCGGCGACAGCGTCGAGCGTGACGAGCTGATCGTCGAGATCGAGACCGACAAGGTAGTGCTCGAGGTCGTGGCCCCCGAGGCCGGCACCCTCAGCGAGGCGCTGGTGGAAGAGGGCGACACCGTGGAGTCCGAGCAGGTGCTGGGCAGGATCGGCGAGGGCAAGGCCGAGGGCGGAGACAAGCCTGAGGCCAAGAAGGCCGATGCCAAGGCCGAGAAGAAGGATGACGCCAAGGCCGAGAAGAAGGACGACGCCGAGGCCAAGCCGGCTCCCGGCGGCAAGACCCACGAGGTCAAGGCGCCGACCTTCCCCGAGTCGATCCAGGAAGGCACCGTGGCCAGCTGGAACAAGCAGGTCGGCGAGGCGGTCAAGCGCGACGAGGTGCTGGCCGAGATCGAGACCGACAAAGTCGTGCTCGAGGTCGTCGCCCCGGCCGACGGTGCGCTCACCGAGATCAAGGCCGAGGAGGGTAGCCAGGTCACCTCCGAGCAGGTGCTGGCGACCTTCAGCGAAGGCGCCGGCGGTGATGCCGCCCCGGAGACCGGTGAAGGCAAGGCTGCGGCCTCCGCCGACGACGGCGCGAGCGACGAGCAGGTGGGCGACAAGATCCTCGCCCCGGCGGCGCGCAAGCTGGTCGCCGAGCACGACCTCGACGTCAATGCCATCGAGGGCACCGGCAAGGGCGGCCGCATCCTCAAGGAAGACGTGCAGCGGGCGGTGAAGGCAGGCGCCGCGAAGAAAGGGGCCGCGAAGAAAGGGGCCAAGCCGGCCGGCGGTGGCCAGGCTGCGGCCGCCGCGGCCGCTCCGGCAGTGGAAGGCGAGCGCCCCGAGAAACGCGTGCCGATGAGCCGCCTGCGCCAGACCATCGCCAAGCGCCTGGTCCAGGCCCAGCAGACCGCCGCCATGCTGACCACCTACAACGAGGTGGACATGGGCGCGGTGATGGACCTGCGGGCCCAGTACAAGGACACCTTCCTCAAGTCCCACGACGTCAAGCTCGGTTTCATGGGCTTCTTCGTCAAGGCCGCCAGTGAGGCCCTCAAGCGCTTCCCGGACGTCAACGCCTCCATCGACGGCACCGACATCGTCTACCACGGCTACCAGGACATCGGCGTGGCGGTCTCCACCGAGCGTGGCCTCGTGGTTCCGGTGCTGCGCGACACCGACAGCATGAAGATCGCCGACGTCGAGAAGGGCATCGTCGACTTCGGCAAGCGGGCCCGTGACGGCAAGCTCGGCATCGACGAGATGCAGGGCGGTACCTTCACCATCACCAACGGCGGCATCTTCGGCTCGCTGATGTCCACGCCGATCATCAACCCGCCGCAGACCGCGATCCTGGGCATGCACAAGATCCAGGAGCGTCCCATGGCGGTAAACGGCAAGGTCGAGATCCGCCCGATGATGTACCTGGCCGTGTCCTACGATCACCGCATGATCGACGGCAAGGATGCGGTACAGTTCCTGGTCACCATCAAGGAGCTGCTCGAGGATCCGGCACGCCTGCTGCTGGACATCTGAGCCGCGGGACCCACTACGTTCTTCAGCGACAAGCAACGAAGGAGCCAACATGGCTGACAAGTTTGATGTGATCGTGATCGGTGCGGGCCCCGGCGGCTACGTCTCCGCCATCCGCGCCGCCCAGATGGGGCTGAAGGTCGCCTGTGTCGAGAAGTGGATCGGCAAGGAAGGCAAGGTCGTCCACGGCGGCACCTGCCTGAACGTGGGCTGCATCCCGTCCAAGGCGCTGCTCGAGACCTCCCACAAGTTCGTCGAGGCCAAGCACGACTTCGCCGACATGGGCATCGAGGCGGGTGACGTCAACATGGACGTCAAGAAGATGATGGCCCGCAAGGACAAGATCGTGAAGAACCTGACCGGCGGCATCTCCGGTCTGTTCAAGGCCAACGGCGTCACGGCCATCGAGGGCACCGGCAAGGTGGTCTCCTCCAAGCAGGTCGAGGTGACCGACCAGGACGGCAAGGCCACCACCTATGACGCCGACAACATCGTCGTCGCGGCCGGCTCCGTGCCGGTGGAGATTCCGCCGACCCCGCTGAAGGAAGGCCTGGTGGTCGATTCCACCGGCGCCCTGGAGTTCCAGGAGACGCCCAAGCGCCTGGGTGTGATCGGCGCCGGCATCATCGGCCTGGAGCTCGGCAGCGTGTGGAACCGCCTGGGCAGCGAGGTCACAGTGCTCGAGGCCATGGATGACTTCCTGCCGATGGTCGATGGGGCCATCGCCAAGGAGACCCAGAAGCTGCTCAAGAAACAGGGCCTGGACATCAAGCTGGGCGCGCGGGTCACCGGCTCCGAGGTCAAGGGCGAGGAGGTGGTCGTCAAGTACGCCGACGCCCAAGGCGAGCAGGAGATGACTTTCGACAAGCTGATCGTCTGTGTCGGCCGCAAGCCCTATACCAAGGGCGTGATCGCCGACGGCGTGGGCATCGAGACCGACGAGCGCGGCTTCCTCCACGTCGATGACCAGTGCCGCACCAGCGTGCCGAGCGTCTACGCCATCGGCGACTGCGTGCGCGGCCCGATGCTGGCCCACAAGGCCTCCGAGGAAGGCATCATGGTTGCCGACATCATCGCCGGGCACAAGGCCGAGATGAACTACGATGCCATCCCCAACGTCATCTACACCTTCCCGGAAGTGGCCTGGGTGGGCCTCACCGAGCAGGAGGCCAAGGCCAAGGGCATCGAGGTCAAGACGGGCGCCTTCCCGTTCGCCGCCAGCGGCCGGGCGATGGCCAACAACGCCACCGAGGGGCAGGCCAAGATCATCGCCGATGCCGAAACCGACCGCGTGCTGGGCATGCATATCGTCGGCCAGCACGCCGGCGAGATGATCGCCCAGGGCGTGATCGCCCTGGAGTTCGGCTCCAGCGCCGAGGACCTGGCGTTGACCTGCTATGCCCACCCGACCATGTCGGAGGCGGTGCACGAGGCCGCCCTGGCGGTGGAGGGCCATGCCATCCACATGGCCAACCGCAAGAAGAAGAAGTAAGGACAACAAGCGCCACCGGCAGGTGGCGCATCGCTTCCGGCCAAGTATCGGAGGCGAACGGTGGTGACACGGCGACCGCTGCCCAGAGGCCGCGAGCCGCGTCATCGTTCGAGTCACATGCAACCAATGGCATGAATCGATGAACCTTCACGAGTATCAGAGCAAGCGGCTGTTTGCTGACTATGGCCTGCCGGTCTCCAAAGGCTTCGCCGTCGACACCCCCGAGGAGGCTGCGGAGGCCTGCAAGAAGATCGGTGGCGATAAGTGGGTGGTCAAGGCCCAGGTCCACGCCGGTGGCCGCGGCAAGGCCGGTGGCGTCAAGCTGATCAAGAGCCCGGAGGAGGCCCAGGCCTTTGCCGAGTCCTGGCTGGGCAAGAACCTGGTGACCTTCCAGACCGACGAGCATGGTCAGCCGGTCGCCAAGATCCTGGTCGAGACCTGCACCGACATCGCCAACGAGCTCTACCTGGGCGCGGTGGTCGATCGTGGCACCCGTCGCGTGGTCTTCATGGCTTCCACCGAAGGCGGCGTGGAGATCGAGAAGGTCGCGGAAGAGACGCCCGAGAAGATTCTCAAGGCCGAGATCGACCCGCTGGTCGGCGCGCAGCCGTACCAGGCGCGTGAACTGGCCTTCGCCCTGGGCCTCACCGGCAACCAGGTCAAGCAGTTCACCAAGATCTTCCTGGGCCTGTCCAAGCTGTTCCACGACAAGGACCTGGCACTGCTCGAGATCAACCCGCTGGTGGTCACCGACGAGGGTAACCTCCACTGCCTCGACGCCAAGATCGGCCTGGATGGCAACGCCCTCTATCGCCACCCGGACCTGCAGGCGATGCGCGATCCGTCTCAGGAAGACGAGCGCGAAGCCGAAGCGGCCGCCTGGGAACTGAACTACGTGGCCCTGGAAGGCAACATCGGCTGCATGGTCAACGGCGCCGGCCTGGCCATGGGCACCATGGACATCATCAAGCTCAACGGCGGCCAGCCGGCCAACTTCCTCGACGTGGGCGGCGGTGCCACCAAGGAGCGCGTGGCCGAGGCCTTCAAGCTTATCCTCTCCGACGATTCCGTGAAGGCCGTGCTGGTCAACATCTTCGGCGGCATCGTGCGTTGCGACATGATCGCCGAGGGCATCATCGGTGCCGTCGAGCAGGTCGGTGTCAACGTGCCGGTGGTGGTGCGTCTGGAAGGTAACAACGCCGAGCTGGGTGCCGAGAAACTGGCTTCCAGCGGTCTGAACATCATCGCTGCTACCAGCCTGACCGATGCGGCTCAGCAGGTCGTCAAGGCAGCGGAGGGCAAGTAATGAGCATCCTGATCGACAAGAACACCAAGGTCATCTGCCAGGGCTTCACCGGCGGACAGGGGACCTTCCATTCCGAGCAGGCGATCGCCTACGGCACCCAGATGGTCGGCGGCGTGACCCCGGGCAAGGGTGGCCAGGAGCACCTGGGCCTGCCGGTGTTCAACACCGTCAAGGAAGCCGTGGCTGCCACCGGTGCCGAGGCCAGCGTGATCTACGTGCCGGCCCCGTTCTGCAAGGACTCCATCCTCGAGGCCGCCAATGCCGGCATCAAGCTGATCGTCTGCATCACCGAGGGCATCCCGACCCTGGATATGCTCGGCGTCAAGGTGAAGTGCGACGAGCTGGGCGTGCGGCTGATCGGCCCCAACTGCCCCGGCGTGATCACCCCGGGCGAGTGCAAGATCGGCATCATGCCGGGGCACATCCACCAGCCGGGCAAGGTCGGCATCGTGTCGCGTTCCGGCACCCTGACCTATGAAGCCGTCAAGCAGACCACCGATCACGGCTTCGGCCAGTCCACCTGCGTGGGCATCGGCGGCGACCCGATCCCGGGCTCCAACTTCATCGACATCCTCGAGCAGTTCGAGAAGGATCCGGCAACCGAGGCGATCGTGATGATCGGCGAGATCGGCGGCACCGCCGAGGAAGAGGCCGCGGCCTACATCAAGGCCAACGTCTCCAAGCCGGTGGTCTCCTACATCGCCGGCGTCACCGCGCCTCCCGGCAAGCGCATGGGCCACGCCGGCGCCATCATCGCCGGTGGCAAGGGCACCGCGGACGAGAAGTTCGCCGCCCTGGAAGCCGCAGGCGTGAAGACCGTGCGCTCGCTGGCCGAGATCGGCGACGCGCTGAAGGGAGCGACCGGCTGGTAAGCCGTTCACCGGCAGCAGGCGGCAATGCGAGAGGGCACCTTCGGGTGCCCTTTCGCGTATGTGGCTGGCCAACAGCTCGGCTCAGCCGACCATCAACAACTGAGACGACCCTCATGCTCGTCCGGACGAGGTGCGTCGCGTCAGCCGATAGGCCCAGAACAGAAACGCCGGGGCCCCTGCAGCCAGATAAAGGTGGTAGGAGACCAGGCGCCAGACCAGTACCGCGGCGGCGGCCTGTTCGCGCGCCATCAGCGGCAGCAGCAGCCCGCCGACCCCTAGCTCGGCGGCCCCGGCGCCACCGGGCAGAAAGCTGAACTGGCTCGCGGCCATGGCCAGCATCTGGGTCAGGAAGGTCCATAACCAGTCGGCATGCCCTCCGGCGCCCAGCACCGCCAGGTAGAGCAGGCTGTAACGCAGCAGCCAATGTGCCGTGGTGAGCACCAGTATCGCCAGCAGCGTCGTGACGGGGAGTCGCAATGTGGCCCGCAGTGCCTGCCGACATGTCAGTAGGCGGCGGACCAGCCAGCGGCGCCGAGAGCTGCTCAGCCAGCGTGCACCCGGTGCTGCGGTATAGCGTAGTAGTCCTGGCAAGTAGCCCATCGCCAGCGCCACGCCCACGGCCACCAGGGCCAATGCGGCCAGGGCTATCTGGATCAGTGTTTGATGGGGCCACTGGGTGTCGCCCAGCAGGGAGTAGGCCACCAGCCCCGACAGCATGCCGAGGAAGAACAGCAGGTCGCAGCCTTGGTCGAGCAGGAAGACGGCGGCCCCCTTGGAGGCCGGTAGGCCGCGCTGGGCCAGCAGGACCAGCAGGGTGGCCGGGCCTCCGCTGCCCCCGGGCGTGGCACACAGGGCGAACTTGGACGCCAGTTCGATGCCCAGCGCACCACGCTGCCCAAGCCGGCCGGCTCGGCCAGCCAGCATCAAGCGCAGCCGGGCGGCGTTGAGGTTCCAGCAGGCGAATGCCATCAGCAGCATCAGGGCGAGTACGCCCAGCGGGAAGCGCTCGACTGCTTCCAGGGTGCCGGGCCCACCCAGCCCGGAGGTAACCAGGAGCGGCGCCATCAGTGCCAATACGATCAGCAGGCCATGCAGTGGCCGCCAGCGCGGCAAGGAGCGGCGAGAATCAGCCGTTTCGGTGGAGGGCATGGCGCTCGCTGCCGTGATGCAGTTGCCGATAGTGTCCCAGCAGGTCATCGATGACCCGCTCCCAGTCGAAGTGGCGCTCGACGTGTCGGCGGGCATGCCGGCCCATGGCGACAGGGTCATTGAGGAAGAGTTCGTGCACGGCGCGGGCCATGTCGTCGGGATCACGTGGGCGGCAGAGGACCCCGGCACCCAGCGGCACATACTCCTTCAGGGCGCCAGCCCTCGCGGCTACCACCGGTAGCCCGCAGGCCATGGCCTCCTGGGCCACCAGGCCGAAGGTCTCGCGGGTGCCGGCATGCAGCATGGCATCGGCGCTGGCCAGGGCGGTGGCGACTTCGCTGGGTGGGCAGTAGCGGGACACGACGCTGACGTTGTCGGGGACGCGACTGGGCATCCCCGGCCCCATCAGCAGCAGGTGGTAATCGGCACCCAGCCGTTGCATCACGTCGAGCAGCACCTCGATGTGCTTCTCCGGCGAGCGACGACCGGCGAAGACCAGCAGCCGCTGGTGGTCGCCCAGCCCGAGCTTCAGGCGCAGGCCCGGGTCACGGTGCCGCGGGTGGAAGGCCTCGAGGTCGACGCCCAGCGGCTGCACTCGCACCTGTTCCACGCCCCAGTCGGCCAGTCGCTCGGCCATGGCGGTGCAGGGCGCCAGCACGCTGTCGAAGTGGCCATAGAGGTCGCCCACGTAGCGCTGCAGGCGCTGGCGGACACCGGCCCCGAAACGATCGCCCATCAGCCTCGGCAGGTCGGAGTGGAAGAAGCCTACCGTGGGCACCCCCAGGGCCTGGCCGGCGTCCACGGCGGCCCAGGCGGTGACATAGGGGTCGCCGGCCTCGATCAGGTCGGGGGCCATCGTCATCAGGGCATCGCGCCAGGGGCGGCGGCGCAGCGGGAAGCGGTAGCCCTGGCCAAGGGGAATCTGCGGGGCGGGGAGGGTATGCACCCCGCCGAGCGAGCCGCGCTCGGCGCCCGGCACCAGCAGGCTGGTGCGCAGGCCCGGCCGGGCGGCCAGCACGCGATGCTTGGCCTCGAGGTAGGTGCGCACCCCGCCGCTGGCAGGCGCGTGGAACATGGTGACGTCGACGATATGCAAGGAGCCCTCCTGGCGTGGATATGCCCTGCCAGCCTAGGGGGGCCATGCGACAGTTGTGCGACAGCCGCAACGCGAGACGGCGACCCGAGGGTCGCCGTCCAGTGCTGCCTGTCGTTGCCGAGCGGTCAGTCCGCGGGGCGACCCACCAGCGAGCGGGTCTCCTCGCGGGCCTCGGTCAGCATCACGCGGATGACGTCGCCGAGCTTGAAGCGCTCTTCGTCCTCGATCTGGATACGCCCCTCCTTGTCGTCGATCGCCACCTTGTTGCGATCGCTATGCATCAGCGGGGCCGGGATGAAGGCGGTGGCCCCGTTGGCGGTCAGGCGTACTCGCATGCCGCCGCGGTTGACGGCGATGACTTCGGCCTCGAAGGTCTGCTGGGCCTCGGCGGCGGGGGTCAGGTAGCGCACGTAGAGCCAGTCCTTGACGTCGCGCTCGGCCATGCGGTTCAGCCGGCGACGCTCGGTGAGCTGCTCGGTGAGCTGCTGGCTGGCTTCGGCCGGGGCCTGCTCGCCCTTGAGGACCCGCTTGATCAGGCGATGGTTGACCATGTCGCCGTACTTGCGGATCGGCGAGGTCCAGGTGGCATAGGCGGCCAGCCCCAGGCCGAAGTGCGGGCCGGGCTGAGCGGACATGCTGGTGAAGCCCTGGAAGCGGCGCAGGCGGGCATCCAGCCAGGCGTCGTCGCGGCCCTCGAGCTCGCGCTTGAGCTCGGTGTAGCGGGGCAGCTCGGTGAGCTGCTCGCGCTCCACCTGGATGTCCTGGCTGGCCAGAAACTCCTGGGCGGCCTCGGCCTTCTCCGGCTCGAAGGCGCGGTGGACGTTGAAGATGCCGTGGCCGACATGCTCGGCGAGCAGGTGCGCGCAGCAGGCGTTGGCGGCGATCATCGACTCCTCGATCATGCGGTTGGCGATGCGCCGATGCTCGGTGCGAATGTCCAGCACGTTGCCGGCCTCGTCCAGGTCGAAGACGAAGTCGGGGCGGTCCTTGAACACCAGGGCGTGGGCCGCCCGCCAGGCACTGCGCGCCTCGGTCATGGCCGCCAGGGCCTTGAGCTGTTCGCCGATCGCATCAACCGGCGCCCAGTCGCCCTGGCCCTCGAGCCAGTCGGAGATCCAGTCATAGGCGAGCTTGGCATGGGAGCGCGCGGTGGCGGCGAAGAAACGATAGTCGCCGAGGCTGCCGTCGGCGCCGATCTCCAGGGTGCAGGCCAGCACCGGGCGATCCTTGTCCTCCCACAGCGAGCAGAGGTCATCGGCCAGCTGCTCGGGCAGCATGGTGACGTTCTGGCCCGGCAGGTAGACGGTGAAGGCCCGGATGCGAGCCTCCAGGTCGGCGGCATGCCCTTCCTCCACGTAGGCGGTGGGGTCGGCGATGGCCACCGTCAGCGACCAGCCGCCATCCTCGCGGGAGCGGATGCGCAGGGCATCATCCATGTCGCGGGTCTTCTCGCCGTCGATGGTGAAGAAGGGCTCGGCGGTCAGGTCCTCGCGCGCCAGGCCCTCGTCGCGCAGCGGCCAGTCGTCGCCGGCGTCCGGGCACTCCTGCTCCAGGGCATGGCGGGCCAGGGTCACGCGCCACGGCACGGCCGGGTCGTCGGTCTTGGCCACCAGTTCGTCGATCTGGGTGAAGAAGGCGCGGTCGTCGGGTTTGAGGGGGTGGCGCACCAGGCGGGCCACCACCCAATCGCCGTCGGCGATGCTGTCTTCATCGAGGCTGCGCTTGATGCGGGCCTTGAGGGCGGTCTTCATCGAGGGGTGATCGGGAATCACCGCCAGGCGCCCGTCGCGCTTCTGCACCCGGGCGATGAAGCGTTGCATGCCGGTCTCGATCAGGGTGTCGGGCTCGACCGAGGTCTTGTCACCCTCCTCGTGGAGGATGGCCTCGACGCGGTCACCATGCAGCACCAGCTTCATGGCGGGGGGCGGCACGAAGTAGGAGTTGCCGTCGTCGGTCTCGAGGAAACCGAAGCCCCTGTCGGAGGCCTTGATCACGCCCTCGACGCGAGGGGTGTTGGAGCGGATCTTTTGCTTGAGCTGGGCAAGAGCCGAGTTGTTCTGCAGCATGGTCACGATCGGTTGGCGAGTAGGGGGATTACTATACGGATTCGCGACCCCAGCGCCAAACGGCGTACCGGGGCACCAAACGGAATCAGTCGCTTGCGATGGCGCCCCGGCCAGATGCGCGGTGGTGGCGTCCGCCGCACGCACCCCGGGGCAGGTACGGTCGGCACCGGGCAGAGAAGACAGGCGGGGGCGCCTTCGGTAGCCTTGAAGACTTCACGACATGCGGAAGGCTCCATGACCCCACGACTGATCGTCTCCGACCTCGACGGCACCCTGCTCGGGGCCGACCATGACCTGCACCCGACGACCGTCGACACCCTGCGAGCCCTGGCCGGGCAGGGCCACCACCTGGCGTTTGCCTCGGGCCGCCACTTCCGGGACATGCAGCGCTTCCGCGAGCGCCTGGGCGTGCCGGTGCATGTGATCAGCACCAACGGCGCCTATCTCCACGACAGCGAGGATCGCCTGGTCAGTGCCCGCCACCTGCAGGCCTCGCTGGCCCGGGCGCTGATCGCCTTGCCGCGCCCCCCCGAGGTGCGCCTCAACCTCTACCACGAGCACGAGTGGCTGATCGATGCCGAGGCGCCTGGCTTGCTGGCGCTGCATGCCCATACCGGCTTCGGCTACCGGGTCGCCGACCCCGCTGAGCTCGATGGCGAGGGGGTCGGCAAGGTGCTGTATATCGGCGACCCGGGCGAGGTCAGGCGGCTTGCGGCGACGATCCGCGCCCGCCATGGCGAGCGGCTGCACCTGACCTGGTCGATGGCCACCTCGCTGGAGATCATGGCCGAGGGCGTGAACAAAGGCACCGCCCTCGCCGCGCTGCTCGAGCGCCTGGGACTCGGCTCCGAGGCGTGCCTGGCCTTCGGCGACAACCTCAACGATACCGAGATGCTCGCCCTGGCCGGCGAGGCCCATATCATGGCCAACGCCCATCCCGAGCTGGCTGGCCGGGTTCCCGGGGCCGAGTGCATCGGCCATCACGATGACCAGGCCGTGGCCGCGCGGCTGCTCGAGCGCTTCGGGGGCCGGGGATGACCACGACGCCCGTGACCCTGATCGTGGTCGACGACGACCCCGAGATCCGCGAGCTGCTGGCCGATTACCTGGGGCGCCACGGCTATCGCGCGCTGACCGCCGAGGACGCCCCGGCGCTGCGCGCGCTGCTGGTTGACGAGACGCCGGACCTGCTGGTGGTGGACCTGATGCTGCCCGGTGACGACGGCTTCACCCTCTGTCGGGAGCTGCGTCGCGACAGCGACGTGCCGATCATCATGCTGACCGCCAGCGCCGACGAGACGGACCGCATCCTGGGCCTCGAACTGGGTGCCGACGACTACCTGGGCAAGCCCTTCAACCCTCGCGAGCTGCTGGCGAGGATCAAGGCGGTACTGCGTCGCGCCCGGGCCGGCCAGGGGCCGCCCGACCCGGCCGAGGCCCGCGTGGTGGCGTTCGGCGACTGGCGGCTGGATCGCCTGACCCGCGCGCTGATCGATACCCACGGCCAGCAGATCCCGCTCTCCGGTGCGGACTTCCAACTGTTGCAGGTGTTCCTCGCGCATCCCGAACGGGTGCTGTCGCGGGAGGACCTCTACGTGCTGACCCGCGGGCGTCCGTCGCCTCCCCTGGACCGTTCCATCGATGTGCATGTGTGTCGCCTGCGCCAGCGCCTCGGCGAGGATGCCCAGCACTCCCAGCTGATCCGCACGGTGCGCGGCGCGGGCTATGTGCTCACCGCCCGGGTCGAGGCCCTGCCGTGACCACGCAGAGCCGCTGGCGGCGGCTGCGCCGGCGGCTCTCCCGTGGCCTGCCGGGTACGCTGCGGGGACGCTTCGTGCTGATCATGGTAGTGGGGGTGCTGGCCGCCCAGCTGGCCAGCTATGCGATCTGGACCTCGCAGGTGCGCTCCAGCCGGATGGCCCAGCTCGATGAGCTGTCGAGCAATGTCGCCTACAGCGTGGCCTCCACCATGCAGTTCTTCCGCTCGTTGCCGAGGGAGTACCGCCATATCGTGCTCGACCAGCTGCGCAACATGGGCGGCACCCGTTTCTTCGTCAGCGTCAACGAGCACCGCATCGGCGTGGCGGACATCGGCGAGGGGCCGGAGAAGGCAATCGTGGTCGACAACTTCCAGCGCATCCTCACCAATGAGCTCAACATCGACGAGGTGCTGGTGGAGTTCTCGCGGCCCGAGACCCTGCGTGTCTTCAACAACGAGGTGCTGTTGACTGACCTGCCCCCGCGCTGGGGGCAGCACAGCCTGCTGATGGAGCCTCTATCGCCGCCGATCCTGGTCGTGCAGCTTCAGCTCGAACCCGGGACCTGGCTCTATGTGGCCACCCTGCTGCCCATCGCCGAGCTGTTCGAGCCGCGCGCCTGGCTGTCGGGGGAGCGCCTGCTGGCCGGGCTGATGGTGCTGCTGACGGTGCTGGGGCTCTCGCTGCTGGGGATTCGCAGCATGACGCGGCCGTTGTCGCGGCTCTCGCGGGCCGCCCGCCAGCTGGGCGATGATCTCGATGCCTCGCCGCTGCGCGAGACCGGGCCGCGTGAGGTGGTGGCGACGGCCGTGGCCTTCAACCGCATGCAGGGGCGCATCCGTGAGCAGGTCGAGGAGCGCGAGCGGCTGTTCTCGGCCATCTCCCACGACCTCAAGACGCCGATCACCCGGCTGCGCCTGCGCGCCGAAATGCTCGATGACCCGCTGCAGCGTGAGCGGTTCTGTGCCTCCCTCGACGAGCTGGATGCCCTGGTGCGGGGCGCGTTGGCCTCGGTGAAGGGGCTGGACCTGCATGAAAGGATCGTCGAGGTCGCCCCCGCCGCCCTGCTGGAGGGCCTGGCGGCCGAGCTGCGCCTGCATGGTGGCGAGGTGGTCATCGAAGGCAGCGCGGCGCCCATCGCCGCCAAGCCGCTGGCCCTCAAGCGCTGCCTGGCCAACCTGCTGGAGAATGCGCTGTTCTACGGGCGACGCGCCGAGGTGCGGCTCGAGGATGCCCCGGACCGGCTGATCATCACCATCCACGACCGGGGCCCCGGCATCGCCGAGGCCCAGCGCGAACGGGTCTTCTCTCCCTTCGTGCGGCTCGAGCCTTCGCGCAGCCGGCATACCGGCGGCAGCGGCCTGGGGCTGGGGATCGCGCGACACATCGTGCGGGCCCATGGCGGGGAGATCGGGCTTGCCAACCACCCCGAGGGGGGGCTGGTCGTCACCCTGACCTTGCCCCGCCAGGCCAATGTTACCGACCTGCAATAATGTCCCAACACTTTGCAGGACTCGGTAACGCCCCTTCGCCGGCCGACTGGCGTAGCGTGTCAGCATCCCGGTGATCCGGGAGGCCATAACAAGACAATACGAGGACTCCACGCCATGCACGTTTCAACACGCTGTCACTCACCCCGCAAGACCGCGCTCGCCCTGGCCACCGGCCTGGCAGCCTCCCTGACCCTGACCGCTGCCCAGGCCGGCGATGTCGAGGTCCTGCACTGGTGGACCTCCGGCGGCGAGGCCCGGGCGGCCAATGTGCTCAAGGAGCTGATGGAGGCCGAGGGGCACAACTGGGAAGACTTCGCGGTGGCCGGCGGCGGTGGCGAGACCGCCATGACGGTGCTCAAGTCCCGCGCCATGTCCGGCAATCCGCCCTCCGCGGCCCAGATCAAGGGGCCCGAGATCCAGGAGTGGGGCGAGCTCGGCCTGCTGGGCAATCTCGACGCCGTGGCCGAATCCCAGGACTGGCAGGCGCTGCTGCCCGAGACGGTGGCCGAGGTGATGCGCCATGACGGCCACTACGTGGCGGTGCCGGTCAATGTCCATCGCGTCAACTGGCTGTGGGCCAATCCCGAGGTACTCGAGGATGCGGGTGTCGAGATGCCTACCAGCCTCGATGAGCTGTTCGCCGCGGCGGAACCGCTGCGCGCGGCGGGCTATATCCCGCTGGCCCACGGCGGCCAGGCCTGGCAGGACGCCACCCTCTTCGAGGATATCGTGCTGGCGGAGGGGGGCAGCGCCTTCTATCGTCGTGCCCTGGTGGAGCTGGATCCCGAGGCCCTGGGCGGCGAGCAGATGGTCGAGGCGCTCGCGACCTTCAAGCGCCTGCGTGAGCTGATGGATGACGACATGTCGGGGCGCGACTGGAACATCGCCACCTCCATGGTCATCGAAGGCGATGCCGCCATGCAGCTGATGGGCGACTGGGCCAAGGGCGAGTTCACCGCCGCGGGCCTCACCGCCGGCGAGGACTACCTGTGTGCCCCGGCGCCGGGTACGGCCTCGGCCTTCACCTTCAACATCGACAGCCTGGCGATGTTCCGGGTCAGCGACGAGGCCGACCGCGAGGCCCAGCAGGACCTGGCGCGGCTGGTGCTGGAGCCCACCTTCCAGGAGGCCTTCAACCTCGCCAAGGGCTCGATTCCCGCCCGCCCCGACCTGGACATGAGCGAGTTCGACCGCTGCGCGCAGCAGTCGCTGGCCGACTTCCAGCGCACCGCCGAGGAGGGCGGCCTGGTGCCCAGCATGGCGCACGGCATGGCGGTTCGTGCCGCCGTCCAGGGCGCCATCTTCGATGTCGTGACCAACTACTTCAACGACACTGACATGGAGGCCGAGGAGGCCGCCCGGCGCATGGTCAACACGGCCCAGGCTGCACTCTAGCTAGCGCTGGCCGGGGGCGCCGTTACGGCGGCGCCCGTGTTCATTCACGAGGACTCCTCCCATGACACGCTCGACTTCTCTCTCCCACGCCGGACGTGCGCTGGGCCGACGCTCGTCGTCCGGACACCTACAGGCCTGGCTGCCGCGACTGGTGCTGGCGCCCTCCGTCGCCGTCTCGCTGTTCTTCGTCTACGGCTTCATGCTGTGGACCTTCGTGCTTTCGCTGACCAGCTCGCGCATGCTGCCGAGCTACGACTTCATCGGCTTCGCCCAGTACGGCCGGCTGATGGCCAACGAGCGCTGGTGGGTCGCCTCCACCAACCTGGTGATCTTCGGCGGCCTCTTCGTGGGGATCTGCCTGGTGCTCGGCGCCTTCCTGGCCATCCTGCTCGACCAGCGCATCCGCCGCGAAGGTGCCCTGCGCACGGTCTACCTCTACCCCATGGCGCTGTCGTTCATCGTCACCGGGGTGGTGTGGAAGTGGCTACTCAACCCCGGGCTCGGCCTCCAGGCCATGGTGCGTGGCTGGGGCTTCGAGTCGTTCACCTTCGACTGGCTGGTCGACCCCGACATGGCGGTCTACACCCTGGTGATCGCTGCCGTGTGGCAGGCCTCGGGGTTCGTGATGGCGCTGTTCCTGGCCGGACTGCGCGGCATCGACGACAGCATCATCAAGGCCGCCCAGCTCGACGGCGGCAGCCTGCCGCGCATCTACTGGCGGGTGGTGATCCCCTGCCTGCGGCCGGTGGTGTTCAGCGCGGTGATGATCCTCGCCCACATCGCCATCAAGAGCTTCGACCTGGTGGTGGCCCTGACCGGCGGCGGCCCGGGCTATGCCACCGACCTGCCGGCCACCTTCATGTACACCCACGCCTTCACCCGGGCGCAGGTCGGCCTCGGCTCGGCCAGTGCCATGCTGATGCTGGGCGGCGTGCTGGCGATCCTGATTCCCTACCTCTACTCGGAGCTGAGGAGCCGCAAGCATGGATAACGTGATTCGACGCCGGACCCCCGGGGCACGCCTGGCGCGTCTGGCGCTCTACGCCGCGCTGCTGCTGGCCGCGCTCTTCTACCTGCTGCCGCTGGCGGTGATGCTGATCACCTCGGTGAAGCCCCTGGACGAGATCAGCGCCGGTAGCCTGCTGGCACTGCCCCAGTCGCCGACCCTGGCGCCCTGGGTCAAGGCCTGGGGCGAGGCCTGTACCGGGATGCGCTGCGAGGGCGTGGGCGGCTACTTCTGGAACTCCTTCGCCATCGTCATCCCCGCGGTGGCGATTTCCACAGTGGTCGGGGCGCTCAACGGCTATGCGCTGACCAAGTGGCGCTTCAAGGGCTCGGAGCTGCTCTTCGCGCTGATGCTGTTCGGCTGCTTCATCCCCTTCCAGGTGGTGCTACTGCCCATGGCCCAGACCCTGGGCTGGCTGGGGCTCTCCAGCTCCCGGGCGGGGCTGATCCTGGTCCACGTGATCTTCGGCATCGCCTTCACCACCCTGTTCTTCCGCAACTTCTACGTGGCGATCCCCACCGAGCTGGTGTCGGCGGCCAAGCTGGATGGGGCGGGCTTCTTCCGCATCTTCTGGCGCATCCTGTTGCCGGTCTCGGCGCCGATCATCGTGGTCTCGGTGATCTGGCAGTTCACCCAGATCTGGAACGACTTCCTGTTCGGGGTGGCCTTCTCGGCACACGACACCCAGCCGGTGACGGTGGCCCTGAACAACCTGGTCAACACCTCGACGGGGGTGCGCGAGTACAACGTCGACATGGCCGCCGCCATGATCGCGGCGCTGCCGACCCTGGTGGTCTACGTGCTGGCCGGCAAGTATTTCGTGCGCGGGCTCACCGCGGGGTCCGTCAAGGGCTAGGGAAACACTGCTTTATTGCTGCGCTCGATATCCTGGCCGTCGGCGGTGCCGAGGCGTCGGGCCGTCGCAATCCTCATTGAGCAGCCAGTCAACTCCGGTTACTGCGCTCCGGCGGCGGCCAGCCTCTCGTCGCTCGCGACATAAATCAGCGTTCCCTATGAATAAAATCATGAAGAGATAAATCGCCATGTCAGCTCTCGAGATCCACGAGGTCCGCAAGGACTTCGGCAACGAACGCGTCCTCAAGGACGTCAGCCTGGCCATCGAGTCCGGCGAATTCCTGATCCTGGTCGGCCCCTCGGGGTGCGGCAAGTCGACCCTGATGAACGCCATCGCCGGCCTGGAGCCGGTCACCGCCGGGGAGATTCGGATCGCCGACCGCGACGTCACCTGGCTGACCCCGGCGGAGCGCGACATCGCCATGGTCTTCCAGTCCTATGCGCTCTATCCGAGCATGACGGTGCGCCAGAACATCAGCTTTGGCCTCGAAATGCGCAAGGTCCCCAAGGCCGAGCGCGAGGCGGCGGTGGATCGGGTGGCGGACCTGCTGCAGATCACCGCCCTGCTGGATCGCAAGCCCGCGCAGCTCTCCGGGGGGCAGCGCCAGCGGGTGGCCATGGGCCGCGCCCTGGCTCGCGAGCCTGCAGTGTATTTGTTCGATGAGCCGCTCTCGAACCTGGACGCCAAGCTGCGTGTGGACATGCGCACCGAGATCAAGAAGCTCCACCAGCGCCTCGGCACCACCATCGTCTATGTCACCCACGACCAGATCGAGGCCATGACCCTGGCCGATCGCATCGCGGTGATGCGTGATGGCCATATCCTGCAGCTGGGCACGCCGGACGAGGTCTACAACGACCCCGTGGATATCTTCGTCGCCGGTTTCATGGGCTCGCCCTCCATGAATTTCATCACCACCACCCTGGAGGGGCAGGCGGGCGACTATCGGTTGCGGATTGCCACCGCGGGGGAGGAGGAGCTGGTGCTGCCCTGGCCGGCATCGCGGGAGACGCCGGCCCTGGCCGAGCAGGTCGGTCGGCCGGTGATCCTCGGGTTGCGACCGGAGCATTTCAGCGAGGAAGACCGGCGCCTGACCGAGCAGGCGGAGGGCACACTGCTGGAGGCGCGGGTCAGCGTTGTCGAACCGACCGGGGCGGATATCCTGCTGAATATGCCGCTGGGGGATGGCGAGGTCACCGCGCGAGTGGGGCCCAAGTGCCGGGTGACGCCGGGCGAGCGCCTTTCCCTGCGAGTCGACATGGGGCGCGCCGTACTCTTCGACAGCGAGAGCCAGCGGCGGCTCGCCTGACCCGCGAGTGGGCGGTCAGCGGACCGTGATCACGGTGCAATCGGCGGCGTGGCTGACCTTGTGGGAGACGCTGCCGACCACCAGCCCCTTGAGGTCGCTCAGGCCCCGGCTGCCCATCACGATGGCATCGACGTCGCGGTGGCGCGCCTCGCTGATGATGGTGCGGGCCGGGTCGCCCTGGCCGATGACCGTCTCGAGGTTGGTGGCGCCGAGTTCACGGGCTGCCTCGGCGGCCCTGTCCACCACCTGCTTGCCGACGGCCTCGCGTTCCTCCCGCGAGGCCTCGATGGCGATGGCGCCGATGCCCCAGACCAGGGTGGTCTCATGGGCGAGTTCCTCGGGAATGTGCAGCAGGTGCAGGGCGGCGCCGTCCTGCCGGGCCAGCTGGCAGGCCACGGACAGCGCCTTCTTGGCGTGCTCGGAGCCGTCGACGGGCACCAGGATGGAATGGAACATGATGGACGTCCTTCTCGTTGGTGGGCGTTGATATCTATCGAGCCTAGTCACCCGGACGGGCACTGTCATGATCCGGATCAAGGATGGCGCGCCTTGGCCTTTTCCTCGCCGGCCTCCAGGCGGCGTAGCTGCTGCCAGAGGTCGCGGCGCAGGTCGGCCATGCGCGGTGCCTCGTCCGCGGCGAAATCCAGCGGCCGGGCCAGGCGCTGGGTGCGCAGTCCCAGGCGTGCCCCCAGCAGCCCGACGCCGAGGCCCTGGGCGGCACGCGTCGAGAGCTTGCCGGCCAGGTCCATCGACAGCATCTGCATGCTCGCCTCGCTGGCGATCTCGCTGACCCCGGCGAAGGCCATCTGGTAGAGCACGCTGCGCAGCAGCCGCAGGCGTGCCGCATAGCCCAGTTCCAGCCCATAGAGGCGGCACAGACGGTCGACCATCGCCAGGTGGCGCCAGGCGACCAGCGCCATGTCGACCAGGGTCAGGGGGCTCACCGCCACCATCACCGCCGTCTCGCCGGACATTCGTGAAATCAGTCGGCGGGCCTCCCGGTCGCGGGGGGCGAGCAGGTGATGGGTGAGCAGTGCCCGGGTGTCGCGTCCATCATGGTGGGGCTCGCGGGCGGCCAGGAAGGCCTGCCAGTGGGGATGGTCGTCGTCCAAGTCGAGGTCGCGGCGCAGCTGCTCGGCCAGCGCCTGCGCCCGGGCCGGGGTGGCCTCGGGCAGGGCGGCGAGGCGCTCGCGCAGCCGGGCGTGGCGGGACAGGCGGCGCAGGCGCCACAGTTCGCGCAGCAGCGCCGAGCCACCGAGCCCCAGGGCCAGCAGCAGCAGCAGGCTCCAGCCGCCGGCCAGCCAGTCGCCGCCGAGGCTGGCGGCCTGCAGGGTCCGGCCGGCCTCCACCGCGCCCAGGCCCAGGCTGCCGCCGAGCAGCGCGAGCAGCCCCCAGCGCCGCTTGCGCGGGCGCATCAGGCCATCTCCCAGCGCCCGTTCGCCGGCGGCCGCATCGGCCTGTGGCTCGGCCAGCGGCTGGCTCGGCAGCCCGGCATCGAAGTGCCGCCCGGGCTGGGGATCCTGGGTGTCGGCCTCCGGCGCTGGCGTGCCATCGAGGGTGAAGCGTTCTCCCGGGCGGGGGTCCTGTTCGCGGGAAGGGGTCATGTCAACTTGTCTCCGATCAGCCAGTCCAGGGCGGCATCCATGCGAATGTGCGGCAGCGGTGCGCCCTTGTCGCGGGGCAGGGGGCGAAAGGCCGTGAAATCGAAGCCCTGGCGGGCCCAGAAGTCCGCCGCCGGCAGCCGGTCGGGGACCTCGCCGGGAAACACCAGCAGCGACTCGCCGGCCAGGGTGGTGCCGCGCAGGGCCGGGGTGCGTCGCCCCTGCTGGTTCACTTCGCGGCCCTGGGTGGCGCGGATCGCCGCCAGCGACAGGGCCCGGACCGGCACGTCGGCGAAGCGCAGCTCCTTCAGCGGGTCGGCGAGCAGCGCCTCGAGCAGGGCGACCAGGCGGCCGTGCTGCTCGGGGGTGACATGGTCGGCCTTGGTGGCGGCGATGGCCAGGCGGTCGATGCGCGGGGCGAACAGCCGCGTCAGCAGGCTGCGTCGGCCGTAGTCGAAGCTCTGCATCAGGTTCGACAGGGCGCGGGAGAGGTCCTCGAAGCGCTCCGGCCCGGCATTGAGGGCCCCGAGCACGTCGACCAGCACGATCTGGCGGTCGAAGCGGCGGAAGTGCTCGCGATAGAAGGGCTTGACGATATGCTGCTGGTAGTGGCGAAAGCGCCGGGCGAGGGTGGCGTAGAGGCTCTCGGCCGGCAGGGCGGCGAGCGCGTCGCGGTCGGCCTCGGCGATGCCCGGCAGGGGGAAGAACTGCAGCACCGGGGCGCCCTCGAGTTCCCCGGGCAGCAGGAAGCGCCCCGGCTGCAGGTCGGCGAAGCCGGCCTCTCGCGCGGCCCGCAGTCCCCGCGCATACAGCTCGGCGATCTCGGCCAGGCGCGCCTCGTCGACCTCCTCGGCCGGGTCGAGGCCGGCCACCGCCCGGTGCCAGTCGGCGAACAGGGCGGCGCGCTCGCTGCCGCCGTCATGCCGCTGGGCCCGGCTCCAGCTCAGGTAGTCGTGGTCCAGCAGCGGCAGGTCGAGCAGCCACTCGCCGGGGTAGTCGAAGAGGTCCAGGGTCAGCTGGCGTGTCTCGCTGCCGAGCAGGCCGCGCCGGGCCGGCCGGTAGCGGATCACCAGGCGCAGCTCGCTGATGCCGCGGGTCGGCTCGGGCCAGCGTGGGGGCTGGTCGTCCAGCGCCTGCATCGCCTGGTCGTAGGGGAAGCGCGGCACGGCGAGGTCCTGCTGTGGCACCCGCCGGGCACCGAGCAATCGTCCCTCGCGGGCGGCCGGCAGCAGGTCGAGTCGCGCCTCGAGGCCGGCATGGCGCAGCTGGTTGACCAGCGAGGTGAGGAAGGCCGTCTTGCCCGAGCGCGACAGGCCGGTCACCGCCAGGCGCAGCTGGCGGTCGCGGCCGCGCTCGAGCAGGTCATGGAGTTCACGGGTAAGCGGGGTGCGCATGGGGCATCCTGGCAGGGTCGTATGCTGACCTAATGTGCGGGTCGGACGCGTGCCTGACAAGGCGTAGGGCCATGAAACGACACTGCCCCGCGCGGGGCGGGGCAGCATCGGGCAGGCCGGGCGGCGTCAGCCGGCGAAGGCCGCGTAGATGGCCATCACCAGGATCACCAGCATGATGCCGGCAGGGATGGCGCCCCGCCAGGGGGTCAGGTCGACGGCACCGCTGTCCTCGTGGACCCAGGGGGTCTCGCGGGGCATCAGCCGGCCGATCAGCAGCATCACCGCCACCAGCAGCACGAAGACGCCGGCCACGAAGTGGAACTCGTGCATCACCATCGGCAGCCTGTCGAAGGGCGGGATGAAGTAGCCGGCGAAGATCAGCAGGCAGCCGCCCACCAGGGCCACCTTGGCCGCCAGTGGCGGCACGCGACGGGTCAGCAGGCCTACCAGCACCACGGCCAGGATAGGAATGAAGTAGATGGCGTTCATCTTCTGCAGGTAACCGAACAGGCTCTCCTGACCGGCCAGCAGCGGGGCGATGGTCATGGCGGCGACGGCCATGACCCAGCCGAAGACCTTGCTCGAGCGCACCACCTGCGCCTCGCTGGCATTCTTGTTGAGCACGACCTTGTAGAAGCCCAGGCTGAACAGGGTGGTGGTGCTGTTGAGCGCCGAGTTGAACGACGACAGGATAGCGCCGACCATCACCGCGGCGAAGAAACCCGTAAGCGGTGCGGGCAGCACGTTGAACACCAGGTGGCCATAGGCCTCATCGGCGACGACGCCCTGGTCGGCATAGAGGTGGTAGGCAATGATGCCGGGCAGCACCAGATAGAGGGGGCCGAGCAGCTTGAAGAAACCCGTCAGCAACACGCCTTTCTGGCCCTCGGCGAGGGTCTTGGCGGCAAAGGTCCGCTGGATGATCTGCTGGTTGGTGGTCCAGTAGAAGAGGTTGATCAGGAAGACCCCGGTGAACAGGGTCGCGAAGGGCACCTGCTGCTCGCTGGAGCCGATCGAGTTGAGCATCTCGGGATTGCTCTCCTTGAGGATCGCCCAGCCCTCCAGCAGGCCGCCGTCGCTGCTCACCGCCTGCAGGCCGAAGTAGACGATCACGAAGCCGCCGATCAGCAGGCCCACGCCATTAAGGGTGTCGGAGACGGCGACGGTGCGCAGGCCGCCGAACAGGGCGTAGACGGAGCCGATCAGCCCCACCAGCCAGACCGTCAGCCACAGCAGCACGGTGGGCGATTCGATGCCGGTGAGCCCCTGCAGGTCGAGCATGCCCTGCAGGCCCATGGCGCCGGAGTAGAGGATGATCGGCAGCAGAATCACCGCATAGGCGATCAGGAAGATGATGTTGGTGATCAGCTGGGTGGTCTTGTCGAAACGCAGCTCCAGCAGCTGGGGCAGGGTGGCGATGCCGCTCTTCAGGAAGCGCGGCAGGAAGAACAGCGCCAGCGCCACCAGGGCGATGACCGCCACCACCTCCCAGGCCATCACGGAGAGGCCGTCGCTGAAGGCTGCGCCGTTGAGCCCCACCATCTGCTCGGTGGAGAGGTTGGTCATCAGCAGCGAGCCGGCGATCAACGGGAAGGTCAGGCTGCGCCCGGCCAGGAAGAAGCCGCTCGAGGTCGAGTGGTCGTCGCGGCGCGTGATGCGCCAGGTGATGAAGGCGACCAGCCCCGTGAAGAAGAGGAAGGACGCCAGGGTCAGGACGTGCATGTCGGAAACATCCTTGTGAGGGGTGAGTTCGGCCGCTTCCGGGCGGTCAGCGGCATGAATGTCAGTAAATTTACTACGTTGGTGGACGAGTCTAATCCCGTGACACGGCACCGCCATTCATCTTTCGTCTAATTGTCCGACATTAGGGGGCGCTGTCATCCCGCCTAGCGGGGTGGCAGGGCACTCACCGGCACGGGCTCGACCAGGCCGAGGAGCTGCACCAGCACCGGGGCCGCGGCGATCACGAACCCCAACACCGCCAGGCTGCGGCCGAGCACGCGGTGGTCGGGACGGCGGGCCAGGGTCAGGCCGCCGATGCAGACCAGCAGGCCGAGGATGTTGAAGACGTAACCCAGCATCTGCAGCAGGTCGTAGGTGGTCATGGGGCTCCCTTCGGTGGTGGGCAGGGGGTGGGGCGGCTACCCTGTGATGGTACCAGCTCCACCCCGGGGCGAAGAGGAGGCCGTCATGGAAGAGCGTCGCCCCGAGGCGGTGATCGACTTCTGGTTCAGGGAACTCGCGCCCGCCCAGTGGTTTCGCAAGGACTCGGCCCTGGATGCCGAGATCGCACGGCGCTTCGGTGACTGGCTCGCGGCCGCGGGGCGTGGCGAGTTCTGGCAGTGGCGGGCGTCCGCCCGCGGCCGTCTGGCCGAGGTGATCGTGCTTGACCAGTTCCCGCGCAACATCCATCGGGGGGCGTCTCGTGCCTTCGCCTGGGATCCGGTGGCCCTGGTGCTGTCCCAGGAGGCGGTCGCCCAGCGCGCGGACCGGCTGCTGGACGTGCCCTGGCGGGCCTTTCTCTTCATGCCCTACATGCACAGCGAGTCGCTGACGATCCATGACGAGGCCATGCGCCTGTTCGCCCAGCCGGGGCTGGAGGAGAACCTGCGTCACGAGCACCGCCACCGCGAGGTGATCGAGCGCTTCGGTCGCTACCCCCATCGCAATGCCGTGCTGGGAAGGGACTCCACCCGCGAGGAGCTGGCCTTCCTCGAGCAGCCCGGTTCCGCGTTCTGAGGCTTTTCTCCCGGCGCCCGGCAAGGCACCATCGAGCCCTCTTGATCAGTTGCGTTCTTCACCAAGCACATATAAGGAGTGTCTGTCATGGGAATCATTGCCTGGTTGATTATCGGTGGCCTGGCCGGCTGGATCGCCGGCCATATCATGCGCGGCGGCGGCTTCGGCATCCTCGGTAACATCGGGGTCGGCGTGGTGGGGGCCGTGATCGGCGGGGGCCTGTTCAGCCTGCTGGGCCTGCAGGCCGGTGGCTTCATCGGCTCGCTGGTCACCGCCATCGTCGGCGCCGTGGTGCTGCTGTGGGTGATCGCCAAGGTCAAGAAGGCCTGACGCGCCGCGACGATGCGAAGCGCCCTCGCTCCGGCATGCGGCCGGGGCGAGGGCGATTTTCCTGTCGCCTCGCCATCGGGAATGGCAAGGCCGTATCAAGGGAAACCCATGTATGTACTGAAACGACTCGGCGCGGTGCTGGTCCGCGGTGTGGCCGACATGGGCTGGGGGGTGCTTGGCCTGCTGCTGGTCGCCTACCTGCTGCTCGCCTGGCTCGGCCTGACGCTGACCGGCGAGACGGCTCTGGTCGACTCGCCCACCACCTTTCTCTACTACATGATCGTCACCATCTCCACCGTCGGCTATGGGGATTACTCCCCGGTGACGCGGGGCGGGCAGCTGATGGTCGTGTTCTTTATCGTTCCGGTGGGCATCGGCCTGTTCGCCACCCTGCTGGGCAAGGCCTCCGCCCTGGTGATCTCGCAGTTCACCCGGCGCCTCAACGGGGAGCAATCGATCGTGCAGAAGGACCATATCGTCATCGTCGGCTTCAATGCCTACACCGAGTCCCTGGTCGGGCAGGTCCGCGAGGAGGCGCGGCCCGGGCAAGTGGTGGCGCTCTGCGTGGATGCGAACGCCCCGACGCGCAACCCCTTCCTCGAACAGGGGGTGGAGTACTTCCGGGCCGCCTCCCTGTCGGACGAGACGCTCTACGAGCGCGCCTCGGCAAGGTACGCCTCCCTGGTGGTGGTCGACGTCGAGGACGACAGCGAGACCAACCTGGTTTGCATGCACCTCTCCGCTCTCGTCGATCAGCGCTGCCGGATCACCGCCTACGTGAAGAACCAGATGGTGGGGCGTCTGCTCGAGACTCACTGTCCCAAGGTGAACGTGATTCCCTCCCTGCACCAGAAGATGCTGGTCAAGGCCGCCCTCGACCCCGGCAGCGAGGAGGTCATGCGCCTGCTCGTCGATGCCGACCAGGTGCAGACCCAGTACTCGACCCGCCTCGCGGGGCCGTCGCTTCCGCTCACCGTCGAACGGGTGTCGAGGCGCCTGCGCCGCCAGTGCCGGGCCTCGCTGATCGCGATCCGGCAGGCCGCACAACCGCACCCGGTGCTCAACCCTGACGACGAGCTGCTGCTGGCGGCGGGTGACGAGGTCTTCTACATCGCCGGGCGTCGGATCCCGCCCGACGAGATGGTCCGCCACCTGGCCGCGGAGGGCGACTAGCGTCCGGCCATTGGCGGTTCAGCCGGCCGGGGTCGGCAGGATGCGCCGGTAGCGATCCAGGCAGCCGTCCAGCCAGGCGCCGTTCGGCATGCCCTCGGGGGGGGAGGCGGGCACCTTGAGGGTCAGCAGGAAGAGGCCGTGACGCTTGGCATCGCCGTCGGGCAGGTGGCGGCCGAGCTGTTGGGCGAGGTCGGGCGGCAGGGCACCCGGGCGCCGCCAGGTGAGCCGCAGGGCCTGCTGGTCGAGCAGGTACTGGAAGCGCGCCGCGTCCTTGAGCACCGCCATGCCACCCTGCGCCAGCCCCTGGGAGAGACTCTCCAGCTTGCGGTAGCCCGGGGCCCCGGCGGCCCGACAGGCGTGGGCCCCCTCCACGAAGCAGCCCTCTCGTTCATCGGGGTCCTCCGGCCAGCGCCCCCCGCGGCGCCGCGCGGGGGTGGCCACGAAGGGCAGTACTACCGACACGGCGGGGGTGTCGTCGGCCAGCGCGGTCTGCCGGGCGTCGACCATTCCCTGGCCCAGCTGTCGGCGGAGCCAGCGGTAGTCACCGGCCTGCTGGATGCGGGCCTGGGCATCGGTGACTGTGTGATGAGCGCCCTGCAGGGAGCGCAGCAGGGAGAGCGTGCGAAGGATCATGGTGCCATACCGATAGGCGAGCGGGAGAGCGAAGGACCGAGCAGCCAAGCTGCGACCATAGCAGGGTTTCGGCCTCATGGCGTCAACGCCTTGGGGCGCCAACGCGAACCGCCCGGCTGTCTCCAGCCGGGCGGTTCGCGTTGTGTGCCGTTTCCGGGCAAGCCCGGTCAGGCGGTGGCGGCACGCTTGCTGCCGACTAGCTCCTTGAGGGACTCCTCGACGATGGCGAGGCCTTCCTCGAGCACCTCATCCTCGATGGTGACCGGCATCAAGAAGCGGATGGTGTTGCCGTAGAGGCCGCAGGAGAGCAGGATCAGCCCCTTCTCGCGGGCCTTCTTGCACAGCGCGCCGGCCAGGTCGGCGTCCGGGGTGTGGTTGGCCTTGTCGGAGACCAGGTCGATGGCCGCCATGGCGCCCATGTTGCGGCCGTTGTCGATGCAATCGAACGTCTGTTGCCACTGGGCGAAGCGCTTGGCCAGCTTGTCGCCGAGCGCCTGGCTCTTCTCGAGGATGTTCTCCTCCTCGAAGACATCCAGCACGGCCAGGGTGGCGGCGCAGGAGACCGGGCTGCCGGTGTAGGTGCCGCCCAGGGAGTTGGCGCCGGAGGCGTCCATGTGCTTGTCGGTGCCGACCACCGCCGAGATCGGCATGCCGTCGGCCATGCTCTTGGCCATGGTGATGATATCGGGCTCGACGCCGCTGTGCTCGATAGCGAACATCTTGCCGGTGCGCCCGAAGCCGGATTGCACCTCGTCGACGATCATCAGCATGCCGTGCTCGTCACAGATCTCGCGGATCGCCTTGAGGAAGCTGGCCGGTGCCGGATAGAAGCCGCCCTCGCCGAGCACCGGCTCGAGCACGATGGCCGCGGTGTCGCGCGGGTTGGCGTCGGTCTTGAGCGCCATCTTCAGGCCGCGCAGGGCCTCGTCCTCGCTGACGCCGTGGTAGGGCACCGGGTAGGGGGCGCGGAAGACGTTGCCCGGCATGCTGCCGAAGTCGGTGGAATAGGGGGCGACCTTGCCGTTCATGGCCATGGTCATGAAGGTGCGGCCGTGGTAGCCGCCGTCGAAGCAGATCACGTTGTTCTTGCCGGTGGCGGCACGGGCGATCTTGACGGCGTTCTCCAGTGCTTCGGCCCCGGAGTTGGCCAGCATCACCTTGGCGTGGCCGCGCACCGGGGTGACCTGGCTGAGCTTCTCGGCCACCTTCACGTAGCCCTCATAGGGCATCACGGTCTGGCAGGTGTGCATCACCTTGTCGAGCTGGTCCTTGACCGCCTGGACCACCTTGGGATGGCGGTGGCCGATGTTGAGCACGCCGATGCCGCCGGCGAAATCGATGATGCGATTGCCGTCGGCGTCCCACACCAGGGCGTTCTCGGCGCGGTCGGCAAACTGGGTGGCGGGGCTCGCGGCGCCGCTGGCCACGTAGCGCTGCTTGAGTTCGTTGAGCTGTGCGTTGTTCATGGGTCCTGTCTCCTTGGTAAGAGGCGGCGGGCGATCAGAGGCCGCCGACACAGACGTATTTTAGTTCAGTGTACTCATCCAGGCCGTGGCGCGACCCTTCGCGTCCCAGCCCCGACTCCTTGACTCCACCGAAGGGCGCCAGCTCGGTGGATAGAATGCCTTCGTTCACCGCCACCATGCCATATTCCAGCCCTTCCATGACATGCCAGATACGACGATAGTCGCGGGCATAGAAATAGGCGGCGAGGCCGAACTCGGTGGCGTTGGCCATGGCGATGGCCTCCTCCTCGGTCTCGAAGCGAAACACCGGCGCCAGGGGCCCGAAGGTCTCCTCGGTGGCCACCTTCATCTCCTCGGTCACGTCGGCGATGATCGTGGGCTGGAAGAAGGTGCCACCCAGGGCGTGGGGCTTGCCGCCGCACACCAAGCGGCCGCCCTTGTCCAGTGCGTCGGCGATGTGTGCCTCGACCTTCTCCACCGCCGCGGCGTTGATCAGCGGGCCCTGCACCACGCCCTCGTCGAGGCCATTGCCGACCTCGAGGGAGACGACGCGGGCCGCGAGCTTCTCGATGAAGGCATCATAGACCCCGGCCTGCACCAGCAGGCGATTGGTGCACACGCAGGTCTGGCCGGAGTTGCGGTACTTGGAGGCCACCGCCCCTTCCACGGCGGCGTCCAGGTCGGCGTCGTCGAAGACGATGAAGGGGGCATTGCCGCCCAGCTCCATGGAGGCCTTCTTGACGGTGCCGGCGCACTGGGCCAGCAGCCGCTTGCCCACGGGGGTGGAGCCGGTGAAGGAGATCTTGCGCACCCGCGGGTCGGTGGTCAGCACCTCGCCGATCTCGGCCGGCCGGGAGGCGGTGACCACGTTGATCACCCCGGCCGGGAAGCCGACTTCCTCGGCGAGCTTCACCAGGGCCAGGGCGGTGAGCGGGGTGGCCTCGGCGGGCTTGATCACCACCGGGCAGCCGGCGGCCAGGGCCGGGGCGCACTTGCGGGTGATCATCGCCAACGGGAAGTTCCAGGGGGTGATGGCCGCCACCACGCCGATCGGCTCGCGGAACACCAGGATGCGCTTGTCCGCGCCGTGGCTGGGCAGGGTCTCGCCGGCGACGCGCTTGGCCTCCTCGGCATAGTACTCCACGAAGGAGGCCCCATAGGCCACCTCGCCGCGGGCCTCGGCCAGCGGCTTGCCCTGTTCCAGGGTCATCAGCCGCGCCAGGGCTTCCTGATGGGCCATGATGGCGTCGAACCAGGCGCGCAGCAGGGCGGCGCGCTCCTTGGCGGTGCGGCGCCGCCAGGCTGGCCAGGCGTCTGCCGCGGCGGTGACGGCCTCGTGGGCATCCTCGGCGTCGAGGTCCGGGACCTCGGCCAGGGTCTCGCCGGTGGCGGGGTTGGCCACGGCGAAGCGGCGCGCGCCATCGCGCCACTGGCCGGCCACATAGGCCTTGTCGATCAGTAGCTGGGGTTCCGCGGACATGGTGATTCCTCGTCGGGATTGATCATCTTGTTGGACGAGTGTGCATTATTTAAAACAAGCCGCCAAGCCCCGGCTCCGCCCGTTTTTCATGGCCGCTGGCCACTCGGCCATCGGCGGCGGCAACGCTTTCCGCTACACTATGGCGCCGATTCGCTGCGGTGTGCGGCGCGGCACGTTTCTGTTCCGGTTTTATGGCGAGGTGAGCCTTGGTCGATCCCCTGAATGCCTGGTGGGCCCAGCAGCTGGTGCTGTGTGACTGGGCCTTCACGCCCGATCCCCTGACGGTGGAGGCCGATACGGCCGTCGAGCGGCTGGCCGCCCTCGGGGTGGCCGACCGTGGCGAGCTGGGCTGGTGCCTGCTGGAGGCCCTGGGCGCCGGGGGCGCCGGCGTCGACCCGGCCAGGCTGCTGGCCGGCCTGGAGGTCATCGCCCTGGGCGGTGCGGCGGGCTGGCTCGGGGAGGCGCGTGCCCGGGCCTGGGCCCAGCGGCTCGCCGAGGAGGTCAGCGCCCACCACGCCAGCCTCGATGCCTGGCTGGAGGCGCTGCTGCATGCCCGCAGTGCCGAGGGCTGGGTACGCGGCGACGACGGCTTCTTCGAGGCCTGCGAGGCCCTCTCGGTCCTGGAGCACGACGGGGAGGGGGTGACCTGGGACATGCTGCAGGAGTGGCTGGCCACCCATGCCACCCATGCCGCCCCTGCCACGTCGCCCGCGCTCTGGCCGACGGCCCCCGAGGATCGGGTCTGGCGGCTGCGCGCCGCCTTCTCGCCGGTCGTCGAGCTGCCCGCCGGGCCGCACGACTGGCAGGGGCTGGCGGGCTGGCTGGAGGAGGCCTGGGAGATTCGCAGCCGCGAGGACCTGGTGCGCAGCCTGCTGTGGCTGGCCTCCCAGGGCGATCGCCAGGCCTGGGACCTGGATGCCGGACGCCTGCTCGAGGCAAACGCCGAGGAGCGCCGGCAGTGGCGGGAGGCCCTGGCGGGGGGCGAGCGCGACTATGGCCGGGTGCTGCTGGGCTTCCTCGATCAGGGCGAGCCGCTGGAGTGGGCCGCCTGGGACTGGCTGCGGCTGATCGACCTGGCCTGGGCCGGCGCCTGCCTGGGCTGGCTCGAGGCGCAGGAGGCCCGCGACTTCGCCGTCCATGGCGCCGACCTGGCGCTGCGCCGCTACAGCGACTGGGCGGCCCTGACTCGGGCCTACCAGCGGGGGCGCAGCCTGTTCGAGGGCCGCAACCGGCTGCCCGACCTCCAGGCGGACTGGGCGCTACTGCTGCACTCGCCGGTGAGCCCCTGGCGCCCGGCTCTGCAGGGGCTGATCCCGGAGGAACTCATCGAGGCCTCGCGCGTCGCCCTGCGACGCTGGCGTGGCGACCCCCGCCACTGGACACTGGCGCTGGCGGCGGTACGCGAGCCCGAATTCGCCGCCTGCCAGGGGCCGGTGCCTGAGCTGCCGGTCGCTCGGCGCGAGGAGGCGCGCCGCTACTTGGTCGAGACCCTAGACCTGCATGCCGACGAGGGCGTCGAGGCGCTTTCCCGCTATTGGCTGCCGGCCCAGGCCCACCACCTCAACCAGCTGGCGGCGGATGCCGTCCATGGCGCCCTGCCGCCGGCCGAGATCCCCTTCGGCCATCCGGTCGCGGACGAGCTGGCGAGCCGCGATGCCCTCAGGCAGGCGAGCCGTCACGCCGCCACCATCCACATGGCCGAGAAGTTTGCCTTCCACCTGCAGATGGCCATGGACAGCGGGGACTTCGATGCGGCCCGCCTGGCGACGCTGGCCGAGGCCCTGCAGGGCTCGCTGTGCCGCTTCTACCCCGATGCACGTCGCCTGCTGCAGGCCTGGGCCCACTGGGAGAGCCTGTTGCCCGAGCCCGACCAGCCCCCGATGGTCGCCGAGATCCGCTGGCACCTGGAGGACCCCGGGAGCCTCTTCCACTGGCTCGACTGGCGCGGCGGGGCCTGGCGCGAGCCCGGGCCGCGACCGACGCTTGTCCACTTCACCGCGATGGCGCTGGTCGGGCCGCTCAACAGCCCGGCCTGGAGCCTGCCGCAGCCGGAGAGCGAGCGCGAATGCGCGGCCATCCGCGACTGGGTCGATGGGCATTATGCCCTTCATGGGGCGGCGGAGCTGGGTGAGTTCCTCGGGTACCTGATCGAGGTCGGCGATCGCCAGGAGTACCAGATCAACTATGCCCCCTACACGCTCAACCACGGGCGGCTGGCCTCCGAGATCGCTACCCTGGGGAGCGGCGCGTGCAGCGAGGAGGAGGGCGCTCATCTGCTGCGCCTGCAGCGGGTCAGGGACAATGAGGACGGCTGCAACGAGGTCGATCTGGCGGCCTGGGACATCGCCCAGGCCGTGGACCTGGCCATCGCCGGCCGCCAGCTGGGGTGGCTCGACGAGGCGGCGTTCCTGGACCTGCTCGAGCGTGCTCATGGGCTAGCCGTCGAGCACTACGCGGGCTGGGAGGAGTATGCCCGCGGCCTGCACGCCGGCTTCTCGTTCTTCATGGGCGAGACCCCGGAGCGCGAGAGCTTCCTGGCCGGCCTCCGCCAGGCCTTGGTGGCCTGGCTCTCGGGGGCGCCGCCGCTAGCGGGGGCCTGGGCCAGCCTCGACTTTCCCGGGGCACGGCCACGCCACTGGGCGCCGCTGCACATCGATACGCTGCCGGGCGACCGTCGTACCCTCCACTGAGGGCTCGCCCTGTTAAGAACGTATGGTTTATAGTCAGTAGGGTTTATGACATGGCTCCTCCTGTCGGGAGCCACTTCCAGGCAGCGAGCCGCCGACAGGCCGCTTTGGCAGTGGCACCGGGCCGCATCCCGGCAGCACTGCCACAGCGACATCACCGCGGGACCGAGAGATGCCGGGTGCGGCTCAGGGAACGAGGTCGTCGCAGGATGCTGGACAAACGCATGTGTCGTATCACCGCCCTGGGGGGCGCCCTGGTGCTGCTGGCGGGTTGTGCCGCCTCGAGCGGCGTCGAGGAGCATGTCGTCGGCGGCTACTTCGCCCGGGACCTGCCGGGGATGCCCGCCGACCCCCTGATGTCTCCCGTGGACAACCCCATCCTGGAAGCCCGCGGCCTGCACAACCCGCCCCCGACGCTGATCCGCCGGGCCCTGCTGGCCCAGCACGAGCGCTGGGCTGGCACGCCCTACCGGCTGGGCGGCAGCTCCATGCGGGGGATCGATTGTTCGGCCCTGGTGCAGAACGTCTTCAGCGATACCTTCCGCTTCGACCTGCCGCGGACCACCGAGGAACAGGTGCGAGCCGGCCTCGAGGTCGAGCGTGATGCCCTGCGCCCCGGCGACCTGGTGTTCTTTCGTCCCCCCGGGGTCTATCGCCATGTGGGCATCTATGTCGGCGAGGGCCGCTTCCTGCACGCCTCCACCTCCCGGGGCGTGATGATCTCCGAGCTCGACAACCGTTACTGGCGGCGCCACTTCTGGCAGGCGAGGCGCACCCTGGAGCCAACCTTGCTGGCTAGACGCCTGGGCGAGACCAGCGAGGGCTGACTCGGTTAGAGTACCTCACGGTGGGCCAGCACGAAGTCCAGGAAGGCCTGTTCGGCCCGCGACAGGTAGGCGCCGCGTCCCCAGGCCAGCGACAGGTCCAGCCAGGCGGGCGGGTCGAAGGAGACCGCCCGGAGCTCCGGCTCCTCCACCACCCGCCGCAGGAAGGTGGTGATGCCGAACCCCTGGCGGACGATCGCCTTGGTCAGCGGTATCAGATTCGACTGGAAGGCGATGTCGGCCGTGGTGCCGGTCTCGCGCGCCATGGCATCGACGAACTCGCGGTGGAAGTAGCCATCCTGGAACAGCACCAGGGGCTCGCTGAAGAAGGCCTCGGCGGAGACGCTGGCGCGCCTGGCGAAGGGGTGCTCCCGCGGCACGCAGACCACCATCTCCTCGCGCACCAGGCGTCGCCGCTCTAGGTGACGGCAGCTATCGTCGTCGATCACCACCCCCAGGTCCAGCTCGCCCTCGGCGATCATTCGCTGCAGGCGTCGTGCACCGGCCTCCACCACGGTCAGCCGGATGCCGGGATGGCGGGCCTTGAAGCCCATCAGCAGCGGCGGGAAGTAGTAGGAACCGAGCATCGAGGGGATGCCGATGCGCACCTCGCCCTTGACCAGACCATGCAGCTCGCGCATGGCGAGGTGCGCGGCCTCGGCGCGTTCGAGTAGCGCTCGGGCATGGGGCACCAGGGCCTCGCCCTCCGGGGTCAGGGCGATGCGTCGCTCGTGGCGGTGGAAGAGCGACAACTCCAGGCCCTTCTCCAGACCGGCGATGGTCTGGCTGACCGCCGACTGCGCCACGTGGAGTGCCCGGGCGGCGGCCGTGAAGCCCCCCTGGTCGGCCACGGCCAGGAAGACCCTGAGGGTGCGCAGGTCGAAGGGCAGGCTCATCGGTGCTCCGGGGATCGGGTCATAAGAAAACCAGATGTTAATGATCTGGATATTCTGTTTGGCTTATCATTCTCGCCGGTGGATCATGGCCTGCCAAGTCGGAGGACGTCATGATCGCCGCACATACCCGCGCCTGGTGGCGCGCGACCCTGGCCCTGTGCCTGGGCTCCTTTCTGGTCTTCATCAACCTCTATGTCCCACAGCCGCTGCTGCCGGCGCTGCGCGAGACTTTCGGGGTCTCGACGCTGGGAATCAGCCTGGTGATGTCGGTCGCCACCCTGGCGCTGGCCGCCTCGCTGCTGGTGTTCGGCCCGCTCTCGGATGCCATCGGCCGGGGCGCCATCATGCGCCTGACCCTGCTGGCGGCCGGGCTGCTCTCGCTGGGGCTGGCGTTCGCGCCGAACTTCGAGACGCTGCTGGCGATGCGCGCCCTGCAGGGCTTCGTGTTGGGCGGGCTGCCGGCGGTGGCAATCGCCTGGATGGGCGATGAGTTCGAGCACCCGGCCCTGCTCTCGGCGGTGGGGCTGTATATCGGTGCCAACTCCCTGGGCGGCATTAGTGGCCGGGTGGTGGGCGGTGTGGTGGCCGAGGTCGGTGGGGCATCGGCCAGTTTCCTGGTGGTGGGGGCGATGACGCTGGTCGGGCTGGCGCTGTTCTGGAAGCTGCTGCCCGCCGCCCGCGCCTTCACGCCGCGGCGCTTCGGGCTGCGCGGTGCCCTGGCCGACCTGGGCAGTCACCTGCGCAATCCGCTGCTGCTCGGCGCCTACCTGCTCGGCGGGATCAACTTCCTGATCTTCATCAACCAGTACAGCTACATCACCTTCCGGCTGGCCGATCCCCCCTTCGGGCTGGGGACCCGGGTGCTGGGGCTGATCTTCCTGACCTACCTGGGCGGTACCCTCGGCTCGTCGCTCTCCGGACGGCTGGCCGCGCGCTGGTCGCAGCCGGCCTGCATGATGCTGGGGATCCTGATCCTGATCGTCGGCACCGCGGTGACTCTGGCCGGGTCGCTTTGGTGGATCATCGCCGGACTGACCGTCAACGCCTTCGGGTTCTTCCTGGCCCACTCCATGGCCTCGAGCTGGGTGGGGCGCCGGGCCCGCTCGGCACGGGGCAGTGCCTCGGCGCTCTACCTGGTGTTCTACTACAGCGGTGCCAGCCTGGGCGGCTTCTGGCTGGAGCCGTTCTGGCGGGCCGCCGGCTGGCAGGGCGTGGTCCTGGCCTCCTGGCTGATGCTGTCAGTGACCCTGGGGCTGGCCGGCTGGCTGTGGCGACGCGAACGCCACGAGGATCAGGGGGCCGAGTTGGCGCCGGCCTCGTCGCCCCAGACCTCCTCGAGCCGGTCGACGCGGCCGCAGCCCGACTTGTAGAAGCGATAGCGCACCTGGTTCTCGAGGTAGTAGTCCTGGTGGTAGTCTTCGGCAGGGTAAAAGGCCTCGAAGTCGGTGATCTCGGTGGTGATGGGCTGGTCGAAGCGCTCGGCGGCGGCGTCCCGGCTGGCCTCGGCCAGCGCGTGCTGCTCCGCGTCCATGGGGAAGATGGCGCTGCGGTAGGGGGCGCCCTTGTCGCAGAACTGGCGGTCCTCGGCGAAGGGGTCGATGTTGCGCCAGAATACGTGCAGCAGGGTCTCGTAGTCCACCTGCTCGGGGTCGTAGTCGACCTTGACCACTTCGGCATGACCGGTGCCGCCGGCCGCTACCTGGTCATAGGTCGGGTCCTCGGTGTGGCCACCGCTGTAGCCGGAGGTGGTCGCCAGTACCCCTTCGACCTTGTCGTAGGCTTCCTCCATGCACCAGAAGCAGCCGCCAGCGAAGACGGCACTGGCGCTCTCACCATCGGCCTGGGCGAGGCCGATGGTGCCAATCGCGGCCGGCAAGGCAAGCAGGCTCATCCGGCAAAAGGCAGGAAAGGGCAAGGCTCTCATCGTAGGGCTCCATGGATCAGGGTTGATAGGTTGGAGAGACGTGATGCCATTGAGTTCCCTATCCTCCCAGTTCCTTACAGGACACTGTGGTCGCTTCCGCGTAAGTTACCGTCAGCCACAACGACAGAGGGGCGTCTTCGACGGCCGCGGATGCGGTGACCCTTATCATTTACCTACGGGAGTCCCCCTTGACACGACGACGCCTGATACTCGCGGCCGTGATCGCCCTGCTGGTCGCGGCCTACTTCCTCAGTGGGGCCGATCAAGCCCTGACCCTCGATAACCTCCAGGCCGAGCAGGCGCGCTTCCAGGCCTGGCTGGCCGCCGAACCGCTGACCGTCGCCGGCGGCTTCTTCCTGATCTACGTGGCCATCACCGCCGTCTCGCTGCCCGGGGCCACCCTGCTGACCCTGCTCGGCGGGGCGCTGTTCGGCTTCGGCTGGGGGCTGCTGCTGATCTCCTTCGCCAGTACCCTCGGGGCGACGCTCGCCGCGCTGATCGCCCGCACCCTGGCGCGCGGGCCCCTGGAGCGACGCTTCGCCACCCAGCTCGAGCGCATCAACGCCGGCATCGAGCGCGAGGGGGCCTTCTATCTCTTCACCCTGCGGCTGATCCCGCTGTTTCCCTTCTTCGTCATCAACCTGGTGATGGGCCTGACCCGCATGCGGCTGACGACCTTCTACTGGGTCAGCCAGCTGGGCATGCTGCCCGGCACCGCGGTGTACGTGAACGCGGGACGCGAACTCGGCAACCTGGAGTCGCTGGCCGGCATCCTCTCGCCGGGCCTGATCGGCTCCTTCGTGCTGATCGGCCTCTTCCCCTGGCTGGCCCGTGGCCTGGTGGCCATCGGCAAGCGCCGCCAGCTGGCCCGTCGCTTCGCGCGGCCGGCCCGCTTCGACCAGGACATCGTGGTGATCGGCGGCGGCTCGGCGGGGCTGGTGGCGAGCTACATTGCCTCGGCGGTGAAGGCGCGGGTGGCCCTGGTCGAGCGTGATCGCCTGGGCGGTGACTGCCTCAACACCGGCTGCGTGCCCTCCAAGGCGCTGATCCGCGCCGCCCGCCTCGCCAATGAGATCCGCGAGGCGCCACGTTACGGCGTCACTGCCGGCGAACCCGAGGTGGATTTCACCGCCGTGATGGGCCATGTCCAGCGCGCCATCCGCGAGGTGGCGCCCCACGACAGTCGCGAGCGCTACGAGGGGCTGGGCGTCGAGGTGATCGAAGGCAATGCCGTTCTCGACGATCCCTGGCGAGTGCGGATCCGGGAGGGCGAGACGGAGCGGGTGATCACTACCCGCCATGTGATCATCGCCAGCGGGGCGCGGCCGCGCGTGCCGCCGCTGCCGGGCCTGGAGGCCATCGAGGTGCTCACCTCCGACAATCTCTGGCGACTCGAGACGCTCCCCGAACGCCTGGTGGTGCTGGGCGGTGGGCCCATCGGCTGCGAGCTGGGCCAGAGCTTCGCCCGGCTGGGCAGCCGGGTGGCGCTGGTGGAGATGGGCGGCCAGCTGCTGCCTCGGGAAGACCGGGAGGTGGCCAGCGAGGTCGAGGCCCGGCTGGGTGAGGAAGGCCTGGCGGTGCATCTCGCCACCCGGGCGCTGCGGGTGGTGGTTGATGAGGGCGGTGGCCATGCCCTGGAGGTCGAGCGGCATGACGCCCACGGGGAAGAACCGGTGCTCGAGCGGCTGCCCTTCACCCACCTGCTGGTGGCGGTGGGGCGCCAGGCCAATGTCGAGGGACTGGGCCTGGAGGCCCTCGGCGTCGAGACCCGGTCCGATGGCACCCTGGCCGTGGACGAGTCGCTGCAGAGCGTACTGCCCAATGTCTGGGCCTGCGGCGACGTGGCGGGCCCCTACCAGCTGACCCATGCCAGCGCCCACCAGGCCTGGCATGCCACGGTGAATGCGCTGTTCGGCGAGCTCAAGCGCTTTCGGGTGAGCTATCGGGCCCTGCCGGCGGTCACCTTCACCGACCCTGAGGTGGCGCGGGTCGGGCTCAACGAGCGTGAGGCCCTCGCAGCGGGCGTCGAGGTCGAGGTCACCCGCTACGCCCTGAGCGAGCTGGATCGCGCCATCGCCGAGGGCAGTACCCGCGGCTTCGTGAAGGTGCTGACCGTGCCCGGTCGCGACCGGATCCTCGGGGCCACCATCGTCGGCCAGGGGGCGGGGGAGATGCTCGCCGAGTTCACCCTGGCGATGACCCGCGGCATCGGGCTCAACAAGCTGCTGGGCACCATCCATCCCTATCCGACCCACAGCGAGGCGGTCAAGGCCACGGCCGGGGTGTGGAAGAATGCCCACAAGCCGGAACGCCTGCTGGGCTGGCTGGCGCGCTACTTCGCCTGGCGGCGGGGTGGCGACGGGGCCGACGAGACAGGGCGTTAGCATGCTCGATCGCTGGACCATGCCGCTGACCCAGGGCCCGCTGTCGGCGCTGGCCCGCGGCCTCGCCAGGCTCAGGGTCCGCCCCGATCAGGTGACGGTCACGGCCTTCCTGGTGGGGATGCTGTCTCTGCCGCTGCTGGCCCTCGGCTGGTACCTGCCGGCGCTGGTGGCGATCCTGCTCAACCGTCTGGGCGACGGGCTGGATGGTGCTCTGGCCAGGCTGACGGGGGAGGCGAGCGATGCCGGGGGCTTCCTCGACATCGGCCTGGACTTCGTCTTCTACGCGGCGGTCGTGCTGGGCTTCGCCCTTGCCGACCCGGCAGCCAATGCCCTGGCGGCGGCCTTCCTGCTGTTCGCTTTCATCGGCACCGGGACCTCCTTCCTGGCCTTCGCCATCATGGCCACGCGCCATGGCTTGGAACGGCCACGCTTCCAGCAGAAGGCCTTCTATTACCTGCACGGCCTGACCGAGGGCACGGAGACCGTGCTGGCCTTCGTGCTCTTCTGCCTGTTTCCCGGGCACTTCCCGCTGCTGGCGATGGTCTTCGGCGGGGCCTGCCTGGTGACCACCGCGATGCGGCTCTGGGGCGGTCATCGCACCCTGCGGGCCTTCGAGCACGAGGGCCCGAAACGACCGCGCGCCTGAACGACGAAGGGGCAGCCCTTGGCTGCCCCTTCGTGATCCCGGTTTCGCCTGTCGGCGGCCGGTGCGGTCGGCACGAGATATCAGTGCTCGTGGTCGCCCTCGCCGTGCACGTGGCCGTGCTCGACTTCTTCCTCGCTGGCCTCGCGGACCTCGGCGATTTCCACGTCGAAGTTCAGCGGCTGGCCGGCGAGCGGATGGTTGCCATCGACGGTGACGGTGTCGCCCTCGATCTTGGTCACGGTGACCATCAGCGGACCGCCTTGGGTCTGGGCTTGGAACTGCATGCCCGGCTCGACGTCTTCGACGCCTTGGAAGGCGTCACGCGGCACTTCCTGCACGAGCTGAGGCTGGACGTCGCCGTAGCCCTCTTCCGGGGCAACCTTGGCCTCGAGCTTGTCGCCGGTGGCGCGACCTTCCAGCTGCTTCTCGAGGCCCGGAATGATGTTACCTGCGCCGTGGAGGTAGGTCAGTGGCTCGCGGCCTTCCGAGCTGTCCAGCACTTCACCTGCATCGTTGGTCAGGGTGTAGTGGAACGCGACAACGGAATTCTGCGCAATCTGCATTGATGAACCTTTCGGTGAGTGCATGTAGCGCGACATGGTAACGCGGCAGTCAAGCGACTGTCAGGGGCATGGAGGAAATTCAGGATGTGAGGGCCGATCCTGAGTCGCATTCACGCCTTTCCGGTCCCGGGGCGGGGACTTTCGGACGGTTGCGTGGCCTACCGGGCAGGGATACCCTTGCCGGAGTCCGATTTCCCGATTCCCTTCGATCGACCCTTCCCTAGTCTTCGATCGACCCTTCCCTGGAGAGTGCCATGACCTTGACCCTGATCTGGCTGATCGCCTTCGCCGTGCTCCTGTATCTCTTCCTCAAGCGCTGGGAGGCCTCCGTCAGCGGTATTCTCGACACGCTGCTGCCGGCCGTGCTGCGCAGCGAAGATGATCGCTGGATATGGAGCCCGGCCCTGGCGGTGCTCGGCGCCACCTTCATCGTGCGCCCCGTGGACATGCTGTTCACCGTGATCGTGATTGGCCTGGTGGCACTGATCGCCACCAAGCTGGCCGGCTGGGCCATGAACAAGGTCGACCTGCACTGAGGATGTCCCGGTCACGCCGGCTGTCGCCACCGGAACGAAGAAGGCCCGCGGATCGCTCCGCGGGCCTTCTTTATTGACGGCCGCCCATGCGGCCAGGGCTGCCCTCAGTAGGGGGCCACGCTGACGCTGCTGCCGCTGCCGATCAGGCGCACGCGCTGGCCGACCTGGAAGTTCTGGTCCGCCTTCTGGACAACGACCACGTTCTGGCCGTTATCCTGGCGAATCTCCATTTCCCAGGCGGTGATGCGGTTGGTCGCCTCCTCGACCTTGGTGCCCGCGACGGCGCCGCCGATGACGCCGGCCACGGTGGCCAGCTGGCGCCCTGTGCCGCCGCCCACCTGGTTGCCGAGGATGCCGCCGATCACGGCACCGCCGCCGGAGCCGAGCAGGCCCCCGGCCCGACTGTCGGCCTGGATCTGCACCTGGCGCAGGGCGGTGATGGTGCCGAAGGTCACGGTCTGGGCCGACTTGGCCTGGTTGCCGCTGTAGACGTTGCCCGAATAGGGCGCGGTGTTGGCGCAGCCGGCCAGGGTCAGGACGCCGATGGCCAGAACGGGAAGAAGGCGTTTCATGCAGGATCTCCTTGATGTCCGTGACGAACACTCGGTCCCGGGATGGTGACCAAAGGTTAATGGACGGTGTTCTTTAACGAGTCTACCCACTGCGAACCGGCTTGGCCAGCGCGCCGGACTTTCTGGCCACGAGTGTAGCGTCGCCATGCGGCCAATAATATGAAAAAAGGGAGGTCTATCGGCCTCCCCAAGGTTTCCAGTGGTTACCGCCAGCGGCTTCAGCCGAACTGGTTCATGGTGTTGTCCTTGCCGCCGGCCTTGAGCGCCGCATCGCCGTGGAAGAACTCCTTGTGGTCGTCACCGATGTTGGAGCCGGCCATGTCTTGGTGCTTGACGGTGGCGATGCCCTCGCGGATCTCCTTGCGCTGCACCCCGGCCACATAGGCCAGCATGCCCTCGTCGCCGAAGTAGCCCTTGGCCAAGTTGTCGGTGGAGAGGGCCGCGGTGTGGTAGGTCGGCAGGGTGATCAGGTGGTGGAAGATGCCGGCCTCGCGGGCAGCGTCGCGCTGGAAGTTGCGGGTCCACTCGTCGGCCAGCTGCCCGAGCTCGGTGTCGTCGTACGTGGCGTTCATGAGGTCGGCGCGCTCGTAGGCTGAGACGTCCTTGCCTTCCGTCTCCCAGGCGTCGAACACCTGCTGGCGGAAGTTCAGGGTCCAGTTGAAGGACGGGCTGTTGTTGTAGACCAGCTTGGCATCCGGGCAGACCTCGCGGATGCGGTTGACCATCCCGGCGATCTGGCCGACATGGGGCTTCTCGGTCTCGATCCACAGCAGGTCGGCACCGTTCTGCAGGCTGGTGATGCAGTCCAGCACCACGCGGTCCTCGCCGGTGCCCGGCTTGAACTCGTAGAGGCCGGAGGCCAGGCGCTTGGGCTTGACCAGCTTGCCGTCCTGCTTGATCACCACGTCGCCGTTGTTGATGTCGGAGGCCGAGGCGATCGCGTCGCCATCGAGGAAGCCGTTGTACAGGTCGCCGAGGTCGCCGGGCTCGTGGGTCACGGCGATCTTCTGGGTCAGGCCGGCGCCCAGGGAGTCGGTGCGGGCAACGATCACGCCGTCCTCCACGCCGAGTTCCAGGAAGGCATAGCGCACGGCGTTGATCTTGGCGATGAAGTCCTCGTGGGGCACCGTGACCTTGCCGGCCTGGTGGCCGCACTGCTTCTCGTCGGAGACCTGGTTCTCGATCTGGATGCAGCAGGCCCCGGCCTCAATCATCTTCTTGGCCAGCAGGTAGGTGGCCTCGGCGTTGCCGAAGCCGGCGTCGATGTCGGCGATGATCGGCACGACATGCGTCTCGAAGCCGTCGATCTTCGCCATGGCCTCGTCGGCCTTCGCCTGGTCACCGGCCTTCTTGGCCTCGTCCAGGTCATGGAACAGGTGATTGAGTTCCCAGGCATCGGCCTGGCGCAGGAAGGTGTAGAGCTCCTCGATCAGGCCCGGCACGGTGGTCTTCTCGTGCATGGACTGGTCGGGCAGGGGGCCGAACTCGGAGCGCAGGGCGGCGACCATCCAGCCGGAGAGGTAGAGGTAGGAACGCTTGGTGGTGCCGAAGTGCTTCTTGATGGAGATCATCTTCTGCTGGCCGATGAAGCCATGCCAGCAGCCCAGCGACTGGGTGTACTGCGCGGTGTCGGCGTCATAGGCCGCCATGTCTTCGCGCATGATCCCGGCGGTGTGGCGGGCGATGTCCAGGCCGGTCTGGAAGCGGTTCTGCACCCGCATGCGGGCGGCATGCTCGGGGTTGATGTTGTCCCACTTGCCCTGCTGGGCTTCGCGCAGTTGAGCCAGAGCCTTGAGTTCGTCTTTGAATGTCGTCATGGGCCATCCTTCGGGTCAGGAGTGGAAGCTCGTGATCGCGATGTCGGGAAAAACCGGTGTCGCGGCCGCTGGAATCGCCTGCTGCACCATTCGGCAATGCCTTATGCTGCATCTGCGAAGAACTGTCAGGGTCGAACAGATGCCGGGGCTTGTCTCTACGGCCTTGGTCGAACCTCGGGGAGGGTGTGCCAGCCGATCTGCCTGACCCCTTCGGGCCGCTGGTAAACAGCTGTTTTACCCTCGCCATGGAAGCCACTATGGCCCCTGATGGCGGGCTTCAGCAATTGATCCTTGGGGGGAGAGGGCGTTGTAACTCGACTACAGGACGGTGCGGGGAGAGGCCTTTCCTGTAGTCGAGTTTCCGCGCGGAAGCAGGGGGTCGCGATTCAAGCGCCGAGGGGAAGGCGCATATTGCGGTGCGCAATACCGGCCTCGAGGAAGTCGTCACCGAAGGCCCTGAACCCCAGGTGTTCGTAGAACGTCAGGGCGTGGGTCTGGGCGGCGAGCTCCACCGTGTTATGGCCGTCGCGGCGGGCGGCCTCGATGGCGGCCCGCATCAGGGCCGCGCCGATCCCCAGGCCGCGGGCCTGGGCGAGCACGGCCACCCGACCGATATGGGCATCGGGCAGCAGCCGGGCGGTGCCCAGGGGAATGCCGTCGTGCAGGGCCAGGAAGTGGCGACAGTCGGGGTCGCGGCCGTCCCACTCCTCCTCTTGAGGCACCTGCTGCTCCTCGATAAAGACCACCCGGCGGATCTCGCTGGCCTCGGCGCCTAACGCGTCCCAGCTGCCCTCTTTAATGGCCAGCTCTGTCTCTTTCACTTCGTCTCTCCTGGTGACACATTGTTTTCCTTGCTCCTTGCTCCTTGCTCCTTGCTCCTTGCTCCTTGCTACTCCTCCAGCTCGTCCGCCCAGGCCAGGCTGCCGATATCGAGCAGGCGGGCGAGCAGCTCGGCGGCACCGGGCAGCGCGAGCAGGCCCTCGTCCAGCGGGGCATCGGAGGCTACATGCCGGGCCAGGGGCAGGGGGCAGTTCAGTCCGTCGCCATCGGCGAAGAGGGTTGCGCGGTCGTCGTCCAGGGCCCGCCAGGCGAAGCGCGAACCGGGGCTGCGTGCCAGTTCCTCGCCCTCCTGAAGGGCGGCGACAAGGTCCTCTACCTCGGTCGGCGTCTCGGTGGGGACCAGCTGGTCGACGTACTTGGGCTGGGTCATCACGCGGCCGAACCACTGGGCCAGCTGGGCCGGGTCGTCCAGGGTCTCCAGGATCAGGTGGCGCATGCGGGCCACGGCGTCATCGTCGAGCTCGGCGGGGTCCTTGGGCGGCGTCATGCCGGCATCGGCGTAGCGCCTCGATGCCGGCAGCTGCTCACCGCGATAGTCGGCAAACGAGGTGATCGCCTCGTCCGCGGAGGGCGCGCGGAAGCCCACCGAGAACGTCAGGCAGTCGTCGGTCTGGCTGACGCCATGGTGCGCCCAGGCGGGCGGCAGGTAGAGCATGTCGCCCGGTTCGAGAATCCAGTCATCGCCAGGGGCCACTTCGAAGCGTTCGAGGATGCGCAGGTCGATGCCATCGAGGATCGGGGCGTCGTCGCCGACCTTGCCGCCCAGCTGCCAGCGGCGCTGGCCGCTGCCCTGCAGCAGGAAGACGTCGTACTGGTCGACATGCGGGCCGACGCTTCCGCCTGGGGGGGCGTAGCTGATCATGATGTCGTCGAGTCGCCAGCGGGGCAGGAAGTCGAAGGCCTCGAGTAACTCGGCCACCTCGGGCACGTAGTGGTCGACGGCCTGGACCAGTAGGGTCCAGTCGCGCTCGGGCAGTGTGGCGAAGGTGACCTCATCGAAGGGGCCGTGGCGGACCTGCCAGGCGCCGTCGGCACCGTGCTCCTCCACCAGACGGGCCTCGACGCCCTCCTCGCAGGCGAGCCCCGCCAGCTCATCCGGGTCCAGTGGGCACGCGAAATCGGGAAAGGCGCCGCGGATCAGCAGCGGCTTCTGCTGCCAGACGTCGCGCAGGAACTCGGCGGCGGTCAGGCCGCCCAGCATGGGCAGCGGCGCATCGGAGTTCATAGCTTCCTCGCCTGCTCTTCGGCGTTGCCGATATAGGTCGCCGGGGTCAGCGCCTTCAGTTCTTCCTTTACGGTCTCGGGAAGCTGCAAGGTGTCGATGAAGGCTGCGAAGCCGGTCTGGTCGATGCGCTTGCCGCGAGTCAGCTCCTTGAGCTTCTCGTAGGGCTTCTCGATGCCGTAGCGGCGCATCACCGTCTGGATCGGCTCGGCCAGCACCTCCCAGCTGGCATCGAGGTCCTCGGCGATGCGCGCCGGGTTGGCCTCGAGCTTGCCGATGCCCTTGAGCGAGGCCTGGTAGGCGATCAGGCCATAGGCCAGGCCGACGCCCAGGTTGCGCAGCACCGTGGAATCGGTGAGGTCGCGCTGCCAGCGGGAGATCGGCAGCTTCTGGGCCAGGTGGCCGAGGAGGGCATTCGCCACCCCCAGGTTACCCTCGGAGTTCTCGAAGTCGATGGGGTTGACCTTGTGGGGCATGGTCGAGGAGCCGATCTCGCCCTCGACGGTCTTCTGCTTGAAGTAACCCAGCGAGATGTAGCCCCAGACGTCGCGATCGAAGTCGATGAGGATGGTGTTGAAGCGGCACACCGCGTCGAACAGCTCGGCGATGTAGTCGTGAGGCTCGATCTGGGTGGTATAGGGGTTGAAGGTCAGCCCCAGCCCCTCGACGAAGCTGCGGGCGTTGGCTTCCCAGTCCACCTCGGGATAGGTGGCCAGGTGCGCGTTGTAGTTGCCGACCGCGCCGTTGATCTTGCCCAGTATCTCGACGCCCTCGATCTGCGCGAGCTGGCGGCGCAGGCGGTAGGCGACGTTGGCCATCTCCTTGCCCAGGGTGGTGGGGCTCGCCGTCTGGCCGTGGGTGCGCGAGAGTATCGGCTGGGCGGCGTGATCATGGGCCAGGCGGGCGATCTCGTCTGCCACCCGGTGCATCACCGGGAGCAGGGCGCGGAGTCCGTCGGTCAGCATCACGCCGTGGGAGAGGTTATTGATGTCCTCGCTGGTGCAGGCGAAGTGCACGAACTCGGTGACGGCGTGCAGCTCCGGCTGGCCGGCGATCTTCTCCTTGATGAAATACTCCACCGCCTTGACGTCATGGTTGGTGGTGCGCTCGATGGTCTTGATGCGTTCGGCGTCCTCTACGGAGAAGTCGCGCAGCAGGGCCTCGAGGAAGGCGGTGGCCTCGGCGGAGAGCCTGGGTACTTCGGTGATCTGCGGATGCTCGGCAAGGCGCTGGAGCCAGCGAATCTCGACGATGACCCGGGCGCGGATCAGGCCGAACTCACTGAAGTGCTCGCGCAGGGCCTTGGCCTTGCCGGCGTAGCGGCCATCGATGGGGGAGAGAGCAGTCAGGGCGGAGAGGGGCAGGGAAGCGGCGTGCATGGTCGGATTCCGGTCAAGGGAAGTGGAAGGGGCTCAGCCCAGCTGTTCCAGGGTCTTCTTCAGGGCGCCGCGCTGGAAGACCAGCTTCCAGCGTCGGCCCCCTTGCTGGTGCCAGAGCAGGGCGAAACGGATGCCGGCGAGCAGGATGGCGCGGACCCGCTCGGGCATCATGCGACTCTGCAGCAGCGAGGGGTCGCCCTGGACGACGATGCGGGTCTTGAAGGTCGAGAGGGTTTCCTGATAGGCCTCGCCGAGGCTGGCGATGACGTTCTCGTGGGTCTCACCGAAGTGCTCGGCCTGGCCCTGGATACGGGTCAGGCGCGTGCCGAGGTCATCCATCAGGGCGTCGTTGCCGCGCAGCTTGTTCATCAGCATCAACAGCGAGAAGCCGTAGCGCAGCACCACGGGGTTGACCTGCTGGCGGCCGACCACGCCCTCGAGCACGTCGAGGCCGCGGCGCAGGTTGTTGGGATGGCCGCCGTAGATCGCCTCGAAGCTCTCTGGGTTGGTGTCCAGGGTGGCACGGATCAGGGTTTCCCAGGCGCGCGACTCGACCTGGCCGGTGCGGGCGAGCTCGTCGACCAGGCTGGCGGCCTGGAAGACACCGGCCAGCGCCAGGGCCTGACGGGCGACCGGGGTATCCGGCGCGCGGTGGATCGGGGTCGAGTCGGTCATGAGGCAGGCTCCGTGGTGTTCCAGGTCTCGCGGATGACCCCGCCGCCGAGGCAGATCTCGCCATCGTAGAGGACCAGCGACTGACCAGGGGTGACGGCGCGCTGGGGCTCATCGAAGCCCACCTCCACCCCGCCGTCGGCGGTGACGCGCATCCGGCAGGGCACGTCGGCCTGGCGGTAGCGGGTCTTGGCGGTATAGCGGCCCTCGGCGGCGGGTGGCGTGCCGGCCACCCAGTCCATGGCCTCGGTGACCAGCGCGTCGGTGTAGAGCAGCGGGTGATGCTTGCCCTGTACGGCGACGAGCACGTTGCGCTCGAGGTCCTTGGCGGCGACGTACCAGGGCGCGTCCGGATGGTCGGCGAGACCGCCGATGCCGAGCCCCTGACGCTGGCCGAGGGTGTAGTACATCAGCCCCATGTGCTCGCCGATGACCTCGCCCTCGGGGGTCTCGATCATGCCGGGCTGGGCGGGCAGATACTGTTTGAGGAAGTCGCGGAAGCGGCGCTCGCCGATGAAGCAGATGCCCGTCGAGTCCTTCTTGCGCGCGGTGATCAGGTCATGGCGCTCGGCGATGGCGCGCACCTCGGGCTTCTCCAGCTCGCCCACCGGGAAGAGGGTTCGGGCGATGGCAGCCTCGGGGACGGCATGCAGGAAGTAGCTCTGGTCCTTTTGGGGGTCGAGCCCCTTGAGCAACCTCGGACGAATGTCGCCCTGCCCCTGGCGCACCCGCCCTTGACGAACATAATGGCCGGTGGCGATCTTCTCGGCGCCGAGCATTTCGGCGTACTCCAGGAACACCTTGAACTTGATCTCGCGGTTACAGAGGATGTCCGGGTTCGGCGTGCGCCCCGCCTGGTACTCGGCCAGGAAGTGCTCGAAGACGTTGTCCCAGTACTCGGCGGCGAAGTTGGCGGTGTGCAGCCGGATACCGAGCTTCTCGCATACCGCCTCGGCGTCGGCCAGGTCGGTCTTGGCGGTGCAGTACTCGGTGCCGTCGTCCTCGTCCCAGTTCTTCATGAACAGGCCCTCGACGTCGTAGCCCTGCTCCAGCAGCAGCAGGGCGGACACGGAGGAGTCGACGCCGCCGGACATGCCGACGATCACCTTGACTGGGGTGGCGGTCATGGGCGCTCTCGAATCGGGTATGGCTCAAATGGGCGGGGATTATACATGATCTTGCCGCCAGGCGCCGAGAGGCGAGCTACAAGCTCCAAGGAGCAAGGAGGCTCGTTACTTTCTGCTTTCTGCTTGAGCCTCGGCTTGGCCGCTTGGCCGCTTGGCCGCTTGGCCGCTTGGCCGCTTATCTTTCGTGAATCACGTCCATGGGGTAGAAGCGGCTCGCCAGGGCATCGCGGACACGCCGCAGCACCAGCGGGCTGCGCAGCCGGCCTTCCCGGTCCAGCGCCTCGAGCTCGTCGAGGGTCAGCCAGTGCACGGCGAGGATGGCCGGGTCCAGCTCATTGCCCAGGTGGGCCAGCGCCATGCCGAAGAAGCCATGGCTGTGGAAGGTCAGGCCATCCGGTGTGTGGTAGATATACATGCCCAGGTAGTCGGTGATGCCCACCTGCCAGGCGGTCTCCTCGCGCAGTTCGCGCAGGGCGCCCTCCTGGATACGTTCGCCGGGCTCCAGATGGCCGGCGGGCTGGTTGAAGAGGGTCTCGGCTCCGCCACGATCCTCCTCTACCACCAGGAAGCGCCCGGCCCGCTCCACCACGGTGGCCACGCTGATGAAGGGCTGCCAGCGGCTCATCGGCGGCCTCCTCTTGCTGGGCCCCGGTGAGCACCTGCTGGCGGCCTGCGCGGGGCGTGAAGCGTCTCCCGTCGCCACTGCCCGGGGGCCAGGCCATCCAGGCGCCAGGGGCCGATGGCCACCCGCACCAGCCTCAGGGTGGGGTGACCGACATGGGCGGTCATGCGGCGGACCTGGCGGTTGCGGCCCTCGGTGATGGTCAGCTCGAGCCAGGTGGTGCGTGGGTGGCGTCGCGTCTTCAGGGGCGGGTCGCGCTCGGGCAGCCCGCTCTCGGTCAGGCGCTGCACCTTCGCGGGCCGGGTCCTGCCCTCCTTGAGCGCGACGCCGTCGCGCAGTGCCTGCAGGGCGACCTCAGTGGGCTCGCCTTCTACCTGCACGCGGTAGGTCTTGGGCTGCTTGTGGCGGGGGTCGCTGATGCGATGGATCAACTCGCCGTCGTCGCTGAGCAGCAATAGCCCCTCCGAATCGTGGTCGAGTCGACCCGCCGGATAGATATCCGGCACGTCGATGACGTCGGCCAGGGTCGCGCGGCGCTCCCCGTCCTTGGCCTTCCGGTCGGTGAACTGGGAGAGCATGCGATAGGGCTTGTGCAACAGGTAAAGGACACTCATTCGACCAAAGTCTTGCTACCATGGATTGTCGACAAATCTGACGTCAAGCCTACTCCGCTCCGGAGGGTGAATGCTATACTCCGCGCACCACTGAACAGACCAGAACAGACCAGACAGGGGAGTTCTCAATGGGGTTCCAGAAAATCGTCCTGCCCGAGGGCGGCCAGAAGATTACCGTCAACGCCGACAATACGCTGAACGTGCCGAATGAGCCGGTCATTCCGTTCATCGAGGGCGACGGTATTGGTGTCGACGTGACGCCGGCCATGAAGATCGCCATCGACTCTGCCGTGCAGAAGGCTTATAACGGCGAGCGCAAGATCCACTGGATGGAGGTCTACGCCGGCGAGAAGGCCACCCAGGTCTATGACGCCGACACCTGGCTGCCGGAAGAGACCCTGGAGGCGGTCAAGGACTATGTCGTCTCCATCAAGGGGCCGCTGACCACGCCGGTGGGCGGCGGCATCCGCTCCCTGAACGTCGCCCTGCGCCAGAAGCTCGACCTCTACGTCTGCCAGCGTCCGGTGCGCTGGTTCGAAGGCGTGCCGAGCCCGGTCAAGAAGCCGGCCGACGTGGATATGGTCATCTTCCGCGAGAACTCCGAGGACATCTACGCCGGCATCGAGTGGAAGGCCGGTACCCCGGAGGCCGACAAGGTCATCAAGTTCCTGCGCGAGGAGATGGGTGTCCAGAACATCCGTTTCCCCGAGAACTGCGGCATCGGCGTCAAGCCGGTCTCCGTCGAGGGCACCAAGCGTCTGGTGCGCCAGGCCCTGCAGTACACCATCGACAACGACCGCGAGTCGCTGACCCTGGTGCACAAGGGCAATATCATGAAGTTCACCGAGGGGTCCTTCAAGGACTGGGGCTATGAGCTCGCCAAGGAGGAGTTCGGCGCCGAGCTGCTCGACGGCGGCCCCTGGATGACCATGAAGAACCCCAATAACGGCAAGGAGATCGTGGTCAAGGACGTCATCGCCGACGCCATGCTGCAGCAGATTCTGCTGCGTCCGGCCGAGTATGACGTCATCGCCACCCTGAACCTCAACGGCGATTACATCTCCGATGCGCTGGCGGCGGAAGTGGGCGGCATCGGCATCGCGCCGGGCGCCAACCTGTCCGATACCGTGGCCATGTTCGAGGCCACGCACGGCACGGCACCCAAGTACGCCGGCCAGGACAAGGTCAACCCGGGCTCACTGATTCTCTCCGCCGAGATGATGCTGCGTCACATGGGCTGGGTCGAAGCGGCCGACCTGGTGCTCAAGGGCATGGAGAAGGCCATCTCCAAGGGCGAGGTCACTTATGACTTTCATCGCCAGATGGACGATGCCAAGCTTCTCAAGTGCTCCGAGTTCGGCCAGGCCGTCGCCGACAACATGTGAGTCGCGACGCTGGACCCGGGGCCCCCGTCCGCCGCCCGGCGGACGGGGGCCCTTGCGTTGAGGCGTCCTGGTGGCGAACAGAGGCGGTGAACCCTGCCGGTATGATGGCGTCCAATCACGGTTGAGATAATGGACGGCCTCCGGCTTGTCGAGATGGATAGTGGCCCTTATGTTCAGTAGAGACGATGAGGTGGCGTGGCGAGTGGCCATGGTGGCCACGCGGGGGGGCATGACCCGGCCGCCGGGCCCCGAGGAGGACGACGGCGACCTGGCGGTGCAGCATGCCGACCCGGAAGTGGCGCGTCCCCCCTTGTACAAGGTGGTGCTACACAACGATGACTTCACGCCCATGGAGTTCGTGGTCGAGGTGCTGCAGACCTTCTTCCACATGGACAGCGAGACCGCGGTGCAGGTGATGTTGACCGTGCACACGCGGGGCAAGGCCACCTGTGGTGTCTTTACCCGCGATATTGCGGAAACCAAAAGCCATCAGGTCAATCAATATGCAAGAGAGTGTCAGCATCCGCTGCTGTGCGACATCGAGGCGGCGGACTGAGCGGCATGGTCGAAGAGGGACAGCGACGGTCCTGCGTTGAAGGGAGACTTGCAACGGCGCCGTTTGTACCCGATGTTGATGATGCCGGACCATGAATGATCCGACGCGAAGCCCTGGGCGGCGAGAAGGGGACTGCCATGCTGAGTAAAGAACTTGAACTGACCCTTAACACGGCCTTCACCGTGGCCCGCTCCAAGCGCCACGAGTTCATGACCGTGGAGCACCTGCTGCTGGCGCTGCTTGACAACGCCTCGGCGGCGGATGTGCTGCGTGCCTGCGGGGCCAACCTCGACAAGCTGCGGTCCGACCTGCAGGATTTCATCAATTCCACCACGCCGCTGATCCCCGATGACCAGTCGGACCGAGAGACACAGCCGACCCTGGGCTTTCAGCGCGTGCTCCAGCGCGCCGTCTTCCATGTCCAGTCCTCGGGCAAGAGCGAGGTCACCGGCGCCAACGTGCTGGTGGCGATCTTCTCCGAGCAGGAGAGCCAGGCGGTCTATTTCCTCAAGCAGCAGAACGTCGCCCGGGTCGATGCCGTCAACTACATCGCCCACGGCATCTCCAAGGTGGCCGGTCACGGCCAGAGCCAGTCGTCGCCCTCGCCGGAGGCCGAGGAAGCCGAGGAGGGCGGTGCCGAGACCGGCTCCAACCCGCTGACCGGCTACGCCACCAACCTCAATGAGCAGGCGCGGCTGGGCAAGATCGATCCGCTGATCGGCCGCGAGCACGAGCTTGAGCGGGTGGTGCAGATCCTGGCCCGCCGGCGCAAGAACAATCCGCTGCTGGTCGGTGAGGCCGGCGTGGGCAAGACCGCCATCGCCGAGGGGTTGGCCAAGCGCGTCGTCGAGGAGGACGTGCCCGACGTCATCAGCGACGCCGTGGTCTATTCGCTGGACATGGGCGCCCTGCTGGCCGGCACCAAGTATCGCGGCGACTTCGAGAAGCGTCTCAAGAACCTGCTGGCCGAGCTGCTCAAGCAGCCCCATGCTGTCCTGTTCATCGACGAGATCCATACGGTGATCGGTGCCGGCGCCGCCTCCGGGGGGGTGATGGACGCCTCCAACCTGCTCAAGCCACTGCTCTCTTCGGGGGAGCTGCGCTGCATCGGCTCCACCACCTTCCAGGAGTACCGTGGCATCTTCGAGAAGGATCGCGCGCTGGCGCGCCGTTTCCAGAAGGTCGACGTCATGGCGCCCTCGGTGGAGGACACCATCCGCATCCTCAAGGGGCTGCGCTCGCGCTTCGAGGAACACCATCAGCTGAAGTACACCGATGCGGCCCTGGAGAGTGCCGCCCGGCTGTCGGACCGCTACATCAACGATCGCCACCTGCCCGACAAGGCCATCGACGTGATCGACGAGGCCGGTGCCCACCAGCGGCTACTGCCGCCGGAGGTGCGCGTGGACACCATCGACGTCGACCAGGTCGAGGCGGTGGTGGCCTCCATCGCGCGGATCCCGCCGAAGAGCGTCTCCAGTTCCGATCGCAAGCTGCTGGCCAACATCGATCGCGACCTGAAGATGCTGGTGTTCGGCCAGGACGAGGCCATCGACAGCCTCGCCGCGGCGATCAAGCTGTCGCGTGCCGGCCTCAAGTCGCCGGACAAACCCGTGGGCAGCTTCCTGTTCGCCGGCCCGACCGGGGTGGGCAAGACCGAGGTGGCCCGGCAGCTGTCGCATATCATGGGCGTCGAGCTGGTGCGCTTCGACATGTCCGAGTACATGGAGCGCCACACCGTGTCGCGGCTGATCGGCGCGCCTCCCGGCTACGTCGGCTATGACCAGGGCGGCCTGCTGACCGAGGCGATCACCAAGCAGCCTCACTGCGTGCTGCTGCTCGACGAGATCGAGAAGGCGCATCCCGAGGTCTTCAACCTGCTGCTGCAGGTCATGGACCATGGCCGCCTGACCGACAACAATGGCCGCGAGGCGGACTTCCGCCACGTGATCCTGATCATGACCTCCAACGCCGGGGTCGAGCAGGCCACGCGGCGCTCCATCGGCTTCCAGACCCAGGACCACTCCACGGACGCCATGGAGGTGATCCGCAAGACCTTCTCGCCGGAGTTTCGCAACCGCCTGGACGGCATCATCCAGTTCCATGCCCTGCCTACCCCGGTGGTGCGCAACGTGGCGGACAAGTTCCTGGTCGAGCTTCAGGCGCAGCTCGACGAGAAGCGGGTCCAGCTCGACGTGGACGAGGCCGCCCGGGACTGGCTGGCCGAGAAGGGCTACGATCCCGACATGGGGGCTCGCCCGATGGCCCGCCTGATCCAGGAGAAGCTCAAGAAGCCGCTGGCCGAGCTGATCCTGTTCGGCGAGCTGGCCGAGCACGGCGGGGTGGTGCACGTCAGCGTGGAGGAGGGCGAGCTCCACCTCTCCACGGAGTCGGAGCTGGCCGACGCGCCCTGACGGGGATCAGGCGGCCACCAACCCACAGCGCCCTGTCTGCGGACGGGGCGTTGTTCGTTCGGGCCTTGCAGCGGGAGGAGGTGGCGGACGCGAAGGCGGCCGACACTCGAGCGGGGTCCGGGCCCTGGCGGCCCGATCGGCGCTCAGCGGGCGCGGTAGACGATGCGGCCCTTGGACAGGTCGTAGGGGGTCAGCTCGACCTTGACCTTGTCGCCAGTGAGGATGCGGATATAGTGCTTGCGCATCTTGCCCGAGATGTGGGCGGTGACCACGTGGCCGTTCTCCAGCTCGACACGGAACATGGTGTTGGGAAGGGTATCGACGACGACGCCTTCCATTTCGATATGGTCTTCACGTGCCATATAGGCGGTTCCTCGCTGATGAGATGACGAAAGAAGGCGGCACGGTCTCACGGCCTCGCCGCCCGTGCCGACAGGATAGCGCGATATTGTGCCGCATGCCGCTCGTCAAGGCAAAGGAACCCGCGCTCCGCTCGCCCTTACAGGGTGATCATGCGGCGCCAGTGGCGGCCGTCGAGCATCTCCAGCGGCCGGAAGGATTGCTTGTAGTTCATCTTGCGGCACTCGCGGATCCAGTAGCCCAGATAGACATGGGGCAGCCCCTGGTCCCAGGCACGCTGGATCAGCGAGAGCACGGCGAAGGTGCCCAGCGAGCGACGCTCCAGCTCCAGCGCGGGGTCGAAGAAGGTGTAGATGGCCGAGAGGCCGTGCTCGAGCTGGTCGAAGGCCGAGACGGCCACCAGCCGGCCGTCGAGCCGGAACTCCAGCAGCCTGGCGTAGGCCTGATCGAGGGTCAGGAAGGTACGGTACTGTTCGTGGCTCGGTGGGTACATGTCGCCGTCGGCGTGACGGGTCCGGACGTAGTGGGCATAGAGCGCATAGTGCTCGGCATCGAAGAGGGCGGGACGCACGTGCAGCGTCAGGTCGGCGTTGCGATTGGCCAGCTTGCGCTGGGTGCGACTCGGCACGAACTCCGCCACCGGGATGCGCACCGAGATGCAGGCATTGCAGGCGTCGCAGTGGGGTCGATAGAGGTGACGACCGCTGCGGCGGAAGCCGAGCAGGGCCAGGGCATCGTAGACCCCCTGGCCCGGTGACTCCTGGGGGTCGAGGAACAGGGTGGTCGCCTCGCGGCCTGCCAGGTAGCTGCAGGCATGGGGCACGGTCAGGAAGAAGCGCAGGTCCCTTACCGGCTGCCGGGGGGCATTGCTGCTCAAGGCTGCCATCTCCTCTGAATCGCTGGCTCGGTCATGCAAGGGTGTCGATCGCATCGAAGGGCCAGGTCGCTGCCGAGATGTCGTCGACCGTCTCCCGGCGGCCACTGCCGGCATCGCCCAGCCACTGTTCAAGATAGCCGATGAACTCGCTCCGGGCGATGTCCCTGGCCCCCAGGCTGGCCAGGTGCCCGGTATGCATCTGGCAGTCGATCAGCCGGCCACCGCCGGCGGTCATGGCCCGGGCAAGGTGCACCAGGGCCACTTTCGAGGCATCCGCCTGACGGGAGAACATCGATTCGCCGAAGAATACCGGCCCCATGGCCACCCCGTAGAGGCCGCCCACCAGTTCGTCGGCGTGCCACACCTCCACCGAATGGGCCGCGCCGAGCCGGTGCAGGCGCCCATAGGCCGTCTGCATCTCGGCGGTGATCCAGGTGCCGGGCTGACCGTCACGGGGCGCCATGCAGGCCGCCACCACCCCTTCGAAGGCGGTGTCGGCGGTGATCCGGAAACCGGCGTTGCGCAGCCGCTTGGCGAGGCTGCGCCGCACCCGGATCTCATCCGGGAACAGCACCATGCGCGGGTCCGGGCTCCACCACAGGACCGGCTGGTCATCGCTGAACCAGGGAAAGATGCCGCGGCGATAGGCAGCCAGCAGCCATTCCGGGGTCAGGGCCCCGCCGGCGGCCAGCAGGCCGTCGGGATCGCGCAGGGCAGATGCGATGGGCGGGAAGCCCACGGGGCGCTCAGGGAGCCAGGGGAGCATGGGCAGCGTCTTCCTCGTTGATGACCCGCCCAGTCTGCCGCGCGGCGGGATGAGGCTCAAGGCATGCAGGCCCTGTGATGGTGAGCACTTGCTCGGTATGATTGAGCACAATGAAATCTGGAAGACGCCATGTTGGCGCAAGGGGGATGGCCGCTTGAGTGCCAAGAAGAGGACCTCGTCACGTCGGGTGACGGCGGCGAATGCCAGGGAGACGGCGAAGCGCGTCGGCCTGCGGCTGCAGGGGTCAGCGCGCGAGGGCGTGGTGATCCTGCTGCTGGCCGCCTGTGTGTTCCTGTTGCTGGCGCTCTACAGCTTCCGTGCCCAGGATCCCGGCTGGTCGCGCAGCGGCCCCGAGACCGAGGTCGTCAACTGGATGGGGCCCATCGGGGCCTGGCTCGCCGATGTGCTGTACTCGCTGTTCGGGGTCAGTGCCCTGTGGTGGCCCGGCATGCTGGGGTTCGCCGCCTGGTGGCTGATCAGTTCGCGACAGGTGCGCTTCGAGTGGGATGCCACCGCCTTGGCGGTGCGCTGTGGGGGGCTGGTGCTGCTGCTGCTGGGCTCCACCACCCTGGGGGCGCTGCACTTCTACCGTCCCGATGGCTCCTTGCCCTACTCCACGGGGGGCATCCTCGGCGAGGGGCTGGTCGGTGCCCTGATCCCCCTGGTGGGGACGGGCGGTACCGGCCTGCTGGCCGTGGCCGCCATGCTCTGCGGTTTTCCCCTGTTCTCCGGGCTCTCCTGGCTGACGGTGATGGATGAGCTGGGCCACCGCAGCCTGGCGCTATGGCGCTGGGTGGCCGACCGTTTCGGCCTGGTGCGCGAACGACGCGCCGAGCAGCGTGACCAGGCCCGGGAAGAGAGTGAGCCCCCGGTCGCCCAAGCCGATGAGCGGGAGGCCGACGAGGCCTCGCCCGAGGCCGATCACCGGCCGCGCTGGTGGCAGCGTCTGGGGGGCGGCCGTCGTCGCGAGGCCGACCCGGTGCTGGCCGCCGACGGGGTCTCGCGTCGCGAACCCGGTTTCGGCAACGACGGTGTGACCGACATTCCCTGGGAGGTGCCCGAGCGCACGCCCTCGGCCAAGAAACCCGAGGCGGCCTACACCGCCCGGGCCGCCCGTGAGGCCATGGAGCCGCGGGTGGCGATTACCCCGCCGGGGGAGCAGCGGATGCCCGCCTCCTCGCCCCACGCCGAGGCGATGCCTGCCGACGCCACGATGCCCCCGGCCTCACGCGAGCCGACGCCCGATGCTCGCCACGCCGCTCCACCCGTGCCTGGCGAGACGTCGCGCACCGGGCCGGAGAGCCGCGAAAAGGACAGCACACGCCGGGTCCCGGAAACGGTGCCCGAGCCGGTACTGCCCGATGATGACGAGGTGATGCCGGCCTGGCAGGGTCCCGCCCTGCGGGCCTGGCGTGACGAGGGGCGTCTCGATGCAAGCGTCGATGCCGCCTCCGTCAGCGCCGAAGCCGGCGGGGAGGCCGATGCGCCGCCCCCCGCCCGGGCCTCCTCGGGGGCCTCGCCGCACTCGCCGGCCCGCGAGGGGCGGCGCCGTGAGCCGGAGCTGGTCGACTGGCAGGACGCCTACCGGGAGGAGCCCGACGACACGGACGAACCGCAACTGGCCTGGGTGCCGACGAGTGAGGGCGCCATGGGGGACGGGGAGGCGTCCACCGGCCGGCGTGATCCGGGGGTTGCCCCACCGGAACCGACGCCGGAGCCGGCGCCCCAGGTGGCGACCGCCGAGCAGGGGCGCGAGGCCGCCGACGAGCCCGAGGGGCCGGCCCTGTGGACCGTGGAGCACCTGCAGAGCCAGCGGCCGGTGCTCGACGAGCTGCCGGAACCCGATGGCGAGCTGCCCAGCCTGCGGCTGCTGACGCCGCCGCAGCCCCAGCAGCGCAACTACTCCGAGCAGCAGCTGGCCGAGATGGCCGAACTGCTCGAGACGCGGCTGCGCGAGTACGGGGTCAAGGCCGAAGTGGTCGAGACCTGGCCGGGCCCGGTGATCACGCGCTTCGAGATCAAGCCGGCAGCCGGCGTGAAGGTCTCCAAGATCAGCAACCTGGCCAAGGACCTGGCGCGCTCGCTGATGGTCAAGAGTGTGCGCGTGGTGGAGGTGATTCCTGGCCGCCCGACCGTGGGCATCGAGATCCCCAACCCGCATCGCGCGATGATCCGGCTGCGCGAGGTGATCGACTCCGACCGCTACCAGCACGAGGCCTCGGCGCTGACCCTGGCCCTGGGCCAGGATATCGGGGGCGGCCCGGTGGTGGCCAACCTCGGCAAGATGCCCCACCTGCTGGTGGCCGGCACCACCGGCTCGGGCAAGTCGGTGGGGGTCAATGCCATGCTGATCTCCATGCTGCTCAAGGCGACGCCCGACGAGCTGCGCATGATCATGGTCGACCCCAAGATGCTGGAACTGTCGGTCTACGACGGCATCCCGCACCTGCTGGCGCCGGTGGTCACCGACATGAAGGAGGCCGCCAACGCGCTGCGCTGGTGCGTGGCCGAGATGGAGCGTCGCTACAAGCTGATGGCGTCCATGGGCGTGCGCAACATCGCCGGCTTCAACGGCAAGCTCGACGAGGCCGAGCGGGCCGGCGCCCGGGTGGCCGACCCGCTCTGGGAGCCCCAGCCCTGGGAGATGCACCAGTCGCCGCCGGTGCTCGAGAAGCTGCCCTACATCGTGGTGGTGATCGACGAGTTCGCCGACATGTTCATGATCGTCGGCAAGAAGGTCGAGGAGCTGATCGCGCGGCTGGCCCAGAAGGCCCGCGCCGCCGGCATCCACCTGATACTGGCCACCCAGCGTCCCTCGGTGGACGTGGTCACCGGTCTGATCAAGGCCAACATTCCCACCCGCATGGCCTTCCAGGTCTCGTCCCGGGTCGACTCGCGCACCATCCTCGACCAGGGGGGCGCCGAGAACCTGCTCGGCCACGGCGACATGCTCTATCTGCCGGCCGGCTCCGGCATGCCGACCCGCGTCCATGGTGCCTTCGTTGACGACGACGAGGTGCATCGGGTGGTCGAGGACTGGAAGCGCCGCGGCGAGCCGGAGTACATCGACGAGATCCTCTCCGGCGGCGTCTCCGCCGAGGCCCTCACCGGCCTGGAGGCCGAGGGCGGCGGTGACGACGACGCCGAGCAGGATGCCCTCTACGACGAGGCGGTGGCCTATGTCACCGAGAGTCGCCGGGCCTCCATCTCGGCGGTGCAGCGCCGCTTCAAGATCGGCTACAACCGGGCCGCGCGACTGGTCGAATCCATGGAAATGGCCGGGGTGGTCTCCACCATGGGCACCAACGGTGCGCGTGAGGTGCTGGCCCCGCCGCCGGTGGGCCACTGACGCGTGGCAACCTTGCAGCAATGATGGAAGCCCCCGGCGGGGATGCAACCCGCCGGGGTATCCCGGGTCCGAGTGACAGGACGCCATGATGGACCCGTTCAGGGAGACACAGACGATGATAGTGAAGAAGACCCTCGCCGCGCTGACCATGACGCTCGCCGTGCCGATGTCGGCCCTGGCCAGCGAAGGCGCCGAGCGGCTGGCGGACATTCTCGAGCCGCTCGAGACCTACGTGGCGGACTTCGAGCAGCAGATCCTCGATGGCAGCGGCCAGCGCCTGCAGGAGGTCCACGGCCGCATGTGGCTATCGCGTCCCGGCAAGTTCCGCTGGGAGGTGGATGCCCCCTACGAGCAGGTGGTGGTCTCCACAGGCGAGGAGGTCACCCTCTACGACCCGGACCTGGAGCAGGCCACGGTGCAGCCGCTGGACCAGCGGGTGACCCATACCCCGGCCCTGCTGCTGTCCGGCAGCGCCGACGAGTTGACGGGCAGCTACGACGTCAGCCGTCAGCAGCAGGGCAGCAGCGAGACCTTTACCCTGGTGCCCAAGGATCCCGATACCCTGTTTGAGGAATTGAAGATGACCTTCCGCGGCGAGGCGCTGAACCTGCTGCAGATGACCGACAGCACCGGGCAGCGCACCGCCATCGAGTTCGACAACGTGCGCATGAACGAGCCGCTGGACGACAGCCGCTTCACCTTCGAGATCCCCGAGGGCACCGACGTGATCCGCGATACGCAGTAAAGCGCCGAGCTGAAAGCGCCGAGCCGCCAAGCTGTTCGGTGGCAGGTGGCAGGCATTGAGGCAAAGAATGAGTGCCCCCGTCGGATTTGAGGTCCGGCGGGGGTTCTTTTTGGGGCTAGGTTATCCTGCTTGGCCGCTTGGCCGCTTGGCCGCTTGGCCGCTTGGCCGCTTGGCCGCTTGGCTGCTTGCCACTGTTCTCTAGGTGCTGTCGCCACCGTCCCCATCCGCTTCCCGGTCGAGCTGCTCCCGCCAGGCCATGAGCTGGCCGTAGCGCTTCTCCTGGCCGTATTCCGTGGGCGTGTAGAAATGCTGTTGGGGGACGGCGGACGGCCAGCAGTCATGGGTGCTGCCGGCGGGATAGCCGTGGGGCTCGTGGTGCGCGTAGCGGTAGCCCTGGCCGTGACCCAGGGATTCCATCAGCTTGGTCGGGGCGTTGCGCAGGTAGCTTGGCACCTCCAGCTGGGGCTGCTCCGCCACGAAGGCCTTGGCCTGCTTCCAAGCCTGGTCGATGGCGTTGCTCTTGGGGGCCACCGCCAGGTGGATGGCGGCGTGGGCGATGGCGCGCTGGCCCTCGTGGTCGCCCAGGCGCAGGTAGGCGTCCCAGGCGGACATCACCAGGGGCAGGGCGCGCGGGTCGGCGTTGCCCACGTCTTCCGAAGCGACGGCCGCGAGGCGGCGGATCACGTCCAGCGGATCGCCGCCGCCCTGCACGAAGCGGGCGATATAGAGGAGGGCGGCGTCGGGTCGCGAGGAGCGCACCGACTTGTGGATCGCCGAGAGCAGGTCGTAGAAGTGGTCGCCCTGCTTGTCGAAGGCGCTGGCCTGGTGGCCGATGACGTCTTCCAGTGCCTGGCGAAGTAGGCGCTCGCCGTCGCCCTCGGCCACGGTGAAGTCACAGGCGGTCTCCAACAGGCCCAGGGCGCGGCGGGCATCGCCGGCGGCGGCCCGGGCCAACAGCGCCAGCACGGCGTCGTCCACGCGGATCTGCCGAGCGCCCAGGCCGCGCGCCTCGTCGGCCAGCGCCCGCCGCATCACCTCCACGAGTTCCTCCTCGGCGAGCGATTTCAATACGTGCACGCGTGCTCGGGAGAGCAGCGCCGAGTTGACCTCGAAGGAGGGGTTCTCCGTGGTGGCGCCGATCAGTGTCAGCAGCCCCGACTCGACATGGGGCAGCAGGGCATCCTGTTGGCTCTTGTTGAGGCGGTGGATCTCGTCGAGGAACAGCAGGGTGGGGCGCTCGCGGGCCTGCCTGTCCCGGGCGCGATCGACGGCGGCACGGATCTCCTTGACCCCAGCCATCACCGCCGAGAGGTGCTCCAGGTGGGCGCCGGATACCTCGGCGAGGATCTCGGCCAGGGTGGTTTTGCCGGTCCCCGGGGGGCCCCAGAGGATCATCGAGCGCACCACGCCGCTCTCGGCCATGCGCGCCAGGGGCTTGCCAGGGCCGACCAGCGCCTGCTGCCCCACATAGTCCTCGAGCCGGCGCGGGCGCATGCGAAAGGCGAGCGGCGCGGCATCGTCGGGGGTGTTGCCCTGGAAGAGATCCATTTCTGACTCCTTGGCTCGCGACTGCTAGAGTGGATGTGTCGTCGCAGGCAATACGACCTTGGGCGACAGGCACAATTCCCCCTGAGGGGCTAGCTTGAGACAGGTTGGCCTTGCCTCGGGGCACGGCTCGGTGAACCCGACCTGCCGCGGTGAATCGAAGAGTGATGTTCCACATCGCCACAGAGGAGACTCCTGTCATGCCCATGCTGAAGCAGTTGCGTCAGGATCATGCCAACATGGCGCGCATGTTGCACGTCCTGCAGCTCAAGCAGAAGTCCCTGGCGTGCGGCGAGCGTCCCAACTTCCAGCTGGTCCGGGAGGTCGTCGACTACATTCTCGACTATCAGGAAGGCTTCACCCAGCCACTCGAGAAGGTCTGCACCGAGCGCCTCAAGGAGCTCGACCCCTCGAGTGTCGAGGTCACCGAGCGCCTGTCCCGGGACTATCGGTCGCTGAAGTCCCGGCTAAAGCGGCTGTCCAACGACCTCGACATGATCCTGATGGATGCTGTGGTGCCCATGGACCGCTTCGCCGAGGACCTCAAGGCCTACCTGGACAGTCACCGTGCCTACCTGCGGGACGAGCGCGAGCTGCTGTTCCCGCTGATCCGTGAGCACTTCAACGACCAGGACCTCGAGGCCCTCGCGGCGGCGCTGCCCGAGGGCGCCCAGGCGCAGCTCGAGCGGCTGCAGGAGGCCTATCCCGAGCTCTATGCCGAGCTACGTGATGCCCCCGAGCCGATGACCTGACCCTCCCGCCGCCGATATCGGGCGCGGGTTTCTGCTCTGCTCCGGGTCTGGGGTAGAATGGCTGACATGCTCAGCTGCCTTCCTCTCGTCATGCATGATCCGCTCCTGCTTCACACGCCCTCGACCATCTCTAGAGACCTGGCCCTGTGGCATCGGAGTCAAGGTTGATGGCGGGGCCGATCCTGGTCTTCGATTCCGGCGTCGGCGGGCTGTCGGTGGTCCAGGCGCTGCGCCAGCGCCTGCCTGAGGCCGCTCTGGCCTATGCCTGCGACAATGCCATGCTGCCCTATGGCCAGCGCGAGGATGCTTGGCTGGTACAGCGAATCCGGGCCGTGTGCGAGGCCGCCGTCGCGGCCAGTGGCTGCAGTGCCCTGGTGGTGGCCTGCAATACCGCCAGCACCCTGGCGCTGGACGTCTTGCGCGAGTGCCTGGCGATCCCCGTGGTCGGCACCGTGCCGGCCATCAAGCCGGCGGCCCAGCTCAGCCGGACGCGCCATATCGGCCTGCTGGCGACGCGTGCCACGGTGTCGCGGCCCTACACCTTGCAGCTGATCCAGGATTTCGCCGCCGACTGCCGGGTGACCCGGGTCGCCGCGGATGCCCTGGTCATCGAGGCGGAGCGCCTGGTGGCCGGGGAGCTTCCCGACCGGACGATTCTGTGCCAGGCCCTCGCCCCGCTGTGGGAGGATCCCGATCTGGATACCGTGGTGCTCGGCTGCACCCACTTCCCGCTGCTGGCCCCGTGGCTCGCCGAGGCCGCGCCGCGGCAGGTGACCTGGATCGACTCCGGCGAGGCCATCGCCCGCCGGGTGGCCCAGGTGGTAACGGTTTTCGCCCCTCGCCAGGGCGACACGCCGAGCTTCGTCACCACCCCCGACGAACGCCTGGGCAGGGGGCTGGCCACCTTCGGCTTCGCCTCGCCGAGGCTGCTGCATCCGGCCTGAGCCGATCGCGCGTGTCGGCATCTGCATGACTCTCGCAATCTTGTCATCTTCTTCCCAGGAGCCGCCGTGGCCATTCCCGTCGTCGATCCCGCCCGCTATGACCAGCAGCTCGCGGCCAAGCGCGAGCGCATCAGCCGTGACTTCGCGCGCTTCGCGCCGCCAACGCTCGAGGTGTTTCCCTCACCGCCGAGTCACTATCGTCAGCGCTGCGAATTTCGCCTTTGGCACCAGGGGGATGACCTCTTCTATGCGATGTTCGAAATGCAGGGGACCGAGGGGGACCCCGAGGATCCGAAGCGCAAGACGGTGGTCCGCCTGGATGACTATCCGGTGGCCAGCCGGCAGATCAATGACCTCATGCCGCGCCTGCTCGATGCCATCCGCGACAACGACCTGCTGCGCCGCCGGCTGTTCCAGGTAGAGTTTCTCACTACCCTCTCCGGCGAGGCGCTGGTCACCCTGATCTATCATCGTCGGCTCGATGAGGCCTGGGAGGCCGAGGCCCGTGCCCTCCAGCAGGCATTGGGCATTATGGTCATCGGCCGCGCCCGCAAGCAGCGCCTGGTGCTGGCGCGTGACCATGTCTGGGAGCGCCTCGCCGTGGACGGCGATGACCTGGTCTACCAGCAGGTGGAGAACAGCTTCACCCAGCCCAATGCCGAGATCTGCCGCGCGATGCTGGCCTGGGCTCGGGACGTCACTCGGGGCAGCCAGAACGGTGACCTGGTGGAGCTCTACTGCGGCAACGGCAACTTCACCGTGGCGCTGGCCGACAACTTCCGGCGGGTACTGGCCACCGAGATCTCGCGAACCTCGGTGGCCAGTGCCCGGGTCAACCTGGCGGCCAATGGCATCGGCAACGCCGAGGTCGGTCGCATGTCCGCCGAGGAGTTCTCCCAGGCCCTGAAGGGCGAGAAGGGTGGGCGCCGGGTGGCCGAGATGGCCCTCGACGACTATGCCTTCTCCACGGTGCTGGTCGACCCGCCCCGGGCGGGTCTCGATGACGAGAGCTGTCGCCAACTCAGCGACTATGCGCGTATCGTCTATATTTCATGCAACCCCGAGACCCTGGCCGACAATCTCGAGACGCTGGCCCGCACCCACGACATCCGGCGTTTCGCGCTCTTCGACCAGTTTCCCTGGACGCATCACTGTGAATGCGGGGTCCTGCTGGAGCGCCGTGACTGAGGCGTCGCGGGCCGACTGGATGTCAAGCGGCGATGCGCAAACGACATGCTCCATGAGTGAAGGGGCATGTGGCTGGGGTGGGCGCGGGAAGTGACGTAAGCTGGAAGGCGATGCGGCCAGGGGGCCGCCACGTCAAGTTCTCCCGGCCGCCTCCGGCGGCCGCAGGCAGCCGAGGTGATGGATGCAACACGTCGCACACGAGGAGACCCGCCAGGATCTGCTTAAGCAACTCGAGGAGCGGCTGCAAGGCCGTCTGGACGAAGACAAGGCCGCCCAAGTCGGTGCCTTCGCCCGCCACTTCTATGCCACGGTACCGCTCGATGACCTGGCCGACCGCCGTCTCGACGACATCTATGGCGCCACCCTCGCCGTATGGCACTTCCTGCAGCAATTCGATCCTGCCGATCCCAAGGTGCGGGTGTTCAACCCCGACTTCGAGCAGCATGGCTGGCAGTCCACACACACCTTCATCGCCGTGCTCCACGAGGACATGCCCTTCCTGGTCGACTCGGTACGCATCGAGCTCAACCGGCGGGGCATGACCGTCCACGCCATCCACAATGCGGTGCTGGCGACGGAGCGCGACGGCCAGCATCGGCTCAACCGGGTCACTCCGACCCGGCAGGCCGATGCCCCGCAAGGCCGAGAGTCGCTGATCGCCATCGAGGTCGACCGCCACTCGGACCCGGCGCTGCTCGAGGACATCGAGGCGAGCCTGCAGGAAATCCTTCGCGACGTGCGCACCGCGGTGGCCGACTTCGAGCCGATGCGCGAGCAGGCCCGGGCGGCTGTCACCGAGCTCAAGGCCTCGCGCCCGGAGCAGGTCGATGCCGGCGATCACGAGGAGGCCATCGCCTTTCTCGAATGGCTGCTGCATGACAACTTCACCTTCCTCGGCTACGACGAGTATGTCGTCCACGAGGCCGATGGGCGGCAGCGCCTCGACCGGGTCGACGAGAGCAAGCTGGGCGTGTTCCGCCTCGACCAGCCCCGCTACCAGGAGCGTATCCGCACCGACCAGGGCGTCGAGGGGGACCACTACGTGCTGGTCCCCCAGCTGCTGTCGTTCGCCAAGAGCGCCCATCATGCGCGGATCCATCGCCCGACCTATCCCGACTACATCTCGATCGATCGCTACGACGACCAGGGGCGGGTGATCGGCGAGCGCCGCTTCCTCGGCCTGTTCACCGCCACCGTCTACAACGAGTCGCCGCGCAACGTGCCCATCCTGCGTCGCAAGCTCAAGACGGTGATGGACAAGTCCGGCTTCAACCCCAAGGGACACAACGGCAAGCACCTGCTGCACATCCTCGAGGTCTATCCGCGCGACGATCTCTTCCAGATTGACACCGACGAGCTGACCCAGACGGCCCTGGGCATCCTCGACATGCGCGAGCGGCGCCGGGTGCGACTGTTCATCCGCGAGGACCGCTCCGGCAAGTTCTACTCCTGCCTGGCCTTCGTGCCACGCGATGTGTTCTCCACCGAGCTGCGTCTGCGCACCCAGGCCCTGCTCTGCGAGGAACTCGACGCCACCTTCGGCGATTTCAACACCTACCTCTCGGAGTCGGTGCTGGCCCGCATCCAGTTCATCCTGCGCTTCAAGGGGGACCAGCCCGCCGACTACGACCTGCGACGCCTGGAAGTCAAGCTGGCGACCCTGGCCCGCAACTGGCGCGACGACCTCCAAGGCGCCGCCATCGAGGGATTCGGCGAGGAGCAGGCCAACCTGCTGATGGACCGCTTCCGCGATGCCTTCCCCGCCAGCTATCGCGACGACTTTTCGGCGCGTACCGCGGTCTACGACCTGCAGCACATCAGCGAGCTTGATGACGGCTGTCCGCTGGCGCTCTCCCTCTACCGGCTGGTCGAGGAGGAGGGCAGCGGGGTCAACCTCAAGCTGTTCCACCGTGACCAGCCCATCCCGCTCTCCGACGTGCTGCCGATGATGGAGAACCTGGGGCTGCGGGTGATCGGCGAGCGCCCCTACGAGCTGCAGGCCAGCGACGGCAGCTACTGGATTCACGACTTCGATCTGGAGCACCACACCAGTACCGAGGTCAATCTGCAGGAGATGCGCGGGCCCTTCGTCGAGGCCTTCCAGCGGATCTGGAACGGGGAAGCTGACAACGACCCCTTCAACCGGCTGATCATCGGCGCCAACCTGGACTGGCGCGAGGTGGCCATGCTGCGAGGCTATGCCCGCTATCTCAAGCAGATCCGCTTCGGTGTCTCCCAGGACTACATGGCCACCACCCTGGTCAACCATCCGGAGATCACCCGTGAGCTGGTGACGCTCTTCGAGCTGCGCTTCGATCCAGCCCAGCGCCCGCCGGAAGGTGAGATCGATAACTGCATGGCGCGTATCATCCGGCTGCTCGACGATGTCGCCAGCCTCAATGATGACCAGCTGCTGCGCCGCTACATGGAGCTGATCCAGGCGACCCAGCGCACCAACTACTACCAGCGGGGCGACGATGGCCGTCACAAGGACTACATGTCCTTCAAGATGGAGCCTTCCCGGGTCACCGGCATGCCCAAGCCGCGGCCGGCCTACGAGATATTCGTCGGCTCGCCGCGCGTGGAGGGGGTGCACCTGCGCGGTGGCAAGGTCGCGCGGGGCGGGTTGCGTTGGTCCGACCGCTTCGAGGATTTCCGCACCGAGGTGCTCGGCCTGGTCAAGGCGCAGCAGGTCAAGAACGCCGTGATCGTGCCGGTGGGCGCCAAGGGTGGCTTCGTCTGCAAGCGCCTTCCTGAGGGAGGTGACCGCGATGCCCTCCAGCAGGAGGGCATCGCCTGCTACAAGACCTTCATCCGTGCCCTGCTCGACGTCACCGACAACCGCGTGGGGGGCGAGATCGTGCCGCCTCGCGACGTGGTGCGCCACGATGACGACGACGCCTATCTGGTGGTGGCCGCTGACAAGGGCACCGCGACCTTCTCCGACATCGCCAACGAGATCTCGGCCGAGTACGGCCACTGGCTGGGCGATGCTTTCGCCTCGGGCGGGGCCAACGGCTACGACCACAAGAAGATGGGCATCACCGCCAAGGGGGGCTGGGAGTCGGTCAAGCGCCACTTCCGTGGCTTGGGGCTGAACACCCAGGAGGACGAGTTCACGGTGCTCGGCATCGGTGACATGGCGGGCGACGTCTTCGGCAACGGTATGCTGCTCTCCGACAGGATCCGCCTGGTGGGGGCCTTCAACCATCTGCATATCTTCGTCGATCCGACCCCGGACGTGGCGGCGAGCTTCGCCGAGCGCCAGCGCCTGTTCGCCCTGCCGCGCTCCAGCTGGGAAGACTACAACGCCGAGTTGATCTCCGAGGGCGGCGGGGTGTTCAAGCGCTCGGCCAAGACCGTCCCCATCTCCAAGCAGATGAAGGCGCTGTTCGGCATCAAGGAGGACAAGCTCGCCCCCAACGAGCTGATCCGCGCCATGCTCAAGTCACGGGTCGACCTGCTGTGGAACGGCGGGATCGGGACCTACGTCAAGAGCAGCGAGGAGACCGACGCCCAGGTGGGAGACAAGGCCAACGACGGCCTGCGCATCGATGGCCGCGAGCTACAGTGCCGGGTCATCGGCGAGGGCGGCAACCTCGGCCTCACCCAGCGCGGGCGCATGGAAGCGTCCGCCCGGGGCATCCGGGTCAACACCGATTTCATCGACAACGCCGGCGGGGTCAACTGCTCCGACCATGAGGTCAACATCAAGATCCTCATCGATGAGGTGGTCAAGCGTGGAGACATGACCGAGAAGCAACGCAACCAGCTGCTCGCCGACATGACCGGTGAAGTCTCCGACCTGGTGCTGCTGGACAACTATCGCCAGACCCAGGCGCTGGATCTCGCCGAGCTCCTCTCCCGGCAGGGCATCGGGCCCTTCCGGCGCTTCATCAGCGAGCTGGAGGCCGCCGGCCAGATCGACCGCGAGCTCGAGTTCCTGCCCGACGACGAGGTGCTCAAGGAGCGCGCCGCCAACGAGCAGGGGATGTTGCTGCCGGAGCTCTCGGTGCTGATCTCCTACGCCAAGAGCGTGCTCAAGGGCGACCTGATCGCCTCTGACGTGCCCGACGACCCGACCATCGTCAAGTTCGTCGAGCGGATCTTCCCCGGGGTGCTGGTCGAGCGCTACAAGCAGGAGATGTACGACCACCGCCTGAAGCGCGAGATCGTCGCCACCCAGGTCGCCAACGACCTGGTCGATCACATGGGCATCGTCTTCGTGCGCCGGCTGATCGATTCCACCGGCGCCGACCGTGCCACTATCGCCCGCTCCTACGTGGTCGCGCGTGACAGCTTCCAGCTGCCGCGCCTCTGGGAGCAGATCGAGGCGCTGGACAACCTGGTGCCCAGCGCCGTGCAGTACGCCATGATGCTCGACCTGATGCGCATGCTGCGTCGTGCCACCCGTTGGTTCCTGCGCAATCGCACCGGCATGAATACCCGGGATGCCATCGATTTCTTCGCCCCGCGCCTGGCAAAGCTGCAGGAGAACATCGGCAAGCGCCTGCGCGGCGAAGAGCTCGAGGCCTGGGAGGCCCGCCGCAACGAGCTCATGGAGGCCGGCGTGCCACAGGCCCTGGCCTCTACCGTGGCCGCCGCCGGCAGCCTCTACGCGGCACTCGGCATCATCCAGGCGGCCCGCCAGACCAACGAGAAGCCCCAGCGTGTCGCCGAGGTGTACTACGAGATCGGCGATCGCCTGGAGCTGCCGTGGATGATCCAGCAGATCACCGATCTCAAGGTGCGCGACAGCTGGCAGGCTCAGGCCCGTGAGACCTTCCGCGACGACATCGATCGCCAGCAGCTGGCGCTGACCATCAGCGTGCTGGGCATGGATGACGGCCCCAGGGATTCCACCGAGCGGGTCGAACAGTGGCTCTCGCTGCACCAGGGCATGCACCAGCGCTGGTGTCGCCTGCTCGAGGAGGTGAGCAGCGGCGCCCATGGCGGCTTCCCGCTCTTCGCGGTGGCCGTACGCGAATTGGTCGACCTGGCCGAGAGCAATCGTGAGACCTGATCGGTCGGTGTTCTCATGGCCATCAACAACAACCCCCGCCATCGGCGGGGGTTGTTGTTGATAGGGGCAGGTGTCAGACGGGGCAGCGGTTACAGCAGGAACAGCGTGGCCAGTCCCAGGAACGCCATGAAGCCCACCACGTCGGTCACCGTGGTCAGGATCACCGACCCCGAGAGGGCGGGATCGATACCCGAGCGCTTGAGCATCAGCGGGATGACGATGCCGGCGATGCCGGCGGCCAGCATGTTGATCACGAGTGCCGCGGCGATGATGACGCCGATGGCGATGCTGTCGAACCACAGCACCGCGAGCACGGCCACCACCAGCGACCAGAGCACGCCGTTGAGGGCGGCGATGCCGATCTCCTTGCGCAGCAGCCAGCTGCTGTTGGTGCGACTGATCTGGCCCAGGGCCAGGCCGCGGATCGCCAGGGTCAGGGTCTGGCTGCCGGCGATGCCGCCCATGCTGGCGACGATGGGCATCAGCACCGCGAGGGCCACGATCTTGTCCAGGGCATCCTCGAAGCGGCCGATGACCCAGGAGGCCAGGAAGGCGGTGAGCAGGTTGATGCCCAGCCATACGGCGCGTCGCTTGGCGCTGGGCATCACCGGCGCGAAGAGGTCTTCCTCCTCGTCCAGGCCGGCCATGTTCATCAGTGCCTGCTCGGAGTTCTCGCGGATCACGTCGACGATATCGTCGATGACGATGCGCCCGAGCAGAAGGCCGGTCTCGTCGACCACCGGCGCGGAGACCAGGTCGTGGGTCTGGAAGAGGGTGGCCACGTCACGGGAGTGCATGGTCACCTGGATGCTGTCCACCTCGTGGTCCATCAGGTCGGCGACGGCCATCTCGGGGTCGTTGGACACCAGGCGAGCCAGCGGCAGCACTCCGACGAAGAAGCCGTTGCGGTCGACCACCATCAGCGCATGGGTGTTGTCGGGCACCGTCTCCTTCCAGCGCAGGAAGCGCTTGACCGTCTCCAGGCTGACGTCGGCGCGCACGGCGATGGTGTCGGTGCGCATCAGGCGGCCGGCGCTGTCCTCCTCGAAGGAGAGCGTCTCCTGCAGCCGGCTGCGCTGCAGCTCGTCCATCGAGCGCAGCATGTCCTCGGCCACCTGCTGGGGCAGGTCCTCGAAGATCTCGGCGAGGTCCGTGGTATCGAGACCCGAGGTGGCGGCCACGATCTCGGCAGGGTCCATGTCATCGATGAGGGTGCTGCGCACCTCGTCGTGCACGTGAAGCAGGACCTCGCCGTCGACCTCGCCCGGTACCCGCTCCCACAGCTTGATGCGCGCTGTTGGCGGCAGCGACTCCAGCAGCAGGGCGACCTCCGCCGGCTCCAGGTCGGCCAGGACGTCGTCGACGGCATCGAGCCGCTCGTCACTCAGCGCCCGGTGAATGCGGGACAGGCGGTCCTCGAGGGTTTCGGTGGTATCGGCCATATGGATCTCCCTGGCTTGTTAGGCTGCACGGCCCACCCGGCCGTGATCGCCGCGACGTTGCCTACAGTAGATCACAGAACGGCCCCTGGCTGCCCCGCGGGGCCGCAGGTCGTCGGGCGCCTGGCGAGGCGTCGGCGTCGTGTCCCGCCCGCGGCACTGCTATACTCTGCGGCCCCGTTCGCCCCCTTGCCCGGAGTCGCCATGTATTCGCTCGCCCGTTCGCTGCTGTTTCGCCTGGACGCCGAGACCGCCCACGGAGTCGCCCTGAAGGGGCTCGACCTGGCCGATCGCCTGGGCCTGGCGGAGCGACTCGGCGGCGGGCGGGTCGAGGACCCGGTTGAGCTGATGGGGCTGCACTTTCCCAACCGGGTGGGCCTGGCCGCCGGGCTGGACAAGAACGCCGACCATCTCGATGCCCTGGGCGCGCTGGGCTTCGGCTTCGTCGAGGTGGGCACGGTGACCCCCCTGCCCCAGGACGGCAACCCCCGGCCGCGGCTGTTCCGCCTGCCCGAGGCCGGCGCCATCATCAACCGCATGGGCTTCAACAACGCCGGGGTGGATCACCTGGTCGCCCGTGTGCGGGCGAGCCGCTACGCCGGGGTGATCGGCATCAACATCGGCAAGAACCTCACCACCCCGGTGGAGCAGGCGGTGGACGACTACCTGACCTGCCTGCGCAAGGTACATGGCCAGGCGCACTACATCACGGTGAACCTCTCCTCGCCCAATACCCCGGGGCTGCGCAATCTGCAGTTCGGCGAGCACCTGGATGCGCTGCTCGGTGCCCTGCGCGAGGAGGGGAGCCGGCTCGACGCGTCGTCCGGTCGCCGCCTCCCGCTGGCGGTGAAGATCGCCCCCGACATGAGCCCCGAGGAGGTCGGCCTGGTGGCCCGCTCCCTCGAGGCGAATGCCATCGATGCAGTGATCGCCACCAACACCACCGTCTCCCGCGAGGCGGTGGCGGGGCTTGTGCATGCCGACGAGCAGGGCGGGCTCTCCGGTCGGCCGGTATTCGAGCCGTCGAACACGGTGATCCGCGAACTGCGCCGCCGGCTTCCCGGCATGCCGATCATCGGCGTGGGCGGCATCGACAGCGGCGAGGCGGCGGTGGCCAAGGTGGCGGCCGGCGCCGACCTGGTGCAGCTCTATTCGGGCTTCATCTATCGCGGGCCGGCGCTGGTGGGGGAGTGTGCCCGGGCGCTGCAGGCACGTTTCGCCGGGCAGTGAGGGCCCGGCGGGCGGCCACTAAAAAGCCCATGGCATGGCCATGGGCTTGATATGTTCGTCAACACCTCTGACGATGGGCTGATGACCCGGTGAATGCGGGGGTCACATCACCATGGGGTTCTTGTGAATGCCGGAGACTCCCGTCATGCCGGACCATTGATCCCCACGACCTTCACGCCAACCGCTCATCCAGTACTCGCGTAGATTGATTTCCTGACTTGGACAGTCATCGCGGGAACGACCTGAGAGACCCGCCTTGTACCCATGAACATAGGCACGCTGGAAGCGATCACGTTTCTGTCGTTTCATTGGACTACCTCTTGATGAAGGTACCGATCAGAACCCGGTCTCGAGACCGGACTCATGTTGCCCGGGCGACATCGGTCTCTGCGGCAACTCCGTGCTGCACGACGACTCGAGGCCCGCTGACAGAACGCATGCGTCATTCAGTAGCTACTCACCCATTGATAGCCCAGGATGACGACGATTGTCGACCGATGATTTGTAACAAGGCGTTCACTTGCCCGTCACGCCTTCACCCCGGCTAGGCCCCACGCCGATGGATATGTCATGACTGAACTGCACTCCCCTGATTCACTCGATCTTCTGGCCACCTGCCCGCGGGGCATCGAGCTGCTGCTGGCCGACGAGCTGGCCGCCCTGGGTGCCGTCCCCGGCAAGACCACGGTGGCCGGGGTCCACCTGCGCGCGAGCCTCGAGAGCGCCTACCGCATCTGCCTCTGGTCGCGGCTGGCCAACCGGCTGGTGCTCTGCCTGGCGCAGGAGGAGGGCATCGAGACCCCCGAGGCGCTGCGTGCCGCCGCCGCGGCCATCGACTGGCGGCGCCACCTCGCGCCGGGCGCGACCCTGGCGGTGGACTTCCACGGCCGCGCCGAGGCGATCCGCCACACCCGCTTCGGTGCCCAGACCGTCAAGGACGGCGTGGTCGACCGCCTCCATGCCGAGGGCCGGCCGCGGCCCGACGTCGATACACGGCAGCCGGACCTGCGCCTCTATGCCCACCTGCACCGTGGGCGGCTGACCCTGGGCGTGGACCTCTCGGGCGACAGCCTCCACCGCCGTGGCTATCGCCGTGACGTGGGCCATGCGCCGCTCAAGGAGAACCTGGCCGCTGCCCTGCTGGTACGCGCCGGCTGGCCGGCGCTGGCCCGGGAGGGCGCACCGCTGGTCGACCCGCTGTGCGGTGCCGGTACTCTGCTGATCGAGGCCGCCCTGATGGCCGCCGACATCGCCCCCGGCCTTGCCAGGGAGCGCTTCGGCTTTCACGGCTGGGTCGGCCACGACGAGCGCTGCTGGCGGGAGCTCAAGCGCGAGGCCGAGGCGCGGGCCAGCATCGGGCGCAAGCGCTGCCGCTCGCGGCTTTACGGCTTCGACGAGAGCCCCCCGGCGCTGGCCGCGGCGAAGGCCAACGCCATGCGTGCCGGCGTGCCGGCGCTGATCGAGCTCGAGGGGGCCTCCCTGGCCGGGCTCGCGCACCCCGAGGGGCTGCTCGACACTCACCGCGGGCTGGTGATCACCAACCCGCCCTACGGCGAGCGCCTCGGCGAGCTTCCCGAACTGGTGCGCCTCTACGGCCAGCTCGGCGAGCGGGTCAAGCAGGCCTTCCCTGGCTGGCAGCTGGCGGTCTTCACCGCCAACCCGGACCTCGGACATCGCATCGGGCTGCGGGCCCACAAGCAGTACTCGCTGCGCAACGGCCCGCTGGAGGCGAAGCTGCTGCTGATGGCGATTCCCGAGGCGGAGGAGTCGCCCTCCGGGGAGGCCGTCTCCGCGCGCTCCGAGGGGGCGCAGATGTTCGCCAACCGCCTGGAGAAGAACCGCCGGCGGCTGAAGAAGTGGCTGAAGAAGAGCGGCGAGAGCTGCTACCGGCTCTATGATGCCGACATGCCCGAGTATGCCCTGGCCATCGACCTCTACGGCGACCGGGTGCACGTGCAGGAGTATGCGGCGCCGAAAACCGTCGATGCCGCCCAGGCCCAGAAGCGGCTGTTCGAGGCGCTGGGCGTGATTCCCGACGTGCTCGGTGTCGACCCCGGTAAGGTCGTGGTCAAGCGTCGCGAGCGACAGAGCGGCAAGGCGCAGTACCACAAGCAGGCGGCCAGTGGTGAGCGCTTCGAGGTGCACGAGGGCCGGGCGCGGCTGTGGGTCAACCTGCGCGACTACCTGGACACCGGCCTGTTTCTCGACCATCGCCCGGTACGGCGCCTGCTTGGCGAGATGGCCCCCGGCAAGCGTTTCCTCAACCTCTTCTGCTATACCGGGGCCGCCACGGTTCAGGCCGCCCTGGGGTCACAGAAAGAGGGCACGGAGCCGGCCGGCGGGGCCAGCGAGAGCGTCAGCGTCGACCTCTCCAACACCTACCTGGAGTGGGCCCGGGACAACTTCGCCCTCAACCGGCTCGACCCGGGACGCCATCGGGTGGTGCGCGACGACTGCCTGCGCTGGTTGGAGACCGCCGGCGGCGAGTTCGACCTGATCTTCCTGGATCCGCCAACCTTCTCCAATTCCAAGAAGATGGCCGATACCCTGGACGTCCAGCGCGACCACGGCCGGCTGGTGCGCCTGGCCATGGCACGCCTGGCGCCGGGGGGGACCCTGGTATTCTCCAACAATCAGCGGCGCTTCACGCTGGATGCGGACCTCGCCGAGCCGTTCCACGTCGAAGATATCTCGGCGAAGACGTTCGATCCTGACTTTCAACGCCGCCCCGATTTGCACCATGTGTTCCTGATCCGCCACCGGGAGGCCTCGGCATGAAGCGTTCGATCCACTCTCTATCCGGCCAGCGTCGCCCGGACCTGCACCACGGCTTCCTGATCCGTCATCGGGAGGCGTCGTGATTCGGTTGAGCCTCTATACCACCCTGGGCTGCCACCTCTGCGAGCAGCTGGAGGCGTTGCTCGTGACTCTCTGCGCCGTGCCGTATCGGCTGGAGCGGGTCGAGATCAGCGAGGACGAGGGGCTGGTCGCGCGCTACGGGGTCCGTATCCCGGTCCTGGTGGACGAGGCGGGGCAGGAGCTGGATCGCGGCATGGAGCCCGACCGCCTGGCCGACTGGCTGGCGGCCAGGGGCTGGCTGGACGAGACGGCCTGGCAGCAGCTGCAGAAGCCGCTCAGTGGCGAGACGTCGCCCGGGGTGACGAAGAGGGCGGCGAAGGGCGCGACCCTGCGCGGCGGCAGGCGCTATCTGGGGTGACCCGGGCTGCGCGCGGAGCTGGAAGCCGGAAGAGCGGCGCTTCGCGCCTGGAAGCTTGAAGAAGTACCTTGTCGGCGGATGAGTCGGCAGTAAGCTGCCTTTCCAGCTTCCAGCTTCCAGCTTCCAGCTTCCAGCTTCCAGCTTCCAGCTTCCAGCTTCCAGCTTCCAGCTTACGGCTCGAGAAGTGAGAGCTGGCTGACGGCGTCGCGTCCCTCGGCGCTCTCGTCCTCCACTTCCAGCACCTTGCGAAAGCCCCGCGAGGACAGGATGGTGGTCTCGTCGGCCAGCCACATCATCGCCTGGACGTGGTCATCGGCCAGGCGATGCTTCAGGCCGCCGAATTGGGTGCCGATCTGCCCCCAGGCACGGCTGAAGATCCAGTCGCCGAACATGTCCCGATGGACATGCACCAGCACATAGTCATGGTCGGTTTCCCAGCGGACGATCACGGCAGCTCCCGAGGTGGAGGGCGCCGCAGGCCGCGGCGCGCGAGTGACATTTGGCGCTATTGTAAGGGCTTGGGCACACTGAACAAGTCGTATCACCAGCCAACCGGGAGTCAGTTCAGCCATGAGAATCGTCGTCGACGCCAACGTGCCCGCCGCGCAGACCTGCTTCGGGGAACTGGGCGAGGTGATCCGCCTGCCGGGGCGCGAGATCGATGCCGACGCGCTGCGCGAGGCCGATGCCCTGGTGGTGCGCTCCATCACCCGCGTCGACGAGGCCCTGCTGGCCCGTGCTTCCCGGCTGCGCTTCGTCGGCACCTGCACCATCGGCACCGATCACGTGGACGAGCGGGCCCTGGCCGAGCGGGCCATCGCCTTCGCCAGCGCCCCGGGCTGCAACGCCGAGGCGGTGGTGGACTACGTGCTGGGCAGCCTGGCGACCCTGGCCGAGCGCCAGGGGTGGCGGCTGGCCGAGCGCCGCGTGGGCATCGTCGGGGTGGGCAACGTGGGCGGGCGGCTGCTCGAGCGTCTCTCGGCGATGGGCGTCGACTGCCTGGCCTGCGACCCGCCCAGGGTTGAAACAGAGAGCGTCGAGGCGGAAGGCGCCGAGGGGCTGGCCGGCTTCGTGGAGCTCGACACCCTGATCGGCGAATGCGACGTGCTCTGCCTGCATACCCCGCTGGTGACCGAGGGGCCTCACCCCACGCACCACCTGCTTGATGCCCAGCGCATCGCCGCCCTGGCCCCGGGCAGCGTGCTGCTCAACGCCGGACGCGGCGATTGCGTGGATGGCCAGGCGCTGCGACAGCGGCTGGCGGGGCAGGGCGATGTCACCGCGGTGCTCGATGTCTGGGCGCACGAGCCCGCCATCGACACCGGCCTGGCGGATCTCGCCGCCATCGCCACGCCGCATGTCGCCGGCTACAGCCTGGACGGCAAGCTGCGCGGCACCCACCGGATCTATCGCGCCCTGGCCCGGCATGCCGGCCTGCCGGCGCGCCTGACGTTGGCCGACCTCGCGCCCCCGCCCCCCGTCACGCGTCTGGTCCTGGACGGCGGCCTTGGCCCCGAGGAGGCGCTACGCCTGTGCCTGCGCAGCGTGTATGACGTGCGGCGTGACCACGACAGCCTGTACCGCGAGGCGCGTCGCCAGGGCATGGCGAAGGGCTTCGATGCCTGCCGGGCGGGCTACCCGCTGCGTCGGGAGTTTGCGACCCTCGACATCGAGCTTCGCGAGGGGGCCCGGGAGCTCGCGCCGCTGCTGTCAGGCGTGGGCTTCCGGGTCGATACCGCCACTGCCTGACGCCGTTGGCGCGGCAAACGACAGCGGGCCCGCCGGTTGGCGGGCCCGCTTGCGTATCGGCTGGCAGGGGGTTACTGCCGGTAGGCCGCTTCCTTCAGCGCGCGGATGCGATCATCCAGCGGCGGGTGGCTGGCGAACAGCTTCTCCATCAGCGAGCGCGTCTGGCCCTTGGTGATGGCCATGGCCCGCAGGGTGTCCGGCATCTGGTCCGGCATCTCGGTCTCGGCCTTGAGACGGGCCAGGGCATTGATCATGGCCCCGCTGCCGGCAAGGTGTGCGCCGGCGCTGTCCGCGCGATACTCCCGGAAGCGCGAGAACCAGGCGACGATCGCCGAGGCGATCAGCCCGAAGACGATTTCGGCGACGATTACCACCGCGAAGTAGCCCATGAAGCCCAGGCCCCCCTCGCCGTCGCTGCGGCTCCTCATGAAGCCGTCGACCAGCTGGGCGACCACCCGCGCAAAGAACATCACGAAGGTGTTGAGCACGCCTTGGATCAGCGCCAGGGTGACCATGTCGCCGTTGGCCACGTGGCCGATCTCGTGGGCCAGCACCGCGCGCACCTCTTCCGGGCGCATGCGGTTGAGCAGGCCGGCGGAGACCGCCACCAGGGCGTCGTCCTTGTTCCAGCCGGTGGCGAAGGCGTTGGATTGCTGAGCCGGGAAGATGCCCACTTCCGGCGTCTTGATGCCGGCGTCGCGGGCCAGTTCCGCCACGGTATCCACCAGCCACTTCTCGGTGGCGTTGGAGGGCGACTCGATGATCACGGTGCCGGTGCTGCGCTTGGCCATCCACTTGGAGATGAACAGCGAGACCATGGAGCCTGCCATGCCGAAGATGAAGCAGAAGATCAGCAGGGCATTGAAGTTCATGCCCTGTTCGGTCAGGTAGCCCTCCACCCCCAGCAGGCGCAGGGTGATGCTGGCCACCACGATCACGGCCAGGTTGGTGCCCAGGAAAAGCAGAATTCTCATCATTGCCGGCAATCTCCAGTCGTCGGGAAGGGGGCGCCGCGCACGGCGGCCTGCACAAGCTGTTGCTTAGATACGCGCTTGCCCGCCGGGTTTCAAGCGGCGGGCCGGCGTCGCCCCGGCTACTGGCGGTAGCGCGACAGGAAGCGGGCGAAGCGGTCCAGGGCGTCCTCGAGCTGGTCGGCCCAGGGCAGGGTGACGATGCGCACATGGTCGGGGTTGGGCCAGTTGAAAGCCGTGCCCTGCACCAGCAGGATCTTTTCCTGCAGCAGCAGGTCGAGCACAAGCTGCTGGTCGTCCCGGATGTTGAACACCTTGGGGTCGAGCCGCGGGAAGGCGTAGAGGGCTCCCTTGGGTCGGGTGCAGCTGACCCCGGGGATGGCATTGAGCTTCTCGACGGTGATATCGCGCTGGGCCAGCAGACGTCCACCGGGCAGGATCAGGTCGTTGATCGACTGGTAGCCGCCCAGCGCGGTCTGGATGGCGTGCTGGGCCGGCACGTTGGCACACAGTCGCATCGAGGCCAGCATGGTCAGCCCCTGGATGAAGTCGGCCGCGCGCTGCTTGGCGAGGTGGCCCGAGAGGATCATCCAGCCAGAGCGGAAGCCGGCGCAGCGGTAGCTCTTGGAGAGGCCATTCATGGTCACCACCAGCTGGTCCTCGCCGGCCAGCGCCCCGGTGGAGACATGCTCGACCCCGTCGTAGAGGATCTTGTCGTAGATCTCGTCGGAGAACACCACCAGGTCGTGTTCCCGGGCGATCTCCAGCAGCTCGCGCACCACCGCCAGCGGGTAGACGGCGCCGGTGGGGTTGTTGGGGTTGATGATCACGATCGCCCGGGTGTGGGCGGTGACCTTGGCGCGGATGTCGGCCATGTCCGGCGCCCAGTCGGCCTGCTCGTCGCACAGGTAGTGCACGGCATGGCCGCCAGAGAGGTTGGCCGCCGCGGTCCACAGCGGGTAGTCCGGGGCCGGGATCAGCACCTCGTCGCCATCGTTGAGCAGCGCCTGCATGGTCATGACGATCAGCTCGGAGACGCCGTTGCCGATGTAGATGTCCTCGATGCCGACGCCGGGAATCTCCTTGCGTTGGCACTCCTGCATGATCGCCTTGCGCGCTGAGTAGAGCCCCTTGGAGTCGCAGTAACCCTGGGCAGTGGGCAGGTTGCGCATCACGTCCTGGAGGATCTCCTCCGGCGCCTCGAAGCCGAAGGGGGCGGGGTTGCCGATGTTCAGCTTGAGGACGCGCTGGCCTTCCTCTTCCAGCCGCTTGGCGTGCTCGAGCACCGGTCCGCGGATGTCGTAGCAGACGTTCTCGAGCTTGTGCGATTTCCTGATCGGGGGAGTGTCCATGGGCGCTGAGATCCAGTGATGTCGGTGTGCCGCCTCTGCCGGGGCGGGCGTCGTCTCGGGGCATTGATGCCGGTGATTATGCGGGCTCGGCACCGCTGCCACCAACTGCGTCGGTGGCGTCGGGCTCGGGCGGGATGTCCGCCGGCGTCTCCAGGGTCAACCGGCCCAGCTTGCCGTCACGCAGTTCGTGGAGCAGCACCTCGGCACCGCGGTGCAGGTCGACCTCGCCACCGGGGCGCAGCCCGCCACGCTTGGCGGCGATCTCGGCGAGTATCGCATGGCCGTCGAAGCCGGCCAGCGCGAGCAGGTCGATCCGCACCGGGCCATCAGACTCGACCCGGTCGGCCTCGGGGTGGGGGGCGTACTCGGGCAGGGTCTTGAGCTTGTAGCGTGCCTTGAGGGCCTCGGGGTAGCGCCTGGCCAGTTCGGCGGCGGCGACCACGGCGACCTCCACGTAGTCGATGGCGGTGTCACGGATGGCGCCGCTGGCGGCCAGGCGATGGGCGCTGGCCTGGTCCTCGATCTTGGGCCACAGCACCCCGGGGGTATCGATCAGTGCCACGCGGCCGCCGATGCGCACCTTCTGCTGGCGCTTGGTCACCGCCGGCTCGTTGCCGGTCTTGGCGATGGTGCGCCCGGCCAGGCCGTTGATCAGGGTCGACTTGCCCACGTTGGGAATGCCCATGACCATCACCCGCACGTCGCGGTCCGCACGTACCTGGCCGGCCAGCTCATGGCAAAGTTTGGGAATGCGCTTGAGCTCGCGCGCCTGGGTGGTGGTCACCGCCAGGGCCCGCGTGTCGTCCTGGGCGTCGAAGAAGGCCGTCCACTCGCGGGTACGCTCGGGGTCGGCCAGGTCGGCCCGTGAGAGGATCTTCAATACCGGCTTGTGGCGGGTCAGCTCGGCCAGCATGGGGTTGGCGCTGGAGTAGGGCAGGCGGGCGTCGAGCACCTCGATCACCACGTCGATCTCCGGCAGCGCCTCGAGGATCTGCCGGCGCGCCTTGTTCATGTGTCCCGGGTACCAGCCGAGCATCGCGCCTCTCCTGCATGAGCATGTATGAAAACGGCCGCCCATCATAGCAGATGGCCGGCCGTGTCAGGGGCGGGCGGTGGCGGGCCGGGGTCTACTCCCCGGCGTGGAACTGGATCGCCACCGAATTGATGCAGTAGCGCAGCCCGGTGGTCGCCTGCGGGCCATCGGGGAACACATGGCCGAGATGGGCGTCGCAGCGTGCGCAGGTCACCTCGTTGCGCTGCATGCCCTGGCTGGTATCGGTCTGTTCCGTCACGCAGCCCGGGGTGAAGGGGCGGTCGAAGCTGGGCCAGCCGCAGCCGGCGTCGAACTTGTGCTCGTTCTCGAACAGCGGGGCGTTGCAGCAGACGCAGTGGTAGATGCCGTGCTCGTCACTCACGTGGTAGCGGCCGCTGAAGGGCGGCTCGGTGCCTTTCTCGCGGGTGACGCGGTACTGTTCTGGCGTCAGCTGCTGCTGCCATTCGGCATCGCTCTTCTGGATCTTGCTGCGCATGGCCTCTCTCCTCGTCATGGAGCCGGGTGCAGGCCCGGCACGCGTCACCTCCATTCTGACATCAACACGGGCGGGTGTTTCCAGTTGCGCGGCAGGATCGGCAACGCGATATCAACGCCCGGCGATACCCGCTTGACAGCTTCCCGGGTGCTGGGTAATATTCGCCGCACCTCGACGAGGCGAGACATTGCGTCCCATTCGTCTAGTGGTCCAGGACACCGCCCTTTCACGGCGGTAACAGGGGTTCGAACCCCCTATGGGACGCCACTCGACTCATCAGGTACCGGAGTGCGGGAATAGCTCAGTGGTAGAGCATCGCCTTGCCAAGGCGAGGGTCGCGAGTTCGAATCTCGTTTCCCGCTCCATTTGAATTGGGTAGCGTATTTGATCAGGCCAAGGCTCGGCTCACGAGCTGGAGCGCCAGCCCGGTCAAATCTCGTTTCCCGCTCCATGTGTCCCATTCGTCTAGTGGTCCAGGACACCGCCCTTTCACGGCGGTAACAGGGGTTCGAACCCCCTATGGGACGCCACTTCCGGTATTGACAGCGCGAGACCTGCGGGAATAGCTCAGTGGTAGAGCATCGCCTTGCCAAGGCGAGGGTCGCGAGTTCGAATCTCGTTTCCCGCTCCAAGCAGCACCAATACGTCCCATTCGTCTAGTGGCCTAGGACACCGCCCTTTCACGGCGGTAACAGGGGTTCGAACCCCCTATGGGACGCCACTTCGTAAGCATGTCACTCCCTTCCTGCCATCGCTCCAGGTGGGCGGATCAGTATGCCCAGACCGCGGCCATCAGCACGCCCCACGCCAGTACGCCGGCCGCCATGATGGTATAGGTCGCCGACTGGGCCACCATGTCGTCATCCCCGCGTCGACACAGCCCCTGCAGGCCGTGGTAGATCAGGCTGCATGAGATACCCAGAGCCACCAGCACGGCCAGCGCATTGAGCAGCAGGCTGGGGACGAACAGCACCAGCGAGGCGCTCCACAGCGGCAGCGGGGCCATGGCGGCCAGCAGGTAGGCATCGTGGTAGTCGATCGACAGTTCCTCCTGGCCGTTGACCACGGCGTGGATCAGCCAGCCCATGACGAAGAAGGTCAGCAACTCGGCCAGGAAGAGGATGGTGGTAATGAAGCGCCAGGGGCGTTCGGCGAAGCCGGTGACGAAGCCGTCACCGTAGTGGGTGCCGGCGTAGTAGAGCATCAGCGGGGGGAGCAGCGACATCGGCAGGACCACCAGCCAGGCCAGGCTCGGGATCGGGATCCGCCGCTGCTGGAGCTCCTTCCAGCCCGTAGTGCGCGAGAAGGGCAGGCGGAAGAGGGTTATAGCATTCATGGGGCACCTCGTGGTCAGGCTCGGTGTTTTGTATCATGTTATGATACGTATTAGTCCTCGTGTTGCCCGCTGTCAAGGAGTCCACCATGTCCCGAGACCTCGATCCGTGCCCCGAGCCCCTGACCAAGCAGGACTTCGAGCGCCTGTCGCACTTCCGTTACCGGCTGCGCTGCTTCCTGCGCCAGGGCGAGGACATCTGTCGTGACCATGGCCTCACCCCCTTGCAGTATCAGTTGCTGCTGCATCTGAAGGGCTTCGCGGGGCGCGAGTGGGCGAGCGTGGGGGAGCTGGCCGAGCGGCTGCAGGCCAAGCACCATGGCACCGTGGCTCTGGTCGGGCGCTGCGAGGAGGCGGGCCTGGTGGAGCGCCGCCCCGGGCGGGCGGATCGGCGCCGCATGGAGGTGCACCTGCTGGCCAGGGGCGCCGACCTGGCCGAGCGCATCGCGGCCCTGCACCAGCCCGAGCTTCGCCACCTGCAGGAGGAGTTCTCGCTGCCGGGCTGGGAGGGCGAACCTTGAAGTTTCCCGGGCCATCCCCATCTCACGGGGTTCTCGCGACGACTTCCATTTCTCTCTGACGGGATCGCACATGGCCGAACCGGCACTGTCCATCCGTGGCCTGACCAAGGTCTATGGCAATGGCTTCCAGGCCCTGAAGGGCATCGACCTCGACGTCGCCGAAGGCGACTTCTATGCCCTGCTCGGGCCCAATGGCGCCGGCAAGTCGACCATCCTGGGCGTGGTCTGCTCGCTGGTGCAGAAGACGGCGGGCCGCGTCGCGATCTTCGGTACCGATATCGACCGGGATTTCGCCCGTGCCAAGTACCACCTCGGCGTGGTGCCTCAGGAGTTCAACTTCAGCCAGTTCGAGAAGGTCATCGATATCGTGTTGGCCCAGGCCGGCTACTACGGCATGTCGCGTCGCGAGGCACTGCCGCGGGCCGAGGAACTGCTCCGCGACCTGAGTCTGTGGGACAAGCGCAACGGCAGCGCCCGCATGCTCTCCGGCGGCATGAAGCGCCGGCTGATGATCGCCCGCGCGCTGATGCATCGCCCGAGGCTGCTGATCCTCGACGAGCCCACCGCCGGCGTGGACATCGAGCTGCGCCGCAGCATGTGGGAGTACATGCGCCGCATCAATCGCGACGAGGGCACCACCATCATCCTCACCACCCACTACCTCGAAGAGGCCGAGAGCCTCTGCCGCCGCGTGGGCATCATCAACCACGGCGAGATCATCCGGGACACCAGCGTGCGGCAGCTGCTCGCCGAGCTCGATACCGAGACCTTCCTGTTCGACCTCGCCCATCCGGTGGAGGCGGCCCCCGAGGTCGAGGGCTTCGAGATCAACCGCGTGGACGATGCCCAGCTGGCGGTGGTGGTGCATCGCGGCCAGCGCCTCAACGACGTCTTCGCGGCGCTCAGCGAGCAGGGCATGCAGGTGATGTCGATGCGCAACCGCGCCAACCGGCTCGAGGAGATGTTTGTCTCCATGGTGGAGCAGGGTAACAGCAACAAGGCGGCGGCCGAGGCAACGGAGGCGCGCGCATGAATCCGACCCAGATCGCCATCGCCCTCTGGACCCTGGTGCACAAGGAGGTCAAGCGCTTCACGCGGATCTGGCCGCAGACCCTGCTGCCGCCGTCGATCACCATGACCATGTACTTTATCATCTTCGGCAACCTGATCGGCTCGCGGATCGGCGAGATGGATGGCTACAGCTACATGGACTTCATCGTCCCGGGGCTGATCATGATGGCGGTGATCACCAACAGCTACTCCAACGTGGCATCATCCTTCTTCTCGAACAAGTTCCAGCGCTCCATCGAGGAGATGATGGTCTCGCCGATGCCCAACTGGGTGATCCTCACCGGCTTCGTGCTGGGCGGCATGGCCCGCGGCCTCGGCGTGGGGCTGATCGTCACCGGGGTGTCGCTGTTCTTCACCCGGCTCGAGGTCGCGCACCCGCTGCTGACGGTGTTCGTGGTGGTGCTTACCGCGGCGCTGTTCGCCATCGGCGGCTTCATCAACGCCCTGCTAGGCAAGAAGTTCGACGACATCTCCATCGTGCCGACCTTCATTCTCACGCCCTTGACCTATCTGGGCGGGGTGTTCTATTCCATCTCGCTGTTGCCGAGCTTCTGGCAGGGCGTGTCGATGCTCAATCCCATCCTCTACATGGTCAACGTCTTCCGCTACGGTTTCCTCGGCGTCTCGGACATCCCCGTGGGCTGGGCGCTGGCCGCTATCCTGGCTTTCATCAGCGTGCTCTTCGGGCTGGCGCTGTGGATGCTGGAGCATGGCAAGGGGATTCGCTCATGAGCCACCATCGTCCCGACACCCTCGCGCATGCCCCCCTGGGGCGCGAGGCCGCCTACCCGGCGCACTATGACGCCGGGCTGCTCTTTCCCATCCCCCGCGCCGCCAATCGCGCGCCGCTGGGCATCGAGGAGGGCGCACTGCCCTTCGTCGGCGAGGACGAGTGGCACGCCTTCGAGGTCTCCTGGCTCAATGCTCGCGGCAAGCCGCGGGTCGCCGTGGCGCGCTTCCGCCTGCCGGCAGACTCGCCGAACCTGATCGAGTCGAAGTCCTGGAAGCTCTACCTCAATAGCTTCAACCAGACTCGCGTCGAGAGTCGCCAGGCGGTCATCGATATCCTGGAGCACGACCTGGCGGTGGCCGCCGGTGCGCCGGTCTCCGTCGTGCTGTTCGACATCGACGACGAGGCGCTCTCGCCGCGTCGCCTGCCCGGCGAATGCCTGGACGACCTGGACATCGAGGTCACGGACTACACGCCCAGCGCCGAGCACCTGCGAGTGAGCGATGAGGCGATCGTCGAGGAGACGCTTCACTCCCACCTGCTGAAGTCCAACTGCCCGGTCACCGGCCAGCCCGACTGGGGCAGCGTGCTGATTCGCTACCGGGGCCAACGACTCGATCGCGAGGGGCTCTTGCGCTACCTGATCGGCTATCGCCAGCACCAGGACTTCCACGAGCACTGCGTGGAGCACATCTTCATGGACCTGATGGCCCGCGCCCGGCCGCAGCGACTGCTGGTGCTGGCCCGCTATGTGCGCCGCGGCGGGCTGGACATCAGCCCCTGGCGTGCCACCCCCGGCGAGCGCCCGCCCGAGCCGCTGCGGCTGGCGCGGCAGTAGCCGCTTGGGTAGGCTTGGTCTGAAAAGTCGGCGAGCGAAGGTCAGACAAGGCAAAAAATGGCGAAAAGACGGAGTTTACGCGGTGTAAATGAGTACTTTGAGCCAATTTTTAACGCCGTATGGCCGAGCGCAGGCAGTTTTCGGACTTAGCCTCGAGTGCCGCTAGAACCTGAACAGGAGAGCAACATGGATGCGATGACGCTGCTGCACGAACGCAGCTCCATGGGCAAGCTAATGGGCCCGCCGCCGAGCCCCGAGCAGCTGGAGGCGATCTACCGGGCGGCCCTGCGGGCGCCGGATCACAAGGAGCTGCGTCCCTGGCGCTTCATCGAGTTCTCCGGCGAGGGCCTCTCGCGTCTCGGCGAGCTGTTCGCCGAGGCGGAGTTCCGCGAGGATCCCCACGTGGGCGACGCGGCCCTCGACGCGGCGCGCAAGAAGCCGCGGCGCGCTCCGATGATCATCGCGGTGATCGCCAAGATCACGCCCGATATCCCCAAGGTGCCGAAGATCGAACAGGTGATCTCCGCCGGCTGTGCAGCCCACGGCATCCTGCTCGCCGCCCACGCCCAGGGGCTCGGCGCCATGTGGCGCAGCGGCAAGTACGCCTTCGACCCCACGGTGCGCAAGGGCCTGGGGCTTGGCGAGGAGGACGAGGTGGTGGCCTTCCTCTACCTGGGCACGCTGGGTGGTCGCCACAAGCCGCTGCCGGAGCATGACATCGAGGCCTTCGTGGAGCGCTGGGACTGAGTATGCGACAGATCGGCGTTCCCCACCCGCGTTTGCCGCTGCCTGCCGCCGGCGGCGAGGACGACATGGCCACGTTTCTCGCCTGGCTGGGCGAGGCGATCCCCATGGTCCCCTCACTGGGCATCCGCGAAATGACCCGTGATGGCGATTGCCTGGCCTGGTCCCTCTCGCTCACCCCCAGCCTGAATGACAAGGGCACCGGCTTCGGCGGCGCTCTTACCGCCCAGACGACCCTGCTGGGCTGGTGCTGGACTACCCTCTGGCTGCGTCGCCGCGGTCTCGCCCGGGACGTGGTGGTGGCCGAGGCCAATCAGCGTTTCATGGCCCCGGTGACCGGCGACTATTGCCTGACCTGCGAGCCCGAAGCAGCCGACGGGCCCGCCGCCCTGGCCGAGCGATTGGAGCAGCGCGGCAAGGGGCGCATCGCCCTGGTTCAGCGGCTCTGGTGCGGCGACACCCTCTGCCTGGAAGCACGCGGTGATTATGCCGTGCTGCCCGCGAGCTGAGCGGGTGATCAAGGGAAAACGGCTTGCAATCGCGCACTTAAGTCGATAAGCTGTGCGCCGTTCTGGAGGAGAAGGCACGGCGCAGCCGAGGTCGCTCGAATCGAGAATCACAATGCGGAGGGGTGTCCGAGCGGTCGAAGGAGCGCGCCTGGAAAGCGCGTAAGCCGAAAGGCTTCGAGGGTTCGAATCCCTCCCCCTCCGCCACTGAATATCGAAAGAGCCGCTGAGACATCAGCGGCTTTTTGTTTTTGGGTGCCTCCTTAACCCACACCTTGAGACTGGGTTCCACAAGTCCATTCAGGACTCCCTTGGACTATTCCCTCCGATAGGGCTTTGCGGATTCCTACCGCTTCAGATCCCGATCCGACCGTAACCTTGGATGTTCCGAAATAGAAACGACAGTAGGGCTCGTCACGACATCGATGTTGTCGTTGCGTCCCGGGCAGGGTAAAAGACGCGACAGCGTGGCTTGGATCAGCCGATCCTGGGCCAGTGGTGTCGTGCCCCGCAGCGTGCTGGTACCTTTGAGATCATTCCAGCCTATAGCCTATCCTGATTACGCACTAGACTCAGCCGCAGTGAAGGATCTGTCGTTAAGTACCTACGATTCAATCTCTTGCGGAGAAATCTCCCCATCGTGAGTTTTGACTCCGGCTGGCGTCCTGAATGTAGTGACGCGCATATCATTATGAAAATTAAGGTGTTTCTCGAGGGCTTTCGTAGCGTAGCTGAGCATAATGCGTAATCAGGTAGTCTATTGCAGCGCCACGGTCCGAATTTGGCTGGCCAGCGAATGACGTATGCGTAGGTGTTCACGTCGGTCGACCTGATGAGCATCAAGAATGCCTGGGTGCTGCGTGAGGCTGACCCCAAGAGCATATGCCGCGCCTTCTCGGTGGTGATGGACTGCATCGTCTGGGAGCCGCGCAGACAGCCAGCCATCCAGCTCGACTACATGGTTAGTGCGCCAGGCGAAGCCTGGTCATCCGGGAAACCGATGGAGGTGGAAAGGATGAAGTGAAACCCAGTGGGTGCAAGTCCCATCCGGCCAAGGCTAGCCACCAGCCGGTAGCGAGTGTTGCGTG
>NZ_JARANV010000090.1 GCF_029889845.1 Halomonas sp. 25-S5
CGACTGGTACAGCCGCAAGGTGCTGAGCTGGCGACTCAGCAATACCATGGACGCCATCTTCTGCGTCGATGCCCTGGAGGAGGCGCTACGGCGCCATGGCACGCCCGAGATATTCAACAGCGATCAGGGCTCGCAGTTCACCAGCCAGGCCTTCACGGACGTGCTCAAGGGCGCTGGCGTCGCGATCAGTATGGACGGCCGAGGTCGTGCGTTTGACAACATCTTCGTCGAACGTCTGTGGCGGACGCTCAAGTACGAGGACATCTATCTGAAGGGCTACGCCTCGGTCGGCGAGCTGACCGTCGGGCTGACGGAGTACTTTCCGTTCTACAACGAAGAGCGGCCCCACCAGTCACTGGGGTACCGGACACCCGGCGAGGTCTACCAGAGCGGCCTGGGTGGCGGTGCATCCATACCCGACCACTTCAGTGGCCGAGAGACTGCATCGAAGAGGGACGAAACAGGGCAGCGCTGTGCAGCTGCGAATATGGCCGAGGCATTAGCTTAAATCCAGACAGATTCTGTCTTGACCATGGGGTCCACTGTAAACCGCTCCTTGTGTTCGTAGGCCGCAAGGAGCCGAGGGAAGGCCCCTGTCCATGTCTCCATGATGAGCCGCTCGCGATCTGAAACGTCGTGAGCACGCTTCAGCAGGATC
>NZ_JARANV010000091.1 GCF_029889845.1 Halomonas sp. 25-S5
AACCGCTCCTTGTGTTCGTAGGCCGCAAGGAGCCGAGGGAAGGCCCCTGTCCATGTCTCCATGATGAGCCGCTCGCGATCTGAAACGTCGTGAGCACGCTTCAGCAGGATCTTCCGGTCACCCTTGAGAGTTCGGCGCTGGTTGGCTGTCAGCTCCTTCCTGAGGCCCTTGCGGACCTTATCCAGCGCCTCGTTGGCCATGCGAACGACGTGGAACTTATCGACAACGATGCGTGCCTCGGGCAACACCGCTTGGACAGCTCGTCGGTAGGGCTTCCACATATCCATGCTGACGATTTCCACCTTGTGGCGTTCGGTCATGTTCATGAGGCGCCTTGTCACCGCGTCCTGTTGGCGGCCAGGCAGCAAATCCAGCAAGGTCCGCTCTTCTAGGTTGGTCAGGATGCAACGATAGCGGCGGTTCAAGTACAGCTCATCGATTCCTAGGCAGCGCGGCGTCTCAAAGCGATGCCGGGCTGCGAGTAACTCGGCGCGTTTCCGGAAGATGTTGCGGATAGTCTTCTCGTCGAGCCCCGTTGTGTCGGCGACGTAGGCGTAAGGGTGGTTGAAGGCCTCCTTCTCAACGTGGCTGTAAAGCCTCCGTGTCATGCGGTGGTCATCGACCATTTCAGGG
>NZ_JARANV010000092.1 GCF_029889845.1 Halomonas sp. 25-S5
CTACAACACCGCCTGGAAGCTCAAGCACAAGCTGCTGCAGGTCATGCACGAGCGCAACCAGGGAGAGAGGCTCTCCGGGCGCATTGAGATCGATGATGCCTACCTGGGCGGTGAGCGGCCCGGAAAGCGCGGGCGCGGCGCTGAGCACAAGTTCCCCTTTGTCGCCGCCGTGCAAACCGATGAGGAAGGCCATCCGCAGCGGGTTCAGCTGCGCCGTGTGAGCGGCTTTACCCTTGACGAGATGCGTCGCTATGCCCAACAGGCCATTGTGCCTGGCAGCCAGGTCATCAGCGACGGCCTCGGATGCTTCAGGGCCTTCGACACGCCTTTCTACGTTCATGACTGCCACATCACAGGCGGTGGGCGTGCCAGTGTGAAGAACCCCGAGTTCAACTGGGTCAACACGGTGCTGGGCAACGTCAAGAACGCGATCACCGGCACCTACCATGCCATCCGCGGGAAACATACCCCACGCTACCTGGCCGAATTCGAGTATCGCTTCAATCGGCGCTATGACCTCAAGGCCATGATCCCGCGGTTTCTCACGGTAGCCGCCCGAACACCGCCGATGCCATACCGGTTCCTGAAGATGGCTGAGCCTTATGCGTAATCAGG
>NZ_JARANV010000093.1 GCF_029889845.1 Halomonas sp. 25-S5
GTGACCGCGTACCTTTTGTATAATGGGTCAGCGACTTATTTTCAGTGGCGAGCTTAACCGATTAGGGGAGGCGTAGCGAAAGCGAGTCTTAACTGGGCGACCAGTCGCTGGGAATAGACCCGAAACCGGGCGATCTATCCATGAGCAGGTTGAAGGTTGAGTAACATCAACTGGAGGACCGAACCAGGATCTGTTGAAAAAGATTTGGATGACTTGTGGATCGGAGTGAAAGGCTAATCAAGCCCGGAGATAGCTGGTTCTCCTCGAAAGCTATTTAGGTAGCGCCTCACGTAGCACCGCCGGGGGTAGAGCACTGTTTCGGCTAGGGGGTCATCCCGACTTACCAACCCGAGGCAAACTCCGAATACCGGTGAGTGACGCGTGGGAGACACACAGCGGGTGCTAACGTCCGTTGTGAAAAGGGAAACAACCCAGACCGTCAGCTAAGGTCCCGAAATCCTGGTTAAGTGGGAAACGATGTGGGAAGGCTCAGACAGCTAGGAGGTTGGCTTAGAAGCAGCCATCCTTTAAAGAAAGCGTAATAGCTCACTAGTCGAGTCGGCCTGCGCGGAAGATGTAACGGGGCTCAAACCAGGTACCGAAGCTACGGGT
>NZ_JARANV010000094.1 GCF_029889845.1 Halomonas sp. 25-S5
GGAAGCAAACACCAGGCACTCAGGGGGTACGGCCAGGCGACCAGAAGGAGCCAGCCGGACGGAAAGGCGGGAGTCGGAGTCGCTCGTAGTACCGAGGAAGGCGGGGAACCGACTCGACGGGACCCGCTGGAGGGAAGGGGCGGCCAATCATCAGAACCGCAGGAGGGACACATGGCAGATGCACAGGAATCTGTGTCCATGTACACGAAACAAGGGCGGATAGCAGCGCTGGCAGAGCGCTTCCCGCAGCGTGCCTTCACGTCACTGGCGCACTACATCGATGCCCAGTGGCTGAAGACGGCCACCCTGATGACGCGCCGTGATGGCGCCGTCGGGATCGATGGCCAGACGGCGGACGACTTCGCGAGCGACTTCGAGGCCAACATCCAGCGCCTGCTGGAGGGGGGCCAAGAGTGGTCGTTATCGGGCGCCGCCGGTGCGGCGCGTCCATATTCCCAAGGGAGATGGGCGCACCACGCGGCCGATCGGCATCCCCACCTTCGAAGACAAGGTCCTGCAGCGTGCCGTGGTGGCCCTGCTGGAGCCGCTCTACGAGCACGACTTTCTAGACGGCTCGTACGGCTTCCGGCCGGAGCACTCGGCACA
>NZ_JARANV010000095.1 GCF_029889845.1 Halomonas sp. 25-S5
CCACCATCAACATCAAGGGCGAGAGCTACCGGCTGAAGGAGAAGCGCAAGGCCGGTCTACTCAACCAGCGCCCGCAGATGGAGCCACAACCCACCGCTGACCAGGAGGAGGAAGCCGAGGCCGAGAGCTGATCGGACTGGCCATCCATCGGTAATAACCGGACACCTTAGATCGGTATAAGGCGGACAGTTCTAATCGGGGTTGACAGACGTCACATAATGATGGCGACCAGGTAGACGAACCCGCGTGGCAGACGGAGTAGAGTAAGAGGCAGGGCGTATCGAACTATCTCCCTGCCTCTCCTCTCCGAACCGTACGTGCACCTCTCAGCGCATACGGCTCTCCATTCAAGCGTGACTCATAGCCATTGTATCTGCTAGCTTGTGCCCATCCAGAAACACCCATTTTCAGCCAATTCAGCTTGTCTCCGAAGATGGGTACTGAGCTGAGTGCCTTCAAAAAAATGAAGGCGGCCAAATACTGGTCAGTTTGGACATTATCTGAGCAATCAACCCAAATTCCGGCCACGGGCGAGCGTCGCATGGCTTTTCCACGCGTCCTTTTTACCGCTTTTCAGTCCGAACCTGTCAACTAACCGGGATCGAG
>NZ_JARANV010000096.1 GCF_029889845.1 Halomonas sp. 25-S5
CGAGCTGTGACTCCTTCAGGCTATCCGAAAGTATAATATCTAATTAAAGCAGAAAGACAGTACGCTACCAAAAAGCAGTAGGTATTCTCGCAATCGACAAGAGGTAAGAGTCATGCAAGAGAATCAGACGGCTCTGATCGCAGGCGGTGGACTCGGTGGACTGACGGCTGCGGTCGCGCTCGGACAAACGGGCCGGCGCGTCAAGGTGATCGAACGTGCCGAGGCGTTTGCGCCGATTGGGTACGGTATTCAGCTTGGGCCGAATGCACTTCACATGTTCGACAAGCTCGGCCTTGCCGAGGAGGTGCTGCGCTACTCGAGCCTTGCGGAAGATGTGCTCGTGCGCGATGCCATCACGGGCGAGTCGATAGCGCGGATTCCCATGGGGCGTGAGGTTTGTGAGCGCTACGGACAGCCCTACGCGGTAATCCACCGCGCCGATCTGCACGAAGTGCTCCTTGAGGCCTGCCGGGGGATCGACACCGTCGAACTCGAATCTGGCTGTGCGCTGACCTCCTTCGAAGACTTGGGGGAATCGGTGAGGGTCGAGACGACGAGTGGTGAGAGCTTTAGCGCCGCCGCGCTCATCGGT
>NZ_JARANV010000097.1 GCF_029889845.1 Halomonas sp. 25-S5
GCTCCCACTGCTTGTACGCATACGGTTTCAGGATCTATTTCACTCCCCTCTCCGGGGTTCTTTTCGCCTTTCCCTCACGGTACTGGTTCACTATCGGTCAGCCAGGAGTATTTAGCCTTGGAGGATGGTCCCCCCGTCTTCAGTCAAGGTTTCTCGTGCCCCGACCTACTCGATTTCATCCGACCACTCGTTTCGTGTACGAGACTATCACTCCCTATGGTTAGCCTTCCCAGACTATTCCACTACGAAGTGGTCGGACTTAAGGGCTGGTCCCCGTTCGCTCGCCGCTACTGGGGGAATCTCGGTTGATTTCTTTTCCTCGGGGTACTGAGATGTTTCAGTTCCCCCGGTTCGCCTCCCAACACCTATGGATTCAGTGTGGGATACCCGACCACTCGAGAGTGGTCGGGTGGGTTTCCCCATTCAGAAATGCCCGGGTCACAGGTCGTTTGCCACCTCGCCGAGCCTTATCGCAGGCTGCCACGTCTTTCATCGCCTCTGGCTGCCTAGGCATCCACCGTATGCGCTTCATCGCTTGACCATATAACCCCAAGAGGTCTGGTCCGC
>NZ_JARANV010000098.1 GCF_029889845.1 Halomonas sp. 25-S5
GCTCGACCACCATTCGTCGACTGCCATAGAACGGACGGCGCGTGTAGATCTCGTCGAGCGCATGGCATAGTTCGAGGTCCAGGGAGGCCGGTGGCTTGGGTTTCTGCTGAGCATAAACCGTTGATCTGACGACACCTGCCAGCAGGCACTGCCGAGCCAGTGGCACCTCGTCCGCAGGATCGATCCAGCTGTGACGCGTCATGGCAGGTTGATCCCGGACTTTTTTTGGGCTCTTCGACGGTAAGCGGTCATTCCAGTACGTCTGGACTTACCCTTCGATGTCTGAGCGGAGAGGGGCGTCGGCAAACAGCGCCTTCCAGCAGCGCGGCGTCAGCTCGTCGACACGAGACGCCGGGTGAATGGCGATACGCTGCAACACATCGACCAGATAGGTGTAGGGATCCACCCCCTGCAGGCGGCAGGTGGTCAGCAGGCTCTGCAGGATACCGACATGCTCGGCGCCGACCTCGCTCCAGCAGAACATCCAGTTTTTTTTACCCATGGGAATGCAGCGCAGGCCACGCTCCAAGTGGTTGGTGTCGATCGGCACGTC
>NZ_JARANV010000099.1 GCF_029889845.1 Halomonas sp. 25-S5
CGTCTATCTGCACGGCGTGCGGTTCCTGTACCTCCAGGTGCTGCACTGGCCGTCGGTTGAGGTATCGCCCGTGGTGCCGAAGACACCACAACGGATTCCGGAGCTGCTGACCCGCGACGACGTCCGGCGGATCCTGGCCGCGTGCCACAACCCCAAGCATCGCATGATGCTCGAACTGTGTTATGGCTGCGGACTGCGCGTCAGCGAGGTCTGCCACCTGCGGGTCAGCGACATCGACGGCCAGCGCGGCCAGCTGCGTGTCGCCCAGGGCAAGGGCGCGAAGGATCGCATGGTCCTGCTATCGGTGACCCTGCTCGATCGCTTGCGCGATTACTGGCGTGCCTACCGGCCGACGACCTGGCTATTCCCGAGCGCCCTGTTTCCGGATCGCGCGCTGCATCCGAGCGCACCGCAGAAGGCCTTCACCCAGGCCAAGCGCCAGGCCGGTATCGAGCGGATCGGTGGCATCCACAGCCTGCGTCATGCCTACGCCACGCATGTCCTGGAGCAGGGACTGCCCGTTCATCAGCTC